>NZ_JBNWAE010000016.1:0-117799 GCF_050496565.1 Pseudomonas shirazensis
CCGCCGCGAAGGGACGCAAAGCGGCCCCAAGTAAGCTGCAGTATCAATCAGGTGCCTTGTCGACCCACTTCGGCACCACCGGCGCGACGAACTGCTCCATGCCATCCAGCAGCACATCGGCCTGCTGCTCGAGCAACAGCATCGCCCGATGCTGCGGGCGGACAAAACCCTCCTCGACGATATGGTCGAGGAAGTCGCCCAGCTTGGTATAAAAGCCGTTCACATCGAGCAGCCCCAGCGGCTTGGCGTGATAGCCCAGTTGCCCCCAGGTCCACACCTCGAACAACTCTTCCAGCGTACCCAGGCCACCCGGCAGGGCGATGAAGGCATCGCTGAGCTCGGCCATGCGCGCCTTGCGCGCGTGCATGCCGTCGACCACTTCCAGCCGGCTCAGGCCGTTGTGACCGACCTCGGCGTCCAGCAGGCTCTGCGGGATGATCCCGACCACTTCACCACCGGCCGCCATCGCCGCGTCGGCAACCACGCCCATCAGGCCGACCGCGCCGCCGCCGTAGACCAGGCGCAGGCCACGGCGGGCAATCGCTTCACCAAGGGCAACCGCCGCTGCGCGGTAGGCAGGATTGGCACCGATACTGGCGCCGCAGAACACACAAACGGAACGTACAGGCATTGCTTCTCTCCCTTCACAGACGTTCAAGGGTAAAGCGCATGCCTGTCGCTTCCAAGATCGGATTTATTCGGGGCGGGAAAACTCGCAGGCCGCGCCAGTGGCGCCATGGGCGTACGCGGCGAGCAGGCTGTTCATCAGGCTACCAAGGGACATGTCGTTTGCTCCTAAATGAGAGGTTGTCCCATCGTCGGTTATACAGGCATGATGTGCACTTAGATTGGTTGTATACAATCCATAGAACAAATTTACTGGCTGCCGGCCGAACACTGCCTTGATGCATATCAGGCACGCTCGTTCCGCTTTCAGGCAGACTCGCAATTGATAAACCCTGCCAAGGAGATTCACGATGTTTGCGAAAGCTGTAGCGGTATCCCTGCTGACCCTCGCCAGCGCTTCTGTGTTTGCAGCCGATGAAGACAAGTGCGCGGTGACCATTGATTCGACTGACCAGATGTCCTACAACAGCAAAGAATTCACCGTCGACAAGAGCTGCAAGAAATTCACCGTGACCCTGACCCACTCCGGCAACCTGCCGAAGAACGTCATGGGCCATAACCTGGTGGTCAGCAAGACTGCCGACATGCAGCCGATTGCCACTGATGGATTGTCCGCAGGTATCGATAAAGGTTACTTGAAGGACGGCGACGCGCGAATCATCGCCCACACCAAGCTGATCGGCGCTGGAGAGAGTGACAAAATCACCTTCGACACCTCCAAGCTGGAGGCCGGCGGTGATTACGGCTTCTTCTGCTCCTTCCCAGGCCACATCTCGATGATGAAAGGCAAGGTCGTGGTCAAGTAAGCCACGCCACAGAAAAAGCCCGGTCGCGATCAACGTCGCGGCCGGGCTTTTTTATCGCCGCAGATCAAGGCGCGAACGGCAGCTCGCGCTTGTGCTGGGTCTTGCGGTAGGTGCTGACGATGATATCGAAGGCATGCTGGTCGACTGGCTGGCCATGCAGGAAGGCATCGATCTGCTGGTAAGTGATGCCATGCGCAGCTTCATCCGGCTTGCCTGGCTCGAGGTCTTCGAGGTCCGCGGTCGGTACTTTCTCGACCAGTGACTCAGGCGCACCAAAGGCACGAGCAATGGCGCGTACCTGGTTCTTCACCAGGCCGCTGAGCGGCGCCAGGTCGCAGGCGCCGTCGCCGAACTTGGTGAAGAAGCCCATCACCGCCTCGGCCGCATGGTCGGTGCCGATCACCAGACCGGCGCGGGCGCCGGCAACGCTGTACTGGGCCACCATGCGCATGCGCGCCTTGATGTTGCCGACTACGAAATCGACCATGGCCGGCGCGCCGTCCTGCAGCACATCGACCTTGCTCTTGAGCCCAAGCACAGCGGGCGCGATGTCGATGGTGTGCACTTCATCGGCCTTGATCACGTCCAGGCAGGCCTGCGCGTCGTGTTCGTCGTGCTGCACGTTGTACGGCAAGCGCACGGCGATGAAGCGGTAGCCGTCATCGCCGCTGCTGGCGCGCAGTTCATTGACGGCGCGCTGGGCGAGCAGGGCGGCGGTCAGCGAGTCGACCCCGCCACTGATGCCCAGCACCAGGGTCTTGAGCCGGGCGTTGGCCAGGCAGTCCTTGATGAAGGCCACACGCCGGGCAATTTCGGCGTCGAGCGCGGCGGCGTCGGCGAACGGCGGCTGCACCTTGAGCTGCTGCGCGATCTCTTGCTGAACGGCTTGCATGGGTTACTCCTTGTGGGCAACTTTGAATACGTGACGCAGGTAGGCGACGAAGTTTTCATCGCGGCACTGCGTCTTGGCGGCCTCGTCGGAAATCTTCGCTACCGGCGAGCCATTGCAGTCGGTCATTTTAAGCACGATGCTCATCGGCGCTACCCCCGGCAGGTCGCAGGTGAGGTTGGTGCCGATGCCGAAGCTGACATTGATGCGACCACGCAGGGCGCGGAATATCTGCAACGCACGCGGCAGGTCGAGACCGTCGGAGAACACCAGGGTCTTGGTCATCGGATCAATGCCTAGCTGCTGGTAATGAGCGATGGCCTTTTCCGCCCAGGCCACCGGCTCGCCGGAGTCGTGGCGCAGGCCGTCGAACAGCTTGGCAAAGTACAGATCGAAATCATTGAGGAAGGCATCCATGGTGATGCAATCGGTCAAGGCGATGCCGAGCAGGCCGCGGTACTCGCGGACCCAGCAGTCGAGTGCGGCGATCTGGCTGTCGATCAGGCGCGGGCCGAGCTGCTGATGGGCCATCAGCCATTCATGGGCCATGGTGCCCAGTGGCCTGATATCCAGTTTCCATGCCAGGTCGACATTGCTGGTGCCGACGAAGCGCCCGGGGAAGTCATCGCGCAGCACCCGTACGACTTCTTCCTGGACGCGGCTGGAGAAGCGCCGCCGGGTGCCGAAGTCGGCGACCTGCAGCTCGGCCAGTTCGTCCTCGCTGGCATTGGCCCTGAGCCAGTCGAACTTGCGGTAGAGCTGATCGCGGGCGGCCGCCAGCGGCATGTGCGGATGCAGATGACGGTTGCGCACCTCGCTGATCAGCGCCAGCAGCGGCACCTCGAAGAGGATCACATGCAGCCACGGGCCTTTTAGACGCAGGCACAGCTGATCGTCTTCGATGCCTAGATGGACATAGCGCAGGTTGAAGCGGAACAGGCGCAAAAAGCGCAGGAAGTCTGGCTTGAGGAAGCTGATGCGCTCAAGAAACGCCAACTGGCCGTCGTCCAGGGTCAGCTCACTGAGCAGCTCGATCTGGCGACGAATCTCGCCCAGGTAGGGGCGCAGGTCTTCGCCGTTGCGACAGCGAAACTCCCACTCGACGTCAGCATCGGGGTAGTTGTGCAGCACCGCCTGCATCATCGTCAGCTTGTAGAAATCGGTGTCGAGCAGGTTGTGCACGATGCGCTCGGAGAATGCGCTCTCGCTCATTGAAAGCTCCAGGTCGGCGGCGCTTGCTGAAACGACGCAAGCGCGCGGGAATGGGCGTCATTGTGCCAGCCTTTGTGCTTCACAGGGGCACTCACGGTTGACCGCATTACCTTTACGTTGCGCGGAGCCTGTAGGAGCGGCCTTGTGTCGCGGCTGGTGCGGGCAAGCGTCGCGCAGCCCTGCAACAGGGCCGTAACTGCCAAAACCCGGACGTTCGCGCGGGCAGCGACTAGCCTTGAAACAGTGCCCCCGTAGCAGTCACGCACCAGCGGTGTGCACTTCGGTGACGTCGACAGTTACCGGCAGGTTGCACGTAAACACTGGTGCTGGTTGCAATGATGGCACTGAGCGGTTGCGCCTATATTGGAGGGATGGTGGCGCCCGCCTCGTTGTAGACGGTTGCACGCTCAATGAACGATGCCCGCGGCCAGCCTCCAGCCGGCCTGCCAGGCGTGTTTGCGCAAAATGCCAAGTCAGTGGCACGGCGCTTGCTCTGATCAGCAAGCAGAACGTTGTAGTGCCAACCAAAAAAAAGACTCTAGGAGCACCACCTCATGTCGCAGACGTTTTACAAGAAAGGCTTCCTGGCTCTGGCCGTGGCAACGGCACTGGGTGTTTCTTCTTATGTGCAGGCCGACATCAAGATCGGCGTCGCGGGGCCAATGACCGGGGCCAACGCAGCGTTTGGCGAGCAGTACATGAAAGGTGCGCAGGCTGCGGCCGACGCGATCAACAAAGCCGGCGGGGTGAACGGTGAGCAGATCAAACTGGTCGCCGGCGATGACGCCTGCGAACCGAAACAGGCCGTAGCGGTAGCCAACAAGCTGGTCGACCAGGAGAAAGTGGTTGGCGTGGTCGGGCACTTCTGCTCGTCCAACACCATCCCAGCCTCCGAGGTGTACGACGAGGCCGGCATCATCGCGATCACCCCAGGCTCGACCAACCCGCAGGTCACCGAGCGTGGCCTGTCGGCCATGTTCCGCATGTGCGGGCGTGACGATCAGCAGGGCGTTGTTGCCGGCGACTACATCGTTGATGTGCTCAAGGGCAAAAAAGTCGTAGTGCTGCACGACAAGGACACCTATGGCCAGGGCCTGGCCGATGCGACCAAGGCGCAGCTGGAAAAACGCGGCGTCAAACCGGTGCTGTATGAAGGCCTGACCCGCGGCGAGAAAGACTTCAGCGCGGTGGTCACCAAGATTCGTGGCGCCGGCGCCGATGTCGTCTACTTCGGCGGCCTGCACCCGGAAGCCGGTCCGCTGGTACGTCAGCTGCGTGAAGCGGGCCTGAAGGACGTCAAGTTCATGTCCGATGACGGTATCGTTACCGACGAACTGGTCACCACCGCAGGCGGCGCGCAATACGTCGATGGCGTGTACATGACCTTCGGCGCCGACCCACGCCTTCTGCCAGACAGCAAGGCGGTAGTGGATCAGTTCCGCAAGAACGGCACCGAGCCTGAAGGCTACACCCTGTATGCCTACGCCTCGGTCCAGGCCCTGGCTGCTGCATTCAATGGCGCCAAGTCGAACAAGGGCGAAGACGCCGCCAAGTGGCTCAAGGCCAACCCGGTGCAGACCGTCATGGGCGAGAAGACCTGGGACGCCAAGGGTGACCTGAAGATCTCCGACTACGTGGTCTATCAGTGGGATAAGGACGGCAAGTACCACCAGCTGGAAAAACAAAAATAACAACGGCGCAAGGCCCGGGCACAGATCCGGGCCGACGCCCAGGCGGTATCTGTCTTTATCCGTAGATCTGCACCTGTGCTGCACCACACGGGCCGCCTGACGGCAGCCCGGTTGTGCCCAGCACAGGGGCGATCTCACTCAGCGAGATTGCGTTATGGATGGTATTTTCCTGCAGCAACTGGTCAACGGCCTGACCCTCGGGTCGGTCTACGGCCTGATCGCCATCGGCTACACAATGGTCTATGGCATCATCGGCATGATCAACTTCGCGCACGGCGAGGTGTATATGATTTCCGCCTACCTGGCGGCAATCAGCCTGGCATTGCTGGCTTATTTCGGTGTCGAATCCTTCCCGCTGCTGATGCTCGGCACGCTGCTGTTCACCGTGGTGGTGACCGGTGTGTACGGCTTCACCATCGAACGTATCGCGTACAAACCCCTGCGTAACTCCACTCGCCTGGCGCCGCTGATCAGCGCTATCGGTATCTCGCTTATCCTGCAGAACTACGCGCAGATCAGCCAGGGCGCTCGCCAGCAAGGCGTGCCGACCCTGCTCGAAGGCGCGCTGCGGGTCGAGGTTGGTAGTGGCTTCGTGCAACTGACCTACACCAAGATCTTCATTCTGATTGCAGCCTTTGCCGGTATGGCCCTGCTCACCTACGTGATCAAGTACACCAAGCTTGGGCGGATGTGCCGCGCCACCCAGCAAGATCGCAAAATGGCCTCGATTCTGGGCATCAACACCGACCGGGTGATCTCCTACGTGTTCGTCATCGGCGCCGTCATGGCCGCCCTGGCTGGCGTATTGATCACCATGAACTATGGCACCTTCGACTTCTATGCCGGCTTCATCATCGGCATCAAGGCGTTCACTGCCGCAGTGCTCGGCGGCATCGGTTCGCTGCCTGGAGCCATGTTGGGCGGGATCATCCTGGGCATCTCCGAATCACTCTTCGCCGGCCTGATCAACTCCGACTACAAGGACGTGTTCAGTTTCTCGCTGCTGGTGCTGATCCTTATCTTCCGGCCACAAGGCCTGTTGGGCCGCCCGCTCGTGGCTAAGGTGTGAACATGTCTGCTGCCAATTCTGCTTCTCCCGGTTTTGATATCAAACGCAGCCTGATCGAGACCATCGTCGCCGGCCTGCTGGCGCTGATCGTGTTCGGCCCGGTGGTCGGCGTGGTGCTCGATGGCTACACCTTCAACGCCGAGCCCGCCCGCGTGGCCTGGCTGGTCGGTGCGGTGATGGTCGGGCGCTTCGTGCTCAGCCTGTTCTTCCAGAGCGGCACCGGCCAGCGCATGCTGCAGGGCTTCGACAGTGGTGGCTCGGGCGTGCATGTGCTGGCGCCGGACTACAAGTCGCGACTGCGCTACATCATTCCGGCGCTCATCGTGATCGCCATCGTGTTCCCGATCTTTGCCAACAAGTACCTGCTGACAGTGGTGATTCTCGGCCTGATCTATGTGTTGCTGGGCCTTGGTCTGAACATCGTGGTCGGCCTAGCCGGTTTGCTCGACCTGGGCTACGTGGCGTTCTATGCCATCGGCGCCTATGGCCTGGCGCTTGGTTACCAGTACCTGGGCCTGGGCTTCTGGACGGTGTTGCCGCTGGCGGCCATCGCGGCGGCACTGGCCGGCTGCATATTGGGCTTTCCGGTGTTGCGCATGCACGGCGACTACCTGGCGATCGTGACCCTGGGCTTTGGCGAGATCATCCGCCTGGTGCTGAACAACTGGCTGTCGTTCACCGGCGGGCCGAACGGCATGCCGGCGCCATCGCCGACCTTCTTCGGCCTGGAGTTTGGCCGCCGGGCCAAGGACGGCGGGGTGCCGTTCCATGAGTTCTTTGGCCTGGACTACAACCCCAACGTGAAATTCCTGTTCATCTACATCGTGCTGTTCCTGGTCGTGCTGGCGGTGCTGTACATCAAGCACCGGCTAACCCGGATGCCGGTTGGCCGCGCCTGGGAAGCGCTGCGCGAAGACGAGATCGCGTGCCGCTCGATGGGCCTGAACCACGTGCTGGTAAAACTCTCGGCATTCACCCTGGGCGCCTCTACCGCGGGCCTGGCGGGGGTGTTCTTTGCCACTTACCAGGGCTTCGTCAACCCGTCTTCGTTCACCTTCTTCGAGTCGGCATTGATCCTCGCCATCGTGGTGCTGGGCGGCATGGGCTCAACCGTAGGTGTGGTGATTGCGGCCTTCGTGCTGACCGTGGCACCTGAGTTGCTGCGCAGTTTCTCGGAATACCGCGTGCTGCTGTTCGGGGTACTGATGGTGCTGATGATGATCTGGCGACCGCGAGGGCTGATCCGCATCAGCCGCACCGGGGTAGTCCCGCGTAAAGGAGTGGCGCCATGAGCGACGAAGTCATTCTCTCGGTCGAACACCTGATGATGCAGTTCGGCGGTATCAAGGCATTGAGCGACGTCAGCCTGCAGGTCAGGCGCAACCAGATCTTTGCCTTGATCGGCCCCAACGGCGCCGGCAAAACCACCGTGTTCAACTGCCTGACCGGCTTTTACAAGGCCAGCGGCGGGCGCATCCAGCTCAACCTGCGCGGTAACCAGACTGACGTGATCCAGCTGCTGGGCGAGCGCTTCCAGCCCAGCGACTTCGTGTCGCCGGCGCGCTTTGCCAGCCGCGTGTACTACAAGATGTTCGGCGGAACCCACCTGGTCAACCGCGCCGGGCTGGCGCGGACCTTCCAGAACATTCGTCTGTTCAAGGAAATGTCGGTAGTAGAGAACCTGCTGGTGGCGCAGCACATGTGGGTCAACCGCAATCTGCTCGCTGGCGTGCTCAACACCAAGAGCTACCGCAAAGCCGAAAGCGATGCGCTGGACCACGCCTTCTACTGGCTCGAAGTGGTCGACCTGGTCGACTGCGCCAACCGCCTGGCTGGCGAGTTGTCGTACGGCCAGCAGCGCCGTCTGGAGATCGCTCGGGCCATGTGTACCCGGCCCAAGATCATCTGCCTGGACGAACCGGCCGCCGGCCTCAACCCGCAGGAAACCGAGGCACTGAGCCGGATGATCCGCGTGCTGCGCGACGAGCACGACATCACCGTGGTGCTGATCGAGCATGACATGGGCATGGTCATGAGCATCTCCGACCATATCGTTGTGCTCGATCACGGTACGGTGATCGCGCAAGGCGCGCCGCAGGAAATCCGCCACAACCCGACGGTGATCGCCGCCTACCTGGGTGCAGATGAAGAGGAACTGGTATGAGTGCACCCATTCTCGAACTGAAAGAGCTGGACGTGTTCTACGGGCCGATCCAGGCCCTGAAAAAGGTCTCAATGCACATCAACGAGGGTGAGACGGTGAGCCTGATCGGCGCCAACGGTGCCGGCAAGTCGACGTTGCTGATGTCGATCTTTGGCCAGCCACGGGCAGCCTCCGGGCAAATCCTTTATCGCGGCACCGACATCACCCGCAAATCGCCGCACTTCATCGCTTCCAACGGCATTGCCCAGTCGCCGGAAGGGCGCCGGGTGTTCCCCGACATGACCGTCGAGGAAAACCTGATGATGGGCACCATCCCCATCGGCGACAAGCATGCCAGCGAAGACATGCAGCGCATGTACGAGCTGTTTCCGCGGCTCAAGGAGCGCCGCAGCCAGCGGGCCATGACCATGTCCGGCGGCGAGCAGCAGATGCTGGCTATCGCCCGCGCACTGATGAGCCGGCCCAAGCTGCTGCTGCTTGATGAGCCGTCGCTGGGCCTGGCACCGATCGTGGTCAAACAGATCTTTGCCACCCTGCGCGAGCTGGCCCAAAGCGGCATGACCATCTTTCTGGTGGAGCAGAACGCCAACCATGCCTTGAAGCTGTCGGACCGCGCCTATGTGATGGTGAACGGCGAGATCCGCATGACCGGCACCGGCCAGGAGCTGTTGGTCAACGAGGATGTGCGCAACGCCTATCTCGGCGGCCATTGATGTTCAGGGGTCGCCATGCGGCCCCTTCTTCCAGCAAATGTGGACAACTTGTCGCACACCGTTGATTTCGCTTCTTCAAATCCCTCGCCAAGCCCTTGTTTGCACAGGTTGAAACTTGTCCACGGATCGAGTGGAACTGCCTGTGGACAACATGGTGGCACTCTGTTGCAGCCCTTTGTGTTAGAGGCCTGTAGAGGATGGATCATATTTTGATCAATGCTATTTAAATGCCTGTAACGGCGCCCAGATTGGCTCTGCAGAAGATGGATTTCGCGTGTATCCAAGCTGTGGATAACTCTGTGCAAAAGCCTTGGACAGACTGCTGCAAGTGGCAGCTAGCATGGCTTTGCTCGACTCAACCTTTATAAAGTGCACGCAGTCCCTGTAGGAGCGGCCTTGTGTCGCGAAAGGCCCGCAAAGCGGGCCCGGCGATTTCGGCGGCGAAGCTGAGGTCTGGGGCCGCTCCGCAGCCCTTTCGCGACACAAGGCCGCTCCTACAGGGACCGCGTCCGGGCTGGTTGCAAGTTGCCCCCATTCTGTGGGGAAAGGCCTGTGGATAACATGCGCATAGCCTGCACCGCGCCTTGTGCCGCGTGGCTTTGCGCACTATGTACGTTTTTTGACCAGGCGCTTAAACGGCTTGCTGGCTGGGCCGGCCACGGGCATGCTTCAAGGCCTGCCGACGACACCCCATTGCGAAGGAGAACAGCATGACGTCTACCGTATTCATCACGGGCGCCACTTCCGGTTTCGGCGAGGCCACAGCCCGCCTGTTTGCCGACGCTGGCTGGAAGCTGGTCCTGACCGGCCGCCGTAAAGAGCGCCTGGATGCGCTGTGCGCCGAGTTGTCGGCCAAGACCGACGTGCATGGCATCGTGGTCGACGTGCGCGACCGTGCGGCGATGGAACAGGCCATCGCCAACCTGCCGCCTGCGTTCGACAAGCTGCGCGGGCTGGTCAACAACGCCGGGCTGGCACTGGGTGCAGACCCTGCGCAGAAGTGCGACCTGGACGACTGGGACACCATGGTCGACACCAACATCAAGGGCCTGATGTACACCACCCGCCTGCTCCTGCCGCGGCTGATCGCTTATGGTCGTGGCGCGTCGATCCTCAACGTGGGCTCGGTGGCAGGTAACTATCCATACCCTGGCAGCCACGTCTACGGCGGCACCAAGGCGTTTGTCGGTCAGTTCTCGCTGAGCCTGCGCTGCGACCTGCGCGGTACTGGCGTGCGGGTCAGCAACATCGAGCCTGGCCTGTGCGAAAGCGAGTTTTCACTGGTGCGCTTCGGTGGCGATCAGTCCAAGTACGATGCAACCTACGCTGGCGCCGAAGCGATCCAGCCGCAGGACATCGCCGAGACCATCTTCTGGATTCTCAACCAGCCGGCGCACATCAACATCAACAGCCTTGAGTTGATGCCGGTAAGTCAGGATTGGGCTGGGTTCTCGATCGATCGCGCGAACAAAGGCTGAGGAGGCGAAGCCGGCAGCTGCGCTGCCGGTTGCCAGTTCACTTGAACAGCTGAGTGTAGCTCTGCCCCGTTTGCAACAGTCCGTTGTTCTCAAGCAGGTCGAGAACCTTGAGCTCCCTCAGGACATGGCTGATTGCAGTGTGCAAACCGACGTCCTCACTGGTGGCGGTTCCGTCGAGCATCCGGCGCACGCTCAGCAGATAGTTGACCTGGCCAAACGCCTGCTGCTGCCCTTCGCAGGCCTTGTTGCCCCAGATGATCCCCGCCGTGGCGTTGATCCTCGACTCAACGAATGATTCGAGGGCCTGGTTGCGCGGAGTGAGCGTGGCCTGTGGGTTGAGCGCAGAGGACAGCGGCGCCTGCGGCTGGCTTTGGCACACGCTCAGCTGGCCCTGGGCGAAATGGTCGTGCCGCGGTTTCAGCGTGCGAATGTTGTTGGCGGCGCTATCGGTCTTGCCTTCGATGAACTCCGCCAGCTGACGCTTGATCGTGCCCAGCTCGCTGGTCGCCATGGGTAGTCACTCGATAATGAATAGTGAAACAACACTATCAACGCTGCTGGCCGGCGGGTACTGGTAAAAATACTAGGTCAAGCCTTTTTCGCCAGCCCTTCAAGGCAGGTCGCCAGGTGATAAGGCGTGGTCGACGGCATGTCGTGCCGGCTGACCGCGCCTGTGGCGTCCAGGCACTCGCGCCAGCCGCCTGCATGCAGGAACTTGTCCTCCAGCGAGCGTAGCTGTTGCAACAGCTCCTGCTCACTGCCCGGGCGCAATGCCAACGCGCGCAGGTATTCAGCCTTGGCCCAGATACGCTGAGTCGGGTCGAGTATCTTGCCGTGGATATCCAGGCTGGCGAGTACCGCCGCATTGATCACGCCATGGCGCTCGGCGTAATCAAAGCCACGGGCGATCGACCCATGCAGCGCGCCGCCGTTGAGCAGCGGCGATGTTTCGAGCAGGTAGAACCACTCGAACTGATGCCCAGGCTCGAACCAGTTATCCACATCACCGCGCGGTTTTTCCAGCATCAGGCCGTGTTCGGGCTCGATGAAGTGCGTTTGCAGCGCCTCACACAGTTGCAGCAGCGCTTGCTGCACGTCCTGATCGTCGCGTACTGCGAGGGTTTGCAGGAAGGCCTCGGCCAGGTGCATCTGCGGGTTTTGCAGCGGGCCGCTGCCCAGGTCGGCCCAGTCCTCGCTCAGGCTTGCTTCATACAGGCCGTCGTCGCGAGCGAAGCGTTCGGCTACCACTTCCAGCGCTGCGTTCAGAGTGGCCTCGACCAGCCCCTCCTGCACCTTGCCCCAGTAATGCGCGCAGGCGAACACGATGAACGCATGGGTGTACAGGTCCTTGCGCCGGTCCAGCGGCTTGCCGGCAGCGTCCACGCTGTAGAACCAGCCGCCGTGCTCGGCATCATGGAAGTGGCGCTGCAGCGAACGGAACAACGCTGCAGCGCGCTCGGCGGCGCCGGCTTGCTCGATGCGGCTGCTGAACAGGTACAGCTGACGCGCGACGGCCATCGCCCGGTAGCGCTGTACCGGTAACGGCTGGTGCTGTTCATCGAGGGCTTCGAAGGGCAGAGCCAGTTCGTCGTTCCAGCCTGGGCCTTGCCACAGCGGCACGATGCGTTCAGCGAAATGCTGACGGAAGTGTGCAAGGCGGGTGCTCAGCTCGGGCAGGGTGGGGCGGGGGTCGGACATGGCAACGCTCGTCGCAATCGGGCAGGGCGCCATGATAGCAGCTAGCGGCCAAGGGTCGTCAGCCGGGGCTGCTCAAACCCTGCCAGTGGCGCGCACCGACAAAGATGAAGCGCAGTTGCTGGGTGATCTTCTCTTGCGCGCTGAGCGGCTGGGCGGTGTGCGGGTCAGGGCTGTCGATCAGCTCGGGCAGGGTGGCGAACACGGTCTTGACCACCAGGTCGGCCATCACTTCCAGGGCTGCCGCATCAAGGTGCTTCCAGCGCGGCATCAGGCCGAGGTCAGTGGCAAGGTCGGAACTGATGTGCTGGCGCAGGCGAGCGATGGCCTGGCGCACCGGCTGCGAGCCACCGTACTGCTCGCGGGCGAGAAACAGGAACTGAGTGCGGTGCGCGGCGACCATGTCGAGAAAGATGCGTACCGAGGCATCGGTGATGCCGCCCATTTCAAATTCGTTTTGCCGCACCAGGCGGATCGCATGGCGGAAGGTCGCGTCGACTTCTTCGACCAGGGCCAGGCCGAGGGCGTCCATGTCGGGGAAGTGGCGATAGAAACCGGTGGGCACGATGCCGGCGGTCTTGGCCACTTCGCGCAGGCTGATGCTGCCAAAGCCACGGCCGCTCTCCATCAACTGGCAGGCAGCGTCCAGCAGGGCTTGACGGGTCTGGAGCTTCTGTTCGGCGCGAGGCAGCATGGGGCAGGCTTCTGTGGCTGTACGACGGGTTATTCTGGATAAAAAAACAAAGCCCGGTCAATGGACCGGGCTTGGAGGGTAGCAGGCGCAGTATCGAGGATCGACCTTTTCTGCCATGGCAATCAGCTCACACGGCTGAGTTCAACCAGACGATCCGAGCCACCTTCGGCTACTCGGCCATTACGCTCGATCAGGCGGTCGGAGCCACCTTCGGCTACTCGGCCACTGCGCTCGATCAGACGGTCCGAGCCACCTTCAGCGACGCGGCCAGTGCGCTCGATCAGGCGATCCGAGCCACCTTCGGCGACGCGGCCAGTGCGTTCGATCAGGCGATCAGAGCCGCCTTCAGCTACGCGGTCAGTACGTTCGATCAAACGATCCGAGCCACCTTCGGCAAGGGTATTCAGGGTTTGCACGGCGGCGGCGTCGCTGGAGCGCGATTCGGCGGTCAGGTGCTGCTCCTGACCAGGCAAGGCGAAGGCACTGGTGGCTGCGATGGACAGGGCAAGGCTAAGCAGTAATTGGCGTTTCATGATCAGGGCGCTCCTCTGGAGGGCTGGAAAGTGGGTACGAAGCCAATGCTACCCGCCGCACCGCCAGAGAAAAGTTCATAAGGATAATGGTAACAATCGACGGGATTGATACTGTTGCAGCAGCGCCTCTAGCCCAGGCATTTCGGCGCTTCGCGCATGCCACTGAGCCACTTGGCAACCCGTCAATCTCACCGCAAAGTTGATGAGGTCGACAGAAAATTCCTGGCTAGAATGCGCCATGGATTAAACCCAGCGGCTTTTCATCAGTCCCACTTGTTAAGTGTCACCGTCGTGGCGCCATGAGCCATGCAGTCAGGAGAATCACGCAATGACGCGCCCCGCCAGAATCATCACCTGGACCCTCGCCACACTGATCACCTTGCTGGCGATCCTGGTGGTGGTGATCGCCACCTTCGACTGGAACCGCGCCAAGCCGTTTCTCAATGAGAAAGTCTCGGCCGCCTTGCAGCGACCGTTCGCGATCAACGGCAACCTCGCCGTCAAATGGCGCACCGAGCCCGAAGAAGGCGGCTGGCGCGCCTGGGTGCCATGGCCGCACTTCATTGCCGAGGACCTGACCCTGGGCAACCCGGAGTGGCTCAAACAGCCGCAGATGGTCGGCCTGGAGAAGGTCGAATTTCGCCTGTCACCGCTGCCGCTGATCGTTCAGCACATTGTCATCCCGCGCATCAACCTGACCAAGCCCAACGCCAGCCTGACCCGCCTGGCCGATGGCCGCGCCAACTGGACCTTCGATTTCGGGCCCAAGGATGAAAATGCCGAACCGTCGAAATGGGTGCTGGATATCGGCGCCATCGGTTTTGATCAGGGCAATGTCAGCTACAACGACCAGATCCTCAAGGCCGACATGAAAGTGCAGATCGACCCGCTGGGCAAGCCAATCCCGTTCAGCGAGATCGTCGGCAAGGCCCGCGCCGAGAAAAGCGCCGGCGCTCAGGACTATGCCTTTGGCCTCAAAGCCAGCGGCCGCTACAAGGATCAGCCGGTATCCGGCACCGGCAAGATCGGCGGCCTGCTGGCGCTGCAGGACGCCAGCCAGCCGTTCCCGCTGCAGGCCGACGTGCGTATTGCCGACACCCATGTGGTGGTCGCCGGCACCCTGACCGACCCGCGTAACCTGGGCGCGCTGGACCTGCGGCTGAAGCTGTCCGGCGCTAGCCTGGGCAACCTCTTCCCGCTGACGGGCGTGACCCTGCCGGACACGCCGGCGTACTCCACCGACGGCCATCTGCTGGCCAACCTGCACGCCGCCGAGGGTGCGCGGTTCAGCTATGAAGGCTTCAACGGCAAGATCGGCGACAGCGATATTCATGGCGATCTGGCCTTTGTCGCGAGCAAGCCGCGGCCCAAACTGAGCGGCAAGCTGGTCTCCAACCAACTGCTGTTCAAGGACCTTGCTCCCTTGATCGGCGCTGACTCCAACGCCGAGCAAAAGGCCCGTGGCGGTGCCAGCAAGCAGCCAGGCGACAAAGTGCTGCCGGTCGAAGAGTTTCGGACCGAGCGCTGGCGTGCAATGGATGCCGACGTCAGCTTCAGCGGCAAGCGCATCGTGCACAGCTCCAAGTTGCCATTCAACGACCTGGCCGTGCACCTGATCCTCGATGACGGCCTGCTGCGCCTGCAGCCGCTGCGCTTTGGCGTGGCTGGGGGCAACCTCGCCGCCAACATCCGCCTGGACGGGCGCAACGTGCCGATGCAGGGCCGGGCCCGGCTGACTGCGCGTGGCTTCAAGCTCAAGGAGCTGTTCCCGGGCTTTGCGCCGATGCAGACCAGCTTTGGTCAGCTCAACGGCGATGCCGATATCAGCGGGCGCGGCAATTCGGTCGCGGCGCTGCTCGGCACCGCCAACGGCGAGATGCGCATGCTGATCAACGATGGCGCCATCAGCCGCGAGCTGATGGAGCTGGCTGGCCTTAACGTGGGTAACTACGTGGTCGGTAAACTGTTCGGCGACAAGGATGTGCAGATCAACTGCGCAGCAGCCGATGTTGGCATCAAGGACGGCCTGGCGAGTACGCGCGTATTTGTCTTCGATACCGAGAACGCAATCATCTATGTCGATGGCACGGTCAACCTGGCCAGCGAACAACTCGACCTGAAGATCACCCCGGAGTCCAAGGGCCTGCGTCTGTTCTCGCTGCGCTCGCCGCTGTACGTACGCGGCAAGTTCGCCAAACCCAGTGCTGGTGTGCAGGCGCTGCCGCTGGCCTTGCGCGGCGCCGGCATGGTTGCCCTGGGTGTTGCGATTGGCCCCGCAGCAGGGCTACTGGCGCTGATTGCACCGGGTGACGGCGAGCAGAACCAGTGCACGCCATTGCTCGAGCAAATGAAAGCCGGCAAGGCGCCGGCTGAGGTCAAGACGAAGAAGTAAGGCGGGTTGGATATCGGCCTCTGCACCGCGATTGCGGGCAGAGGCCAAATCGCTAGCGGATCACAGACCCTTGAGCAGGTCGGCCATATCATCGGCGTGCTCTTCTTCCTGGGCCAGGATGTCTTCGAAGATGCGACGGGTAGTCGGGTCGCTCTCGCCGATGTACTGGATGATTTCGCGGTAGCTGTCGACCGCGATGCGTTCAGCTACCAGGTCTTCCAGCACCATCTCCTTGAGCGAGTTGCCCGCGACGTACTGCGCGTGGGAGTTCTTGCTCAGGTTATCCGGGTTGAAGTCCGGCTCGCCGCCCAGCTGGACGATACGCTCGGCCAGTTTGTCGGCGTGTTCGGCTTCCTGGGTGGCGTGCTCGAGGAACTCGTCAGCAGCTGCTGCTGCCTTGATCCCGCTGGCCATGAAGTAGTGGCGCTTGTAGCGCAGCACGCACACCAGCTCGGTCGCCAGCGACTCGTTGAGCAGCTGGATGATCTTCTCGCGGTCGGCGCTATAGCCTTCGGTCACGGCGCCGTCTTCAACGTGCTGGCGGGCGCGTTCGCGCAGGGTGTGTTTATCAGTTAGTTCAACGTTGCTCATGCTCATCTCCGAGATATCAGGGTGGTCAGGGCTTCAGGAAGACTCAGGCGCCAGTTGCGGCTTTCTTGTCTTCTTCGCGTTGTTTGCAGGTCTTGAAACCTTTGGCATCGACATGGCCGGTGGCATCGAAGCGCACGTAGTACGGCTGCTGATGGCCATCACGGTTGAGGATGTAGTCGTTGCAGGTGCCGCCGTTGGGCAGGTCAATGACCATCGACGGGCTGCCACCGATGGCGATTACCTTCTGCATGGTCATGCCGTTCTCGACCTGCTTGACCAGCGGCTCGTCACGGTAGGTAACGTAATCCACCGGGTTTTCCGGGCGGCTGCCGCAGGCGGCCAGGGTTGCGCTGGCCAGAAGGATTGCCAAAGTCTGTTTGTACATGGTCCCGCTCCTTGCTCAGGGTGTGTGCAGGATTGGAACCGCAGCGCGGCTCAGGAGTTCGATTGTGGCCGTCATCTAGCTCGCGTTAGTGTTGGCGCACGGTCAAGCCCGAGGAGACAGCGATGAAGCAGGATCTGGCGACGCGATACCCAGTGGTGCTGGTGCCGGGCATGCTCGGTTTTGTGCGATTGCTGGTTTATCCGTACTGGTTCGGCATCGTTGCGGCCCTGCGCCGTGGCGGGGCCAAGGTCTATCCGGTGCAGCTGTCGCCGCTGCACTCCAGCGAGGTGCGTGGCGAGCAGTTGCTGGCGATCATCGAAGACATCTGCCAGCGCAGCGGCGCCGCCAAGGTCAACCTGATCGGCCACAGCCAGGGCGCACTCAGCGCGCGCTATGCTGCTGCCAAGCGGCCAGACCGGGTCGCCTCGGTGACGTCGGTAGCGGGGCCCAATCACGGCTCGGAGCTGGCCGACCACCTCGAACGCACAGCGCCTGGCCACTCGCCCAAAGGGCGTATGCTGCGCGTCGTGTTGCACGGCCTGGCGCGGTTGATGGGCTGGTTGGAAACAGGCTGGCGCCGTGAGCGGCTGCCGATCGATGTGCACGCTTCGCATCAGTCGCTGACCTGCGCCGGGGTGGCGCTGTTCAACCAGGCTTATCCACAGGGCGTGCCGCAGCAATGGGGCGGCGAGGGCGCCTATGAGGTCAATGGCGTGCGCTACTACTCGTGGTCGGGCACGCTCCAGCCCGGCCTGACCGACCAGGGCCGCAACCGCTTTGACGGCAGCAACCGCTTCTGCCGCCTGTTCGCCCGCAGCTTCGTCCGCGAGAAAGGCCAGTGCGACGGCATGGTCGGGCGCAACAGCTCGCACCTGGGCCAGGTGCTGGGCGATGACCACCCGCTGGATCATCTGGACATCGTCAACCAGTCACTTGGCGCGGTGGGCAAGGGCGCCGAACCGGTGCGGCTGTTTACCGAGCACGCTGTGCGCCTGAAAGCCGCGGGGCTCTGATGGCGCCGACGCTGGCAGGTGGAAATAGTTGGCTACACTCAGGCTTGGATCCGTGCATCGGGCGCGGAACAAGGAGACCACTCCATGAAGCGACTGCAAGCGCCATTGCTGGTATTGGGGATGTTGATCTGCGCGCAGGGCTTTGCCGCCACCGCCCAGCAGGAAAAGATGAAGAGCTGTAACGCCGACGCCACTGCGCAGACCCTCAAGGGTGATGAGCGCAAGGCGTTCATGAGCAAGTGTCTGAAGGTCACCCAGCAGGAGAAAATGAGCCGCTGCAACGCTACTGCCACCGAGAAGACCCTCAAGGGTGACGAGCGCAAAGCATTCATGAGTACCTGCCTGAAGAAGAAATGAGCTGTATCTATGTTTGCGCGCCGAAGGCTGGCAGACTGCGATTCTTTTCCGCTGTCTGCCCCTGAGGCTGTATGACTTTCACCCCTCGCCAGGTCACCCTGGCCAGCTGGATCATCGTCTTTGCCGGCCTGTTGCTGGCCCTGCCGTTGAAGTTGTTGCCAAGCCTGCTCGCCGGCCTGCTGGTGTTCGAACTGGTCAATATGCTTACCCCACGGCTACAGCCGATCATTGCCGGGCAGCGCGCGCGTTGGCTGGCAGTGGCGTTGCTGGGCACCTTGGTGGTGCTGAGCCTGACCTTGCTGATTGCTGGCGCGTTCAGCTTCCTGCTGCATGAAGCGGAAAACCCTGGCGCCTCGCTGGACAAGTTCATGCTGCTGGTGGAGCAGGCGCGCAGCCAGTTGCCGCCGTTCATCGAAGGCTACCTGCCGGCCAGTGCGGCCGAGTTCAAGGTGGCCATTGGCGAATGGCTGAGGAGCCACCTGGGCGAGCTGCAGCTGGTTGGCAAGGGCATGGCGCACATGTTCGTCACCCTGTTGATCGGGATGATCCTCGGTGCCATCGTCGCCTTGCAGCGCATCCCGGATATCTCCCGGCGCAAGCCACTGGCCGCGGCGATGTTCGAACGGCTGGCGCTGCTGGTGCAGGCGTTTCGCAATATCGTCTTCGCCCAGATCAAGATCTCGCTGCTCAACACCTTCTTCACCGGGATCTTCCTCGCCGTGGTGCTGCCGCTGTTCGGCGTGCACCTGCCGCTGACCAAGACCCTGATCGTGCTGACCTTCCTGCTCGGCCTGCTGCCGGTGATCGGCAACCTGATGTCGAACACGCTGATCACCATTGTCGGCTTGTCGCTGTCGATCTGGGTGGCGCTGGCGGCGTTGGGCTATCTGATCGTGATCCACAAGGTCGAGTACTTCCTCAACGCGCGGATCGTCGGCGGGCAGATAAGGGCCAAGTCGTGGGAGTTGCTGCTGGCGATGCTGGTGTTCGAGGCGGCGTTCGGCTTGCCTGGGGTGGTGGCTGGGCCGATCTATTATGCGTATCTGAAAAGTGAGCTGCGCCGCGCTGAGTTGGTGTGAGGCTGAGATTTTGGGGGCGCTTTGCGCCCCTTTCGCGACACGAGGCCGCTCCTACAGGGGACCGCGAACTACCTGCTTGCGCGGTCCCTGTAGGAGCGGCCTCGTGTCGCGAAAGGGCTGCAAAGCAGCCCCGACATACTCAACCGAGACGCAATTTCAGAGCCCTACACCGCGCCGTAACGCTTACGCGCCTCAATCGCCAGACCACTGCCGATGCTACCGAAGATATTGCCTTCAACGTGACGGGCATTGGGCAACATTGCCGCTACGCTGTTGCGCAGCGCCGGGATGCCGCTTGAGCCGCCGGTGAAGAACACCGTATCGACCTGGCTCTCACTGACGCCAGCCTTGTTCAGCAATTCGCTGACGCTGCCACGGACCCGTTGCAGCAGGCCGCCAATGGCGTCCTCGAACAACGCGCGGGTCAGCTCGACGGTCAGTTCCGGCTCGACCCGGCGCATGTCGATCTGGCGGCTGGGCTGATCGGTCAGCTCGATCTTGCTGGCTTCGATCTCCATCGCCAGCCAGTGCCCGGCACGCTGCTCGATCAGCTTGAACAGGCGATCGATGCCCAGCGCGTCTTCGATGTCATAGCGCATGTTGCCCAGCGCCAGCTGTGACTTCTGCGAATACACGGCGTTGATGGTGTGCCAGGTAGCCAGGTTCAAGTGGTAGCTGGTTGGCATCAGCGCGCCGCTCTTCATCTTGCTGCCGTAGCCGAACAGCGGCATCACGCCTTGCAGGCTCAACTGCTTGTCGAAGTCGGTACCGCCAATGTGCACGCCGCCGGTGGCGAGAATATCGCTCTGGCGCTCGGCCAGATGGTGGCGATCGGGCGACAGGCGGATCAGGGTGAAGTCGGAGGTACCACCGCCGATATCGACGATCAGAACCAGCTCTTCGCGGCTGATGCCGGACTCGTAGTCGAACGCTGCGGCGATTGGCTCGTACTGGAACGAGACGTCCTTGAAACCGATCTTGCGCGCGACGTCGGCGAGGGTGTCTTCGGCTTCCTGGTCGGCCGCTGGATCATCGTCGACGAAGAAGACCGGGCGGCCCAGCACGACTTGCTCGAAGCTGCGCTCAGCGTCGGCTTCGGCGCGTTTTTTCAGCTCGCCGATAAACATGCCGAGCAGGTCCTTGAACGGCAGGGCGGTGCCGAGCACGCTGGTGTCATGCTTGATCAGCTTGGAGCCGAGCAGGCTTTTGAGCGAGCGCATCAGGCGCCCTTCGTAGCCTTCGAGGTATTCGTGCAGGGCCAGGCGGCCGTACACCGGGCGACGCTCCTCGATATTGAAGAACACCACCGAGGGCAAGGTGATCTTGCCTTGCTCGAGGGCGATCAGCGACTCGGCACCCGGGCGGTGCCAGCCGACCGTGGAGTTGGAGGTGCCAAAATCGATGCCCAGGGCACGGGCCGGGGATACGTCGGACATGGACAATTTACTTCCGGAGGCAAAACGGCCGCGCAGTTTATGCCCTTTGCCAGCAGAATCAAGACCAGTCGTCTGCTCCACGGCAACCCCAAACCGCCCTTGAAAGGCTATGCTTGGTCCCTATCTTCAGATGCAACACGCAAATTCACACTGGTGATCCATAGATGGACTTCAAAGACTATTACAAGATACTCGGCGTAGAGCCCACCGCGGACGATAAGGCGATCAAGGCCGCGTACCGCAAGCTGGCCCGCAAGTATCACCCCGATGTCAGCAAGGAGCGCGACGCCGAGGACAAGTTCAAAGAGGCCAACGAGGCCTACGAAGTGCTCGGTGACGCGCAGAAACGCGCTGAATTCGACGAGATCCGCAAGTATGGCGGCCAGCACGGCCGGCCGTTCCAGGCCCCGCCTGGCTGGCAGGGTCGCGGCGCTGGCGCGGACAATGGTTTTGAAGGCGGCGACTTCTCCGACTTCTTCAGCTCGATCTTTGGCGCACGTGGCGGCAGCCCGTTCGGACGCGGACAGCAGCAACAGCAACGCAGTGCGGGCAGACGAGGGCAGGACGTGGAACTGGAGCTGGCGGTTTTCCTTGAGGAAACCCTGAACAAAGAGTCCAAGCAGATCAGCTTCCAGATCCCGCAGACCAACGCCGCCGGGCAGCGCACCGGGTTCACCACCAAGACCCTCAACGTCAAGATCCCCGCCGGGGTCACCGACGGCGAGCGCATCCGCCTCAAAGGCCAGGGCGCGCCAGGGGTTGGCGGTGGCGCCAATGGCGATCTGTTCCTGACCATTCGCATGGCGCCGCATCCGCTGTTCGATGTCGAGGGCCATGACCTGATCATCACCGTGCCGCTGGCGCCGTGGGAAGCCGCGCTGGGCACCAAGGTCGCGGTACCGACCCTGACCGGCAAGATCAACCTGACCATCCGCCCGGACAGCCAGAGCGGCCAGCGCCTGCGCGTCAAAGGCATGGGTTTGAGCAACAAGCAGGGCGAGCGCGGTGATCTGTACGCGCAACTGAAGGTGGTGATGCCGGCGCAGTCGGACGACGCCACCCGTGAACTGTGGGCCAAGCTTGCCGAGAAGGCCGCGTTCAACCCGAGGACTCAATGGAGTAGTTGATCATGAGCAGCACCCTGATCGTTCAACTGGACATGCGCACCCTCTGCCAGGAAGCCGATATCACGGCTGACTGGGTGATCGAAATCGTCGAGCACGGCATTGTTCAACCATCGGGGCGAACGCCGGAAGACTGGCTGTTCGACGACCGCGCGCCGGTAACCCTCAAGCGCGCGGTCAAGCTGCATCAGGAGCTGGAACTGGAGTGGGAAGGCGTGGCGCTGGCGTTGGAGTTGCTGGAAGAAGTGCAGCACCTGCGTAGCGAAAACACCATGCTGCGCCAGCGCTTGGGGCGGTTTACCCAGATGTGATCCGCTGCGGCATCATCGGCTGGCGCGTACCTGTAGGAGCGGGGTTCAGGATCAGTTGCATGAAGGTCAGGTCCAGCCAGCGACCAAACTTGATGCCGACCTGCGGCATCTGCCCGGTCACGACAAACCCCAACCGCTCATGCAGCCGCACCGACGCTGCATTGCCGCTCTCGATCGCGGCCATCATCACATGCTTGCCGCAGCCACGCGCACGCTCGATCAATGCCGCCAGCAGCAACGGCCCCAGGCCCTTGCCACGTTGATCATCGCGCACATACACCGAATGCTCGACGGTATGTCGAAACCCCTCGAACGGCCGCCAATCGCCAAATGACGCATAACCCAGCACGCCGCTGTCATCAGCCATCACCAGGATCGGATAACCCTGCTCAGCCCGCGCCGCGAACCAGGCCTGGCGGTTGGCCAGGTCCACCGGTGTCTCGTTCCAGATCGCCGTGGTGTTGCGCACGGCATCGTTGTAGATGGCGAGAATGCCCGGCACATCGGCAGCCTGGGCATCGCGAATCGGGTAGCTCATGACGACGTCTCGCAGAAGGATTGCCTGCAGATTAAATGGTTACCAACCCGCGCACACCTTCAGCCTGCATGTTTTCGCCACGGCCCTGCTGGATGATCTCGCCGCGGGCCATCACCAGGTACTGGTCGGCCAGCTCCTCGGCAAAGTCATAGAACTGCTCGACCAGCAAAATGGCCATGTCGCCACGGTCGGCCAGCTTGCGAATCACCGCGCCGATTTCCTTGATCACCGAGGGCTGGATGCCTTCGGTAGGCTCGTCGAGGATCAGCAAGCGTGGCCGGCTGGCCAGGGCGCGGCCGATGGCCAGCTGCTGTTGCTGGCCGCCGGACAAATCACCGCCACGGCGCTGCTTCATCTGCTCGAGCACCGGGAACAGCTCGTAGATAAATGCCGGCACTTCGCGCGCCTCGCGGGCCGGGAAGCGCGACAAGCCCATCAGCAGGTTCTCTTCAACGGTCAGCCGGGCAAAGATCTCGCGCCCCTGTGGCACGTAGGCGATGCCGGCATGCACCCGCTGCTGCGGCTTGAGGCTGGTGATCGGCTGGTTTTCCCAGTGCACGCTGCCTTCGCGCGCCGGCACCAGGCCCATCAAACAGCGCAGCAAGGTGGTCTTGCCGACCCCGTTACGCCCGAGCAGGCAGGTCACTTCACCGACCTTGGCCTCGAATGACAGGCCACGCAGGATATGGCTGCCGCCGTAGTACTGATGCAAGGTATCGATTTTCAGCATGTGCAAATCCTTGAACGCAACGGTTGACGCGGTCTGTTGGCAAACAACGATCAGCGGCCCAGGTAAACCTCGATCACCCGCTCATCCGCCTGCACCTGCTCCAGCGAGCCTTCGGCCAGCACGCTGCCTTGGTGCAGCACGGTGACGTGGTCGGCGATGCTGCCGACAAAACCCATGTCGTGCTCCACCACCATCAGCGAATGGCTGCGCGCCAGGCCCTTGAACAGCTCGGCGGTAAATTCGGTTTCGACATCGGTCATGCCTGCCACGGGCTCATCGAGCA
The DNA here is from genome assembly GCF_050496565.1 of Pseudomonas shirazensis. Lineage (GTDB taxonomy): Bacteria > Pseudomonadota > Gammaproteobacteria > Pseudomonadales > Pseudomonadaceae > Aquipseudomonas > Aquipseudomonas shirazensis_A. The sequence continues at coordinate 23,811 of NZ_JBNWAE010000016.1, forward strand.
GCAGCAACTGCGGCTCCTGCACCAACAGCATGCCGATTTCCAGAAACTGCTTTTGCCCGTGGGACAGCAGCCCGGCCTGGCGCTGGGCCAAGGGCAGCAGGCGCAACTGGGTCAACACCGACTCGATCCGCTCGCGCTGCTCGGAGGACAGCCGCGAAGCCAGGCTGGCCCATACCGACTTGTCGGTCTTGAGCGCCAGCTCGAGGTTTTCATAGACGGTCAGCGCCTCGAACACCGTCGGCTTCTGGAACTTGCGACCGATCCCGGCCTGGGCGATCTGGTACTCGCTCATGCGGGTCAGGTCGAGGGTGTCGCCGAAAAACGCCGTGCCGGTGTCCGGGCGGGTCTTGCCGGTGATCACGTCCATCATGGTGGTCTTGCCGGCGCCATTGGGGCCGATGATGCAGCGCAGCTCGCCGACGCCGATGTACAGGTTCAGCGCATTGAGTGCCTTGAAGCCATCGAAGCTGACGCTGATGTCTTCCAGGCTCAGCACCGTGCCGTGGCGCACATCCAGGCCTTTGCCGCGACGCTGGCCAAGGCCGATCGCATCGCGGCCGGCGCCGATCTGGTCGAATACCGGTTCGAGCATGAACTCCGGGTGTACCGGTGGGATGCCTCTCATGGCTGGTTCCTTTTCTTCAACAGGCCGACCACGCCTTTGGGCAGGTACAGGGTGACGATGATGAACAGCGCGCCGAGGAAGAACAGCCAGAACTCCGGGAAGGCCACGGTGAACCAGCTCTTCATGCCGTTGACCAGGCCCGCCCCGAGCAGTGGCCCGATCAACGTGCCGCGCCCGCCCAGTGCCACCCATACGGCAGCCTCGATGGAGTTGGTCGGCGACATTTCGCTGGGGTTGATGATGCCTACCTGCGGCACGTACAACGCCCCGGCCAGGCCGCACAGCACGGCGCTGAGCACCCACACCAGCAGCTTGAAACCGCGCGGGTCGTAGCCACAGAACATCAGTCGGTTTTCCGCATCACGCAGCGCCGTCAGCAGGCGGCCGAACTTGCTCTGGGTCAGCCGCCAGCACAGGTACAGGCTGGCCAGCAGCAGGCCGACGGTGAGCAGGAACAACACCGCCCGGGTGCCTTGCGCGGCAACATCGAAGCCGGCAATGGTGCGGAAGTTGGTGAAGCCGTTGTTGCCGCCAAAACCGGTCTCGTTCCGGAAGAACAGCAGCATGCCGGCGAAGGTCAGCGCCTGGGTCATGATCGAGAAGTACACGCCCTTGATTCGCGAGCGGAAGGCGAACCAGCCGAACACCAGCGCGAGCAGCCCCGGCGCCAGCACTACCAGGCACAGCGCCCAGGCCAGATGCTGGGTGCCGACCCAGAACCAGGGCAGCTCGGTCCACGATAGAAAAGTCATGAACGCCGGCAGGCCGTCACCCGCCGCCTGGCGCATCAGATACATGCCCATGGCGTAGCCGCCGAGGGCGAAGAACAGGCCATGCCCCAGCGAGAGCATGCCGGCATAGCCCCAGACCAGGTCCAACGCCAGCGCGACGATCGCGTAACAAAGGATCTTGCCGACCAGCGTCAGGGTGTAGGCTGAGACCTGCAACGAGTGCTCTGCGGGTAGCAGCGACAACAGCGGCAAGGCCAGCAGCAGCAGGACGACAACGATGCCGATGGCCAGCGACAGGCGCGGCCCGGCCTTTTGTGCGGCGGTGACAAGCAGTGGCTGGTTCATCAGTCGATTACCCGTCCCTTGAGAGCGAACAAGCCTTGCGGGCGCTTCTGAATGAACAGGATGATCAGCGCAAGGATAAGGATCTTGCCCAGCACCGCACCGATCTGCGGCTCGAGCAATTTGTTGGCGATGCCCAGGCCGAACGCGGCCCACAGCGTGCCGGCAAGCTGGCCGACGCCACCGAGTACCACCACCAGGAACGAGTCGATGATGTAGCTCTGGCCAAGGTCCGGGCCGACGTTGCCGACCTGGCTCAGGGCGACTCCACCCAGGCCGGCAATACCTGAGCCCAGGCCGAAGGCGAGCATGTCGACGCGGCCGGTGGACACCCCGCAGCAGGCTGCCATGTTGCGGTTCTGCGTTACCGCGCGCACGTTCAGCCCCAGCCGGGTGCGGTTGAGCAACAGCCAGGTCAGCAGCACCACCGCCAGGGCAAAGCCGATGATGACCATGCGGTTGTAGGGCAGGACAAGGTTCGGCAGCACTTGAATCCCGCCGGATAGCCACGCCGGGTTGGCCACCTCGACGTTCTGCGCGCCGAACAGCAGGCGGATCGCCTGCATCAGGATCAGGCTGATGCCCCAGGTCGCCAGCAGGGTTTCCAGCGGGCGACCGTACAGATGGCGGATCACCGTGCGCTCCAGCGCCATACCGACTCCGGCACTGACCGCAAACGCGACCGGCAGGGCGATCAGCGGGTAGAACTCGATGGCGCCGGGCGCATAGCGCTGCAGTAGCACCTGGACCATGTAGGTGCTGTAGGCGCCGAGCATGAGCATCTCGCCGTGGGCCATGTTGATCACCCCGAGCAAGCCGAAGGTGATCGCCAGGCCCAGTGCTGCCAGCAGCAGGATCGAGCCCAGCGACAGGCCGCTGAAGGCCTGCCCGAGCAGTTCGCCGATGAGCAACTTGCGCTTGACCTGGGCCAGGCTGGTTTCGGCGGCGGTGCGCACGCCGGCATCGCTCTCGACGCCAGGCTGCAGCAGGGTTTCGAGACGAGTACGCGCCAGCGGGTCGCCGGTTTCGCCGAGCAGGCGCACGGCGGCGAGGCGCACCGAGGGCTCGCTGGCGACCAGTTGCAGGTTGGCCAGGGCCAGCGCCAGGGCGGCGTGCACGGCTGGGTCTGGCTCGTTGGCGAAGCGCCGATCAAGGAATGCCATCTGCGCCGGCTGGGCGCTGCGTTGCAGCTCGCCCGCTGCAGCCAGGCGCAGCTTGGCGTCATCGCTCAGCAGTTGATGGCTGGCCAGGGCGTTGTCGATCAGGCCGCGCAGGCGGTTGTTCAGGCGCAGTTTGCGGGTGTCGCCTTCGGCGATGCGGCCTTGTTGCAGCGCGGTCAGCAGGGCCAGCCGGGCGGGCTCTGGCTGGGCGGCCCAGTCCTGCAGCAGGCGGGCCTGGTCTGCGGGCTTGGCGGCGTAGAAAAGGTCGCCTTCGCTGGCCTGGGTTGCCAGCGGCAGCAGCAGGAGCAGGGCGAGCAGGAATCTGAGCATTTGTTGATCCTGTTGTGTCAGGGGGAGGCGAGGGCTGCGCCCTCGATCGCGACACAAGGCCGCTCCTACACGGACTGCGTTGGCTGTGCATCGCGCTTTGTCAGTGGCAGCGGCCTGGTCGGATCGGGTGCAATGGGCCGCAGCGCGGCCCCCGGGTTACTTAATTGCCTTTCACCGCATAATCCGGGCGCTTGTCGTTGCCAGGAATGAACGGGCTCCACGGCTGCGCACGCAGCGGCTGCTCGGTCTCCCAGACCACACTGAACTGACCGTCATCCTGGATCTCGCCGATCATCACCGGCTTGTGCAGGTGATGGTTGGTCTTGTCCATGGTCAGGGTGTAGCCCGACGGCGCGGCGAAGGTCTGCCCGGCCAGCGCTTCGCGAACCTTGTCGACATCGGTGGATTTGGCTTTCTCGACCGCCTGCGCCCACATGTTGATACCCACGTAGGTGGCTTCCATCGGGTCGTTGGTCACCGCCTTGTCGGCGCCCGGCAGATTTTTCGCCTTGGCGTAGGCCTTCCAGTCAGCGACGAACTTCTGGTTGACCGGGTTATCCACCGACTCGAAGTAGTTCCACGCCGCCAGGTGGCCAACCAGCGGCTTGGTGTCGATACCGCGCAGTTCTTCTTCGCCCACCGAGAACGCCACCACCGGCACATCGGTGGCCTTCAGGCCCTGGTTGGCCAGTTCTTTGTAGAACGGCACGTTGGAGTCGCCGTTGACGGTGGAGATCACCGCGGTCTTGCCGCCGGCAGAGAACTTCTTGATGTTGGCGACAATGGTCTGGTAATCGGCATGGCCGAACGGCGTGTACACCTCTTCGATGTCCTTGTCGGCCACACCTTTGCTGTGCAGGAAGGCTCGCAGAATCTTGTTGGTGGTGCGCGGGTAGACGTAGTCGGTGCCGAGCAGGAAGAAGCGCTTGGCGCTGCCGCCGTCTTCGCTCATCACGTATTCGACCGCCGGGATCGCTTGCTGGTTAGGCGCCGCGCCGGTGTAGAAGACGTTGGGCGACATCTCTTCACCTTCGTACTGCACCGGGTAGAACAGCAGCCCATTGAGCTCTTCGAACACCGGCAGCACCGACTTGCGCGACACCGACGTCCAGCAGCCGAACACCACCGCGACCTTGTCCTGGGTCAGCAGCTGGCGGCTCTTTTCCGCGAACAGCGGCCAGTTGGAAGCCGGATCGACCACCACCGCTTCGAGCATCTTGCCATTGACCCCGCCCTTGGCGTTGATCTGGTCGATGGTCATCAGCGCCATGTCCTTCAGCGAGGTCTCGGAAATGGCCATGGTCCCCGACAGCGAATGCAGGATGCCGACCTTGATGGTCTCGGCGGCCTGGATACTCCAGCTCAGGCCCATCGCCGCAATCGATGCGCTAAGGGTAAAGGCCTTGATCAGACTGCGACGCTTCATGTGCTCTCTCCGCTGAGTTTTTTATGCTGTTGGCGACTCTGCAGGAGGCATTGCAAGCGCTGTGCCCGCTTTTCGGACACGGCCAAAGCCCCGGATTTCGGGGCTTTGCGGGGAAAGCCGGGTCCAGCTTGGTGCTGGCGCCCGAAGCGTGCACGGTATTGGGGCCGCAGGGCAGCCCCAATCAGTCAGCGGTCCAGTGCGGCCCGCGGCTGGCGCTTGCTGCGCACGAACTGGTAGGTCACTGCCAACAGCAGGAACCAGATCGGCGTCACGACCAGTGCGGAGCGGGTGTCGGCCTCAAGGCTGAGCAGCACCAGAATCGCTGCGAAGAACACCAGGCACACGTAGCACATGAAGCGCCCGCCGGGCATCTTGTAGATCGAGCGTTGATGCAGCGCCGGGCGCTGGCTGCGGTACTTGAGGTACGACAGCAGGATCAGCGTCCAGACAAACATGAACAGCACTGCCGACACCGTGGTCACCAGGGTGAACGCTTCGATCACGTTCGGCACCAGGTAGATCAATACCGCGCCCAGCAGCAGGCAGGCGCAGGAGAAGAACAGGCCGTTGGCCGGGACCGCGCGGCGCGAGAGCTTCTCGAAGGCCTTCGGTGCATCACCTTCCTGGGCCAGGCCGAACAGCATGCGGCTGGTGGAGAACACGCCGCTGTTGGCCGACGAGGCGGCCGAGGTCAGCACCACGAAGTTGATGATGCTGGCCGCAGCGGGCAGGCCGGCGAGGACGAACAGTTCGACGAACGGGCTCTTGCCCGGCACCACGTCGCGCCACGGCGTCACCGCCATGATCGCGATCAGGGCCAGCACGTAGAAAACGATGATGCGGATCGGGATCGAGTTTATTGCCCGTGGCAGGGTGCGCTCCGGGTCTTTTGCTTCGGCGGCGGTGGTGCCGACCAGCTCGATCCCGACAAAGGCGAACACGGCGATCTGGAAGCCGGCGAAGAAGCCCATAAGGCCATGGGGGAACATGCCGTCATCGTTCCACAGGTTGGCCAACTGGGCGGTGCTGCCGGAGGGCGACTGGAAGCCGGTGATGACCATGTACAGGCCGGTGGCGACCAGGCCGAGGATGGCGACGATCTTGATCAGGGCGAACCAGAATTCCATCTCGCCGAACATCTTCACCGTCACCAGGTTCAGCGACAGCAATAGCGCCACGCAGCTCAGCGCCGGGATCCACTGCGGCAGGTCAGGGAACCAGAACTGGGTATAGGCGGCGATCGCGACCACGTCGGCGATACCGGTGACAACCCAGCAGAACCAGTAGGTCCAACCGGTGAAGTAACCGGCCCAGGGCCCGAGCAGGTCGGCCGAGAAGTCGATGAAGGACTTGTAGTTGAGGTTCGACAGCAGCAGCTCGCCCATCGCCCGCATGACGAAGAACAGCATGAAGCCGATGATCATGTAGACGAAGATGATCGACGGGCCAGCGAGGCTGATGGTCTTGCCCGAGCCCATGAACAGGCCGGTGCCGATGGCGCCGCCGATGGCGATAAGCTGAATGTGGCGGTTGCTCAGGTTGCGTTGCAGATGCTGGTCATCTGGCTCAGGGGTAGAGGTCACGGTCATTGGCTGCATTCCATTATTGGTTCAGTCTTTTTTTGCTAGCCGAGTAGGCTAACACGCCCGTTCCAGAACCGGGCGTGACAGATCGACACGAGTATTGCAGTGCAGCCTGGGGCCGCCTTGCGGCCCTATCGCGACACAAGGCCGCTCCTACAGGGACCGCGCCAGCATGAGACCAGCGCGGTCCCTGTAGGAGCGGCCTTGTGTCGCGATAGGGGCGCAACGCGCCCCCGGCTCTCTCAAGCCCGAAGCACCAACCGATCAACCCCCCACATCACCAACATCGACACCCCCACCAACGGAAACGCGACGCCCAACACCAGCATCACCACCGTCGCCGCCTTCCACCGCGGCAGATCATGGCGCAGTGGCGGCACCCCCAACCCACCCTCAGGCCGGCGCTTCCACCACATCACCAGACCGCTCACCGAGCCGAGCAGAATCATCAGGCACACCAGCAAGATCACGATCTGGTTGAACGCGCCAAACATCTTGCCTTCATGCAGCATCACGCCCAGTTCAGTCGCACGGGCGACCGGGCTGTAATCCTGCCAGCGCACATCGGCCAGCACCTGGCCGGTGTACTGATCGACATGCAGGGTGGCGTCGTTGCGCGGATCATCGGCAAACACCGCAATGGTGAACACGCCGTCGGCGGTGGTCGGCAGGGTAATGCTGTAGCCCGGCTCGACCTGGCGGCTGCTGGCAATGTCCTCGACCTGCTGCAGGCTGACCTGCGGCGCCGCTGGCTTGCTCGACATCATGTGGTGCCCGGCGTGTTCGGCATGGGCGCCGGACTGCGGCATCGGCGTGTTCTCCATCGCCCAGGGCACGGTCTGCCGATGCGCCTGGTTGAGCACGCGCGCCTGCTGGTCCGACTTGGGCACGTCATTCCACATCGCCGCCGGGAAGCGGTTCCACAGATCGGCATATTGCTTGCCCCACATGCCGGTCCAGGTCATGCCGCTGAGCAGCATCAGCAACAACAGCGCCGAACCCCAGAAGCCGCTGACCGCATGCAGGTCGCGCCACAGCAGCCTGCCGCGGGCAGCAAAACGTGGCCAGAGCACGCCGGCACCGTTGCGCCCGCGCGGCCACCACAGGTACAGCCCCGACACCACCAGCACAATGCCCCAGCCAGCAGCCAGCTCCACCAGCCGGTCGCCGACCGTGCCGACCATCAGCTCGCCATGCAGGGCGCGGGCGATGGCCTGCAGGTTCTGCTTGGCATCCTGTTCGCCGAGTACCTTGGCGTTGTACGGATCGACGAACACATTCAGCTCACGGCCGCCGTCATGCACCACAAATTGCGCGCTGCGCTCGCTGTTCAGCGGCGGCAGGTACTGGCCGACGTGGCCCTGTGGATAAGCCTGCTGAACCTGTGCCAGCAGCGCGTCGGCATTTTGGCGATGGTGGCCGGCTTCGACCACCATCAGCTCGCGGTACATCAGCGGGTCAAGCTGTGGCTTGAACAGGTAGATGATCCCGGTCAGCGCCAGCAGAATCATGAAGGGTGCAACGAACAGCCCGGCATAGAAGTGCCAGCGCCAGGCCAGGTTGTAGAAGGAAATACGCGGTCCGCCCATGGAACCTCCCATCAGAGGGGCGCGGTCATGGCCGCGCCCGTTGTAATTGTCAGAAGCTGAGATCGACTTTGGTCCAGAAGGTCCGGCCAGGTTCAGGCACCGGTTGCGGATCGTTCGCCGGGTAACCAAAACCGGCGTTGCCGGCCAGGTTCAGGTGCTCGGCGTAAGCCTTGTCGAACAGGTTGTCGACGCCGGCGCTGAGCTTGAGATTGCGCATGACCTTGTAGGCGCCATTGAGCGAGAACACGCCAAAGCCTGCGCTTTGTTGATAGTCCTTGCCGACCACATTGCCCTGATTTTCAGCGACGCGGTTCTGCGCCGAGACCAGTCGCCACAGCGCACCGGTGCTCCAGTTGTCCTGGCTGTAGGTCAGGCCCAGGCGGCTTTCCAGTGGCGGCATCTGCGGCAGTGCCTTGCCGTCGCTGCTGTTTTTGCCCCAAGCGTAAGCGAGGGTCGCGTCGGCCTTCCAGTTTTCCGACAGCTTGTACGCCGCGCCCAGCTCGCCGCCCATGATCCGCGCATCGATGTTCTGCGCCTGAGTGGTGCTCATGCCCATCATGCCGGTCTGGTAATCGAACAGGATGTAGTCGCGAACCTGCCCGACATAGCCCGAGGCCCAGGCTTCCAGGCGCTCGTCACGGTACTGGATGCCGAAGTCGAGCTGGGTAGTTTTCTCCGGTTTGATCGCGTCGAAGGCGTTGCGCGTACCGGCCGGGCCGTCGGCCGAGAATAGCTCCCAGTAATCGGGGAAGCGTTGCGCATGGCCAAGGCCAATGTAGGTGGTGGCCGACAGCGCGCTGAGGTCGTGCTCATAACGGACAAAGCCGCTGGGCAGGGTATCGGCGCGAGTGTCGCCGGCAGTGGGTTGGTCGCTGCGCAAATCGCGCGCCGAAGCGCGGTCAAGACGGGCGCCGCTGATCAGCCGGTCTTCGCCGCTGGCGTACCAGGTCAGCTCGGCGAACGCGCCGTAGTTATGAAACTCGGCATCCTTGCTCCACGGCTGGCCACGGTGCGCGTCAACGCCCATGCCGCTGCGCTGGCGGTGCTCGCTGCTTTGCGCATCGATACCGCTGATCAACTGCACATCGGCCCATCGCCAGGTGGCTTTGATCCGCGCGCCGAGGGTGCGCCGGTCGACGTTGGCGACCATCGGCATGCCCATCATGCCGCTGCCGGACGGGGTGCGCAGGCTGTAGTTGTCCATCACGTGATCGGCGTAGTTGTAGTAGACCTGCGCTTCGATCTTGTCGAGCACCTCGCCAAGATTGGATTTCTCGAAGCGCAGGCCAAGGCTTTCGCGCTTGAACTGCGAGCCATCCATGCCGCGCCCGGCGTAACGGGCCTCACCGTCACCTTTGCCGGCGGTGAGTTCGAGCAGGGTGTCGGCATCCGGCGTCCAGCCGAGGCTGACGTCGCCGTTCCACTTGTCCCAGCGCGACGGCACTGTGTCGCCGTTGCCATCGCGGTAGTCATCCGAGCGCGACTGGTTGCCGACAAAGCGCGCATACGCCTGGCTGTTGCCGGCGGCGACGTCGAGCAGCTTGTCGAAACGGCCATTGGAGCCAGCCAGCAGGCTGGCGTTGACCCGGCTGCCAAGTTCGCCGAACTGCTCGGGCTCGCGCTCGAACAGGATCGTCCCGGCCGAGCCGCCGGGGCCCCAGATCACGCTTTGTGGGCCTTTGATCACGGTCAGGCGGTCGTAGGTTTCCGGCGAGATGTACGAGGTTGGCGCGTCCATCCGGTTGGGGCAGGCGCCGAGCATCTGGCCGCCATTGGTGAGGATGTTCAGGCGCGAGCCGAACATGCCGCGCAACACCGGATCGCCGTTGGTGCCGCCAGCGCGGATCGCCGAAAAGCCGGGGATGGTCTTCAGGTAGTCGGCACCATCGCTGGCCGGCACCGGTTGGCGCGGGTCCTTGGGGTTGGTGACGATGGTCAGCGGCGAGCTGGGGGCGACGGCGGTAATTACCGTCGGGCTCAGCTCGGCACTGTCGTGGTCGTGGCCGACATGGCCGACATGGCCGCTATCGGCGGCGATGGCCAAGGGGCTCAACAGCGAGCCGCAGAGCACGGCGATAGTGCCGCGCAAGGAAAGGGTGAAAACGGGGATGCAGCCGGACATAGTGATTCCAGTCGATCAGTCGAATATGAGCGAACAGCCTCCTGGCTGCGTGCGGTCAATGGATGTTCAGACGTAGATCGACTGGGCAGGTGGCGCCCGGCTGCGGGCACCGGGGAAAATCGCCTGACGCGCGTGGCCGTGGCGGGTGGCGCTTGGCAGGGGTTGGGCAGGCGGGACACGGCTGGCGTTGAGCGGGCTGAAGCTCTGCGGCAGCGCCGGGCAGTTGAACAGCAGGGTGCAATAGCCGCACTTGGCCCACAGCGCGTGCAGCTCGGCGTCATCGCTGTGATGGTGTTGCTTGCTGCCGGCGTGGGCATGGCTGGCGGGCATGGGCATGTTCATGGCCATGTCGCTGGACATGCTCATGCTCATGCCGGTGTGGTGCTCCATCGGCATCGACTGAGAAATCAGCGGCCCGATGAAGATCATCCACATGGCAAACAGGCTCAGCCAGCCGCCACCGGCGCGCCTGCGAGCAGGGCGGGTGGTACGGCGGTAGCTGTGTTTGCCCAGCACGTTCACGGCTGGCGCCTGTCAGCGGTCAGTGCGCGTGTTGCTGTTGCGGCTGGTCGGCCGGCGGCTGCTTCTGCACCGCCACTTGCACGGTGATGTCGCCGGCTTTTTCGAAGTGCAGGGTCAGCGGGAAGCGCTTGCCGTCGGTGAGCAGGCTGCGGTCCTTGGGCTGCATCAGCATCACGTGGTAGGCGCTGGGGGCGAACAGCAGGTCTTTGCCAGCGGGGACGGTCACGCCGTCGACCTGCTGCATTTTCATCAGGCCTGCGGCGTTCATGGCGTGCTCATGCAGCTGCGCGTCATCACTGATCGGGCTGTCGACGCTGAGCAGGCGGTCGTCGCTGCTGCCGCTGTTGTGCACGGTGAAGTAGGCCGCCACGTTGGGCGCATTGGGCGGCAGCTGCAGTGACCACGGGTGAGTGATGTGCAGGTCACCTTGGGTGTATTCGTGGGCAACGGCGAAAGCGCCAGGCAGCAACAGGGCGGCCACGACGAGGGCTTGCTTGAGCATGGGGAAATCTCCGATCTGGACAGGTTCAGGGCGCGGGGCGGCTGTAACTCAGGTCAGGGGAGAGGCTCGTGGATTGAGCGCAGGCCACAACTGGCGCGGCGTCGGTTGGTAGCTGGCGAGAACGGCCGTGGTGTCGTTGGCAACGGCTACCCGGCTGTGCAACTGCGGCGGATGGCCGGGCAGGGCCAGCAGCGTCAGGCCGCCCGAGCAACACCAGCAATGTTGCATGCTCGCGTGCTCGTCGCCTTGCGGGCCGAGGTCGATCTTGGCCAGCGCCTGCACTGCCGGCGTGGGCTTGACGCCCATGCTGGAGCAGAACGCCCCCCACAGCAGCTGCTCGGCCGCGCTTTTCGGCGCAGCGGAAGACAGCGGCATGGCCAGCAGATTGAACAGCACTGCAAGGCAGGCGATCCAGGCGATGGGCCGACGTGGGGGCATGGAGAGATCCGGTCAGGAATCGTGGTGGCTATTGTACGGCGCAGTATAGGTAAAAATACCCCGGTGCGGTGAAGTGCCGCAGCTGCACCTGTGCAATGGCCGCCGAGCCCTGACCGAGGCTGGGCGGCGGTGTATCAGGCCTTGCGCCCGAGCAGCCCGCGCACGGTTTCTTGCAGGTCGGCCGGCAATACCACGATCTTGGAATTGTTGCTCGCCGCCAGGGTTTCCATCGCACCGATGTAGCGCTCGCCAAGCAGGTACATGGCTGGGGTGGTTTCGCTGCCAACGGCATCGCGCACCAGGGTGATCGCTCGGGCCGACGCTTCGGCCAGGCTGATTTGTGCCTCGGCGTCCAATCGGGCTGACTGCAAGCGCGCTTCAGCTTCAAGAATCGCCGCTTGCTTGGCACCCTCGGCGCGGGTCACGTCGGCTTTACGCTCACGCTCTGCGGCGGCCTGGCGTTCCATGGCCAGCTGCATGTTCGGCGACGGCTTGATGTCCTGGATTTCTACCGAGCGCACGGTCACGCCCCAGTCTTCGGTCTGCTCGGACATCGCTTCGCGCAGGCGCGCCTTGATCTGCTCGCGGCTGGACAGCGCTTCGTCGAGGTCCATGGCACCGACGATCGCCCGCAGCGAGGTCATGGTCAGGCTGGTCACGGCAAACGAGAAGTTCTGCACGCCGTAGGAGGCCTTCTGCGGGTCGATGACCTTGGCGAAGCACAGCGCGTTGGCGACGATGACGGCGTTGTCCTTGGTGATGATTTCCTGCTGCTGGACATCGAGGATGATGTCCTTGGTCGGCAGGCGATAGGCAACCACGTCCATGTACGGGATGAGGATGTTCAGGCCGGGCTTGAGTGTGCTGTGGTAGCGGCCCAGGCGCTCGACGATCCACTCTTCGCCCTGGGGCACGATGCGCACCCCTTTGAACAGGGTGATCAGAACAAACAGTGCCAGGCAGGCGACGACGATAAGGCTGGTCATGGTGCAGCGTCCTTTAAGTACGGATTCAGGCCCGGGTGATCCGGGCGGTGTTGCCTTCGATGGCGGTCAGGCGCACGCGCTCGCCGGCGGCGATGTCACTGTCGGCGATGCACACCCATTCCTCGTTGCCGAGGATCGGCTTCTGGAATCGCACACGACCCTTCTGGAACTCCGAGACGGCCACGGTAAGCAGGCCGACCTCGCCGATCACGCTGTCGCCAGTCCAGCGCACGTCGGGTTTTTTCCGGCGAAACAGCTTGAACCAGAGCAGAGTGGTGGCCGACGAGAACAGCACCCACAGCAGCACCTGGCTATCCAGTTGCAGGCTGGGCGCGATCAGGGCGATCAAAGCCACCAGCACGGCGCCGATGCCGAACCAGAGAATGAAGAACGTGGGCAGGACCAGTTCAAGCAGGACCAGGGCGACGCCGAAGACGAGCCAGATCCACCATTGCATTTCCATATGGGTGGCCTTCCAGAAGGGGAATGCGCAGTTTACGGCAGATGGCCTGATGGCGGCCATTAAGCCGGTTCCTAAAACCGTGCAGGAAATTTCCTCGGCATCCTGGGCGTCGGCGCCAGTAGCAACGCGATCAAAGCCCCAGCGCGGCCAGCAGTGTGTCTACCTGAGCAAATTCCCGGTCCACTGCAGGCAGTTGCGGGCGCTTGAGTACCAGCACCGGTATGCCCCGTTCGCGGGCGACCTCAAGCTTGGGCTCGGTGGCGACGCTGCCGCTGTTCTTGCTGACCAGAACGTCGATCTGGCGGCGGGCGAACAGTGCACGCTCATCCGCCAGCGCGAATGGCCCGCGGGCGCCGATGACTTCGCAGCGGTCATTGCCCGGGTAGTTGTCGAGGGCGCGCAAGGTCCAGAACTGCTGCTCAGGTATTTCGTCCAGATGAGCAAGGGGTTCGCGGCCCAATGTGAACAGAGGCCGGGCAAACGGCGAAAGTGCCGTGATCAGCTCGGCCCAGTCGGCCACCTCGCGCCAGTCATCTCCCGGCTGAGGCTGCCAGGCCGGCCGGCGCAGTGCCCAGCAGGGCACACCGGCACTGCGCGCAGCCTGCGCGGCATTGGCGCTGATCTGCGCCGCATAGGGGTGGGTCGCATCGATCAGCAAACTGATGCCGGCTTCGCGCAGGTAGTGCGCCAGGCCCTCAGCGCCACCATAGCCGCCGACGCGCAGCTGGCAGGACAAATCCTGCGGCACACGGCCGACGCCGGCCAGGCTGTAGACGTGCTGTGGGCCCAAGCGCCTGGCAATCGCCAAGGCCTCGGTGACGCCGCCTAGCAGCAGAATCCGCTCGCTCATTGCACACCCGCCTGGCCGACGATGCCGCCCTGGCGGTCGATGGCAAACACCTCGACCTGCACCTGCGTCGGCACCACGCTGCAGGCGAAGGCGCGGGCATGAGCGCACACTGCGTCACCCAGCGGAATACCTGCTGCATGTGCCAGCGCCAGCGCCTGCTGGCTAGTGTTGGCGGCAAGGATTGCCTGTTGCACTGCCTGATCGGCTCCAAGCTGCGCGGCCCAACCGGCCAACTGCGGCAGGTCGATACTGGAATGACGGCTGTGCAGGTCCATGTTGCCCGCCGCCAGCTTGCTGATCTTGCCGAAACCGCCGCACAGGCTCAGGCGCGCCATCGGCACCTTGCGCAGGTGCTTGAGCACCGCGCCGACAAAGTCGCCCATCTCGATCAGGGCGATTTCCGGCAGATTGTAGACACGGCGCATGGTGTCTTCGCTGGCATTGCCGGTGCAGGCTGCGACATGGGTGTAGCCGTTGCTGTGGGCGACGTCGATGCCTTGCTGGATCGAGGCGATGTAGGCCGCGCAGGAGAACGGCCGGACGATACCGCTGGTGCCGAGAATCGACAGCCCGCCAAGAATGCCCAGGCGTGGGTTCATGGTTTTCAGGGCCAGCTGATCACCGTCACGCACGTTCACCGTGACCTCGAAACCGCCGCTGTAACCACAGTCGTTGGCCAGTTGCTGCAGGTGCTCGCTGATCATCCGTCGCGGTACCGGGTTGATGGCCGGCTCGCCGACTGCCAGCACTAGTCCGGGTCGGGTTACGGTGCCGACACCGACACCTGCGACAAACTGCACGCCGGGCGTGGCGAGCAGGCGCACCTGGCTGTAGAGCAGGGCGCCGTGGGTCACGTCGGGGTCGTCACCGGCGTCCTTGAGGGTGCCGGCCTCGGCGCAGTCGCCGCTACGCCTGCAGAACTCCAGACGCATCTGCACCACCTTGCCCTTGGGCAGGGTGATGTGCACCGCGTCGGCGTCGACGCCGCTCAGCAGCAGGCGTGCGGCGGCGAGGCTGGTTGCCGTGGCGCAGCTGCCGGTGGTCAGGCCGCTGCGCAGTGGCGCGGGTTGTTCGCGGGTTTCTTCACGCATCCAGGGCTTTCACTACGTCGAGCAAGGTGATCGGCAAGGCCTGGCGCCAGGTGTCGAAGTTGCCCAGCGGCTGCGTGTGGGCAATGTGGATGCGGGTCAGCTCACCGCCGTGCGCTTCGCGAAACTGGGCAAGGGCCAGTTCGCTTTGCAGAGTGACGGCATTGGCCACCAGCCGGCCACCGGGGCGCAGGCGCTCCCAGCACAGGGCGAGCATGCCTTCGCCGGTGACGCCTCCACCGATGAAGATCGCGTCGGGCCGCTCCAGTTCGGCCAGCGCCTGCGGGGCCTTGCCGCGGATCAGGCGCAGCCCCGGGACGCCAAGCGCGTCGCGGTTGCGCTCGATCAACGCTTGCCGGCCTGCATCGGCTTCGATCGCCAGGGTGCGGCAGCTGGGGTGGGCGCGCATCCATTCGATGCCGATCGAGCCACAGCCGGCGCCGACATCCCATAACAGCGCGCCGGGTTGCGGTGCCAGGCGGGCGAGGGTGATCGCGCGAACATCGCGCTTGGTCAGCTGGCCGTCGTGTTCGAAGGCCGAGTCCGGTAAACCGGCAGCGGGTGACAAGCGCGGTGTGTCCGCTGCAGCCAGGCATTCGATGGCGACTACATTCAGCGCCGCCAGCTGACCGTGTAGCCAATCTTCGGCAGTGCCCTGCACATGCCGCTCCTGCGGCCCGCCCAGGTGTTCGAACACCTGCAAGCGGCTTGGGCCGAAGCCTTGGTCGCGCAGCAGCGCAGCGATCTGTGCCGGGCTGTCGCCATCGTTGCTCAGCACCAACAGACGCAAGCCCGTGTAGCAGTAGGCGTTGAGTGCGGCCAGCGGGCGGGCGACCAGCGAGACAATCTGCACCTCTTGCAGTGGCCAACCAAGGCGCGCGGCGGCCAGGGAGCAGGACGATGGCGCCGACAGAACTCGCAGCTGCTCGGCTGGCACCTGCCGCGCCAGGCTGGCGCCAACGCCGAAGAACATCGGGTCGCCGCTGGCCAATACGCATACCGGCTCGCCGCGCAGGGCCAGCACCGGTTCCAGGCTGAACGGGCTCGACCAGGGCAGCTGCTCAGCGCTGACACAGTGGGGCAACAGCGCCAACTGGCGCGGGCTGCCGAAGATCCGCGAAGCCGCCAGCAGGGCACGCCGGGCGGGTTTGCCCAGGCCGCTGAAACCGTCTTCACCGATGCCTACAACTGTCAGCCAGGGGGCCATCTGCTTCCTCATCAAGCCTGAATGGGCCGCGTCGGCCCGGAAATCACACGATCTTCGACCGCCGGTTTTTCATGCCGTCGAGCAAAGCAGGCATAATACCGCGCCTTCTATACTCAAGCGCACTTTGACGATTGCCGGATGCCTTCTTGACCCCGCCTCTTGACCCTGCCGTTTCGCCCCGCCCCTCGGCTTGCCCGGGGTTGTGGCGCATCGTCGCCGCTCGCGATGGCGGCATCTGCCGGATCAAGCTGCCGGGTGGCCTGCTGCTGGCCGATCAGGCTGACGCTGTGGCCGAGGCTGCCGAGCGCTTTGCCGGCGGCGTGATCGAAGCGACCAACCGCGGCAATCTGCAGATACGCGGGGTCGGCGCGCAGCATGCAGAGCTGATCGAACACTTGCTGGCGGCTGGCCTCGGCCCGCGGCAGGCAGCTGGTGATGATGTCCGCAACCTGATGCTGAGCCCGCTGGCCGGGCGCGACCCGGCCATGCTGCTGGATACCCGGCCGCTGGCCGGGCAAATCCTCGAGATGCTCGAAAGCACGCCGCATCTGCATCAACTGTCGGCCAAGTTTGCTGTGCAGTTGGATGGCGGCGAGCACCTGACCATGCTCGATCACCCGCATGACCTGTGGCTGTCGCCGCTGCAGCTGGAGCAGCAGACCTGGCTGGCCTTCGGTCTGGCCGGTTGCCCAGGCACCGATCGACCGCTGGGGGCGGTGCCGTTGGCCGCTGGGCTGGCGCTGGTCAGGGCGGTGCTGGAGCGCTTTCTCGAGCTGGCCAGTACTGAGCAGTCGCGCATGCGCCAGTTGCTGCAGACCTGCGCAGTCGAGCATTTCATCGAAGGCCTCGGCATCGAGCTGCGGCGCGACCCGGCAGTCCTCCAATGGCGACGGGCCAAGGCCTGCGCCAACTGGCTCGGGCCGCTGGCGCAAGCCCAGGGCACTGCGTTTGGCGTTGCCCCACCGCTGGGCCGCTTTACCCCGGCGATGCTGCGTGGCGCCGCTGAGGTAGCACGCGCCTGTGGTGACGGCGAGTTGCACTTGAGCCCTTGGCAGAGCCTGGTGTTGAGCGACATCTCGGCAGATCAGCTGCAGGCCGCACAAGCCCAGCTGCAAGCGCTTGGCCTGGTCTGCTCCAGCCGCGAGCCACTGGCGCGAGTGACCGCCTGCAGCGGCGCCAGCGGTTGTGCCAAGGCACTGGCCGAGACCAAGGCCGATGCCGTCCAGCTCGCCGCGCTGATTGCGCCCGGCGCACCGGCCAGCGTGCACCTCAGCGGCTGCCCGCGCTCCTGCGCCGTGGCCCATGTCGCCCCCGCGACCTTGCTGGCCCGCTCGCCGGGCCGCTACGACCTTTATTTGCGTGACGCGCAGCAGCCCGGTTTCGGTGCCCTGCGCGCGACCGACCTTACCTTGAAAGCAGCAGGCGCCATGCTCGACCTGCTCACGGAGCACCTTGATGATTGACTACATTCGCGATGGTCAGGAGATCTATCGCAATTCCTTCCGGATCATCCGCGAGGAGGCCCGCCTGGAGCGGATCCCGGCCGATCTGGAAAAGCTCGCGGTGCGGGTGATTCACGCTTGCGGCATGGTCGAGGCGATCGATGGTCTGCAGTTTTCCGCAGGCGCCGGCACTGCCGGGCGCGAAGCCCTGGCCAAGGGCGCGCCGATTCTGTGTGACGCGCACATGGTTGCCGAGGGCATTACCCGCGCCAGGCTGCCTGCCAACAACGAGGTGATCTGCACCCTGCGCGACCCGCGCGTGCCGGCCATGGCCAAAGAGCAGGGCAATACCCGCTCGGCAGTCGCGCTGGAGCTGTGGCGCGAGCACCTGGGAGGCAGCGTGGTGGTCATCGGCAACGCGCCGACGGCGCTGTTCTACCTGCTTGAAATGATCGACGCGGGTGCCCCGAAACCAGCGTTGATTCTTGGCTTCCCGGTAGGCTTCGTCGGCGCTGCCGAGTCCAAGGCGATGCTGGCTGCCGACAGCCGCGGGGTGCCGTTCGTGATCATGCAGGGCCGCCTCGGCGGCAGCGCAATGGCCGCCGCCGCGGTCAACTCGCTGGCCACGGAGGTGGAATGATGAACCCTCGCGGACGACTGCTCGGCCTCGGCGTTGGCCCCGGCGATCCAGAACTGATCACAGTCAAGGCGCTGCGCCTGCTGCGCGAGGCGCCGGTGGTGGCGTACTTCGTCGCCAAGGGCAAGCGCGGCAATGCCTTCGGCATCATCGAGGCGCACTTGCAGGCGCAGCAGACCTTGCTGCCGTTGGTCTACCCGGTAACCACCGAGGCGCTGCCGGCGCCGCTGTCGTATGAGCAGGTGATCAGCGATTTCTACGATGAAGCTGCCGAGCAGGTGGCTGCGCATCTGGATGCCGGTCGCGATGTGGCGGTGATCTGCGAAGGCGACCCGTTCTTCTATGGCTCGTACATGTACCTGCACGATCGCCTGGCCCAGCGCTTCGAGGCCGAAGTGATCCCCGGTGTCTGCTCGATGCTCGGTGGCGCCTCGGTATTGGGCGCACCGCTGGTGTATCGCAACCAGACCCTCACCGTGCTCTCGGGCGTGCTGCCCGGCGAGGAGCTCAAGCGCCGGCTGGCCGATGCCGATGCGGCGGTGATCATGAAGCTTGGGCGTAACTTCCCCAAGGTGCGCCAGGTGCTCGCCGAGCTGGGTCTGGATCAGCGCGCGCTGTATGTCGAACGCGCAACCATGGCCAACCAGAAGATCGTCGCCCTGGATGCGGTCGACCCTTCGTCCTCGCCGTACTTTTCGCTGATCATCGTGCCGGGTGAAAAATGGCAGGGCTGAACATGCGCAAGGCACCGGCCATCATCATCCTCGGCCAGGCCAGCCTGGCCACCGCGCAGCGCCTCAAGCAGCTGTACGCCGATGCCACCATCCATGGCCTCAACGGCCGGGTGGTCGGCGCAGACACGGGCTATGAGTCGTTTGGCGCAACCCTGCGTGAGCTGTACCAGCAGGACATCCCGATCATTGCCCTGTGCGCCGCCGGCATCGTCATCCGCAGCCTGGCCAGCATGCTCAGCGACAAGGATGTCGAGCCGCCGGTGCTGGTGGTTGCCGAAGACGGCAGCGCGGTGGTGCCGCTGCTCGGTGGGCTGGGCGGGGTCAATGTCATGGCCCGCGAGATTGCTGGCGCGTTGGGCGTGGCTGCTGCGATCACCACCAGTGGCGAGCTACGTTTTGGCACCTGCCTGCTCAACCCGCCGGCGGGTTACGCCCTTGCGGACCTTGAGCAGGGCAAGCGTTTTGTCTCTGACCTGCTGGCTGGTGAAAGCGTGCGTATCGAAGGTGATGCGCCGTGGTTGGCGCAGGCACAACTGCCCGCGGATGCTGCCGCGCAGCGGACTATTCATGTCGGTTGCGAAGCGCGCCCGGCCAGCCGTGATGAGTTGCTGATCCACCCGCGTTCGGTGCTGATTGCCGTCAGCACTGAGGTTGCCGACCTGGCCGAGCAGGTGCGTGCTGCCCTGCGTGAGGCGAATATCGCCGAGCCCGCGCTGGCCTGCCTGCTCGCCAGCGAGCAGCAGATGGCTGAGCCCGCGTTGCATCAGGCAGCGCAAGTGCTGGGCGTGGCGCTGCGTTTTGCGGCGCCGGCGGCCAGCCTTGTCGACTTGGCGCAACGGGCCCTGCCCGGTGCGCGCGTCAGTGAACATGCGGGGCTGGCGGTGGCCGTCGGCAGTGTACCGGTCGAACCCGCGCAGGTTGGTCGCAGCCGTGGCCGCCTGGCGGTGATCGGCCTCGGCCCAGGCGCCGCCGAGCTGATGGTGCCTGCGGTCAAACGCGAACTGACGCTGGCTCAGGATGTGCTCGGTTACGAGACCTACGTGCGCATGGCTGGCCCGTTCCGCCCTGATCAGACCCTGCACAACACCGACAACCGCGAAGAGATGCAGCGCGCTCGCCACGCCTTCGAGCTGGCCGCACAGGGCCGCTCGGTGGTCGTGGTGTCGTCGGGCGACCCCGGCGTGTTCGCCATGGCCGCTGCCGTGCTCGAAGCGCTGCATGAGTCCACCGATCCGGCCTGGCATCAGGTCGATCTGGAAATCCTGCCAGGCGTCTCGGCATCGCTGGCGACCGCTGCGCAGGCGGGTGCACCGTTGGGCCATGACTTCTGCGTAATGTCGCTGTCCGACAACCTCAAACCCTGGTCGATCATCGAAACCCGGCTTGATCTGGCCGCTCAGGCTGACCTGGTTCTGGCCTTCTACAACCCGATCTCCAAGGCTCGGCCCTGGCAGCTGGGCGTGGCCCTGGGCATCGTCAGGCGCCACCGTGACGGGCACACGCCAGTGGTGCTTGGCCGTGATATCGGCAGGCCGGGGCAGACGCTGCGGGTCGTCACCCTGGCCGAACTGCTGCCCGAGATGGTCGACATGCGCACCATGGTGCTGGTGGGCTCATCGACGACCTGCCGCTTCGACCGAGCCGGTGGTGGCGAGTGGGTGTACACGCCGCGTTGGTACGGCCGCGAGGCCTGAGGGCACAAGCAGCCGGGCGGGAAGCGTTACGCAGCGCTCAGCGGACAGGCGCTTGAGTAGGGTGTGGATCGGAGCCTATGCGGCTCCGATCCACACCCTACCGAGGAGCCTACGCTCATGACCGACAAGACCAGCCACGATCTTGAAGTATTGCCCAAGCGCAATTTGTTCGTGTTTCCCGACAACATGGATGCAGCCAATCGCGCTGCTGCCAAAGAGTGCCATGTGTTCGCCATGGCCGCGGCCTCTGCCGCATTCAATCCCCTGGCTCAGACCGAAGAGTGGTTCCAGAACTACACCTCGGTCATGCAGCAGTGCGGCTGGCTGACAGTCCACTACAAGACCGAAATCGTCACCAACGGCGGCCTCGCCATGGACATCAGCAACCTGGTGGGCAAAGCCCTGCAGCTAGCGGTCGGCAGCATGGGCGCAGGCGTCGGCGACAGCGTCAAAAAAGCCGGCGAGGCTGCCCTGGAGGCCATCGCCAATGCACCGGAAGCGGTCAACCTGTTCACCCATGACGCCACCGAAGTCGATGGCTCGACGCTGACCCTGGCTCAATGCGAACAGTCGGCCGGCGGTGAAATCACCATGTTCCTGGTTTCGATCCAGAGCGATGGCGACCCGGTGATGGAGCACAAGAACAAGCTGTTCAGCTGGAGCTACCACTCCAAGGTGACGGTGACCAACACCGCCGCGCTGGTGTTCCATCGTGGGCTGTACGAAGCGGTGCGTGATGTGCTGGTGTCGCGCGTTACCAGCCAGTCGCGTACCTCGCTGCTGACCATGGCACTCAAGCTGTGAGGGGCTGCGCATCGGCCCTGCCGGTGCGCGCTTGAACCGGGACGCTGCACCCAGTGTGGGCGGCAGGCGTCCATCGCTTTGATCAAGGAGATCAGCATGACTAATGTCAGCGATGTGCAGGCCACTGTGGTGGCTGGCAGTCTGGCCGTGTTTCTGCCGGGAGTGAGTGCGGCGGATCGCGAAGATATTCTGCTCGGCAATCTGTTCGCCCAGGTGACTGCACGGGAGGAGTACGCCGAGGGTCTGGTACCCGACTGGTTCGCCAATTATCGGCGCAAGTTGAGCTTTCTCGGTTGGGATGCAGCGCCGCCGCCGGGTGTGGCTCTGCCTGGTCCGGACCGGGTCGGGGTCAAACTGAATGCGCTGGCGCAGATCAAGCAGTACGGCTCGGCGGCGCTCGCTGCGGCCACCGGTAATGCGCTCGATGCCCTCGCACGCGAGCCCCAGGCACTGGACCTGTTTGATGTATCGATGCGCCATGGCACGCAGGCGCACCTGCAGTTCATGCCCTGCGTGCGCCATTCAGGCGACTACTTCGATATGGTGCTGTACCACATGGAGACCGTCGTCGACCGCACGTGGAATGCGCGCACCTTGCTGTACAACCCGGTAGTCGCGCACATTGACTACAGCAAGTCGCGCCTGCAACTGGTGCGCTTCAATCTGCGGTTGTTCCGCGATCAGCACAAACAGCGGGTGCAGGCGCGGTTGCAGGGCAAGGCCACCAGCTTCCTGCGTAACCTGAACCTCACAGCACCAGGTAGCCCTTGATCCCGGTAAAGATGATCTGCGCGGCCAGGGCGCAGACGAACAGACCCATCAGGCGGCTGACGATCTGCAGGCCCTGATCACCGAGGATGCGCTCGATGCGGTGGGACAGGTAGAGCACCAGGCCGACCGTGAAGCTGGCCAGGGCGATACTGACGATGGCCAGCAGCTTGTCATCCCAATGCGGTTGGCTGACCCCCATCACCAGCAGCGCACCGATGGTGCCGGGGCCGACGGTCAGCGGGATGGTCAGCGGCACGATGGTGACATCCTGCTGCACATTGTCGCTTTGCACTGCCGGCTTGCCTTGGGCCATGCCCAGCGCCGAGATGAACAGCACGCTGCCGGCGCCGATACGGAAGGCGTCGGCGGTGATGCCGAACACGCCAAAGATGACCCGGCCAAACAGGTACAACAGTACGCTGGCAATCAGCACGGCGATCGCCACACGCCAGGCCAGTTGCTTGCGCTCCTTGCTGGAGTGACCGCGGGTCAGGCTGATGAAGCAGGACAGCACGAAGAACGGGCTGTAGAGCACGAGCATCTTCAGGTAAACACTGAACAACTCATGAAGCATGGCCAGGGTCCGTGGCAAGGGGAGGGTGCGGCAAGTGTATCAGCAGCTCAGGCGCCGGGCGCAGGGTTTGCCCGGCGCGATTCAGGAAGGGTCTACTGCAGCGGCGCGTGCATCGCGCTGGCCGGCCCAGTACTGAACCAGCTCGCGCAATTGCGACAGCTCGACCGGCTTGGCCATGTGCCCGTCCATGCCGGCCAGGCGGGCCCGCTCCTTGTGCTCGCTGAGGATATGCGCGGTCAGGGCCACCACCGGGGTGCGCGGGCGCTGACTCTCTGCTTCCCAGGCACGCAGTTGTTCGGTCGCCGAGAAGCCATCCAGCACGGGCATCTCGCAATCCATCAGGACCAGATCGTAGCGCCGGGCTTTCATCGCCCGCAGCGCTTCCTCGCCATTGCTGGCGGTATCAGGCTCGATGTTGAGTTTGCCGAGCATGCCGCGGATGACCTTGGTAGAAATGCTGTTGTCTTCGGCCACCAGCACCTGGAAGTCGGCTGGCACTTCCAGCGTTGCCGGCGGCATGCCGAGCGCGGCCGGCGGCGTAGCCTGCTCGCGCCCGCGCTGGGCCAGCTCTTCGGCCAGAGTGGTCTTCAAGGTGTAGCCGGCCACCGGCTTGGCGAGGATGCGTTTGACCCCGGCGTTGCGCGCGATGACCTTGCTCGGGGCGTTGCTGATGCCGGTCAGCATCACCACCAGGATGTCGTGGTTGAGGCTTGGGTCTTCCTTGATCTTGGCGGCCAGTTGCATGCCGGTCATGCCGGGCATGTTCTGGTCGAGCAGGACCGCGTCGAAATAGTCGCGCAGGTGCGCCTTGGTCCGCAGCAGGGCGAGCGCTTCCTTGCCCGAGGGCACGGCACTGACATTCATGCCCCAGGCACTGCATTGCTGCACCAGGACCTTGCGACAGGTGTCGTTATCGTCGACCACCAATACCCGTGCGTCGCGCAGCGGGCCGTCCAGGTCGGCCGGTGGCTGCTCCAGACGCGACGGGTCGAGCGGCAGGGTCAACCACAGGGTGTTGCCCATGTTGCTGCTGCTCTTGATGCCGAATTCGCCCTGCATCAGGCCAATCAATTGCTTGGCGATCACCAGCCCCAGGTGGCCGCCGAGCTTGTTGCTGGAAAGAAACTGATGGCTGTGCAGCTCGGCCAGCAGCAAGGCTTCGCGCTCGGCCGGTGGCATGGCGCTGCCGCTGTCTTGCACGGCAATGCGCAGGCGCGGCAGCTCGCCGCGTTGATCCAGCGCCACCACCAGCAGGATTTCGCCCTGCTCGGTATTTTTCAGGGCGTTTTCCAGCAGGCTGGAAAGGGCCTGACGCAAGCGCGTCGGGTCGCCGCTGATGACCCGCGGGACTTGCGGTTGGGTAAAGCTGATCAGCTCGATGTTGCGCTGTTCGGCCTTGGCCCGAAAGATATTCAGGCAGTCTTCGATCAAGGCGTTGAGGTCGAACTGCACATCGTCCAGTTCGATCTGCCGCGACTCCAGCTTGGAGATGTCGAGGATCTCGTTGATCAAGGTCAGCAGCTCGTTGCCGGCGCTGTGGATAGTCTGCACGTAGTCGCGCTGCTTGACTGACAACGGTGTGCCCAGCAACAGCTCGGTCATGCCCAGCACGCCGTTCATCGGTGTGCGGATTTCATGGCTGATCTTGGCCAGGAACTCGGCCTTGGCGTTGAGCTCGGCGTCGCTGGCTGCCAGCGCGCGGCTGGCGCGGAAGCGGTCCTCGTTGATGCGTCGCAGGCGCTCACTCACCGCCAGGTTGAGCAGCAGGCCGCTGCTTACCGTCAGTGCCATCAGAATGCACAGCAACCATGGCGTCGGCGTGCGGGTCAGTCCGAGCAACGCTGGCAGCAACACCAGCCCGCCGAGGTTGTACACCAGCATCGCCAACGCGAACAAACGTGCCGGGCTGTAGCCCTTGTACCAGTGATAGCTGCTGACCAGCAGCATGCTGGCGCTGCCAAGGGCGAGCAGGGCGTAGGTCATCAGGTTGAGCGGCAGGGTGTCGACGAACAGCAGGATCAGGCTGCTGACGCCAACCAGCAGCATCTCGCCTTGCAACAGCCGATTGAGCCGCGGCGAATTGCCGGCACTGAAAAAGTGCTGGGTGAAGTACAGACCGGCCAGCCCGGCCATGACCAGGGTCAGGTAGGCGGCAGGCGTTTGCGCACTGTGCCAGACGTGCCACCAGGGACCGCTGAGGTTGAGCAGGATCAGCGCGCTGAGCAGCATCAGGCCGTGGTAAAGGGCAAGAATCAGGGTGGTGCTCGAGCGCACGTAGAGGAAGCGGATCACGTTGTGCAGGATCAGCATGACCAGGCCGCCGAACAACAGGCCGAACAACAGCAACAAGTGTTGATCGCCCGCAGCTTGGGCGGCAGACAACAGACTGATGGCCGGGCGTAGTTGGTGTTCCGAGACCAGGTGCAGGTACACGTCCAGTGGCTGGCTGCTGTTGGGTAACGTCAGCAAGTGGTCACTACCGATCAGGGTAGGCTCGCTGGCGGTGTTGGCCTGCGGGCCATGGTGACGCTGGCGCAGCAGCTTGTCGCCGTTAAGAACGTAGAGATCGAGGCGGGACAGGTCTGGAGCGAAGATGCGCAGCAGACGTTGCTGGTCATCCGGTTCCAGGCGGTAATGCAGCCAGAGCGCTTGATCAGGCTCGGCAGCCTCCAGCTCGTCGAGCTCGAGGGGACTGAATTGGTTGCGGTAGCGTTCGGAGCGTACGTCGCTCAGTTGCAGGTTGGCCTGCTCATCGAGCAGCAGCGACCAGCCGTCACTCTGCTCGGCCGAGGCCGGCAGCAGGCAGAGCAGGGTCAGCAAGCTGACGAACAGGGCAAGGGCAATCCGAAGCCGACGCAAGACGAGATCCTTTCTTAGCGGGGGTGCCGAAGCACAACTATGCGCGGCGGGTGAAGGCGAAGGCAAGGCCCATCGGCATCCTGTCGACGAGCCGAAGGCCGTGCACCAAAGGGTGTCACGGCCATTCGCCAGAGCGCTGTTACTGCGCTTCACCACGCTCGCGGGCAATTGCCCGGTAGCCGATGTCGGTACGGTAGAAGCTACCGTCCCAGCTGACTTCCCTGGCCAGGCGGTAAGCCTGCTCCTGAGCCTGGGCAACGGTGTTGCCCAGGGCCGTGGCGCACAGCACGCGGCCGCCGTTGGTCACGACCTGGCCGTTCTGCAGCGCGGTGCCGGCGTGGAAGACCTTGCCTTCCAGCTTGGCCGCAGCGTCGAGGCCATGAATGGCAGCGCCCTTGGCGTAGTCGGCCGGGTAACCGCCGGCAGCCAGCACCACACCCAGGCTTGGCCGTGGGTCCCATTGTGCTTCGACCTTGTTCAAGGCCTTGGCGAAGGCGGCTTCGATCAACAGCACCAGGCTCGACTCCAGGCGCAGCATGACTGGCTGGGTTTCCGGGTCGCCGAAGCGGCAGTTGAACTCGATTACCTTGGGGTTGCCGGCCTTGTCGATCATCAGCCCGGCGTAGAGGAAGCCGGTGTAGACGTTACCTTCGGCGGCCATGCCGCGCACGGTCGGCCAGATCACCTGGTCCATGACCCGCTGGTGCACCTCGGCGGTCACTACCGGGGCTGGCGAGTAGGCGCCCATGCCGCCGGTGTTCGGCCCGCTGTCGCCGTCGCCGACGCGCTTGTGGTCCTGGCTGGTGGCCATCGGCAGGACGTTTTCACCGTCGACCATGACGATGAAGCTGGCTTCTTCGCCATCGAGGAACTCTTCGATGACGACCCGCGAACCGGCATCACCGAAGGCGTTGCCGGCGAGCATGTCGCGCACGGCGTCTTCGGCTTCCTGCAGGGTCATGGCAACGATCACGCCTTTGCCCGCAGCAAGGCCGTCGGCCTTGATCACGATCGGCGCGCCGACCTTTTGCAGGTAGGCCAGAGCTGGCTCGACTTCGGTGAAGTTCTGGTAGTCAGCGGTAGGGATCTGGTGACGGGCCAGGAAGTCCTTGGTGAATGCCTTGGAGCCTTCCAGCTGTGCTGCGCCCTTGGTTGGGCCAAAGCAGTCGAGTTTGCGGCTGCGGAACAGGTCGACGACGCCGGCAACCAGTGGCGCCTCCGGGCCGACGATGGTCAGGTCGACGTTCTGTTCGGCGAAGTCGGCCAGTTGCTCCAGAGCGGTCACCTGGATGTCGACGTTCTCGCACTTGGCTTCGGTGGCGGTGCCAGCGTTGCCTGGGGCGACGAAGACTTTTTCAACGCGTGGGTCCTGGGCAACTTTCCAGGCCAGGGCGTGTTCACGGCCACCGTTGCCGATGATCAAAACTTTCATGTCTAAAACCTCGAAAACTGTTTAGCGACGACCCCGTGCTTTTCTCTGTAGGAGCGGCCTTGTGTCGCGAAAGGGGCGCGGAGCGGCCCCAAAATTGTCGTTGCAGCACAAATCTTGGGGCCGCTACGCGACCCTTTCGCGACGCAAGGCCGCTCCTACGGGGAGCGGTGGGGCGGCTGATGTTAGTGGCGGAAGTGGCGCATGCCGGTGAATACCATGGCGATGCCGGCTTCGTCGGCTGCAGCGATCACTTCAGCGTCGCGCATCGAGCCACCTGGCTGGATCACTGCAGTGATGCCGGCCTTGGCAGCGTTGTCGATACCGTCGCGGAACGGGAAGAACGCGTCCGAGGCCATGACCGCACCTTGCACCTGAAGGCCAGCATGCTCGGCTTTGATTGCAGCAATGCGTGCCGAGTTGACGCGGCTCATCTGGCCAGCGCCGACACCGATGGTCTGGCGCTGCTTGGCGTAGACGATAGCGTTGGACTTAACGAACTTGGCCACTTTCCAGGCGAAGATCAGGTCGTGAACTTCCTGCTCGCTCGGTGCGCGCTGGGTAACGATCTTGAGGTCGTCGGCGCCAATCATGCCGATATCGCGGCTCTGCACCAGCAGGCCACCGTTGACCCGCTTGAAGTCCCAGCCAGCGCTGCGCTCGGCTGGCCACTCGCCGCACTCGAGCAGACGCACGTTGTGCTTGGCGGCTACGACGTCACGGGCAGCCTGGGAGATCTTCGGTGCGATGATCACTTCAACGAACTGGCGCTCGACGATGGCCTTGGCGGTCTCGCCGTCCAGCTCGCGGTTGAAGGCGATGATGCCGCCGAAGGCCGACTCGGTGTCGGTGGCGTAGGCCAGCTCGTAGGCCTGACGAATGCCGCCTTCGTTTTCCGGAACCACGGCAACGCCGCACGGGTTGGCGTGCTTGACGATCACACAGGCCGGCTTGACGAAGCTCTTGACGCACTCGAGGGCGGCATCGGTGTCGGCCACGTTGTTGAACGACAGCTCTTTGCCCTGCAGCTGGGTGGCGGTAGAGATGCTCGCTTCGCCCTTGTTCGCTTCAACGTAGAACGCCGCATTCTGGTGCGGGTTCTCGCCGTAGCGCATTTCCTGGGCTTTGACGAACTGGCTGTTGAAAGTGCGCGGGAACAGGCTGCGGCCTTCTGTGCTGAGGGTCTCGGCAGCCTGGTTCACGGTGCCCATGTAGTTGGCGATCATGCCGTCGTAGGCGGCGGTGTGCTCGAACGCCTTGAGCATCAGGTCGAAGCGCTGGGCGTAGGTCAGGCCACCGGCCTTGAGGCTTTCGAGGACTTGGCCGTAGTCACCGGCGTTGACCACGATGGCCACGTCCTTGTGGTTCTTGGCGGCCGAGCGAACCATGGTCGGGCCGCCGATATCGATGTTCTCGATCGCGGTCGGCAGGTCGCAGCCAGGCTTGGCGATGGTGGCTTCGAACGGGTACAGGTTGACAGCCACCAGGTCGATCGGCTTGATGCCGTGCTCGTTCATGATCGCGTCGTCGGTACCGCGACGACCGAGGATACCGCCGTGGATTTTTGGATGCAGGGTCTTCACCCGGCCGTCCATCATTTCAGCGAAGCCGGTGTAGTCGGCCACTTCCACCGCGTCGACGCCATTGTCCTTGAGCAGCTTGTAGGTGCCACCGGTGGACAGGATCTCGACGCCGAGCTGTTGCAGCTCGCGAGCGAATTCGAGGATCCCGGTCTTGTCGGAGACGCTGATCAGGGCGCGGCGGATCGGCAGGCGGGTAGTCTGGTCGGTCATTTCGGATTCCATAACGCGGTGGAGTCAGCAAAAAAGGCGCCTCCTGCGGGAGCCGCCTTTTCTGATTGGGATTCTGGCCTTAGAGCAAATCGTACTGCTTGAGCTTCTTGCGCAGGGTGCCTCGGTTGAGTCCGAGCATCTCGCTGGCTTTGGTCTGGTTGCCCTTGACGTAATTCATCACACTTTCGAGCAGCGGCGCCTCGACCTCCGAGAGCACCAGGTTGTACACGTCCGTGACGGAGGCGCCTTCGAGGTGGGCGAAGTAGTTGTGCAGCGCCTTCTCGACGCTGTCGCGCAGGGTCTGGCCCTCCTCGCTCGGCGTGTTCAGGTGCTGCTTGAGGTTGGCGTTGTCGCTCACGGGCGTTGTTCCACTCACTAAAGTCTCGGTCATCATCGTCATGCGGCCACCCCTTGTTCGTCCTTTGTTTCAAGGCTCTGTCGGCATTCGGAGAAAAACTCGCGAACGTTGGCGCATTGCGCGTGTGTCTCATCCAAAGCGTTGAACCGGGAGCGGAACTCCTTGCCGCCGGGTCGGGTTGCCAGGTACCAGCCAACGTGCTTGCGGGCGATACGTACGCCCATTACATCGCCGTAGAAGGCATGCAGCGCAGCCAGGTGCTCCAGCAAAATGCGTTCAACTTCGTCCAGCCCTGGTGCCGGCAGGTATTCGCCGGTCTGCAGGTAATGCTCGATCTCGCGGAAGATCCACGGCCGGCCTTGGGCCGCACGGCCAATCAGCAGGCCGTCGGCACCGGTGGCATGCAGCACCGCCCGGGCTTTATCTGGCGAGGTGATATCGCCATTGGCAAAGACCGGGATCGACACTGCCTGCTTGATCGCAGCAATGGTGTCGTACTCGGCTTCACCGGTGTACAGGTCGGCGCGTGTGCGGCCATGCACCGCAAGCGCCTGGATGCCGGCCTGTTCGGCAATTTTTGCCACGTTCAGGCCGTTCTTGCTCGACCGGTCCCAGCCGGTACGAATCTTCAGGGTCACCGGGACATCCACAGCGCCAATAACGGCATCGAGGATCTCGCTGACCAGCACTTCATCTCTCAATAAAGCAGAGCCTGCAGCTTTGTTGCAGACTTTTTTTGCCGGGCAACCCATGTTGATGTCGATGATCTGCGCACCGGCCTCGACATTGGCTCGGGCCGCCGCCGCCATCATCTGCGCGTCACCCCCGGCGATCTGTACCGAGCGCGGCTCGGGATCACCTTCATGGATGCGGCGCAGACGTGACTTGCGGCTGTCCCACAGACTCATGTCGCTGCTGACCATCTCCGACACCACCATGCCTGCGCCAAGGCGCTGGCAAAGCGTGCGGAAAGGCTGGTCCGTAACCCCGGCCATGGGCGCAAGGATCAGGTTGTTGCGAAGCGTATATGGGCCGATGCGTACCGCCGACATAGGTGTTCCCTGTTGTGGGGCCGGATCATTGAGGTCAAAAAGGGTGGGCATAATACCCGCTCTGGATGACTGGATAAAGGTCAATTTGGATAAAATCTGAACAGCTGCGGCCTTATGCCTCGCAGTTCTGGACAAGCTGCAGGCGCCGGTAAACCGGCGTCTGCAGGCATTTGTCATTCCGGCGAGCGGAAGCTCAGGCTGTAGTTGACGGCCTTGGGGCCCGGATCGAGGATGTCCAGGGCGATATGGATAGGCGTCTGGCTGGGCATTTCGCCGCGCCCGGCCAGTTCACCGGAGAGGTACTCGCTGGGTTTGAAGCGACGACTGGCAATCGACTGGCCGTTGAGGTCGGCAAAGCGCAGCTCGAGTAATGGGAACGGCTGAGCGAACGGCGCGCGGTTGTAGATGATCGCGTCGACGATCAGAGCGCCCTTGAAGTCCGGATGGCTGCGCACCACCAGGTTGCTGCTCTTGATCCGGGCAATGTCGACCCGGGTCGGCACCTTGCAGCCAAGCGTCGGGCAGAGCTGCTGGAACCACGGCCGGTATTGGTCCTGACGGGCCATTTCATCGAAGTGGAACCACACGTACTGGAACGCCAGCAAGCCGGCCGCCAGCAGGGTCAGGGTGCCCCACAGCAAGCGCTTGCCCCAGTTGACCTGGGGTTTTTGCCAGTCCAGCTGGAGCGGGTCGTCGACCACATCGATCAGTGGCTCCTTGCGCCGGTTGGCGCGGCTGTTCAGGCCCGGTTCGATGCGCTCATCGAGCGGCTGCTCGAGTTCATCGTCGTGGGCGTCCAGCGCTGACAGGTTTTCCTTGCGGCGGCCGTCATCGAGCGCCGACAGGCCGCTTACCACAGTGTCCTGGTCGTCGTCGGCGGCCAGGGATTCGCGGCTCAGCGCCTCGGCTGCGGTCAACGGCGCGCCCAGCGTGGGCTGCTGGCGGCTGGGTTGATCGTCCGGGTCAAGCACCAGGTCAATGCGTGGCTCGGTGCGCTCCCGGGGCGATGGCTCGTGCTTAAGGGCCTCCTGCTCAAGCGGCTCTTGTTCAAGCGCTTCGGTCTCGATCAGCGGCGGCTCCAGCACCAGCGGCGAAGGCTCGCTCAGCGGCTCATCGGTGGCGTTGCCGAACGGGCGGTCGACGTCTTCGTCCGGGTCATGCACCTCGCGCAGTGCCTGCAGGGCATCGCTGCGCGCCTCGCTCTGGCCTTCGCTGGCCTGATCGCGCCGCTCCAGATTGGCCAGCGCCTGGTCCAGGTCGATTTCATCAAAGGCCTGAGCGCTGGCCTGCCAGTCGTCCTGGCTCGGCGCCGGCCCGGCAGGCGCTGGCGCTTCGACCGGGGTAGCCAGCTCCGGCTGCGCAGGCGCGGCCTCGGCAGTGGCTGCGCGGTTTTGCTCGAGCAGCTGCTTGGCGGCGTTGAACACTTGCAGGCACTGGCCGCAGCGAACCACCCCGCGGGCCACGCTCAATTGATGATGCGTGACGCGAAAGCTGGTCTGGCAATGCGGGCACTGGGTGACGAAACTGTCGGTCATGCGGCGATCCGGGTGGCTGTGCAGGTAATTATTTCAGGCCTGCCGAGCGACGGCGGCCACTGATGCGAACCCAGCCGTCGCGGACGACGATCGGGTCCAGGTCAAAGTCTGCAGCATAGGCGGCGGCGACTTCTTCACCCTGCTCGGCGAGGATCCCCGACAACGCCAGCAGGCCGCCCGGTCGTACCAGGCCCGACAACTGCGGCGCCAGCGAGACCAATGGGCCTGCCAGAATGTTGGCCACCAGCACGTCGGCCTTCATCGCCGGCATGTCCTCAGGCAAGTACAGCGGGAAGCGCTCGGCTTCGATCCCGTTGCGCCCGGCGTTGTCGCGCGAAGCTTCCAGCGCCTGTACATCGATATCGGTACCGACCGCTTCACGGGCGCCCAGCAGCAGCGCAGCGATAGCCAGGATGCCCGAGCCACAGCCGAAGTCCAGTACTTGCACGTCAGTCAGCTGCTGGCCGTCGAGCCACTCCAGGCACAGCGCAGTGGTCGGGTGAGTGCCGGTGCCGAACGCCAGGCCCGGGTCGAGCAGCAGGTTGACCGCTTCCGGCTCAGGGGCTGCGTGCCAGCTTGGCACGATCCACAAACGCTGGCCAAAACGCATGGGCTGGAAGTTGTCCATCCAGCTGCGTTCCCAGTCCTGGTCTTCGATGACTTCGGCCTGATGCTCGGGCAGCTCGGCGTTGGTCAGCAGGCGCAGGTGAGCGAACACCTGCTCAGGCTCGGCGTCGGCTTCGAACAGGGCCAGCAGGTGGGTGTGCGACCACAGCGGCGTGGTGTTGAGGTCCGGCTCGAAGATCGGCTGGTCTTCGGCGTCCATGAAGGTTACCGAGACAGCGCCTACTTCGAGCAGGGCATCTTCGTAGGTTTCGGCTTGTTCCGGGCTGATGGCCAGACGTACTTGCAGCCAGGGCATGGCGGGCACCTTAAAAAATCTGTGGGGGCAGCGACTGGGCTGCGCGAAGTAGGGCAGTTTACTTCAGTGTGTGCGGTTTGTGCGCGTGGCGAGGCAAGCGAGGCGCGAGCGGCAATAAAAAACCCCGGCACAGGGCCGGGGTTTTTCAGCGCATCACTTCAAGATCAATCCTGGTTGGCCAGTTTGTGCTCGAGGTAATGGATGTTGACGCCACCTTTGCAGAAACCTTCATCACGCACCAGGTCGCGGTGCAGCGGGATGTTGGTCTTGATACCGTCGACCACGATCTCGTCAAGGGCATTGCGCATGCGCGCCATGGCTTCGTCGCGATCCTTGCCGTAGGTGATCAGCTTGCCGATCAGCGAGTCATAGTTCGGCGGAACCGAATAGCCGCTGTACAGGTGCGAATCGACCCGCACGCCATTGCCGCCTGGGGCATGGAAGTGCTTGACGGTGCCTGGGCTCGGGATGAACTTGCGCGGGTCTTCAGCGTTGATCCGGCATTCCAGCGAGTGGCCGCGGATCACCACGTCATCCTGGGTGAACGACAGCTTGTTGCCAGCGGCGATGCTGAGCATCTCCTTGACGATGTCGATACCCGTGACCATCTCCGAAACCGGGTGCTCGACCTGAACACGGGTGTTCATTTCGATGAAGTAGAAGCGGCCGTTTTCGTAAAGGAACTCGAACGTGCCGGCACCACGGTAACCGATGTCGATGCACGCCTTGACGCAGCGGGCGAAGACTTCCTGACGCGCTTGCTCGTCGATGCCCGGAGCCGGCGCTTCTTCGAGAACCTTCTGGTGGCGGCGCTGCAGCGAGCAGTCACGGTCGCCGAGGTGAACCGCCTGGCCCTGGCCATCGGACAGTACCTGGACTTCCACGTGACGTGGGTTGGTCAGGAACTTCTCCAGGTAGACCATCGGGTTGCCGAACGCAGCGCCGGCTTCGGTACGGGTCAGCTTGGCCGACGCGATCAGGTCTTCTTCCTTGTGCACCACGCGCATGCCGCGACCACCGCCGCCGCCAGCGGCTTTGATGATCACCGGGTAGCCGACTTCACGGCCGATGCGCAGGGCTTCTTCTTCATCTTCCGGCAGTGGGCCGTCAGAGCCGGGTACGGTCGGTACGCCAGCTTCGATCATGGCTGCCTTGGCCGAGACCTTGTCGCCCATCAGGCGAATGGTGGCGGCTTTCGGGCCGATGAAGGCAAAGCCGGACTTCTCGACCTGCTCGGCGAAGTCGGCGTTCTCGGCGAGGAAGCCGTAGCCTGGGTGGATGGCGGTAGCGCCGGTCACTTCGGCGGCAGCGATGATCGCCGGGATGTGCAGGTAGGAATCCTTGGACGACGCAGGGCCGATGCAGACCGATTCGTCCGCCAGACCCAGGTGCATCAGCTCACGGTCAGCCGTGGAATGCACAGCGACGGTCTTGATGCCGAGCTCTTTGCAGGCCCGCAGGATACGCAGGGCGATTTCGCCACGGTTGGCGATCAGGACTTTTTCCAGCTTCGCAGACATCGTTGGCTCTCCGAGGATCAAACGACGGTGAACAGCGGCTGGTCGAATTCAACCGGCTGACCGTCTTCCACCAGGATGGCGTCGATGACACCGCCGATTTCGGCTTCGATGTGGTTCATCATCTTCATCGCTTCGACGATGCACAGGGTGTCGCCTTTCTTGATGCTCTGCCCGACTTCAGCGAAGTTTGGCGAGGTCGGCGATGGCTTGCGGTAGAAGGTACCGACCATTGGCGAACGGACCACGGTGCCTTTGAGCACTGGCGCGGCGTCGGCAACAGGGGCGGCAGCGGCAACCGGAGCAGGCGCAGCTACTGGAGCGGCAGCCATCGGTTGTGGCGCGAAGTACTGCTGAGCAGCTGGGGTCTTGCTGTGACGGCTGATGCGAACGGACTCTTCGCCTTCCTTGATCTCCAGTTCGTCGATGCCGGACTCTTCCAGCAGTTCGATCAGCTTTTTGACTTTACGGATATCCATTAATCAGCAACTCCCAAGGTTCGGTCGGGGACGTAAGTTGAAAACGTGTCGAAAACGTTTCTCTATGACCTCGGCCCAGAGGGGCCAAGGCCTTGTTTCATCAGGGCTGTGCGCTTGCAGCCAGCTGTTCCAGAGCGGCCTCCAGGGCCAGCCGATAACCGCTGGCGCCGAGACCGCAGATCACCCCTACCGCAACATCGGAGAAGTAGGAGTGATGCCGGAACGGTTCACGCTTGTGCACGTTGGACAGGTGCACTTCGATGAATGGGATGCTCACCGCCAGCAATGCGTCACGTAATGCGACGCTGGTGTGGGTGAAAGCAGCCGGATTGATCAGGATGAAATCGACGCCTTCGTTGCGCGCGGCGTGAATCCGATCGATCAGCTCATACTCGGCATTGCTCTGCAGGTACTGCAGATGGTGGCCTGCGGCACGGGCACGCTGCTCCAGATCCTGGTTGATCTGGGCGAGGGTGGCGGCACCGTAATGACCCGGCTCGCGGGTACCGAGCAGGTTGAGGTTGGGGCCGTGCAGCACCAGTAGGGTAGCCATCTGCGGGTTCCTTGGTCTTGTAGGGCAATACGACATGCGCGGCGACTATGCCGCAAAGCGAGTAGGTGTGTCCAGTTCCCGGCAATAGCCAGCACGTTGCCCGAGATTCGCGCAAAGTATGTGACCAGATGTTTAAATTTGGTCACCGCAGGCGGCGAGCAGCGCAGTCAGCAGGAAGTTATAGCCCGAGTTGGCCGCGCACGCGGGTGAGGATCTGCGCGAAATCGCCGGCGTTTATTTCGCCAACCACACGATCGCTGCTCATTTCGCTGCCGTTTGCGGCAAAGAACAGCAGTGCCGGCGGGCCGAACAGGCGATAGCGGTCGAGCAGGCTGCGCTGCTCGGCATTGCTTTCGGTGATATCGAAACGCAGCAGCTTGAAGGCGCCCAACTGCGCCTGCACCTGTGGAGCGCTGAGCACCTCATGTTCGATCACCTTGCAGCTGATGCACCAGTCGGCGTACCAGTCGAGCAGCACCGGCTGGCCGGTGGCCGAGGCTTCAGCCAGGGCGGCGTCAAGCGCCGCCGGGGTGGTGATGGTCTGCCAGGCGTCGGCGCTGACTGCGCCTGCAGCAGCGGCTGGAGCAGCGCTGGGCAGTGGCCGCAGTGGGTCACCCTGGCCGCTGAGGGCGCCGTACCAGCACGCCAGGGCGTACACCAGCAAGGCCAGGCCGGCCAATTGCGCGAGGCGCTCGCGTGGCGTTTTCACCACCAGCTCCAGGGCGCCGAGGAATAGCGCCACGCCCGCCGCCAGCAAACCGATCAAGAGCAAGGTCAGCGGCCCCGGCAAAACTCGGCTGAGCAGGCCGATGGCCAGGCCCAGCAACAGCACGCCGATGGCATTCTTGACGGTGTTCAGCCACGGTCCGCTCTTCGGCAGCCAGGCCGCGCCGCCGGTGCCGATCAGCAGCAATGGGGCGCCCATGCCCAGGCCCAGGGCGAACAGTTTCAGCGCACCGCCCAAGGCGTCGCCACTGGCGCTGATGTACAGCAGGGCGCCGGCCAGCGGCGCCGATACGCAGGGTGAAACCAGCAGGCTGGAGAGCACGCCGAGCACCGCTGCACCGAGCAGCGAGCCGCCCTGGGTGCGATTGGCCACGCGGTCCAGGCGATTGCTCAGGGCTTGCGGCAGCTTCAGCTCGAACAGGCCGAACATGGCCAGGGCAAACAGCACGAAGAACAGCGCAAACGGCACCAGTACCCAGGCCGATTGCAGCCGCGCCTGCAGGTTCAGCCCCGCGCCAAACACGCCCATCAGCGCGCCGAGGGTGGCGAAGCACACCGCCATCGGCAG
The DNA here is from genome assembly GCF_050496565.1 of Pseudomonas shirazensis. Taxonomy (GTDB): domain Bacteria; phylum Pseudomonadota; class Gammaproteobacteria; order Pseudomonadales; family Pseudomonadaceae; genus Aquipseudomonas; species Aquipseudomonas shirazensis_A. The sequence goes on from NZ_JBNWAE010000016.1 coordinate 60,222, forward strand.
CACATAGGCCAGCGACAGGCTGAAACCACGCCAGCCGCCGACCTGACCGCGCAAGACCACACCCGACAGGATTGGCAGCATCGGCAGCACGCAGGGGGTGAAGGTCAGGCCGACACCGGCGAGGAAGAACAGCAGCAACGCCTGCCAGTCCCAGCCGGGCGCGCTGCCTGGCGAGCTGGTTGCACCAACCGCATCGATGGCAATCCGTGCGGTTTCCGGCGGATAGCACAGGCCCTTGTCGGCGCAGCCCTGGTAGCCCACCAGCAGGGTAAAGCCGCGGCTGTCAGCGGCAGGTCGCGGGACGACGATATCGAGCACGCCGTGGTACACCTCGACGTCACCGAAAAACTCGTCGTGCTTCGCCTCGCCGGGCGGAATCTGCGCCGTGCCCAGGGCCACATCGGCAGGCTCGCTGCGGAACTGGAAGCGGTGGCGATAGAGGTAGTAACCGTCGCTGGCGACGAAACGCAGGGTGATGTTCTGCGCATCACTGCTGACCAGGCTCAACTTGAACGCTTCATGCACCGGCAAAAAGTCGCTGTTGTTACTCAGGGCAGAGGCACCGAGGGTGGCACTGGGGCGGTTGTCGAGCAGGCCAGCGGCGAAAGCCGGGCTGGCCAGCAGCAGAAACAGCAGGAAAAACAGGCGGCGCATGGCGGACTCGCGAGGTCGAACGTGGGCGCATGATAGCGGACTTGGCGGGCATTGGGGGCGCCCGCCGGGCCTGCTCAGAGGCGGAATGCAGCCACTGCAGTGTTCAGCTCACCGCCCAGCTTGAGCAATTGCTCGCCTTGTTCACGGCCTTCGCCGATGCGCTGCAGGTTGGCCTCGCCCAAAAGGTGAATGCGTTCGCTGTGGTCGCGGATGTCGCTCACGGCGCCGGTTTGTTGCGCCGTTACATCGGCGATACGCCCGGCGGTGTCGGCGATGGTGCGGATTGCCGTGACGATTTCATCCAGCGCACCATCTGCCGTCTGCGCCTGGCTGGCAGTGGCCTCGGCATGCTCGAGCTGGGTGCGCATGCCATTCACCGAGTCGCGCGCGGCCAGTTGCAGGCGGTCGATCAGTGCCTGGATTTCGCCGGTAGCGCCGGTGGTGCGCTGCGCCAGCGAACGTACTTCATCGGCGACCACGGCAAAACCACGGCCCATCTCGCCGGCGCGGGCTGCTTCGATCGCGGCGTTGAGCGCAAGCAGGTTGGTCTGCTCGGCAATCGAGCGAATCACCGTGAGCACACCGCCGATGGTCGCCGACTCCTGCGCCAGTTGTTCGATCATCTGCGCGTTGCCCTGGACTTCATCAACCAAGGTACGCAGCCCGGACAGGCTCTGGCCGATCACCCGCTGACCGTGCTCGACGGCACTGCCGGCAGCGCGACTGGCCTGGGCCGCAGCGCTGGCATCGTCTGCCACTTGCTGAATGGTCGCTTCCAGCTCGCCCAGGGCATCGCGGATCTGCGCCGTGTCACCGGCCTGGCGTTCGGCGCCGTGGTGCAGACCGCTGCTCATGCCGGCCAGGGCATGACTGCTGCCGGCGACCTGTTCGGCGTTGGCGCGCAAGGTCGCCACCAGTTGCACCAGATACTGGCGCAGGTGGTTGAGCGAATCTTCGATGTCGTGCAGCTCGCGGTTGGTCTTGCCCAGCGCGATGGGCTGGGCGAAATCGCCTTCGGCCCAGCGCGACAGCGCCGGCGCAAGGCTGCCAAGGGTGCTTGCCAAGCGCCGCTGGAGGGTGTCGATGAGCAGCGCGATGAGCAGAATCGAGGCGATCATCACGCCCTGAATGATGCGTACCTCGGCGGCGATGCTGGCATGCTGGGCGCGCACTTGCGGCTCCAGCCCGGCAATCGCGTGCTGCACCGCATAGAGCCGCTCGCGGGTGCTGTTGGCCAGAGTGGCGCGCTGCTCGATCTGCTCGCGGGTGCGCTGTAGTTCGGCGGGATAGCGGCTGAGCAGGCTCTGCAGATCGCGTTTGAGGGCCACGGCGACATCTTCGCGCTGCTCGCCGGCCTGGCTTTGCAGGCCCATCAGCGCGGCGAAGTCGTCAGCGCCGGACTCGGCCGCGCGGGTCACGCCCAGCAGTGGCCGCGCCGCAATCTGCTCGGCCTGAACACGTACCAGCTGCAGTTCACGCTCGACTTCTTCGGCCAGCTCGGCGCGGCCACTGCTGACCAGCTTGTCACGGGCCAGCGACAAGCGGCCCAAATGCACCGCTGCGTCCAGCAAGGGCGCCAGGTAGCGCTGGGCCTGCTCGCTGGTACTGCCTTGAGCGTAGCTAGCCAGCTGTTCGAGAGTGCCGCCCAGTTCACGCTCGGCCTGCAGCAGCAACGCTTGCGGATCACCCGCCAGCTTGCCGGCTGCCAGCAGCTGGTTACCGGTAAATGCCTGCAACTCGGCGAGGCTTGGGCGCAGTTGCTCGGCCAGGGCTGCCGGCCAGTCAGCAAGCGCCGCCTGCACCTGCTGATTGCCCTGCACGGCGGCGGCGTGGCGCACAGCATCGCCGCTGACCAGGTAGGCCTGGGTGTCGCGCTCGACACGGTTCTGAAACTGCTGCGACAGGCCCAGGTAGCGTTCCATCAGCTGATAGGGGCGCTCCAGCGCACGCTGTGACCACCACAGGGTGGCGCCCAGGGCGATGCACACGGCAACGAGCAACAGGGTGTTGAAATTGGTCAACCACTTCAGGCGCATGGCGCAGGCTTCCGGCAGCGTGGACAGAGGGAGGTGCCTGAAGTTATTGCGGTTTCATGACGTGGTGATGACGGGGCAGGGTGCTGCGCTGGAGAATTGTGGCCTTTTGCCTTGATCGGGCCTGGCGCCGTTTACGCGGGGTCTACCCGCACCACGCAGTTGCGCCCGGCATGCTTGGCTCGGTACAGCGCTTCGTCGGCGGCACTGGCCATGCTCAGCGCATCATGCTGCTGATCCAGTTGCACCACGCCGGCGCTGAAGGTGCAGTGCAGGTCGTGGGGTTGGGCCGGATAGATGATCTCGGCAAAGCGCCGGCGGATCTCGTCGAGCACCTTGTAGGCCGCGCTCAGCGGCGTGTTGGGCAGCACGATGGCGAATTCCTCACCGCCGTAACGGCCGATGTAATCGGTCTTGCGCAGGCGTTGTTTGAGGAACAACGCCAGGCTTTTGATCACCCGGTCGCCCATGGGATGGCCGTGGCGGTCGTTGATCTTCTTGAAGTGGTCGATGTCGAGCATGGCAAAGCTCAGCGGCTGCTGTTCGCGGCGGGCGCGGAAGCTGCAGTCTTCCAGCAGTTGCAGGATATGCGTGTGGTTGTAAAGGCCGGTCAGGCTGTCGCGGACCATCCTCGCCTTGAGATGACGCGCGCGCACGGCGCGGTTGCGTACTGTGGTCAGCAGCTGGCGTGAACGCACCGGTTTGGTCAGAAAATCATCACCGCCTTCGCTCATGGCATCGAGCTGCTTGTTCAGGTCGTCTTCGGCCGACAGATAGATGATCGGCACGCTGACATAGCGGTCGTTGTGGCGGATCACCTTGGCCAGCTCCGGCCCGGTGCAGTCGGGCATATAGAGGTCGAGGATGATCAGGTCGGGCTGGAAGTCAGCCAGCTCGGCCATGGCGCGGATCGGCTCGGTCAGGCTGCGGGTGATCATCCCGGCGCTGTTGAGGACGCGCTCGGTATGCAGTGCCTGGGTGCGCGAGTCGTCGATGATCAGTACCCGAAACGGGTCGTACTGAGTGGCGTTGGTCAGCATCTCGACCTTTTCCAGCAGGCTCGATGCTTCCAGCGTACCGGTCATGAACGCCTGACCACCGGCGCGCACTGCGGCCAGGCGCGTCGGCGTGTCGGTTTCGTGCAGGCTGAAGAACAGCAGCGGCACAGGCTGATCCATCCCCAGCTGGGCCTGCGCCGCCAGCTGCAGGCCACAGCCCGGGCCGCTGAAGTCGACGTCCATGACTATCGCCGCCGGCAAGCGCTCGCGCATCGCCGCGCAAAACGCCTCGGCAGTGGCCAGTGCGTGCACCCCCAGGCCAAAGAATTCCAGCTGCTGCGCCAGGCGTTCGGCGCGGTCGTGATCCTGCAGCAGGATATACACCGGTTTGCGCAATGGCGGCAGCGGCACGTCGTCGACATGATCGCTGCTGCGCTTGGGCCGCTCGTGGCTGGGCTGTGGTGACTGGATCATGGCTGACTACTTGTTATGGGGAATGCAGCTTCGATGATGGCTGTATGCTAGCACCACTTCCGCAAGCTGCGCGTGTACCAGGTCAACATTGCGTCTGGTCCTGTTATTCAGTTGCTGACCGCCCGGTCGCTTATGCGCAAGCCGGTGTCTGCTTTATAGTGGGTCGATGTGGGCTTGCCGTGGCACCCTGGCCGTAGCCTGAGGTCCAAGCTCTGAACCGTCGTGACTGATTAAGGACAATGCCATGCTGGACTGGAAAAACCGTGAGGCCACTGCCGAGCCTCGTGAGCGTAGCGAATCCCGTCGGCGCTCAGCTCGTAGCTACTTTGGCGGCCTCTGGAGCCGCGCTCTTGGGGTTGTGATCGGGTTGTACCTGCTGGTCTGTATCGGCCTTGGCTGGTACTGGAGCCAGGAGCCTGATCTGTTCCCGGTGCAGCAGAATGCCCAGGCCAGCGCCGAGCGCAGCGGGCAGAAGATGGTCATTGGCTATACCACCGTCGAGACCCTGAAAACCGTTGCCGCCACTCTGCTCGACAAACCGGGTGGATACATTTCCAACGACCGCTTCCCGCCTGGGCTGTGGATGGACAACATGCCGAGCTGGGAATATGGCGTGCTGGTGCAGGTGCGCGACCTGTCGCGGGCACTGCGCAAGGACTTCGCCCGTTCGCAGTCGCAGTCGACCGAAGACGCCGACCTGGCCAAGGCTGAGCCGCGCTTCAACTTCGACAACAAGAGCTGGATTCTGCCTTCGAGCGAGTCCGAGTTCTCTGAAGGCATCAAGTCGCTCGAGCGTTATCAGGCGCGTCTGGCCGCGGGCGACAAAGGCGCGATCTTCTATACCCGTGCCGATAACCTGAACAACTGGCTGGGTGATGTTGCCACCCGTCTGGGTTCGTTGTCGCAGCGGCTGTCGGCCAGCGTTGGCCGGGTCAAGCTGAACAGCACCCTGAAGACTGAAGCCGTGGTGGCTGGCCAGGTGCCGCAGCTTGATGAAGAGCTGGTAGAAACACCCTGGATGCAGATCGACAACGTCTTCTACGAAGCACGCGGTCAGGCCTGGGCGCTGTCGCACCTGCTGCGCGCCATTGAAGTGGACTTCGCCGACGTGCTGGCGAAGAAGAACGCCACGGTCAGCGTGCGCCAGATCATCCGTGAGCTGGAAGCCTCGCAGGAAGCGCTGTGGAGCCCAATGGTGCTGAACGGTAGCGGCTTCGGCATGTGGGCCAACCACTCGCTGGTGATGGCCAACTACATCTCGCGGGCCAACGCCGCGGTGATTGACCTGCGTCAGCTGCTGTCGCAAGGCTGAGGATGACCATCACCCCAGCCGAGGCTGCCCATCGGGCGGCCTCGGACCTCGAACTGATCGCCTGGGTCGACGAGCATGATCAACTGCTCGGCGCCATGCCGCGGGCGCAACTGCGTGAGGCAGGGCTGATCGGCCGCTGCACGTTCATCCTGCTGTTCAACAGTGCCGGCCTGCTCTGCATCAACCGCCGCTCCCTGAGCAAGGCGGCCTACCCGGGGTACTGGGACGTGGCCGCTGGCGGCATGGTGGCGCCCGACGAGAGCTATGCCGAGTCAGCGGCCCGCGAGCTGGCCGAGGAACTTGGGGTGTCCGGTGTCGAGCTGCGCTTTCATGAGCGGTTCTATTTTGACCAGCCAGGCAATCGGCTCTGGTGCGGCGTGTTTTCGGCGGTCTGGGACGGGCCGTTACGCTTGCAGCCGGAGGAGGTCAGCGAGGCGCGCTTCGTCAGCCTGGCGCAGGTCGACGACGAGCGTCAGCGCTTGCCTTACTGCCCGGATTCGCTGGTTGCGTTGCAGCGCTATCAGGCAGGCTTGAGCCAGTCTGCGCCAAGGTAGCTGCGCGAGGTCGTAAAACCTGCGCAAAATGGCGCAATCCAGTACTTAGCAAGCGGCGCAATTATCGTTACACTGCGCGCCCTTTTCGGGCTGTCGCAGCTTTTGCGTCAGTAGCGCCGCCCCTGCCAGAGTGGGGCTTCGCGGTCGGCTCCAGGCAACGGAATCGACCAGTTTTTGTCCTCAGCAAGAGGAACAAAAGTGGCCAAGAAAGCTTCTTCCTTTTCCGCCTTGAGCGGTCTCGTTTATTCCACCGATGCCGGTCGGCACTGCCCCGACTGTGGCCAGCCGGCGGACGCCTGTATCTGCAAGCAGCAAGCCATCCCCGAAGGTGACGGTATTGCCCGTGTGCGCCGCGAAAGCAAAGGCCGCGGCGGCAAGACGGTGACCACCATCAGCGGGGTGCCGTTGGCGCTCGAACCCTTGAAAGAGCTGGCCGCCAGCCTCAAACGGCGTTGTGGCACCGGTGGTGCCTTGAAAGACGGCGTTATCGAGATCCAGGGCGACCACGTCGAGCTGTTGCTGGCCGAGCTGACCAAGCAAGGCTTCAAGGCGAAAAAGTCCGGTGGTTGAATCACCAGGCGATTTTTTCCCCCGAGCTTTCTAAACTCGATTCCGTAACCAGGGTCTACCCCTGGCATGGACGAATCGTCATTTTTCGCTTTTACACTGCCGTCGCCTTGTTGCCAAGGCAGTGTCTTCGACTTATCTACAGGGGACTTGAATGTCCGTACGACGCACACGCAAAGACGATGGTAGCCAGTGGACCGTGGCCGACAGCCGCAGTGTTTATGGCATCCGCCATTGGGGCGCTGGTTATTTCGCCATCAATGAAGCCGGGCGCGTCGAAGTGCGCCCCAACGGCCCCGACAGTGCCCCCATCGACCTGTTCGAACAGGTTGACGAGCTGCGCCAGAGCGGCCTTTCGCTGCCACTGCTGGTGCGTTTCCCGGACATCCTGCAAGACCGCGTCCGCCAGCTGACCGGCGCTTTCGACGCCAACATCGCGCGCCTGGAATACCAGAGCGAGTACACCGCGTTGTACCCGATCAAGGTCAACCAGCAGGAAGCGGTGGTCGAGAACATCATCGCCACCCAGAACGTCTCGATCGGCCTTGAAGCCGGCTCCAAGCCAGAGCTGCTGGCCGTGCTGGCGCTGGCACCGAAGGGCGGCACCATCGTCTGCAACGGCTACAAGGACCGTGAGTTCATCCGCCTCGCGCTGATGGGCCAGAAGCTTGGCCATAACGTGTTCATCGTCATCGAGAAAGAGTCCGAGGTCGCCCTGGTGATCGAAGAGGCTGCCGAGCTCAAGGTCAAGCCACAGGTCGGCTTGCGCGTGCGCCTGTCGTCGCTGGCGTCGAGCAAGTGGGCCGATACCGGCGGTGAGAAGTCCAAGTTCGGTCTGTCGGCGGCGCAGCTGCTGTCGGTGGTCGAGCGCTTCCGCGCTGCGGGCCTGGACCAGGGCATCCGCCTGCTGCACTTCCATATGGGTTCGCAGATCGCCAACCTGGCCGACTACCAGCACGGCTTCAAGGAAGCGATCCGTTACTACGGCGAGCTGCGTTCACTGGGCTTGCCTGTTGACCATATCGACGTTGGCGGCGGCCTTGGGGTCGACTACGACGGCACCCACTCGCGCAATGCCAGCTCGATCAACTACGACATCGACGATTACGCCGCTGTGGTGGTGGGCATGCTCAAGGAGTTCTGCGATGCGCAGGGCCTGCCGCATCCGCACATCTTCTCCGAAAGCGGCCGCGCCCTGACTGCGCACCACGCCATGCTGGTGGTGCAGGTGACCGACGTCGAGAAGCACAACGACGAAGTGCCGACCGTCGACAACAAGGAAGCCTTGCCCGAGACCGTGCAATGGCTGGTCGACCTGCTCGGCCCGACTGATATCGAGATGGTCACCGAGACCTACTGGCGCGCCACCCACTACATGGGCGACGTGGCTGCGCAGTACGCCGACGGCAAACTCACCCTGTCGGAAAAGGCCCTCGCCGAGCAGTGCTACTTCGCCGTGTGTCGCCGCTTGCACAACTCGCTCAAGGCCCGTCAGCGCTCGCACCGCCAGGTGCTCGACGAGCTAAACGACAAGCTCGCCGACAAGTACATCTGCAACTTCTCGGTATTCCAGAGCCTGCCGGACACCTGGGCGATTGGCCAGGTGCTGCCGATTCTGCCGCTGCATCGTCTTGATGAAGAGCCACTGCGCCGCGCCGTGCTGCAGGATCTGACCTGCGACTCGGACGGCAAGATCAACCAGTACGTCGACGAGCAGAGCATCGAAACCAGCCTGCCGGTGCATGGTATCAACGAGGGTGAAGACTACCTGCTGGGGATCTTCCTGGTCGGTGCCTATCAGGAAATCCTTGGCGACATGCACAACCTGTTCGGTGACACCGACTCGGTGAACATCTACCAGAACGCCGACGGCAGCGCCTACCACGCCGGGATCGAGACCCACGACACCATCGAAGACATGCTGCGCTACGTGCACTTGTCGCCGGAGGAGTTGATGACTCACTACCGCGACAAGGTGGCCAGCGCCAAGATCACCGCCCGCGAACGCACCCAGTATCTGGATGCCCTGCGCCTGGGCCTGACCCGGTCTTCGTACCTGTCGTCGTAATGTACAAAAGGGGCCGCTCTGCGGCCCTTCGCGGGTGAACCCGCTCCCACAGGGATCACATACAGTCCTGTGGGAGCGGGTTCACCCGCGAAGGGCCGCGGAGCGGCCCCTTGTTTTATCGGCCAACGCCCCGGTGGATATGGCCATCCTCGAATTGGCCGTAGAAAATCGCCCCTAAATTACCGCAACCACCGCCCCTCTCGCTCCAATCGCCAGCCAACCCACCCCAGAGTCACCCCGCGCAACGCCATGAACCCAAGGAACGCCAGCCACAACCCATGGTTGCCATACCCGCTGGCCATCCACGCCAACGGCGCCGCCAGCAGCAAGCTCAGCAGCATCGCATTGCGCATCTCACGCGCGCGGGTCGCGCCGATGAACAGGCCGTCGAGCAAATAGCTCCACACGGCAATCAGCGGCAGCACTGCCAGGTACGGCAGGTACGGATAGGCCGCCTCGCGCACGCTGGCGATGTCGGTCTGCAGGTTGATGAACAAATGCCCGCCGAGCAGAAACAGCCCGGCAAAACCAATACTGACAATCAACGACCAGCCCCCCGCGACCACCAGCGAGCGACGCAGGGTCTGCCTGTCGCGGGCGCCGATGGCGTGGCCACACAGCGCTTCGACCGCATGGGCCAGGCCGTCCAGCGCATAGGCGGTGAGCAACAGGCCATTGAGCAGCAGGGCATTGGCCGCCACGGTCGCTTCACCGAGGCGTGCGCCTTGCACCGTAAGCAGCAAAAACACCAACTGCAACGCCAGGCTGCGCAGGAAGATGTCGCGGTTGACCGACAGCAGCGGCCGCCACGCCTGCCAGCGGCGCAGCGCTGCCCAGGCGATCTGCCCAGGATAGCGGCTTAACGCCGGCCGGGTCAGGGCCAGGCCGAGCAGGGCGGCGCACCATTCGGAGATCACCGAAGCCCGCGCCGAGCCGATCACGCCCCAGTCCAGCCCCAGCACGAACCACAGGTTGAGGGCGATATTGAGCAGGTTGGTGGTCAGCAGGATTGCTAGCGGTGCGCGCGCGTTCTGCGTGCCGAGAAACCAGCCTACCAAGGCGTAACTGGCCAAGGCTGCCGGCAAGCCGAGCAAACGGGTGTGGAAGAAATCTTCGGTGGACTGATGCAGCGCCGCACTGGGGTTGATCACCTGCAACGCCAGTTGGCTGAAGGGTAGTGCCAACACCCCAATCAGCGCCGCAAAGCCCAGCGCCAGCAGCAGCCCTTGCACCAGCACCTGGCGCAGTGCAGCGCCATCGTTGCGCCCGGCGGCCTGGGCGGCGAAGCCGGTGGAGCCCATGCGCAGGAAGCCCATCAAACCGACCATGAAGGTGAACAAGGTGGCGCCCACGGCCACTGCGCCGAGCTGATGCGCATGCGGCAGGTGGCCAATCACCGTGCTGTCGACCAATGCAACCAACGGCACCGAGATGTTCGAGAGGATCATCGGTGCGGCCAGCGCCCAGACCTTGCGGTGGGTCAGGCGGTGGCGCCAGTCGGCGGACAGCGGGGGCATACGGACTCCTGTTGCGATCAAAGCTGAGGTTGGCGGACGCGCCGCCGAGGCTATTCTAGCGAGCTGCCCGACCGCCTGTGCGAACAAGCTCGCAGTTACCACGCGACAGCAGGTAAGCCGCCAGCCGTTGCGCTATAGTTGCAGCCCTCAAGAACACGCTGCCCAAGAGTCTTCTCTCCATGTTCAACAAAGGATTGTTGCTGGCCTGCGCGCTGGCATTGCTCAGTGCCTGTGATTCCTCGTCGAAGGACACCGCGGCCCCTGTCGAAAAGCCTGCGGCAACCGCGCCGGCCGCAGCCAAGGCGGCCAAGCGGGAAGACCCTGCCGTGCTCGCCAAGCGTTATGCAGGCCGCGAACTGACCGTGCTCGATGTCTCGGAAACCCAGCTCGACGGCGCCAGCGCGCTGTCGATCAGTTTCTCGGCGCCGCTCGATGCCAAGCAGGACTTCGCCAGCAAGGTGCACCTGGTCGACACCGTCAAAGGCAAGGTCGACGGCGCCTGGGAGCTTTCCGACAACCAGATGGAGTTGCGCCTGCGCCATCTTGAGCCGCAGCGAAAACTGGTGCTGACACTGGACAAGGGTTTGCTGTCGGTGAATGGCAACAGCCTTGCAGCCGAGTCGGTCAGCCGCCTGGAAACCCGCGACATGCAAGCCACCATCGGCTTTGCCAGCCGTGGCTCGTTGCTGCCGACGCGCCTGGCCGAGGGCTTGCCGGTCATCGCTCTGAACGTCGACAAGGTCGATGTCGAGTTCTTCCGCATCAAGCCGGAGATGCTCTCGACCTTCTTGGCCAACTGGGGCCGCAACAGCAGCCTGTACTACTACCAGTCCAAAGAAACCCTGGACATGGCCGAGTTGGTCTACGGCGGGCGCTTCGACCTCAACCCTGCCCGCAACACCCGCGAGACGGTGTTGCTGCCAATTGCCGGGATCAAGCCGCTGCAGGAGCCCGGCGTATACCTGGCGGTGATGCGTGCGTCGGGGACCTACGATTATTCTCAGCCAGCCACCCTGTTCACCCTGAGCGATATCGGCGTCTCGGCGCACCGTTACCGTGACCGCCTGGATGTGTTTGCCCAGGCGCTGGAAGGCGGCAAGGCGCTCAATGGCGTCAACCTCGAACTGCACGACGACAAGGGCAAGCTGCTGGCCCAGGCCAAGACCGACAGTGATGGCCATGCCCAGCTGCCGATCACCGACAAGGCCGATACCCTGATCGCCACCCAGGGCGTGCACACCACTCTGTTGCGGCTCAATACCGCCGCACTTGACCTGGCCGAGTTCGACATCACCGGGCCGCAGGCCAATCCGCTGCAGTTCTTCGTGTTCGGCCCGCGTGACCTCTATCGCCCGGGCGAAACCGTGCTGCTCAATGGCCTGCTGCGTGATCAGGATGGCAAACCGGTCAAGGCGCAGCCAGTCAGCGTCGAGGTGCGCCGGCCGGATGAGCAGGTCAGCCGCAAGTTCGTCTGGGAGGCCGATGCCAATGGCCTCTATCAATACCAGCTGCAACTGGCGAGCGAGGCACCGACAGGTCGCTGGCAGTTGCTGCTCGACCTCGGCGGTGGCCGTAAACAGGTATTCGAGATTCTCGTCGAAGACTTCCTGCCCGAGCGTCTGGCGCTTGAACTCAAGGGCAGCGCTACGCCGTTGAGCCCTGAGCAGACCGCGCAGATCAAGGTCAATGGCCGCTACCTGTATGGCGCCCCAGCAGCTGGCAACCGCCTCAGTGGCCAGGCCTACCTGCGGCCGCTGCGTGAAGCCGTGCCGGCGTTGCCCGGCTACCAGTTCGGATCGATCACCGAAACCGAGCTGAGTCAGGATCTGGAGCTGGACGAAGTCACCCTCGACCAGGCCGGCAAGGCCACCATCGACATCGAAAGCCGCTGGAGCGAAGCCCGTTCGCCGCTGCAGTTAAGCGTGCAGGCCAGCCTGCAGGAGTCCGGCGGCCGACCGATTACCCGCCGCCTTGAGCAACCGATCTGGCCGGCCGAACGCCTGCCTGGCCTGCGCGGCTTGTTCGACGGTGAAGAAACCGACGGCGATGGCCCGGTCGAATTCGAAGTGCTGGTAGCCGACCGCAACGGGGCCAAGCTGGCCGCCGACGACCTCAAGGTGCGGCTGATCCGTGAGCGCCGTGACTACTACTGGAACTACTCGCAGAGCGATGGCTGGAGCTACAACTACAACGAGAAGTACCTGACCCAGAGCGAAGAGACCGTCAGCGTCAAAGCCGGCTCTACCGCCAAGCTGAACTTCCAGGTCGAGTGGGGCCCGTACCGGGTCGAGGTTGAAGACCCGCAGACCGGGCTGGTGTCCAGTGCACGCTTCTGGGCCGGTTACCGCGCCCAGGACAATGCCGAGGGCGGCGCGGTGCGCCCGGATCAGGTCAAGCTCGCGCTGGACAAGCCGTCCTATGCCGACGGCGCCACGGCCAAGGTCACGGTCACACCGCCTGCAGCCGGCAGCGGCTACCTGATGATCGAATCCAGTGATGGCCCGCTGGGGTGGCAGGAAATCGACGTGCCCGCCGAAGGCAAGACCTTCGACGTGCAGTTGGACAAGAAGTGGGCGCGGCACGACCTGTACATCAGTGCGCTGGTGATTCGCCCGGGTGAGCGCAAGGCCAACGCCACGCCAAAACGGGCGGTCGGCGTGCTCCACCTGCCGCTGGATCGGGCCGAGCGCAAGCTGGCCCTGACCGTGCAGACGCCTGAGAAGATGCGTCCCAAGCAGCCCTTGACGGTCAAGTTCAAGGCCACTGCTGCTGACGGCAGTGTACCCAAACAGGTGCATGTGCTGCTCAGCGCGGTGGATGTCGGCATCCTCAATATCACCGACTTCAAGACCCCTGATCCTTTCGCCAGCCTGTTCGGGCGCAAGGCCTACGGCGCTGACCAACTGGATATCTACGGCCAGTTGATCGAAGCCGGACAGGGCCGTCTGGCCAGCCTGGCCTTTGGTGGTGACGCCGCACTGGCCAAGGGCGGCAAGCGCCCCAATACCACGGTGACCATCGTTGCCCAGCAAAGCCTGCCGGTGACCCTCAACGACAAGGGCGAGGGCGAAGCAACGGTCGATATCCCCGACTTCAACGGTGAACTGCGGATCATGGCCCAGGCCTGGAACGATGAGCAGTTTGGCATGGCCGAAGGCAAGACCGTGGTCGCCGCGCCGCTGATCGCCGAGCTGTCCGCTCCGCGCTTCCTCGCCGGTGGTGACCGCACCAGCCTGGCGCTGGATCTGGCCAACCTGTCCGGGCGCGCCCAGCAGCTGACGGTCGAACTCAACGGCGAAGGCCAGTTGAGCCTGGCGGCTGGCAGTCAGCAGAATGTTGCCCTGGCCGAGGGCCAGCGCAAAACGCTGATGATTCCGGTGCAGGCTTTGGGCGGTCTCGGCCAGGGCACCCTGCGCGTGCGCGTCAACGGCCTGCAACTACCGGGTGAAGCCGCCAGCAGCTTTGAGCGTGAGTGGAAACTGGGCGTGCGCCCGGCTTACCCGGCGATGCTCAAACACTACCGCGTGGCACTCAAGGATCAGCCGTGGAGCCTGCCGGAGAGCGATCTTGCTGAGTTCGAGCCGGCCGGCCTTGAGGCGAGCCTGGCCCTGTCGAGCCGGCCGCCGCTGAACCTGGCCGAGCAGATCCGTGCGCTCGAGGCCTACCCCTATGGCTGCCTGGAGCAGACCACCAGCGGCCTTTACCCGTCGCTCTACGCCGATGCCGAAAGCCTCAAGCGCCTCGGCATCAAGGGCGAGCCCGCCGATGTGCGCAAGCGCAAGATCGAGATGGGCATCGAGCATCTGTTGGGCATGCAGCGCTACAACGGTGGCTTTGGCCTGTGGAGCTCCGACAGTGAAGAAGAATACTGGCTGACCGCCTACGTTACCGACTTCCTCCTGCGTGCTCGCGAGCAGGGCTATGGCGTGCCGGCCGAAGCGCTGAAAAAGGCCAACGAGCGGCTGCTGCGGTATCTGCAGGAGCGCAACCTGATCGAGGTCAACTACAGCGACAACGCCGAGCACACCCGCTTTGCCGTGCAAGCCTACGCCGCCTTGGTACTGGCGCGCAGTCAGCAGGCGCCGCTGGGTGCCCTGCGCGCAGTGTTCGAGCGCCGTAGCGATGCCCGTTCCGGCCTGCCGCTGGTGCAGTTGGCCGTGGCACTGGACAAGATGGGCGACAAGCCACGTGCGCAGCAAGCGCTGCAAGCGGGCCTGGCGATCAGCCGCGGCAAGGGCTGGATGGCCGACTACGGCAGTGCCGTGCGCGACCAAGCGTTGATCCTCGCCTTGCTCCAGGAAAACAACCTGGCCGCCAATCAGGTTGATCAGCGCCTGTTTGCCTTGTCTGACGAACTGGCCGCCAACCGCTGGTTGTCGACCCAGGAGCGCAATGCGCTGTTCCTCGCCGGCCGCGGCCTGCTGGGTAAACCTGAAGGCAAGTGGCAGGCGCGGCTGGACAGCGCCGGTGAGGTGCGCGAGTTCAACAACGTTGAGTCAGGGATGAAGCTCGAAGGGCCGTTGCTGGCATCGCCGCTGACCTTGCAGAACCAGGGCAGTGAAACCCTTTATCAGCAACTGACCCTGTCCGGTTACCCACGCCAGGCGCCGCCGGCCAGCAGTAACGGTATGGAGATCCGCCGCGAGTATCTGGGCATGAATGGCCAGCCGCTGGATCTGCGCAATCTGCGTAGCGGTGAGCTGGTGCTGGTGCACCTGGCCCTGCGTGCCTCGACCCAGGTGCCGGATGCACTGGTGGTTGACCTGTTGCCGGCGGGCCTTGAGCTGGAAAACCAGAACCTGGCGCAGAGCGCAGCCAGCCTGGACAACGCCAGCAGTGCGGTTAAGGAATGGCGCGAGTCGATGCAGAACGCCAGCGTGGTGCATCAGGAGTACCGTGATGACCGCTATGTCGCTGCGCTGAAGCTGGACAGCTACGGCACTACCCACCTGTTGTATCTGGCCCGTGCCGTGACTCCGGGTACCTATCGGGTGCCGCCGCCGCAGGTTGAGTCGATGTATCGGCCGAATCTGCAGGCGGTGGGTGAGAGTCAGGGGGATATGACGGTCAAGGGGCGCTGAAGCGGATTTTTACGCCTTGCTCGAGATCGCCGGGGCTGCTTTGCAGCCCTTCGCGGGTGAACCCGCTCCCACAGGTCACGGACGGCTTACGCGGTCCGTGTAGGAGCGGCCTCGCCGGGGCGCCGGACCGGTCGGAAAGGCGGGCGCAGCCCTCCCGGCAATCTCCAGTCAATGAATGATCCAGCTCATAACCCACAACCCCAACACAAGCCAGATGATCCCGGCAATGACCGAGGCGCGCATGAACGCGCGGATTGCCGAGTACAACAGCAGCAAACCGACGATCAAGGCGAGGATGCTGACCAGCGAGGTATCCATGCCCAGCGTGCGCGCCAGCCCGTCGATGAAATTGCCGCCGGCATTGGCCAGCAGATTGAACAGCCCGCTCAAGCCATCGACAATGAAGCGGATCACCGCCCCCAGTGCCTGCCCCAGCCATTCAAAAAAACCTTCTACATGCATAGTCGCGTCCTGATGATCATTCCAAGGCTTTGGCCATTACCTGGCCAGGTCGGTTCCCCATGCCAAGCTTAATACGCCCGCGCCATCGTGCGCTGCGTGTATTGCAAGCCAGTATTGCCGGTGCACTGCTGCTGGTCGCCTTGCTCTGGCTGGCCGATCGCATCTGGCCGCTGCCGCTGCCGGCCGACGACCTCGCCCGGGTGGTCCTGGCCGAGGATGGTACGCCGCTCTGGCGCTTCGCCGATGCCGATGGCGTATGGCGTTATCCGGTCAGCCCCGATGAAGTGTCGCCACTGTACCTGCAAGCGCTGCTGACCTATGAGGACCGCTGGTTCTATCGCCATCCCGGGGTCAACCCGCTGGCTTTGGCGCGGGCTGCCTGGCTCAACCTCAGCGGTGGCCGGGTGGTGTCCGGCGGCAGCACCCTGTCGATGCAGGTGGCGCGCCTGCTCGATCCGCATGAGCGGACCCTGTCCGGCAAGTCGCGGCAACTGTGGCGCACGTTGCAGCTGGAATGGCACCTGTCGAAGCAGCAGATCCTGCAGATCTACCTGAACCGGGCGCCCTTTGGCGGCACCCTGCAAGGCGTTGCCGCGGCCAGTTGGGCTTATCTGGGCAAGTCACCGAAACAGCTCACCCCAGCCGAAGCGGCCTTGCTTGCGGTGCTGCCCCAGGCCCCCAGCCGGCTGCGCCCGGACCGTCATCCGCAGCGTGCGCAGCAGGCCCGCGACAAGGTCTTGCAGCGCCTAGGCGAGTACCAGGTATGGTCAGCCCAGCAAGTCGCCGAGGCCCGTGAAGAGCCGTTGCTGCTCGCCCCGCGCCAGGAGCCGGCACTGGCGCCACTGCTGGCACGGCGACTGAACACGGCGAACAGCCCGCCGCTGATCCGCACCACCCTGGATGCCTCGCTGCAGCGCCGGCTCGAAGACCTGCTGCTGGGCTGGCGCGCACGCCTGCCGGAGCGCACCTCGGCGGCGATCCTGGTGGTCGAGACACAAACCATGGCAACGCGTGCCTACATCGGCTCGATCGACATCGGCGACGCTCGCCGCTTTGGTCATGTGGATATGGTGCACGCCCTGCGCTCGCCCGGCTCGACCTTGAAACCGTTCCTGTATGGCATGGCTCTGGACGATGGCTTGATCCACTCCGAATCCCTTTTGCAGGATGTGCCGCGGCGCTATGGCGACTACCGGCCGGGCAACTTCTCGATGGGTTTCAGCGGCCCGGTGTCGGCCAGTTCGGCGCTGGCGTTATCGCTCAACCTGCCCGCCGTGCAACTGCTCGAAGCCTACGGCCCCAAGCGTTTTGCTGCGCAGATGCGCATGGGCGGCATGCCGTTGATACTGCCGCCGCTGGCCGAGCCCAACCTGTCGCTGATCCTCGGTGGCGCCGGCAGCCGGCTGGAAGATCTGGTCGGCGGTTATGCAGCCCTGGCCCGGGCCGGGCAGAGCGCCCAGGTACGCCTGCAACCACAGGATCCGCTGCTCGAACGGCGGCTGCTATCGCCGGGGGCGGCGTGGATCATCCGGCGGATTCTCAGCGGCCAGGCGCGGCCGGACCGCGACCCGCACGCCGAACTGGTGCAGCGCCCGCAACTGGCCTGGAAGACCGGCACCAGCTATGGCTTTCGGGATGCCTGGTCGGTCGGGGTCGGCCCGCGTTACCTGATCGGGGTGTGGATTGGCCGCCCCGATGGTACCCCGGTGCCGGGCCAGTTCGGCCTGGCCTCGGCGGCGCCGCTGATGCTGCAAGTGCACGATCTGCTGAGCAACCGCGACAGCCAGCGCGGTATCCGCCCACCGGTGGAGCAGGTGCCGGCGTCGGTCGGGTTGGCTGCGATCTGCTGGCCGCTTGGCCAGCCCATGTCGCGCCAAGACCCGAACTGCCGGCGCCAGCGCTTCGCCTGGACCCTCGACGGCACCACGCCGCCGACCTTGCAGGCGGCAGACCAGCCGCTCGGCCTCGGCCTGCGCGACACGGTCTGGGTCAACCCGCAGGGGTTGCGTGTAGATGCCAGTTGCCCAGGTGCCATCGCGCAACAGATCGCGCTGTGGCCAGCACCATTGGAGCCTTGGCTGGCGCGGGTCGAACGGCGTGCAGCGCGGTTGCCGGCAATTGACCCGAGCTGTCCGCCGCAGGTGCCAGCCAGCGCGCCGCCGCTGTCGATCGTCGGCGTGCGCAACGGCGATAACCTGCGCCATCCACGGACCAGCAACGAGCCGTTGCAGCTCTATGTATCGGCACTTGGAGGTGGTGGCCAACGCTGGTGGTTCCGCAACGGCCAGCCGCTGGGCGAAACCTCCGGCCAGGACAGCCTGCTGGTGCGCTTCGAACAGGTCGGGCGGGTCGAACTGAGCGTGCTCGATGAAAGCGGCGAGACGGCGCGGGTCGAATTTCAGGTAGATGCCGGTGGCTGAGTGCTGAGCAGCTTGCCGCGTGGGCCCGCATGAATCATCTGTCGCGACTCTAGCCGACCGATTGCATGCGTGGCTTGGGGAACAGGTTGTCCAGGGTTTCCAGCAGGCGGGCGTGATAGATCGGCTTGCGGAACAGGTCCAGCACATGCAGGCGCAGCAGGTCGCTGACATCGTCCATATCGGCATGCCCGGACATCACGATCACCGGCAGGTGCTGCCTTGCGGTGTGATCGCGCAGGCGTTTGATCAAGGCGATGCCGTTCTCCTCGGGCATACGCAGATCGGTGATCACCAGGGCCATGTCCGGATGCTGGGTGAGCAGCACCAGCGCGGCCTTGACCGAGTTGGCGGTGTGGCAGGTGAACCCCTCGTTCTCGAGCAGCTCGGCCAGCTCCAGCAGGGCCTCTTCCTCATCGTCGACCAGAAGAATCTGTTGACGCAAGGAAGAAGTCAGCATGGATCGCTCCTGGTCGCTTGAGAGTGCGCAGCAGAATTGAGGGTTGGGCTACTCAACGGGTAATTGCAGTCTGGATGGTTGTCATCAACGCTGTTACCTGGGTCGATATCGGCGTGACGAACGCGGCCAGGGCCACGGCCACCATCGCCGCGATCACTGCGTACTCGATACCCGAGGCGCCGTCCTTGCTTTCGATAAAGGTTTTGCAGCGGGTATAGATCTTCAACAGCAACATGGCACATCTCCTTGCGCGGTGGGCGCCGATGGCGGGGCGGCGTGCAGTGATACCCCTTTGCCATCAGAGCATCGTCAAACTGTGCAGACCTGCAAATGTAAGAAGGCGTTAACTACAAAGTATTAGGTTTGAGCAGCCGCCCTAAATCCCTGTTTTTGTTAAGCGTCAATTTGTCGGCTGCAAATTCCCCCCCGTATTCATGGCGAAATAGCCGCCCTGCGCTACCGTGCAATAGCGAAATAGTTACTTTTGGCCATCATAGTTTTCCAGGGACGGGGGAGCGTTAATGAGCAGTCGCTTGACCATGATCCTCGCCGGTCTGTTCTTGCTGGCAGCGCTGCTCGCCGGCTATTGGGGGCTGATGCTGAGCCGCCCGGCCGAGTCTGTCGACGCACCGCCGGTGGTCGAGACCAGCGCGCCGCCAGTTGCTGCTCCGGCGCCGGTAGCCGTGCCGGAGCCTACGCGTTTCCCCATCGTGATTATGGCTCGGCAGGTGCCGGCCAACACACCACTTAGGGCTGAAGATGTGCTGATCGAGCGTTTGCAGGTGGTCCCTGCTGGCGCCTTCAGCCAGCTCGAACAGGTACTTGGGCGCAGCAGCGCGCGACCCCTGCCGCAGGGCTTGTGGCTGGATGAACAAAGTTTTCAGAGCGGTGGCCCGCTGGCGCGGATGATCCGTCGGCATGAGCGCGCCGTCGCGTTGGCGGTAGACGATGTGATCGGCGCGGCAGGGCAGTTGCGCCCGGGCGATTACGTCGATGTGCTGCTGTTTCTGCGCGAAGAAAACAACAATCCACAGGCGTCGGCGCAAGTCGTGCTGCCCGCGCTGCGGGTGCTCAGCGTCGGTGAACAGACCGGCCTGGCCAATGACGGCCGACCTGCGCAAAGCGCCGATGAGCAGCAAGCGCGGCGCGATGCGCTGGGCACCGGTGGCACCCGCACCGTGGCCCTGGCCGTGCCCGAGGCGCTGGCCAGCCGATTGATGCTAGCCGCCCAGGCCGGCACTTTGCGCCTGGCGGTGCGCAGCGCCGATGAGCAGCTGCTGGCCGGTTACTGGGCCGAGCGCCAGGCCGAACCACAGTTGCAAAGCGCCAACCGCGAGCTGTTCCGGTTCAGTCAATTGTCGCAGGTGCCGCCAGCCAAGGCCGCCCCCAGTGGCGCTGTAGCCGGCATGCAGATCATTCGTGGCGCCCACAACCAAGCGCCAGCCAACACCCCCTGACCCAGCAAGGATGCAGCCATGCGTAGTTCCTCGCGGTTATTCACTCCGTTGTGCCTGGCGTTGACGCTGGTCGGCGCCGTGCCTTGGGCACAGGCGGCCGACAAAGGCTGCGCAGCGGTGGCCGAGTTGCCTTCGGTGATCGAGATGGACCAAGGCTTGCAGCAGGAACTGCGCCTGCCGTTGGCCATCAGCCGTGTGGCGATCGGCGAACCGAAGGTGGCCGACGTGCAGGCCAGTGGCCCGCGCGCGGTATTGCTGACGGCGCTTGCACCTGGCAGCACCAGCCTGATGCTGTGGACGGCCTGCGCGGCGGCGCCGCACCGGGCGATGCTGTTCGTCAAGGGCAACGCCTCGGTGGACATGGCGCTGCCCGCGCAGGATGAGCAACTGCCGATCCAGGTGCAGGCCGACATCCGCTTTGTCGAAGTGCATCGCAGCAAATACAAGGAAGCCGGCGCGCGGTTGTTCTTCAGTGGTTCGAACAACAGCCTGATCGGCTCGCCAGGCAGTGTGCCGGGCGTCAATGTCTCGCCGGGCAACGTGCCGGTGGCGCGGCCGCTGATCCCGCTCAACGACAATGTCTTCAACATCGTCTGGGGTGGTGGCAGCAGCCGCTTTCTGGCAGCCATCAGCGCCCTGGAAAACAGTGGGTTCGCCTACACCCTGGCCCGCCCCAGCCTGACCGTGCTCAGCGGCCTGACCGCAAGTTTTCTCGCCGGTGGCGAAATCCCCATTCCGGTGCCGAGCGCCGGCAGCGACAACGTGTCGATCGAGTATAAGGAGTTCGGCGTGCGCCTAGCGCTGACGCCGACGGTGGTCAGCCGCGATCGCATCACCCTCAAGGTGGCGCCTGAGGTCAGCGAGTTGGACTACAACAATGCCGTGAATATCGCCGGTACCTTGGTGCCGGGACTGAGTGTGCGGCGTACCGACACCAGCATTTCCCTGGCCGATGGCGAGAGCTTCATCATCAGCGGGCTGGTCAGCAGCAATACCCGCTCTTCTGTCGACAAGCTGCCTGGGCTTGGCAACCTGCCTGTGCTTGGTGCGTTCTTTCGTCAGTCGGCGTTGGTGCGCGAAGAGACCGAGCTGCTGATGATCGTCACCCCCCACCTGGTCCAGCCCTTGGCCGCCAACGCCCGCCTGCCGGAGTTGCCCGGCGAAAGTCTGCGCAGTTACGACCCCAGCTGGGGCCGGTTGTTTTTCATGGAAAACGGCAACTTCGACGGCCGAAGCGGGTTATCACGATGACTGACAGCCTCAACCAGACCTTCCTGGCGATCACCCGTAACGAAGAAGACCTGCACTGGTTGCAGGGCGCCCTGGCGCCGCTCGGCCAGGTCATCGGCGCCAGTGGCGGCAGCCTCGATGAACTGCTGGCACTGGTCGACGTGACCTTCAGCAACCTGGTGTTCATCGGCCTGGACCGTGAGCAGTTGGTCAACCAGTGCGCGCTGATAGAAGGCGTACTCGAGGCCAAGCCGATGCTGGCCATCGTTGCCCTTGGCGACGGCATGGACAACCAGCTGGTGCTGCACGCCATGCGCGCCGGGGCGCGAGACTTCGTTGCCTACGGTTCGCGCTCGAGTGAAGTTGCCGGGCTGGTGCGGCGGCTCGGCAAACGCCTGCCGGCGGTGTCCAGCAACCCAAGCCTTGGCGGCCTCACTGTGCTCTATGGCGCCCAGCGCGGAGCCGACGGCGCCTTGCTCACCACCCACCTGGCGCGGGTAGTCCAGGACAGCGGCCAGCAGACCCTGCTGCTCGACCTGGGCCTGCCGCGTGGCGACAGCCTGGCCTTGCTCGGGCTGGAAGCCTCGTTCTTTTTTGGCGATGCCTTGCGCCACCTGCGTCGCCTCGACACGGCGCTGATCGACAGCGCCTTCAGCCGCGACAACAGTGGCCTGCGCATCCTTGCCTACGCCGATACCGACGAACCCCTGCGCAACACCAGCGCCGCCGAGCTGTACATGCTGCTCAGCGCCCTGCGCCAGCACTTCCAGCATATCGTCGTCAACCTGACCGGGCAGGCCGACAGCGAAGCTCTGCGCACCATCATCAGCCACTGCGACAAGCTGATCGTGTATACCGACCAGAACATCCTCGACTGCCGGCGCAACCTGGAAGTGCTCGATCAATGGCGCGACCGCGGCATCAAGCTGGAGCACGCCAGCCTGCTGGTCGACCGCTACCTACGCAACCTGGCGCCGGATGCCGATGCCCTGGCCAAGCGCTATGGCTTGCCGCTGCTCAAGGCACTGCCGTACAGCCCGGAGCTGCGCCTGAACGCCAAGAATCAGGGCTTGAGCCTGTTCGAGCTGGCCCCGCGCGAGGCCCTCACACAAGCCTTGCACAGCCTTGGCGAGCGCCTGGCGCATCGCTCCGAGAGCCTTGAGCGACCGACCCTGACCTGGCTGCGCCGCCTGTGGTGGAGCAAATGAGCGGCGACGAGCTGTTCGGTGGGCCACGCCATGCTGCGGCCGAACCGCAGGCGCTCAAGCGCGCGCTGCACCGGCATGTGATCGACAGCATCGAAGACAGCGGTCGCAGCCTGCTCGAAGGCGCCCGACCGGCGCTGACCCAGTTCGTCTACGAGCAGGTCGGTGACTATGTCGCGCGCCTGCGCCTGGCCCTGTCGCGCTATGAAATGGAGCGCATGGCCGAGGAACTGGTCGACGAGCTGACCGGCTATGGCCCGCTGGAAGTGCTGCTGCGCGACCCCAGCGTGACCGAAATCCTGGTCAACGGGCCGCACCGGGTATTTGTCGAGCGCGCCGGTCTGCTGCAACTGACCGACCTGCGCTTCATCGACGCGCAGCATGTCGAGCGGGTCATGCAGCGCATCCTTGCGCCACTCGGGCGGCGCCTGGATGAATCATCGCCAATGGTTGATGCGCGCCTGCCGGATGGCAGCCGGGTCAACGCGATCATCCCGCCGGTGGCGCTGGATGGGCCGTGCCTGTCGATTCGCAAGTTTCGCAGCGACATGCTCAAGGGCGCCGACCTGCTTGCCACCCGGGCCATCGACCAGGCCATCTTCGACTTCCTCGAACGGGCGGTGGGCCGGCGCTGCAATATCCTCGTCAGCGGCGGTACCGGTACCGGCAAGACCACCCTGCTGAATATCCTCAGCCAGATGATCGCCCCGCAGGAGCGTCTGGTGACCATCGAGGATGTGGCCGAGCTGCAACTGCATCACCCCCATGTGGTGCGCCTGGAGACGCGCCCGCCGAATGTCGAAGGGCATGGCGAGATCAAGTCCAGCGAGCTGATCCGCAACGCCCTGCGCATGCGGCCTGACCGCATACTGCTCGGTGAGATCCGTGGCGGCGAAGTGCTCGACGTACTGACCGCGATGAACACCGGGCATGACGGCTCGATGAGCACGGTGCACGCCAACACTGCCCAGGACGCCTTGCTGCGGCTGGAGACGCTGGTCGGCCTGAGTGGCCGGCAGATTGCCGAGAAGACCCTGCGCCAGATGATCTGCGCCGCGCTCGACGTGGTCATCCAGCTGACCCGCCTGGCCGATGGCCGGCGCTGTGTCAGCGAGGTGCTGGAAGTGGTCGGGGTGCGCGACGACGTCTACGTCACCAACACCTTGTTCCGCCTCGACCGGCGTGGCGGCGATGTGTTCTTGCGCGATGCGCCGAACCCCGCCGGGGCCAAGCTGCGCAATGACGGTGTGCTGTGAGCGGGGCGCTGCTGCTGGCCCTGTCGCCCCTGCTGCTGGGGGTGGCACTGTTGCTGTTGCGCCAGGGCCTGTACAAGCGCGGCGAAGAGCGCACCTTGCTGCGTCTGGGCCGCGCTTTTCGCCTGGTGCGCAGCGGCAAGGCACGCCGCGACTGGTTCGATCCGCTGCTGCAACGTGCAGGTTTCGACACCGCGCAGTTCAACCCCAAACCGTGGCTGCTGGGCTGGCTGGCCGGGGTCATCGTCGCGCAACTGGCAGCGGGCTGGACGGCGGCACTGATGTTTGCGCTGAGTGTGCCTGTGCTGGGCCGGCTGTACCTGAGCTGGCGCTATCGGCGTCGAGTGCGTTTGATCATCGAGCAACTGCCCGGTCTGCTCGACTACAGCGTGCGCAGCCTCAAGGCCGGCCGCACCCTCAATGACGCTGTGCTCGGCGGTATCGACGGTACGCGCGAGCCGTTGCAGTCGGCCATGCAGCGGGTGCGCCGCAATGTGCGCCTGGGGGTGAGCCTGGACGTTGCCGTCAGCGAGCTGGCCGAGCTGTACGATCAGGCCGAGCTGCGCCTGTTTGCCATGGGCCTGCGCATCAATCAGCAGTACGGCGGCAATGCCAGCGAGCTGATGGAAAACCTGATCAAGTTGATCCGCGAGCGTGAGCAGGGCGCACGCCAGCTCAAGGCCATGACCGGCGAAACCCGCGTGACGGCGTGCATCCTCGGCGCGCTGCCGCTGACCATGGTCGGCTATTTCTTGCTCGGTAATCCCAGTTACCTGCTGGGGATGTGGCGCGACAGTCAGGGCCAAATGCTGTTGTTGCTGGCGTTTGCCCTGCAGCTGCTCGGCTGCCTGGTGCTATGGCGCATGATGAGGAGCCTGTGAGCGCGGCCTGGCTGTTGTGTGCGCTGTGCCTGTTGGCCGGCTGCGGCCTGCTGGCTGCGCACTTGCTGCGCCGGCTGCGCACGCGCTTGCTGATTGCCCGGCGCTTGCAGGGCCAGCTGGCGCAGCAAGAACGTTTTGGTGACTGGCTGCAATGGCTGGGTAGCAGTGGCCTGGGCCGGCGCCTGCAAAAACTCGATGGCGAAACCCAGACCTTGCTCGATCGCCTGGGCTGGCGCCGCAGCCGCCAGCGCGCACTGTTTGCGGCGGTGCAACTGGGTCTGCCGCTGCTGGCGGTGGTGGTGGCGCTGCTGCTGCAGCATGGCGTGGACGGGGTTTGGGCCGGCCACTGGCTGGTGCTGCCGCTGTGCGCGTTGGGCGTGGGTTATCTGCTGCCCAAGCGATTTCTGGCGGTGGCCGCCGCGCGTCGTCAGCAGCGGATCGCCCATGAAGTCAGCTTGCTGATCCCGTTGCTGCGCATCCTCTTCGAGACCGGGCTGACCGTCGAGCAGGCGCTGCGGGTGTTGAGCCAGGAGGGCCGCACCCTGGTGCCGCAGATCAGCGAAGAGTTGCGCCTGATCCTGCAACGGGTCGACTCCGGCCTGACCCTGGCCAGCGAGCTGGAGAAAACCGCGAACCTGCTGGCCGTCGACGAGTTCAGCGACACCTGCGTGATTCTGCGCCAGCTGCTGGTACAGGGCAGCGGTGCATTGAAGTCGCTGCTGGCGCTGAAAACCCTGCTCGATGACCGGCGCCTGACACGCCTGCAAGAGCGTGTATCGAAGATGTCGGCAAAGATGTCGGCAGTGATGATGGTGTTTCTGTTCCCGGCTTTGCTGATCGTGCTGGCGGGGCCGGGTTTGACTGCGTTGGCACGGGCATTGGGCTCGTGAGGGGAGGGCTGATGAAGCGATTGATGGTACTGCTGGGCGTGCTCGCCCTGAGTGGTTGCGCCGGGCAGGCGCCTGGCGGTTTGGCACAGATGTTCGCCAGTGACAGTTGCACCAAGCCGGACGCTGACCAGCAACTGGCGTTGAACCTTGCCGATGAAATGCTCAATGAAGGCCGCCCGCACGCGAGCCTGGCGCACCTGCAGGAGCTGCCTGACAGCCTTGCCCAGGTGCGCCTGCGCAAGGCCAAGGTGTCGCGCCTGCTTGGCCGCAGCGAAGCCGAGCCGTTGTACCGCAGCCTGCTCGGCGGCTGCCTGGCGGCCGAGGGCGAACATGGCCTGGGCCAGTTGGCCTCGGCCCGCGGCGATGATGTGCAGGCGCTGCAGAACCTGCAGCGTGCCGTGCGCCTGGCACCGACCGATGAAAAGGTGCGCAATGACCTGGGCGTGGTGCTGATGAATCTGGGCCGCCACGAACAGGCGCGTTTCGAGTTCCTGACGGCGCTGGAGCTCAAGGATGACAACCAGTTGCCGGCAGTCAACCTGGTGACCTTGTCGCTGCTGCAGGACAACTGGCAGCAGGCGGCTGATCTGGTCGCCCGGTTGCGCCTCAAGCCGCAGCAGTTCGCCGAGGCCCAGGCGCGGGCCAAACAGCTGCAAGCCACTGCGCGCGCGCCACTGAGCTAATCGCCAGCGCGAGCGGCGCCGGTAGCCGGCCTATAAGGAGAGAGTCGTCATGCTCAAATCGTTGATCCTGCTTGCCTGCATCGCCTTCCCGATTGACGTCCTGGCGGCTGAAACCACCTATCCGCCGCCAGCCGAGACTGCCACCGAGGCACTGCTGCGGGTGCAGTCGAGCAATCAGCAGGCGTCGAGCAGACCCCAGCAGCAGACTGCTCGCGAACGCGACCAGTCCATGCAGCGCTGGCTGGACAGCTACAAGTACCAGATCCCGGACTTCTTCCGCTGGGAGAAGGTCAGCTCCGAGAAAAACTAGTGGGTGGTGAAGCGCTGATGCAGCGGTGATGCCCGCGGCGTCAGCGCCAGGGCCAGCTGGGTACGATTGTGCATGTGGGTCAGGCGCAGCACCTGCGACACGTACAGTTTTACCGTGTTCTCGGTGATGCCCAGCTCACAGGCAATCTGGTAATTGGTCTTGCCCTTGCTCACCAGCTTGGCCACTTCAAGCTGGCGCGGCGAGAGCTTTTCGAACACGGCTGGCAGCTCGCTTTCGCCTTCCGGGGCATCGCCAGCGCGGCGGTGCACGCCTTGGCCGCGGGCCTTTTCCAGGTCCTGATAAAGGTCGTCGATCGAGTCGGCCAGATACTGCAGACGCTCATTCAACGTACCCAGCTCGCGGAAATTGCGCCGCCGTTCCAGCAGGGCCTGTTCCTGCCGGCGCACGCCGGCCAGCAGCTCGGTGAGGTCCATGGGTTTTTGGTAGTAGTCGGCAAAGCCTTCGCGCAGGGCGCGGATGACGTCCTGTTTGTCGGCGCGGCCGGTCAGCATGATGGCCTCGAACATGCGCTGGCGACCAGCCAGCTCCTTCAGGGCGCGCATCAGCTCGATACCATCGCGCTCCGGCATGTGCAGGTCGCTGAGTACCAGGCCAATGCCATCGTCGGCCTGAAAGCGCTCCAGCGCCTCCGCCGTCGAGTGGGCGGCAAAACAGGTGTAGCCTTGATTCTCGAGAAACTCACACAGCTCTTCGACGATTACCGGCTGGTCGTCGACTACCAGCACCTTCACCTCGCTTACCGATTTGTTCACGATCAACTCCCTGTTCAATCCGTGTCGCTCCAATGCCAGACCTGCTTACGCTATAGAAAGTAGTCTGACCTCGTGACTATGTACAAAGCTTGTACAACTTATGCGACAGCAGGTAGTGCTATTGGATCCATACAGATGCCAGAAGGAAGCCAACCAGCACGTACGGAGCAAATGGTTGCTTGTCACCGACCTGTTCGGCGAGGGTCTGCAAGCGTTTTTTCACTTTGGGATTGAGCAGGCTCCACAGCCGCCGACGCGTCAGCAGCCAGAGCAACACAGCCACGCCGGCGCCGATGAAGGTGCCGAGTACGTAGTAGTGACTGGTGGCCAGGGCCAGCGCGCCCATCAGCTTGACGTCGCCTGCGCCGAAGCGCCCGAGCATATAGCCGGGCAGGGTCAGCAGCATGACGATGGCCAGGGCCCAGCCGGCGTCACTGGCATCCGCGCCGATCCAGCTCTGGCCGGTGGCGAACAGCCAGGCCAGGGCGCAGGCGGCCACACCCAGGGTGAGCGTGTTGGAAATCTGCCGTTCACGGACATCCTGTTCAGTACACAAGGCCAGCCACATCAAGACAACTATGCTGTGCATTGGCAAATCGCCATCCCTATTCGTTGAACACTTCTATGCTCAGAGGCAGGTTTCATAGTCAGGGTAGACGCGAACATGCAAGCAGGCCCGGCGGGACGGCAAAAAGGCGCAGCAGCCATCGAATTTGTCGCTGTATTCATGGTGTTTTTTGCAGTGTTCTACGGGCTGGTCAGCTATGCGCTGCCGATGCTCATGCTGCAATCGTTCAATCAGGCCAGCAGCGAGGCGGTACGCCGCTGTGTGGCCCTCGACCCTACCAGTGCCTCGTATGCCAGTGATGTGCAAAACGTTGCCCGGCAGGCCATCGACCAGCAGCTGGCGTGGATGCCGGCGGCACTGGGCTTTCGCTCGGCCACCGATGCCCAGGTGAGCCTGGCGGCGAACAAGCTGCTGACGGTGACCATCGACTATCCCCGGGAGCGCCTCACCGCACTGGTGCCGGTGCTGCGCTTGCCCTTGATCGGCGAGGTGCCGCGCCTGCCGACGCGGCTCAAGGCCGAAGCGAGCTTGCAATTATGAGCGGCCTGTTCGATCGTTGGCGCACGGCGGCCGAGCCGGCCGCAGACTATCACCCACCGATGCCGATCGGCCTGCAGGTGTGGCTGGACGACCAAGCGCGGGTGTTGCGCCTGGCCGGCCCGCTGCGCAGCGTGCTCGCCTTGCCCGCGCCGGGCGCTGGGCGGCTGCACGATTACCTGCAGCGGCGCAGCTGGCTGGTGATCGAAGGGGCGCCGGCCGATTGGCAGGGGCAGCCACTGGACCTGGATTTTCATGGCGTGCTTGGCCAGCCATTGCACACCCGCGGCTGGCTGCTGCGCCAGAGCGAGGGCTGGATGCTGCAGCTGTTCGATATCGGTGACCTGCTGCACGAACATGCCAGCACGCAGCAGCAACAGGTCGAGCAGCAGCTTGCAGCCGACATCAGCCGTGCCCTGCGCGACTGCAGTGAAGCGCATCTGCAGCAAACCGTCAGTGAGCAACTACAGCGCTTGGCCGAGCACTGGCAGGCGGCCTCACTGCAACTGCTGCTGCGCGACGATCAGCAGTGGCGCAGCTACGCTCGCAGCGACGCAACCTGGCCCTGGCCCGAGACCAGCCGCTTGCAGCCATGGCTGGCGCAGTTGCCTGCGCTGGGCTTGCTCGATGGCCCTGCGTCTGCCGAATTGCAGTCGCTGTGTGCCGACCCCGGCTTATGCCTGCTGCCCTATCGGCAAGGGCCACAGGTGCAAGCCTGGCTGCTGTGCGCAGGCGTCGCCACGCCGCTGCACGGTGAGCCAGCACAGGCGCTGGTGCAGGCGTTGCTGCAACCGCTGCTGGGCCACCTGCACCACGCGCGCAGTGTGCATCAGGCGCGGCATCTGCAGCAGCTGCAGCAGCAGTTGGGCGCAGGTTGGTGGGAGTGGTCGCTGAATGGCCCGCTGCAGTTCGACCCAAGCCTTGCCGCCAGCCTTGAGCTGCCTGCGCAAGTGAGCCTGGAGCAATGGCTGGCGCGGCTGCATCCTGCCGACCGCGAGCCGGTGCAGTTGGCGCTTGAGCAAGCCTGGGCTGGCCGCGAGCTGAGCATTAGCCTGCGCCTGCTGGGCCCTGACGCGCCACGTTGGTTGCATTGGGCAGGGCAACTCCAAGGCCGCCAGTTGCGCGGCTTCATCCTCGACATCAGTGCGCTCAAGGCCCAGGAGCTGCAAACCAGCGCCGCGCGGGCACGCCTGGAAAACCTGATAGCCAGCTCGCCGGCAGTGATCTATGTACAGCGCTGCAGCGACGGCGCGCTGCACAGCGAATTCTTCAGCGCCAGCTTGCAGCCCATGCTCGGCTGGGCAGCCGACAGCGAGCAGGCGCGTCAGCCTGGCCTGGCCGTGCACCCGGATGATCATGCGCTGTGGTTGCAACGCACCCGCGACCTGCTGCGCGAGGGCCAGGCCCGCTGCCGCGTGCGCCTGCGCGACAGCCGCGGCGGTTATCACTGGATTCTCGATGAAGCACGTTTGCTGCGTGATGACCTCGGCCAGCCGCTTGAGGTGGTCGGCCTGTGGCTGGATGTCAGCGAGGCCACCGAAGCGGCTGAGCGCGTGCGCCAGAGCGAAGAGCGCTATCGGGTGCTGGTGGAAGACTCCCCTGCGATGATCTGCCGCTACCGGCCTGACCTGAGCCTGATGTTCGGCAACCGGCCACTGGCCGACTACCTGCAATGCACGCCGGAGCAACTGGCAGGGATGGATCTGGGGCAGTGGTTGTCACCGGCGCAGCGTGCAGCGTTTGTCGAGCGGCTGCGGCAGCTGACCCCGGAGCAGCCGCTGAGCAGCAGCGAAATCTGCCTGCAACTGCCCGGCCGCGAGCACGCCTGGTGGATCTGGGCCGACCGTGGTCTGTTCGATGAGCACGGCCAGTTGCTGGAAGTCCAGGCCGTCGGGCGCGACAACACCGAAGTGCGGCGCAGCCAGCAGCAACTGCTGCAAGGGGCCAAGATGGCGACCTTGGGTGAACTGGCGACCGGCCTGCTGCACGAGATCAATCAGCCGCTCAATGTCATCCGCATGGCCACCGTCAACACCATCAAGCGAGTGGAAAACGGCCTCGCTGAAACCGACTACCTGTTGGAGAAGCTGCGCCGGATCGAAGCGCAGACCGATCGCGTGGCGCGGCTGGTTGACCATATGCGCGTGTTCGGCCGGCGCTCGGAGGTAGAGCGTGCTTGGTTCCCGGCCTGGGCCGCAGTGACCGCAGCGGTGGCGTTGCTCGATGAAGGCCTGCGCAGCAAAGGCGTGAGCGTGCAGGTCAGCCTGCCAGATGAACAGCCGCAGGTGCTCGGCCATCAGGACCAGCTCGAACAAGTGTTGATCAACCTGCTGGTCAACGCCCGCGATGCCTTGCTTGGGCTGGGGCGACGCGACGCGACGATCAGCCTGCGCCAGAGCCTTGAACCGGGCAGCGTGGTGCTGTGGGTGCAGGATAACGGCGGCGGCATCGATCCCCAGTTGCATGAGCGCATCTTCGAACCGTTCTTCACCACCAAACCTGCCGGCGTCGGTACCGGCCTTGGCCTGTCGGTCAGTCATGGCATCGTCAGCGCCATGGGCGGTAGTCTGCAGGTGAGCAACCAAGGCGATGGTGCCTGCTTCTGTATTCGCTTGCCATGTCACAGCATCAGCTGAGCGCGGCCCCCGGCGCAGGTCAGGTTGGCGCCCACGGCCGCGTTGTTGAGGTCGATCCCGAGTACCTTCAGCAGGGCGTTGACCAACGGATCGAGAAGGGGGCTGAGCAGGCCTTTGATCACCGGCTCCAGCAGCAGCTTGACGCCGTCGAGCAGGCCGGCGGTCAGCACCAGAATGTCGCCCAGGCCGCTGTTGCTGGTGGGCTTGTAGGCCTCCAGATGAACCCCCATCAGGGTGTCGCTGAGGCTGGCGACCACCTGGGTGTCCGCCAACGGCAGATAGGCCGGCGGCAGGCCGATGTTTGGCGGTTCGCTGCTGCCTTTGAACAGTAATGGCAGGTCCAGCGGGCCGCTGCCGAGGACCTTGCTGTTGACCCGCACGCCGATGCCGCCACCGGCATACGGCACGCGGGTGCCGCACGACGGCGGCAAGACCAGCAGGCGGCTGCAATTGTTGGTGCCGATGTCAATCAGCGGCAGCGCCTTGACTGCTGTGGTGCCTTGGGTGAAGAAGGTCTCAGGGGTATCGAACTTGCCGACCGCGATTTTTACCGCTGATTTGCGCGACGCTGTTTTCAGGCTCTTGGGTGAGCAACTGAACGCATCAGCCGCAGTGGGCGTGAGCATTGCGCTGGCCTCGGCCACTTCCAGGCCGATGTCGATGTGCAGCTTGTCGTCGAGCAGTTTGATGTCGCTGACCTTGCACGGTATCCCGAGCGCGCAGCCAACCGATTGCAGCGTGCCAGACAGATTGAGGCTGAGCAGGTTGTTGAGGATATTGGTCAGTGGCGCGGCCAAGTCGAGCACTGCATTGAGCAGCCCGGCGATGCCACTGAGCAGTGGCAGGTCTAGCGAGATAAGCGCGTGCACCTGCGCGGTATGCACGGCGAGCTGATCCTTGCTCGGGTCGCCGATGGACGAGATCTGCTGCGGCTCGATTACCTTGATGCGCACGCGCCCATTGACCAGCCCCAGCACGCTGAGCGGCAGGTCGGCGGTTACCGCACTGTCCTTGGCGGCCAGCTGGATCACCCCCTGCACCAGCTGCAACAGCTGGACGTTGGCATCCAGTCCGGCTTGGGCGGTGCCGTTCTGAATGTTCAGCAACTCGCCCAGATTGAGCAGGGTACCGTTGGCGCTGCCGGCCGCCAGATTGCCCAGATTGGTCACTACATCCGCTGCAGCGCCGCCTTGCTGCAAGACCTTGGCGGCGGCCTTGAGCAATTGACTCAAGGTGGCGTCGGCGTTGATCAGTTGCTGGTAGTCGCCGGCCTTGACCTGCAGGTCGATGGCCAACTGGTCGAGGTATTTGAGCAGGTTGATGTTGGTGTCGGCGATGCCCTGCCAGCCGGCGAGGCTGAGTTGCGCAGTACTGCCAAGCGCACTCAACAGGCCATTGAGCAAGCTCGACTGACGCGAATCCAGGTAAACCAGGGTAGTGCGAATGCGCAGCATGGCCTGCGCGGGGAGGGGCTTGGCCGCCACGGCGCTGGCGCGCAAGGTCGAGGTGGCCGGCAGCTGCCCATTACGCACCAGCGCGAACACGCCGCCGGCAATGCTGGTGGTGGCGGTATGGCTGACATCGACCTTGATCACTTCGGCCCGGGCATTGTTGCTGGTAAAGGCCCGCACGCTGTTGGCGCCGGTCTGCAGGTAACCACAGAGGGCCTGCAGTGGGTCCGCCGGCAAGTGGCCGTTGCGGGTTGCGGCAGCGCGAGCGATCGCGGTGGCTTTTGGCCCGTTGCCCGTGCACACGGCAGATTGGCCGGCGGCTTCCAGCGCGGCCATGTCGGCAATTCGCTGCAACTTGCGTTGTTCAAGATAGAGCCTGCCGCTGTCGACCACCAACAACAGAAACAGCAACGCCAGGCCGAGCGTCATCGCCGCCATCAGGCCGATTGCGCCGCGTTGGCGCAGGGCAGAACGCGTACCCACAGGCACTCCTTTGCCGACCTTCAGCCATGCAGCGTGGCGGCGGTGTCAGGAGTGTAGTCAAGGTGAACAACGCAGCCACTGACTTTACAGGTCCTTGTAGGAGCGGCCAGGCGAGGTTGTGGCGATCAGGGCTATTTGGCGCGACCTGGTGGGTACTGGCTGAGGACCTGGTCGACGGTCTTCTGAATCGCCTGGTTACGCTCTTCCGGGCTCGGCGGGTAGCGGTTCATGATCTGCTCGGCGCTGCCGCGCCAGACCAGTTTGCCATCGCGGCCGTCGAACATGTCGACCTGAATGGTCGCGACCTTGTAGTCGACGTTACGCGTTTCGTTGTACATCGGCCCGCCCCAATAGCCACCCCAGTAACCGCCCCAGCCACCGCCATAATTGGTGGTGATCTGCTGCTGGCGCTGCTCGACGATCAGGTAGGCGCGCAGCTTGAGGTCTGCGCGAGCGTTGCCCTGGGCCAGGCGCAGGCCGCGTTGATCGAGCTGCTGCTCGACCGCCTGGCGAATCCGCTGCTCGGTAAGGTCGCTCTTAATCCGTGGATCATCCGGGCGATATTGCAGGGCCGGTTCCTGCCAGGCCCAGGTGCGATAGCCGGCAAAATCGCGACTGGCATCGAAATCCTGCTGAACGTTATTGCTCGAACAGGCGCCGAGCAGCAACGCCAGGGACAACACAACGAGACGGCGCAGCATGGTGGTTACTCCGTTAAGCGTTAACTGGGAGGATAGCCGTTGAGTGCCTTGTGCACGGATTCGCGCAGGGCACTCTCGCGGTCACGTGGTGAGTCCTTGTCGGCGCCGCTTTCGGCGCTGGCGCTCCAGACTGGCTGGCCGTCGCGGGCATCGAAAAAGGCGATGTGCACCACCATCACCTCGACCTGGTAGGTGCGCACGATCGGCACGCTGCCGTAGGCGCCGTAGCCGTTGCGGTAACCGCCATAACCGATACCGCCATACGACGCGCCACCGTAGTAAGGATCGTAGTCGTAATCGCGGACCTGGCGCAGGCGTCGCTCCAGGCGCAGGTCAGCGCTGACCAACAGATCCGCCTGGCCATTGTGCGCCGGGCGCAGCCCGTGTTGATCGAGCGCGCCGCTGACGGCATCGGCCAGTTGTGCCGGATCGGCGTTGGCTGTGCCGCTGGGCAACTGACCATTGCGCCAGCCCCAGCTGCGGTAGCGGCCGTAGTCGCGCGGCGCGCTTGGGTAGGCGCTGCGATCAAAGGTGGTTGCTGCACTGGCCGGGGCGGGCGGGATCGGCTTGCCGCTGGCCACATAAGGGTTGCTGCCCTGGCAGGCGGCCAGGGCTAAGGAAACCAGGGCCAGGCAGACGAGACGGTTGAACATGGTTCCTCCTGGCGCGGTGCAGTCAGAGCGGGCGGCACACCCAATGCAGGTAGCGGCCCAGGCCGGCGAAGCTTGGGTGGCGGCGGTGAGCCAGCTCCATCTCGAGCAGGTCGAGCAGCTCGGCCTTGTCCTGGAAGTCCTTGGGCATGTAGTCGTGGAACACACGGACGCCGCTTTCAGTTTCGACCGTCCACAGGTCTTCAAGTTGCGCTCGCAATTCGCGCGGATCAAGCGGTTTTTGCGGGGTCAGGCTCTGCTTTTCGCCAGCCAGGTGATTGCTGCGCAGCTTGCGGAAATGGCCCTTGAGCAGGTTGCGGTAAACCAGTGCATCGCGGTTGTAGAAGGCCAGCGACAGCCAGCCACCCGGCGCCGTCAGTTGATGCAGCACCGGCAAGATGGTGTCGGGTTCGGCCAGCCACTCGAGCACAGCATGGCACAGCACCAGGTCATAAGGCTCGGTCAACTGGCCGAGCAGATCTTGCCAGGGGGCCTGGATGAAAGTCGCGGTCTGTCCGGCTTCGGCAAAGCGGGCCCTGGCGCCATCGAGCATCGGTGCCGCCGGCTCGGCGAGGGTCACCTGATGCCCGCGCTCAGCCAGCCACAGCGCCATATGGCCAAGCCCGGCGCCGATGTCGAGGATGCGCAGCGGGCGATCCGGCAAGGCTTCGGCGAGGTCGGCCTGCAGCACAGCCAAGCGGATGGCACCTTTGGCACCGCCGTAGATTTTTTCCGCGAAGCGCGTGGCCAGGTGATCGAAATGGCGGTCGTTCATCGGGCGAAGCGCCTTTCGCTGTCAGCCAGCTTGGCCCGCACCACCTGCTCCATGTCCAGGCCCAGCTCGCTGCACAGCAACAGCAGATAGAGGACCACATCGCCGACCTCTTGGCCGGCATGGGCGAGTTGCTCAGGGGCGAGCTGGCGCGACTGGTCTTCAGTTAGCCACTGGAAGATTTCTACCAGCTCGGCCATTTCCACGCTGGCGGCCATGGCCAGGTTTTTCGGGCTGTGAAAGCCGCGCCAGTCGTTGTTGTCGCGGATCTGGTGCAGGCGTGCGGTCAGTTCTTGCAAGTTCATCGGGGCTCTCCTAATGGCGCATAGCTTCCGGCCAGCCCCGACGTAAAGCAAGTTTGCCGATCAGTTCGGCGCAATCGGCCGCCAGCGGCCAAGCATATGCAGCAGCCCGGCGTGGCCATCCAAACGTAACTCGCCTTGCGCGCCCGCACCACTGGCGCTGAGCACCACCTCCGAAGGCAAGCGCACCGGCTTGAGAAAGTCCACGTCGAACGCATAGCCGGCCGCCGGCAGATGCCCGGCCAACGCCGCCATGGCCATGGCCTTGCTCCACATGCCGTGGGCAATCGCCTTGGGGAAGCCAAACAGCTTGGCGGTTGGCGCACTCAGGTGGATCGGGTTGTAGTCGCCACAGACCTTGGCGTAGCGCCGGCCGATATCGCTGTCGGCGTACCAGCGGCTGACCTCGACAAGCTCACTGGCAGGCTCGGCCTCGACCGTCTCACTGGCGGCTGCTTCAAGCTTGAGGCCACGCACCAGCATGCGGCTGGTTTCGCGCCAGAGCAGGCCGAGGCCGTCTTCGGCTTCGGTGATCAGGTCGAAGGTGCCGCCCTTGGGGTGGGGCTGCAGGTTGTCGGCATACACCGCGAAGTGCAGGCCGTCGATGCCGCCCAGCGGGCGCAGCACCTGAATGCTGTTGTGCAGGTGAACCAGCCCCAGCAGCGGGAAGGGGAAATCTGCCGCAGTCAGCAGTTGCAGTTGCAGGGTGAAGGCCATCACATGCGGATAGGTGGCCGGCAAGCGGCCGTTGTCGGTGAAGTGACACAGCCGGCGATAGGCCGCGAGATTGTCAGGCTGCACCCGCAACCAGCAGCGCAAGCCGCTGGTGGGTAACTGGTCGCCGCTGATCTTGCGCTTGCTCAAGGCCCGCAGGTACAGGCTGGCGCTGGAATCGGGGCTGTGCAGGTCTTGCCATTGGCGCGTCATGCTCATGCTCCCATCAAGGCCTGGCCACATACCCGCAGGGCCTGGCCGGTGACTGCGCCGGAGCCGGGCTGGCTGAGCCAGGCAACCGCTTCGGCAACGTCTTCCGGGCGCCCGCCCTGGCCCAGCGAACTCAGCCGCCGGCCAGCCTCGCGCAGGCCCATCGGCATGGAGGCGGTCATGTGCGTTTCGATAAACCCGGGCGCTACGGCATTGATGCTGGCGCCGCTGCTGGCCAGGATCGGTGCCCAGGCCTGGGCCAGGCCGATCAGGCCGGCCTTGCTGGCGGCGTAGTTGGACTGGCCACGGTTGCCGGCGATGCCGCTGACCGAGGCGAGCAGGATGATCCGGGCGTTGTCGCCCAGCGCGCCGACGTCCAGCAGCGCCTGGGTCAGCACTTGCGGTGCCTTGAGATTGACAGCCATGACTGCATCCCAGTAATCCGGGGTCATGTTGGCCAGGGTCTTGTCGCGGGTGATGCCAGCGTTGTGCACGACGATGTCGATACCCTCGGGCAAGCCTGCCAGCAACTGCTCGGCGGCGTCACTGGCGCAGATATCCAGCGCCAGGGCGCGGCCACCCAGGCGCGCAGCGAGTGCTTCGAGGTCCTGACGGGCCTGCGGAACGTCGAGCAGGATTACTTCAGC
Source organism: Pseudomonas shirazensis (assembly GCF_050496565.1). Classification (GTDB taxonomy): domain Bacteria; phylum Pseudomonadota; class Gammaproteobacteria; order Pseudomonadales; family Pseudomonadaceae; genus Aquipseudomonas; species Aquipseudomonas shirazensis_A. The sequence continues at coordinate 97,172 of NZ_JBNWAE010000016.1, forward strand.
ACCATCCCGAGCCAGGGTTTGCGCAATCGCCGCGCCGATGCCACGGGCAGCGCCGGTGACCAGGGCGCGGCGCCCGGCCAGCGGGCGGGTCCAGTCTTGCACCTGGCTGGCGCAGCCTTGCAGGCGCAACACCTGGCCAGAAATAAAGGCGCTCTTGGGCGACAGGAAGAACCGCAACGCGCCTTCCAACTGCTCGTCGGCCTCTTCGCTGACATACAGCAACTGCGCGGTGGCGCCGTTGCGCAGCTCTTTGCCCAGCGAACGGCTGAAGCCCTCCAGTGCGCGTTGGGCGACGCTGGCCAGCGGATCGCTGAGGCTCTCCGGAGCGCGACCCAGAATCACCACATGGGCACTGGGCGCCAGGCTACGCAGCAGCGGCTGGAAAAACTCGCGCAACTGGCAGAGCTGATCGCTGTCGGACAAATGGCTGGCGTCGAATACCACAGCCTTGAGCTTGGGCCCCAGGCCCGCCACCCAAGGCTGCGCTTGCAGCCCATCGCCGGCAAAGCTGTAGAGTTCGTCAGTGAGCCGAGCGGCAATGGCTTCGACCCGATTGGCCAGCGGCCCGCCGCCCAACACCAGCGCGCCTTCGACGGGGCGCAGGCGGCCAGCCTGCCAGCGTTCCAGCGGTGCTGGTTGCGGCAGGCCGAGAGCGTCGACCAGGCGACGGCCCAGGTTGGAGTTGGCGAAGCCGAGGTAGCGGTCAGTCATTGCAGGTCTCCCGTAAGGCAAGCATGCAAGTGTGGACCAAGTTTATGTAACGGTCGTTCGACCGGGTTAAAAACACCTAGTCTGTACGGATCAAATTGTTTCAGGAGGAATAACCGCATGCGTTCATCTCGCCGGGTCGCAATTCTGGGTGGCAATCGAATCCCGTTCGCCCGCTCCAATGGCGCCTATGCCAAGGCCAGCAACCAGGCGATGCTAACCGCTGCCCTCGAAGGCCTGCTTGAGCGCTACCGTTTGCACGGGCTGCGCCTGGGTGAAGTGGTCGCCGGGGCGGTGCTCAAGCATTCACGCGACATGAACCTGACCCGCGAATGTGTGCTCGGCTCACGCTTGTCGGCGCAAACCCCGGCCTACGATATCCAGCAAGCCTGTGGCACCGGCCTTGAGGCTGCTTTGCTGGTGGCCAACAAGATCGCTCTTGGGCAGATCGAAAGTGGCATTGCCGGTGGCGTCGACACCACCTCGGATGCGCCGATCGCGGTCAGTGAAGGCTTGCGGCGAATTCTCCTGCAGGCCAATCGTGGCAAAAACCTGGCCGAGCGCCTGAAACCGTTTCTGCAATTGCGCCCGGCCGACCTCAAGCCAGCATTGCCAAGCATGGGCGAGGCGCGCACCGGGTTGTCGATGGGTGAGCATTGCGAGCGCATGGCGCAGACCTGGCAGATCAGCCGCGAGGCACAGGACGAGTTGGCCCTGCACAGTCATCAGAAGCTGGCTGCGGCTTACGCTGAAGGTTGGCACGACGACCTGCTCACGCCATACCTGGGCCTGAGCCGTGACAACAATCTGCGCCCGGAGCTGAGCCTGCAGCAGTTGGCCAAATTGAAGCCGGCGTTTGATCGCAGCGGCCTCGGCACGCTCACTGCCGGCAACTCGACGCCGTTGACCGACGGCGCCTCGCTGGTGCTGCTGGGCAGCGAGCAATGGGCTGCCGAGCAAGGCCTGTCGGTGCTGGCCTATGTGGTCGATGGCGAGAGCGCGGCGGTCGACTTCGTCAAAGGTCAGGAAGGCCTGTTGATGGCGCCGGTGTATGCCGTACCGCGCCTGCTGGCGCGTAATGGTCTGAGCTTGCAGGACTTTGACTACTACGAAATCCACGAGGCATTTGCCGCGCAGGTGCTGTGCACGCTCAAGGCCTGGGAAGACGACGAGTACTGCCGCACGCGGTTGGGGCTGGACGCGGCGCTGGGACCAATCGACCGCAGCAAACTGAATGTTAAAGGCAGCTCGCTGGCAGCGGGGCATCCGTTTGCCGCGACCGGCGGCCGGGTGCTGGCCAATATGGCCAAGCTGCTGGCAACGGCCGGCAAGGGCCGCGGCCTGATCTCGATCTGCGCGGCGGGCGGCCAGGGCGTGACCATGATTGTCGAGCGTTGAGGCGGGGCTGTCTGCTCGGGCAAACCTGTTAGGCTTGTCTGATCAGAACAAAAAGATCTACGCCATGCCGAGCAACGGACAACTAACTGCCCCGCGCCCCATTCCCACTCTGGAGCGCCTGCCACGCCCTGTGTATGCCCGCGCCGAGAGCCTCGGCGCCGGCTCGTGGACCACTCGCCATCGGCATGACTGGGTGCAGTTTTCCTACGCCATCAGTGGAGTCTTGAGCGTCTATACCAGCGACGGCAGCTACTTCGCGCCGCCGCAGTGGGGCGTGTGGATCCCGGCTGACCTTGAGCACGATGTCGCCACCTCGATGCAAGCCGAGATGCGCAGCCTGTATGTGCGCCGCGATGCCTGCCCGTGGGCCAGCGAGCAATGCCGGGTACTTGAAGTCACGCCACTGGCGCGTGAGCTGATCAAGCAGTTCTGCCTGTTGCCCGCGCATTATCCAGAGGGTGACAGCGCAGAGGCGCGCCTGGTGGCGGTGCTGCTCGATCAGTTGCGCGGGCTGCCGGAAGTCGGCTTCAGTTTGCCGCTGCCGCGTCATTCCGGCCTGCTGCGCTTGTGCAATCAGCTGATTGCCGCGCCGGATCAGGCGCAGACCCTGCAAGACTGGGCGCTGCAGTTGGGCTGTTCGGAGAAGACCGTGATGCGCTTGCTGCAGCGCGAGACCGGCCTGAGTTTTCGGGTATGGCGGCAGCGCATGCGCCTGCTGTCATCCCTGGCGTTGCTGGAGGCGGGGGAGAATGTCACCGAAGCGGCGCTGGGCTGTGGTTATGACTCGACCTCAGCTTACATCGCCGCGTTCAAGCAGATGTTCGGCTTCACTCCAGGCGAACTGCGCCTGCTCTGACGGCGAGCAGGCGCGGGCCGGCTGATCAGGTGCGGAAGCGCCGGACCAGGCTGTCCAGTTCGTTCGACAGGCCGGCCAGGCTCTCCGAGTCCTGCCGCGCGGCCTGGGCCAGTTCTGCCACCAACTGCGCATCACCGTGGATCTGGCTGATGTGCCGGTTGATGTCTTCCGCGACCTGATGCTGCTCTTCGGCGGCGGTGGCGATCTGCGTGTTCATGTCGCGGATCACGTCGACCGACTCACGGATCTGGCCGAAGCTATCGCGGGCCAGGCCAATCCGGCTGACCGACTGCTGCGAGACATCCAGGCTGGCGTGCATCTGCTGGGCCACTTCAGCGGTGCGGCTGGCGAGGTTGCCAAGCAGGCCATCGATTTCGGCGGTGGAGTCGGCCGTGCGCTTGGCCAGCGCGCGGACTTCGTCGGCCACCACAGCAAAGCCGCGGCCTTGTTCCCCGGCCCGGGCGGCTTCGATGGCAGCGTTGAGCGCGAGCAGGTTGGTCTGCTCGGCAATCGAGCGAATGGTGCCCAGAATCGACTGAATGGCGTTGCTGTCACGCTCCAGTTGCTGGATCGACTGGGCTGATTGCTCGATCTCCTGGCTCAGGCGATCAACGCTCTGCACCGCGGCATCGATCTGCTGCTGACCTTCACGCGCCTGCTGCTGGCCGCTATCGGCCGACTGCGCCGCCTGGCTGCAGGAACGGGCGACTTCGTTGGCGGTGGCGACCATTTCATGGAAGGCGGTAGACACCATGTCCACCGCTTCGCGCTGACGCCCGGCCGCTTCGGCCATGTCGTTGGAGACGCGGGTCGAGCTGCTGGAGGTGCTGAGAATCTTGCCGGCGGCAGCGCCGATATGCTGGATCAGGCTGCGAATCGCGCCGAGGAACTGGTTGAACCAACCGGCCAGTTGCGCGGTTTCGTCGCGGCCGCGTACTTCCAGGCTGCGGGTCAGGTCGCCTTCGCCCTGGGCGATGTCTTCCAGGCCGCTGCTGACGCTGTTGATCGGGCGCACGATGAGCTTGGCGAACGCGGCACCGACGATTGCGAACAACGCGGCCAGGACCAGCGCAATGGTGCCGATCAGCCAGGTCAGGCGAGTGGTGGTCTGCATCACTTCGCCTTCCTGGATCAGGCCAATGAAGGTCCAACCGAGGGTTTCATCCGGGTAGATGTTGGCCATGTAGCGCTCGCCATTGATCTCGACTTCAACCAAACCCTTGCCGGCCTTGGCCAGCTCGGCGTAACCGCCGCCAAAGCTGCTCAGTTGCTTGAAGTTGTGGCTGGCGTCGCGCGGGTCGACCATCACGTTGCCGTTGTTTTCCATGAGGATCAGGTAGCCGCTTTCGCCCAGCTTGATCTTCTTGACGATTTCGGTGAGGCCGTTCAGCGACACGTCGATGTTGACCACACCGCCGGGGTTGCCCAGCTGGTTGGTTACCGTGCGCACGGTGCTGACCAGTACGGCGTCATCGGCGGCCCAGTAATAGGCGCCGGTGCGGATGGTCTTGCCGGGGTTGGCCATGGCCAGTTGGTACCAGGGACGCTGGCGCGGGTCGTAATTGACGAACTTCTGCCCGGCAGGCCAGCCGACGTAGCCGCCGTCGGCGACCCCGTAGGACAGGTAGGCGTAAGCCGGGTGGGCGTCGGCCAGGCGGGTGAAGAAGTCGAGCACCTTGGCGTCCTGCTCGCCCAGGGTGTAGGACGGGTTGGCGCTGGTGTACTTGTTCAGCTCGCTGCCGGTGGCGGCAACCATTGGCTGCGCGGCCATGTAGTTGACGTTCTGGTCGATGCCCTGGAAGAAGATGTTCATCGCATTGCTGACCTGGCGAATCTCTCGGCTGCTGTTGTCGAGAAAATCATCGCGGGCCTCGCCGCGCAGGTTGACCACTACCAGGGTAGCCACGAGGACGATGGGCAAGCCGGCGATCACGGCAAACGCCCAAGTCAGTTTTTGTTTGATGTTCATCCACGCTCCCGGAGTATTTGTTATCGACGCATGAAACAGGCACTTCAGGGCATCGGCAGCGTGGGTGATTTATAGAGGTCAAATCCCTGTATTTATTGGCTGGCGTCGCGTTTGGCGACGATTCGGTCGTGATTGGGCTAATACGGCATACCAAAACTGGGCAGGGCAGGGTGTTGTCAGCTACAGCAGGCCTTGCCGCTGGCCAAGTCCTTGAGGATCGGGCAGTCGGGGCGGTCATCGCCGTGGCAATCGGCAACCAGCTGGCTGAGGGTGTCGCGCAGGCTGACCAGCTCTTCGATGCGCGTGTTCAGCGCATCGATGTGTTGGCTGGCCAGGGCTTTGACATCGGCGCTGGCGCGTTCACGGTCTTGCCACAAGGTCAGCAGCCTGGCGACTTCCTCCAGAGAAAAGCCAAGATCGCGTGAGCGCTTGATGAAGGCCAGGCTGTGCAGGTCCTGCTGTTGGTAGAGGCGATAGCCGCTGTCGCTGCGTTGCGCCGGTTTGAGCAGGCCGATCGACTCGTAATAACGGATCATCTTGCTGCTCAGCCCGCTGAGGCGGGCAGCCTGGCCGATATTCATGGTGCCTCCTGCTGATCGTCGTCGGGTTTCCAGGTTTTCAGCCACAGCGCATTGCTCACAACGCTGACGCTCGACAAGGCCATGGCCGCGCCTGCCAGCACTGGATTGAGCAGGCCGAACGCGGCCAGCGGGATGCCGACCAGGTTGTAGATAAACGCCCAGAATAGATTCTGGCGGATCTTGGCGTAGGTCTTGCGGCTGATTTCCAGGGCTGCCGGCACTAGCCGTGGGTCACCGCGCATCAAGGTAATGCCGGCGGCCTGCATGGCCACATCGGTGCCACCGCCCATGGCGATGCCGATGTCGGCGGCGGCCAGGGCCGGGGCATCGTTGATGCCGTCACCGACCATCGCCACCACGCCGTCGCGTTTTAGCGTGGTCACGGTAGCGGCTTTGTCGGCCGGCAGTACTTCAGCGTAGACATCCTCGATGCCCAGCGCGTCGCCGACCACCTTGGCACTGCCGCGGTTGTCGCCGGTCAGCAGGTGGCTGCTGACGCCGCGCGCGCGCAGGCTGTGGACGGCCTCTGCGGCACCGGGTTTGAGGCTGTCGCCAAAGGCCAGCAGACCGAGCACCTGCGGCTGCGGTGCCTGTTCGATCAGCCACGACAGGGTGCGGCCTTCGGCTTCCCAGGCGTGCGCTTTGTCTGCAAGCTCGCCGGGTTGCAACTGGCTGTCCTCGAGCAAGCGCCGGTTGCCGAGGGCCAACTGGCGTTGCTCGACCACGCCGGCGATGCCGCGCCCGGTCAGAGACTGGCTGTCGCTGACGGGTGGCACGTCCAGGCCTTGTTCGCTGCAGGCGCTGAGCACCGCTTTGGCCAGCGGGTGCTCACTGCCTCGTTGCAGTGCCCCGGCCAGGCGCAACAATTGCGCTTCATCGGCAACGGCGGCCTGACTGTGGACGATGCGCGGGCTGCCTGAGGTCAGCGTGCCGGTCTTGTCGAACACCACGCGGTTGACGGCATGGGCGCGCTCCAGCGCTTCGGCATCCTTGATCAGAATACCGTGGCGGGCGGCCACGCCAGTGCCGGCCATGATCGCTGCAGGCGTCGCCAGACCGAGCGCGCACGGGCAGGCGATGACCAGTACGGCGACGGCGTTGATCAGCGCGGTTTCCAGCGGCGCGCCATACCAGCACCAGCCGAGCAGGGTGATCAGGGCGATCACCAGCACCGCCGGGACGAACACCTGGCTGACCCGGTCGACCAGTTTCTGAATCGGCGCCTTGGCTGCCTGGGCATCCTCGACCAGGCGAATGATCCGCGCCAAGACCGTTTCGGTGCCCAGTGCCAGGGTGCGTACCAGCAGTTGGCCTTCGCCATTGATGGCGCCGCCGGTGACCGGGTCGCCGGGGTGCTTGGGTACCGGCAGGCTCTCGCCGCTGATCAGCGCCTCGTCTGCGTGGCTGCTGCCTTCGATGACTTCGCCGTCGACCGGAAAGCGCTCGCCGGGTTTGACCCGGACCAGATCGTGCAGGCGCAGTTGGCTGATCGGCACGTCCTCCTCACGCCCATCGAGCACGCGCAGGGCACGCTCCGGGCGCAGCGCCTCGAGGGCGCGGATGGCGCTGGCGGTCTGGCGCTTGGCACGGCTTTCGAGGTATTTGCCGAGCAGCACCAGGGCGATGACAACTGCCGAGGCCTCGAAGTACAGGTGCGGCTCGACGCCGGCAGGGGCCGTTGCCCATTGGTACAGGCTCAGGCCGTAACCGGCGCTTGTGCCGAGCGCTACCAACAGGTCCATGTTGCCGGCGGCTGCGCGCACGGCTTTCCAGGCCGCTTTATAAAAACGTGCGCCGAGGATGAACTGCACCGGCGTAGCCAAGGCGAACTGCACCCAGGCCGGCAGCATCCAGTGTATGCCGAACGGCTGCAGGAGCATCGGCAATACCAGTGGCAGCGCCAGCAGCACTGCAGCGGCTACGGCCAGGCGCTCATTGCGCAAATGGCGCTGGGCATCATCAGGGTCGGGCGCAGCGGCATCCGGCATGGATGCTTCGTAGCCGGCCTGACGTACAGCCTCGACCAGCGCAGGCAGGGCTTGCGCTGGAGCTTCGACACGGGCGGTCTCGGTCGCCAGGTTGACGCTAACCTGCGCCGCGCCGGGCACCTTGCGCAGGGCGCGCTCGACACGTCCGGCGCAGCTGGCGCAGGTCATGCCGCTGATGGGCAGGTCAAAAACAGTGGATGCAGACATGGCTCGCCTCCTTGGACAGGCCTGCAGCATCAACCCTGCCACAGGGTCAAGGTCAATAGTCCAGGCTGGCTCGGGTCAGGTGCAGGCCGCTGTGGTCCATGGCGATGCGGTATTTGTTGATCTGTCCGGCCTGCAGGTTCAGGCGCTGATTGTGCTGGTTCTCCAGGCCGGGGTTGCAACCCGGGGCTTGTCCCGGCAACAGGCGCAAGCGGATATCCACCGGGCCGGGCGGCAGGTTGAACGAGGTCGACTGTTCCTGGAACACGCGCCCGGACAGCTGGTCATTGAGGTAAACGCCGATCTCGCAGGTGGTCGCCACCTCGAGCCGCTCGCGCGAAATAATCAGCACGCTGTAGTCCGAGTTGCCAGCGGCGCTGGCCGCAGGCACCACGGTCAACGCGGCGAGCAAGCCGACAAGGCTCAATGCTGGCCTGATCATGAACAATCTCCTGCTTGATAAACCGTCAAAGGCGCAGCTTGGCTGAGCCAGGCGCGGATTGCCAGTCCGGCCGATGGCGGCAGAACTTGACCTTGACCCGATGGCAAGCTTGAAACTGTGGCAAACCCACAAAGGAGACTCACCAATGCAAGTATTCAATGTACAAGGCATGACCTGTGGCCACTGTGTCAAAGCAGTAACTTCGGCGGTGCAGGGGCAGGATGCCAAGGCCGAGGTGAAGGTGGATCTGGCTGCCAAGCAAGTGACTGTCGACAGCCAGTTGTCCAGCGAACAGATTCTTGCCGCCATCCGTTTGGAAGGTTACGAGGCGCAGCCGGCCTGACGACGCTGGCGTGTTGCGGTGCCGATGATCGAGTTTGCAGCTGAGTGTCACCGGTGCCGCGTCTGGGCAGGGAATTGTCACAAAGGTTTTCGCCAGAATCCGCCTTTGCAGGTAGACTTGGCAGCTTGCTTAGCCTGCTAATGGATTCCTGATGAACCTGCGTTACGTGCTGATTCTCGGCGCCTTGAGTGCGTTCGGGCCGCTGGCGATCGACTTTTACCTGCCTGCGTTTCCGGCCATGGCCCAGGCGTTTCTGACCGACGAAAAACACATCCAGACCACTCTGGCTGCGTATTTTCTTGGCCTGTCGCTGGGCCAGCTGGCCTATGGCCCGGTAGCCGATCGCTTTGGTCGGCGCATCCCGCTGCTGTTCGGGGTGACCTTGTTCACCCTGGCCTCACTGGCCTGCGCTTATGCGCCCAACCTCGATACCTTGATTGTCGCGCGCTTCGTCCAGGCCTTGGGTGGCTGCGCCGGGATGGTGCTGGCACGGGCGATTGTCAGTGACAAGTGCGACCCGGTTGCCTCGGCCAAGGTCTTCTCGCAGTTGATGCTGGTGATGGGCCTGGCGCCAATTCTTGCGCCGATGCTGGGCGGCGTATTGGTCAATCTCGCGGGCTGGCAGTCGATCTTCCTGGCCTTGAGCCTGTTCAGCGCAGGCTGCCTGCTGGCGATCAGCTTCGGCTTGCCCGAGAGCATGCCGGCGGACATGCCGCGCCAGCCGCTGTCGGGGGCGTTTCGTCAGTACCTGCGGCTGTTTACTGACCGAGTATTCATCGGCCACGCGTTGACCGGCGGCACCGCCATTGCAGGCATGTTTGCCTACATTGCTGGCTCGCCGTTCGTGTTCATCAAGCTGTATGGGGTACCGGCAGAGCATTACGGCTGGCTGTTCGGTGCCAACGCGGCGGGTTTCATTCTTGTTGCTCAGGTCAATGCACGGTTGTTGGCCAAGCGCGGCCCGTCAGTATTGCTTGGGCGAGCGGTGTGGCTGTACCTGGCGGCGGCGCTGACCCTGCTCGGCGTGGCAGCGTTGCAACCAACGCAGCTGTGGCCACTGTTACTGCCGTTGTTCGTGTGTATTGCCAGCCTGGGCTGCATCATCCCCAACGCCTCGGCACTGGCCATGAGTGGTCAGGGCAACCGCGCAGGCAGCGCGTCGGCATTGATGGGCTGCCTGCAGTTCAGCGTCGCCGCAGGCGCGGCGGCGCTGGTCAGCTTGTTGCACGATGGCAGTGCGGTGCCGATGGCCATGGTCATCAGCTTGTGCGGGGCTCTGGTGGTCAGTGTTGCGACGCTGACTCGGCGCTTGCAGGCCAGGCGTCAAGGCTGAACGAGTGCGGGGCCTGCAGGCGCTTGCGCAATGTTGCGACAAAGGCCCGCGCTTCACTCTCACTGCGAAAGCTCACCACGTGCTGGTCGAGCCGAACCTGCCAGGGGCAGTTGGGGTGACGCTCAGATGTACTGACGACGATCTTCATCGCATACCTCCTCAGAACAGGTGTCGGTTCAGTCTAGCGCTGCTGCCCCCAGGTGCCACCAAACCTTGGGTCGCTCCGGACTGATGGTCGCCTGTAGACCTTTCCCACAAGTCGTGTCTAGTTGTGCTGACGCGCAACCACAGTGGATCCTTCGCTTTTGTTTGCCATATTTGCGGAAAGGCGCTGTCGGCAGCGTCTGAGGATATTTCTCTTTTCAGCTCGCGTTAAGGGCGCTTGTGGCCTTGGCCAGACTGGCCCGACCCTGCTGGGTGGATCTGGCTGGCCAGGACTGGACTGCTGGTGAATGCGTCGAGGGTCGCCCCACCCACCGCCCTATCCCGTCTGTAGAGGAACCGGGAAGCGCTATCGCGGGACTTTGCCCGGCTTATACTGGCCCCAGCAGCCAGCGCCAGCGAGAGGGACTTCCCTGCCAGGGAATGCTATGCCAAGACCATGAGCAGGTCGGCGCGCTGGCGTGTTTGGCCAATGGACCCAGACATGATTCAGCAGGGAGTTACCTTATGAAAGCAGTCAGCAGTATCAGCCAGATCGCCAGCCTGATGGCCGATCCCAAGCGCAGCGCCATGTTATGGGCGTTGATCGATGGCACGCCCCGCCCCGCCGACGAGCTGGCGGTGATGACCGGCGTGAGTTCGTCTTCAGCGTGTGCGCACTTGTCCCTGCTCTCCTCGGCAGGCTTGCTGCGGCTGGAAGCCCGTGGGCGCAAACGCTATTTCCGTCTGGCGACGCCTGCTGTGGGGGCGGCGGTCGAGGCGTTGGCCAGCCTGCATCTGAATGAGTTGCGCCCGCGGGTAACCCAGGTCAAACCGCTGCAGGTGCCGCTGTCGATGCGCCGTGCGCGCCTGTGCAATGGGCATATGGGCGGTGAGCTGGCGGCTGAATTGCTGCAACGAATGGTCACTGCCGGCTGGCTGGAAGGGTACGACGGTGAGCTGCGGGTGAGTTTTGCAGGCCGCACGCAGTTGGCCAATGTCGGCGTGTATATCGAGGCTTTGGCCCAGCGGCCACTGAGCAACTGTGTGATTTGTCACTGCAATGAGTGGAGCGATCAGGGGCCGCATTTGGGCGGCAGCCTGGGGCAGGCCTTGCTGACGTTGTTCCTGCAGTCTGGCTGGCTGCAGGAACAGGACGGTGCGCGCGGGCTGCAGATTTCACCGCTGGGTATCCAGCAGATCAACCGTATCGCTCGCGCAGAGCCGTCCTTGCTGGTGGGTTGAGCTGGCGGCAACCGTTGCCGGTCAGGCCAGGCGAGCGTCCAGGCTGTTCTGCGCCAGGCGTCGGGCTTGATCTTCGGTCATGCCCAGGTGGGTGTGCAGCGCGTGGAAGTTCTCGGTGACATAACCGCCGAAGTAGGCTGGGTCGTCGGAGTTGACCGTGACTTTGACGCCACGCTCGAGCATCTCGAGGATGTTGTGCTGGCCCATGTGTTCGAATACACAGAGTTTGGTATTGGACAGCGGGCACACCGTAAGCGGGATCTGCTCATCGATGATGCGCTGCATCAGCCGTTCATCTTCGATGGCGCGTACGCCATGGTCGATGCGCTTGATCTTGAGCAGGTCGAGGGCTTCCCAGATGTACTCGGGCGGGCCTTCTTCGCCGGCGTGGGCGACGGCTTCGAAGCCTTCGCTGCGGGCGCGTTCGAAGACGCGCTGGAACTTGCTCGGCGGGTGGCCTTTCTCCGAGCTGTCGAGGCCCACGGCAATGAATGCATCGCGGAACGGCAGCGCTTGGTCGAGGGTTTTTTGCGCTTCTTCTTCACTGAGGTGGCGCAGGAAGCTGAGGATCAGCCCGCTGCTGATGCCAAGTTGTTCACGGCCATCCTTCAGTGCTTTGCTCAGGCCGGCCATGACCACTTCGAAGGGGATGCCCCGGTCGGTGTGGGTCTGCGGGTCGAAGAACGGTTCGGTGTGGATAACGTTCTGCGCCTTGCAGCGTTGCAGGTAGGCCCAGGTCAGGTCGTAGAAGTCCTGCTCGGTACGCAGGACATCGGCGCCCTGGTAATAGAGGTCGAGAAACTCCTGCAGGTTGTTGAAGGCATAGGCGCCGCGCAGGGTTTCTACATCCGCCCAGGGCAGGGCGATCTTGTTGCGTTCGGCCAGGGCGAACAGCAGCTCGGGCTCGAGCGAGCCTTCCAGGTGCATATGCAGTTCCGCCTTGGGCAAGGCGTTCAGCCAGTCGTACATGTGTGTGATCTCGATCAGGAACGGTTGCCGCCATTCTACAGGGCCAGGCCGGGCAATGCGCCCGGCCTGGCCCTGTAGATATCAACCGGCGATCAGTTGCGCTGCGGCCTGGCGGTGGTCGGCGATCAGGCCTTTGACGTCGAGGCCTTCGATCTGGCCGTCAATCACGCGCCATTTGCCGCCGATCATGACCCGGTCGGCACGGTCGGCGCCGCACAGCAGCAGGGCCGACAGCGGATCGTGGCTGCCCGAGAAGCGCAGCTCATCGAGCTTGAACAGGGCCAGATCGGCCTGTTTGCCAACCGCCAACTGGCCAATGTCGCTGCGCCCCAGCAAGTGCGCCGAGCCACGGGTGGCCCAGCCCAGGGCCCGCTCCGGGGTGATCTGTTCGGCGCCATAGCGCAGCCGTTGCAGATACAGCGCCTGACGCGCCTCGAGGATCATGTTCGAGGCATCGTTGGAGGCCGAGCCATCGACGCCGAGGCCAACCGTGGCGCCGGCAGCTTCCAGATCCACCGTGGGTGCAATCCCCGAAGCAAGACGCATGTTCGAGCTTGGGCAATGGCAGATGCCGGTACCGGCAGCGCCGAGGCGGGCGATTTCGTCGGGGTTGAAGTGAATGCCGTGCGCCAGCCAGGTACGCGGGCCCAGCCAGCCGACGCTGTCCAGGTAATCCACAGTGCGCAGGCCAAAGCGCTGCAGGCAGAACTCCTCTTCATCGAGGGTTTCGGCCAGGTGGGTGTGCAGGCGCACGTCCAGCTCTGCGGCCAATTCGGCACTGGCGCGCATGATTTGCGGGGTTACCGAGAACGGTGAGCAGGGCGCCAGGGCGATCTGGATCTGCGCACCTTCGCCACGTTCGTGGTAGCTGTGGATAAGTCGCTGGCTGTCGGCCAGGATCACCTCCCCCTGTTGCACGGTCTGCTGTGGCGGCAGGCCGCCGTCGTCTTCGCCCAGGCTCATCGAGCCGCGGGTCAGCATCGCGCGCATGCCCAGCCCGCGTACGGCTTCGACTTGTACATCGATGGCGTTGTCCAGGCCCTGGGGGAACAGGTAGTGGTGGTCGGCGGCGGTGGTGCAGCCCGACAGCAGCAGCTCGGCCAGGGCCACCTTGCTGGCCAGCTCGAGCTTGGCTGGAGTCAGGCGTGCCCAGACTGGGTACAAGGTCTTGAGCCAGGGGAACAGCGGCTGGTTGACCACCGGCGCCCAGGCGCGGGTCAGGGTTTGATAGAAGTGATGATGGGTGTTGATCAGGCCAGGCAGGAGCACGTGCTCGCGGGCGTCGAACACCTGATCGCAGGGTGCGCTAGGGCTTTCGCCAAGGGCGAGCAGTTGCACGATTTTGCCGTCTTCGATAACCAGCCCGCCGCGCGCGTCGCTGTCGTTGGCGGTGAAGATGGCAAGGGGGGATTTCAACCAGGTACGGGTCGCAGGCATGGTGCCGGCTCCTCTGAAAGTGGGTTCAGGTAAGCCAGCTCAGTTTTGCCCTGTCTGCTGATCCAGGTTCGCCGCGGGGGCGAGGCGTCGAGTCTACTGCCTCGCCCCGCAGCTTTCAATTCACCAGACCAGTGGTTCGCCCTTGTAATTGATGAAGCGCAGGCCGCCATTGCCGCTGTGCGCCTTGATCTGCTTGAGCATGCCGCTGGTGCTGGTGAACACGTCGATTTCGGCGTTTTCGCCGCCCATTGCAGTTTTTACCCAGCCAGGGTGCATGGCCAGCACGGCGAGGTCGGGGCGCTGCAGTTCGCCGACGTAGCTGTTGATCATCGAGTTCAAGGCGGCCTTGCTGGCCTTGTACAACGGAATCTCGCCGCCATCAGGGATGCTCACGCTGCCCAGTACCGAACTCATGAAGGCCAGCACGCCGCTGCCTTCGCGCAGTTGCCCGGCCAGGCGGCGGGCGATGCGGATCGGTGCCACGGCATTGGTCATGAACAAGGCGCCGATGTCGTTTTCGCTGACCGCTTCCAGATCCTGCGGCAGCGGCCCCATGACCCCGGCGTTGACGAACAGCAGGTCCAGCGTCTCGCCGTGCAGGCGCTGCTTGAGGCTGTCGAGTTGGGCGGTGTTGTTGATCTCGAGGGTTTCGATGTGCACACCGACGATGCTGCCCAGGTCGCCCGGGTTGGCCTTGTCGCGTACGGTGGCGATTACCTTCCAGCCATCTTCGTGCAGGCGCTGCACCAGGCCAAGGCCCAGGCCTCGCGAGGCGCCAATGATCAGGGCGGTCTTGGTTGCGGTCATTCCTGTACTCCTTCAGAGGTAGCGCGTGCTGGGGCAGCCATCACCAGAGCTGCCAGCGTAGTCGCTGCAGTTTGCCAGCGTGTGGCAGCCGATGCACGGTTGTGCAAAAAATGATCAGCAGGCTGCGGGCCTTGCGCCGTCAGGGCCCGAGCCAGTGGCTAACGGTTTATCCACAGGCTGCTCCACAGTATTTGTGCGCAAGCGGGCGGGGCAGGTCTTGCCTGCTGGAGGCCAAATTTTCATCGCAGGCTGGGGATAACTTACTGTAATGCGGTGCTTTTCAGCGCTATGACACAAACTGTGATCAAAATATGATCAATGCTCTGAGCGCCTTGTAATTCGTGGCCTGGATCGGACTGCCCCAAGCTTATCCACAGGCAGGCCCACAGTACTTGTGGGCAATCACGCGGTCCCTGTAGGAGCGGCCTTGTGTCGCGAAAGGGCTGCGTAGCGGCGCCAAATTCTCAGCTTCGCAGCCAATATTGCCGGGCCGGCTGCGCTGGCCTTTCGCGACACAAGGCCGCTCCTACAGTTTCAGCAGGTCACGCACGTTTAGCCGGTCACGCGCTGAGGATAATTCTGCCGCGGCTCAGGTCGGCCAGTTGCTGCTGCAGTGCTGGCAGATGGGCAGGGCCAAATGCAAGTTTCAGGTCCACGCCATTGGCGGTGAACTGTTCATCCACGACCAACCCGTCAACCTCAGCCAGGCGCAGTTTGACCAAGGCCAATTCGCTGAAACTACAGCTGCAGGTGTATACGCTGCGCTGCACCAGCAGGCGCTTGGGCGCCTGTTGCAGGCATTTGTTGGCGCCGCCGCCATAGGCCCGGGCGAGGCCGCCGGTGCCTAACTGGATACCGCCGTACCAGCGGATCACCAGTACCACCACCTGATCGCAGTCCTGCGCCTCGATCGCGGCGAGGATCGGCCGGCCCGCAGTGCCGCCGGGTTCGCCGTCGTCATTGCTGCGGTATTGCCCGCCGATTTTCCAGGCCCAGCAGTTGTGGGTGGCGGCGAGATCGCTGTGGCGCTCGATGAAGCTCTGCGCTTCGGCAGGGCTGTTGATCGGGCCGGCGAGGGTGATGAAGCGGCTCTTGCGGATTTCTTCGCGAAACTCGCAGAGGTCGAGCAGGGTAGATGGCATAAGTCCGGGTCAGGCAGGCAGTTGGATGCCGCAACCTTTGAGAATGATGTGGATAAGATTGTTGCTGGCGTCTTCCATGTCTTGCTTGGTCAGGCGGCTGCGGCCGGTGACCTGGCAGATCTGAGTGGAGAAGTCGGCGTAGTGCTGGGTGCTGCCCCAGAGCAGGAAGATCAAGTGCACCGGGTCGACCGGGTCCATCTTGCCGGCGTCGATCCAGGCCTGGAACACGGCGGCACGGCCGCGGAACCATTCACGGTAATCGGCACTGAAATATTCAGTCAGACACTGGCCACCGCTGATCACTTCCATGGCGAAGATCCGCGAGGCCTGCGGGTTGCGCCGCGAGAACTCCATCTTGGTACGCAGGTACTGGCTCAGCGCCTGGCCTGGATCATCGTCAACGCTCAGGGCGTTGAAGGTGCTGTCCCACAGCTCGATGATGTTGCTCAGTACGGCGATATACAGGCCGAGCTTGTTGGTGAAGTAGTAGTGCAGATTGGCTTTGGGCAAGCCGGCCTTGAGGGCGATGGTGTTCATGCTGGTGCCCTTGAAACCGTGGCGGGCAAACTCGTCCTCGGCCGCCTGGATAATCGCCTGTTCGTTCTTCTGGCGGATGCGGCCGGCGGGCTTGCCCGAGGCGGAGAGGCGATGCGCTGGGACTTCTAGGGTCATGGACGGTTCCGAACGGGCTGAGGCAACAGGATTGTTCGACAGATTACCTGCCTGTGCCGAAGTGACAAGCCTTTAGCGTGTGGCGGCGAGGCTTTCAAGGAAGCTTTCCAGTACCAGGTTTGGCCGCCGGCCTTTGCGTGTCACCCAGTTCAGGCTCAGGTCGTAATGGCGCTGCGCAGGTTTGAGAGCGCGCAGGCGGCCTTGTTGCACCCAGGTGCTGGCGTAGTGGTCTGGTAGATAGCCGATGTAGCGGCCAGTCAGGATCAAGAACGCCATGCCCTCGCGATCCGACGCGCTCGCCGTGCAGTGAAGCGCCTGATACTGGGCCTGGATTTCACCGGGCAGGCGGAAGGTCGGCGCGATAGCATCCTGGCTGTTGAGCCGCTCGTCGTCGATCTTGTGGTCGTCGGCATAGAACAGCGGATGGCCAACGGCGCAGTAGAGCAACGACCGCTCGCTGTACAGCGGCTGGTACTCCAGGCCCGACAGCGGGCTGGCTTGCGGCACCACGCCAACATGCAGGCTGCCATCAAGTACGCCTTGCTCGACCTGGCTGGGGGCGATCATGCGGATCTGGATGTGCACGTCCGGGCCGCGGTCCTTGAGCTCGGCCAGGGCATGGGTGATGCGCATGTGCGGCAGGGTCACCAGGTTGTCGGTCAGGCCGATATTGAGCTCGCCGCGCAGGTGTTGATGCAGGCCGTTGACCTCGGTGCGAAAGGTCTCGATGGCGCTCAGCAGTTGCAGCGCCGAGTGGTACACGTCGCGGCCTTCTTCGGTCAGAGAAAAACCGGCGCGACCGCGTTGGCACAGGCGCAGGCCGAGGCGCTGCTCAAGATCGCTCATTTGCTGGCTGATGGCCGAGCGGCCGATGCCCAGTACGTTCTCCGCTGCCGAGAAACCGCCGCACTCGACTACGCTGCGGTAGATCTTGAGCAGGCGGATGTCAAAGTCGCTGACTTGCGCAAGTGGATCGGGGCGTCGGCTCATTAGTTTAGTCCACTGCTAACTGAAGATTTGAAAAGTAGGCTTTTCCAGACTTTATCGCCGTGCCAATTTAGCTGCAACAACATCCATCGTTGCCTATTCGTTTGCCGAGGAACCGCCCGATGAACATGCCCGAAACCGCGCCTTCCGGTATCGCCAGCCAGCTCAAGCTGGACGCGCACTGGATGCCGTACACCGCCAACCGTAATTTCCAGCGCGATCCGCGCCTGATCGTTGCCGCCGATGGCAACTATCTGGTCGACGACAAGGGCCGGCGCATTTTCGATGCGCTGTCCGGGCTGTGGACCTGCGGTGCCGGGCATACCCGCAAGGAGATCAGCGAAGCGGTCGCGCGCCAGGTTGGTGTGCTCGATTACTCGCCAGCGTTCCAGTATGGCCATCCGCTGTCGTTCCAGTTGGCTGAAAAGATTACTCAGCTGACCCCGGGTGATCTGAACCACGTGTTCTTCACCAACTCCGGTTCCGAGTGCGCCGATACTGCGCTGAAGATGGTGCGTGCCTACTGGCGCCTGAAAGGTCAGGCGACCAAGACCAAGATGATCGGCCGCGCCCGTGGCTATCACGGGGTGAACATCGCCGGTACCAGCCTGGGTGGCGTCAACGGCAACCGCAAGATGTTCGGCCAACTGCTTGATGTCGACCACTTGCCGCACACCGTGCTGCCGGTCAACGCCTTTACCAAGGGCTTGCCGGAGGAGGGCGGTATTGCCCTGGCCGAGGAGATGCTCAAGCTGATCGAGCTGCACGATGCCTCCAACATCGCTGCGGTGATCGTCGAGCCGCTGGCTGGCTCGGCGGGTGTATTGCCGCCGCCGAAGGGCTACCTCAAGCGCCTGCGTGAAATCTGCACCCAGCACAATATTCTGCTGATCTTCGACGAAGTGATCACCGGCTTCGGCCGCATGGGCGCCATGACCGGTGCTGAAGCGTTCGGCGTCACCCCGGACCTGATGTGCATCGCCAAGCAGGTCACCAACGGTGCCATCCCGCTCGGCGCAGTGGTTGCCAGCAGCGAGATCTACCACACCTTCATGAATCAACCGACGCCTGAGTACGCTGTGGAATTCCCCCACGGTTATACCTACTCGGCGCACCCGGTGGCGTGCGCTGCCGGCATCGCGGCGCTGGACCTGCTGCAAAAAGAAAACCTGGTGCAGTCGGCCGCCGAGCTGGCGCCGCACTTCGAGAACCTGCTGCACGGCGTCAAAGGCACCAAGAATATCGTCGACATCCGCAACTACGGCCTGGCCGGCGCGATCCAGATCGCGGCGCGTGATGGCGATGCCATCGTGCGTCCTTACGAAGTGGCGATGAAGCTGTGGCAAAAAGGCTTCTACGTGCGCTACGGCGGCGACACCCTGCAGTTCGGCCCGACGTTCAATACCCAGCCGCAGGAGCTCGACCGCCTGTTCGACGCGGTGGGCGAGACCCTCAATCAGATCGATTGATCTGCCTGATTTTGACGGCAGGCGTGCACGGGCACGCCTGATCCTTCCTTCCTGTTTCTGGAGTTATGCATGAGCATTGTTCAGCACCTGATCAACGGCGAACTGGTTTCCAAGGGCGAGCGCACCGCCGATGTCTTCAACCCGTCTACCGGTCAGGCCATACGCAAGGTCGAACTGGCCAGCCGCGCCACCGTGCAAGACGCGATCGATTCGGCCAAGGCCGCCTTCCCGGCCTGGCGCAACACGCCGCCGGCCAAGCGCGCCCAGGTCATGTTCCGCTTCAAGCAACTGCTTGAGCAGAATGAAGCCAAGATTGCCCAGATGATCAGCGAAGAGCATGGCAAGACCCTGGAAGACGCTGCCGGCGAACTCAAGCGCGGTATCGAGAACGTCGAGTTCGCTTGCGCCGCTCCGGAAGTGCTCAAAGGCGAGTACAGCCGCAATGTTGGCCCGAACATCGATGCCTGGTCGGACTTCCAGCCTTTGGGCGTGGTTGCCGGTATTACTCCGTTCAACTTCCCGGCGATGGTTCCGCTGTGGATGTATCCGCTGGCAATCGCCTGTGGCAACGCGTTTATCCTCAAGCCGTCCGAGCGTGATCCAAGCTCGACGCTGTATATCGCCCAGCTGCTGATCGAAGCCGGCCTGCCCAAGGGCATCCTCAACGTGGTCCACGGTGACAAGGAAGCGGTCGATGCGTTGATCGAAGCGCCAGAGGTGAAAGCCCTGAGCTTTGTTGGCTCGACGCCGATTGCCGAATATATCTATGCCGAAGGCACCAAGCGCGGCAAGCGTGTACAGGCACTGGGCGGCGCCAAGAACCACGCGGTAGTGATGCCGGATGCCGACCTGGATAACGCTGTAAGCGCGCTGATGGGCGCGGCGTACGGTTCTTGCGGCGAGCGTTGCATGGCCATTTCCGTCGCAGTATGCGTAGGTGACCAGGCCGCTGATGCGTTGATCGCCAAGCTTGAACCGCAGATCCGCGCGCTGAAGATCGGTGCGGGTACATCGTGTGGCCTGGACATGGGGCCGCTGGTAACGGCTGCTGCGCGCGACAAGGTGCTTGGCTATATAGATGATGGTGTTGCTTCGGGCGCCAAGCTGGTGGTCGATGGCCGCGACCTGCGTGTGCCGGGCTGTGAGGATGGCTACTTTGTTGGCGGCACGCTGTTCGACAATGTCTCGCCAGAAATGCGCATCTATAAAGAAGAGATCTTTGGCCCGGTGCTGTGTGTAGTGCGCGTCGACAGCCTGGAGCAGGCCATGCAGCTGATCAATGATCACGAGTATGGTAACGGCACCTGCATCTTTACCCGTGACGGCGAAGCGGCGCGGCTGTTCTGCGACGAGATCGAAGTGGGCATGGTCGGTGTCAACGTGCCGCTGCCTGTACCTGTGGCCTACCACAGCTTCGGTGGCTGGAAGCGTTCGCTGTTTGGCGACTTGCATGCCTATGGCCCGGACGGTGTGCGCTTCTATACCCGTCGTAAAGCCATTACTCAGCGCTGGCCGCAGCGCAAGAGTCATGAAGCATCGCAGTTTGCCTTCCCTAGCTTGTAACTGGGGCACGGTATGAGCGGGGAGGCCCTTGGGCCTCCCCGTTTCGTTTGTGCTTTGTAGGCCCGTAGGGCCGCTTTTGCTTAATGTTATGCAATTACGAAATAACGGTTGACGGGCTTCTGTAAGCGCTTATAATGCGCCCCACTTCCAGCGTAGTTGGAACGGAAAACTCCTTGAGATTCAACGAGTTAGAAGTTTAAGAAGTGCTGCAAGGGCTTCGATCGAAAGATCGTCAGCGGTGAAAAAGGCAGTTGACAGCAGGTTGAAACGCTGTAGAATTCGCCTCCCGCTACGAGAGATCGCAAGCGAGTCAAGTGTTTGAAGTTGAACGAGTTTCTCGCAAAATACTTCGAAATAAACGCTTGACAGGCACC
>NZ_JBNWAE010000017.1:0-113352 GCF_050496565.1 Pseudomonas shirazensis
GGTGCGTTTCAGGCCGCTTCAGCGGTGCAAGTGATACACCCTCTCCAACAAGCTGCTCACGCCGGCCTGACTGTATTTAGGGCTTTCGGCAATGATCTGCTGAGTCTCCAGCGCCTCGACCTGCCAACCTGCATAGCCTTCCTGCACTTCATGCTCAGCCACTGAAAACGGCGGACCGTCGATGCGCGCCTGATCGTATTCAAGGGTCACCAGCAGGCCTTGGGCGCCAGCTGGCAAGCCTTTGCCAAGCAACTGCAGATAGCTGCTGCGCATTTCCTGTGGCAAGGCAATCAGTGCCGCACGGTCATACAGCCCAGCGCACTCAGCTAGGTCAGCCGCCTGCAAGTCGAAGATATCGCCACACCAAAGCTCGATTTCGCCGCTGCGCCAGACCTCGAACTGGCCCTGGCGGGACACCTCTGGCTGCAGCCCGTTGCCGGCAAAAAACGCCTCGATGGCCTGAGCGGACAACTCCACCCCACGCACCTGATGGCCCTGCCCGGCGAGCCAGAGCAAATCCAGGCTCTTGCCACACAGCGGCACCAGTACCCGGCTACCAGGCGCCAGTTGCAGGGCCGACCAGTGCGCCTGCAAATAGGGATTTACCTGCCTCTGGTGAAAACCGATCTGGTTGTCTGCCCACTTCTTGTGCCAAAACGCAGCCTGCATGCTTCCTCCTGGTTTTTCGATCAGTCACTGCAACAACTTATATTGGAAGTCGATCTGAATCTGCTTGAAGATGGCCTCATCTTAGTCTTCAGGAGCGCCATCATGTTGCCCAGCCTGTTTATCTCCCACGGTTCGCCGATGCTGGCCCTGCAACCTGGCGCCAGCGGGCCGGCCCTGGCCGGGCTGGCCCGCGAGCTGCCTCGACCCAAAGCCATCGTCCTGGTCTCAGCCCATTGGGAAAGCCGCGAGCTGCTGGTCATGAGCAACCCGCAACCCGCGACCTGGCACGACTTCGGCGGCTTCCCGCCTGCGCTATATGCCGTTGAATACCCAGCACCGGGTGCGCCCGAGCTGGCCAGTCAGATCAGCCAGCAACTGAGCGCTGCCGGCCTGCCCGCGCGGCTTGATGACCAGCGGCCGTTCGACCATGGCGCCTGGGTACCACTGTCGCTGATGTACCGCGAGGCCGATATTCCCGTAGTCCAGGTGTCGCTGCCCAGCCAAGCCGGGCCTGAGCTGCAACTGCGCGTCGGCCAGGCACTTGCCGCGTTGCGCGCAGATGACATCCTGCTGATCGGCTCAGGCAGCATTACCCATAACCTCGGCGAGCTGGACTGGCACGCTGGGCCAGATGCTGTAGAGCCCTGGGCGCTGGCGTTTCGCGACTGGGTCGTGGCCAGGCTGGAGGCGGATGACCGCCCTGCCCTGCTCGACTACCGGCGCCAGGCACCGCATGCGGTGCGTAACCACCCGAGCGACGAGCATCTGCTGCCGTTGTTTTTCGCGATGGGTGCAGGGGCGCGCTTTGGCGTGGTCCATCAAGGCTTCACCCTCGGCGCGCTGGGCATGGACATCTACCGCTTCGATTGAGTCTGGGCGTTTTTCAGGCAAAAAAAATCCCCGAATCAATCGGGGATTTTTTTAGTGCGCCAGGATCAATCCTCGCGATAGCGGCGCAGCTTGAGCTGCTTACCGGCTACGCGGGTGTCCTTGAGCTTGGTCAGCAGACGCTCCAGACCATCTTCCGGCAGCTCGACCAGGCTGAAGCTGTCGCGTACCTGGATACGGCCGATAGCATCGCGGGCCAGGCCGCCTTCGTTGAGGATCGCGCCGAGCAGGTTCTTGGCGGCAATGCCGTCACGAGCGCCCAGAGCGGTACGGCAACGCACACGGCCTTCGGCCAGTGGCATTGGCGCACGGCGCTCACGGTCACCACGATCGCTGCTGCTGCGCTCGCCACGATCAGGGCGGTCGCTACGCTCGGTACGCTCGCCACGCGGGGCACCGGTTGGTACCAACGGCTGCTCGCGCTCAACCGAAGCCAGGTCCAGCGGCTGACCGTTGGTGGCTTTGCTCAGCAGGGCCGAAGCCAGAGCGCGCGGGGTGCATTCCAGCGAAGCGGTCAGGCGGTCGAACAGGTCGCCGTGGGTGGCTTCTGCTTCGGCTACCAGTGGCGCCAGGCTTGCGGTCAGCTTCTTGATGCGCGCATCGAGCACAGCTTGTGGGCCAGGCAGACGGGCTTCAGCAACCTTCTGACCGGTCACACGCTCGATAACCTGCAGCATGCGGCGCTCACGTGGAGTCACCAGCAGCAGTGCACGGCCTTCGCGACCGGCACGGCCAGTACGGCCGATACGGTGCACATAGGACTCTGGGTCGTACGGCATGTCCACGTTGAATACGTGGGTGATGCGCGGTACGTCCAGACCACGGGCAGCGACGTCGGTAGCGACAACGATGTCCAGACGGCCATCCTTGAGCGACTCGATAACGCGCTCACGCTGGTTCTGGGCGATGTCGCCGTTCAGCGCAGCAGCCTTGTAGCCTTTGGCTTCAAGGGCAGCGGCCAGATCCAGAGTGGCTTGCTTGGTGCGCACGAAGGCGATCAGGGCATCGAACTCTTCGACTTCCAGCAGACGCAGGACAGCCGCGATCTTCTGGTCAGCGTGAACCATCAGGTGAGCCTGATCGATCGCGGTTACAGTCTGGGTCTTGCTCTGGATCTTGACGTGCTTGGGGTCACGCAGGTGACGTTCGGCAATGCTGCGGATCGACGACGGCAGGGTCGCGGAGAACAGCACGGTCTGGCGGGTCGCAGGGATGGCGTCGAAGATGACTTCGAGGTCGTCCATGAAGCCCAGTTTGAGCATCTCGTCGGCTTCGTCGAGTACCAGGTACTGAACAGTCGACAGGACTTTCTCGTCGCGGCGCAGGTGGTCGCACAGGCGGCCAGGGGTGGCTACAACGATCTGAGCGCCGTTACGAATGGCACGCAGCTGTGGGCCCATCGGGGCGCCACCGTACACAGCCACTACATTGATACCCGGCGTTTGTTTGGCGTAGGTTTCGAATGCGGTAGCAACTTGCAGCGCCAACTCACGGGTTGGCGCCAGGATCAGGGCTTGCGGTTCGCGCTTGCTCACATCGATGCGATTCAGGATCGGCAGAGCGAAGGCAGCGGTTTTACCGGTGCCGGTCTGCGCCTGGCCGATCATGTCATGACCGTCGAGGATGATCGGGATCGACTGATGCTGAATAGCGGACGGCTCTTCATAGCCGGTGGCCATTACAGCAGCAACAATGTTCGGGTTAAGTCCGAGAGCGGCGAATCCGCCGGTTTCCTGGGTCATGGGTCTGCCTCTATGTGCATCCGCAAAGACCCATGCTCCAAAACTGCACATGCCTTGAAAGACCCAAAGGTCACCCAGGCAGTTTTGGCGGCGGGGATTTGCGAAAACGATTGAAAAAGAAATACTTGAGAAGGTCCGACTAGCGGACGTGCAGCCGAAGCTGGACTCGGAGGATTTGCACCACCTGATTTTGCGGCCCGCTAAAAGACCGGCGCGTACTATACCCGAAATCCTTTATTGCGGTGAGATTTTTTTCTGGGCCGTGGTGGAGTGGGTGTTCAGGGCTGAATCGGTTCGGCTTTTGCGAGTGGCAAGGATGGAAAAGTGTAGTGGGACGTCAATTTTGGGGGCGCTTTGCGCCCCTTTCGCGACACAAGGCCGCTCCTACCCAGTCCGCATCACCCCTGACACGGCGCGGTCCCTGTAGGAGCGGCCTTGTGTCGCGAAAGGGCCGCAAAGCGGCCCCCTCCCACAAAATGCCGCGTAGGCCCTGACACGGCGCGGACCGTGAGCGGCCTTGCCGGGGCGCCGGGCCGGTCGAAAAGGGCCGCAAAGCGGCCCCAGAGGGCTCAAGTAGCCGGCCGAATCGCCTTGATCAGGTGCTCAAGGCTGTACCCCAACTGCGGCGCCAGCGCCTCGGCCCGCGCGCGCAACTCATCGATCTGCAATTCCTGATCATATTCGGCCGGCACCAGCACCACGACATTGCCTTCCTTCACCGGCAACTCCCAATAATGCCGGTGGTACAACCCACGCAGCAGCGCCGCGCCCAGCGGCTTGCCGTCATCGCCGGCCCACTGGTTGATCACCAGCCAACCGCCTGGGTTAAGCTGCTGCTGACACTGCTCGAGGAAATTCCAGGCCAGATGCGCGACCCCCGGCCCATGGTCGGTGTACAGGTCGACAAAGATCAGGTCAGCCTTCTCGGCTGTCGGCAGCAACTCGACCGCATCACCGATGCGCACATACAACCGCGGGTCATCGTCCAGGCCGAGGTATTCCATGGCAAGCCGCGGTACATCCGGGCGCAGCTCGATGGCTTCGACGTCATCCAACGGCAGGAACTTCAGGCACGCCTGGGTCAGCGTACCGGCCCCCAGGCCAAGAAACAGCGCGCTCTCGGGCAGCTCGTGGCACAGCGCGCCGATCAACATCGCCCGGGTGTAGTCGTACTCAAGCCAGCTCGGGTCAGCGGTGAACACGCAGCTCTGCTCGATGGCCTCACCGAACTCGAGAAAACGATAATCCTCGACCTCGTAAACGCTGACGATGCCATAGGCATCCTCGACCCGAGCCAGCAGCCGCTCTTCCCGCTCGTTAGTCATTACCACTCCCGCCTGCACCGCGCACAAAAGCGCCATTGTCCGTCAATGCCTGCGGTGCAACAAGCACGCCGCCACCTGATACCATGAGCCATCGCCCATAACAGCCCATAACGAGCCCGCAATGAATCAACCCTGGGGCCCCGAAAGCTGGCGTGCCCTGCCCATCCAGCAGCAGCCGAGCTACCCCGATGCCGCGCACCTGGCCAAGGTCGAGCAGACCCTGGCCAGCTATCCGCCGCTGGTGTTTGCCGGTGAAGCGCGCGAGCTGCGCCGGCAATTTGCCGAGGTCACCCAGGGCCGGGCGTTTCTGCTGCAAGGCGGTGATTGCGCCGAGAGCTTTGCCGAGTTTTCCGCCGCGAAGATTCGCGACACCTTCAAGGTGCTGCTGCAGATGGCCATCGTCATGACCTTTGCGGCCGGTTGCCCGGTGGTCAAGGTCGGACGCATGGCCGGGCAGTTCGCCAAACCGCGTTCGGCCGGTGACGAGACCATCGGCCAGGTGACCTTGCCGGCTTATCGCGGCGACATCGTCAACGGCATCGGCTTCGACGCGCCCAGCCGCATCCCCGACCCCGAGCGCTTGCTGCAGGCGTATCACCAGTCCACCGCCAGCCTCAACCTGCTGCGCGCGTTTGCCCAGGGCGGCTTTGCCGACCTGCATCAGGTGCACAAGTGGAACCTCGACTTCATCGCCAACTCGGCGCTGGCCGACAAGTATCACCAGCTCGCCGACCGCATCGATGAAACCCTGGCGTTCATGCGCGCCTGTGGCCTGGACAGCGCGCCGCAGCTGCGCGAGACCAGTTTCTTCACTGCCCACGAAGCGCTGCTGCTGAACTACGAACAGGCGTTTGTGCGCAGCGACAGCCTGACCGGCGATTTTTATGACTGCTCAGCGCACATGTTGTGGATCGGCGACCGCACCCGTCAGCTCGATGGCGCGCATGTCGAGTTTCTGCGCGGTGTGCACAACCCGATCGGGGTCAAGGTCGGCCCGAGCATGGATCCTGAGGAGTTGATTCGGCTGATCGACGTGCTCAACCCGAGCAACGATCCAGGCCGCCTGAACCTGATCGTGCGCATGGGCGCGGGCAAGGTAGGCGCGCATCTGCCGGGGCTGATCCGCACGGTTGAGCGCGAAGGCCGCCAGGTGCTGTGGAGCTGCGATCCGATGCACGCCAACACGATCAAGGCCAGCAGTGGCTACAAGACCCGCGACTTTGCGCAGATCCTCGATGAGGTGAAGCATTTCTTCCAGGTTCATCAGGCCGAAGGTTCGTATGCTGGCGGCATTCACATCGAGATGACCGGGCAGAACGTCACCGAGTGCATCGGCGGCGCCCGTCCGATCACCGAAGACGGCTTGTCCGACCGCTACCACACCCACTGCGACCCACGGCTGAATGCCGACCAGTCGCTGGAGTTGGCATTCCTCATCGCCGAAACCCTCAAGCAGGTCCGTCGCTGACCTGCTGCCGTGCAGTCACTGCCAGCCAGTGACTGCGCGACCGGCTTACAGCTCGTAGGCCAGCAACACGGCGCACACCACCAAAAAGCCACAGAACATCATGCGCAGCACGCGCTCGGGCAAGGCGTGCGCGAGCTTCACGCCCCAGCTGATGCTAAGCAGCCCGCCAACAGCCAGGGCAGCGCCCATCTGCCAGTCAACACTGTGGTGCAGGCCGTAGGTGAGCAAAGTCACCGAGGTGCTCGGCGCTGCCAATGCCAGCGACAGGCCCTGGGC
The DNA here is from genome assembly GCF_050496565.1 of Pseudomonas shirazensis. Lineage (GTDB taxonomy): Bacteria > Pseudomonadota > Gammaproteobacteria > Pseudomonadales > Pseudomonadaceae > Aquipseudomonas > Aquipseudomonas shirazensis_A. The sequence goes on from NZ_JBNWAE010000017.1 coordinate 6,369, forward strand.
GACCACCTGAGTGGTGCCGAACACACTGGTCAGGACCGGTGTAGCGACCACCGCGCCGCCAACCCCGAACAGCCCGCCCATGGTCCCGGCAAAACAGCCGAGCACACCCAGCCACGGCCACGGATAACGCAACTGGCTGCTGGCCGGCGCGGTGCGCATGAACATCCGCGCGAGATTCCACACCACCAACGCCAGCAAAAAGCCGACAAAGCCCAGTCGCATCGAATGGGCATCGATGCCGACCGCCCAGATCGAGCCCAACCAGGCAAACAGCAGACTGCACAGCGACAGCGGCAAGGCATAACGCAGTTCGATGCGGTTGCGCTGGTTGTAGCGCCACAGCGCCAGCAACACGTTAGGCACCACCATCACCAGCGCAGTGCCTTGCGCGAGCTGTTGGTCCAGGCCAAACAACACGCCCAGCGCCGGGATTGCGATCAAACCGCCACCGATGCCGAACAACCCGCCCACTGTGCCCAATGCAGCGCCCAATACGATATACAGCAACCACTCGATCATCAGGGCCTCATCTGCCTGTTACACAATGTGTACATGCTAACCATTGCGGGCTGGTAGGGAAACGCACAGCAGCGCACAATGGCTTTGCGTATCTCGCACAAGCAGAGCCTGAATGAACCCTGACACCCTTACCGAACAGCTCAGCCTGTTCCTTGACGTGCTCGACACCGGCAGTTTTTCCGCCGCGTCCAGGCGCCATCCTCTGACTCCTTCGGCCGTGGCCCGACGTATCGACAGTCTTGAAGCGGCAATCGGCAGCCGGCTGTTCGTGCGCAGCACCCACGCCGTACGCGTGACGCCCGCCGGCAAGGCCTTTGCCGAACGCGCACGGCGCATCATCGAAGAGCTGCGCCTGGCTCGCGCCGAAGCGGTCTCGCTGAGTAACGCCCCTGAAGGGCTGATCCGCATCGACGCCCCGGCCGCCTTCGGTCGCCTGCACCTGGCCCCGGCGATAGCCGATTTTCTCGCGGCGTACCCCGGCCTGGACGTGCGCCTGCGCCTGATCGACAGTTTCGTCGACCTGCACGGCAGCCATCTGGGCGAGGTCGATCTGGTGTTGCGCGCCGGCCCCTTGGCCGACACCCGCCTGGTTGCTACACCACTGGCCTATATGGTCCGCGTGGCCTGCGCCAGCCCGGCGTATCTGACCAACCGTGGCCTGCCCAACTGCCCCAGCGAACTGCCAGAGCACGACGGCCTGGACTGGGACGGTCTGGCCCCACCATTTGCCTGGCGCTTCAACGTCGACGGCCAACTGCGCCTGTATCGGCCCAGCCGCATGCGCATGTCCGCCAACAACGCCGAGACACTGCTGTGCGGCGCCCTGGCCGGTCTGGGCGTGGCGCACCTGCCGACCTGGCTGATCAGCGAGCACCTGCTGCGCGGCGAGCTGGTGCCGTTATTCTGTCAAAACGGCCTGCCTGCAGCCGAGACCAGCGGTATCTATGCATTACGCCTGGAACATGAAACGAACTCTCGCAGCCGCTTGCTGCTCGAATTCCTCAAGAGCCGGTTCAGTCCGTTGCCGCCGTGGGATCTTGCCCTGCGCAGCGAATTACGCTGGTAGTGAGCGCGCCAGTTATCAGCGTGCTAGATTTTAAATCTGAAGAATTCAAGGACCTGCATGAACGCCGACACTAAAGCCCCTTGCGACGAGCTGCTGCTGAACAACCAGGTCTGTTTTGCCCTGCACTCGACCTCGTTGCTGATGACCAAGGTTTACAAACCGTTGCTGCAGGCGCTGGGCCTGACCTATCCGCAATACCTGGCGATGCTGGTGTTGTGGGAGCAGGACGGCCTGACCGTAGGTGAAATCAGCAACCGCTTGCTGACAGACCCTGGCTCGCTGACCCCACTGCTCAAGCGCCTGGAAAGCGAAGGCCTGCTCAAGCGCACCCGCAGTCGCGAGGACGAGCGGGTGGTACTGGTCCAACTGACCGACAAGGGCCATGCCCTGCACGATGATGCCAAGCGCGTGCCGCAGTGCATTCTGCAAGCCAGCGGGCGTAGCCTGGAGCGGCTCCAGCAGTTGCAGGCGGAGCTGTTGGACCTGCGCGCCAGCCTGCAAAAAGCCGTATAGCAACTACGCTGGGACAACCGCCCCGACAAACGGTCAGTGATTTATCTTGCGCGCAAGCTAATTGCGCGCTAATTTAAATCCCACACCAACCAGCGCCACGGCGCGCAGCACATTACGCGAGGCTAGTCATGCAAAAGGTCACTCCGCTGTACATTGCCCAAGCCACTTCTACCGGTGGTCGTGATGGCAAATCCCGCTCGGACGACGGCAAGCTCGAAGTCAAACTGAGCACGCCGAAAGAACTCGGCGGCGCCGGCGGCGAAGGCAGCAACCCCGAGCAGCTGTTTGCAGCCGGCTACTCGGCCTGCTTCATCGGTGCCCTGAAGTTCGTCGCGGGCCAGGCTAAGCAGCCGCTGCCAGCAGATACCTCGATCACCGCCAAGGTCGGCATCGGCCAGATCCCCGGCGGCTTTGGCCTGGACATCGACCTTGAGATCAACCTGCCCGGCCTGGATCAAGCTGCAGCGCAGGAGTTGGTCGACAAGGCACACCAGGTCTGCCCGTACTCCAATGCCACCCGCGGCAACGTCGATGTACGCTTGCATGTGAACGTCTGAATAATCTTCAGGCATAAAAAAACCCGGCCAGCGCCGGGTTTTTTTTGCGTTCGGCTGAAGTAATTACTTCTTCGAACGGCCTTTGAAGCTACCGTCACGGGTGTCGATATCGATCATTTCGTCGATTTCGATAAAGTCAGCAACCTGAACTTCAGTACCGTTGGACAGCTTGGCAGGCTTCATGACCTTGCCCGAAGTGTCGCCACGTGCCGAGTTCTCGGTGTAGACAACTTTACGGCTGATGGTGGTCGGCAGTTCAACCGATACCAGACGGTCTTCGAAGAACACTGCTTCGCAGACGTCTTCCATGCCTTCTTCGATGTACGGCAGAACGGCCTCGATGTCTTCGGCGTTCAGCTCGTACATGGTGTAGTCGCTGGTGTCCATGAAGGTGTACGAGTCACCGCTGATGAACGACAGGGTCGCTTCTTTGCGATCGAGGATCACGTCGTCCAGCTTGTCGTCTGCACCGTATACGGTTTCAGTCTTGTAGCCGGTCAGCAGGTTTTTCAGCTTGGTCTTCATGATCGCGCTGTTACGGCCCGACTTGGTGAACTCAGCTTTCTGAACCAGCCACGGATCGTTATCGATGCGCAGAACGGTACCGGGTTTGATTTCTTTACCAGTTTTCATTGCGAAATATCCGAATCTGGATGGATTTATAAAAATCGAGGCCGCGTATCATAGCGAATTTCGGCAAAAGTGTACTAGCGCTGTGGCAAGGTCCGGCTGAGCGGCCTGCGTGGCGCCCCATTGGCGGGCGTGCGTTTGCAGTTCATCCCAGTGCGGCTGCAGCGCTTGCCAGGCCTGGCCCATGTCGCCATCGATGTTCCACGCCCGCCATAAAGCGGTGAGCGCGTGACTGGCCGGGTCTGACAAGCCCTGGCGATAGAGCGCCAGGAACGCTTCGAGTTTTTCCCAGTGGGCATTCTCGTCCTGCACGTAGATATGCCACAGCATCGGCACCCCGGCCCACTGTGCACGCACGAACGAATCTTCGCCGCGCACGGCGTTGAAGTCGCACGCCCACAGCAGCTTGTCGTAATCACCCTGACTGACAAATGGCACCACCTGCACAGTCAATGCGCCGCGCTGATGCAGCGCACCCGGCGCCAGCGTGGCAACTTCGAGCCAAGCCGCCAGGTCCGCCAGAATTCGTCCCTGTGGCACCAGCAGATGAGTCGCTTGCGCCGCGCTCGCCAGCGCCTGCAGCCAACTGCCAAGCTGGCCGTTCTCATAAGCGAACAGCGACAACAGACGGCTGCCAGGGACGACCTGCACGCCCAGTTCTGCCAGAAACTCTGCCCGTTCCTGCGGCGCTGACTGCAGGCTGTCGCGGCTCGCCAGCAGACTTGCCTCGCGCAACAGGCCGCCAGTCCTGACGGTGAAGCCCGGGAAGAAAAACACCTTGCGCAGGCCGTTGGGCTGCGGCGACGTTAAACCGTGGCAGCCCTCGACCCAGTCTTCGGCGCTCAGGTACTCAAGGTTCAGCCACAATGGCGGCGTCGCTTGCGCGCTCATCGCTTCGATGTAGGCCGGCGGCAACTGGCAGGCAAAAGCACCGATCACTACCTCGGCCGGTGTAGTAGCCGGCCACGCTGCCGGCCAATGGCGTACGTCAACACCCTCGTGCCACTGCTGCTCGGCGTTGGCGTCCGCGGCTGGGCACAGCGGCACGAAAGCGTTCAGGTCGTCGACCCACAAGCGCACAGCCAGGCCGTGTTCGGCCACCAACTGGCGGGCCAGACGCCAGGTCACGCCGATATCACCGTAGTTATCCACAACGGTGCAGAAGATATCCCAGCTGGCTTTCATCGCCGTCCCCCATGCTGCGCGGTAAAACCCGCGATTTTGCGGATAAACGCCTGCCGACAAAAGCGCTGCGCTGATTATTTGTCGGCGGCCATGCGACAATGCTCGCCACCCCGCCCTGCCAGGAGGCCGCCATGTACCGCCGCCGTGAACTGAAGATTACCCTCAAGCCCGTGCAACTGGTGCTGTGTATTGCCTTCGGCCTGTGGCTTGGCGCCGTCGCCATTGCCGTGAGCCTGTGGCTGGCGACGCGGTTGTGGCCCGAACAGGTGCAGCCGGTCGCTCAGGTGCTGGCACCGGCAACCGTAGCACCGGCGCCGGCCGCACCCAGCGATGCCCAGGCGCAGATGTTCGAGCGTTACAAGGACATCCTGCACAACCAGGAAGCTGAGCAGGCCGCAGCGGCCGCCGAAGGCAACCCGCGTAATCTGAACAAGCCCAAGTGCCAGTTCTGGCTGCAGCAGAACCGCACCGCGCCGACCGACAAGAGCCAGGCCAACGTGCTCGAGTTCTGTTACTGATGCTGAACAAGAACGAAGTCCTCAGCGCCATCGTCGCCGCCCTCGAAGCCGACGTCGAGGCACTGCGGCGGGCCGCGCAGGTCGCCTATGAAGCCGCCACCGCCGAAGAAAACAAGGCCGAAAACAAGTACGACACCCTTGGCCTGGAGGCCTCCTACCTGGCCACCGGCCAGGCCCGTCGCGCTGCCGAGATCCGCCAGGCGCTGCTGACCTACCAACAGTTGGTGCTGCGTGACTACGACCCGGCACGCGGCATTCAGATCAGCAGCCTGGTCACCCTCGAAGACGAACAAGGCGATCAGCGTCGGGTGTTCATTGGCCCGGAGGGCGCCGGCCTGAAGATTGGCCACGGCCCGCAGCAGGTGACCGTGATCACCCCGCGCTCACCACTGGGGCAAGTGTTGGTCGGCAAGCGACTGGACGACGAAGTGAGTCTGGTGGTGGCAGGCGCGGCCCAGGTATCCGCCGTGATCGCCGTCGCCTAAAGCCCCTCCAGCGCATCAAAGGCACTGGCTAGGCCCTGCTCGGCAAACTGCTCGACGACAAAGTCGATGAATGCACGGGTCTTGCCCGGCAGCAGCTTGTGCCCGGCGTAGTAGACGCTGATGTTGCCATCATCCACGTACCAGTCCGGCAGCACCCGTTGCAGCAGGCCTGCGCGCAGATACGGCACGGCAAAGGGCAAGCTGACCAGGGCAATCCCCAGGCCTTGCTGGGCCACCGCGCAGGCGGCATCGGAGTCGCTCATGGTCATGGCCTGACGCAACGGCAGCGGTCGCTGCTCACGCCAGCGACTGGTCAATGGCCAGGCGCGCACGCGGCCGGTCTGCGGCGAGCGGATAAGAATGCCGGGCAACTCGAGCAGATCTTCCGGCTGATTGATCGCGGCGCGCCCTTGAATAAACCCAGGCGCCGCGACCAGCACCCGATGCGCTGGGGTCAGCCGCCGCGCCACAACGCCCGGCGGCAGCTCGAAGCCGCCGCCGATGGCCGCATCGAAGCCCTGGCCGATCAGGTCGACCTGGCGGTTATCGAAGTGCCAATCCGGCGTGATCGCCGGGTAACGCTGCAAAAACTCACCCAGCAGCGGCAGCACGTACAGGCGCCCGAACACCGTGCCCATGCTGACCCGCAACAGTCCGGCTGGCTGCCCTTGAGCGCTGGCGAGGTTGGCCATGGCCGACTGGATAGTGCCGAAGCTGTCCTTGACCTCGCTCAGGAAGCGCTGCCCGGCTTCGGTCAGGGTCAGCTTGCGGGTGCTGCGCTGAAACAGGCGCACACCCAGGCGCGCCTCCAACTGAGCAACGTTCTTGCCCACCGCGGCCGGCGTCAGGCGCAGCCGCCGGGCCGCTTCGGCGAAGCTGCCAACCTCGGCGCTGCGGATAAAGCATTCCAGCGTACTGAATGACTCGATGGCCATGATTAGCAACCCAGGGTTTACTCTGCTGATAGTGATTAGCAGCTTATCAGTAGCTAATCAGCAGCGGATACTGCGCCCATGCCAAGGCCTTTCGCCTTGCCCACCAGCAGGAGTTCGCCCATGTCCAGTTCCCTCACCCTCACCGGCAAAGTCGCCTTGGTCCAAGGCGGTTCGCGTGGCATCGGCGCTGCCATCGTGCGCTGCCTGGCGCTGCAAGGCGCACAGGTTGCCTTCACCTACGTCAGCTCCGCCGGGCCTGCCCAGGCCCTGGCGGATGAGATCAGCGCCGCCGGCGGTAAAGCCTTGGCGCTGCGCGCAGACAGCGCCGATGCCAGCGCCGTCCAGCAAGCGGTACAGAACACCGTAGAGGCATTCGGCCGGCTGGATATTCTGGTCAACAACGCCGGCGTGCTGGCCGTTGCACCCGTCGCCGAGTTCGATCTGGCCGAGTTCGACCGCATGCTCGCGGTCAACGTGCGCAGCGTGTTCGTCGCCAGTCAGGCTGCAGCGCCGCACCTGGGCCAGGGCGGTCGGATCATCAATATCGGCAGCACCAATGCCGAGCGCATGCCGTTTGCCGGCGGCGCCCCGTATGCCATGAGCAAGTCAGCGCTGGTTGGCCTGACCAAAGGCCTGGCACGCGACCTCGGCCCGCAAGGCGTGACCGTCAACAACGTGCAGCCAGGGCCAGTAGATACCGACATGAACCCGGCCGATGGCGACTTTGCCGACAGCCTGATCCCGCTGATGGCCGTCGGCCGTTATGGCCACGCCGAGGAAATCGCCAGCTTTGTCGCCTATCTCGCCGGTCCCGAAGCGGGCTACATCACCGGCGCCAGCTTAACCGTGGACGGCGGCTTCTCGGCCTGAGTTTCGGGGCCGCTTTGCGGCCCTTTCCGACCGGTCCGGCGTCCCGGCAAGGCCGCTCCTACAGGGACCGCCTCCGCTTGGATGAACGCGGTCCCCGTAGGAGCGGCCTTGTGTCGCGAAAGGGGTGCGCAGCGCCCCCAGCATTGCTGGATGGTGTCGAGCTGCAGCGCAAAGCGCGACGGGCGCCGCCGGTAATCGCTACCATGCACGAATTGAATTGGTGTCTGCCCCCACCCCACACCAATACTCAATGTACTTTTAACTGCCAGCAAAGGACCTGCCATGCCCTCCCCGACCTTGAGTCGCGCCCTGATCCTGCTGATGGCGACCGCCACCGGCCTGGCCGTTGCCAGCAACTATTACGCGCAACCTTTGCTGCACAGCATCGCCGAGCAGTTTGGCCTGAGCACGGCCAGCGCCGGCACCATCGTCATCGCTGCGCAGCTCAGCTACGGCGCCGGCCTGCTCCTGCTGGCGCCGCTGGGCGACATGTTCGAGCAACGGCGGCTGATCGTGTGCATGATCGCCATCGCCACGGTCGGCCTGGTCATCAGCGCCTGCGCCCCGAACCTGGCCTGGTTGCTGGTCGGCACCACGTTGACCGGGCTGTTTTCGGTGGTAGCGCAGATTCTGGTGCCGATGGCCGCCAGCCTGACCGCCCCCGAACAACGCGGCCGCGCGGTCGGCACCTTGATGAGCGGGCTGTTGCTGGGGATCCTGCTGGCGCGCACCGCCGCGGGTTTCATGGCTGAGCTGGGCGGCTGGCGCAGCATCTATGTGCTGGCGGCAGTGTTGATGGCGATCAGCGCCATTGCGCTGTACCGCAGCCTGCCGCAGCACAAGAGCCATGCTGGCCTGAAATACCCGGCGCTGATCGGCTCGGTGTTCCGCCTGTTCGCCGAAGAGCCGGTGCTGCGCCTGCGCTCGTTACTGGGGCTGTTGGCGTTCAGCCTGTTTGCGTTGTTCTGGACCCCACTGGCGTTTTTGCTGGTGCGCGAGCCCTACCACTATGGCGAGGCGGCCATCGGCCTGTTTGGCCTGGCCGGGGCGGCCGGTGCCCTGGCAGCGAACTGGGCCGGGCGCCTGGCCGACCGCGGCAAGGGTGCCCTGGGCACTACCGTGGGCCTGAGTGCGCTGGTGCTGTCGTGGCTGCCACTGGGTTTTGCCGAACAGTCGCTGGTGGCCCTGCTGATCGGTGTGTTGCTGCTTGATCTGGCGGGGCAGCTGGTACATGTCAGCAACCAGAACGCCGTGATCAGCCTGCGCCCCGAGGCGCGCACCCGGCTCAACGCGGGGTACATTACCTGCTACTTCATTGGCGGCGCACTGGGCTCATTGCTCGGTACGCAGTTGTTCGAATACAGCGGCTGGAAAGCCATCGTCGTCGCCGGACTCCTGATCGGCACGCTGGCCTTGCTGGTGTGGGTTCTGGCCGAGCGCAAGCTGCAGCCGCCGCGCCCCTCGGTTGCCGCGAGCTGAATTATCTGTCAGCTCAATCGTTTCTCTGAACGGGCGCCTCTGAAATAGCGGCGCCCGGCGCTGCTGCGCCTGCTACCATGGCGCCCCTTTTTCGCCTGCCTGGCGCAACACCAGCAGGCTGCCAACTGCCTTTGCCACGCCCCTGCTGCCCTCGGCGCAGCGGTGCCACGCGCGCGTTTTTCAAGGAGCCCTGCATGACCTCGCTTCGCCCTCGCCTGCCCCTGAGCCTGCTCAGCCTTGGCCTTGCTCTGCACGGTGGCCAGGCCTTGGCTGACGGTGTGATTCTGGCGCCGTTGCAGGTGACCGATGTCTCCGCCAGCGACGGTTATCAGGTGCGCCAGGCGCAGGTCGGCGGCTGGCAGCCAGCGGCACTGCTCGACACCCCGGCCTCGATCAGCGTGTTCAGCCAGCAACTGCTGGAAGACCGTCAGGTGCGCAAGCTCAGCGAAGTACTGCAAAGCGATGCCTCGGTGGGCGAGAGCTACGCGCCGATCGGCTACTACGAAAACTTCAACGTGCGCGGCTTCGAGCTCAATGCTGCCAGCAGCTACAAGATCAATGGCCAGACCATCGCCGGCGAGCAGAACGTCGCTCTGGAGAACAAGCAGCAGGTGGAGCTGCTCAAGGGCTTGTCCGGCTTGCAGAGCGGCGTCTCCGAGCCAGGCGGCCTGGTCAACTACGTGACCAAGAGGGCCGCCGATGTGCGCAGTGTCAGCGTCTCGACCAACGAACACGGCGAGCGCTATCTGGCCACTGACGTTGGCGGCTGGTTCGGCAACGAGCGCCAGTTCGGCCTGCGCGCCAACCTCGCCCATGAGGACATTCGCTCGTATGTCGACCACGCCGACGGCAAGCGTGACTTCGCCTCGTTGGCGTTTGATTGGCAGATCAGCAGCAACGCGACCTTGCAGCTGGATGCCGAGTATCAGCACCGCGAGCAGCGCTCCGTGCCGGGTTATCAGCTGCTTGGCGGTAGCGCCGTGCCGCATGGGGTGGACCCGAGTGATCGCCTGGCTTATCAGCAGTGGGCAAAGCCTGTGCAGAACGATTCACTGAACCTTGGCGGGCGCTTCGAGTACCGCTTCAATGACGACTGGAGCGGCACGCTGAGTGCTTCGCGCAGCAAGGTGGTGATCGACGATTACAGTGCGTTTGCCTGGGGCTCGAGCGAAGGCGCGTTCTTTGCCGGCAATGGCGACTACGACATTTACGACTACCGCAGCCCGGACGACACCCGACGCACTGATGAGACGCAGGCAACGCTCAATGGGCGCTTCAATGCCCTTGGCCTGGGGCATGAATTGACCGTGGGCGCCAGTGCGCAACGGCGTACTCTAGACCAACGCCCGTACTACAACGAATGGCTCGGCAGCGGCAATATCTACACCGGTGCGCCGCCGCTGGATCCGTCGAGCAAGGCCGTTGGCGACAGCGAGCGCCGGCTCGACAGCCGCCAATACGGGGTATTTTTCAGTGACCGCATCAGCTTCAACGGGCAATGGCAAACCGTGCTCGGCGCCCGCGAAGTGCGTCTGGATGAGAAAACCTGGGACGAGACCGGCATTGCTGGCCGCCACACGCAGCAGTATCAGCTGCTGCCAAATGCTGCGCTGATCTACAAGCCGCAGCCTGACACCACCGTTTACGCCAGCTACTCCAAAGGTCTGTCGGCCGGAGGTACGGCGCCGTGGTTCACCAGCAATCTCGGTGAAATCCTCGCCCCGACGCTGTCACGGCAACTGGAACTGGGCATCAAGCATGACTGGCAAGGCGTGAGCTTCAGCGCTGCGCTGTTCCAGATCCGCCAAGCGTATCAGTACGCTCGCCCCGATGACGGTGGCTTCACCTACGTCCAGCAAGGTCAGCAGAAGAACACCGGTCTGGAGCTCGGCGCCAGCGGTTGGGCCACATCGAAGTTGCAGCTTCAGGCCAGCGTCGCCGCGATTCGCGCGCGAGTCGAAGACAGCGGCACCGAGGCCTACGAGGGCCACCAGGCGATCAACGTGCCGAAGGTGCGCGCCGCGCTGCACGCCGAATACACCCTGCCGGTGCCTGGCCTGGCCCTGCTCGGCGGCGCTCGTTACAGCGCCAGCAAGTACGCCAGCCAGGCCGGTAACGTCGAAGTCGGCGGCTACACCGTGTTCGATCTCGGCAGCCGCTACCGTATGGCCATTGGCGGCTATGACACAGTGCTGCGCCTGACCGTCGACAACCTGTTCGACAAACGCTACTGGCGCGACACTGGTGATTACCTGGGCGACAACTACCTGTTCCAGGGCGCCCCGCGTACGGCTCGGTTGTCGGTTTCGGTGAGCTTTTAGGCGAGGCGGCTGAGATTTCGAGGGCGTGATATTTATCAGCGGCCACGGAATGTCAGCTTCGCCGTCGACATCGCCGGGCCCGCTGCGCGGGCCTTTCGCGACACAAGGCCGCTCCTACGGGGGACCACGCATGGCGAAGTTGCGTGGTGTCTGCACACCACATATCTGCCGCTCGTGCATGGCTTTTGGTAGGAGCGGCCTTGCGTCGCGAAAGGGCTGCGCAGCAGCCCCGGCAATCTAATGGTGAGGCATAAATCTCGAACCCGCTGTGCAAGCCCTTCTAACCGTCCGCCCCCCAGAGGAATCAGATGGTGCAGAAACAAAAAACCCCCGAACTTTTCAGTTCGAGGGCTTCTCGTAGAATGTGGCGGTGAAGAAGGGATTTGAACCCTTGATACGATTTCTCGTATACACACTTTCCAGGCGTGCTCCTTCGACCACTCGGACACTTCACCGTTTCTCTTCAAGCTATTCAGCCTGTCGAGGCGCGCTAATTTAGTCGAAGAGTCGCTTATTGGCAAGCGCTTTTTTCAGAATTTTCATGCGCTTAAGCAAACCTGAGGATCGCTGCAGGGGCCGATGGCAAAGCTGCCATTGTACCCGGTGCTTTTCCCAGGCAACCCCGACCGTGCCCGCAACCCGTGGCCGCCGTGGCTGCAGCTGACTGGCCAGTCAGCCTTGCTACTTTACCTGCGCAGCCGCGCTGGGTAACGTCATCGCCACGCCACCTAAAGGACTCTGCCATGAGCGAGCTGATCACTTACCACGCCGAAGACGGCATCGCCACCTTGACCCTGAACAACGGCAAGGTCAACGCCATCTCGCCAGACCTGATCACCGAGTTCAACGCCGCGCTTGATCGTGCTGCAGTGGAGCGCGCCGTGGTGATCATCACCGGCCAGCCCGGCATTCTCTCCGGCGGCTACGACCTGAAGGTAATGACCTCTGGCCCACAGCAGGCGGTCTCGCTGGTGACCGCAGGTTCGACCTTGGCCCGCCGCCTGCTCGCGCACCCATTCCCGGTGATCGTCGCCTGCCCCGGCCATGCCGTGGCCAAGGGTGCGTTCCTGCTGCTGTCGGCCGATTACCGTATCGGCGTCGAAGGCCCGTACAAGATCGGTCTCAATGAAGTCGCCATCGGCATGACCATGCACCACGCCGGCATCGAACTGGCCCGCGACCGCCTGCGCCGCTCCGCCTTCCACCGCTCGGTGATCAACGCCGAGATGTTCGACCCTCAGGCCGCCCGTGAAGCAGGCTTCCTCGATGCGGTAGTGCCTGCCGAGCAATTGCTTGAAGCAGCCACGAGTGCAGCCCAGGCGTTGAAAAAACTGAACATGAATGCGCACAAGAAAACCAAGCTGAAAGTGCGCAAGGCGCTGCTCGAAGCGCTCGACGAAGCGATCATCCTCGACCAGGACTTTGCCCTCTGAGCCGGCGCCGAGGTTGCCTGCGCGGCGCAGACCGACCAAGCTGTCCGACATAGTCAACCGAACAAGCGGACAGCCATGGGTCGAGTCGTCGCAGCGGCGGTATACAGCGCCGGGAGAAAGGTCACCAACATCAGCATCGACGAGGGCAGCGAGTGGGCGAAAAAGCCCGGCCACTTCGTCTGGATCGGCCTGGAAGCGCCCAGCGCCGAGGAGCTCGCCAGCCTGCAGTGCCAGTTCAACCTGCATGAACTGGCCATCGAGGACGCGCTGGAGAAACACAGCCGGCCCAAGCTGGAAACCTTCGGCGATGCGCTGTTCATCGTCACCTACTCGCCGGTGCGGCAGAACGGCAAGCTGGAGTTCATCGAAACGCACATCTTTGCCGGCAACGGCTACATCATCACCTGCCGCAACGGCCACTCCAAATCCTACGCACTGGTGCGCCAGCGCTGCGAAGCCCGGCCGTTGCTGCTGGAGCACGGTGAGGACTTCGTGCTGTATGCCCTGCTCGATTTCGTCACCGAGAACTACCAGCCGGTCAGCGAAGCGATCCACGGCGAGATCGAAGAGCTGGAACAAAGCGTGCTCAGCAGTTCGCTGATGGAAGACGACATCCGCCGCCTGCACAGCCTGCGCCGCGACATCCTGCGCCTGCGCCGCTACGTGGCGCCGATGGTGGAAATCAGCGAGGAGCTGCAGCGGCTGAGCTTCCCCTTCATCGACAAGAACATGCGCCCGTATTTTCGCGACGTGCAGATCCACGTCACCCGGCAGATGGAAGACCTGGTGAGCATTCGCGATATCGCCAGCCAGACCATCGAGATCGGCATGCTGCTGGAGTCGTCACGCCAGAGCATCACTCAGCGCAAGTTCGCCGCCTGGGCAGCGATCCTGGCATTCCCGACGGCGATTGCCGGTATCTATGGGATGAACTTTCAGAACATGCCAGAGCTTAGCTGGCACTACGGCTACTTTGCCGTACTCGGCGTGATTGGTCTGGGCTGCACCGGGCTGTTCGCCAGCTTCAAGCGGTCGGGTTGGTTGTAGCGGGAAACTCAGGAGCCGCCCTGGCGACTCCTGACAGCTGCCTCAGGCGGCGCTTTCCTTGGCGCTCGGCGCGTGTGCGACAAAGCGCAGCATCCACTCACCAACCAGATCGCCTTGATGCTCAAGCTTGAGGCTGGCAATGGCACGCTGGTAAACCTCATCACCCAAGTGCTCCTGACGGGCATCGAGCAGCGCCCGCGAGTAGTCATGGACAAACTCAGGGTGGCCCTGGAAGCACAGCACCTGATCGCCCACATGGTAGGCAGCGTTCGGGCAGAAATCGCTCGACGCGATCACCGTGGCACCTTTGGGCAGTTGCGTAACCTGATCCTGGTGGCTGATCAGCAGGGTCAACTCGGTCACCTGCGGGTCCATCCATGGCGCATGCGCAGCCAGGGTGTAGCGGTGCACGCCCACGCCCCAGCCACGGTCGGCGCGCTCGGCCTTGCCGCCGAGCACCAACGCCAGCAGTTGGTGACCGAAACACACACCGAGCAGCTTGTCGCCACGCTCATACAGCTTGAGCAGGTACGCCTTGAGGGTCTGAATCCACGGATCATCGCCGAATGAGTCGGCCTTGCTGCCGGTCACCAGATACGCATCGAAGCGCTCGCCCTCGGGGGGATAGTCGCCGTTCATCACGTTGTACACACGAAACTCGGCCTGGTTGACCGACTGACGCAAGAACAGCTGCTCGAACATCCTGCCGTAACCCTGGTACTGCGCCGTCAGCTCAGGCCGCAGGACGTCGGTTTCAAGGATGCAGATGCGTAACGACATAGCGATAGTCCTGAACGACACATGGAGGGTTTGGCTGTAGAGACTGCCGCGAAAGACACGTACAAGCAAGTAGGCTGTACTGACGAACGGTAAGGGGTGTCACCCTTGGTAACCCCCGGCGCGCAGCGGTCTAGCCCAGAGGTATCGGGCTGCTGGCAAGTGGCCTTAAATTAAACTTGAATGACAAAGCCCGCATTTAGAACAAAGGGTTCTCAAACATGCATAACCTACACCCTACTGTTGGATGTATACCCAAAAGCAAGAGGCCAGCAGAACCGGCGTGTGGCCACGCCGCTGTGATCGACCCGACCCGGCAAAGGGAAGCCAACGGCTATTCAGGAATAACAACAAGAAGGCGGTCCGCCATGTTCAGACAATCAAAAGTACGCCAAGCCGGACTCATACTGTTCGCTACCACCTTGCTGCTGATCTTGCCGAACCTTTCTCGGCTGTTTGGCTGACAGCTTGTGTGGCTATTTCAGACACTGCATAGGTAATCTGCCGATCTCACCGGTTGGAGATTACCTATGCGCATCACCTTCGCCCTGCTGGCGCTGCTGCTCAGCCTGCCCGTGGCTGCGGGGCAGCTGAACCTTGAGCTGGGTGAGCGCACGCGCCATTGGCAAACTGCCGAGCTGCTTGCCCATCCGCAGGCACGCGATATCGACATCCCGGCAGACGTCGCCTACAAGCGGCCCATGCACTACCGCGCCGTGCCCTTGGCTGTGTTGCTCGAGGGCGTGCAGCCAGGCGAACACCTGCAGGCCATTGCGCTGGATGGCTTTGCTGCCGAGATGCCGGCTGCGCCGCTGTTAGCCAATGGCCCCGCACAGGCGTGGCTGGCGGTAGAGGACAGCGCCAGGCCATGGCCGGCACTGGGCAAAGACAAACCGAGCGCCGGGCCGTTCTATCTGGTCTGGACCAACCCTGAGGCCAGTGCCATCCGCCCTGAGCAATGGCCCTTTCAGATCGCCACCATTCGCCGCCTGGCAGCGGTCGAGCAACGCTTCCCGGCACTGCTGCCCGAAGCTAGCCTTGCCGGTGACGACCCGGTACGCCAAGGTTTTGTCCTGTACCAACAGAACTGCATGGCCTGCCACCGCCTCAATGGTGCCGGTGACGCGCAGTTCGGCCCGGATCTGAATCGCCCGTACAACCCTACCGAGTACTTTCAGCCGGCGTTTTTGCGCAAGTACATCCGCGACCCACAAAGCTTGCGCCAGTGGTCGCAGGCAAAAATGCCTGGCTTTGCCGAAAGTGTATTGAGTGAACAGGAACTGGACGCGCTGCTGGCGTATCTGGCGCATATGAGCAAGCGCAAAGGGTGAGCCGCAGGTAGAGCCATTCGCGAGCGCACTCGCGAATGACGATGGCACTTAAGCGGTTTGCCGCTCGTGCTTGACGCCCCAGCCTTCGACTTCGCCACCGAGGGGCGAAACCACCCCCTCGAAGGCCTCTTCGAAGGCACCGATGCCGCGGTAGGTTGCATACATGATCTTGCTCAACTCAAGGTTCCAGCCGCCATCATCACGTTCTCGTACCTGAGCATTCAACGACTCGCCACGAAACCGCCCGGCCGCCTGGCGGGCACCGCTTTCATCTGGAAATACCGCATAGAACTCGATGGGATGGACCTGGGTGAAGTCAAAACCGCCAGCTTTCATCTGGCGCAGGACATTGCTGCTGATGTCGTCGTTCTGGCTGCTCATGAATCGTCCTCCTGAATAATGCAATGGATAGACTTTCCGTGCACTACGCACTTGCCGGCGCCTGTAAAGGCCGCAAACAAGCCGAGCTGATCGAGCTGATGCAAGACGCGAAGAAAAACCGCGTCGGCCCGCAGAAGAGGCCGATGCGTGAGACTAGCGTAGTGCTTATCGCAGCACTACGCCAGAGGGGCTGCTCGAGGCCGTTCGCGGATGTCGCTGATGATTACGCCGTTCTGCTCCTTGAGCCAGCGCGCCGTCGGCGAGTCGCTACGGTCCTGGAAGTCATTCAAATCCAGTTCATTTAAAAGCGGAAATAACTTGGTGCGTATTGCGCGTGCCGCCTCTTCATCACTGGGACGCTGATCGCCGGTAAGCAGCAGCATCGTCGGTTCACCTTTCTGGTCGGCAAAGATGACTTCCCACTCTTTCATCGAATAACCCTCGGTGGATACGGAATTGACTGACATCCGTTCTAGCTTGACCACTGGCCGCAGGAGTTGTTCAGCGCGCTCGCCAGGCGCCCATGAAAAAGGGCCCGCCGGTTACCCGACGAGCCCTTCACAGTGCCTCAGCGCGCCCTATTTGGGCGTGCCGTGGACCACGCCTGCAGTGTTGTCGAGCAGGCTCTTGGTAGCCGTCTGGATGTAGGCTTCAAGGTTTTTCAGCAGTTCGGGCTGATCCGGGCTTTCGATCAGTTCGGCCTTGAACTCGCTGCCCAGCTGGTAGCGGTACATGCGCGGGGTCATGTCCTTGGACTCGATCAAAATCCGGTCACCCTTCACCAGGCCAACGATCTGCTCGCTGCCCGACGGTTTGATCATGCCCACGCCCTGGTCGCCTTCCGGCAGGTTGAGCAGGTCACGGCCCCAGCACTGATGACGGGTCTGACCACCCAGCCGGCCCATGATGGTCGGCACGATGTCGACCTGGGTACCGACGGTGTGATCGACCGCACCGAACTTCTCCTGAATGCCCGGGCCGATCAGCAACAGCGGCACGTTGAAGCGGCCCAGATCGAGCTCGGTGACCTGCTGATGGTTACCAAAGCCGTGGTCGCCGACGATGACGAACAGGGTTTCCTTGAAGTACGGCTCTTTACGCGCCTTCTCGAAGAACTGGCCCAGCGCCCAGTCGGAATAACGCATGGCGGTCAAGTGCTCGTCGAGACGGCCCTGGCCGGTCACTGGCTCCACCGGCAGGTCTTTGGGCAGCGCATACGGGGTGTGGTTGGAAAGCGTCTGCAGCAAGGCGTAGAACGGTTTCTTGCCGTAGTTTTTCGCCAACTCCTCCGCGCCACGGTCGAACATGTCCTGGTCGGACACACCCCAGGTCGGGTCGGAGAACACTGGATTGACGAAGTCGTTACGGCCGATGAAGGTGGTCATGCCCTGGTTGCCGAAGAAACCGGACTGGTTGTCCCAGGCAAAGTCGCCGTTGTAGACGTACACATCGTCATAGTCGCGGGCACTGAGCAGCGCTGGCAGGCCGGACAGTTTGTGGCCGCCTTCAGGGGTCTGCATCAGGTATTCGAAGCCCGGCAGGTTGGGGAAGCACGCCATGGTGGCAAACATGCCCTGGTGGGTATGGGTGCCATTGGAGAAGAAGCGGTCGAACAGCAGACCCTCCTTGGCCAGCTTGTCGAAGTACGGCGTGATGTTGTTGGGGCTGCCCAGCGCGCCCACCGAGTGACCGGCGAAGCTCTCCATCAGGATCACCACCACGTTCTTGATCGGCAGGGTGCGCTCGGCTGGCGGTACGAAATCACGGCGGATCGCGGCTTCGTCGGCATCGACCAGGGTGTCGTGCGGCGTCAGCAGCAGCTCACGCACCGCTTGCTGTGCCACTTGCTGATCGAGCACTGGCTTCCAGACATTGGCGCGGTCTTCACCGAAGCGGCTCTTGGCTGCGTCGATCAGGGTCAGGGTGCCATTGAGGCCCAGCTGGTTGACGAAGTTGGAGTCGGTGGTGAAGGCGTCGCCCCAGCGCATTGGCGGGCCTTGGCGCAGGGTGCCACGGGCGGCAATCACGGCAATCAGCAGGATCACCATGAATACGGCCAGGCGGTAATACCAGGCCACAGGCGGGCGTGGGCTACCGTGCAGCGTGCCGCTGGCAGGCCGGGTCAGCCGGTCGATGCCCTTGAACAACAGGCTCAGCAGCCAGGTGCCGATCACCCAGGCGAGCAGATAGCGCACCACCGGGAAGCCGTACCAGAGCATGCTCAGGACGGTTTTCGGGTCTTCCTTGACGTACTGGAACACCAGGCCGTTGAGGCGCTGGTGGAACTCGCGATAGAAGTCCAGCTCCATCAGACCAAGGAACATGACCACGCTCGAGGCGATCGTCAGCCACACGCGGAATACACCACGCGCTGCCATCGCGGCCGGGCTGAGGATCGCCAGCAGCAGCGGTATGCTCAGGTACACCACCACCCGCAGGTCGAAGCGCAGGCCATTGAGGAAGCCCTCGGCGACCGTGGAATACGGCGTATCGCCGATCATGTCGCTGTTGTAGACCAGCAGGCCAAGGCGTACCAGACTGAGCATCAGCATGATGACCAGGCCGCAGAGCAAGGTGTAGGCCAGGTGCGATTGCAGGGTCGGCGCGGAACGAACCGGCACAGCCCGTTGTTTCAAGGCATCCGTGTTAGCCATGAATGGGGAGATCCTAGGAGTTTGCGGGAAGGCGACAGCGCCCATAAGCCCTGCCAGCGGTGGTGGCAATAGGGCAAACGCGGCATTGTGCGGCGCGGATTCTGGTTAATCCAGTGTGAAAATTGTGTCACGAAGCAGTGACTGCGCAGTCAGCCCCGCGCTGGCACGGGGCTGGTCCTGGTCGATCAGGTCAGACGCGCACGTTACCGCGCGGCCCGGCGATGGCCCAGATGATCAGGCCCACTACCGGCAGTACCAGAATCAGCAGAATCCAGAGCAGTTTACTGCCAGTGGACCCGCCGCTTTTGACCACGTTGATGATCGCCCAGATATCCAGGGCAAGAATGATCAGGCCGATCAGGCCGTTGAATGTCGATCCCATGCAGGTGCTCCCCATAAAGTCATGTCAGGTGAGCATAGTCGCCTATCACGTCGATAGAAGGGAATCCTTGGCGAGCAGGCGCGGTCACTGCTTAGACTGCTTCATCCATTGCCCAGAGGTTCGCATGCCCCCCGCTCACACCGACAGCGCCGTCGACAGTCCGTCCGTTTCCCGCCTGTTCAGTAGCCTGCGCCAGCATGCGCAGGCGTCGCCGTGGCTGAGCGCAGGCCTGGGGCTGGCCTTGCTGGCCATCCTCGGCTTGCTCGGCGCCAGCATGTGGAATGCGGTCAATGGCGATCACTCGGAGAACCTGCACCTGGCCGTGCTCGGCGGCCTCGCCGGCTTTGGCGCGACGGCGCTGGGCGCGGTGTTGGCGGTGGTGCTGCGCGATGTCAGCTCGCGTAGCCAGGATGTAATGCTCGGCTTTGCCGCCGGCATGATGCTCGCGGCCAGTTCGTTTTCGCTGATTCTGCCGGGGCTGGAAGCAGCCCGGGAGATTACCGGCAACGGCGCAGCAGCAGCGTTGACCGTGGTGGTCGGCATGGGCCTGGGCGTATTGTTGATGCTCGGTCTGGACCGCTTCACCCCGCATGAGCACGAGACGGTCGGCCGGCAAGGGCCTGAGGCCGAGCGGATCAATCGGGTGTGGCTGTTTGTGCTGGCGATCACCCTGCACAACCTGCCCGAGGGCATGGCCATCGGCGTCAGCTTTACCAATGGCGACATGGCTGTCGGCCTGCCGCTGACCAGCGCCATTGCCATTCAGGACATCCCCGAAGGCCTGGCAGTCGCCCTCGCCCTGCGCGCGACCGGGCTGTCGAACTTCAAGGCGGCGCTGGTTGCCGTGGGCTCCGGCTTGATGGAACCGCTAGGCGCGGTGATCGGCCTGGGTATCTCCACCGGCTTTGCCCTGGCCTACCCGATCAGCATGGGCCTGGCGGCGGGCGCAATGATCTTTGTGGTGTCACACGAAGTGATCCCCGAGACCCACCGCAACGGCCACCAGACTTCGGCAACGCTGGGTCTGATGGGCGGCTTTGCGGTGATGATGTTCCTCGATACTGCGCTGGGATAACCCCAGCGCGCGCTCCCCGGCTCAAACGTGGACGGCGACCTTCAAGGCTTCCAGTGCAGGCTCGACTTTGATGTTGAGCTGCTGACCCAATTCCAGCACCCGCGCCAGGTCATGCTGGCCCACCATGACCATCTGCAGCTCCTCGTCCAGCAACTGGCTGAAGTTGAGCAGTACATAGCCACCGGCTTCCTTGTTCAACGCAGCCATCTGCACCTGAATGCGGTTGAGCGCAGTCAGCGCCTCGGTCTTGGCCAGTTGCTTGGGCTTGAGGTTGAGGGCGACGCTGCTGTCGAACGACTCGCTGATCGCCTGGAACAGCTCTTGGTAGCTGTCACCGATGAATACCACCGTCTCCGGCAAGCTGCCGAGCACGATCCATTCGCCCAGCGGCATCGGGTAGCTATCGTCGTAGTTGATGTCTGGATTGGCAGCGAGGAATGCGGCGGGGTCGGCGTAGGCCTGGGCGGCCTCGTCGGCAATGCGCTCGATCTCGTCATCGGGCATGCAGCCGGCACCGATGAGGCTGATGAATTCGCGCAGTTGGTCTTTCATGTGGGGGCTCTGCAAGGTGAAAAAATGACGCCAAGGATAGCGGGAAATTGGGGGCGCGGGTTTATGGCTTTTGCAGGGTTCGGAATTTTGGGGCTGCTTTGCAGCCCTTTCGCGACACAAGGCCGCTCCTACAGGGGACCGCACCAGTCTGGCGGACGCGGTCCCCTGTAGGAGCGGCCTCGCCGGGGCGCCGGACCGGTCGGAAAAGGGCGCGCAGCGCCCCCAGCATTCGCCCAACCCCCAAAGATTAACCGGCGAGCGCCTGCAAGCGCGCTGCAGTATCAACCGCACCCATGGTCTGCGCTGCCGCCAGGGCGTTGGCACCGCGCACATCCTGGCGTACCGGGTCTGCGCCCTTGGCCAGCAGGAACTCAAGAATTTCGCTGCGGTTGAACATTGCCGCCAGCATCAACGCCGTACGCCCGTCGGCAGCGGCGGCATCCACCGGTACCCCATGCTCGATCAGCAGCTCGATCATCGGCAGGTCACCCTTGAACGCCGCGCCAGCAATCGGCAACTGGCCGTTGTCGTTGGCAAGCAGCGGATCGGCGCCGTGTTCCAGCAGCACGCGCACGGCCTGATGATGGCCGTGGTAACTGGCAAGCATCAGCAGGGTATCGCCCTTGTGATTACGCAGGTTGACCGGCAGGCCGCTGTCGAGCAGGCGCCCCAACATGTCGGCGTCGCCACGGCGGGCGCGGTCGAACACCTCTTCGGCAAATGCGGCTGCTTCATCGTCGTTCATGGTGGCGGGCTGTTGGTCGGACATCTGTAACCTCCTGGCAAAATGGATGGCCCAAGTGTTGGTCAGGCACTGCCAGTGGGTCAAAGGTTCAGATTCTATGGGGGCAAGAGGCTGCGGCTATGACCTTGCAAAATGCACTGTGCAAATTGCATGACCTTGCACACTGCACGAGGCGTAAAATCAATAATAGATTCAAGCTACTGATTTTAAAGGGGTTTTTTTCAAAGCAAAAGCTGGCACGGTCACTGCAACCATCAACTCAACGTCTGCACACACATTCAGCCAGGAGTTGATATGGACCTTATTCAGCAAAAATTCGCCTCGGTCTTTTCCGCCTACTCGGTCAACACTCAGCCACGCCCTGACGGCGGCATCCTGCTGACCCTGCGTGCTGCCGATGGCAAGGTTACCCGCCGTGTACTGACCTATGGCCAAATGCACAGCGCCGAGCAGTTGTCGTGGGCCATCAGCGCTATCCGCCGTGACCTGGCTGAACAAGCCAGTGAGCTGCCAGTGATCAACATGTTGCAAAGCCAGCAGCGCTTCGCACTGCCGACTTATCGTTAAGCAAAAAGCACTTGCGCGAAGCTGATCCTGCACAGCCTGTTCAGGCTTTACAGGAGCAGCCTTGCAGCGCTGGCGAGGGCGCAATCCTCGCCAGCACTACCCTTCAGAGTTCGTCCATCCGCAAAAATTCCCTTGCTGCCGGATCTCCGGTGAATTGCGCCTTTACGCCTTGCTCGTCGCGGAACAATCGTGCTGCCAGGCAAAACGGCGAGTCACCCAGGTCAATCCAGCGCCGCGTCTGCGCCGGAACGTGCAACACATCGCCCTTCTCGCATACCACCGCATACACGAACTCGCCCAAACGCAGGGCCACCTGAGCACGTCCGCTGATCACGGCGAACAGCTCGTCGCTGCTATGCACATGCTCGTCGCGCAGATCGATCTGCGACTCGACGGCACCTTCCTGATTGAGCAGGCTGACCGCGCTGAAACCGTTGGTGGTCAGCAACTGATCGAGCGGCTCACGCCAGGCATCGAGCACCTGATCATCAGGCGTACCCGGACGAATACGCACATCCGCAGGTTGCCGGGCAAAATGCACGCCGTGCTCGGCGAGGGTCGCGGCGATATCGTCGTGGTGGGTCAGAACCTTGTTCGGCTGGCCGGGGCTGGAGGGGTGGAAAACACTGAGGATGCTCATCAGGGGCTGTTCCTGCTATCGGTCATTCGAGTGGCAATGATACCGGCTGCGGCAAAGGCTGCGACGCTGGCCATACCAAAGGTGAAGTTGGGGCCCAGCAGGTTCCAGCTGTAGCCCGCATACAACGCGCCAAGCGCGCCGCCAGTGCCGGACAGCGCCGCATACAGCGCCTGACCCTGGCCTTGCTGGCGGGCGCCGAAGCTGGCCTGGACGAAGGCAATCGAGGCGGCATGGAAGCAGCCGAAGGTGGCCGCGTGGAGCAACTGCGAGACGATCAACACGCCAGCGTGGTCGGCCAGGCTGCCCAACAGCAGCCAGCGCAGGCCGGCCAGGACAAAGCTGACCAGCAGCACCTGGCGCACCGAGAAGCGCGCAAATAACCGGCTCATGGCCATGAACATCAACACTTCCGCGACAACCCCCAGCGCCCACAGCAAACCGATGCTGCCGCGGCTGTAACCCAGATGCTCCAGGTGCAGGGTGAGGAAGGTGTAGTACGGCCCATGGCTGAACTGCATCAACGCCACGCACAGGTAAAACGCAATCACCCCCGGCGCCAGCAACTGGCGACCAAAGCCCCCTGCCTTGCTGCGTTCGGCGTTCTCCACCGGCTGGGCGTTGGGCACCCACAGGCTGGCGCCGAAAATCCCGGCCATGATCGCCACCAGCGCCAGCGGGTAGATATCCAGGCTCAACCATTCAAACAACTGGCCCAGGCCCACCACCGCCAGGATGAAGCCGATCGAACCCCACAGCCGCACCTGGCTGTAGCGCGAGGTCTGGCCGTGCAGGTGGGCCAGCGTAATCACCTCGAACTGCGGCAGTACCGCATGCCAGAAGAACGCATGCAGGGCCATCACCAGCGCCAGCCAGGCGTAACTCTTGCCGAAGAAGATCAACGAGAAACTGGCCAGTGTTGCCAGCGCGCCAAGGCGCACAATCAACAGCCGCTGACCGCTGCGATCACCCAGCCAACCCCACAGGTTGGGCGCCACGCAGCGCATCAGCATGGGGATCGCGACCAGCTCGCCGATCCGCGCCGGGGAAAATCCCAGATGATCGAAATACAGCGCCAGAAACGGCGCAGTAGAGCCGAGCAACGCGAAGTAACAGAGGTAGAAACTGGACAGGCGCCAGTATGGGATGGGCGGCATGGGCGGGGTCGTCATGTACTGCCGTGGGCGGCCCGCAAGCAGGCCGCCCGTGGCGTGCGAAATTTACAGCTGGCGCAGGACCGGGGTAGTGACCCGCACATCGGCGTTTTGCGCGCGGTGGCGCAGCAGATGGTCCATCAGCACCAGGGCCATCATCGCCTCGGCGATCGGCGTGGCGCGGATGCCAACGCACGGGTCATGGCGACCTTTGGTGATGACCTCCACCGGATTGCCATGGATGTCGATCGACTGGCCGGGGGTGGTAATGCTCGAGGTCGGCTTCAAGGCCAGGTGGGCGACAATTGGCTGGCCCGAGGAGATCCCGCCGAGAATGCCACCGGCATTGTTGCTGAGGAAGCCTTGCGGGGTCAGCTCGTCACGGTGCTCGGTGCCGCGCTGGGCGACGCTGGCAAAGCCGGCGCCGATTTCCACGCCTTTGACCGCGTTGATGCTCATCAGCGCATGGGCAAGTTCGGCATCGAGGCGATCGAAGATCGGCTCGCCCAGGCCAGGCATGACGCCTTCGGCGACCACGGTGATCTTCGCCCCGACCGAGTCCTGGTCGCGGCGCAGTTGGTCCATGTAGGCCTCGAGCTCCGGTACTTTGTCCGGGTCGGGGCTAAAGAAGGCATTGTCTTCGACGCTGTCCCAGGTCTTGAACGGAATCTCGATCGGGCCGAGCTGGCTCATGTAGCCGCGCACGGTGATACCCAGGCCAGCCAGGTATTTCTTGGCGATGGCACCTGCCGCTACGCGCATGGCCGTTTCGCGGGCCGAGCTGCGCCCGCCGCCACGGTAGTCACGCTCACCGTATTTGTGGTGATAGGTGTAGTCGGCGTGGGCCGGGCGGAACAGGTCCTTGATCGCCGAGTAGTCTTTGGACTTCTGGTCAGTGTTGCGGATCAGCAGGCCGATCGAGCAGCCGGTGGTGCGCCCTTCGAACACGCCGGAGAGGATTTCGACTTCGTCCGGTTCCTGGCGCTGGGTGGTGTGACGGCTGGTGCCAGGCTTGCGCCGGTCGAGGTCGCGCTGCAGGTCGGCCTGGGAGATTTCCAGACCTGGCGGACACCCATCGACAATGGCGACCAACGCCGGGCCATGGCTTTCGCCAGCGGTGGTAACAGTGAACAGCTTGCCGTAGGTATTGCCGGACATGGACGCTCCGCGAAATCAGCCTGAATGGGGTGCAGCCGGCAGTATACGGAAAGCAGCCACCTTGCGACGAGTCTGCGGGCTGATTTGTTGCCTGCAGCGGCCAGAACCTTCGTCAGAGCGCTGGGTCAAACCCTCAACTCACTACGAAGCCCTGCCCATGCTGCGCCTCACCGCCCTGCTCGTGCTGCTGTGCAGCACCCTCGCCAATGCCGCCGCCCCAACTGTTCTGCAACGCCCGATCGAACTCGATACCGGCAACGGCGTGCTCTACGGCAGCCTGCTGCTACCGCAACAGGACACCCCGCCGCCGGTGGTGCTGATCATTGCCGGCTCCGGCCCGACCGACCGGGATGGCAACAATCCGGCGGGCGGGCGCATCGACAACCTCAAGCGCCTGGCCTTGCTGCTGGCCGGCGAACACATCGCCAGCGTGCGCTTCGACAAGCGCGGCGTGGCCGCCAGCCAGCCGGCGACTCCAGACGAGCGCAACCTCAGCGTCGAGGCTTACGTGGCCGATACCGTGGCCTGGGCGCACAAGCTCAAGGCCGACCCGCGCTTCGGCCCGTTGATTCTGCTCGGCCACAGCGAGGGCGCGCTGATTGCCACCCTGGCCGCTGAACAAGCCGGCGCCAGCGCCGTGATCAGCCTGTCAGGCAGCGGTCGACCGGTGGCCGAAGTCATCCGCGAACAACTGGCCCAGCGCCTGCCGCCGGCGCAACTGGCCCAGGGCACCGCTTTGCTCGACAGCCTGCAGGCGGGGCAGACCAGCCTCAACGTACCGGTACCGCTGCGTCAGGTGTTCCGCCCGACCGTGCAGCCGTACCTGATCTCGCTGCTGCGTCAGGACCCGGCTGCGGCGTTCGCCCAACTCCAGGTGCCGGCGCTGATCATCCAGGGCCGCAACGACGTGCAGGTGGATGTGGCCGATGCCGAACTGCTCAAGGCGGCCAAGCCAGATGCGCAATTGGTGTTGATCGATGGCATGAACCACACCCTGCGCATCAGCCCGCGGGACATCAGTGGCCAGCGGGAAACCTACCAGAATCCAGAGCTGCCGCTGGCGCGCGAACTGGGCCAGCGGATCGTCGCTTTTATCCGGCAATTGCCACCAGCTTGAGTAGATCGCCCTCAGGTCTTGCCTTTGCCTGCCGATAAGCAGGCATTGGCCCGCGTTTGACTGGCCGACCCCGATTCGAGGACGACCGTGATGACCGATGCCCCAGCCACCGAAGCGACCGCAGAGCCGCAAGCCCCGGAAAGCGCCCCGCTGCCCTGGGCGGATCTGGCCGCCGAGCACTTCCAGTTGCTGCGCCTGGCGCCGCTGCCCACCGACCGCCACACCGGCCCACGGCCGCTGCGCTTCGTGCAGTTTGGTTATGCCGAGCGCCACAGCAAAGAGCACAGCCTGCTGCGCATGCAGATCACCCTGCCGGGGCAAAAGGTGCGCAAGGAGCAGAACCAGCTCGACATCCGCGTCGATCACGAACTGCAACGAGTCTCCATTGGCGGCGAAAACGGCCTGCAGATGGAGCCGCTCAACCGCGGCCTGGGCCGCTATCTGTTTGCCCAGGCGGTGCAGTGGCTGCAGGCCAACTGGTCGCACTACCGCATCGAGGCGGTGGCGTTGCCGAACAAGGATGCCCTCAACGAAGACACACGCTTGCGCCGCGACAACGTGCTGCGCTGCGTCGGTGTTGAAGTCGAGTATGTAGAAGGGCAACTGCTCAAAGGGCGCACGCCCGAGCTTGCCGTCAGCCAGCTCAAGGGCGGCTGGAATACCGACAAAGTGCAGCGGGTGGACATCCTCGAATCGGCCGGCATGCTGCAACAGGCCGAGCAGACCTTGCTGGAGAAAGAAGCGCAGATCCGCGAGCGGGATGAACGCGTGGCCAAGTACCGTCGTGAAGACGGCGGGCTGCGTTTCACCATCACCTGCCTGGTGGCCTTTGCGGTGTTCCAGGCAGGCCTGCTGATCTGGATCGCTACACGCTGATCGGGTAGCCAATTGGGGCCGCGTTGCAGCCCCAAAACAATCGAATCAGACCCGCGCCTGAAACAATTCCTGATGCTGCCGGCACTGCTCGGCAGTCAGCATGAACACGCCATGCCCGCCGCGCTCGAACTCAAGCCAGGTGAAGTCGACCTCGGGGTACAACGCCTCGACGTGGACCTGGCTGTTGCCCACTTCGACAATCAGCAAACCCTTGTCGGTCAGGTGCTCGGCCGCTTCGGCGAGCATGCGCCGCACCAGGTCCAGGCCATCGTTGCCGCAGGCCAGGCCCAGTTCTGGCTCATGGTGGTACTCAGCCGGCATGTCGGCGAAATCTTCGGCATCGACATACGGCGGGTTGGACAGGATCAGATCGAAGCGCTGCCCCGGCAGACCGGCGAAACCATCGCCCTGCACGGTGAACACACGCTGATCGAGGCCATGCCGTTCGATGTTCTGGTTGGCCACTTCAAGAGCGTCGAAGGACAGGTCGGCCAGCACCACCTCGGCCTCGGGGAACACGTCAGCCGCGACGATACCGATGCAGCCGGAGCCGGTGCACAGGTCGAGGATGCGCGCCGGTTCCTGCGCCAGCCATGGCTCGAAGCGTTTTTCCAGCAGCTCACCAATCGGCGAACGCGGCACCAGCACGCGTTCATCGACAATGAACGACATGCCACAGAACCAGGCTTCGCCGAGCAGGTAAGCGGTCGGCACGCGGTCTTCGATGCGGCGTTTCAGCAGGTGCAGCAGGCGCACGCGCTCATCGTCTTCCAGGCGGCAGTCGAGGTAGCTGTCGGCGATTTCCCACGGCAGGTGCACCGAGCCCAGCACCAGCAGGCGGGCTTCGTCCCAGGCATTGTCGGCACCGTGGCCGAAGAACAGCTCGTTCTCGTGGAAGCGGCTGACCGCCCAGCGAATATGGTCGCGCAGAGTGCGCAGGCGTGAAGTGATCACGGGGGACTCCTTTTCAGACAGCCTGAAAGTCTAACAGGCCCACCCGCTGAAATGTTCCACCAACGCCCTGCCGGTGGGTAGAAGCCAGTAATTGCATCGCTTGCGATGTCAACCATTCCCATCGGCGGCCAAGCAGGGGACAATAGCCCGACAAAAGCCCTGCTCAAGGAGCCCTTGATGTCTGTTCCAACCACGATGTTCCGCCTCAGCGGCCGCGACTATCCGCCGGCCAAGCTGGGCAACGCCAGCCTGATCATCATCGATGCGCAGAAGGAGTACCTCAGTGGTCCCCTGCAACTGTCGGGCATGGACGAGGCCGTGGCCAACATCGCCAGGTTGCTCGACGCGGCGCGCAAGGCTGGCCGGCCGATCATCCATGTACGCCACCTGGGCACCGTTGGCGGCCTGTTCGACCCACAAGGCCCGCGCGGCGAGTTCATCGAAGGCCTGGAGCCACGCGGTGACGAGATCGTCATCGAAAAGCGCATGCCCAATGCCTTCAAGAACACCTCGCTGCACGAAACGCTGCAGAACAAGGGCCACCTGGACCTGATCGTGTGCGGTTTCATGAGCCATTCCAGCGTCAGCACCACGGTCCGCCGCGCCAAGGACTATGGTTATCGTTGCACGCTGGTCGAGGATGCCTCGGCCACTCGCGATCTGGCGTTCAAGGACACGGTTATCCCGGCGGCACAGATTCACCAGGGCGAAATGGCCGTGATGGCCGACAACTTTGCCTGTGTTGCACCGACTGCCAGCCTGGTCTGAGCACGGTTGAGCGCCTGCCGGGCGGGCGGAACCGGGTGACTGCAGGTGGGTCGAATGGCCGATAGCGCAGAGGAAATTCGCAATGAAGCTTTCTGACAGTTTCGACGCCAAGCGCCTGCGCTCGCGCCCGCCGCGCAACTGGACGGCGCGGTTGGGCGCTGGTCTGTCTGTACTGATCGCGACCTTGGGCATCTTGTTGATGATGGCCGGGTTTGCCGGTTTGCTGGGCAACTATGCAGCGCTGGCGGATTTGAATGCCAACCGGACGCTGGCAGCGACCGTGCTCGGTGGCGGCGTGTTGTTGCTGTGGTTGGGGGTTTGGTTTTGGCGACGCAGCCGGATCAGATTGCGCCGTGGGCGTGAATTGAACATTGCGCCGCATTTGATGAAGAAGCACGACTGACGTCCCCTGGGGCCGCTTCGCGACCCTATCGCGACACAAGGCCGCTCCTACAGAAGAGCAGATTGCGCGGTCCCTGTAGGAGCGGCCTTGCCGGGGCGCCGGACCGGTCGGAAAGGGTCGCGCAGCGGCCCCCGCTGCCTCCCCCTGACCCGCAGACTCGAGTAAACTCCCCGGCCCACGTGGAGGCCTGCATGCAAGACGATGACTTTTCCCTGTTCCATGCCGAAGTGCGCGGTGTAAAACCGATCAAGCACGATCGCGCCGAGGTCGGCAAAGCCAAGCCTGACCGCAAGCAGCTGGCCGGCCTGCGCCAGTCCGCCACGGTGCGCAGCGATCAGCCACTGGTGGTCGACGGCATGTCCGATCAGTTCGTCATTGATGTGGCCGCCGAAGACGAGCTGTCATGGCGCCGCGATGGCGTGCAGGAAAGCCAGCTGCGCAAGCTCAAGCTCGGCCAGATCGCTTTTGAAGGCAGCATCGACTTGCACGGCATGAGCGTCGAGAAAGCTCGCGAGATCCTCTGGGCGTTCCTTGCCGAGGCGACCAAGCTGGAAGTGCGCTGCGTGCGCGTGACCCACGGCAAGGCGGCGCGCCTGGACGGCAAGCGGCCGATGATCAAGAGCCACGTCAACACCTGGCTGCGCCAACACCCCCAGGTACTCGGCTTCACCTCATGCCAGGCGCGCCACGGCGGCACTGGCGCGGTCTACGTGATTCTGAAACGAACCATGCTCGACGGCCGCGACGAATAACGCCGCGCTTGCAGCGCCGTCGTTGCCGCCGTACCCTTGCGTATTTGCGTTTACTCCCACAGGTAGATCCATGTCCCTGGAACAGAACTACACCGAGATCCTCAGCCAGATTGGCGAGGACGTCTCCCGCGAAGGCCTGCTCGACACGCCAAAGCGGGCCGCAAAGGCCATGCAGTACCTTTGCCGCGGTTATCAACAGACCCTGGAAGAGGTCACCAACGGCGCGCTGTTCACCTCCGACAACAGCGAAATGGTGTTGGTGCGGGACATCGAGCTGTATTCGATGTGTGAGCACCACATGCTGCCGTTCATTGGCAAGGCGCATGTAGCCTACCTGCCCAAGGGCAAAGTGATCGGCCTGTCCAAGGTCGCGCGGATCGTCGACATGTACGCCCGCCGCCTGCAGATCCAGGAAAACCTCAGCCGCCAGATCGCCGATGCCATCGAAAAGGTCACGGGCGCTGCAGGTGTGGCGGTGGTTATCGAGGCCAAGCACATGTGCATGATGATGCGCGGCGTCGAAAAACAGAATTCGAGCATGATCACCTCGGTGATGCTCGGTGAGTTCCGCGCCAATGCCGCGACTCGCAGCGAGTTTCTCAGCCTGATCAAGTGATCGGCTGGTGATCCCGAACCGACCCTAACGGGTCGGTTTTTTATTTGTTCAGGAGTTGCCCCATGATCGTCAAAGCCCTGCGAGTCGGCCTCGGCCAACTTATCGTGTTCGGCGACTTGATCAGCCGCCCGGCCAAGCGCAAGCGCGATGCCGCGGCCCAGGCTGCGGTCGAGCAGCAGGCCAAGGGCCTGGCTTTGTACCAGTTCCATGCCTGCCCGTTCTGCGTGAAGACCCGGCGTAACCTGCATCGGTTGAACGTGCCGGTGGCGCTGCGTGATGCCAAGAACGACCCCCAGCATCGCCAGGCGCTGCTCGAAGGCGGCGGCCGGGTCAAAGTGCCGTGCCTGCGCATCGAAGAAGCCGGGGAAGTGACCTGGATGTATGAGTCCAAGGCGATCATTGCTTATCTGGATCAGCGCTTCGGTACAGTCTGAGATTGCTGGGGCCGCTTCGCGGCCCTTTCCGACCGGTCCGGCGCCCCGGCGAGGCCGCTCCTACAGGGACCGCGCAGTGTCCGAACTACGCGGTCAACTGTAGGAGCGGCCTTGTGTCGCGAAAGGCCAGCGCAGCTGGCCCGACGATGTCGGCGCTGAAACAGCGATCTGCGCCCCCCTTCACTCCCCCATCGGCACATGCCGCGGATGCTCGGCCACCCGCACCAGCCACTCGCGCACTGCAGGGTATGCCGCCAGGTCAAAGCCACCCTGATGCGCCACATGGGTGTAGGCATACAGCGCCACATCGGCAATCGAGTACTGCTCGCCGACCAGGTACGGGGTCATCTCCAGCTGCTTGTTCATTACCTTGAGCGCCTTGTAGCCGCCCTTGTGCAGGCCTTTGTATTCTTCCAGGCGGTCATCCGGCAGGCCCAGGTAATACTGAATGAACCGCGCCACGGCGATGTACGGTTCATGGCTGTACTGCTCGAAAAACTGCCACTGCAACACTTGCGTTCGCAGGCGCGGCTCGGTCGGCAGGAACTCGCTGCCATCGGCGAGGAAGTTCAGAATCGCGTTCGACTCCCACAGGCAGGTGCCGTCTTCAAGCTCTAGCACCGGCACCTTGCCGTTAGGGTTCTTGGCGAGAAACTCGGGGGTTTCGGTCTCGCCTTTGAGAATGTCCACCGGGTGCCATTCAAATTCATGCCCGAGCAGGTTCAGCATCAGCTTGACCTTGTAGCAGTTGCCCGATTTGTAATCGCCGTAAACCTTGTACATCGCCCCTTCCCCTCTGCGCAGTTGTCGACCTTGGGCCAATAGTTGGCGACTGTACGGCTAAAAGCAATGGTCGCTGTATGGCAAGGATCAAGCTTGGCCGCGTTAGCCTGCAAAAAATACTTACATGTACAAGGACAGCACCATGACCGATGCCACCTCAGCGCGCCTGCGGCCCTTGGCAGACAGCTCCCCCTCGGCGGTGGTTGCCGGCTTCATCGCCATGCTTACGGGCTACACCAGTTCGCTGGTGCTGATGTTCCAGGCCGGCCAGGCTGCCGGGCTGACCACCGCGCAGATCTCTTCGTGGATCTGGGCGCTGTCGATCGGCATGGCGGTCTGCAGCATCGGTTTGTCGCTGCGCTATCGCACTCCGATCACCGTGGCCTGGTCGACCCCGGGCGCGGCGCTGTTGATAACCAGTCTTGGCGGCGTGAGCTACGGCGAGGCTATCGGCGCCTACATCACCTGCGCGGTGCTAGTGTTGATCTGCGGCCTGACCGGCAGCTTTGAACGCCTGGTCAAACGCATCCCGGCTTCGCTGGCTTCGGCGTTGCTGGCAGGCATCCTGTTCAAGATCGGCAGCGAGATCTTCGTTGCGGCGCAGCACCGCACCCTGCTGGTGCTGGGCATGTTCTTCAGCTATCTGCTGGTCAAACGGCTGTCGCCGCGCTACTGCGTGCTGGCCGCGCTGGTGGTCGGCACGGCGTTGTCGG
This sequence comes from Pseudomonas shirazensis, assembly GCF_050496565.1. Classification (GTDB taxonomy): domain Bacteria; phylum Pseudomonadota; class Gammaproteobacteria; order Pseudomonadales; family Pseudomonadaceae; genus Aquipseudomonas; species Aquipseudomonas shirazensis_A. The sequence goes on from NZ_JBNWAE010000017.1 coordinate 38,756, forward strand.
GGGCGTTGGGCCTGCTCGACTTCAGCCACTTCAACCTGCAGGTGGCTACACCGGTGTGGACTACCCCGAGCTTTTCGCTGGCGGCGACCATCAGTATCGGTATCCCGCTGTTTGTGGTGGCGATGACCTCGCAGAACATGCCCGGCGTGGCCGTGCTGCGCGCCGACGGATATCAGGTGCCGGCCTCGCCGCTGATCACCGCCACCGGCTTCGCCTCGTTGCTGCTGGCCCCGTTCGGCTCGCATGGGGTCAATCTGGCGGCTATCAGCGCAGCGATCTGCACCGGCCCGCATGCCCACGAAGACCCGAGCAAGCGTTATACCGCAGCGGTCTGGTGCGGGATTTTCTACGGCATTGCCGGGGTGTTTGGTGCGACGCTGGCCGCGCTGTTTGCCGCCCTGCCCAAGGAACTGGTGCTGTCGATTGCGGCACTGGCGCTGTTTGGCTCGATCATGAACGGGCTGAGCGTGGCCATGAGCGAGCCGCGCGAGCGCGAGGCGGCGTTGATTACCTTCATGGTTACTGCCTCGGGGCTGAGCCTGTTCTCGATCGGCTCGGCGTTCTGGGGGATTATTGCTGGGGTGATTACTCTGATGATCCTCAGTCCGCGCAGGGCTGGCTGAGGGGGGCGCTTGGCCTGATGGCGTAGGGGGCTGCTTTGCAGCCCTTTCGCGACACAAGGCCGCTCCTACGGGGACCGCGTAAGCCTAGGCAGATGCGGTCTCTGTAGGAGCGGCCTTGTGTCGCGAAAGGGGCGCGCAGCGCCCCCCAGCATTCCTAGCTAATGCCTACAAATCGCTAGCTAATGCCTACAAGCGAAAATGCCCAACCATCCCCTTGAGTTGATCGCCCAACTGGGCCAGCTCGACACTGGAACGGGCATTACCCTGCATCGCCAGCGCGGCTTGATCGGCGCTGCCGCGGATCTGGGTGACGCTGCGGCTGATCTCGTCACTGACCGAGCTTTGCTGCTCGGCGGCAGCGGCAATCTGCTGGTTCATCTGCTGGATTTGTGACACCGCCACCGCGATGCTGGCCAGGGCGCTTTCAGTCTGCAAGGTGTCGGCCACTGCCAGGCGTACCAGCTCGGTACTGCCACGGATCTGCGCCACCGACTGCTCGGCATTGCCGCGCAGGCTGGCGACCAGGCGCTCGATATGTTCGGTCGACTGCTGCGTACGTTTGGCCAACGCCCGCACCTCATCCGCCACCACGGCAAAACCGCGGCCCTGCTCGCCCGCCCGCGCGGCCTCGATGGCGGCATTCAGCGCCAGCAGGTTGGTCTGCCCGGCGACGCTCTTGATCACTTCAAGCACATCGCCAATGGTATGAATCTCGGCACTCAAGCTGTCGATGCCGGCGCTGGCCGCTTCTGCTGCCACGGCCAGCTGCTCGATGCGCTGCAGGCTCTGACGCACCACCTGCTGGCCCGAATCGACCTTGCCGTCGGCGACTTCGGCGGCCTGCGCCGCCTGCTCGGCATTGCGCGCGACATCGTGCACGGTAGCGCTCATCTGCTGCATGGCGGTGGCGACCTGCTCGGTCTCCTGCTGCTGGCTGCCGACTTCACGATTGGTCTGTTCGGTGACCGCCGACAACGACTGGGCGCTGCCGGCCAATTGCTCGATACCCTGCTGCAGACCGCTGACAATCCCGCTCAAGCCCGCCGCCATCTGCTGCATCGCCAGCAACAGTTGGCCGACCTCATCGCGGCGCGGCGCCTCGGCCTCGCCGGCCAGGTCACCGGCAGCAATCCGCTGGGCGCGACCGATCACCCGCTGCAACGGGCCGACGATCGCCCGGGTGATCAACCAGGCCGCCAGCATGCCGACCAGCAGCGCCAGCGCCGTAGCGATGACAATCGCCACGCCGTTGCGCTTGAGCTCGCTGTGCATGGCTTGTTCCTGGCTGGCGTAGGCCTGGTCGACGGCGCTGGTGGCCTGGTTGGCGCGCGCCTGCAACTGCGCCTTGATGCCCTGCTCCTGAGCAAGCAGATCGGTGTATTCGTTGAGCTTGTCGGCAAAACTGGCGATATGCCCGGCGACTTCACCGAGCACACCTTGATAGCCGCTGTCGGCAACGGCGCTTCTGAGTTGCTCGACCAGGCTGGCCGCTTCGACGGTCTGGGCGATGCGGCCACTGTTGACCTCTTCGCCTTTGCGGCTTTGCTCAAGGCGCACACGGGCCTCGTCCATCGCCTGCAGCATCAAACGCGAGACCGCTGCCACCTGGGTGGCCTGGTCGAGGAACTCGCTGCCCTGCTGGCCCTGGGATTGTTTCAGGGTATAGGCGCCATCATCAGCCAGGCCGGCCTGGAGTACGTCGAGGTTGTTGGCGACGCTTGAGACCGACCAACTGGCCGTGTCCAGCGCCAGCTCCTTGGCCTGCACCGCCTCGACAAAGGCGTCGAAGGCCTGACCGTAGGCACTCAGGTCTGCTTCGGTGGCGCTCAACTGGGGCACGCCGCGGGCTCGCTCAAGCAGGTCGTGCAGGCCGCTGCGCAGTTTGTCAGCCTCCTCGCTGTCGGAACGCAAGGCAAAACCCTGCTCATGCTGGCGCAGGCGCAGCAGGTCGCTGTTGAACTGAGTCGTCTGCCGCAGGCTGTCGAAGCGCTGGCTGACGCTGTACAGCGAAGCCACGCCAATCGCCGCCACCGCCAAGGTCAGCAACAGCACCAAGGCAAAGCCCAGGCCGAGTTTGCGGGCCATGCCCAGGTTGGCCAGAACACCGTGCTTGCTCGCCGTCATTGCTCATCCCCCCGTTGCGAAGGCCAAGAGTGACAACGCCGCCAGCCCCCTCACAAGGGATTGACGGCACAATAGTGTCAAATAGCTATGTGATGTCGCCCAGAGCATGATCGAGGTCGCCTTTGGCCTCGCCCGCCGCGCGCAGGAACCCCTGGGCGCGCACGTCCTGAGCATAGGCGACATTGATCCGCAGCCAGTCGCTGCTGTGCCCTTGATAGTCGAACGCAGCGCCCGGCGTGAGCAGCACCGAATGCGCCAGCGCCAGGCGCTCGAGGCTGGCAAAATCGTGCCCGGGTGCCCGCACCCAGACGAACATGCCGCCATTGGGCTCGGCGAACACCTGCCAGCCATACTCCTCGAGCTGGGCCAACAGCCTGGCCCTGTGCTGACCCAGCCGCACGCGCAGGCGCTGGTTGCTCTTGCGGTAACTGCCATTGGCCAGCATCTGCGCCAGCACCTGCTCGGCAAAGCGCGAAGTGCCTATGCCGCTGACCATCTTCAACTCAGCCAGGCGCGCGATCAGCGCTGCCTCGGCGACCACGTAGCCGACCCGCAGCGAACTGCTCAAGGTCTTGGAGAAGCTCGCGAGGTAGATCACCCGCTGCTCACTGTCTAGGGTTGCCAGCCGTGTCGCCGGGCCTTCCTGAAAGTCGGCATAGATGTCGTCTTCGATGATCCGCAGGTCATGCTCGCGAGCCAGTTCCAGCAGGCGGTAGGCAACCTTGGGCGTGAGGCTGGTGCCGGTCGGGTTGTGATACAGGCTGTTGATGAACAGGCAGCGCGGCCGGTGTTCGACCAGCAGGCGCTGCAGCGCGTCGAGATCCGGCCCTTGGGCAGTGCGCGGCACGGCGAGCATGTTGACCTGCTGCGCGCGCAGCAGGTTGAACAGGTTGTAGTAACCGGGGCTTTCCACCAGCACTGTATCGCCTGGGCGCAGCAGGGCACGAACCAGCAGGTCGAGCGCCTGACTGGCGCCATGGGTGGTAACGATGCGCTCGGCGCCTGCGGCGATATCCAGCCGCGCCAGACGCTTGTGCAGTTGCTCACGCAGGCTGGCCAGGCCGAGCGGCGGCGCGTAGTCGAACAGGTCGGCCGGGTTGCCGCGGCTGACCTGGCGAATGGCCTGGGCCAGTTCATCTGCGGCGCGCCAGGCCGACGGCAACCAGCCGCAGCCGAGCTTGAGCAGCACCTCCTGGCCTTCATCGAACTGCCGCCACTTGCCATCGACCGTCTCCCCCCACAGCGCGGCATCCTGTTCAGGCAACCCGGCCTTGCGCTCGGCCACGAAAAAGCCGATGCCGTGGCGCGCCTCCAGCCAGCCGCTGGCCACCAGCCGATCGTAGGCCTCGATCACACAGGCGGCACTGGCCCCGTGGGTTTTGGCCAAGGCCCGGATCGACGGCAGCCGCGCGCCTGGACGCAGGCGTTGCTGCTCGATCCAGGCTTGCAGCTGGGTGGTGAGTTGCTGAACCAGCGACACGGCGCTGAGGCGATCGAGGGTGAGGTGCATAGATCAACTGTTCGAGATTTTTATACGAACAGTTAAGCACAAATGACTGCCCGCTGTGCCTTGTTGCACGCCTGGGGCAAGCGCAGCCTGCAGCCAGTACTCGTTCAATCAAGGATCTGCATCAATGCGCGACCGCCATGCCCCCGCCCTGCTCGCCTTCGCCCTGTGCATCATTACCCTTGCAGTCAACCTGCAGGCACCGCTTTATACCGCCTATGCCGACCTCTCCGGGCTGGGCGCGACGGCCACCGCCGTGGCGTTTTCAGCCTATGTGCTGGGCGTGCTGCCGGTGCTGCTGGCACTGGGCGGGCTTGCCGACCGGATTGGCCGGCGGCCGATGATCATCGCTGCGTTGAGCTTGTCGGTCGTGGCCACTCTGCTCGCGCTCTGCCTGCCCAGCCTGTACAGCATTGGCGTTGCGCGGCTGCTGCTGGGTATCGGCACCGGCCTCGCTTCGGCCACCGCCACCGTGTACATGAGCGAACTGTTGCCTGCCGAGCGCAGCAGCAGCGCCGCCAGTTGGGTCACCGCCAGCACCTCGCTGGGCTTTGGCCTGGGCGCTGCGCTGACCAGCCTGTGCCTGCTGCGCGGGCCCAGCCTGAGCCCGGCCAGCTTTTATCTGCATCTGTTGCTGGCAGCACTCGCGCTGGTACTGGTCTGGCGCCTGCCGGAGCCACGCCAGGCTGCACGCGCTCCCATGCTGCGACCGCCTTGCTACCCGCCGGGCAGCCTTGTCTATGGCTGCGCCATTCTGCTCGCCTGGGCCTGCGTCGGGCTGGTCACCGGGCTGCTGCCGGCAGTGCTGCGTCAGCACGAGTTGAGCGCCTGGTCGGGGTTTTCCACGTTCTGCGTGATCAGCTGCGGCGTGCTGTTTCAGCCCTTGGCCAAGCGCCTGCCAAGTGCCACCGCGGTGCAGCTCGGGCTGGCCATCCTGCCCTGCAGCTATGCGCTGCTGGCCTGGGGCGCAGAACGCGGCGCGCTGCTGGCGGTGCTGCTCGGTGCCGTCGCGGCCAGCAGCGCCTGCTACGGCTTTATTTACTTGGGCGGCCTGGCGGCAGTGAATGAACTGGCCACCGAAGAAAAGACCCGCGCCACTGCTGGGTTCTTTCTGTTGGCCTATGTCGGCTTCAGTTTGCCGGTGATCGTGACCGGCTTGATCGGCGACTGGCTGGGGATGCGCATGGCCTTGATGCTGTTCGGCATGGCATTGCTGGCGGGCAGTGTAGCTATCGCCATTGCGCTGGCTCGGCACCAAAGTCTTGGATCCAAAAAAGTGCACAGCGCCTATAGGACAAATCTGAAAGAAATGTGAAAATAGTGTGAATATTTGTAAAACTGACCTATTCAGCAAGGATGCAGCGTGTCACCGGACCCAAGTACCTGGCCAAAAGAGTACCCCTACACCCTCAAGCATCGCCGGACCACGCTGCACTTTCAGACGCCACTGGCAGAGCACACCCGCACGGCCCTTGAACGCTTGGTCGAGCGCGCCCGCGTGCCCGGCGCCAAGCGCATCAGTGCACCGCTGGACTGCGAGCGTAGCCAGCTGTTCGCCAAGCGCGAGCAGCTCGACAGCTTCAAGAAAAAGTGGCGCGTGCAGCGCGGCGCGGCACGCAGTGATGGCAGCTATGACTGGGCCGTCGAAGAAATCATCAATACTCACAACGCCTATCAGCGCGGCGCTCCGGTGCCCGAGCTGGTGGGCTTTGGCTACACCCGCTCCCGGCTTGGGCTGGTGCAGGACCTGTTCGTCATCACCCGCCTGCTCGAGGGCTACAGTGATGGCCTCAGCGTGCTGCAGCAAGACCCCAGCAGCGTCTACCGCGTGCTCGATGCCTCGACCGAACTGATGTTCCACCTGCACAAACAAGGCATCACCCACATGGACCTGTGGGCTGGCAACGTCATGCTCTGCGACGCCCAGAAAGGCGCGCCGGTAGCAATTGACCTGGAAAACAGCTTTTTTGTGCCCAGTGCATTCGCCAGTGAAACCCTCGGCTTCCAGTTTGGCTTTCTCTACCTGCGGGAAATCTACCGTTACATCACCGAGGCCAGGTACGACGCGTGGGTGGACATTGCGCTGAGCGACTTTGCTCCGCAGATTGATAAAGCCGCCTTCCGCAGGGTTTATGAATACGCCAAGCATGAGCACATCGGGCGCCTGGATCGTCGCGAGATTTTCCTCAAGGGGAAGGTAGCCGGCTGCTAAAAGGCTGACAGCCCGCACGCTTGTGCCAACCTTATATCCTTGACCAGGGCGACTGACGGCCATCACCCTGATGGATCACCGCCCATTCGCCCCGCGCACAAGCCTTGCCAGCGGCTGCCCGTACCTCTATCAAAGGCAGTGTCCTTATTCAGTGAGAGCCCCCATGACCCAGACCAACCGCCGCTTCCTGCTCGCCAAACGCCCTGTCGGCGCCGTAACCCGCGAAGACTTCAGCTTTGAGCAAGGGCCTGCCGCTGAGCCTGCCGAGGGTCAGATCCAGGTCCACAACCTGTACCTCTCGCTCGACCCAGCCATGCGCGGCTGGATGAACGAAGGCAAGTCCTACATCCCGCCGGTAGGCCTTGGCCAGGTCATGCGCGCCCTCGGCGTCGGCGAAGTAACCGCCTCCAACCACCCTGATTTCAAGCCCGGCGACCACGTCAGCGGCGCCCTCGGCATCCAGGACTACTTCACCGGCGAGCCGCAGGGCTTGCACAAGATCGACCCCAACCTCGCGCCACTGCCCCGCTACCTGTCGGCACTGGGCATGACCGGCATGACCGCGTACTTCGCCCTACTCGACGTCGGCCAACCGAAAGCAGGCGAAACCGTAGTCATCTCCGGCGCTGCCGGCGCGGTTGGCAGCATCGCCGGGCAGATCGCCAAGCTCAAAGGCTGCCGTGTAGTCGGCATCGCTGGCGGTAAGGACAAGTGCCAATACCTGCAGGATGAGCTCGGATTTGACGGAGTCATCGACTACAAGGCCGAAGACGTGCTGGCCGGCCTCAAGCGTGAATGTCCTAAAGGCGTGGACGTGTACTTCGACAACGTCGGCGGTGACATCCTCGATGCGGTGCTCAGCCGCCTCAACTTCAAGGCCCGTGTGGTCATCTGCGGCGCTATCAGCCAGTACAACAACAAGGAAGCGGTCAAAGGCCCGGCCAACTACCTGTCGTTGTTGGTCAATCGTGCGCGGATGGAAGGCTTTGTGGTCATGGACCATGCCAAGGAGTATGGCAAGGCCGCCCAGGAGATCGCCGGCTGGATGGCCAGCGGCAAGCTCAAGAGCAAGGAGCATGTGGTGGAGGGGCTGGAGACGTTCCCGGAAACCCTGCTCAAGCTGTTCAACGGTGAGAACTTTGGCAAGTTGATGTTGAAGGTGTGATCTAGGGGATAGGGGATGGCGAGCGAAGCCGTTTTTTGCGTTAGCGCCATCCCTTTCAGGGTTTTCTGGATTTGCACTTGTCGTTGGGTCCTCGGGGGCGCTACGCACCCCTTTCGCGACACAAGGCCGCTCCTACAGGGACCACGTAAGGCTGGAAGACGCGGCCGTTGTAGGAGCGGCCTTGCCGGGGCGCCGGACCGGTCGGAAAGGGGTGCGCAGCGCCCCCAACATTGCTGGCCAGGATCAGGGTCAGCAAGCCCCCAGCCAAGAAAAGGATAAGCCCTACCCCGCCATCAACTGCTGGCGCACATGCTCAGCGCCGAACGAGTGCGGCTTTAACCCACCCTTGCGAAAAACCATCGAATGCGCTTGCTCGACAGTGATCTTTGGGATCACCGAAGCCGGGATGCGTGACGCGGCAGACAGGTTGAACACGGCAAAACGCTCGTCTACCACACGCTCGGCCATCAGCTTGAGCGACGGCAATACCCGCCCTTCATAGTGCTGATCAAGCCCACAGGGCGACTTGGCAGAATCGGCTGTTTCATAGAAGCGTCCAGCGGCCTGGTTCAAGTCCACCCCGACCAGGAATACCCTGCTGAAGCCCAGATGATAAGCGAGCTGCAATGCCGCATAAGCCACTGTGCGCGCATCGAAAAAGCCTTCACTGAGGTCTTTGCTGAAACCGATCGAGCGTGCACGCGCATTCCAGGCAAAACGAGGACGCACGCACGCGGACTGGCCTTGCGACATCGACTGCTTCAGGGAAAAGCCCGCAGCCTTGTGCAGCGGATACACTTTGGCAGCGCAGGTCCCGGCCACCTCGGCGATCTGCTCCGACCACAAGGCTACATGCTCGCTGCTGCTCAACGCCCGGGCGAAAAGCTCAGGCTGCTGCTTGGGGAAGCTGGTGTCGGTGCAGATATAGAAGAACGGCTTGATCGCCCTGTCGGCGAACATCGAGATGGCGCCGTTCATGGTGATTACCGGCACACCGGCGAAGCGCTCCAGCGGGAAGTCCTTGGCGGAGCTGCCAGAGGCCATGATGATGACCGAGCCCTTGGCACTGTTGTGTACATCGGCAAAATCACCAATGACTGGATGCAAAGGTTCGGAAATGCCTGAACTGACCACCAACGTTTATGCCTCAATACAATTGTTCAGACAATTCTGACAAAAAAATCGGCGTTTGGTTCAGGTTTCGTTCAGAGTTCCCCCGAGATCATGAAATTATTCTCACGTCCCGGGGTGCGGATTGGGCGGGTATTCAGCTACGGATCTCGGCAACAACGGCAGCCAGCGCCTGGGCTGGATCGGCAGCCTGACTGATCGGACGCCCGACAACCAGATAATCCGAACCTGCATCCAGGGCCTGACGTGGAGTAAGAATGCGCCGTTGATCATCCAGCGCGCTGCCGGCTGGACGAATGCCGGGCGTGACCAACTGCAGCGACGGATGTGCAGCTTTGAGCGCAGTGGCCTCCAGCGCCGAGCAGACCAAACCATCCATGCCGGCTTTTTCGGCCAACCCTGCCAGTCGCAGGACCTGCTCCTGCGGCTCGATATCCAGGCCAACGCCTGCAAGGTCTTCGCGCTCCATGCTGGTCAGCACGGTTACACCAATCAACAGCGGTTGCGCACCGCTGCGCTTGTCCAGCACTTCACGACAGGCTGCCATCATGCGCAGGCCACCCGAGCAGTGCACATTTACCATCCACACACCCATTTCGGCTGCGGCTTTGACTGCCATGGCCGTAGTATTGGGAATGTCATGAAACTTGAGATCAAGAAAGACCTCGAAACCCTTCGCGCGCAACGTCTCGACAATGCCCGAGGCGCTACTGGTGAACAGCTCCTTGCCTACTTTGACCCGGCACAGTGCAGGGTCCAGTTGGTCGGCCAACTGCAAAGCAGCTTCACGGGTAGGAAAATCCAGGGCGACGATCAGGGGCGTCTGGCAAGCGGGCATTGGCAGGGTCTCATGGCAGGTCTTGAACGGCGCGCATTGTAAACCAAGTCAGGCGCGCTTTGCAGGCCGCAGATCAGCAGGATCAGGACAGCCCAGGGAGAGCTACAATGGAACCAATGGGCATGGCGTCAGCTCGTAATGGGTACCAGCGAAGCTATTAACTGCCCGTAGGAGAACAAGATGCCTTGGTATGCCTGGTTGATATTGGTCGTAGCCATTGGCTCGATCGTTGGCGGGTTGATGATGCTGCGCGATACCGCGAAAAAGCTGCCATTGACTGAAGAGCAACTGCGCAAAGTGCATGCGCGTAACGCCGAGATGGATGCCAAGGAGTCAAAGGATTTATGAGCGATTGATGGCCGGCTTCACGCCGGCCATCGATAACGCTTTATTCCAGCGTGAGTTTTTCGCGGTTGCGCTCCAGCAATGCGCTGCCAATACCCTTGACTTCCAGAATCTCATCTAGTGAATGAAACGGCCCGTGGGCATCGCGATAAGCGATGATCGCTTGCGCCTTTGCCTGGCCTATACCGTTTAGTTCGCGCTGCAGCGTCACAGCGTCGGCGGTATTGATATTGGTTTGAACAGGCTGCCCGGCAGCAGGGGCAACAATTGGGACAGGTTCAGCCTGATTGCTTGGAGCAGCGGTTACTGAAAATGAGAGACCTGCGAACAGCGGGAGCAGCAGATAGGAAATCAGGGTATTGCGCATAGTGGACACTCCTGTCGAGTTGGTCGTTTTCAAGCAGCGTTCCTTGGCTGCCCACAAACGATAATCAACAGATAGGAAGCGCAAAACCCAGATTTTCTTTCCAGACGTTACACCAACAAATCGAAACTCATATGGATCAGCGCTGCGATAGGGATTAATACTGCTCGTCTGTAGGAGTCTTCGACATGACGACTCCTTGCCTGCTCCCTCAGCAAGGGTGTATCGGCTGTGCGCTGAGATTCGGCCGCCCTACCTGTTGAGGCGCTGCTGCAGGTAGACCCAATCGACGATGTCACCCTCTGGCATGTAGCCGTTGACCAATTCCCTCAGCAGCTGCCGAACACGCGCGTAATCGTCATCTGCCACAGCCTTGAACAACCATCCCAACCGTTCACGCAACACGTCCCAAGGCAGATAATCCTCATTGGCAGCCATGATCATCGGGTGAGCGGTAGGCGATACGTCGTGCCCGATCAACAACTCTTCAAAGAGTTTTTCACCTGGCCGCAGGCCACTGAACTCGATGGCGATATCACCGTGGGGGTTAGCCGAGTTACGCACGCTGAAGCCTGACAGATGAATCATTTTTTCTGCCAACTCGAAGATTTTTACCGGCTCGCCCATATCCAGTACAAAGACGTCGCCACCCTGCCCCATCGCCCCGGCCTGTACAACCAACTGCGCCGCTTCGGGAATGGTCATGAAATAGCGAGTGATCTTCGGATGAGTAACAGTCAATGGGCCGCCGGATTTGATCTGCTGATGAAACAGGGGGATAACCGAGCCCGATGACCCAAGCACATTACCGAACCGCACCATGGTGAAGCGGGTCTTGTTGACACGTGAAATCTTGTCACTGTCGCCGTACATGACGGGCGCGGCCTCTTGGCTCAGCCCCTGCAGAATAAGCTCGGACAGCCTTTTGGTGCTGCCCATGACATTGGTCGGCCTTACCGCTTTGTCAGTGGATATCAGCACAAAGTTGGGCACGCCAGATTGCAGTGCGGCTTGCGCAGTGCACAGCGTGCCATAGACGTTGTTGAGAATACCCTCAGCAATGTTGTGTTCGACCATCGGCACATGCTTGTAGGCGGCGGCATGGTATACGGTATCCACTCGCCAAGTGCTCATCACATCAGCCAGATGCTGTTGATTACGCACCGAACCCAGGATCGGCAGCAGCTGCACCGCAAGGGACTCACGCCTGACGCACTGCTCAAGCTCTGTGAGAATGCTGTACAGGTTAAATTCACTGTGGTCGAACAGCAGCAGGGTCTTGGGGCCCAGCCTGATAATTTGCCGACACAGTTCAGAGCCGATGGAACCGCCCGCCCCGGTTACCAGCACGGTCTGTTTCTTGTTGCAGCGCCAGAGCAACTCTTCTTGAGCTGGCACCGCATCGCGCCCCAGCAGATCGGCGATGTCTACATCCTGAATGTCGTCGACCTTGACCCTGCCGCTTGCCAGGTCAGCGAACGCCGGAACACTGCGCACGTGCATGGGATAGGGTTCAAGCAGGGCAAGAATTTCCTTACGCCTGGCGCGAGAAGCCGATGGCAGTGCAAGCAGGATTTCCTGAGCCCCGGTTTCCTTGACCATCTGTTGCAGATGCTTGGGCTTGTAAACCTGCAACCCAGCAATTATCCGGTTGGCCAGGTCGCTGTCATCGTCGATGAAGGCCACTGGGCGCATGGTACGGCCCATGCGTAGTGCAGCAAGCAGCTGATTGCCAGCGGTACCGGCACCGTAAATAGCAACCTTGACCTGGCCGTCGTCGCGATTGGTGAACGGGATCTGCTGGGCACCTGAGAACCAGTCGCCGAGGAAGTACTGACGCATGATCAAGCGCAGGCCACCGATGATGACCATGCTCAACCACCAGTAGTTGAAGATGATCGAGCGCGGCACAACGACCTTGTGGCTGCTGTACCAGTACACCACGACCGCCAGAATCAAGGCTGACAGGGTAACCGCCTTGATGATGGTAATCAGCGCATCATTGCCGAAGTAGCGCATTACTGCTCGGTACATGCCGAAGCGGATAAACAGAGGTATGGCCACAACCGGCGCAGCCAGGAAAAGCCAGCTGTGCTCAAGGATAGGGTTGTACATCTCATCGATGCCGAGCCGCACTATGAACGAAAGCCACAAAGCCAGCCAGATCAGCACGACGTCGGTGCACACCTGGATCAGACGTTTTTTGCGCCGGGACAGATTCACCAGGTAGCGGCGCACGCCGCCCTTGCTTGTATGGTTCATCAGGCCCTCCTCAGCGCCACAGTCCCTCGGTTACCTGACCGGCTGGCGTTACCAACGCTTGCGCACCTGATCATATTATTCCCGTGCGCCAGCACGATACTTGATCGCCAGCACTATAAGAGGCACGTAAGCGACCAGCGTTCCCAACGCCCCGTCGATTTTCATGACGACTACTACGAGAGCGACCGGCAACAGCCAGCACAGATTTATCAACGCCACTGCCAGACTTACCGCTCGGTGGCTGCCATGCTGGCGGGACGCGTACTGATAAGCGTGGCTGCGATGGGCCTCGTAGACCTTATCGCCACGCAGCAGCCGCCTTCCCAACGTGAAGGTGGCATCCACCACGAACACACCCGAAAGTATTAACCAGCCCCAGAAGAATAGCGGGTTTAACCAACCTGCCTGCAGTGCCAGCAAACCGATGATCAGACCGAGAAAGCCACTGCCAGCGTCGCCCATGAAAATCCGCGCGGGAGGGAAGTTCCAGAACAGGAAGCCAGCCACCGTGACGGCCAGCAGAAGCGGCAGCCAACTCGCCCAGGCCTGCCCTGTTATCAAGTAAAGCAGGCATCCGCCCAGGCAAACGCAAATGGCTTCAATGCTCGCAATAGCATCGATACCGTCCATGAAGTTATAGAGATTGAGCAACCAGACCAGATAAAGCAGCCCGATAATGGTCATCAACCCCGCCAGTTCAAGTGGCAGCCCGAAAATCAGCAGCGGTGGCATGCCGCCAAACCAGTACAACCCCCACCCCGCAGCCATGAAGTGCCCAAGCAGGCGCCAGCGAGCGGCGATGTGACCGTGATCGTCCATGAAGCCGATCAACGCAACCAGGCTACCAGCACCTACTACGCCGGTGACCAACTCGGTATCGACCGCGCCGGCCCAACCGAGGCACAACGCCCCTGCCAGGAAGGCAACGACAAAGGCCAGACCACCACCGCGCGGGGTAGGCAAGGTGTGAGAGCTACGGGAATTGGGAATATCCAACAGACTGCGCGACAGCGCATAACGGCGCAGCGCTGCAGTCATCAGCAACGAAGCGGCGGCAGCCGCGAACATCAACCACATCATTGGTGATCATCCAGCAAGGATCGAGCGGCCTTTCCCAGGCCTTGACTCAGTGTAACGGGGGGGGTCCAACCAAGTAGCTGGCGGTTTTTGGTGATATCCACCTGCAATGAACCCAGCAGACGCTGAGCAAGATCTCGCCGACGGAACATCACTGCGGCCAGCCTCAGCATAGTTGCCGGCACCGGAATCAGCCTGGCCGGTCGCCCTAGCGCCCGCCCCAGTGCCCTCAATAGCTGGGTCAAAGATACGTCTTCGCCATCACTGACCAGGAAGATCTGATTGGCAGCGCGCTGATGATCAATGCAGGTCACGATCAAGTCGAGCAGATTATCCAGCGCGACCAGGCTGCGCCGGTTATCGATGGCGCCCAGTGGCAACGGCAGTCCGCGCCGAACCCAGTGCATCATGCTGTGGAAGTTGGCTTTGACGCCAGGCCCATATACCAGCACCGGGCGAATCACCACCACTTGCATGCCGGTGGCAGACGCTAGCTCGAACAGGCCTTGCTCAGCCTCATACTTGGAGACCCCATAAGGATCCAGTGGTGCCGGAACGTCATCGGCAGTCAACGCCTGACCGGGCCGGCTAGACTCGCCATTTACTTTGATTGAACTGATGAAGATGAACCGCCGCACGCCCGCTGCAGCGGCTTGTCTTGCCAGGTTGAGGGTACCTTGGACATTGACCCGGCGAAATTCGTCAAGGCTGTTGTCGGCAGTTTCATTCATCACATGCACACGTGCTGCTGCGTGTATCACCGCATCAACCCCGGTCAGGGCAGCCCCCCAGGCCGTTTCGCTGCTCAGCTCCCCGACCGTAAACGGCTTCACGCCCGCAACCCGTGCGGCGCTGCTGCTACGCAACGCCGCGTGAACGTCAAATACACCGGCATCAAGCAAGCTGCGGCAAAGTGCACTACCCACGAAGCCAGTGGCACCGGTGACCAGGATCGCCCGCCTACCCATGGACGCACACCCGATGACGGCGGCACACCACCCTGGGCGAACTCAACAAAGGGATGAGTTGCTGCAGCACAGAATCAAATGGCGAAGCTATACAACCGCTCACCTAGCGTTCTACCCAGAGGCACAATGGCTTGCCATGCATCGTTGTCTAACGCCCGTGTGATTTAGTCAGCGGCCAAGTATACAGACGTTAGGTCGTTGACTCGACTCAGAAAAATCCCGTGAGCGGGCGTTAGAAGGCACGGTCAACCCGCTTCAGCGCACCTGCGATGCCCCGGCCCCCGTCACGGCACGCGCCTGACCCGTAGCCTCGCCTTCCCCCTGCGCGGCACCGCCAGGCAGGGTGGTCTCGGGCACCGGGCTCAACCAGACATTGACGCTGTCGACGCTTTGCTGATTCAACTCACCTGCCCAGCGATTGAGCAGGAACAGGTTGGTGATGAAGTCATACTGCGACTTGAGCAAGTCACGGCGGGTCTTGAACTCGTTCTGCACCGCAGTCAGCACATCCACCGCGTTGACCACGCCATAGGTGAACGCCTTTTGCGCAGCGACACTGGATTTCTGCGCAGAGGACAAGGCATTGCGATTGGCGCGGATCTTCTCGACGCTGGACTGAGCAGTGAGATACGCCGTGGTGGTTTCACGCACCACCTGGCGACGAATGCCCTCCATTTGCACTTCAGCGGCCAGCTGCTCGTCGTACAGCCCGCGCACCCTCGCGGAAGTAGACCCGCCGCTATAAAGCGGGATTTTTACACCCAGCGTCGCGACATAGCTGTCACTGCGGGGTGCCTGGGTGTTGTCATAACCCTGGTCACTTTGCTGCGCATTCAGACTGAGCGACAGCTGCGGATAGTGCTCACCCTTGCCCTCACGCACGGCTGCATTCGCAGCCTCGGCGCCACTCTGGGAGGCCTTCAGCATCGGATTGGTTTCAACCGCCTGGGTAATCCAGCTCTGCAGTGGGCGCGTCGACGCCTGCAACTGCACATCATTACGCACCCGGCTCAGCGGCTCGCTGATCGGCCGTCCGACGATTTCGGCCAAGGCCTCGCGACTGACCTGGACCTGGTTACGCGCGTCAACCTCCTGCGCTGCGAGAGAGTCGACCCGCGCTTGCATATCGAGCTTGTCGGTGATCTTGGCCATCTGCCGGTCGAACATCATGCTGACACGATCAAGGTTCTTTTGCGTGGCGCGGCGTTCGGCCTGAACCAGCGCCAGTTCATCGTCAGCAGCCAAGGCAACGAAGTAGCGCTTGGCCAGGTCGACGGTCGCTTCGGCCAAGGTATCTTCCGCCTGCTGACCCTTCTGGTCCTTGACACTCTTGGACTTCTGATAACGCTCCCACGCAGGCTTGTTGTACAAGTACTGAGTCAAGCTGAGCGAGTAGTTTTCGTTGTTGTAGATGTCGCGCGTGTTTTCATTCTTGCGCAACACACGGCTGGTATTGGCATTGGCCGACACTTGCGGCAACAAGCCACCGAGGGCTTCGCGCTGTTGCTCAGCGGCAGAACGCGCACGGGCATAGGCCGCCAGCACACGGGGATCTTCCAGGCGGGCCTCGCGATAGAGACCTGCAAGGTCAAGCGCGTAACTGGAGGCTGCAACTTGCCGGGGAACTTCACCCTGGGGTTGCGCCGCCAGCGCCTGGCTGGCGGCCATGCACATCAAAACACCGGGTAGCAAACGCACAATCATTCCTCGATCAGCGATTCAGCGAACATGTTGCGCGCTGGTTTCAGGAGGTACTGCAACATGGTGCGCTCACCTGCGTTGATCAGGACGTCAGCCGGCATACCGGGTTGCAGTTTGCGATTGCCGAGTTTTTTCATGCCGTCTTCAGATACCTTGACCCGCACCAGATAGTACTGATCGCCGGTGCGCTCTTCGGTCAGGCTGTCGGCGGAGACGCGGATCAACGTGCCTTCGATTACCGGAGTAGTCGCTTGGTTGAAGGCGACGAAGCGGATATCTGCTGTCCTGCCAAGCTCAAGGCGGTCGATATCCTTGGTTGCAACCTTGGCTTCGACGACCAGCTCGGAACTTGCTGGAACGATGTCCAGTAGCGGAGTGGCAGCACTTACAACGCCACCGATGGTGTGAACCTTCATGTCCAGCACCATGCCGCTCTCCGGGGCACGGATGACTACCCGCGACAAACGATCACGCAGCGCCGCTTCCCGCTCCTGAAGATCGAACACCTGAGCCTGGACTTCAGAAAGCTCATTGGCCACATCCGAGTCGAACTTCTTCTTCAATTGCACGATCTGCAGTTCGGTCTCACCGATCTGCAGCTTGGTCTTGGTGATACTCGACTGATGATCAGCCACCTCGGTCCTGAGCAGGTCGAGCTTGCGCTCCTGCTCGAGCAAACGCTGATTGTCGACGAAACCCTCGGCCAGCAATTCTTTCAACTGCTTGATTTCACCCGTATAGGACTTCTCCAGGTTGCGCTTGGTGCGGATCATGTCGTCGAGGCCGGCAATCTGCTGCTTCATCTGCTCGATGCGCTCGCGATTGACTGATATCTCACCCATCAGCGAGTCATGCCGAGCCTTGAATACCTGCAGCTCTCCGGCCAACGCCTCTCTGGCCCGCTCGGAATCGGTGCCATCCATGGTGACTGCCGGGATCTCCTCGAGGCCATCGCGCTCGGCACGCAGGCGCGCTTCCTTGTAGCGACCTACGATCAGCTGGTTGCGGGTGGATTCATACTCGGCGCTCAACTGGGCTTCATCGAGCACGATCAGCGGGTCGCCTTTCTGTACCAGATCGCCATCGCGAGCGAGCAGCTCCTTGACGATGCCGCCTTCCAGATGCTGCACAGTCTTGCGGTAGTTCTGCACGGTTACCACACCGGAACCGTGTACCGCATTGCTCAGTGGGGCGAATGCAGCCCAGGTGCCGAAGACGCCGAAGGTGATCACGATGATGGTGATGCCGATACGGCGAATACCGCGATCGGAGGTGGGCATGTCGTCGAAGTTGTGGTCGAACGTGGTGATCGCTTTACTGCTCATCTGGAAATCCCTTCACACGCCGGGGCTGGTGGTGGTAACCGGCCCTGCGGCGGCCGTCGCTGGTGGCGCTGATTTTGGAGCGGCAGGACCCGCCGCCGGAGGCTGCGCTGCATCGGGCTGAGCGACACGCTGCTGACCCTTGGCCTGCTGAGCCGCCAGCTCGGCAATGACTCGGTCGCGCTCGCCGTACAACGAAATGGTGCCGCCCGACATCACCAGCACGCGATCCAGACGACTGAGGATGTTGGGCCGGTGCGAGACGATAAATACCGTCGCGCCGGTTTCCTTGAGTTTCTGCAGCGCCACACCCAGGGCGCGCTCGCCGACATCGTCAAGATTCGAGTTGGGCTCGTCGAGCACGATCAGTCGCGGGTTACCGTAGATGGCTCGGGCCAGTCCGATACGTTGCCGCTGGCCGCCCGAGAGGTTGATGCCATCCGAACCAATCACGGTGTCATAGCCGTCAGGCAGCATCAGGATCATTTCGTGGACGCCGGCCATCTGTGCGGCCTGCACAACCTTGTCAGGGTCAACCTTGTCGAATCGAGCGATATTTTCGCTGATGCTGCCTTCGAACAGTTCGATGTCCTGCGGCAGGTAGCCGACATAAGGACCCAGCGCGTGCTTGTCCCAGCTATGGATGTCGGCGCCATCCAGACGCACTACGCCATGCTGCGGCGGCCAGATACCCATGATTGCCCGCACCAGCGTGGACTTGCCTGCCGCACTTGGGCCAACGATACCGACGATGGAACCTGCGGGCGCCACGAAGCTGATATTGCGGATAACCGGCGCTTTCGCGCCTGGGGGTGCAACAACCAGATTTTCCACCTGGATGTGCCCTTCCGGCGCGGGCAGTGGCATGCGCTCCGGCTCTTTGTTGAGGTCATCCATGACCTTGCTCAGGCGATCGTATTGAACCTTGGCAGCGACGAAACCCTTCCAGCTGCCGATCATCTGGTCGATAGGTGCCAGGGCACGCCCCAACAGCAGAGAGCCCGCCATCAGCAGCCCGGGATTGATTTCGTGGGTGACTACCAGGTAGGCGCCGATACCCAGCATGATCGACTGTGACCAGGTGCGGAAGGTCTTCGAGATGGTGGTGACGATACCGCCTTTGTCACTTGCCTCGGACTGCAGCAGCATGATTCGCCGCTGACGTTTGGCCCAGCGATTCATCAGTGTCTCGAGCATGCCCATCGACTCGATGACTTCGGCGTTGCGCAAGGTCTTGGTCGTCACCATGTTGGAGGCGACGTTTTCCTTGTTGGCGTTGGCCAGGGCGTTGGCAGTCAAGCGGTGGTTAATGAAGGCCAGGACGGTCAGAACCGCCCCGCATGCCAGGGTCATGTAGCCGAACCAGGGGTGGAAGAGGAACATGACCAAGGTGTAGATAGGGAACCAGGGCGCATCGAAAAAAGCGAACAGCCCGTTGCCGGTGAAAAACTGGCGCAGCGCAGTGAGGTCATTCAGCGATTGCGCGGTAGCGTCGCCGCCACCACTGTTCAGTGCTCGTTTGAAGCTGGCGCGGTATACATCGCGACTGAGCATCACGTCGAGCCGGTTGCTGATGCGCACCATCACCCGCGATCGCACCCACTCAAGGGAGCCCATGGTTGCCAACAACAACGTCAGAATCACGGTCAGCATCAGCAAGGTCGAGGTACTGCTCGAAGGCACCACACGTCCAGAGATCTGGATCATGTAGAACGTTGGCACGAGCATCAGCGTGTTGACGAAGAAGCTGAAGAAACCGACCGAAAGGAAGCTGCTCTTACAGGCTTTGAGGGCGGCTTGCAGGTTGTTTTCGGATAGTGAACTCATGGTATCCATACTGGGGAGGCAAAAAAACGGCAAGCAGTGTAACACTCGATTAGGGGGGCAGCGTGCCTGATTCCCCGTGGCACCGCTTGACGAGCCGATGAAGCGTTTTATTTATGAAAAAATAATGACCAGCGTCAACAAACGAGCATAAGCGAACTTTCAGGATCAACTTAGATATCACAAGGCCAGCAGCGAGAGTGTTCAGCGACCAACGGCACTAAGCCTGGTTGCGCACAACAGGCCTTGAGACGCCCCAGCCAAAGCATTGACGCACGCTCATCTTAACGCTGCAAGCATCTGAAAAATATAATGAATTTCGATGCTGACATAGAGTCATAGGAGCGCCTGCATCGCACTCGGTCCGACCCTGCGATCATTGAGCCAGACATTTAGTTCAGAAAAAAAATGAAAATTATTTTACATGAGTGAGTTGACAACATTTTCACATCCCTGCATCTTCGTCCCTCGCATGGAGCGTCCGCTGTCCGTTCCAGGTGTATGCACGGGTTTGAGCAAGTTAGCTGCCAGTGTTTTTGTTTAAAAGGAGCTTAACAACGCCATGTCCTCGCCTTCACAGCCGCTAGATGGCCTGAAAATCAGCTCGAGAGTCACGCTGCTCGAGCCGGGCATGTACATCTTCCGGTACGCCTCTCAGCCCCCCGCCGACAAGCCAGTGTGCATCGCTTTGCAGCAAGCGCCACTCGGTAAGGGCTCGATCGATTTCTTCCCCGCCGAGGGTGTCAGCAAGAACATGCTGAACAATCTTGGCGACACCATCGTTGCGCGCGTCAAGGGCGGCGTGACCACGGTTCTGATCACCGAATATCACATGTTCGACGACGTGATCGACCCCGTTGACCTGCGCATAGACCGCATCGATAACTCCCCTGCCATCATGCGTACATTTGCCGTGGTCGCCACCAGCGATCCGGAACTGGCGCTGGAAGCCAGCACTGCGCCCATGGCACTGGAGCTCACTGCACACCTGCAACATGCCGGCGAAGTCGTCTCGAGCGAAGGCTGGGTAGGCGCCCCTGACAGCGAAGAATTCATCGAAGCGTTCGCCATTGGTTGGCCAGACAAACCAGCGGGGGTAGACCTGCTTTACACCTGCATGGTGGCCGGCTCCGGCCCCAGCCGCAACGTCTCGACCGGCACTTTCGTCGGCATTCGCGGCGAGGGCCTGCCACTGATCTGCGCCGGCTTCAGCCTGGTCGGGCCGCAGCGCAAACATTACGAACTTTCCGGTCATATCGTTTTCGGCAACGCCGAACCACAACGGTTGATCGCCAATCAGATGATGCATGGCCCCACTGGCAACGAGCCACTGGTGGCGCTGCATATTGCCATAACTCCCGTCACGAAGATGAACGCTGCCCGCTCTAAGTCTCCGTGGGAAAACTCTGCTTACCAGCAGAACATAAGTATCGCAAGCCAATTGGCTTGAAGTCGTAGGAATCGATCATGCAATACGATAGCCCCGTTTCGTCTACCGAGTTTCAGTCCTTCCTGACAGCTACCACGCTGACTGACAGCACTGTCAACGCCATCAGCTCGCTGCTGGGCTTGGACGTTGAAGGCGCAACCGTCAACGTTGCAAGCTTCGACGGCGTGAACCTGGAGCTGCCAGCTGGCGGCGCAGTAGATGTTGTTACTGGCGAAATCGCTGGTGTTGCAACCGACCTGGTGACCCTGGACCTGTCCGAAGCTGAAGCTGCTGGCGCTCGTGCTTACATCCTGGAAAGCGATGCAAGCCTGAACGTTACCCTGCAAGGCCAATCGGGCGCTGCCCCTGCTGCCTTCGCTGCTCTGGCTGCCGACATCGCTGTCAGCGCTGACGCCAACGCCGAAATCGGCCTGGTTGTCACCACCGGCAACGGCAACGACGTGATCACCGTTAACGGCGACCAAAACACCTACATCGACGGCGGCGACGGCAACGACACCATCGTTACCGGCAACGGCAACAACACCGTTATCGCTGGCGCTGGCAACAACAACGTCAAAACCGGTTCGGGCAACGACACTGTCGTCCTGAGCGGCGTCAACCACACTGACATCGTCGACACTGGCGCTGGCTACGACGTGGTTCAACTGGACGGTTCGCGTGCTGACTACGAGTTCGCTACCAACTCCAACTTCAACGTTACTCTGACCGGTAGCCAAACCGCTTCGATCTCGAACGCTGAGTTCCTGACCTTCGTTGACGGCGACACCGTTGAGACCGTTGCACTGGCTCACAGCGAAGCTGAAGCTTCTGCCCTGCGTCTGTACCAAGGTATCCTGGGCCGCGATGCGGACCTGCAAGGTGCCAAGGACTTCGTAGGCGCTGTTAACGGTGGCACTTCGCTGACCGACATCGCCAACCTGTTCCTGAACTCGTCCGAAGTCACCAGCGTTGTCAACGCTGCCGACATCAACGACCTGTACCAAGCTCTGCTGGGTCGTGACGCTGACGCCGAAGGCGCTGCAGATTGGGCTGGCCTGCTGGCCAATGGCGGTTCGCTGACCGACATCGCTGCTGCGATCGCAGTTTCGCAAGAAGCTATCGCTGCCGATGCGTCCAACGGCGACTTCGTACGCGACCTGTACGAAAACGTCCTGGGCCGTGAAGCTGAAGAAGAAGGCCTGAACGCTTGGGTCGGTCAGCTGTTCAACGGTGCAAGCCGTTCCGAAGTGGCTTCCGCCATTGTTGGTTCCGCTGAAGCTCAGACCAAGTCCGATGCAGACTTCATCGAAGGCCTGTACCAGACCGCTCTGGGTCGCGACTCCGACGCAACTGGCAAGGCTGCTTGGCTGGGCCTGCTGGCCAACGGCGGCACTCATGCCGATGTTGCCCTGGGCATCGTTGGTTCGCCAGAAGCTGTTGACCACATCGACAACGTCGTTGTGCTGCACGGCCAGGTGTAACTAGCCCTGTCGTAGCGATGCGTATGCCCGGCCGCAAGGTCGGGTATATGCGAAAAGGGGCGACTTCCGGGTCGCCCCTCTTTTTTATTTTCACTCAAGCCAAGTTTATGTCCAGACACCTCGACCATGGGCGAGAAACGCTCATGGGCATGTTCCACCGCCATCGCCTAGCCAACGAGCAGAGCCTCGCGGCTGCTGCGCTCGAGCGTGCCATGCAGACCGCCGAGTACCGGCCGGAAGCCTTGGTGTGGAAAGGCATTGCGGCACTCCCGCAAACGCCTGACCTGGCTTTTATTTATTTTGCCAATGCAGCCCAGGCGCTGCCCGACCGTGCCGACATCCATGCACTGGTTGGCCGCAGCCTATTGGCGCAAGGCCACTTCGAACTCGCTACCCGCTACCTGACGACAGCCTGGAAAACCCAGCCTAATGACCTGGCGCTGCGCATGACGCTATGGCAGGCCCGCAGTCAGTCAGAGTCTCCCGCCGAGCTGCGCCGGATGATCCTTGCGCATTTGCCAGAAATCCATACAGCGCAGGAGCTCACACAAGTGCTCAAGCTGCTGGCCGCGCAAACCGACGCCCCGGGCAGGATTGGGGTGGTGCGCTACATCCCTGAACAACGCGTGATCCAGGGCTGGGCCATCGACCTGCACCATCTGCAGGCCCCCGTTGCACTTCGACTCGACGCCAACGGCGTCAGTGTCGACACCCACGCCAGCGCACCGCACCCCTTGCTCAGCGCTGCCGGCCTGCCGACGACCCATGGCGGCTTGCGCGTGAACGTACCCAATCCGACTGCGGCAGTTCATCTGCACTTTGCTGATGGCACACCGCTGCTGGGCAGCCCGGTGTTTGCCATGCCTGCGTTTGTGCCGCCACCCGCATCGAGCGGGGGTGGTGAAAAGCACCCAGTGGACGTACTGATACCGGTCTACGCTGGCCTCGATGAGACGCTGGAATGCATCCACAGCGCGCTCGAGGCACGCAAGCTCAATCGCACTGCGCACCGCGTGGTCGTTGTCGAGGACGCCACTCCCCTGCCGGCCCTCGCCAAGGCGTTGAGGGTACTCGCGAGCAAAGGCAAGATCACGCTGGTAAACAATGCGGTGAATCTGGGCTTCATTCGCAGCATGAACCGCGCCATGGCGTTGAGCCCGAACAAGGATGTGGTGTGGCTGAATGCCGACACCCGGGTGCACGGCAACTGGCTTGATCGTCTGCGCAAGGTGGCCTACAGCGATATCAGCGTCGCCTCGGTGACGCCGTTCACCAACAATGGCGAGCTGATGAGCTTCCCCCAGAGCAGGGTCAGCCACCCCATGCCCAGCGCCACCGAGCAGGCGCAGCTGGACGACCTCGCCCGGCAGACCGACAGCCCGCCGGTAGAAATCGAGACCGGCTGCGGGTTTTGCCTGTACATCAAGCGCAGCGCGCTGGATCAGGTGGGTTATCTGGACGAAGTGCACCTGGCGCGCGGCTACGGCGAAGAAACCGACTGGTGCCTGCGTGCGCGCAGTCTCGGTTGGCGTCATATGGGCGCGGCGAATGTGTTTGTCGCGCATCAGGGCGGGATTTCATTCGGCGCCGAAAAAACACTGCGCGTGGCACACAACAACGCCATCCTGCGCAAGCGTTACCCCGACGCGTCTGCTCGCTACAACGCATTTTGCCTTCGCGACCCGATAAAACCGGCTCGCGAGCAATTGCAGCGAGCCCGTGTAGCCAATCTGGCAGGCCTAAGCACGACTGCGCAAAAAGCATTTTGGAGCCAGCAGACCAGCCAAACCCTTTATGTAAGTGGCGGCGATACACATAGCGAATCGGTATTCAGCCTCGCATGGCGCCACGAGCATCACCGCGTCTGGGCCACGCTACAGGCGCCCATGCGGCCGCTGGCGCTGAGCCTGGACTTCGAGCTGCCGGGGCAGTACGAGCAATTGGTTGAGACGTTGCAGGTGCTGCCCATTCGCGACATTCAATATGAGCAGCTGACCCGCTGCCCTGCTGAGCTGTGCGAGCTGCCTTCCCTGCTCGGACTGCCCTACCGGATCATCTGCCAGGACAACCGGCTCCTCAGTCAGGACGCTACCTTCGACTGGCAGCGCTTTGCCAACGCAGCAACTGCCATCCAACTCCCTTGGCACGCGTTGCAGGCGGGCTACGCTAGTGGACTTCCAGAAGCATCCTTGCTGCCTCCCACCCATGCCCCTGCATCCGTAGCGGACTCTGTAGCGGCTGCAACCCACCAGCAGGTGTTGCTGATCGGCGACAGCCTTAGCCGGCCAGCCCTCGCCCAGCGCTGGCTAAGCCTGGCCAGACAGGCCATTCGTGAACAATTACCGCTGGTACTGTTAGCCAAGGATGATGGGCCTTGGCTCAAGGCTCTACAGGCGACCGGTGTCGTTCACCGGCTTCCGCTGCTGCACGATTTCAGTCTGGCCGAGCGCGCTCGCGCTGCGGGCTGCGGCGCCGTGCTAAGCCTCGATGATGCACCAGGCGCCGACTGGATCGCTCCAATGCTCGCCAAGACTCTGGCTGTGCCACTGTTTGCCAACCCAGGCGCGGTGGCGACCGAAGCCGGTGCGAGCGCTTTGACTTCTTTACCCTTTTCAGTGAGCCAGGCCTGATGACTCAAGATCTCTTGGAAAAGCCCCAGGCGGGCCAACACCCAGTACTGCCCTGCACGCATGCCGGTGTCATCCTTGGCCTGCAAGGGGATGTGTTACATGGCTGGGCGATGAACACGGCACAACCAGAACAACGACTGATTGTGGAAGTGATCATCGATGGCGCACCGGTCGCGCTCGCCCGTGCAGACCAGTATGAGCCTTTGGCCCCCATGGGTGACCAGTTCCACGGGTTTACCGTGCAACTGCGGCAGAGTTGGTTGGATGAAGCAGCGGTGATTACGGTGCGGATTGCCAATGATGGTTTCGAGCTCGACTGCAACGTGCTGCTCCCGGCGGGCCCGCCAGATTCGAGCCATGCAATCGCGGCACAGGTTTGGCACACGGGTGGACTTCGACTCAGTGGCTGGTGCTGGGACCCACAGTCACCCAGGCGGCATGTGGAAGTCACAGTCAGCGAGGGCAATGTGGTCATCGCTAGCGCGACATGTAACTCGCACAATCAAGCACTGGCATATCGCGCGACGAGCGATCATGGTTTCTCCATTGACCTTCCCTGGGAGCTGGCTGATGGAATGGTACACAAGCTGGAATTGACCGATGATCGAGGTCAGCAACTTGCTGGGAGCCCCATTAGTGTTTGCTGCTGGCCTGAAGGTGTTACAGGCCTGCTGCAGAAGTTGGAAGTTGAACCAGACCCTGCGCTCATTTCGCTGCTGACAGATGTCGCAAATGAACATACGGTTCTGTTGCCCAAAAGTGCCGGCTGGAACCTGTACCCGAGCTGGTTTGAAGCATTTCAGCGCTTGGACAGTTTGCCGGCGGTGGAACTGCGGGGTAAGGTTGGAGTGGTCCTGATAAGCGACGGGAATCGCGCACAAGAACAGCTAACGCTGGACAGCCTGGGCGAAGACCGGGCCTTGGTACATGAGATTGCCATCACGCCTGCTGAAGACTTAATGCCTGCTGTGGATAAGTTGCTGGCAGCAGGCTGCGATTTTATATTGCCCTTAATTGCCGGCGATCGTCTTGCCCCATCGGCACTTGGTCATCTGTGCGCACTGCTCGACGGCAATAATGCGTGGGCATATGGTGACTGCGACCACGACAGCCCCACAGGCGAGCGGACACATCCCTGGCTGAAGCCGATATGGGATATCGACTTGTTTATCGGGGCCGATATATTCACGCCGGGGGCCATCTTCAGCGCTCCATTCATCGCCCAGGCACTGAGCCTTCTCCCGGATCGAGTAACACGTTCTGCCGTGAATTGGCATGACCTGACTGCAGCAATTGCACTGGCGACAGAGCAAAACAAAGCATCCGTGGCCCACTTACCCCGCGTGCTTTATCATCGCTCAGCTTGCGCTCCGGAAAGCCCCGAGCAAGGGGAACCTTCGGCGCATCGTAGGCGCGCGGTGGAATGGTTATGTGAGTCGCTAGCGACTGGCACAACTGTTAGTTCTGTTGAGCATTATCCAGCGCTTTTGCGGCCACTCTGGCCACTGCCGCAGCAACTACCGCGCGTGAGCTTGATTGTTCCTACGCGCGACCAATTCAGGTTGCTGCATACCTGTGTTGAAGGTTTATTAAACGAGACCGATTACCCCGACCTGGAAGTCATTGTCGTCGACAATCAGTCGAGTGACCCGCAGACCCTTGCGTATTTCGAGGATCTCAAGAAGCGAGGTGTTGCGGTGGTCTCCCACCCCCACCCGTTCAATTACTCGACAATCAATAATGTTGGTGTAAGCCACGCGACGGGCGACCTGATTGGTCTGGTCAATAATGATATCGAGATCGTTGAAGGCGGATGGCTAAAGGAGATGGTTTCGCATGCGCTGCGCCCAGATGTCGGTGTGGTCGGTGCTAAATTATTGTGGCCCAACCATATGGTCCAGCATGCAGGCGTGGTCGTCGGCATCAACGGGCTGGCGGCGCACACTGGCAACCTACTCAACGACCAAGACCCGGGCTACCTCGCGTTCAACCATCTTACCCGAGAGCAGAGTGCGGTCACTGCAGCCTGCCTGTTGATCTCTAAATCCCTGTTCCAGGCAGTCCAAGGACTCGACGAGTTGGCATTCCCAGTGGCATTCAATGACGTCGATCTTTGCCTGAAGGTGAAAGCCGCGGGCAAGCGCATAATCTGGTCCTCCAAGGCCAAACTCATTCATGCAGAGTCGGCCAGCCGTGGCAAAGATCTAACGCCGGAAAAAAAGGCGCGCGCGCTGCGAGAGCAGAAAAACTTTATAGAACGCTGGGTTTCGACCCAAGGCGGTGATCCTCACTATCACCCAAGCCTCTCGCTGGATTATCTGAGCGGCGCCTATGGAGGGTTGGCTCTTCCTCCAAGACCCCCGGTAACGCGCTAAGACAACGTCTATATCCATTACCTACGCGGTCTGCTCAGCAGGCCAAGGCATTAATCTTGACTATTAAAAACCCCAGAAAAAAAGTGCAAAATCTAAAAAACACCAAAGACGCTCGTACGCCAGTACTGTCCGCAGAAGTCGTTAGCCATAAATCGACTGCAATCGCGGCCCAACCGGCGACTACCCCCCAAGATATGCCTAAGCTTGAGCAAGTGGCACCGCCTGTCACCATGATCACCAATCAAGCTGGTTATGTGTTCACCGGGTCGACGAACCCGACAAAAAGGTTTGCAGAGCAACTGATCCGTGACCGGCCTGACATCGACCCGAGTCATATATACAAGTGCCTGATTGATCACAAGAAATATACTGCGAAATACAGCGACGTTCTTAAAAATGAGATGCACGCTGCGGATCACTACTTCACGTATGGATTCAAGGAATCACGCGAGCTGATCCGGCCGGGGTTGGTCAGGCATTCGCAAACCTTCAAGAATACCCACGAAGCAACGCTTTTTCTCTCGAGCGCGCCGCGACGTGACGGCTCATTCGTCTATCGGTGCCTGTTTCAATCACAAAAGATTTCGAAGAATCTGGTGTACCACGGCCAGACCGAAATCCATAAAATGGTTCGTGCGATTTTCAACTGTAAAGAGCTGATATTTTCAAGGCCTGAACATAACGAGATGTCGCTTTATCTCATCGAACTGGCTAAAAATATTGGCGTTAAAGTTACACTTGACTACGATGACCTGCTACTCCCCGAACACTGCGAGTATCTCGGACATGTCAGATCGAGCGACGGTAAAACCGTCGAACATGCGCGCAAGAACATCATGGGGAAGTCCGCATTCCTTCTGTATGCCGATGAATTCCGTTGCAGTACACCATTGATCGCCCAAGCAATGGCGCATCTATCGAAGCCCATTGAAGTGCACAGAAATCAAATTGTTTCGGCAATGGTATTGCCTAAACAGCAGTGCGCTGAAAAATTGAAAAACATTACAAGCCGCAAGGTAAAAATACTCTACCTGTCTGGCACCGCCACCCATAAAAAAGATTTTTCTATTGCCCAGGGCCCACTCCTGAAGCTGGCACAAGAGTACCCGGACCGATTTGAAATTACCTTCCTCGGGAATACCGGCACCCACTCCAACCCGATTGAACTGTTTAACACTAAGGTCACAGTCATCTCTCGCGTCAATTTCAACGAGATGTTAAGTGTTATTTCCGAACATGACATCGCCCTCGCCCCCCTCGAGGACACGATTTTCAATAATGCGAAATCAAACATTAAGTTCATCGAGTGTGGGTCTCAAGGTGTTCCGGTGATTGCCAGTCCACGAGACGAGTTCGTCGAGGCCGTCACGCATGGCGTCAATGGCTGGCTGTGTGAGTCGCAAGCAGAATGGTACTCCACGCTTGAAAAGCTGATCAAAGACCCTGCAGTCATAGCTCGTGCCTCTCTGAAGGCCAGGGAAGCAGTCCTCAAACATCACGTGGTAAGCGCACAATGAGCGGCGTCATCAGATCTGAGCAACTGAATCTAAAGCAGTCCAAGCAGACATTGCTTTATGTGACGAATAACTTTTCGCAAGTGGAGTTGGCGCTGCTGTCTGCGCTCGGCTCCAAGTTTGATTACTTGATATACAACAACAGTCCGCAGAAAGACTACAATCTAGCTACGGATTATGTGCTGCCGGACAATGTTAAAATCACATCCGATGCGAAGTCGGTGATCATGCTCGCGGGCGTCTTTAGCGCCGCGATTACAACGGTAGGTCATATCAGCCCCGTGCTGGAAAAGGGCATTCTTACAGTGCTCAAAGCATGCGTTGCCATTTCGATTCCAATCATCGAGGTACCGCACGGCCTGTATCAGCTTGGTTTCAACTTGTCCGACGATTCCAAATTCGTGAATACGGCGTCACATACATCAGGCGCTGGATATCCAGTTCCATCTTTTGCCGATCATCAGTTGAGCTGGTTTGCCGACGCCTCTATCGGGTATCCCAGAAATCGGGCTCAACGCGTGAAAAAGGAAAGCCCACCGGTCGTACCCGTGTTTACGGTGATTACTACCAACACCAACTGGTACTTGTATAGCTATCAGGATCAGCGTGTACTTGCACAGTCCATATTTGAACTGGCGAGGGCCAATCCTGAAAAACTGTACATCTGGGCGCCCCATCCTGCAGAGTTGAACACTCAGAACTTGATTCATTACATGCTCAGTGCAAAACCGAGTAACCTCCTCCGCTACGGGCATGATAGAGAGATCTACTTCCACTCGATTGACACAACCGAGGAGCTCATCAAGCATGCTTCCGAAGGCGTCTCGACCGTGTCCACCTGCCTACTCGAGTACGAGATGTACGGTGTACCTGTATCGATATTTTGTAATGAAGGCTTGAAGACGGTCACAGATTCCCTCTCAGGGGCATCGCTGTTCTCAACACCTGAAGAGTTACAAGCCAGCAATCCGGCAGTTCCAGCCACCGGGTTGCTTCACAGCTTTAACGTAGAAGGCTTCGACCTTGCGATTAGCCAGATTCTGGCAAAACCTCAGATTCGTAACCCCCTGAAGAATCTGATAATGGAAATTTGATTCAATTTTGCTGGTGGGCCAGCGCAGGCTAGTAAATTTTTAGCAGCCTGGCCCCCTCAAACTGCTCATTACAAGAATGCGTGCGCCCAATACGCTCAAGCTGATCAATCAGCTCATCCATGCCAGGCATTGATATTTCACTCGGCACAACCCCATGCTTGCCTTTGAATATATCCAATGCGGCCGCTACGCTGGCCTCATGGTCTGCGCGCGACGCAATGTTCGACTGCTCCACACTCCACCCGTCATCACCAATATACTTATAAGACTCAGCGATATCCGCAAAGCTCCAGAAAGACGGGTGCATACCCGCCTTGATGATCTCGTAGGTATGATCCACATGTTCCAAAGCGTTAAAATAACGCTCATCTATCAGGCCAACCGTGTCCAGACACTTTCTCGAATAGTAGGAGAATGCACCCACACAGTGCTTATAGATATCCAACTCAACGCCGCCGCTGATAACGCGCGCGATCGGCTTGGGCACACCTGACTTCCTCCTGTTCAGGTTGCCATGCTGGCTAAAGTTGAGATGCTGTATACCGGTACGCTCAGAAGCCGCTATATACCTGTCAAAAACTGTACAGTCTTTGACATAGACGTCATCTTCCACAAGAAAAATATGGTCACAGCCTTTGTCAAGCAGGTACCTTAACGCCTTGTTCTTAGATCGCCCGACCCCGAGGTTAAACTCGTTTGTAATAACCTCAGCACTGACTGAACCTGCCATTTCCGTGCCGTCATTGACAATGACCAACGCGTCCAGGCTAGTACCTTCAAGAGATCGTAGTAATCGCTGAAAACTCTCAGCTCGGTTGCATGTGATAATCCCACAACCTATTCGTTTTCGAGACATATAGGCCCCTGCCTGCGCCAGCTATTCAAATGGAGAGATGAGAAACCTACTTGGCATTGGACCATCCATCTTATCCACGGTCCTTGCCAGCGTCGGTTTCGCCCCCCCATGGAGACAAGGTCCCGGTGCACCGCGCACAACCCAGCGCGGATGCAGATCAATGATGAGATCAGGATCGTTGCTGGGACAGGCAGACTACCCTGCCCGGTTGCACCATTTGCCGGTGTCCTGTAAAGGCAAAGGCACTCGCTAGTCAAAAATTTCTACTACGCCCAATACCGCACCATCATCGCTGGTTACAGCCAGGGCTCTGATCTTGTTTTCCTGCATATATATCTCAGCCTCGGACAGCTGAGCATTGTCATTAATAGTGTGAGGCTTGGCAGTCATGAAATCTGATACGGGCTGACGAATAACCCCCTCATTATCAAGCAGCGCTCGACGCAGATCGCCATCGGTGACAATCCCGACGAGCTTTCCCTGGTCCATTACTACAGCCATGCCCAGGCGGCTTTGAGTCATTACCATCAGGCAGTCATGAAAGCTGGTATGAGGCGACACTGCTGGCGCAGGCGAGTGCATGACATCTTTGACCCGGGTCAACAGCTTGCGGCCGAGGCTGCCACCGGGATGGTACCGGGCGAAGTCCATGGCCTTGAACTGGATAGCCTCGATAAGGGCCACTGCCAATGCATCGCCCATGGCCATGGTGGCCAGCGTTGAGGTCGTCGGCGCCAGATTGTTAGGGCACACTTCGCGTTCGACGGATACATCAAGCCAGATGTCGGCATGCTTGGCCAGGGTGGATTTGCCGTTGCCGGCCATCGCGATGACCTGGTTGCCAAACGACTGCAAACTCGGAATAAGTTTGATCACCTCTTCAGTTTCACCGCTGTAGCTGATGAGAATCAGCACATCGACCGGTTTGAGCATGCCCAGGTCACCGTGGAACGCTTCTGCCGGGTGAAGAAAGAAGCTGGGGGTGCCGGTCGAGGCAAAGGTGGCCACCATCTTCTTACCAATGAGTCCGGACTTCCCCATACCACAGACCACGACCCGGCCCTTGCAACCGAGTATCAACTCAATTGCGCGTTGAAACTCCTCGCCTAAACAGTCTGCAATAGCACTCACCGCAGTAGCTTGAGCCCGCAGTGCTTCTTTGGCGATCTGAAGGTGATTCATAGTCTTCCGTAATGATTTGATTAATACGTAAGCGGCCATGGTACGGTCTAAAACGGCCCTGTGCAAAGTATGCTCAATGGCTGGGCGTGGGGCGGTTGGTGCGCCATCAGTTGAAGACGTCCGCCTTGATCTTGTCGATCAAGTACACCGACCCATGTTTGCTGAGATGGCCAAAGTCGACCACAGGGAGATCGGTCACGTCGTCGCCAAGACGACTCAAGCAGGCTTGCGCCTTGCAAAAAACGTCCAAAGCCGAGATATAGGATGCGCCGATGGCAGGTACGCGCGTTTTGAAGAAACTGTCCCAGGCCATGACTTGTGGGTTGAGCCCGTACTCCATGTACTGCGGGGGCAACTGCTTGTATTGCGCCCAGTAGTCCAGGATCTTCGAGCTGAGATTGCCATTCCAGTGCGGTACCGGGCCAATCACAACCACCTTGGTTGATGGCGATGCCGCGGTTATTTTTGCCACTGTATCGCCAAGCAGTGCCAATGCCTGATTTTGCTCGTGAGGCGCGTTGCTGCCAAATACCAGCCAACTCAGCACCACCACATCTGGCTTGTACATCGCCACCGCAGCCAGCCGATCATTATTCGCCTCGACAACCGGCTTGCCTTCATCGGTCTTGCCCGAGACGGTGAAGAACGGTGGCCCGTTACCGTCCGTCATTTGCGCTATCCCATACTCCGGATAACCGTCATCACGTACTTTCAGCACCCCTTGGTAGAGGGCAGCGGCATACGAATCACCCCAAATGAAGATCATCTTGCGCCCAGATTCGATGCACTGTGCATAGCTCGCATCTTTGGGCACCGAGTGGCACACCCCGTAGCGGATATTCTGCTTGAAATCGAAATATTCGTAGACGTTGGTAATGGCCGACAGGGCTTTGATTTCGTCTGCAATCCGGTAAGGGGCGCCGTTGCTTTTGGCAATGGTATACCCGCTGACAACTACCAAAACGAAGGTGCTGATGGCCAGCGGTCGTCGTGTTCTGGAGCGCCATCTACCAAGCGTGCCCACGGCAGACGCTCGGCGGGTGCCAGACTGCTCCACCGTCCAGTAGGAGGCAGAGCCCAGTGCAAATGACAACGCGATACCACCCACAATTGCCCATGGTTGGTCGGCCAGCCCATGTTTATAGAGATAGACGCAGACCGGCCAATGCCAGAGGTAGGTTGAGTAGGACGTCTTGCCTAGCCAGGCGACCAGGCCATTGGTAGTCAGCCAGGATCCTGTAAAGCCTGCGACAATGACAAGACAGGTACCGGCGACAGGCAGCAGCGCCCATTGCCCTGGCCACGGTGTGGTGCTATCGAGCGCAACCAACGACAGGATGATCAGCCCCAGTCCCGTCAGTGCCACCAATGCTTTAATCCGGCCTCGCAGCTGCAGCGGATAGAGGTACACAACACCACCAATCAGCATTTCCCATGCGCGTGACGGCAGCATGAAGTAAGCAAAGCTCTCTGCGCGGTAGGACAACCACGTTGCCAGCGCAAAGGAGAGACACATCAGTGCCACGATCGCCAACCGGCCCAAACGAGCGCCAACGGTCTTAAGCAACGCCATGATCAGAAGCGGATAAAGCAGATAAAACTGCCACTCGACCGACAGCGACCATGTGTGCAGCAACCACTTCAGGTGCGATGCCGAGTCGAAGTAACCAGACTCGCTGTAGAACACCAGGTTCGAGGTAAAGGTGAGCGCGCCTGCGACATGCGTTCCGAGCTGCTTGTAATCAACAGGCAGGAGGTTGAAATAACCCCAGACCAGCATGGCCGCGCACAGTACCACCAATGCTGGAATCAGCCGCCTGGCCCGGCTGACATAAAAACCAGGCAACGAAAAAGTGCCCGATTGAACCTTGGGATAGATCGCCCCTGTCATCAGGTAGCCAGAAATGACGAAGAACACATCGACGCCAGCAAAACCGGCCGGCAGTAGCGTTGAATTGAAATGAAATACAACAACGGCCAAAACTGCCAGTGCCCGCAGGCCATTTATATCATCCCTGAATCGCATACCTATCCTTTGGTAGTCATCAAATGCGCTTGAAACAACACGCTGAATCTACCACACAATAGGTATCCGACAGTGGCACAAAGCCTTACCGTCTGGCGGGCAATAGGGTGGCTAATTGCAAATCACCAGTCAAACTGCCACGCCCCGCAAATGCAGGCGTTATCTCCCATTATTCGGGTACAGCTTTTGGCAGTATCACCCTCTGATGTTCGACTTGTAGCTTATCGCCTCGTCTGGCCTCGCTGGAGTCCTGTAATCATCCCGCTCAATGACCTGGCAGGTACCGTGTAAAGACGAAGCCCTATATGCTTGTGCTCAATGCCCGCGGTTAAAACGAGAATCTACGGGCCCGTCACAGTGGCGCTCGGACTCCAGTTTTAGCTGGAAATCGTCAGCAGGCTGTTTCATTATTCACTTGTTATTCAATGGCCTGCGCGCCCACAAGCGGTTTATCGTAGAGCTGATCAGCTCACGCAACCGACGCGGCTGCGGCCAATCGCAGACGTGCCAGCCCATCTCACGCGGTAGCTGTCACGCACGCGTCTCTACAGGAATCCTCAACCGCCATGACGGAAGATCCAACCCAGACGGTCGCACCCGGCGTCGTTGCCCAGCCCCCGCACCAAGAACATTCGCCGACGCCGGCTCACAGCGTCGAACCTGATAGCAGCGTTGGCCACTCCTCGCCTCTCACTGAATTGGACCTGCCGTGCGCCGATGGCGTCTGGGAGTGGCAGGACTATGCCCAGGTCCGAGCGCGCATCGCCGCAGCCAAGGCCGCGCACCGCGCTGCCCAGCCTGTTTCGCTGATAGACGTTCTGGATTTCGCCGAAGCCGACCTGCCCAGCCATGCTGAGCAGCTTCGGTTCCAGCCCGCTGGGGCGTTGCCTCTGGTGTCGATACTGATCCCGGTATTCAACAACGCCAAGCTCACCCTCGAGTGCCTTGCATCGATCCAGCAGCACCTGCCCGCCGACCTGGCCGTAGAAATCATCGTTGCCGATGACGCTTCCAGCGACGAGACCCAGACCCTGCTCGAGCCGATTGCCAACATCCGCTACCTGCGCAGTGAAGAGAACCTCGGGTTTCTGCGTAATTGCAACAGAGCGATGGCCGCGGTCAACGGCGCCTTCACCGTTTATCTGAACAACGACGTACAGGTGACTGCTGGCTGGCTGGAAGCGCTGCTGGCGACGTTCGTCGACTACGATCAGGTGGGCGTGGTTGGGCCAAAGTTCGTCTACCCAAGTGGCCATCTGCAAGAGGCCGGGGCAGCACTGGCGCCAAATGGCGTTTCGACCATGATCGGCTTTGCAGAACACCCCGACCAGCCACGTTTCAATTACACACGGCGAGTCGACTACGTATCGGGTGCTTGCCTGATGGCGCCTACCGCGTTGCTCAGGCGCATTGGGGGTTTCTCGGAAGAGTTCTTGCCCTGTTACTGCGAAGACAGCGACCTGTGCCTGACGATTCGAGCTGCTGGTTATGAGGTCTACTACAATCCGCATGCAACCATCGTCCACCACCTGTCCAAAACCACCGCCGCGACGGGCAATGATTTCAAGATGGCTGCCATTGCCAACAACGTCAGCGTACTGAACAAGAAGTGGGGCCCTACGCTGGATCAGCACTTTGATCCGCGCCTCATCACCTTCTTCCTGCCACAATTCCATCCGGTGCCGGAAAACGATCTGTGGTGGGGCAAGGGCTTCACCGAGTGGACCAACGTCAGCAAGGCAAAGCCAAACTTTGTGGGCCACTACCAGCCCCGGGTGCCTGCCGATATGGGTTACTACGACCTGCGCTTGCTTGAAGTGCTGCAAGCTCAGGCAGACCTGGCGCAGCGCTACGGCATCCATGGGTTCTGCTTCTACTACTATTGGTTCGACGGCAAACGCCTGCTGGAACGTCCAGTCGAGCAGTTGCTGCTCAGTGACAAGCCGGACATCCCGTTCTGCCTGTGCTGGGCCAACGAAAACTGGACACGGCGCTGGGACGGGCTGGAACAGGAAGTGTTGATCGCTCAGGCCCACAGTGAAGACGACGACCTTGCGGTTATCAACGATCTGATCCGTTTCTTCAAGGATGACCGCTACATCAAAGTGGATGATCGTCCGCTGATGGTGATCTACCGCCCTGCCCTGTTCCCGGACTTCGCTAAAACCGCTGCGCGCTGGCGAGAGGCGTGCCGCGAGCAAGGTGTGGGGGAAATCTACATTGCCATGGTCGAGTCGTTCGAACTCGCCACAGCCGGCTTCCATCCGTCATTGTTTGGCTGTGATGCGGCAGTGGAATTCCCGCCAGGCGGGCTGGTAGAGCCCAAACCGCCAACCGGTGCGATGCTCAATCCGGAGTTTGTTGGCCACTCGGCTGACTACCGCGACCTTGCGGTAAGCTTCGCCTCGCGTCCTGCCCCTGGATACACCCGTTTCAAAGGGGTGATGCCAGGCTGGGACAACACCGCCCGCCGCCAGCATGCCGGCGGCTGTTTCGAGATGTCGACGCCCGGCGCATTCCAGGCTTGGCTCGAAGAGTCGATTACCGATACCCGTGAGCAACACTTTGGCGACGAGCGCCTGGTATTCATCAATGCCTGGAACGAATGGGCCGAAGGCGCTTACCTCGAGCCCGACCGTCGCTTCGGTCACACTTACCTCGAAGCGGTGAGCAATGCGCTGGACGCCTCGCGTCTGTTGAAGAAAAACTGAGTGGCTGAAGACTGATGACCGATAGCATTAAAGACAGCAGTGACGTATGTCTGGCCGGCCACCCATTCGCCCCAATCGGTATGGGCGAACATGTGCGAGCCACCTTCAGGTCGCTGAACGCTGTTTATCAACCGCCGCAGCTGCACGATATCTACAAGCTCGTGCCCGCCAGCGACGATGAAGTGGCCGAGTTTGGCCAGGCCATGGTTGAAGATCCTGCGCCGATCAATATTTTCCATATCAACGGCAATGAGGTCGCTGGCGCCCTGGAGCACATCAACCAGGCTCGTCCTTGGACCGGCTACAACATCATCTACCCGCTCTGGGAGCTGCCGCGCTACCCGCAGGAGTGGGCAGAGCAACTGGATCGCTTTGACGAAATCTGGGCAGCCTCCCGTTTTGTCATGGACGGCCTCAAAGAGGTCTGCAGCAAACCTGTAGTCCATATGCCTCTGGCCACAGAAATCAAATTGGACGGGTTTTACAGCCGACGCTATTTCGGCCTGCCTGAAGCTGACTATGTGTTTTTGTTTTTCTATGATCTGCGCTCGTACTCGGCCCGTAAAAACCCGCGCGGGGTGTTTGAAGCATTCAAGCAACTGCTCAATAAAAGGCCTTATACCCGCACCCATCTGGTGATCAAAGTGAACGGGGTCGACATGAACCCGCAGGCGTTCGCAGAGCTGCAGGCAGAGGTACAGGCACTGTATGGCCGGGTAACGTTGATCGATCGAATGATGAGCAGCAGTGAGGTCAAGAATCTCTTGCGTTGCAGTGACTGTTTCGTGTCACTGCATCGGTCCGAAGGCTATGGTTTTGGTGTCGCCGAGGCAATGGCACTGGGCAAACCAGCGATCGCCACTGCGTATTCGGGCAACATGGACTTCATGACGCCCGACACCAGCCTGCCCGTGGGTTACAGGTTGATCCCGGTACTGGAGGGTGAATATCCGCACCATCATGGCCAACACTGGGCTGAGCCGGATCAGGATCAGGCTGTGGCCTACATGCTGCAACTGGTCGATGACCCGGCAATGGGCCGGGCGCTAGGCAAAAAGGCGCAATTGCACATGCAGAGCAACTTCAGCTACCGCTACACCGGGCTGCGCTACAGGGCACGTCTGGACGAGATCCGGAAAGCACATCTGGCCTGAACCTCATACGAGGCAAGCGCTCAATGCTGCAAAGTCTGCCTGACGTGCTCTCGCCAATAGCCAAGGATGGCATCCACCGTCTGCGCAAGCGGGATGGTGGGTTGCCAGCCCAGTTCGGCCTTGATGCGCTGGTTTGACCCTGCTGCAACCGGGATGTCCGAGGGACGCAGGCGCGCGGGGTCTGTGTGAATTTCGATAGGCACTGTGGTCTGCGCCAGCATCTCGTCCAGTACGCTACGGATCCGCGTGCTGGCTCCGGAGGACAGGTTGTACACCCGATGCGCAAGGCTGCGGCTACTTACCTCGACCAGACGTGCATACCCGTCACAGACATCGTCAACGCTCAGGAAGTCGCGACTGGCATCAAGATTGCCCACCTTGAGGACAGGCTCCTGCAAGCCAGCCTCGATCAACGCGATCTGCCTGGCGAACGACGCGGTGACAAAATCTGCGCTCTGGCCAGGGCCGATATGGTTGAACGGGCGCACAATCACCCCGCCCAGGCCTTGACGTAGATATTGCGTGACAGCATGTTCGGCCGCCAATTTGCTCGCTGCGTAAGGGTTCATCGGCGCACACGGGGCAGACTCGTCAAGCGCTTGCCCACGCTTGAAGGTTTCACCGTAGACCTCTGATGAGCTCACAAAAAGAGTGAAACAACCCGGCGCGTGTTTTTTCAAGGATTCCATCAGGTTGAGGGTGCCGATGACGTTGGTGTTCCACGTCAGCAGAGGTTCCTTGAAACTCAACGCCACGTTGGAAATGGCCGCCAGATGAATAAGATGGGTCGGCTGCAGGCGTGCGATGACCGCATCCACCGCAGCGCCATCGCAGATATACATCACCTCGTAATCGCCACCCTGATCATCGGGCGACGGGAGGGATGCAACGGTGCCGATGAGTTCATGCTGGTCCTGGCGCAATCTGCGCTGCAGCACCTTGCCAACGAAACCGTTGGCGCCTGTCAAAAGAATCCGGGCCATCGTCCAACTCCAAATCGTGCTCACCTACCGCTCGGGGCAGGCTCGCGGATACGCTCAGCCTTTAGAAACAGACACCCGATTCATTACGGCGAAGGTCTGCTTCGACCATCATGCGGCACAGCTCTTCGAGCGAGGTCCGGGCTTCCCAGCCCAATACTGCTTTGGCCTTTTCCGGATTGCCCAAGAGCAGGTCGACTTCAGTCGGGCGGTAAAACTTGGGATTGACCGCTACCAGGGTCTGCCCGGTGGCATCGTCGATACCAATCTCGTTTTCGTGCTTGCCCTTCCAGACGATATCGATATCGACGGCCTTGCACGCCAGAGTGACGAAGTCGCGTACGGACTCTGTACGGTGGGTAGCAAGTACAAACGTGTCGGGCTCATCGGCCTGGAGCATGCGCCACATGCCTTCGACGTATTCCTGGGCGTAACCCCAGTCCCGCTTGGCGTCCATGTTGCCGAGTTCCAGCAGGCTCAGCTTGCCCTGCTTGATCTTGGCCACACTGTCGGTGATCTTGCGGGTAACAAACTCACGACCGCGCAGGGGCGACTCGTGATTGAACAGGATGCCGCTGGCACCGAAGAGACCGTAGGACTCTCGATAGTTGATAGTCATCCAGTGCGCGTAGAGCTTGGCCACACCGTAAGGGCTACGCGGGTAGAACGGGGTTGTCTCGACCTGAGGGGTCTGCTGGACCTTACCGAACATTTCCGAGGTCGAGGCCTGGTAAAAGCGCACCTTCGGATTGACGATACGAATCGCCTCCAGCAGGTGAACAGCGCCAAGGCCTGTGATTTCAGATGTGGTGATCGGTTGGTCGAACGAAACGCCTACAAAGCTCTGTGCGGCAAGGTTGTACACCTCGGTCGCCTCGGTTGTCTGCAGCAGCCTGATGCTGGCCGACAGATCAGTCAGGTCGTACTCCACCAGGTGCAGATTGGGATGCTGCTCAACGCCCAACTCGGCCAGCCGCCAGAAGTTGACGGAGCTGGTGCGCCGATAGGTGCCGTACACGGTGTACCCTTTGCCGAGCAGAAGCTGCGCAAGATACGCTCCATCCTGGCCTGTAATACCGGTGACGATAGCGATCATGAATCCTCCAGAAAAGTCACCATCACAGCCTTCTCTTGAAGTGCCCTGACGGCTTGATGGACCTGCATAGCGACATGATACTGACTAAGCGCCACGGGTACGAGGTTGAAAGTTAATCCGACCGTTTATGTCGGGCTTACCCTATGTGCCCACTTTTTTAAGTTCTGGTAAGTGTGCGTATGGATTACTGCCAGCAACCATTCCAGTACTCGCTTAAGGCAACTGCGGAACCTCGCTCTATCCCAGCCTGTCCTACCTGCCGACTCGGGTGCTGCACAGCCCGTCGGGCCCGCTAGCTGCGCATCATCAATTGCCGTAGCTGTGGGCTAATCGGGTATACTTTTGCATCGTGTGTATATGATGGCTAAGTCATAACGTGCAGGGACTTATGCAGAGTTCATAGGCTCTGTCAGAACCTCAAGGTAGAAAATTCTCGTGAAGATCTTAGTAACAGGTGGTGCCGGCTTCATCGGTTCGGCAGTTGTGCGTCACATCATCTCGAACACCAATGACTCAGTGGTCAACGTCGATAAGCTGACGTATGCCGGTAATCTGGAGTCGTTGCAGTCGGTCGACCAGAATGCGCGCTATG
This sequence comes from Pseudomonas shirazensis, assembly GCF_050496565.1. Classification (GTDB taxonomy): domain Bacteria; phylum Pseudomonadota; class Gammaproteobacteria; order Pseudomonadales; family Pseudomonadaceae; genus Aquipseudomonas; species Aquipseudomonas shirazensis_A. Next base: position 79,342 of record NZ_JBNWAE010000017.1, read on the forward strand.
CCTTCGAGCGCGTCGACATCTGCGACCGCGCCGAACTCGACCGAGTATTCCGCGAGCATCAGCCTGACGCCGTGATGCACCTGGCCGCCGAGTCCCACGTCGACCGCTCGATCAGCGGCCCGTCGGAGTTCATCGAGACCAACATCATCGGCACCTACAACCTGCTCGAAGCAGCGCGTGGGTACTGGGCGACGCTGGACGAGACGCGCAAGTCGGCCTTTCGTTTCCACCACATTTCCACTGACGAAGTGTACGGCGATCTGGAAGGGCCGGAAGACCTCTTCACCGAGACCACTCCCTATCAACCAAGCTCGCCCTACTCGGCCAGCAAAGCCAGCTCCGACCATCTGGTTCGCGCCTGGGCCCGTACCTACGGCCTGCCGACTCTGGTCACCAACTGTTCGAACAATTACGGCCCATGCCACTTCCCGGAGAAGTTGATCCCTCTGGTCATCCTCAACGCCCTGGAAGGCAAGCCGCTGCCTATCTATGGTAAGGGCGATCAGATCCGTGACTGGCTGTATGTCGAAGACCACGCCCGTGCGCTGTACAAAGTTGTAACCGAAGGTGAAGTAGGTGAGACCTACAACATCGGCGGTCATAACGAAAAACAGAACATCGAAGTTGTGCGTACCGTCTGTGCCTTGCTCGATGAGCTGCGCCCTGAGTCGGCATTCCGTCCTCACGTCGAACTGCTGACCTACGTTCAGGACCGACCAGGCCATGACCTGCGCTACGCGATCGACGCCAGCAAGATCCAGCGGGAGCTGGGCTGGGTGCCTGAAGAGACGTTCGAGTCGGGCATTCGCAAAACTGTACAGTGGTACCTGGACAATCCTGAATGGGTTGCCCATGTCAAAAGCGGCAGCTACCAGCAATGGATTGACACCAACTACGCCACACGCGTAGGCAAGGCATGAGGATTCTGCTGCTGGGTAAAAACGGTCAGGTTGGCTGGGAGCTGCAGCGCGCCCTCGGCATCCTGGGCGAAGTCGTAGCCCTGGATCGTCATCGGGTAGACACTGCCTATGGTGAGCTGGCCGGTGACCTTTCTGACCTTGAAAGCCTGCGTGCCACCATTCGCGCCGTTGCGCCGCAGGTAATCGTGAACGCCGCCGCCTACACGGCAGTGGATAAAGCCGAGAGCGAGCGCGAGCTGGCCCACACGGTCAATGCCCTGGCAAGCGAGGTAATGGCGCAAGAGGCCAAACGCCTCGATGCATGGCTGGTGCATTACTCCACCGATTACGTGTTTGACGGCAGCGGCCAGTCTGAATGGACCGAAACTGACACCGTAGCGCCAGTCAACTACTACGGCGCCACCAAGCTTGAAGGTGAACAGCTGATTCAGGCGTCGGGTTGCAAGCATCTGATCTTCCGTACCAGCTGGGTGTATGCAGCCCGCGGCAACAACTTTGCCAAGACCATGCTACGCCTGGCCAAAGACCGCGAAGAACTCAGTGTGATTGCCGATCAGACCGGCGTACCGACCGGCGCCGACCTGCTCGCCGATGTGGCCGTGGCCGCTCTGCAGCAAGCGCTGCGCAATCCTCAGCTGGCCGGTATCTATCACCTGGCCCCGGCTGGCGAGACAACCTGGCATGCTTATGCCAGTTACGTCATCGACTTTGCCCGCACCCAGGGTGAAACGCTCAAGGTAACGTCGGTCAAACCGATCAACACCAGCGAGTACCCAACGCCGGCCAAGCGCCCGTCGAATTCGCGGCTGTCGACAGCAAAACTTCGCAACTCTTTCTCTCTGCACTTGCCGGATTGGCAAAGTGGTGTAACCCGCATGCTTATGGAAGCTCTGAACAAATGAACACAACCAATCGTAAAGGGATCATTCTGGCTGGTGGTTCGGGAACGCGCCTTCACCCGCTTACGCTGGGCGTCTCCAAGCAGATGCTGCCGATCTACGACAAGCCAATGATCTTCTACCCGTTGTCGGTGCTGATGCTGGCGGGTATGCGCGAAATCCTGATCATCTCTACCCCGGAAGACCTGCCTTCGTTCCGCAAACTGCTGGGTGATGGCAGCAATTACGGCATTGAGCTGAGCTACGCCGAGCAGCCCACCCCAGATGGCCTCGCTCAGGCCTTCATCATTGGTGAAGAATTCATCGGCAGTGACCCTTGCTGCCTGATCCTGGGCGACAACATCTTCTATGGCCAGCACTTCTCGGATAACTTGCGCTCCGCTACCCAGCAAACTGAAGGCGCCACTGTGTTCGGCTATCACGTAGCAGATCCGGAGCGCTTCGGGGTGGTTGAGTTCGACGCCAATGGCCGGGCTTTGAGCATTGAAGAAAAGCCTGCCGAGCCGAAGTCGAGCTACGCGGTCACAGGCCTCTACTTCTATGACAATCAGGTTGTCGAGATCGCCAAGAACATCAAACCGTCTGAGCGTGGTGAGCTGGAAATCACCGATGTGAACCGGGTCTATCTCGAGCAGAAGAACCTCAGCGTTGAAATCCTCGGCCGTGGTTTCGCCTGGCTGGACACCGGCACTCATCAATCGTTGATGGAAGCCAGCCACTTCATCCAGACCATCGAAGAGCGCCAGGGCTGGAAAGTGGCCTGCCTTGAAGAGATTGCCTTCACCAATGGCTGGATCACTCGCGAGCAAGTTGCCAGCCAGGCCCAGAAACTCAAGAAGACAGGCTATGGCCAGTATTTGCAGAGCCTTCTGGAGCCAGGTCATCGCTGAGTATGACTACAGGTAGCAGCTCTACCGAGGTGGCCTCCGGGCCCGCCCGGATCGCGGTTCTGCTGGCTGCCTACAATGGTTGCGAATGGATAGAGGAGCAACTGGCCTCTATCCTCGCCCAGGCTCATGCCAGTGTTGATATCTACATCAGTGTCGACCCTTCGACCGACGGTACCGAAGCCTTGTGCGCTCGGCTGGCGCAGCGACACGCCAATATTTCTGTACTGCCTCCCGCCGGCCCATTCAAAGGCGCCTCACGCAATTTCTTTCGCTTGATCAAAGATGTTGATCTGTCAGCCTACGACTACGTCGCGTTTTCCGATCAGGATGATGTGTGGTACGCAGACAAGCTCGATCGCGCGGTGACCACGCTGCGAGCCAGCGATGCCGACGGCTACTCGAGCAACGTGGTCGCCTTCTGGGATGATGGGCGGCGCCTGCTGGTGAACAAAGCACAACCACAGGTGCGTTGGGACTATCTCTTCGAGGCCGCTGGCCCTGGCTGCACGTATGTCCTGACCCGCAGGTTGGCATCAGCGTTCAAGTCGCTGCTGTTGAGCCATTGGGATGAGGTTCAGCGTATCGATCTGCATGACTGGTTCTGTTACGCGTTCGCACGTAGCCACCACTACTCATGGATTATCGATCCAACGCCCAGCCTTGATTATCGACAACACGCACGTAATCAGGTCGGGGTGAACAACGGCTTAGCCTCGGCGCGTTCACGCTTGCGCAAAATCACTGACGGCTGGTGGTTTTCCCAGATTCAACTGACCGCCACTCTGCTGGATATCCATAGCCCCTTCAGGGTACTTGACGGTGAGTCGAGCAACGCAAAAGCGTGGATCACGCTGGCGTTCAGTGTCGCTCACTGTCGCCGCCGCCCGCGTGACAGGGCGATGCTGTTCGCCATTTGCTTGCTGAACAGCATTACCCGACATCGATAAAAGTCGGGCACAAAAAAAAGGCTATCAGATCTCCTGATAGCCTTTTTTTACACGGCGCTCGGCTTACACAACACCTCGGCCGCAATAGTGATCATCCAGCATGACGTGGTTCAGCATCTTCAGCTCGTCGGTGGAGTGCTTCGAGAAGAACTCATCAGCGATCGCCCTGCTCACTTCCAGCGAGGGTGCAAAGCTGCCCAGCAATGCGTTACGTACCTGCAGCGCATCCTCGGCAAACTGGATGACGCCATTGCGCAGCTCTTGCCTGAACGCGTCGCCGGTGCGCTCCTGAGCAGACAACTGACGATGGTGCGCCTGGACACTGATACCATCTTCAGAAGTGTACTTGACCACCTGTCCATCGCTCGAACTGAGCAGTTTCTCCAGCTCAAAGCTGCGCAGGTACATGATCGGTGCCGCCAGGCTGTGTTCGACGTTATGCATCAGGCAGCCCCGAATGATGACTTCGTGGCTGTCGGCAACTTCGATTGAGCGCTCGTCGGTCGCCAGGTAGTAACCATGAATCTGTTGGCCAGTCAGCTTGCACAGGTAGTTCTGAATGGTTGCGCCATAGCCTACATCGACCACTGCGTTTTTCTCACCGCCCACCAGCCCCATCGACTGCAGGTAAAGGCTCAGCGCAGCATGCTCTGCATGCGCCTGCTCGAAGATGGTCTCGGCCAGCTTGGTCAACAACGGCTTCAAAGCGGTCAGATTGCCGTTGCGAACCTCCACAGGCGTCTGTTGACCAATACCGGTTTCAGCTTGCAGTTGGCTCCAGACATCGTCGCTCAATTCAAGACCGAAACGCTCCAGCAAATAGTTGGATGCGGTATTGATGTAGTAATCACCCTTGGCCACGGCGAAAATATCGTCAATGGTCTTGAGCAGCGGCACGCTGCAGGTTCGACGCGAAACCACCAGATATTCGGCCGGCGGTGCGCTTGTCACACCTTGCGCCCAGACATCGTAAACAGCCTTCATCAACTGTCCCTCACGGGCCAGGAAGTGCAGCCGTTCGACGCCGTCGCGCTGGGCATTGTCTATCAGCCACTGGGCCATACCGGTCAACATCGGACCCACAAGGCTGTACCCGATATTGTACGCCGTGGCGTGGAATAAAGAGCCCGGGTTCAGCTCGGGGTAAGTCACCGCCGGGAAGTTCTGCCTGAACAACAAGCCCAGGGTCAGCTCGGCGTTGAGGTCGTGGGCAAACTCGTATTTTTCCACAATGCCGCGCAAGCGCGGCATGCCCCGAGCCAATTCGGTCGGGCGCAGAATATGCAAGCCTACACAACCCTTGTCGCAGGGTATCTGCAGATCGGAGCGCTCGTTGTCGCCCACCATGATCAGTTCATCAGGCTGCAACCCGTGAACTTGCAGAACATGGTCATATAGCTGCCCGCTGTCCTTGCGCACTCCCACTTCGTTCGACAGGTAGAACTCGGTCCAGCCATGGATGCCGTTGGCGTTCAGTGCGCGGGTGATCAGCGCTTTGGGCAGGAACATATCCGAGATGAGCACCACCGGCTTGCCCGCCAACTTGGCACGCTCGAACAGCTCGACGCCACCACTGCGTGCGGACAGCGATTTGTACTCGGTATGCTCTTCAAGCTTGCGGATGGTCGCTACGTCCTGGTCTGACAGCTGACTCAGGTGCTGGAATGCTTTATAGATATCATCCAGGTCAACGTCGCGGCCCTTGTTCTTGCGGGCTTCGCCTTCTGCCGCCACACGATAATCGCTGTACAGCCCAGCCAGATTTTCCGGCAGATTCGCGGCAACGATACGCTTGGTCGACTCTGCGTCGATCAGCGGACGGATCAGCAGCGTGTCGAATATATCGAAGCCGATGCACTTGATCTTCGGATTCAAGAAATGGTCGGCCATCGAATCGAACGAGCGTCCGACCGATTGGTCGAGCCGCCAGGAAGACCAGGTCGGGTTTACAGTATCCTGGATGATCCCTGGCTGCAGACCCTGCTTGCGTGCACTCAAGGCCAGCAGCCGCTCCAGACAGTGAGCGAATGTCCCATCGGTCTGGCCGGCTTCCTCATTGAAGTCGTTGATGGTTATGTTGGCATTGAACAACGGCCGCAATGCGTCTCCCCGGGCCCAGAACATGGAACCGGCCGGGAAATCGAAATACCCCTGCGGCACTGGCGCAATACCCAGGCGTGCACACCAGGCAGTACCCATGCCCTTGTTGGCCAGCCAGGTATTGGCCTGACTGGGCACCGACTTGAAGTTTTGCGGATAGACAATGCCCTTGTCTGCAGCCAGCAAGGTAAAGATTCTACGAATGGTTGCAGTGCTTCCCAACAGATTGCCAGCCAGATACTGGCGCCATCCTTCGGTGGCGCCAGCGTTGTACAGCGACTTCTTGCTGTGCAAATGGGCGATGTAGTCATAGCGGCGCAGCGCTTCGCCGAAGGTGCAGAACATCGGCGCAATATCGCGGCCGCGATTGTCGACGATCTGGAATGTCTGCGCCTTGCAATGCTCCAGTTTGGCGAACGCTGCGCGGCAGGCACTTTCGCCCTCGGCGTCTTTGACCGACACGTAAAGATCATAGTCGAAGGGCATATTCTTCAAATACCCGGCAAACTCAGGAGCCAGGTCTTCGTAATACATATGCAAGTGGATAGCGATAGTGCCCTGGACATGCTCGGCTTGTTCTACGCCGTCGAGCGTGATCAAGGTGTTATCGACTGCTTCGATGTGCACCTGAGCGCCGTTTTTCCACAGCTCGTAGTGAGGGCTGCCGCGGAACACCCCACCCAGATTGCGATAACCCCAGTGCAGCACCGGGGTGCGATACTTCGGCGGTATCGCCCAATACAAGGGCTTTACCTGATCAAGCAGCCGCGCACGCAGGCCACCGGCAACCAGCGGACGCTGACCACGCACAGCGCGCGAGAGCACCCGCAACGGAGCCGTGATCTTCCAACTGGTGGAGCTGTGAAGGCCGTGCATGATCGCTGCATAATCTTCGGCAGAACGTTTGGCCTGTTGTTGAAGGCTCGCAAGCTGCATGCGCAGGCTCTGCAGCTCTTGCTTGGTCCTGGCAGTCTCATTGCGCGCGTTTACCAGTTCATCCCGCAGACTGGAGAGCGCCTCTCGGTCAAGCTCGGCGGCGAGCGCCCGCTGCTGGGCATCGGCCAATTGCGCTTGCAGCGCTGCTGTCATTTGCGCGGGCGCCTTTTGCGCTTCCGCCAATTGGCCCTGCATCAGACGTCGATTTGTTTCAGCTTGGGCAAGCTGAGCTTGCAAATGATGCCGGCTCCCCTGCAATGCGGCGTTCTCTTCACGCAGCTGGCTGATCAACCGTGCCTCCGGCGTGCTTTGCTCAACGTTCACTAACTCAGCCTCCCCCGACATTCGGGTATCTACGATATCGCTAAAGCGATCGAGTATTTTATTCTGCAAATGCATCTGCAAGCCTGTGGTCTGACGACGCCAAGGGCAGCGCAGTGCCCGTGTGCGTCCAAGGCCCCGGCCGCTCCGGCCGGACGCCAGTCCTGTTACAGGTCTGGCTGAGCACTGACATGTAGTTGAATATCCAACATCGGAATCCCGATCAGACCAGACGCCGATGGATCATGACTGCAGTGGAAAATGACCGCGTCGTGAATCCAGTGATGGGATGTGTGGTCTTGCTGGGTGCCATCTGCAATCGCCACCTGAATCGAGTAGTCACCACTGGCAAGCCAAGGCATGGCAAAGGTGAACTGCGCATTGATGGCTTGCCCTGGCGCGGCAGCGGGCCGCAGTGTGTCTTCGATGCTCAGCGTGTTGCTGCCAAACAGGAACTGCCCGAGACGATCCTTGATGTAAAAGCCCAGCACAGGGCTTTTCAGTTCGGTGAAGGCGATTGCATGAATCGACAGGGTCACCACTTCGCCGCCGGTAAGCGCACGAATGTCACTGCCATCCTCTGCCGTCACATTGACATGCTTGATCTGCGCGCCCAGCGGATCTGTCTGAGGTGAGGCTTGCAAGTTGGACTGGAACAAGCTCATCGGGCCGGCTGAAGCATAGCGATGCTCACCGGCCCAGATTTCGCGCAACTTCCTGGCGGTCGACGATGCCTGTGTCTGGTCTTGAAGGCTCTTGTCCTGAGTGGCACCGAGAATGAAGTTCAGATAGTGCTCACTGGTTTCCTTGGCATCGCCAAGTTCCTGGGTCTGCCCATCGGATAACCACAGTGCCTTGTCGCACAGCGCAATGACGGAGGTGCTGTCGTGGCTGACAAAAAGCAGCGTCTTCTCTTCTTTAAACTTGCGCAGAAAGCGCATGCATTTCTGAGTGAAGATGGCGTCACCAACAGCCAATGCTTCATCGATGATGAGGATGTCGGCATCGACGTGAGCAATGGTGGCAAAGGCAAGCCGCACGAACATGCCACTTGAATAGGTTTTTACCGGCTGATCGATGAAATCCCTGATTTCGGAGAAATTCACGATGTCATCGAAACGCTCGTCTGTCTGCTCTTTACTCAAACCATAAAATGCAGCGCTGAGGTAGACGTTTTCTCGACCGGTGAATTCAGGGTTGAAGCCTGCACCCAATTCCAGCAACGCAGCAACTCGGCCAAACGTTTGCACTTGACCATGAGTCGGGCTCAAGGTGCCGCATATAAGCTGCAGCAGGGTCGACTTGCCCGAACCGTTGCGGCCTATGATACCGAGGGTTTCACCCTTGTTAAGGGTAAAGGAGACATTCTTCAGGGCCCAGAATTCACGGCTGTAGGCTTTCTGCTTGAGCCCTAGGGCTTGCTGCACACGCGGCATGATCGACTGCTTCAGGCGATCCTGCGGCTTGCTGTAGATATGAAAGCATTTCGATACGCCTGTTACGACGATCGCCGGTTCTGCAGACTGGGGGGAATTATAAGACATCAGCAAAGCCCTTTCTTGTTCTCTGGAACCATGCATAGCCAAGCCAGGCAGTGAGCAACGCCATTAACATGTAACGGCCCAGTCCCATCCAATCTGGCAGATGGCCCCAAATCAGGACTTCGCGCACCTGCTCGATAATAAAGGTCAGCGGGTTTGCCTCCATCAATGGACGCATTTCGACCGGCAGCGAGCTGACGGGAAAGAACACAGGGGACATGAACAACATCACCATGGTGATAATGCCGATGGTTTGCCCCACGTCACGCAGGTATACGCCCAGCGATGCGAGCACCCATGCCAGGCCTTGTACGAATATGATGAAAGGCAGCACCACCAAGGGTACCAACAACATGGTCGCGTGAAACTCACCATTGACGACAATGATGGCGCACAGCAAGACCAGCAGGCTGACGCCACTGTGGAATAGCGCGGTGCACATCGAGATGACGGGCAATATCTCGAGCGGAAACACCACTTTTTTAACGTAGTTGACGTTCGCCAGGATCAAGCCCGGCGCCCTGTTCAACACCTCGGCGAACAAGCCGTGAACGATCATGCCGGCAAACAGCAGCACGGCGAAATCGCCTTTGCCTTCATCGGGAGACGTCGTCCAACGCGCCTTGAATACGACTGAAAAGACAAAGGTGTAGACGGCCAGCATGAATAATGGCGTCAGGAAGGACCACAACAGCCCCATCACCGAGCCTTTATAGCGGCCTGCCACTTCTCGACGCGCCATCTGCATGATCAACCGGCGGTATTGCCAGAGATTGCTGATCAGCGCCTGCGGCGATATGGGGGCCTGCGAATGCGGGTTCATTCAGTTACCTCGGTGAATTAATCGATCTTTGCATACGCGAAAACCCGCGCAGGCCCAAGCACCGCAACATGTGGCGGTGTCGAACCTGCGCGGGCCTCGAGACAATCAGGCGAAGGTATCCGCGTCCTCGAATGCTGTATTGTGCAGATCTTTTGCTGACAGTGTCGGCGTGCCCTGGTAGGGCCACTCAATACCAACGGTAGGGTCATCCCAGGCCAGGCTGCGCTCGTGCTCAGGTGCCCAGTAGTCAGTGGTCTTGTACAGGAACTCGGCGCTTTCCGAGAGCACCACAAAGCCGTGGGCGAAGCCTTCAGGCACCCACAGCTGATGTTTGTTCTCAGCACTGAGATGAGCGCCCACCCACTGCCCAAATGTCGGCGAGCTCTTGCGCATGTCGACCGCGACGTCGAACACTTCGCCCTGCACGACGCGCACAAGTTTGCCCTGGGGTTGCTGGATCTGGTAGTGCATGCCACGCAGCACGCCCTTGATCGAACGGGAATGATTGTCCTGGACAAATTTCACAGGCCGGCCAACGACCTCTTCGAACACTTTGTGATTGAAGCTCTCGAAGAAGAAGCCACGATCATCGCCAAAAACCCGCGGTTCGAAGAGGATGACTTCAGGAATTGCCAGAGCTGTTGCTTTCATGTGAAAAAAAATCTCCAAATACTATTCGTTCCGGTGTGCCATCGAGGGCATTCCCGAATGCTGCCCCACCCTTGAAACAAAGGCTGAGGACGTTACGCGATGATCAAATTCTGGCTAAGAATGCAGCGATAGTCAGCGTGATGTTACCGGCAAAGGTCTGTCGATACACACCTGATCGACGCAATGCTCGCAAGCGTGAAGGCAGACCGGATCGCCGGGCGCCCTCAAAGTGCTCGAGAATGGCGCGATTTTGCGGTGTCAAGCCAGCCCTGAAGGTACACAGCAACCTTAGATTGGCGTCATTCCAGGTTACAAAACGACCTGTCAGCATCTTGCCGAACCGATGCAGCATCTGCTTGAAGCTCGTGTTCGCGCCAATCAGATTATCGTCATGCTGACGGTATTCCAGACTGGGCTCAGCATCGTAGATCGCGGTACCACCACACCCGGTGACCAGGATGTAAGCCAGCCAGTCATGGGCCACGATCTCAGCATCGGGCGGTAACTGCATGATCAGCTCGCGAGCGGCCGCATTTATCACCATGGTATTGGCGCCAGCAAGGCTCTGAACCAACGCGTTCTGGAAGGATGGCGGCCGCGTGAACAGCGGTGAGTACCCCACAGTGCGCCGTGCTGCATCGACCAACTGAGTCCTTGAGCAATACAGAGCCGGCTGGCCAGGCGCTAATTTGACCAGATGAGCCAGGCTTCGTTCCAGCTTGTCATTGAACCAGATGTCGTCCTGATCGCTAAACGCGTAGTACTGGGCGTTGACCTGCGGGCGCTGCAGCAGCGAGATGAAGTTTTTTGCGAACCCTTGGCGCGGCCCCTCAAATACCTGCACACGCCCGGCACCCCATCGTTGTTGATACTCAGACAATATCAGACGCGTCTCATCGGTAGACCCGTCATCCGAGACGTACAGAGTCCAATGAGTGAACGTCTGACCGTGGAAAGATTCAAGCTGCTCACGTAAAAACGATGCACCATTGTAGGTACACATCAATATGGCAATGCTGACAGGTGCCTCAACTGCAACATCGGTAAAGCTATAACCACCTATCAAGTTGTCACGCTCTCCATGTAGTCTGCCCTTGTCCAAATGAGTAGATCTGGACTGCATAATTTCGTTCACTGGCTCAGTCCATACCGTAGCGGCGTACTACGCGCTTTCAGTTTTAGGTACCGCCGAGTGTAATTATAAATACTCAATTCACGAGCCGCAGCGACCGTAGTTGTCCTCAAAGCGAACGATGTCATCCTCGCCAAGGTACTCACCACTCTGTACTTCGATCATCACCAGATCAATAACACCCGGATTTTGCAAACGGTGCTGATTGCCTGCTCGGATGTAGGTTGACTCATTGGTATTGAGCATTAGCTCGTCGCCATCATTGATCACAACAGCCATACCACTGACTACAATCCAGTGCTCGCTGCGATGGTGATGCAGTTGGAGTGAGAGAGAGGCCTTGGGCTTGACCACGATGCGCTTGATCTTGAAGCGGTCACCTTCCTCCAGGGTGGTATACGTTCCCCAGGGTCGGTGCACCGTTCGGTGCATGAGGTGTGCGGCATGACCCTCGCTTTTCAGCCGAGTGACAATGTGCTTCACCTCTTGCGCATGGTCTTTGTGGGCAATCAACAGTGCATCTGGTGTATCAACCACCAACAGATCCTGCACACCGACCAATGCTGCAAGGCGGTCTTCAGTGTGCACATAGTTGTTGCTTGCGGCGTATGCCATGACGTCGCCTTCGAAGCGATTGCCCTGCCCATCTGCCTTGGTCAGTTCACTGACCGCATTCCAGGAGCCAATGTCACTCCAGCCCAGATCGCAAGGAACGGTCGCTACTTTGCTGGAGCGCTCCATCAGCGCATAGTCGATGGAGATGTCAGGCGCCTTGGCAAATTGTTCGCTATCCAGCACCAGACAGGCATAGCCAGATGCACTTGAGGAGCGTGAGACACTCAGCGTACGCTCAACCGCTTCAAGTACGTCTGGCGCGTGCTGCCTGAATTCTTCGAGCACGGTGCCGACCTGGAAGCAGAACATGCCGGTATTCCAGAAGTAGTTGCCCGTTGCCAGATAAGACTTGGCCGTTTGCAGATCCGGCTTCTCGACGAAACGCTCGACTTTCAAGCCAGCGCCAACCACCTCGCTGGCCGTTTCGATGTAGCCAAAGCCGGTTTCCGGATACTTCGGCGTGACGCCAAAGGTGACCAACCATCCCTCGGAAGCGAGGCTGATGGCTTTGGCAACCGCGTCGCGGAACGCATCATCCTTCTGAATCAGGTGATCAGCAGCCAGAATCAGCATATAGGCCTGTGGGCCATGACTCTGCTGCAAGCGCAGCGCTGCGGCAGCAACTGCACTTGCAGTGTTGCGACCAAAGGGTTCGAGGATATAGCCTAGCGGCAGCTCACTGGAATTCACCGAGCGGTATTCGTCTTCGGTCTTGAACAACAGCTCGCGATTGGTGACAGTGAGGACTTCGGCCACCCGCTCCAAGCCAGCAGCCCGAAGAAAAGCCTTCTGGATCAGGTTCTGTCCACCTGGCAATGTCATGAATGGTTTCGGATGAGTTTCTCTGGATACTGGCCACAGCCGACTACCGACGCCACCGGATAAAATAACCGGAATTAATTCCATAGTGAATCCTTAACGGTCATACGAAGTTGATAACTTCATGGACCTGGCATTAGTCTGCTTATGACGCCGCCACGACTAGACGGAATGGGGCGGGACGACGTGAAAAGCATGCGTCCCCAACGTCCGATCCCTTCGCCGTCCATAAGCAGGGATTTCAAGCACTGCCGCCTAGAATACCAGAGATCTTTCATGGAGGCTTGCGCGCTGGCCAGCAGTTGCGGGCCTGCATCAATGACAAGACACAGTAGCCAGAACATCCAAATCATCTCGGGACGGTGATCTCACATCGCCATCCATGCCGCTGATAGCGCCACTGCAGAGCCCTGCGCAACGCGTCCTTGGCGGCGGGCTCGCCATGCACCAGGATAATTGACTCAGGCGCGAGCCCGGCGCCCGAAGCGAATGCCACAAGACCGGCCTGGTCTGCATGCGCTGAATACCCCTGCAGAGTAATAACCTTGGCCCGAATGACGTGCATCTTACCGTCGAGGCTTACCTGCGATTCGCCCGCCCTGCCCTGACTCGCCTGAATGACCGCACCCGGCGAACTCCTGACCTGATACCCCACAAACACCACTTCATGCCGCGGATCACCCAGCATGGCCTTGAGGTAATTAACGATCCGCCCACCCGAACACATGCCATTGCCGGCAATCACGATCGCTGGTCGGCCAGTGCTCTTCAGATAATTGACCACTTGCCTGTGTTTGGCATGGCTGTCGACGCACACCAACTGAGCGAAGCCAAGCGGCTTGCGACCTTCGCTCAAGCGTAGGCGGGCTTCATCATTCCAGTACTGATGCAGCTCCCGATAGACCTGAGTGACGCGCTGAGCCAGCGGCGAGTCGAGGATAATCGGTAACTGTGCCCAGTCGAACTGGTCGTTGCTGACGGCACCAGCCGAGCTATCGAGCAGGCCTTTGAGGTGGAGGATCTCTTCGATCTCGTAGAGCAGCTCTTGTGTCCGGCCGAGGCTGAATGCCGGGATCAGGATCGTGCCCTGGTCAGCCAAGGCACGATCTATCGCTGCTTCCAGACGCTAGCGCCGATCGCTGCGGTCTGCGTGCAGGCGATCGCCATAGGTGCTTTCAAGTACCAGCACATCGGCGCGCTCCGGTGGCTGGACCGGACGCAACAAGGGGCTATGAGGCGCGCCGATATCGCCAGAGAACACCACCCGGATGCAGCCCGATGGCGCAGGGGTACTGATGTCACACTCGATGTACGCTGAACCGAGCAAATGGCCGGCACGTTGCAGGCGAATACGGCACTGCAGGTTCGCGCGCTCGAGCAGACTGTGCCACTGACCGAAAGCGATCGGCTCTACCAGACTTTTTAGCAGGTGCAGAAAACGCGTTATGTGCGCGGACTCGCTACTGATGCCGAGCTTGAAAGCATCTTCAAGAATCAGCGGGAGCAGTTTGGCGGAAGGCTCGCTACAGAAGATCGGGCCGCGAAAGCCTGCGGCCAGCAGTGCCGGAATGCGACCGACATGGTCGAGGTGCACGTGAGTGATAACCAGCGCCTGAATGCCGCTGATATCGAAGCCCAGCGCGGGGGAATCAGGGCGGGCATCGGCGCCTTGCTCAAGACCGCAATCGATAAGCAGACTGGTGGCGGGGTCCAGGTGCAGCTGATGACAGGACCCCGTGACGCCGCGGGTACCGCCATGGTGCGTGATAACGGGGAAGGTCATGCTGCTGAAGCCCTGCGCAGGGGGTGAAAATGAAGCGGGCTATTACTCCATTTTCTTCGCAGGCCTCATATCGGCTACGTCTGCTAACGCTGTAGGACGTTTCCTCAGCTCTCTGCCAAGGCCGCCTGACGTGCCGATGCACGAATCCTGCGCTTACTGCGCATGACGCCGTAGGCACCAAGCAACGGACCGAGGGCCAGGCCAACCACCAGGGCCGCGAGTACTGGCAGTGCTACGGGCACTGCGGGGGCAGTCCAGCCGAACAGTACCAGGGCGACGGTTTGCTGGTTCTCCACCACGAAGAACATTACCACTGCTGCCAGCAGCAGGACGAACAGCAGCGCCAGGGCGCGCTTGAGGTTACGCATCGGTCTGATCCTTTGATTGCACTCAGGCTTCGGTTTCGTGCTCTTCTTCGTTGACCCGGTCTCGCAATTCCTTGCCCGGCTTGAAGTGCGGCACGAACTTGCCCTCAAGGCTCACCGACTGGCCAGTCTTGGGGTTGCGACCCACGCGAGGTGCGCGATAGTGCAGCGAGAAGCTGCCAAAACCGCGAATCTCGATGCGATCGCCGGTAGCCAGGCACTGGGCCATTTGCTCGAGCATGGTCTTGATGGCCAACTCGACGTCCTTGGACGAGAGTAAACCCTGGTGGGTGACAATACGTTCGATCAGCTCCGACTTCGTCATGTTTTTCCCTTCGTTATCAAGCAGCTAGATCATTGCTTAACCAGTTTGTAGCACGCTCTGGGGGATTTGAACAGGGCGCGTCTTGACTTAATAAAAAAATTCAAGATTGGTGCGCGGGGAACTTTTTCGGTGCAGGGGGTTGGGGTGGTGCTGGGTAGAGGGGTTTGTTGGGGCTGGGTTCTAGATAGCCGGGGCTGCTGTGCAGCCCTTTCGCGACACAAGGCCGCTCCTACAGAGAGCGTTGCGGTGGAAGAGTTGCGTAGCGATCAGGCCTTCTGTTGGCAGGCAACAAATCGCAGGCAATAAAAAAGGGCGACCTAAGTCGCCCTTTTTCTACCGATCAAGCAGAACTCAGTTCTGTTTGGCCATTGCTTCGCGCAGCAGCGCAGCCATGGTGGTGTCGGCAGCAGCTGCCTCAGGAGCCTGTTTCAGGCTCTGGATAGCTTCACGCTCTTCAGCATCGTCTTTCGATTTGATCGACAGGCTGATAACGCGCGACTTACGGTCAACGCTGATGATCTTGGCTTCGATCTCTTCGCCTTCCTTCAGAACGTTACGCGCGTCTTCAACGCGGTCACGGCTGATTTCGGAAGCTTTCAGAGTAGCTTCGATGTCGTCGGCCAGGGTGATGATGGCGCCTTTGGCGTCAACTTCCTTGACGATACCCTTGACGATTGCACCCTTGTCGTTGACAGCAACGAAGTTGGAGAACGGATCGTCTTCCAGCTGCTTGATGCCCAGGGAGATGCGCTCGCGCTCTGGATCAACCGACAGGATGACAGTTTCCAGCTCGTCGCCCTTCTTGAAACGACGTACGGCTTCTTCGCCGGTTTCGTTCCAGGAGATGTCGGACAGGTGAACCAGACCGTCGATGCCGCCGTCCAGGCCGATGAAGATACCGAAGTCGGTGATCGACTTGATGGTACCGGTGATCTTGTCACCCTTGTTGAACTGGCCGGAGAAGTCTTCCCATGGGTTGGACTTGCACTGTTTGATGCCCAGGGAGATACGACGACGCTCTTCGTCGATGTCCAGAACCATAACTTCCACTTCGTCGCCAACCTGAACGACTTTCGACGGGTGGATGTTTTTGTTGGTCCAGTCCATTTCGGAAACGTGTACCAGACCTTCAACGCCTTCTTCCAGCTCAGCGAAGCAGCCGTAGTCGGTCAGGTTGGTAACGCGAGCTTGTACGCGAGTACCTTCTGGGTAACGAGCAGTGATAGCTACCCACGGATCTTCGCCCATCTGCTTCAGACCCAGCGAAACGCGGTTGCGCTCACGGTCGAACTTCAGGACGCGAACATCAACTTCGTCACCAACGTTGACGATTTCCGACGGGTGCTTGATACGCTTCCAAGCCATGTCGGTGATGTGCAGCAGGCCGTCGATGCCGCCCAGGTCCACGAATGCGCCGTAGTCGGTGAGGTTCTTGACGATACCTTTGACTTGCTGGCCTTCTTGCAGAGTTTCGAGCAGAGCTTCACGCTCGGCGCTGTTCTCGGCTTCGAGGACGCTGCGACGCGAAACAACGACGTTGTTGCGCTTCTGGTCCAGCTTGATGACCTTGAATTCCAGCTCTTTGCCTTCGAGGTGGGTGGTGTCGCGCACTGGGCGGACATCAACCAACGAACCTGGCAGGAACGCACGGATACCGTTAACGTCGACAGTGAAGCCGCCTTTAACCTTACCGTTGATAACGCCCTTGACAACTTCTTCGGCAGCGAAAGCAGCTTCCAGAACAATCCAGCACTCGGCGCGCTTGGCTTTTTCACGGGACAGCTTGGTTTCGCCAAAGCCGTCTTCGACCGCGTCCAGCGCAACGTGAACTTCGTCACCGACCTTGATGGTCAGCTCGCCAGCTTCGTTGTAGAACTGCTCGAGCGGGATGACGCCCTCGGACTTCAGGCCAGCGTGTACGGTAACCCAGTCGCCGTCGATGTCGACAACGATACCGGTGATGATCGCACCCGGCTGAAGATTGAGGGTTTTCAGGCTTTCTTCAAAGAGTTCTGCAAAGCTTTCGCTCATTTTAATTCCTGTAGATTTGGGCGAAGAAGACGCCCCTAACCACACTCCAGACAATGTGGGTTTCGTTATTTAAAGGAAAACCGGCAAGACGTTGACTGGTGCCCCTGCCTGCTTTCCTGATCATCAGGCGATACCGCGAAGTGCGATCTCGCTTTTGATGCGTTGCAACACCTGCTCGATGGACAACTCGGTAGAGTCCAGCTGTATCGCGTCGGCCGCCGGTTTGAGCGGGGCCACCGCACGCTGGGTGTCGCGCTCATCGCGCGCACTAATCTCATCTAGCAGACTCGCCAGCCTAACATCGTCGCCTTTCGCTTTCAACTGCAAATAACGACGACGCGCCCGTTCCTCGGCGCTGGCGGTCAAAAACACTTTAAGCGGCGCGTCCGGGAACACCACAGTGCCCATGTCGCGGCCGTCTGCGATCAGCCCGGGAGCCTCCTGAAACGCGCGCTGGCGTTGCAGCAGGGCATCGCGCACCGCGGGCAGCGAGGCCACCATCGAGGCGCCGGCGCCGACTGCTTCGGTACGGATGTCGAGGCTGACGTCGTCACCCTCGAGCATGATGCGCTGCAGCTTACCCTCCTCGGCCGGGTAGAACTGCACATCCAGATGAGCGGCCAGCTTGGTCAGCAGCTCTTCGTTGGTCAGGTCGACGCCATGATTGCGCGCGCTGAAGGCGAGCAAACGGTACAGCGCGCCGGAATCGAGCAGGCGCCAGCCGAGCTCACGTGCCAGCAGCCCGGCTACGGTGCCTTTGCCCGAACCGCTTGGGCCGTCAATGGTAATGACCGGGGCCTGGGCGTTCACGACTTGGCCTCTTCGGCCACACGAATGCCGACTTCGGCGCACAGCGCGAGGAAGTTGGGGAATGAGGTGGCAACGTTGGCGCAGTCATGGATACGCACCGGCGCGGTAGCCCGCAGCGAGGCGATGCTGAAAGCCATGGCGATACGGTGGTCGCCGTGGCCGTGCACTTCGCCGCCGCCGATCGGGCCGCCGTCGATGATGATCCCGTCCGGGGTCGGCTCGCACTTCACGCCCAGGGTGATCAGGCCGTCGGCCATTACCTGGATGCGATCGGATTCCTTCACTCGCAGTTCTTCAGCGCCGCGCAGGATGGTCCGGCCTTCGGCGCAGGCCGCGGCGACGAACAGCACCGGGAACTCGTCGATAGCCAGCGGTACCAGCTCTTCAGGGATCTCGATGCCTTTGAGTTTGGCGCCGCGCACGCGCAGGTCGGCTACCGGCTCGCCACCGACCTCACGCTGGTTTTCCAGGGTGATGTCGCCGCCCATCAGGCGCAGGATGTCGATGACACCGGTGCGCGTCGGGTTGATGCCGACGTGCTCAAGCAGCAGGTCCGAGCCTTCGGCGATCGACGCAGCCACCAGGAAGAATGCTGCAGACGAGATGTCTGCCGGCACTTCGATGCGCGTTGCAGTGAGTTTACCACCGGCCTGCAGCGAGGCAACCGGGCCATTGCTTTCGACCGCATAGCCAAACCCGCGCAGCATGCGCTCGGTGTGGTCGCGGGTTGGCGCAGGCTCGGTAACGGTGGTCACGCCTTCGGCATACAGGCCGGCCAGCAGCAGGCAGGATTTGACCTGAGCACTGGCCATCGGCAGCGTGTAGTTGAGTGCCTTGAGCTTCTGCCCACCACGAATGGTCAGGGGTGGCCGGCCATCGGCGCCGGTCTCGACCACTGCGCCCATTTCCCGCAGCGGGTTGGCGACACGGCCCATCGGCCGCTTCGACAGCGAGGCATCACCGGTCATGGTCACATCGAACGGCTGGCCGGCGAGCAGACCCGACAGCAGGCGCATCGAAGTGCCGGAGTTGCCGACATAGATCGGCCCGGGCGGGGCTTTCAGGCCGTGCAGGCCGACACCGTGAATGGTGACCTTGCCATGGTTGGGGCCTTCGATGACCACACCCATGTCGCGGAAGGCCTGCAAGGTTGCCAGCGCATCCTCGCCTTCAAGGAAGCCTTCAACTTCAGTGGTGCCTTCGGCCAGCGAGCCGAGCATGATCGAGCGATGGGAAATCGACTTGTCGCCTGGAACGCGGATCCGTCCGGACACGCGGCCACCAGGTTGGGCCAGGAAAATCAGATCGTTGGCGTTCATAGCGTCCACATAGGCCCGGCGGGCCAGGATTTTACTGAAATGCTCGCGGGCAACCCGTGCGCGGGTAAATACCCCCAGCAGCTGGTGCCCATCCCCTGCATCGACCGCGTCGCGCAAGGCGTCGAGATCGGTGCGAAATGTATCTAGCGTGCGCAGCACCGCCTCGCGGTTGGCGAGGAAGATGTCATGCCACATGATCGGGTCGCTGCCGGCGATTCTTGTGAAATCGCGAAAGCCCCCTGCAGCGTACCGGAAGATTTCGAGGTTTTCATTGCGCTTGGCCAGCGAATCGACCAAGCCGAAGGCCAACAGGTGTGGCAGGTGACTGGTAGCCGCCAGCACTTCGTCGTGACGCTCGACCGTCATGTGCTCGACATCGGCGCCCAATGCGCGCCACAGGCGGTCGACCATGGCCAGTGCGCCAGGGTCGGTTTCCGCCAGTGGCGTAAGAATGACTTTATGCCGGCGGAACAGCGCGGCGTTGGAAGCCTCTACCCCGCTCTGCTCGGAGCCGGCGATCGGGTGGCCGGGAACGAAGCGCGGCAGGTTGCTGCTGAACACTCCGCGGGCGGCACGGACCACGTTGCACTTGGCGCTGCCGACGTCGGTGACGATGGCGTTGCCGAGGTCAAGCCGGGCCAGCACGGCGAGCAGTTTTTCCATGGCCAGGATCGGCACGGCGAGCTGGATCACGTCGGCGCCGATGCAGGCGCTGGCGAGGTCTTCTTCGCAGCGATCGACTACACCGAGGGCAACCGCCTGCTTGCGCGACGGGGCATCCAGGTCGACGCCGACCACTTCGCGGCACAGGCCGCTTTCACGCAGGCCCTTGGCGAACGAGCCGCCGATCAGGCCGAGCCCGACGACGACCAGGCGGTTGATGATTGGCGTGGGTTTGGGAGTTGGTGCGTTTACCACTGGTGCGAACCCTGTTGATGGATCAGGTCAGTCTGGGAGGGCCATTGGGGCTGCTTTGCAGCCCATCGCGACACAAGGCCGCTCCTACACGATGCTACGGCTGCCCGCAGAACCTGTAGGAGCGGCCTTGTGTCGCGATGGAGCGCATCGCGCTCCCAAAGGCCTGCAATCAAAGCACTGCCTTCGGATAAGACCCCAGCACTTTCAGCGCCACGGCTTCCTGGCTGATCTGCTCCAGCACTGCCTTGATCAACGGATCACGGTGGTGCCCAACAAAATCAATGAAGAACACATAGGTCCACTTGCCACTGCGCGACGGCCGGGTTTCGATCCGGGTCAGGTCGATGCCGTTGTCGTGAAACGGCACCAGCAGCTCGTGCAGCGCGCCCGGCTTGTTGCTCATCGACACGATGATCGAAGTCTTGTCGTCGCCGGTCGGCGGCACTTCCTGGCTGCCGATCATGAGGAAGCGCGTGGAGTTGTCCGGGCGGTCTTCGATTTTCTCGGCAATACGGGTCAGGCCATACAGGTTGGCTGCCATATCGCCGGCAATCGCCGCCGAGTTCCATTCACCCTTGACCCGCTTGGCCGCTTCGGCGTTGCTCGACACCGCCACCCGCTCGACATTCGGGTAATGCGCATCGAGCCACTTGCGGCACTGGGCCAGCGACTGCGCATGGGAATAGATGCGGGTGATGCTGTCGGTCTTCGTGCTCTCGCCCACCAGCAGGTGATGGTGAATGCGCAACTCAACTTCGCCGCAGATGACCATGTCGTGCTCGAGGAAGCTGTCGAGGGTGTGGCTGACCGCACCTTCGGTGGAGTTTTCCACCGGCACTACGCCGAAGTTGACCGCACCGGCGGCCACTTCACGGAACACTTCGTCGATCGCCGCCATTGGCCGGCTGATCACCGCGTGGCCGAAGTGTTTCATCGCCGCCGCCTGGGTGAAGGTACCTTCAGGGCCGAGGTAGGCGACTTTCAGCGGCTGCTCCAGGGCCAGACACGAAGACATG
The DNA here is from genome assembly GCF_050496565.1 of Pseudomonas shirazensis. Classification (GTDB taxonomy): domain Bacteria; phylum Pseudomonadota; class Gammaproteobacteria; order Pseudomonadales; family Pseudomonadaceae; genus Aquipseudomonas; species Aquipseudomonas shirazensis_A. The sequence continues at coordinate 100,503 of NZ_JBNWAE010000017.1, forward strand.
ATTTCGCGGAACAAACGCGCCATCTCTTCGTTGCCCAGTGGGCCGGCGTTGCGCTCCATGACGCGCTTGAGCACGGCAGCTTCACGCTCGGGGCGGTAGAACACCGGCGCCTCGCCTTCGGCCAGGTTGGCCATCTTGACCCGAGCCACTTCCTGGGCGCAGCGCGCGCGCTCGCTGATCAGCTCGAGGATCTTCTCGTCGAGGCTGTCGATGCGTACTCGCAGGGCTTTGAGTTCGTGCTCGACCATCAGGCGTGCTCCTTCTCGAATTCAGCCATGTAGCCGACCAGCGCTTCCACCGCGTCCTGACCCAGGGCGTTGTAGATCGATGCGCGCATGCCGCCCACCGAGCGATGGCCCTTGAGGTTGAGCAGGCCGCGTGCGTCGGCCCCTGCGAGGAACGCCTTGTCCAGGCGCTCGTCGGCCAGGCGGAACGGCACGTTCATCCACGAACGGGCGTTGACGCTGATCGGGTTGCTGTAGAAATCGCTACCGTCGATAAAGCCGTACAGGCGGTCTTTTTTCGCCCGGTTGCGCGCTTCCATGGCTTCGACACCGCCCTGCTCCTTGAGCCACTCGAAGACCAGCCCCGAGAGGTACCAGGAATAGGTTGCCGGCGTGTTGTACATCGAGCCGTTGTCAGCCGAAACCTTATAGTCGAGCATGGTCGGGCAGCTGCTGCGGGCGCGACCGAGCAGGTCTTCACGCACGATCACCACAACCAGGCCACTTGGGCCGATGTTCTTCTGCGCGCCGGCGTAGATCAGGCCGAACTGGGACACGTCGGTCGGGCGCGAGAGGATGTCCGAAGACATGTCGACCACCAGCGGTACGTCACCGGTCTGCGGCACCCAGTCAAACTGCAGGCCACCGATGGTTTCGTTGGACGCGTAGTGGACGTAAGCGGCGTCCTTGCTCAGGGTCCAGTCGTTCTGGCCGGGGATGGCGAGGTAATCGTAAGGCTTGGCGCTGGCAGCAATGTTGATGTTGCCGAAGCGACGCGCTTCTTCGATGGCCTTTTTCGACCAGATGCCGGTCTCGATGTAGTCTGCGGTGCCGTTTTCCGGCAGCAGGTTCAACGGGATCTCGGCAAATTGCTGGCTGGCGCCACCTTGCAGAAACAGCACTTTGTAATTGGAGGGGACGGACAGCAGGTCACGCAGGTCCTGCTCGGCCTTTTCGGCAATGGCCACGTAGTCATCGCTGCGATGGCTCATTTCCATCACCGACAGACCCTTGCCATTCCAGTCCAGCATTTCCGCCTGGGCGCGCTGCAGGACTGCTTCAGGAAGCGCAGCAGGGCCTGCGCAGAAGTTAAAGGCTCGTTTGCTCACATCCACTCTCGCTCTGCTCTGGTCAGTAAGCGGGGCGACCATGGCCGCCCCGCTCGGGTTGTTGCGCTGTTTATTCCTGCGGCGCCTCTTCGGCGGCGCCGGCGTCATCATCTGCCGCCTCTACCGCATCGAGTTCGACGCCCTCTGCGCCCTCCTCGCCTTCGAGCAACTCCTCGAGGTCTTCGGATGGCTCCTGGATCCGTTCAAGGCCCACCAGGGTCTCGTCGCTGGCCAGTTTGATCAGGGTCACGCCCTGGGTGTTACGACCCAGGCTGGAGACTTCGCCAACACGGGTGCGGACCAGCGTGCCCTGGTCGGAGATGAGCATGATCTCTTCACCTTCCTGCACCTGGATCGCGCCGATCAGCAGGCCGTTACGGCCCTTGGTGCCCATGGCAATGACGCCCTGACCACCACGACCGCGCCGTGGGAACTTGGACAGCGGGGTACGCTTGCCGAAGCCACGCTCGGAGGCGGTGAGGATCTGCGCACCAGACTCGGGGATCAGCATCGAGATGATCCGCTGGCCTTTGCCCAGCTTCATGCCGCGCACACCGCGAGCGGTACGGCCCATTTCACGCACGACGCTTTCAGCGAAGCGGATGACCTTGCCGGCGTCGGAGAACATCATGACTTCCTTGGCGCCATCGGTGATGGCGGCGGCAATCAGGGTGTCGCCTTCTTTCAGCTTCAGCGCAATCAGGCCGCTGGTACGTGGACGCGCAAACTGCGCCAACGGGGTCTTCTTGACGGTACCGGACGCCGTCGCCATGAAGATATAGGCACCGGTAGGCTCTGCAGCCCACTCGGCAGTATCGCCGTCTTCTTCGTCGACTTCTTCGGCTTCGACCAACTCACCTTCGAGCACGGTGTCGTCGCCGTCCTCCAGTTCCTCATCGACATCGGCGCTCTGTTGCAGGGCTTCGAGGTCGATCTGCAGCATGGCGGTAATGCGTTCGCCGTCTTCCAGCGGCAGCAGGTTGACCAGCGGACGGCCACGGGCAGCGCGCGAGGCTTCCGGGATGTCGTAGGTTTTCAGCCAGTACACCTTGCCCTTGCTGGAGAACAGCAACAGGGTGGCGTGGCTGTTGGCAACCAGCAGGTGTTCGATGTAGTCCTCGTCCTTGACGCCGGACGCCGACTTGCCCTTGCCGCCACGGCGCTGGGCCTGGTACGCGGTCAATGGCTGGGTCTTGGCGTAGCCGCCGTGGGAGATGGTCACCACGCGCTCTTCTTCCGGGATCATGTCGCCGTAGCTGAGGTCGTGACGGGCATCGAGGATCTCGGTGCGGCGCACGTCGCCATATTCGGCGCGGATCGCTTCGAGTTCTTCGCGGATCACTTCCATCAGGCGCTCAGCGCTGCTGAGGATGCGGATCAGCTCACCGATCTGCTCGAGAATCTCCTGGTACTCGGCCAGCAGCTTCTCGTGCTCAAGGCCGGTCAGGCGGTGCAGACGCAGGTCAAGAATCGCCTGGGCCTGCTCTGGCGACAGGAAGTACTTGCCATCGCGCATGCCGTACTGGGCATCGAGGTTTTCCGGGCGGCACGAGTCGGCGCCTGCGCGCTCGACCATGACCTGCACCGCGCTCGATTCCCACGGCATCGCAACCAGGGCTTCCTTGGCTTCGGACGGGGTCGGCGAGGCCTTGATCAGGGCGATGACCGGGTCGATGTTGGACAGCGCGACGGCCTGGCCTTCAAGGATGTGGCCACGTTCACGGGCCTTGCGCAGTTCGAATACGGTACGACGAGTCACCACTTCACGGCGGTGACGGACGAACGCTTCGAGCAGGTCCTTGAGGTTGAGCAGGCGCGGACGACCGTCGATCAGGGCGACGATGTTGATGCCGAACACGCTCTGCAGCTGGGTCTGCTGGTAGAGGTTGTTGAGCACGACCTCAGGCACCTCGCCGCGACGCAGCTCGATGACCACGCGCATACCGTCCTTGTCGGACTCGTCGCGCAGCTCGGTAATGCCTTCGAGCTTCTTCTCTTTGACCAGCTCGGCGATCTTCTCGATCAGGCGAGCCTTGTTCAGCTGGTACGGCAGCTCGGTGATGACGATCTGCTGACGGCCACCGACCTTGTCGATGTCTTCGATCTCGGAGCGGGCGCGCATATAAATGCGGCCACGGCCGGTACGATAGGCCTCGATGATGCCGGAGCGGCCGTTGATCAGGCCGGCAGTCGGGAAGTCCGGGCCAGGGATGAACTGCATCAGCTCATCGATGGTGACTTCCGGATTGTCGATCAGCGCCAGGCAGCCGTCGATGACTTCGCCGAGGTTGTGCGGCGGAATGTTGGTCGCCATGCCCACGGCAATACCGCTGGAACCGTTGACCAGCAGGTTGGGGATGCGCGTTGGCATCACCGCCGGGATCAGCTCGGTGCCGTCGTAGTTGGGTACCCAGTCGACGGTTTCTTTGTGCAGGTCAGCCAGCAACTCGTGCGCCAGCTTGGACATGCGCACTTCGGTGTATCGCATTGCCGCAGCGTTGTCGCCGTCGACCGAACCGAAGTTGCCCTGGCCGTCGACCAGCAGGTAGCGCAGCGAGAATGGCTGGGCCATACGCACGATGGTGTCGTAGACCGCAGTGTCGCCGTGCGGGTGGTACTTACCGATAACGTCACCGACCACACGGGCGGACTTCTTGTACGGTTTGTTCCAGTCGTTGCCCAACTCGCTCATCGCAAACAGAACGCGGCGATGCACGGGCTTCAAGCCGTCACGCGCATCGGGCAGTGCACGCCCGACAATCACGCTCATCGCGTAGTCGAGGTAAGACTGTCTCAGTTCGTCTTCGATATTGACCGGGAGGATTTCTTTGGCCAGTTCGCCCATGAGAAGCCTGATTCCTTTTTCTGGTGAAACCTCGTCCAAGTCCCCAGAGGACGAACGAAGCTCGTCGCCGCAGCGCACAGTGGTGCGACGACTTACGACAAATCAATAGGTTGTGCCTTGGATCTGCGCAATGAAGACCGCATAAACGGGCGGCCTTGGAAACTGCCGGATGGTACCACAAAAATGCATCAGGCTTAAGCCTCAAGCTGCAACAACAAGCAGCGCTGCCGAGCAACGGCAGCTTTGCCCTGACAGCTGCGCCCTGCACGGCGCGCAGGCGCTCAATGCAGGCGCTTGCGGCACATCAACTGGGCGATCTTGGCGGTGTCCGGGCGCTCTACCACGCCTTTTTCGGTCACGATCACATCAACCAGGTCAGCCGGGGTCACGTCGAACACCGAATTGAACACCTCGACCTGTGCGGCAACCCGATTGCCGGCAACGTCCAGCAGCTCGTCTGCTTCGCGCTCTTCCAGCGGGATATCGTCACCGGTTGCCAGGTTCAGGTCGATGCTGGTGCTTGGCGCCACCACCATGAAGCGCACGCCGTGGTGCATGGCCGCTACCGCCAGTTGGTAGGTGCCGATCTTGGCCGCGACATCGCCGTTGGCCGCGATGCAATCAGCGCCCACCACCACCCAGGTGATGCCCTTGACCTTCATCAGGTGGGCCATGGCCGAGTCCGCGCAGACGGTTACTGGTACGCCCTCCTCGGCCAGCTCCCAGGCGGTCAGGCGCGAGCCTTGCAGCCAGGGCCGGGTTTCGCCGACGTAAATCCGCTCGACCATGCCCTCAAGGTAAGCTGCACGCAGCACGCCCAGCGCGGTACCGAAGCCACCACCGCCCAACGCCCCGGCATTGCCGTGGGTCAGCATGGTCTGCTCGTTGCCTTGCTGGCGGCGGATCAGCTCGATGCCGTACTGAGCCATGGTCAGGTTGGCTTCGCGGTCGCTGTCGTGGATGGCGATGGCCTCGGCTTCCATGGCCGCCAGCAGGTTTTCGTTGGGGCGCAGGCGCTGCAAGCGGTCACGCATGCGGTTGAGCGCCGAGAACAGATTGGCCGCAGTAGGCCGCGCTTCGGCCAGGTCAAGAAAGTCTTCTTCGATCGACTCTTCCCAGTCGCCCTTCTCGGCAAGCCGGGCACGCAGCGCCAGGACCAGCCCGTAAGCGGCGCTGATGCCGATGGCGGGCGCACCGCGCACCGCCATCGAGCGGATCGCGCTCACTACCTGAGACACGTCGGTACAGGCCAGCCAGCGCTCTTGCGCCGGCAACAGGCGCTGGTCGAGCAGATGCAGGGTGCCGTCACGCCACTGAATGCCGGTCACCTTCTCTGCCGCCAAAAGTCGCTCGCGCATCGCCTCTCCCCGTGCTTTGCTGATCAAAAGCCGGCGATTATAGCGAGCCTCAGCCGCGGGCGCTCGGGTATACTGCGCGATCCGCCCAAACCCTTCAGGTAGCCGCCGCATGCCGACCTCCGCAGCCCCCCTCGACCTGCTCCTGGTACCGACCTGGCTGGTGCCTGTGGAGCCCGCCGGAGTGGTGTTCGAAGGGCATGCACTGGGCCTGCGCGACGGCTTGATCGCCTGGCTCGGACCCCGCGAACGCGCGCCGGCGGCGCTGCAGGTGCGCGAGTTGCCCGACTGCCTGCTGTGCCCAGGCCTGATCAACGCCCACGGCCATGCCGCCATGAGCCTGTTCCGCGGCCTGGCCGACGACCTGCCACTGATGACCTGGCTGCGCGAGCACATCTGGCCGGCCGAGTGGCGCTGGGTCGACCCGGGCTTTGTCCGCGACGGCACCGACCTGGCCATCGCCGAGCAGCTCAAGGGCGGCATCACCTGCTTTGCCGACATGTACTTCTATCCGCGCGAAGCCTGCGAGCAGGTCGAGCAGAGCGGCATCCGCGCCCAGGTAGCGGTGCCGCTGCTGGACTTCCCGATCCCCGGCGCGGCCACCGCAGACGACACCCTGCATCAGGCCATCGAATTGTTTGGCGAACTGCGCCACCACCCGCGCATCACCATCGCCCTCGGCCCCCACGCGCCGTATACGGTCGGTGACGAGACGCTGGAGAAGATCCGCGTGATCGCCGATCAGCTCGATGCGCCGCTGCACATGCACATCCACGAGACCGCCAGCGAAGTCGAGCAGGCCGTTGCCGAGCACGGCGAGCGGCCGCTGGCCAGGCTGGCGCGGCTTGGCCTGCTGGGCCCGAGCCTGCAGGCGGTGCACATGACCCAGATCAGCGACGACGACCTGGCCCTGCTGGTAGAAAGCAACACCAGCGTGATCCACTGCCCGGAATCCAACCTGAAACTGGCCAGCGGCTTCTGCCCGGTTGAGCGTTTGTGGCAGGCCGGGGTCAATGTCGCTATAGGCACCGATGGCGCGGCCAGCAACAACGACCTCGACCTGCTCGGCGAGACCCGCACCGCCGCCCTGCTGGCGAAAGCCGTGGCCGGCTCGGCGGCGGCACTGGACGCCCATCGAGCCTTGCGCATGGCGACACTCAATGGCGCCCGCGCCCTGGGTCTGGACGCACAGATCGGCTCGCTGGAGCTGGGCAAGGCCGCCGACCTGGTGGCGTTCGACTTGTCTGGCCTGGCCCAGCAGCCGGTGCACGACCCTGTGTCACAATTGATCTATGCCACCAGCCGCGACTGCGCGCGGCATGTCTGGGTTGCCGGCGAGCAACTGCTCGAAGAGCGCCGCCTGACCCGTATGGACGAGGCAGCGCTGACCGCCATGGCCCGCGCCTGGGGCGCGCGCATCGCAGGCAAGGAATGACCACGCGCCAGCTGCGGCTGGCGCTTAGTGACACCTTTTATTCAAGTTTCAGAGGATCTGTTCAATGAGCAACGTCGACCACGCCGAAATCGCCAAGTTCGAGGCCCTCGCCCACCGCTGGTGGGACCGCGAAAGCGAGTTCAAACCTCTGCACGACATCAACCCGCTGCGGGTCAACTGGATTGACGAGCGCGTCAGCCTGGCCGGCAAGAAGGTGCTCGATGTCGGCTGCGGCGGTGGCATCCTCAGCGAAGCGATGGCGCAACGCGGCGCCACCGTGACCGGCATCGACATGGGTGAAGCGCCGCTGGCGGTCGCCCGCCTGCACCAGCTCGAGTCGGGCGTCGAGGTCGAGTATCGGCAGATCACCGCCGAGGCCCTGGCCGAAGAAATGCCCGAGCAGTTCGACGTGGTCACCTGCCTTGAGATGCTCGAGCACGTGCCTGACCCGTCATCGGTGATCCGCGCCTGCTACCGCATGCTCAAGCCGGGCGGCCAGGTGTTCTTCTCGACCATCAACCGCAACCCCAAGGCCTACCTGCTGGCGATCATCGGTGCCGAGTACATCCTCAAGATGCTGCCGCGCGGCACCCATGACTTCAAGAAATTCATCCGCCCGTCCGAGCTGGGCGCCTGGAGCCGGGTTGCCGGGCTTGAAGTCAAAGACATCATCGGCCTGACCTACAACCCGCTGACCAAGCACTACAAGCTGAGCAGCGACGTCGACGTCAACTACATGATCCAGACCCTGCGCGAGGTGTAAGCATGCGTTTGCGAGCAGTACTTTTCGACATGGACGGCACTCTACTGGACACCGCGCCAGACTTCATCGCGATCTGCCAGGCGATGCTCGCCGAGCGCGGCATGGCGCCGATCGCCGACAAGCTGATCCGCGACGAGATCTCCGGCGGCGCGCGGGCGATGGTTGCCGCGACCTTTGCCATGAATCCTGAAGACGAAGGCTTCGAGGCATTGCGCCTGGAGTTTCTCGAGCGCTACCAGCGTGACTGTGCAGTGCACAGCAAGCTGTTCGAGGGCATGCCCGAGCTGCTCGACGATATCGAAAAAGGCGGCCTGATCTGGGGCGTGGTGACCAACAAGCCGGTGCGCTTCGCCGAGCCGATCATGCAGCGCCTGGGCCTGGCCGAGCGCTCCGCGTTGTTGATCTGCCCGGACCATGTAAAGAACAGCAAGCCTGACCCCGAGCCGCTGATCCTGGCCTGCAAGACCCTGGATCTGGACCCGGCCAGCGTGCTGTTCGTCGGTGACGACCTGCGCGATATCGAGTCCGGCCGCGACGCCGGGACCCGTACCGCAGCGGTGCGCTATGGCTATATTCATCCGCAGGACAACCCCAACAACTGGGGTGCAGATGTGGTGGTGGACCACCCGCTGGAGCTGCGCAAGGTGCTCGACAGCGCGCTGTGCGGCTGCTGATCAATCGCTTGAGGCGCGCCCGCCGCGCCCTGGCTTGCAAAGGATAGACCTATGTTCGATTACACCGCCCGCCCTGGCCTGCTCGCTGGCCGAGTGATCATGGTGACTGGCGCCGGCCGCGGCATTGGCGCTGCGGCGGCCAAGGCCTACGCCGCGCTTGGCGCGACCGTGCTGCTGCTGGGCAAGACCGAAGCCAACCTCAATGAGGTCTATGACGAGATCGAAGCCGCCGGCCACCCGCAGCCGGTGGTGATCCCGTTCAACCTGGAAACCGCCCTGGCGCATCAGTATGACGAGCTGGCCGTGATGATCGAGAACGACTTCGGTCGGCTTGACGGGCTGCTCAACAACGCTTCGATCATTGGCCCGCGCACGCCGGTGGAGCAACTCTCGGGCGACAACTTCATGCGCGTGATGCACATCAACGTGAATGCCACGTTCATGCTCACCAGCACGTTGTTGCCGCTGCTGAAGTTGTCCGAGGATGCGTCGGTGGTGTTCACCTCCAGCAGCGTCGGGCGCAAGGGCCGGGCTTACTGGGGCGCCTATGGTGTGTCGAAATTCGCTACCGAGGGCTTGATGCAGACCCTGGCCGACGAGCTGGAAGGCGTGGCACCGGTGCGCTCCAACAGCATCAACCCGGGCGCGACCCGCACCGCCATGCGTGCGGCGGCGTATCCGAGCGAGAATCCGCAGGATAACCCGCTGCCTGAGGAGATCATGCCGGTGTACGTGTATTTGATGGGGCCGGATAGCAAGGCGGTGAATGGGCAGGCGTTTAACGCCCAGTAACGGTGGCGCAGTCCTAACGCCGTCTCTGTAGGAGCGGCCTTGTGTCGCGAAAGGGTCGCGCAGCGGCCCCCCAATTGCAGCTCCGCCGCCGACATTGCTGGGCCAGCTACGCTGGCCTTTCGCGACACAAGGCCGCTCCTACAGGGGGACCGCGCATGTGGGTAATGCGCGGTCCTGTACCGCGATCAACCGGCCGCCAAACCCAACCGCGTACGCCCCGCCTGGCGCTGTTCCAGCTGCATGCAGCGCTCGAGGAACAGGTACATGCAGTCGTAGCTCTTGCACACGGCCTTGCGCAACTCGGCGCGCAACAACGGCGTCGGACTCTCCCCTACCAGTGTGCAGATGATCTCCAGCGCCTCCCAAGGATGCGCATCGTCATACTGGGCATGCATCTTCAGCCACTTCATGGCGCGCTTGCGGGTCTCTTCCGGGAAGCCTTCGGCATACGCGCCATCCGCACAGACAACCGCCGACCATTCGCCGGTAGCGCCTTCAATCGCATAGTTGGTGGCCGCCATGGCAATCGCCAGCGACTCGGTCGAGCACACCCGCCAGCACCAGTCATTCAAGCCATTGAGCTCGGCCGGCACTTCCTGCGCCTGCAGATCACCCAGGGTCACACCGTGGGCATGGCACCAGTGCACCCAGTAGTCAGCATGGTTGAGTTCGACGCGGATATTGCGCATCAGCCAGCGCCGGGCCATGTCCTCGCCAGGGTGGCGGGCAAAGCGGGTCTTGGTCAGGTTGTGCGCCATGTACAGGGAAAACTGCTCGACCACCGGCCAGCCGCCAATCAGATACTGGCGAATGGTCGCCTGACGCAGCTCACCATCGCGCAAGCGCTGGTAGAACTCGTGCTCGACTACTCGGCGCTTGCTCTCGCGGCAGTCTTCAATCATTTGTTGCGCCCACTGCGGGTAGCTGGCGGGATCCATCAGCGGCCCAATCCGAACGAATGCGTCACTCACTGTCAGCTCCTTGATTCCTTGTGATTTAGCCGTCCACTCTCAGCGAAACGTCCCTGGCGCGCGCTGCAGCAAAGGCCGTGCTGCAATTCGTTGGCGTTGCAGGCTGTCGCAGGTAAACACCTGCGGCCGCTCGATCAGGTAGCCCTGGGCGTAGTCCACGCCGATTTCCTGCAGGGCCTGCTCGATCAACGGCGTTTCAACAAATTCGGCAATGGTGCGTTTGCCCATGACGTGGCCGATGTGGTTGATCACCTCAACCATAGCGCGATTAATCGGATCATCCAGCATGTCTTTTACAAAACTTCCGTCTATCTTCAGGTAGTCCACCGGCAAATGCTTCAAATAAGCGAATGACGACATTCCGGCGCAAAAGTCATCCAGCGAGAACTTGCAGCCCAGCCCTTTCAATTCATTGATGAAGCGAATGGCACTGCCCAGGTTGGCAATGGCGCTGGTTTCGGTAATTTCGAAGCAAATCATCCGTGGCGGGATTTCAAACTCGCTGAACAGCCGTTGCAAATAATCGAGAAATTTATCGTCGCCGATGCTCGAACCGGACAGATTGATCGCTACCAGCGCCAACGGCCCCGGACGCCCCTCGTTCAGGCACTGGCGGATAACCTGGAATACGTTGCGCACCACCCAACGATCCAGCGCGGTCATCAAGCCGTAACGCTCGGCGGCGGGGATGAAGCTGTCGGGCAGAATGGTCCGCCCGCTTTCGTCGTGCAGACGCAGCAGGATCTCGATATGCCCCGGCCCTTCCTGGTCACTGAGGGCGGCAATCTCCTGGGCGTACAAGCAGAAGCGGTTTTCCTCGAGCGCCACATGCAGACGCTGAATCCAGGCCATTTCACCAAAGCGCATGGACAGCTCGCTGTCGTCGGCGTGGTACACCTGGACCCGATTGCGCCCCTTCTCCTTGGCCATGTAGCAGGCCATGTCGGCAGCGCGCAGAGAGGCCTCAAGGGTGCCGGGCGCTTGCGCCATGCTCACCAGGCCAATGCTCACAGTGGTAATGAACGGCCGCCCCTTCCAGACAAAATGCAGGCTCTGCACCGCCTGGCGCAGCTGCTCGGCGATGCGCTCGGCCTGCTCCTGCGGGCAGTTCTCGAGCAGCACGCCAAATTCGTCTCCCCCCAGCCGCGCCAGGGTGTCGCCCTCGCGCAGGCCGGACTGCAGCACCGCGCAGATGTGGCGCAGCAGCTCGTCGCCGGCGGCGTGGCCACAGGTGTCGTTGACCAGCTTGAACTGGTCCAGATCGAGGAACATCAACGCATGCCGGCCAGGCTGACGCGCCAGGCCGTTGAGCGCCTGTTCGAGGCGGTATTCAAATTCGCGGCGGTTGGCCAGCCCGGTCAGGGCGTCATGGGTGGCCTGCCACGACAGGTTGGCGATGTACTGCCGCTCCTGGGTCATGTCGTGCAGCACCAGAACAATGCCAGTTGCCTGGCCATCGCTGAGGATCGGTGAGCCCACCAGGTTGACTGAAACCGTGCTGCCATCCAGGCGCTGGATCAACCGTGCATGCTCGGCGCCACCGCGCAGGCTGCCGGCCAGCACCTGCTCGACCAAGGTGCGCGCGTCTTCGTCGCTGTGCTCGTCGAGCAGGCTGAACAGCGCCGACAACGGTAGCCCTTGAGCTGATGCGGCTTGCCAGTGGGTCAGTTGCTCGGCGGCGGCGTTCATGTAAAGGATATTGCCGTCGACGTCGGTGGTGATCACCGCATCGCCAATCGAGGCCAGGGTGATCTGCGCACGGTCCTTTTCGGCCTGCAGTGCGCTGGCAAACGCCTGGCGTTGGGACAGCAACTTGCTCGAACGGCGCCAGGCCATGGTGATCAGAAAGATCGCCGTCAGCAGGTTGCTGATCAGCAGCACCTTGAGCAGCACCCGCGAACCTTCGCCGAGGGCGTCGCTGAAGGCTTTGGCAGCGGGGGTCACGCCTTCATTGATGGTGGCGATGCGCGCCTTCCACTCATTGACCTGCTCCAGGGTGGGCTGGCCGCTGCTGAAGCTGCTGTGGATTTCGGCGGCGAGCAGGTCGAGCTGGCGCAGGTAGTCGTCGCCGATATCCCAATAGGCGATGGCCTTCTGCATAAAGCTGATGTTACGAAAGTAGCTGTAGAACCAGATGATCCGGCTGACGTCTTCAGGGTGGTTGCCGCCCTGCAGGATGCCGGCCCGAGCGGCAGCGTAGTCGGGCGTGGGCTGGTCCAGCGCGATGCGCAGTTCGTGATCGCCCTGGGGCACGGCGATGGCTTGGTGAAAACGCTGCAGAAAGCGCGGTTCAGGCCGCTCGGCGTACAGGTTGAGGTAATAGATGGCGTCTTTCTGCGCTTTCGACCAAAGGCTCTCGCCGGCGACATAGGCACGCACGGCCGAAAGCGTGTACAGGCTCAGACCGGCCAGCAAGACCTGCAGGATCACCACGGCGACAAACGGCCAGATGATACCCAGCAGCCTAGGCGCTTGATGAATATGAGTTCCCTTCATGGAGTCCCTGTCACGGCGGCAGATAAAGCACTAATCAAACCAGACAAGCACAGCGTAGGCGAGAAAACGCTACTAGCTACCAGATGTATCTGCAAAAACTCTGCAGGTTCTGCGTAGTGCCAGTCAGCTAAGCCAATTGGGGCCGCTTTGCGGCCCTTCGCGGGTGAACCCGCTCCCACAGGTACA
>NZ_JBNWAE010000018.1:0-102983 GCF_050496565.1 Pseudomonas shirazensis
TAGGGCGTGTGGTCGTCGGTGGGGTGAATAATCTCGGGGGGGGGCGGGGCCCCCCCCCCCCCCCCCAGCACCTCGGCCTGGTCGATGGCCGGCAGCCGGCCATCGACGCGTTCATCGTAGAGAATGTTCATCACGCTCACTCACAACCGCAGGGTTTACTGCGCCAGCTGCCTGATCATCGCCACCGTCAGGTACAGGCGCGGCGCGACGCTGGCCAGCTCGATGTATTCATCATCGCCATGCAGACCGGCACCGACCACGCCCATGGTTTCCAGCACTGCAGGCTTCGCGCTGCCCGGCACGTAGGCATACCCGGCGTCGGTGCCAAAGCGCATGGCAATCGGCTCAAGCGTGCGGTCGATCTGGCGATACAGCTCGCCGGCGGTTTTGGCCAGGGCGCTGGAGCCTTCGTTGCGCGCCAGGGGTGGGCGGCCTTTTTCGAGGGTGACGCTGGTCTGGGTGTCGGCGATCAGCTGCTTCTGCGCGATGCGTTTGGCATCGGCCGCGACGCGATCGCTTTCGCTCAAGTCCGAATAGCGCATGTCGGCTTCGGCGGTCGCCAGGGCAGGAATGATGTTGGCCTTTTCGCCGGCTTTGGCCAGGGTCCAGTTGACCGTGGTGCCTTTGCTGGCATCGCCCAGATCCTTCAGCTGAAGGATCTGATGGGACAGTTCGGTCAGTGCGTTGCGGCCTTCTTCAGGTGCAGAACCGGCATGCGAGGAGCGGCCTTTGACTTCCAGCTTGAGGCGGTTGATGCCGTTGGTGGCGATCGTTACTGCGTCCTTGTCTGGCGGCTCGTAGGAGAATACGTAATCATGCTCGCGGGCCAGCTCGGCGATGATCGTCTTAGAGCCGGCCGAGCCCATTTCTTCGTCTGGATTGAACAGTACGGTGAGGGTCCGGTAGCCTTTGAATTGCTGGTCCTGCAGCAGCTTCAGCGCATGCAGGATCATCGCCACGCCGCCTTTGGCATCGGCAACGCCTGGGCCAAAGGCGCGTTCGCCCTCGACGCGGAACGGCCGCTTGGCCACGGTGCCTGGGCCGAACACGGTGTCGTAGTGGACCATCAGCATGAAGTCCTTGCTGCCGCTGCCCTTGAAGGTGCCGACGATGTTGTCGCCAACCGAAGGTGTGGCAGGATGGGTTTTAACATCGGCACCGAGCGCCTTGAGGCGCTTGACCAGTTCGGCGCTGACCTGGCTCAGGCCGGCTTCGGTGCCGGTACCGGTATCGACCGAGACCAGGCTTTTGAGGGTGTCGAGGTAGTGCGCTTGCTCGGCTTGGGCTTGCTTGAGCAGGTCCTGTGGGGTGGGTTCGGCGGCAATGGCCTGAGAGCAGGCCAGACACAGGGCGAGGGCGGCGGCAAAGGGTGGGCGGGGCATCGGCATTGGTGGTCTCTTTTTATTGGCTTGAACTGTCAGCCTAGACCCTCAGCGCTCTACGGCAAGGCTTTGGCTTGAATCAGTGAGGATTGGCGGTTGATCAAGAAACTGGTGCGCATGGACGATCTGCAGGTATTCGTCACCACCGTCGAGGCCGGCAGCTTCTCGGCGGCGGCGCGGCAACTGGACATTTCCCCGGCCTTGGCCAGTGGTGCGGTGCAGCGTTTGGAGCGCAGTTTGGGTATCCGTTTGTTCGTGCGCTCGACGCGCAAACTGCGCCTGTCCGACGATGGGCAGCGCTACCTGCCACATGCCCGTCAGGTGCTGGAAGCACTTAGCGAAGGTGAGCTGGCACTGGCTGATGGCCGCGAGGAAATCGCCGGGCCGTTGCGCCTGTCGATGCCTTCCGATCTGGGGCGCAACCTGCTGTTGCCGTGGCTGGATGAGTTTCAGGCGGCGCACCCACGGATTGAATTGCAGCTGAGGCTGAGCGACCAGGTCGCGGATTTTTTCAGTGACCGGCTGGATGCGGGGATTCGTTATGGGCAGTTAGCCGACTCCAGCCTGGTGGCGCTGCCGTTGGCGGCGGACAACCGGCGCATCCTCTGCGCAGCCCCTGCCTACATCGCCCGGTATGGTGCGCCGCGCACGCCGGAGGAACTCACCCAGCACAACTGTCTGCGCTACATGATGGGCGACCTGACCCATGAACGCTGGAGCTTTCATACCGAGCATGGCGTCAAGGCAGTGATGGTCGCCGGCGATCGCACCAGTGATGATGCCGATGTGGTGCGGCGCTGGGCGGTGGCGGGATTGGGTGTGGTGTTCAAGTCGCAGCTGGATGTGCGCGCCGACCTCGAGGCAGGGCGCCTGGTCGAGCTGTTCCCGCGGGCCTGGGGGCAGCCGACGCCGTTACATCTGGTGTGTGCCCACCGGCAGTCATTGACGCCGATGATGCAGCAATTGCGCTCATTCCTGGTACAGCGGCTGCAGGCCTTGGGCGATTGACCGAGGCGCAGCCGCTGGCTGAGCAAGCCTAGGCGTCGAATCCTTCCAGGACGATCTTGCCCTTGGCCTTGCCGCTCTCGATCAGGGCGTGGGCCCGACGCAGGTTCTGTGCATTGATCGCACCGAAGTGCTCACCCAACGTGGTGCGCAACACCCCTTCGTCAACCAGTGCCGCAACCCGATCCAGCAACTGGTGCTGCTTGATCATGTCGGCGGTCTGGTACAGCGAGCGGGTGAACATCAGCTCCCAGTGCAGCGACAACGATTTGCGCTTGAGCGGCACTACGTCAAGGGTAGCCGGGTCGTCGATCAACGCCAGCCGGCCTTGTGGACGCAGCACTTCGATCAACTGGGCGAAGTGGCGGTCGGTATGCGTCAGGCTGATGACCATGTCGACCTGACCATCGCCGATCTGGGCAATCTGTGCGGGCAGCGGCTGGCTGTGATCGACCACATGATGCGCGCCCAGGTCCTTGACCCATTGCTGGGTTTCAGCGCGTGAGGCCGTGCCGATCACGGTCAGGTCGGTCAGTTTGCGCGCCAGCTGGGTGAGGATCGAGCCCACACCACCGCCAGCGCCGACGATCAGCAGGGTCTGCCCCTGACCGCCACCTTCGGCAACGCCCAGGCGGTCGAACAACAACTCCCAGGCGGTAATTGACGTCAGCGGGAGCGCTGCGGCACTGGCGGCGTCGAGGCTGCGCGGCTTGTGCCCGACAATGCGCTCATCCACCAGGTGAAACTGGCTGTAGCTGCCGGGGCGGTCGATGGCGCCGGCGTAGAAGACCTCATCGCCTGGCTGGAACAGGCTCACGTCGCTGCCGACCTTGCGGACGATACCCACGGCGTCCCAACCGAGTACTTTCGGCTGCGCGGTGCTGCCGCTGCCGGCGCGGACCTTGGTATCGACCGGGTTGACCGAGATGGCCTGCACTTCGACCAGCAGATCGCGGGGCCCAGGGCTGGGCTGCTCAAGCTCGGTGTCGAACAATGCCGCAGGATCGCTGATCGGCAGGCCGTGCTGGGTAAAGACAATGGCTTTCATGGAGGCTGTTCCGCTGGGTTGTGAAGACGTGCAGCAACCATAGCGGCTGGCGGTGAGCGCACCAAGGCGTGGCGCGCCGAGACTGTTTCGTCGGTTTATTGAAAATGACCGCAGATTATCAAGTCTGCACAGCAAAAGACCACGCTACGCGGGGCGTAGACGTGGTCCAGTGTTCGTCGCGTACAGCAGCGATCAGTTGTCTTGCGACAGGATCGCCTGAGCCAGCTCTTCGTCACTGACCTGCAGGCCAGGATTGCTCTGACGCGCCTGTTCCAGCGCCGATTCAACGTAAGCACCACGGATGGCACCGCCGCTAGCCACGAACGCCGAAAGCTCGTCACGGGCCGGGATGATCCGTTTGTCATCCTTGAAGGTGGAGTACAGGGAAGCGGATACACCCGCCGAAGTAGCAATATCACGGCCATCGACACGGGCCATCGCCGAGCCAACAGGCAGCAGAACCAACAGCGAAGAAACAACAATCAAACGACGCATGGCGAAACCTCCAGAAGGGTGAAGCCTAGGGGAATGTCTGCATGATCATAAGAGCGCTATTCACTAAAACTAGTTCAATTGGCTGCGTACGTGCAGTGGCCGGCATGCGGCGAGCATGCTCTACTGCTGGGCGGTCTCCATCATTCAACACACGCTAAAGGTCGACCATGTCTGAATACACGCTGCACTGCTTTGGTGAATCCGGCAACGCCTACAAGGTTGCGCTCATGCTTGAGCTGACCGGTTGCGACTGGCAGGCGGTGCCGGTCGACTTCTTCAATGGCCAGACCCGGGATGAAGACTGGCGCAATCAGGTCAATCAGCAGGGCGAGGTCCCGGTGCTTGAACACGACGGCAAGACCCTCACCCAGTCGGCGCTAATTCTTGAGTACCTGGTCGAGCAGACGGGCAAGTTTGGTTGGCAGAGTGAAGACGAGCGTCGCGAAATCTGGCGCTGGATGTTGTTTGATAATCACAAATTCACCAGCTATTACGCGACCTTGCGCTTTCTCTACGGTTTGAAAAAGACCGGTGAAACCGAAGTCACGACGTTTTTCCGTGACCGAGCGAAGGCGGCCTATCGCGTGGTCGAACAGCACCTGAGTACCACGCCCTATATGGTCGGCGGGCGCTTGACCATCGCTGACCTGTCGCTGGCCGGCTACGTGTACATGCCGGAAGAGACCGGCATGCAGCTCAGTGATT
Source organism: Pseudomonas shirazensis (assembly GCF_050496565.1). Classification (GTDB taxonomy): domain Bacteria; phylum Pseudomonadota; class Gammaproteobacteria; order Pseudomonadales; family Pseudomonadaceae; genus Aquipseudomonas; species Aquipseudomonas shirazensis_A. Next base: position 4,636 of record NZ_JBNWAE010000018.1, read on the forward strand.
TCCCCCATATCGAAGCCTGGAAACAGCGAATCAAGGCCATGCCCGGCTTCAAGTTGCCCTATGAACTGATGCCGCGCGCCTCAAATCTTTGAGCCGTCGGCGTTGCTCCGCTGGCGCGGGGCAACGCCGGTTTGCTGTCAGTAGCGCAGCTCGAGCCCAACGTAGGCGCCGATGCCGTCGCCCGGCCAGAACGCCGCCGAATCCTGACCGCGCGCGTTGTAGACCGGGGTGATGGCCGACACATAGGCTTTGTTGGCCAGGTTTTTCACGTCCAGCGAGACTTTCCAGTTGCCCTTCGGCGCCTCGTAACCCACTTTCGCGCCCCAGATCGTGTACGAAGGCGCATACAGCGTGTTGGCGTAGTCCACTGCCGTGCGCGACGCGGACTGCACGTTGACGCCGCTGTACCAGCCGCTGTGGTGCCGGTATTGCAGCTCACCTTGATAGACATGCTTGGGGATTCCAGGCAGCTGGTTGTCGCCGAAGGTGTCGTCGTTGCGATAGTAGAAATCGTTCAGGGTGTAAACCTGGCGCAGGCGCACCTGGTCGCCTTGCGTGTTTTCCCACAGGCGGGTGTTCAGGCCGGCTTCGATGCCCTGGTGAATGGTCGGCGTGGCATTGAACGCGCCGGTGACCGCCGCCGCGCCATTGCTGGCCGGAATGATCTGCACGTTGAGCAGTTCGTTGTGAATCCACGAGCGGTACAGCGCCAGGCTGCCGTCGAAGATCCCGTGCGAGCCTTTGATGCCGACCTCGAAGGTGTTGCCTTTCTGTTCCACCAGCGGGCGAATGTACGGCAGGGTCGGGCCGGAGCCTGAGTATTCCCAGGATGCCGGTGGGTCGATGCTGCGGCTGAGGTTGGTGAAGACTTGCAGGTTAGGGCTGAACTCGTAACGCAAGCCGACCCGCGGGGCAACGCTCCAGTTGTCGTAGTCGACGTGCTGCGGGAAGTCGGTGCGGTTGGGGTTCACCGCGTAGTCGATGTCGGCCTTGCGTCGCACGTTGACGAACGACACGCCGCTGGTCAGCCACAGGCCATCGACCAGATTGAGGTCATTGCCCAGGGCAATCACCCGGTCGAACGAATCCTGATAATCAACTTTCTTCAAGCTGACCTTGTCATCATTGGCCGAATTGACCCCGCCGCGCAGGTGCTGGGTCGAGGTGAAAGCAACGCTGCTGCGGCTTTCATGGCCGAACAAGGTGTCGATGCGGTCATAGCCGAGCAGCAGGCCAAGGTCGTGCCAGTCCCAGTAGCTGGGGTTGGTCGGGCTGCGTGGGTTATTGGTGTGGCGGTAGTCGTGGTAGGACAAACCCACGGTCAGCCGGGCGTCGTCGTCGAAAGTGTAGGTGGTCTTGCTGCCCAGCCAGATGCTGCCGGGGCGGCGCGCACCGGCACCGCTGCTTTCGGCGGTGGCACTGGCCCGGCGTGGGTTGTGCTTGGCCGCAGCCAGCGTGGTCGCGCTCGGGTCGTTGTGGAATTCGTCGCGGTAACGCAGCAATACCCGCGTTTCAAGTTTGGGGCTGAAGCGATAGCCGGCATTGGCAACGATGCCCGAACTGCGCGACAGGCTGTAGTCGCGGTAGCCGTCGTTGCGGTAATTGTCGGCTTGCAGGTAGTAATCAAGGTCGCCCTCGACGCCGCCATAACTGATGCTTTGCTTCTGATAGCCGTAGCTGCCGGCCTCACCCCGCAGGCGCAGGCCGGGCGCGGTATAGCCGCTATGGTTGACGAAATTGACCGCGCCGCCGAGGGTCAAGGCGCCGTACTGGAAGGCGTTGGCGCCGCGCAGGATCTCGGTGTAGTTAACCCCAGCGGCGTTTAGGAACTCATATGGCGTACCGCCCGGACCGGTCAACGGGAGGCCATCGAAGAGAAACTTGATGCCTTCGCGGAAATACCCAGGCGAGGTGTTGGCGCCCGAGCCACGGATGGAGATCTTTGCCGCATCGTTGCCGCCGGTGGACTGCACAAAGACCCCCGGCTGATAGCCCAGGGTGTCCTGCAGGTTGCCGGTGCGACCTTTGGCGACTTCTTCGCTGTCGACCACGCTGGTCCCGCCAGGGACTTCTGCCAGTTGGCTGCTGGCCGCTTGCGCAGCAGTCTGCTTAGCCCCTTGGACGGTGATGGTACCCAGCGTTCGTTCGGTCTCTGCGGCATACAGTGGGCTGGCCAGGGTGGCGCTAAGGGCTGTGGCCAGGGTGGCGTGGCGGACGGCCACACGCAGTTGATTGGGTTGCAGCACGGGCATTGGGGTAATCCTTGAAGTTCATGTTTTAGTTGCCTCGGCGTTCTATGGGCATAGTCAGGCCTGTCACAAGTTATAGAGCAGGTTTTATGCCAGCCTGGAAAAGACGCTGCGGGGCGGGGCGCGCCGTCATGCCGTTTATGATGCGTGAGTAAAAAGCAGCTTAATTGTTGCTCTGCTGTCGGCATTCAAACACTCAAGGTTATATGTTAATTACTCGAATCAAGGACTGGTGTGGTTTTGAAAACTGCTCTGATGGCCGTGCTTGAGCGCTTATTGGAAAGATGCCTGCAACTGTTTGCTGAGCAACAGAGGTGCAACAGTTTGTGCTGGAGCACAACTAGGGAAATCGCTTGAAGGCCAATAAACAGGTACTTTGATAGCTGGCACGACACCTGCAGTACTCACTTTACAAGCATTCAACGGTGGCCCTCGAAACAGCGAGGTGCGGCGGTGATACATATATAGGGAGTATCAGCAGTGCGTGCGAAAGTTCGACTTACCGGTCACCCACTGGGCAATGCCGCCAGTGTGGCAGTGCTGATGGCGCTGCTCACCCCCTCGGTATTTGCTGCCGAGGAATCCACCCTCGGCACAGTCACCGTTACCGGCGCCGCAGCCAGTGGCGCTCAGAAGGATCAGAAGCGCCTGCAGAAGGTTGCCGGCAATACCGCAGTGATCGACAACCGTCAGGTCGAGCAGGGCCGTGCTGCCAACGCCGAAGACGTCCTTGCCCTGCAGCCGGGAGTGTTCGCCCAAGGCACCAGCGGCACCGCCGCGAACAAGATCTCGATCCGCGGTTCCGGGCTCAATACCTTCTATCAAGGCTACGTGCTGGGCACCAAGTTCCTCTTCGACGGCCTGCCGATCACCGGCCCCGGCGGCACCCAGGAAGACTTCCTCGACATGCAGGGCATCGACCACACCGAGGTCCTGTACGGCGCCAACGCCTCTGAGTACGCAGCGCTGTCACTGGGCGGCGCGATCAATTTCGTCAGCAAGACCGGGCGCACCGACCCGGGCAATTACGCCCGCTTCGAGGTCGGTAGCTACGGCTACCGCAAGCAACAGCTGAGCACCGGTGGCGTAGTCGGCGACAGCGACTATTACATCAACGTGCTGCACAACGAGCGCGACGGCTATCAGGACCAGGCCAACAACGAAGGCCGCGGCCTGGCGGCCAACTTCGGTCATGTGTTCAGCCCCAAGCTGGAAACCCGGTTGTTCGTCAAATATCGCGAGGAACAACTCACCAACGGCAACACGCTGACCCGCCAACAGCTCAAGCACGACCCGCGCAGCAACACTGCCCCGACCGGGCGGCGCAAGGACGGCACCACCTTCATCGGCAACAAGACCACCTACACCTTCGACGATGGCAACAAACTCGAAGTCGGCGCTTCCTACAACAACTACCCCTTGCTCAACGGCTGGCGCTACTCACCCACGCCGCAGGACTGGCGCTCCAAGGACATCAACCTGACCCTGCGCTATTTCCGCACCGGCGACCGCCTGTTCGGTCTGCCCAGCAACAGCAGCATCATCTTCAGCAACACCCGGGCGTCGTTGGCTGACGTCAAGTCGCACAATCGCAGCACCGGCGCGAAAATCCAGGAGACCAACTACACCGGTTCGCGGGACACGGTGCTGACGTTCGGCAACGAGCTGCAATTGACCGATGCGCTGTGGCTGTCCTCCGGCTTGTCGTTCGTCAATATTCGCCGCAAGGCCGAGATCGAAGGCACCACGCTGACCACGGCCAACCCCAGCAACCTGCCGACCCGCGTTGAATATGTTGAAAATGACCTGGCGCCGCGGCTCGGCCTGCGCTATCAGATCAACCCCGAATTCCAGCTGTTCGGCAATGTCAGTCGCAGCATCGATCCGCCGGTGACCTGGCAGTTGGGCAGTACTGGCAACCCGTTTCTCTATGATGTACGGCCACAGAAAGCCACCACCTTCGAAGTCGGTGTGCGCGGCAGTCATGGCATCTTCGATGGCAGCCTGACCCTGTACCGTTCGTGGGTACAGGATGAGCTGCTGACCGTGGTGGTGCGTCAGGCCAGCGCAACCCAGGACCAGCTGACGGCGACCTCGAACGCCAGCCCGACGATTCACCAAGGCATCGAAGCCGGTCTCAATGCGCTGCTCTGGACCGGTGCCAGCGGCGACACCCTCGACCTGCGCCAGGCCTACACCCTCAACGACTTCAAGTACCGCGACGACGACACCTTCGGCGGCAACGAACTGCCAAGCCTGCCGCGCCAGGTGTACCAGGCTGAACTGGCCTACCGCCAGGCCAGTGGTTTCTACGCCTCGCTCAACCTGCGCGCAGCCTCCAGCTATTACATCGATTACGCCAACACCTGGCAGGCGCCTTCGTACCTGCTGTGGGGGGCCAAGGTCGGCTTCCAGGCGCCGAGCCGCAAGTGGGAAGTGTTTGCTGACCTGCGCAACCTCACCGACCAGCGCTACGCCAGTGCGGCCAACACCGCCTATAACGCGAACGGCCGCGACTCTGCCAATTTCTATCCGGGTGATGCGTTCTCAGTCACCACCGGCGTAGCGGTGCGCTTCTGATGGCGGCTGCGCAAAGGCACGTGCTGACGCCGATGCTGCTGGCCAGTGCGCTGCTGTTCGGCGGCTGCTCGCCACCTGCGCCGCCGCACACGGCCAGCAGCCTCAAAGGCGAGGCGGTGACGGCCGTCAACGGCATCATGCGCTACCCAGCGAGTGATTTTGTCGAGCAGCGTGAGGGCCTGCGCGGTGGCACCTTGCGCGTGTCTGCCGCCACCGATTCGGGCAGCTTCGACATCCACGGTTTGTCCCACGGCAACATGCAGTGGCTGGGGCGGATCCTGTTCGATTGCCTGGTCTATCAGGCCGAAGACGGCACGCTGACGCCCTGGCTGGCGAGAAGCTGGGAAATCAGCGCCGATGGCCTGACCTATACCTTTCACCTGCGCGATGACGTCACTTTCAGCGACGGCGCCCGCTTCAATGCCGAGACGGTGCGGCTGAATCTTGAGCACATGCGTGACCCGGCGACCAAATCGCCGCTGGCGGCCGCTTACATCGCGCCCTACCTCAAAGGCCGGGTGATCGACGAGTTCACCTTCGAGGCGACCCTGCGCGAGCCTTACGCGCCGTTCCTCGACGTGCTCTCGCAGGCATGGCTGGGCATGATTTCGCCGAAGCAGATCCTCGAGGCGCCTCGTAGCATCGCGACCCGGCCGATCGGCAGCGGGCCGTTCGTGCTCGACAGCTACGTGCGCGACCAAGGCGCGGTATTCAGCCGTCGCCCTGGCTATGACTGGTCGCCGGCGGCCATCAACCATCAGGGCGAGGCTTATCTGGATCGACTCGAACTGAGCTACGTACCCGAGGCGATGATCCGCTACACCGCACTGGAAGCCGGCGACATCGACATGGCCCTCGACGCACCGCCGCAGAACGCCGCTGCTATCCGCGCCAACCCCGAATTGACCCTGCGCAGCCGGATCCGCAAAGGCAACCCTGCGCGCAGCATCACCTTCAATGTCGAGCGGGTGCCGTTTGACGATGTGCGGGTGCGCCAGGCCATGGCCAAAGCCATCGACCGCGACGGCCTGGCGTGGATATCGGGCTTTGGTGAGTTTCTCGCCAAGGGCGACTATCTCGCCGTGAATACCCCAAGCTACGACCCGATAGCGCAAGACGCGCTGGCATTCGACCCGGCCGCAGCCAACCGCCTGCTCGATGCTGCCGGCTGGACCGAGCGCGCTGCCGATGGCGTGCGCATGCGCAATGGTCAGCGCCTGCAAGCGACCCTGCTCACCTATGACAACCCGGCGTTTCCGGCCAACGTTTCGGTGGCGGTACAGGCCGATTTGCGCAAGATCGGCTTTGCCATGGCAATCGACGTGCTGCCGCTGACGCGGGTGATGCAACTGCGCTATGCCGGCGAATTCGATGCCGTCGGTGGCGGCTACTGGCACACCAATACGGCTGACGGGCTGTACATCCTCTATCACAGCAATGCCATTCCCAGCGCGCGTTTGATCGGCCAGAACGTTGGCCATTTCCGTGATGCGCAGCTGGACCAGTACCTCGGTGGGGCGCGCCGCAGCACCGACCCGCAGCGGCGTCGCGAGCTTTATCGGCTGGCCCAGCAACGGCTGGGTGAGACCGTGCCGGCAGTGCCGTCGGTAGAAAGCCAGATGCTGCTGGCGTACCGCAAGGCCGTCGCCGGCGTGCTGTTCGACGGCTCGCACAATGTCCCTTTGTTCACCAGCGTGTGGCTGGCCAAGGAGCAACCATGAAGTTAGTGGCGACCGTGCTGCGCCGCCTGCGCGATGGCGTGATTGTGCTGTGGGCGGCGGCCAGCCTGACTTTTCTGGGCATGCAACACAGTGGCGGGGATACCGCGCTGGCGATTGTCGGCGGCCCGGATGCAATGCCCAGCGCCGAACTGCTGGCCCAGGTGCGTGCCGAGTACGGCCTTGATCAGCCGCTGTGGCGGCAATACCTGAGTTACCTGGCGCGCCTTGCCCAGGGTGATCTTGGCGAGTCGTACCGTTTGCGTATCCCGGTGGTGCAGGCGATTGGCGAGCAGCTCGGGGCGACCCTGGCCCTGGCCAGTACCGCGGCGATGCTGGCGGTGCTGCTGGCCCTCGCCTCGGCGCTGCTCACCGCCAACCGCGGGCGGCGCTTGCGGGCGCTGGTGTCGGGCGTCGAGCTGGTGCTGTCGGCGGTACCCAATTTCGTCATCGGGACGGTGCTGCTGCTCGCCTTCAGTTTCTATTTCCACTTGCTGCCGCCGTCCGGCTCGGCCGGCTGGCAGTCGCTGCTGCTGCCCAGCCTGGCGCTGGGTCTGCCCATCGCTGCGCTGCTGGCGCAGGTGCTGCGCCAGTCACTGGAGCAGGTGCTCGAGCAACCCTTCATCACTCAGGCGCGTGCCCGCGGCATGTCCGATACCGGCGTGCGCCTGCGCCATGCCTTGCGCCACGCGCTGGTGCCGTTGGTGACGCTGGCCGGATATGTATTCGCCAGCCTGCTCGGCGGGGCGGTGGTGCTCGAGCTGCTGTTCGGCCGCCAGGGGATCGGCCGCTTGATGCTCGACGCGACTGCCAACAAGGACGTGCCGCTGGTGCTCGGTGTGACCTTGCTGGCCGCTGCCATCTACGTGCTGGTCAATCTGCTGGTGGACCTGCTGACCCAGGCCATCGACCCGCGCACTGCCCACCATTGAATCCGCGAAAGGAACCGTCATGAGTCACCCATCGAACACTGCAATCACCGATGCCGAACTGGATGCGCGGTTCGGCCCGATCTACACCCGCATCTCCGCCGGCGCTGTTGAGCGCGAGCAGCAACGGACCCTGGCCCATGAGCCGGTGGCCTGGTTGCGGGCAGCGGGGTTCGGCGCGCTCAGGGTCCCGCAAGTCCACGGCGGGCTGGGCGCCTCGCTGCCGCAGTTGCTGCGCCAGCTGATGCGCCTGGGGCAGGCTGATTCGAATCTGCCGCAGATCTTTCGCGCGCACTTTGGCTTCGTCGAAGGTCGCCTGTCGGCAGCCGATGCTGATTCGCAACAGTACTGGTTTACCCGCGTTGCCGCCGGTGAGCTGTGGGGTGCGGCCATGGCCGAGCGCACTGACAGCACCAGCAACACGGTGCAACTGAGCGACAGCGGGGAGGGCGGCTATCGCCTCGATGGCGAAAAGTATTACTGCACCGGCACGCTTTACGCGGACTGGGTTGCAGCCGTGGCCAACCATGGCGACGACTTCGTCAGCCTGGCGGTGCCGACCAGTGCAGCCGGGGTTGAAGTGGTCGATGACTGGGACGGCTTTGGCCAGCGCCTGACCGGCAGCGGCACCACCCGCTTCAACCACGTTGCCGTCCCCGAACGGCACATCCTGCGCCGTTTCGCCAAGCGCGAATTGCGCGCCGAATCATACCTGACGGCGTTCTACCAGGCCGTTCACCTGGCCACCCTGGCAGGCATTGCCCGCGCTGTCCTGGCGGATGCCGTGGGCTTTGTACAGGGCCGCACCCGCGCGTTCGGCTTGCCCGGCCAGTCGCGACCGGCTGACGACCCGCTGGTGCAGCAAGTGGTCGGGCGTCTGTCGAGCCTGGCCTTCAGTGCCGAGGCGCAGGTCGGCGCGGTTGCCCAGAGCCTGCAGGCTGCATCTGCAGCCGGCCAGCTCGGCGCAGTGCCCGAGCAGCTCTACACCGATGCCGAAGTACATGCCTTCCAGGCGCAGCAGATCGTTTTGCCGCAAGTACTCGAGGCGACCAGCTTGCTGTTCGAAGTCGGCGGCGCTTCGGCCACCAGCAACCAGCGCCGGCTCGACCGCCACTGGCGCAACGCGCGCACCCTGGCATCGCACAATCCGGCGATTTATCGCGAGCAGGCGCTGGGCAATTACTACCTCAACGGCATCAGCCCGGCTGCCGCCTGGCGGGCCAAACAGGCGGCAGCCAGTGACGTGCAGCCTACCTTCGATGAAGCCAGCGCTGTCTGAACAGGAGCAACCCCATGACGCAAGCAAAACAGATGAGCCTGGGCATGAACATCCTCGGCTTTGGCTCACATTCCGGCGCCTGGCGTCAGGGCGAGGCTGCGCTGAATGCCTACATCGACGTCGACTATTACCGCAACATCGCGCGCATCTCCGAGCGCGGCTGCCTTGACGCGATCTTTCTCGCCGACGGCCCGGCATTGCCGCCGGATGTCGCCAGCCAGCCGGGCGGGCGCCTGGAGCCGACCCTGCTGCTTACCGCCGTGGCAGCGGCCACCGAACATATTGGCGTAATCGCCACCTGTTCCAGTACCTACAACGAGCCGTTCAACCTGGCCCGGCGGATCGCTTCGCTGGATCACATCAGCGGCGGCCGTGCCGCCTGGAACGTAGTCACCAACGCCGGCGATGCCGCCGCGCAAAACTTCGGCCTCAGCGGCGCGCCGCTGCATGTCGACCGCTATGGCCGTGCCGAGGAATTCGTCGATGTAACCCTCAAACTGTGGGACAGCTGGGAGGACGACGCGATCATCGGCGACCGCGCCACAGGCCGCTTTGCCGCCCCGAGCAAAGTGCACACGGTGGACTTCAAGGGCGAGCACTTTCAGGTCAAGGGTCCGCTCAACCTGCCACGCTCGCCACAAGGCCGACCGGTGCTGGTGCAAGCTGGTTCTTCCGAAGGCGGCAAAGCGCTTGGCTCGCGCTATGCCGATGCGATCTTCACCACCCAGACCACCTTGCCCGACGGCCTGGCCTTTTATCGCGAGATGAAACAGCGCGCCAAAGCCTGGGGCCGTGACCCCCAGCACTTGAAGATCATGCCTGGACTGTCGACGGTCATCGGCAGCACCGAGGCCGAGGCCCACGCGCGCTTCGACCAGCTCAATGCCTGGCACGGTGAGCACGGCTTGCTGCAGCAGGTGGCCGGGCGCATTGGCATCGACGCCCGCGAACTGGACGCGGACGCGCCGCTGCCCTGGGCGCAGATCGGCGCCGTGGCGGACTTCGAGCGCGGCTCGCATGGGTTTCTCGAGGCGCAATTGAACCTGGCCCGGCGCGAAAACCTGACCATCCGCCAGCTGTCGCGGCGGATTCTGGTGGGCCACCGCTTGGCGGTGGGCACGCCCGAGCAGGTTGCCGACACCCTGGCCGAATGGTTCCTCGCGGGCGCCGGCGACGGCTTCAACATCATGCCGGACATGTTCCCGTCAGGCGCGCAGGTGTTCGTCGAAGAGGTGGTGCCGCTGCTGCAGAAGCGCGGTTTGTTCCGCCGCGAATACCAGGGCCGCACCTTGCGCGATCACCTCGGCTTGCCCAAGGCCGTCAATCAGTACACCCAGGCCAGCAGCGCAGAGCTTTCGCAACTGGCCTGAGCCCTTCGCCTTCCGTCATTTATCGAAAAGGAGCACACCATGCAGTACCGCCGCCTGGGCCACACCGACCTCAACGTGAGCCTGCTCAGCCTTGGCTCGATGACCTGGGGCCACCAGAACACCGAGCAGGACGCCCACCAGCAACTGGACGCCGCCGTCGCCGCCGGGATCAACCTGATCGATACCGCCGAGATGTACCCAACGCCGACCCGGGCCGAGACCTGGACCACCACGGAGCGCTTCATCGGCAGTTGGCTTGCTGCACGCGGTAACCGCGACAAACTGGTGCTGGCAAGCAAGATTGCCGGGCCGTCGCGTGATCCTGCCGGGCAGACGCACATTCGTGACGGCCTTTCGCACCATGATCGGCGCAACATCGTTGCCGCTCTGGATGGCAGCCTCAAGCGCCTGCGCACCGACTACCTGGACCTGTATCAGCTGCACTGGCCAGACCGCACCACCAACTTCTTTGGCGCGCGTGAATACCCCTACGTGGATGACCACCCGGACAGCGCTGCAATCGCTGAAACCCTGGCGGTGCTCGACGAACAGGTCAAAGCTGGCAAGGTCCGCCATATCGGCGTTTCCAACGAAACACCGTGGGGCGTGGCGCAGTTCCTGCGGCACAGCGAACAACGCGATTTGCCGCGTATTGCCAGCATCCAGAACCCTTACAGCTTGCTCAACCGCCTGTATGAGAACGGCTTGTCGGAGTTCAGCCACCGTGACGGCGTGAGCTTGCTGGCGTATTCACCGCTGGCGTTCGGTACGCTGACCGGCAAGTACCTCAATGGCGCCCGCCCCGAGGGTGCGCGTCTGTCCTCGGTGTACCGCACCTTCAACCGCTACGACAGCACTGAAGCCGACAGCGCCATCGCCAGCTATGTGCAGATCGCCGCCAAACGAGGCTTGAGCCCGGCGCAGCTGGCGCTGGCCTTCGTCATCCATCAGCCGTTCGTGGCCAGTGCCATTACCGGCCAGACCAGCCTGGCGCAGTTGCACGACAACCTCGGTGCGCTGGAGCTGCAACTGGATGACGAGCTGCTGGCGGAGATTCAGGCTGTGCATCGGCGTACGCCAAATCCGGCACCTTGAGCCAGGAGGTTGCATGAACGCGATCATTCCCGTTGCCCAGGTGCCGACGCTGGCAACCAGTGCGCGACTGTCGCGCTGGCGCCCTGGGCGGCCAGGGTTGCGCCTGGCCTGGGCAATCATCGGCCTGCTGTTGCTGGCGGTGGCAGTGCCCGGCTGGCTAGCGCCGGCCGACCCCTTGCTGGCTGATGCACGCATGGCCTATCAACCGCCCAGCAGCCAGTTCTGGCTGGGCACCGATGAGAACGGACGGGATGTGCTCAGCAGGGTCATTCACGGTGCGCGTGCATCCCTGCTGATCGGTTTGACGGCAACCCTGCTCGGGCTGGGCCTGGGCACGTTGCTCGGCTTGCTTGCCGGCCTGGCACCGCGCTGGCTGGACAATCTGCTGATGCGCGCGGTGGATGTGCTGCTGGCATTTCCCGACCTGCTGCTGGCGCTGGTGGTGATCACGCTGTTTGGCCAGGGTACGACCAACTTGATCATTGCCGTCGGCATCGCCGCAGTGCCGCGCTACGCCCGGCTGGTGCGCGCGCAGACCCTGAGCATCCGCCATGCCAGTTTCGTCGAGGCGGCGCTGACCCTGGGCCGACGGCCGCTGGCGGTGGTGTTTGCCCATGTCCTGCCCAATGCGGTGCAACCGGTACTGATCCTCGCCTGCATCGGCCTCGGCGGGGCTATCACCGCCGCTGCCGCGCTGAGTTTTCTCGGTTTCGGCGCACCGCCACCGGCCCCCGAGTGGGGCGCAAGCATGGCAGTGGCACGCAACTTCATGGCCAACGCGCCCTGGCTGATGGCCTGGCCAGCGCTGGCGATTACCTTGACTGTGATTTCCATCAGCGCCATCGGCCGAGACTGGCTACGGCGTAGCGAGGGCAAAGGCTTATGAGTGAATTGGATACGGCTTCGGCACTGGTCGACATCCGCGACCTGCGGGTGAGCTTCAACGGTGTAGCGGTGGTACACGGAGTCGATCTGCAGGTGCGCGCCGGGCAGTGCGTGGCGCTGGTCGGTGAGTCGGGCTCGGGCAAGAGCGTCACTGCCCGCAGTCTCGTCGGCCTGGCGGGCCACGGCGCGCAGGTGCAGGCGCAACGGCTGGAGTTTGCCGGGCGCGACCTGCGTGTATTCGACCAGGCTGACTACCTGCGCCTGCGCGGCGCACAGATCGGTTTCATCATGCAGGACGCACTGGGTTCGCTCGACCCGTTGCGGCGGGTGGGTGGCGAAATCGAAGAGGCACTGCTGCTGCACACTGACCTTGGCGCGGAGGCACGTCGTCTGCGGGTGCTGCAGTTGCTCGCCGAGGTCGGCGTGCCTGAGCCGCAGGTGCGCGCTCAGCAGTATTCGTGGCAGTTGTCAGGTGGCCTGCGTCAGCGCGCGTTGATCGCCTCGGCGATGGCCTGCCGGCCGCGCCTGCTGATCGCCGATGAGCCGACCACGGCGCTCGACGCGACCGTGCAGGCACAGATTTTGCGCCTGCTCGAGCAACTGCGCGATGAGCAGAACAGCTTGCTGATGGTCAGCCATGATCTGGCGGTGGTGGCACGGCTGGCTGATTGGGTGGTGGTGATGCGCGGCGGTCGGGTAGTGGAGCAGGGCAGTGCCGAACAGATTCTGCAGGACCCGCAAGACCCTTACACCCAGCGCCTGCTCAGCGCCGCGCGTGCCGTCCATTTGCAGCGGCCGACGCAGCCTGCGCTGGCGTTGGTCGAACCCAGCGTGAGCGCCGTTGAGCAGCCGGTATTGCTTGCTGCAAGCGGGCTGGGCAAAGCCTTTGCCGGCCCCGACGGCAGCGTCCGCCAGGTGTTGAGCGAGGTGTCGTTGCAGCTGCGCGCCGGGCAAACCCTGGGCGTTGTCGGAGAATCTGGCTCTGGCAAAAGCACCCTGGGGCGCATCTTGCTCGGCCTGGAGCAACCTGACCAGGGCCGGGTCGAGTTCGCCGGCAGCGACTGGCTGGCGCTTGGCGCCGAGCAGAAGCGGCAGGCCCGGCAGGGCATCCAGGTGGTGTTCCAGGATCCGCTGGCTTCGTTCGACCCTCGCTACAGCGTGCTGCGCGTACTCAGCGAAGCGCTGGCGCTGGCCGGGGTGCCGCGGACCTTGCAGCGGGCCGAGGCGGTGGCGTTGCTGGAGCGCGTGCAGTTGCCTGCCAGCGTGCTGGAACGGCGCCCGCTGGAGTTGTCCGGGGGCCAGCGTCAGCGCATCGCCATTGCCCGTGCACTGGCGATGAAACCGCGGCTGTTGATCTGCGACGAACCCGTGTCGGCGCTGGACGTGTCGGTACAGGCACGCATCCTCGCCTTGCTGGCTGAACTCAAGACCGAGCTGAACCTGGCCTGCCTGTTCATTTCCCATGATCTGGGTGTGGTCGAGCAGGTCAGCGATCATGTGCTGGTGATGCAAGCGGGCAGGGTGGTGGAGCAGGGTAGCGCCGCTCAGGTATTGGGCCAGCCGCGCCATGCCTATACCCGGGCGCTGCTGGATGCGGTGCCGACATTGCCGCCCGCGCAGCCGCTGTGGGTGCGCCGTCTTGCGGTGTAAGGCTCAGCGCGCCAGGGATGGGTTGGGCTTGTAAAAAAGAAACAACCGGGTCTCGGCAGTCTTGCGGTAAGCCTTGGCCCAGACTGGCCGCGTCGAGCGGTCGTGGAAATACAGGGCGCCGTTGGTAGGGTCCTTGAGCTGCTGGTTGAGCGCCTTGCGGGCTATTTCCTTGGCAATGTCGTAACGGTCCTTTTCCTCGACCTGGTCAGGGCGCCCGTCGCACCACCAGGAGAACTGGCAGCGTTTGTTTTCGACGCCCTGTTTGACTACGCCACAGATAGTGTCAGGGAAACCGTCCTGGCCGAGGCGATTGAGCACCACGCTGGCGACCGCGCTCATGTCCTTGGCATCGGCCTGTTTGGCCTCCCAGTAGATGGTGCGGGCCAGGCAGGTGATGCTGTCGTCCATCGGCGCCTGGCCATTGGGATCGACCGCCTTGACCTCGCCTGAAGTCAGCACCTCGCTTTTTTTCGGCGGCGGTGCGTCGTTGACGACCTTCTTCTCGAGCGCTTCGGCCTTGTCTTCGGCGACCGCGGCGGTGGCTGCCTCGGCGGCAAGGGTGGGGCCTGCGAGCTGGGCCATGAACAAAGCAAAAATGATCGCTGACACGCGCATGACGAGCCTCGCAGGTGGGTGCTGGAGGTCAGTCTAGCTGGCGCTGTGTGTGGCTGCTGCGATCGCAACGGGCGGACTGCGGGGGAACTCCTTCGGGCTGCGATGTGACGGGATACGGCTCAATCATGCTGGCCCGGCCGCTCGCGATGGAGGCGGCTGCATTGACAGGAAGCCGCCCTATGAACCTTGATATCGAATTCCTCTATTACCGCAACTTCAGTTTTGACGGCAAGTTTCACCTGCGCTGCATCGGCCCCGATCTGCACAAGATCAAACGTATTCGCTACGTGCTCAGAGCCCTCGGCGAGCGAGGCCCGAAGCGGCTTGATTCGGCCAGCGCAAGCTCGCAGGTCGACAGCGGCAAGCTCCCCGATCATGGCTGCCCGGCCATCCTCGCTACCCAGTTGAGCCACGGGCGCTTCGAGATCAGCGCCAGCATCACCCTCACTGATGAGCAGATCATCAAACTAGACCTGCCTGGCGACGCTGACGCTACTATTACCTGGCCAGCAATGGTCGTCGAAATCCATCCGGATGAAGCCGACCGGCGGATTCTGGATCAGGTCCCGCTGACTGGAGCGCCGCTACGGGCCAGGCGTGCCGTGGCGCTCCCTGACACTGAGCCTGGCCTTGTCCATGATGCATTGCTGCCGGCATTCAGCGGGCTACCCAACAGCGCTGCTGGGCAAACCCTGCCGCCGCTGCTGGTAAAGTTTGGCAAGGACGGTTTTGCCTGTTTCGTTGCAGATCTCGAGCCTGAGAGCCGCTCCAGCCTGGCCCGTCTATGGCCGAACTTGAAACAGGTCATCGAGCTGCAGCCGGTGCTGGCCGGTGCAGATCGCGACGACGAAGCGCTGGCGGTGCTGCGCGATTACTACCTGATGATGCAGCCCGCAAGCATGTTCAACGACACCTTCGTCGAGCTACTGCGAACCCTTGCGGCACTGGATTACGTCGAATCGCTGTCCTTTCTACCCGCTGAACAGGAACCCGCAAACCTGATCGCCGCCGGGCTCGCTGCGCTGGTGGCTACGCTGATCACAGGTGTTGCGGTGGCAGCGGGCAATGACGCCTACGACGAGGCGCAGCCGACCCCTGACTACGAAGCGCTGCAAACCTACCTGGACGCACCGACGACCAAGAGCAAGGGCATGAACATCCGCAGCGTGTGGAGCAAGCAGGTAACCGGCAAAGGTACGCGGGTGCATTTTGCCGATGGCGGCCTGTTCGCCGGGCATGAAGACCTGCGGGGTACTGATCGGCTGCGCGTGATCAGCGACCAACCCAACTCGGATCCCGCCCACGGCACCGCCTCGGTTGGGCTGCTGTTCGCTCAGCCCAACGGGTTCGGCATGAAGGGTATCTGCCATGACTGCGAGCTGTACCTCTACGACAACCGGGCCATCGACCGTCGCAAACACAACCGCACACCGGCAGACATGCTGCGCCACGTGCGTGCAGGCGACATCGTCGCGATCAACCGGCAAAGCGCCAACATCAATGTGCTCAGCACCTTTCTGCCGTCGCTGCACGAGCGTGACTGGTGGGATATGTGCAAGGCGCTGACCGCACGCGGCGCGGTAGTGGTGAATGCCGCCAGCAACGGCAGCACGCAGTCGCTGGCGGACAAGGGTACGAGTCGCGGGCACGGTGTCGATCTGAGCCAATGGCCGTACTTCGAAGACCATGGCGATGCTTCGACCATTTTGGTGGGGGCCTGTCAGTCCTGGGACGGCAAGCCGCACCAATATTCCAACTACGGCTACCGCTACCGAATGCTCAACGCCTGGGGGGACAGTGTGGCGACGCTTGGCTACGGCAAGCTACAGGACAAGCAGGGTGACGACCGTGACTACACTGACAGCTATGGCGGCACCTCCAGCGCGACACCCTTGGTGACAGGCGCATTAAGCCTGATCCAGTCTTACGCGATGCGCCAGCATCATATCTATCTGAATGCCGATCAAATGCACTTGTTGGTGATGGCGACAGGTTACCCAGATGCAACCTTGCCGCTGACCGACGTGCTGCCGATGGGGCGCAGACCGAACGTTGAAGGCGCGTTGGCACTGCTTGACCGAATCCTCGGCGGCGGCACGTTCACTGCTCACGACGAGCTGTAGCGCGCAACCCGGATCAGCCGTGATCCGGGTTGCGTGAGTACACACCAGAACCGTCAGACCCTGAACTGGTCCATCAGTGCCTGCTGCTGGTTGGCCAGTTGGTTGAGCGATTGACTGACCCGTGCAGACTCGTTGGCCTGGCTCGACAGCGACTCGGTCACGTCGCGAATGGTCGCGACGTTGCTGTTGATCTCTTCCGCCACTGCGCTCTGCTCTTCGGCAGCCGATGCAATCTGCAGGTTCATGTCGGTGATCACCGTGACCGCCTGGCCGATCCGTTGCAGCGCAGTCACCGCCTGTCCGACTTGCTCGACACCGCCCTGGGCCTGGCGGTGGCTGCTGTCCATGGCGTCGACCACTTCCCGGGTGCCAGCTTGCAGCGCCTCGATTACCTGGCGGGTTTCTTCCACCGATTCCTGGGTACGCCGGGCCAGGTTGCGCACTTCATCAGCGACGACGGCAAAGCCGCGGCCGGCTTCACCGGCGCGAGCAGCTTCGATCGCGGCGTTGAGGGCGAGCAAGTTGGTCTGTTCGGCGATCGAGCGAATCACTTCGAGCACCGAGCCGATTTTTTCGCTGTTGCCTGCCAGGCCTTCAACCTGGGCCATGGCGCTGCTCATGTTGGCTGCCAGGCTGTCGATGCTGTCAGTGGTCTGGCCAATCACGGCCAGGCCTTCACGGGTGGCCAGGTCAGCTTCGCGGGCGGCCTGGGCAGCTTGTGCCGCGCTGCGGGCAACGTCCTGCGCGGTGGCGCTCATCTCATGCGAGGCGGTAGCGGCCTGGTCAACCTGGCGATACTGCTGCTCCATGCCGGCGCTGGTCTGGCTGGCGATCGCAGCCGACTGATCGGCCGTGCCGCGGGCAGCCTGCACCGAGCGTTTGACGTCGGCAATGGTCGGCTGCAGTTTGTCGAGGAAGCGGTTGAACCAGCCCGCCAGCTCACCGAGTTCGTCGCGCTTGTCGTACTGCAGGCGGCGGGTCAGGTCGCCTTCACCGCTGGCAATGTCCTTGAGCATCGCCGCCACACCCAGAATCGGCCGGGTGACGCCACGCGCCATCAGCCAGACCAGGAGCAAGCCGGCCAGCGCAGCGCCCAGGCCCAGGCCCAGTTCTAGCAAGGTGCCGCTGGTATTGAGTGCATCCAGCTCGTTCTTCAGCGTTTCGGCAGGACCGGCCAGGGCGCTTTGCGGCACGTCGAGCAGCACGCCCCACGGCTTGCTGCCGGGAATCGGCGCAAACGCTGCCAGAACCTTCAAGCGCTGATCGGCGTGAACGATCTGCAGCTTGCCGTCAGCCAGCTTGCGCACCAACTCAGCGCCTTGCGCGGTATCGACCTGATCGAAGCGCTGGGCCAGCTTGCTGGCGTCGGCGCTGTAGCCAGCGAGCAGACCGACCGGGCTGAGGATGCCAACAGTGGTCTGGCCTTGATAAAGGCCGCGGCTGGCTTCTTCGCTCATGGCCTGCAGGCTGCTCAGGTTGATGTCGACCGACAGCGTGGCAATCACCTTGCCCTTGGCCGACAGCGGGAAAACGATGCTCGTCATCAACACCTGCTGGCCATCGATGGCGTAGAAATACGGCTCGACCACGCAGACCTTGCCGGTGCTGCGCGGGCAGACCCACCAGGTATTGGCCGGTTGCCCGCTGGGGCCGGTTTCGATATTGGCCATGTCCAGTTCAGGCAAGGCCATCGAGGTCAGTTTGCCAGCCTGCGGTTGCGACCAGTACAAGGCAAACCGGCCAGTCTCGTTGCTGCCCAACTCGTGCTGATTGGTGAACAGGCTGTCCTTGCCGTCCAGCGCGTCAGGCTCGAACACCAGCGACAGGCCGAGCAGATCAGGATTGGCCAGCAGGGCGGTGCGCACCTGTGCGGTCATGTCTTCGCGCAGGTCGAAGGCGTCCAGGTAGCGTTTTTCGGCCTGTTCGCGCAGGAACAGCACCTGCCGGGCAAAGCCTGCGCCGTACTGGTAAGCGTCCATGAACTGGCGGCGAATGTTCAGCGCCTGTACTTCACCCTGCGATTCGATGCGGGCTTGAGCTGAATCGGAGAGCATCTTCATGCTGCTGGCCTTGACCAGGTCGGAGCTGTGGTCCATGCGGTACAGGGACAGACCGACCAGTAGCGTGACGATGGCGGCGAGGCACAAACCGGCAAGCAGGGTGATCTTCCACTGAATGGACAGTTGTCGCAGAGGCATTTTGGGAAAGTCCCTTGTAATAGGTCTGCACTCTGTGTCGGCGGCCACAGGATTTTCTTTATTCAAACGTTCAATTGAATTCGGCTTTGGCCGATTTGACATCTGTCGACTCGCCCTTCAGAGTGTCCGCCCTTCGCATTGCACCCCTCTGGACCGGCCGCTGCCTGTGTGCAGCCTGACGCCGGTGCCAATGCTTTCCGTCTGTCGTAACGAGGTAGTCCACACCATGAATGCAGTCATTGCCGCGGTCGGCATCATGCTGATATTGAGCCTGTCCCGCGTGCATGTAGTGATCGCGTTGATCATCGGCGCGATCACCGGCGGCCTGGTCGGCGGTCTGGGTATCGAGGGCACGTTGAAGGCCTTCAATGGTGGCCTGGGTGGGGGCGCCACGGTGGCGTTGTCCTATGCGCTGCTTGGCGCATTTGCCGTGGCCATCGCCAAGTCGGGGCTGGCCCATGCGCTGGCAGATCGGGCCTTGAACATGATCGAGCGCCAAGGCCATAGCGAGGGTGGCAAGGTTAAATGGCTGCTGATCGGCCTGATGCTGGTGGTAGCCGTGTCGTCGCAGAACATTCTGCCCATTCACATTGCCTTTATCCCGCTGCTGGTGCCGCCGCTGCTGTATGTGCTGACCCGGCTGCGCATCGACCGGCGGCTGATTGCCTGCGTAATCACCTTTGGCCTGATCACGCCGTACATGTTCCTGCCGGTAGGTTTTGGCAACATCTTCCTCAATCAAATTCTGCTGGCCAATGTCAGCCGCGCCGGGGTCGACGTCAGCGCGGTCAACGTTACCCAGGCGATGGCCATTCCTGCGGCCGGCATGCTCGCCGGGCTGCTCCTGGCAGTGTTCGTCAGCTACCGCAAGAAACGCGACTATGACCTGGCGAAAATCGAACAGGTCGAGCAGGTCAGTGTCAGCTACAACCCCTTGACGCTGATGGTCGCTGGCCTGGCGATCGCAGCAGCGTTCATCATTCAGCTGTGGCTGGATTCGATGATCATCGGCGCCATGGTCGGTTTTCTGATTTTTTCGCTGTCGGGCATCGTGCGCTGGAAAGACACTGATGATCTGTTTACCGAAGGCATGAAGATGATGGCCATGATCGGCTTCATCATGATTGCCGCCTCGGGCTTTGCCGACGTGATGAAGGCAACCGGCGAGGTCAACAGCCTGGTCCAGGCCTCAGCGCAATGGATCAACCACAGCAAGGGTATCGGGGCCTTGCTGATGTTGCTGGTGGGCTTGCTGGTGACCATGGGTATCGGCTCGTCGTTCTCTACCGTGCCCATTCTTGCTGCGATTTTCGTGCCGCTGTGTGTTCAGCTAGGCTTCGATCCGGTGGCTACGGTGTGCATCGTTGGCACCGCGGGTGCGTTGGGCGACGCCGGTTCGCCGGCTTCGGATTCGACCCTGGGGCCGACTTCAGGCTTGAATGTCGACGGCCAGCATCACCACATCTGGGACACCGTGGTGCCGACCTTCCTCCATTACAACCTGCCGCTGCTGGCCTTTGGCTGGCTGGCGGCAATGGTGCTCTGAGGGCCGGCGTCAGCCCTTGTTGGTCAGCGGTGTGATGCGGTTGAGCACGGTGCTGCCGTCCTTGCTGCGGGTCAGGTAGATCGGCAGCACCTTGGGCAGGTTGTCGACCATGCGCTTGACCTCGCGAGTGTTGTAGACGCCGCTGACACGGATTGCGCCGGTGCTGTCATCGGCCAACAGCAGCGGGCGTTCCAGGTAGCGGTTGATCACGGGCAGGGCCTGGGCCAGGCTGAGGTTGTCCAACACCAGCTTGCCGGTGCGCCAGGCCAGGCTGTTGTCGGCCTCATCATTCTGCGCCAGAGTCGGTTCGAAATCGCCGATGTGGTAGCTGGCCTGCATGCCTGGGCCTAGTCGATAGCCTCCCTCGTCGCCGTGACTGCTGACCAGTACCGAGCCTTCAACCAGGGTCACCTTGACCTCGTCGTTGTATTTCCAGACGTTGAACTGGGTGCCGGTCACCCGCGTCTGGCCGTTGCCGGCGCGCACGATGAACGGGTGGGCGGCGTCGTGGCTGACCTTGAAAAACGCCTCGCCGCGGATAAGCGTGACCTGGCGCTGGTCCTTGTAGTTGAAGTAGCGCAGCTCGCTGTGCAGGTTGAGTTCGATCTGGCTGCCATCGCTCAATAGCACCTGGCGCACCTGGTCGGTGGCTTCGACATGTTGGTAGTGATTGGGTAGCCAGCCTTGCTGCCAACCCATCCAGCCTGCCAACGGCAAGGCCAGCAAGGCAATGGCTGCAGCTGAAGCCATTGGCCGCCAGCGGCGTGGCTGCGTCCTGCGCAGGGGGCGGCCGGCTTTCTCGACCACGCTCGGGCGACGCGGCAACAGCTCGGCGGTTTGCCAGATGTCCTGCATCGCGCTGTATTCATCGACGTGCCGTGAATCAGCCGCCAGCCAGAGATCGAACGCCTCGCGCTCGGCCGCCGTGCAGTCATCGGCATGCAGGCGCATGCACCAATGCGCCGCAGCGTCGGTGATGGCGTCGTCCTGGGTGGAGGTCAAGCGGTCCTGATTCATTACGGCTCCCGGTTTTGCGCATTCTACCCCCGCCAGCAGGCTCCCGAGAACCGAGTTGATGGCGAATGACTATCAGATGCCCGGGATGTCCTCGACTGTGCCTGTATGCGGACGCTGATCAGCGCCCGCAGCGCGACCTTTCAGGCAAGCTCCAGCCAGATCGGCGCGTGGTCGGAGGGCTTTTCCATGCCACGCAGGTCGTAGTCGACGCCGGCATCCTTGAGCCGCGGCAGCAGGCCGCTCGAGGCCATGATCAAATCGATGCGCAGGCCGCGCTTGGGCTGGTCTTCGAAGCCGCGGCTGCGGTAGTCGAACCAGCTGAAACGGTCGCTGACCTGCGGGTGCAGGTGACGGAAGCTGTCGACCAGGCCCCAGTCCTTGAGGCGCTGCATCCATTCACGCTCCTCCGGCAGGAAGCTGCATTTGCCGGTCTTCAGCCAGCGCTTGGCGTTGTCGGCACCGATGCCGATGTCGCAGTCTTCGGGCGAGATGTTGACGTCGCCCATGACGATCAGCGGCTGCTGATTGTCGAACTGGCCTTCGAGCAGGACCTGCAAGTCACTGTAGAAGCGCTGCTTGGCGGGGAATTTGGTAGGGTGATCGCGGCTTTCGCCCTGTGGGAAGTAGCCGTTCATGATGGTGATCGGGGTGCCGTTGGCGTCGGCGAAGGTGCCCCAGATGAAGCGCCGTTGGGCGTCTTCCTCGTCACTGGCGAAGCCTTTGTGCAGCGCCAGCGGTGCCTGGCGTGAGAGCAGGGCGACGCCGTAGTGGCCTTTCTGGCCATGATAATGCACGTGGTAGCCCAAGGCTTGCACGTCAGCCAATGGGAACTGCTCGTCGCTGACTTTGGTTTCCTGCAAGCCGATAACGTCTGGCTGATGCTTCTCGATCAGCGCCGCCAGCTGATGCGGACGGGCGCGCAGGCCGTTGATATTGAACGAGACGATCTTCATGGCGAGGCAACCCCGGTAAAACTGCGGATGCTATCGAACATCGGCGCTCGTCGCCAGCATGCTGGCGCTGCCTCGGCCTGGCGACGTGCGCTCAGCGGTGAACCAACGCACGTAGCCGCGCCTCCAAGGTGAACGTTCACTCCATGAAGGTTTACCCGCAAATGCCCGACGATATCCGCGCAACCGCTCGCACCTGTTTGCTCGACAAGGGCTACCGCCGCGAGGTCCGCGCTGTGCTGTACGAAGTCTATCGGCAAGAGCCGACCGTGGCCTATCTGTTCGAGGCGCAGCGCCCTGGCTATGAACGGCGCCTGCGCGCCATGATTCGGGCGTGGGTCCGCCAGCACTTCTACCTGCAGCTACCGGCAGTTGGCCTGATGGTCGAAGACCGTCTGGCCGGGGTCGCGCTGATCGTGCCGCCGCTGCGGCGCCTTGGCGTGGCTGACAGTTGGATGTGGCGCTTGCGCATGATCATCGGCACCGGCCTGTGCTGTACCCGCCGCTACCTGGATTATCAGGCAGCGTTGGTGGGGAGCTTGCCGTCAGATCAGGTACATATGCTGCCGCTGCTGGGCGTGCACCCTGAATTCAGGACTCAGGAGCATGCTGAGCAATTGTTACAGGCTGTTCATGACTGGTGCGCCGAGGAGCCAGGCAGCCATGGCGTTGTGCTGGATACCGGCAATGCGCGCTATCTGGAGTTCTACAAGCGTCAGGGGTATCAGGAAATTGGCGAAATGGCTGTAGGTCCAGTTACAGAGCGGGTGTTTTTTCATCCCAATCCATTGTCCTCCAGGTCAGTAACAGGGTGACCTGCGCAGTAGACGGCTCCCTTGCGCAACAAGCTCTGGTAGCATGCGCAGCATGACGTATTCAGGAAGATTGACCTGGGGCCTGATCATTCTGGCCGCCAGCAGCTCAGTATGGGCCCAGAGCGAACTGCTGGTGCGGGTCAAACCCGCCAACAAGGCGCTCAAGGCGAATGTCGAAGGCTATATTGGCAGCCTGGGAGACCGTGACGAGGACGCATTGCTGCGTTTCAGTCGCGGCGCTGAAGAGCAGGCGCGCAAAGCTGCGCAGGCACTTGGCTACTATCAGGCCCAGATCGACACCGAGGTCAAGGCGCCGACCGGGCCTGACCAGCATCCGCAATTGATCATTCGCATCGATCCCGGAGAGCCGGTGCGCTTGCGCAACGTCACCGTGCGCATCGAGGGCCCGGCCACCGAGCTGAAGAGTTTTCGTGTGCCTGATAGCGCCGCGCTGCGCCCCGGCGAACGCCTCAATCATGGTCTGTATGAAGACGCCAAGCGTCTGATCCAGAATCAGGCTTCGCGTTACGGCTTTTTCAAAGGGCGCTTTACCAGCCAGCGCCTGGCCGTAGATCCGCAGGCCGGCGTTGCCGACATCGAACTGGTGTATCAAAGCGGGCCACGCTTCCAGCTTGGCGCCGTGCGCTTTGCCGGCGACACCCCGCTGGACCAGGACCTGCTGCAGCGCATGGTGCCGTTCAAGGCCGGTACGCCCTATGATTCCGAGCTGATCGCCGAACTCAACAACGACCTGCAATCGAGCGGCTATTTCGAAGGCGTAAGGGTCGACGCGGCGCCCACCGCTGCGGTGGGCGAACAGATTCCCGTCGACGTCAGCCTGGAAACCCGCAAACCACGCACCATGGGCCTGGGCCTGGGCTTCTCGACCGACGTTGGCCCGCGCGGCAAGGCCAACTGGACGCGCCACTGGGTCAACCCGCAGGGTCACAGCTATGGTTGGGAAACCGAACTGTCGGCGCCGCGGCAGAACGTCGGCCTGTGGTATGACATACCGCTGGACCCGCCACTGACCGACAAGCTGCGTTTCGCCGGTGGCTATCAGAACGAGGAAATTGCCGGCACCGATACCGTCAGCAAGCTGCTCACCGTTGGCCCTGAATGGCACAGCAAGCTGCCCAGCGGCTGGCAGCGGGTGGTGTCGCTCAAGTATCAGCGCGAAGAGTACAAGCTGGGGGATGACTCCGGCTTGAGCAAGCTGCTGATGCCTGGGGTAAGTTACTCATTCCTGCGCAGTGACAACCGCATCGACCCGCACAATGGCTACCGTCTGCAGTTCGATGTGCAGGTGGCCAAGGAAGGGCTGATGTCCGATACCAATCTGCTACACGGCAACGTCCTGCTCAAGGGGCTGACGACTCTGGGCCAGAATCACCGACTGCTCGGCCGGCTGCAATTCGGTGGCAGCGCCACCAACAGCTATCAAAGCAAGATTCCGCCCTCGTTGCGTTTCTTCGCCGGTGGCGACCAAAGCGTGCGTGGTTACGACTACCAGACCCTGTCTCCGAAAAACAGCGACGGCGACCGTATTGGTGGCCGCTACATGGTGGCCGGTAGCGCCGAATACCAGTATTCGGTGGCCGAGAAGTGGCGCATCGCGACCTTTGTCGATCAAGGCAACTCGTTCAACTCGCTGGATCTGCCCAGCCTGAAAACCGGCGTCGGTATCGGCGTACGTTGGGTGTCGCCGGTCGGGCCCTTGCGCCTCGACCTGGCCAAGGCACTGGACGACGACGGCGGCATTCGCCTGCACTTCTCGATGGGGCCTGAGCTGTGACGCGTGCTTTGAAGTACATTCTTGTCAGTCTGCTCGGCCTGTTGCTGCTGATCACGCTGAGTCTGAGCCTGTTGCTGGGGACGCAAGCCGGTAGTCGCTGGGCGCTGGGCCTGGTGCCGGGGCTTACGGTCGACGACTTCCAGGGCCACCTCGGCGGTAACTGGCAGGCCACCCGTCTGAGCTGGGACGACGGCGCCAGCCGGGTCGAGGTGCAGGCACCGCAGTTGAGCTGGTCGCCGCTGTGCCTGCTGCGGGCCACCCTGTGTATCGAGCGTCTGCAGGCTGAGCGCATCGACATGGCATTTGCCGCCAGTGAAACCGTAGCCGACAGCAATCCGCTGCAGTTACCAACGTTGCGCCTGCCAGTGGCGATCGAGCTGGGCGAGGTGAAACTTGGCCAACTGCGCCTGGATGGCAGCGACCTGCTGGGCGACCTGCAGCTTGCGGCGCACTGGAGCAACAATGGTCTGCGCATCGATACCTTGCAGTTGCAGCGTGATGACCTGCATGTAAGTGTGCAGGGCGACGTGCAGCCCGAGGGCGACTGGCCAGTGCAACTCACCGGCAGCGTGCAGCTGCCGCCAGTGGAAGGGCAGGCCTGGCAACTGGCACTGAATGCCACTGGCGAGCTGCAGAAGACACTCAATCTGGATGCAACCAGCAGCGGCTATCTGAACGCCCGCCTGACTGGTGAACTGCAGGCTTTGGCGGAGCACCTGCCAGCCAGACTGCGGCTTGAATCGGCCGCCTTCAAACCGGTTGCAACCCTGCCGGATACCTTGCAGCTCGAGCAACTCAAGCTGGATGCCGTGGGCGATCTGGACGAGGGCTACCAGCTCTCCGGCTCGGCCAATCTGCCGGCCGAGCAAGGGCCGATAGGCCTGCTGTTGGCGGGCAAGGTCGACGCCAAAGGCGCCCGACTGGATGCTTTGGACCTGAATGCCAGCGACAGCCAGCGGCTCAGGCTGCAGGCCAATGCCGACTGGCAGCAGGGGCTGAAAGCCGATGCCAGGATCGATTGGCAGGACTTCCCCTGGCTGCGTCTGTATCCGCTTGAAGAAGCCCCGCAAGTGCAGCTCAAACGTTTGATTGCCGACGTTCAGTACCGCGACGGCAACTATCAGGGCTCATTCAAGGGTGATCTGGACGGGCCGGCCGGCGCGTTCAATCTAAGCAGCCCGTTCGAGGGCGACCTGAGCCAGGTGCGCCTGCCGCAATTACTGCTCAGCGCAGGGCAGGGCAAGGCTGCCGGCAGCGTCATCGTCGGCTTTGCCGACAAGATCAGTTGGGACGTCGACCTGCTGCTTTCAGCGCTCGATCCAGCCTACTGGCTTGCCGAATTGCCGGGCACGCTCGCGGGGCCACTGCGCAGCAAGGGCGAACTGCACAACGAGCGCCTGCAACTGAGCGCCTTGCTCGACCTCAAAGGCCGTTTGCGCGGTCAGCCGGCAGTGCTCAAGGCTGAGGCCGAGGGCGCCGGAGACAGCTGGACACTTGGCGCCCTGGCCATCCAGTTGGGCGACAACCGCATCAACGGCAGCGGTAGCCTGCAGCAGGGCCTGGCCGGCCGGATCGATCTGGATATGCCGCGCCTTGGCCAGCTGTGGCCTCGCTTGCAGGGTCAGGTCAAGGGTCGTCTTGATCTGGCGGGTACCTTGCAAGCGCCGCAAGGCACCCTGAATGTGCAAGGGCAGCAACTGGCTCAGGCCGACAATCGTGTGCAACGGCTTGACCTCGATGCCCGTCTGGACAGCGCCCAGCGCGGCCAACTCACCCTGAAAGCCGGCAACATTCGCCTGGGCGAGACGTCGCTTGGCGATATGAACATTGCCGGCAAAGGCGATGTTCGCCAGCAGGCCGTGACGCTGGCGCTGGCCGGCCCGCAGCTCAAGCTCGACCTGGCTGCCGACGGCCAACTGGCCAAGGGTGACTGGCGTGGTCGTCTTGCCAGTGGCCGCATTCAAGCTGGCGGGCAGGACTGGCAGTTGCAGGGGCCGGCCCGTTTGCAGCGCCTGGCCAACGGTCAGCTGGATTTCGGTGCCCATTGCTGGCGCTCGGGCCAGGCCAGTCTGTGTGGAGAAGACCAGCGCCTGGCGCCGGAGCCGCGGCTGCGTTACCACCTCAAGCAGTTCCCGATCGAGAGCCTGGCACAGTGGATGCCCAAGGACTTCGCCTGGCAGGGGCAGCTCAATGCCGACATCAATCTGGATATTCCTGCCGCTGGCCCCAAGGGTACGGTGCGTGTCGATGCCAGTGGCGGCACCTTGCGCGTGCGCGATGGCCAGCGTTGGCTGGATTTCCCCTACCAGGTCCTGCGCCTGGACAGCACGCTCAATCCACGCCGTATCGACACCGTGCTGAACTTCCGTGGCGAGCGCCTTGGCGAGCTCGCCCTGACGACCCGGCTCGATCCGTTGGGCAAGGACAAGCCGTTGTCTGGCGACTTCCGTCTGAGCGGGCTGGATGTGGCGATCGCGCGACCGTTCGTGCCGATGGTCGAGCGCCTTGCCGGGCAGCTCAACGGCAGCGGCCGCTTGTCTGGCTCTTTGCTTGCACCGCAAGTGAATGGCACCCTGGCCCTCACCGGCGGCGAAGTCAGCGGTGCAGAGCTGCCGGTCAGCCTGCAGGATTTGTCAGTGCAGGCGCTGATCGCAGGTGAACAGATTCAGTTGCAGGGCGGCTGGCGCAGCGGTACGTCCGGTCGCGCACAACTCAGCGGCAACCTGACCTGGGGGCAGGCGCTGGCGATGCAACTGCGCTTGCAGGGGCAACAGTTGCCGGTCACGGTCGAGCCTTACGCCACCTTGGAAGTGGCCCCCGACCTGACCATCAGCCTCGAAGGCGAGCAATTGGCAGTCAAGGGCAAGGTGCTGGTGCCCAAGGGCGCAATCACCGTACGTGAACTGCCACCCTCCACGGTCAAAGTCTCGGATGACACCGTAATCATCGGCAATCAGACCGAGCAGGGTACGACACCGATGGCCATCGCCATGGACGTCAATGTCGAGGTCGGCCAGGACAAATTGTCGTTCACAGGCTTTGGTCTGACTGCCAATCTGCGCGGGCACGTGCACATTGGTGACAACATGGATACCCGTGGCGAGCTGAGCCTGGCCGATGGCCGGTATCGCGCCTACGGCCAGCGCCTGACCATCCGCCGCGCACGGCTGCTGTTCGCAGGTCCCATTGATCAGCCCTACCTGGATATTGAAGCGATTCGCCAGGTTGACGATGTGATTGCCGGGATTCGCTTGAGTGGCAGCGCCGAGCAGCCGACCACGCAGGTGTTCGCCGAGCCGGCGATGAGCCAGGAGCAGGCGTTGTCTTATCTGGTACTGGGGAGGCCGCTGGGTGGCTCGGGCGAAGACAACAACATGCTCGCAGAAGCAGCCCTGGGTCTGGGCCTTGCCGGCAGCGCCGGGCTCACTGGCAGCCTGGCGTCCAACCTGGGCATCGAGGATTTCCAGCTCGATACCGAAGGCTCGGGCAACACCACCAGCGTGGTCGCCAGTGGCAATCTCACCGAGCGCTTGAGCCTGCGTTATGGGGTGGGTGTGTTCGAGCCGGCCAATACCATTGCTCTGCGGTACAAGCTGAGCAAGAAGGTGTATCTGGAGGCGGCCAGTGGCTTGGCCAGCTCGTTGGATATCTTCTACAAACGCGACTTCTGATCGAGCCGGTCAGCGCACGCTGGCCGCTTCGACATACTCGTTGCTATCTGCTGCAGGTGGCCGCGGGTTGCTGCGCAGTGTGGGCACCATGAGGTTGGTGTACTGCTCGATCAGGCGGTTGAGCGCCTCTGGTGGCTCGCACGCCTGGAACTGCATGCGGATCTGCACCTCGTCCGGGTCGCGGCCATCACCGTGGCGTGCTTGCGCACCAATGCTGACCTTGAAGCGGGCGCAGGCCTGGGCTTCGGCTGCTTCAGTCAGCGCGTTGTTGATTTCAGTGCTCCTGACCCGAACCGAGAGGTCCACCTGCATGCGCTCCAGGGCCAGGCCCTTGGGCGCCACCAAGGTGATCAGTGGCACCCTGATCATGTGCTGGTCATCCATGGCCACTTCGACCATCTTGGCTTGCATTGGCGCGCCGAGTGCGTCGGGGTCATGATCGAAAAACTGATCGAAGAGGGTGATGTACTGCTGCGCGATCAAGCTGTTGGTGGCGGCAGCGGCTTCCTGCAGACCGCGGGTGATGTCGCGCAGGTCACTGCAGAGCATGGGTGCAGGTGGGGTAGGGGTGTCATCCACGTTCAGCGCTCCTCTAGGCGGCAAGCCCGCCATCGAGGCCGGGCTCTGGATTCACCGCCGGGTCTTGCGGTTATGCCTGCTCGAAAGGCGGCAAGGTGTCGTCCTGGGAGATGTCACCAGGGTTGCGTGCGTTAGCTGAAGGCAGCCGACTCGGCTTGGTCGCTGCTTCGGTCAACAAGTCGATCACCCGCATCATCGCTTCTGGCGGATCCTGGCGGCGAACGGTTGTGTTGAACGCGTAGCGGGCGCGGGTATCGGTCTTGCGTACCTGAGCCGACTTCTGGCTGACGCTGCCCTTGATTTCAAGCTTGAACGGGCCCCAGCCCAGGCTGCCAGTGAGGCTGCTGTCACGCTCGACGGAAGTACTGTGTTCGGCCATCTGGCTAATGGTGATCTCGAACTCGACCCGGCCCTCTTCGATAACGATGTTGGGATGGGTGACAGCGGCCAGCAACGGTACTTTCAGGCTCTTTTGCACGACGCCCTGGTATTCACCGTCTGCGCCGATCAGCGTTTCGTCATAGTCGATCTGGATCGCGACCGCCTTGCCATTCTGGATGCATACACCCATCAGGAAGTCTGCGTAGGCTTTGCTGGCGCTGATCTGTGCCTGAATCATTGCCTGCAACGGAGCGGAAATCATGCGGTCCATGGGCAGGGCATTGATGACCGAACCAACCAGTGTGGGATCAATGGACATTATCTAACTCCTGGGCTGGCGCAGAGCGGCTCAGCGGGCGTGGTTTTCCTGGCGGCGAATGTTGCCGATCTGGCGCAGGCTCAACCCGTACTTGTCGGCCAGCAGGCTGCGCGAGAGGCCATCGGCGCTCTCTTGCTGAATCTGCAGGTTGCGTAGTTGGCGCAGGAAGTGGTCGGCCTTGGGAATCTCCAGGGCAACCCCGGCAAAACGTTTGATCAGGGCGTCCAGGGCTTCAGCTGGAAGCACTTCGGCAAGCTTGGTGCGGTCGCGATGCTTGGGAATGTACTTCGGGCGCCCGCCATAGGCGCAGGTCAGGTTGTAGGCATTTTCGATGCCGATACACTCAATAAGCGACTGCAGCGAGTGCGGCAGCAATGCGATGTCGATACGGGTGAAGTCTGGCATTTGCATAGGGGGAACCCTCGTGGGTAATGGAGTGCGCAGTACGTGACCATGACTGGGTAGACCGCGCCAGGGCGATGGCTCGTGGCGTGAGTCGATTGTCGGTGAGCCGTGCAGGCAGTCCTAGGCGTCAAGCGAACCGAGGCATGTAGTTCCTGTGTGCGCTTGACGCAGGGATCGAGAGCTTGGGGTGTAGGACTATGCGACAGGCCAGGCCTCCAGACCTTGGCGATTCATGAACTGTTGCAGGAGAAGTCGGCAAGGGTGGCTTGCCTTCAGTTACAGGGATAGCTGCTCAGCAGGCTGGCGCCAGCCAAATAGGCCTGCGGCGCGTCGATCATGGTGGCGGGTACTGCCCGGTAATCAACCAGCAAACACAGGGCGGTCATCCGGTGATCGTTCATGCGTCCCATCACGCTCGGGGCAAAATCCTTTCGGTATAGCGCTTGGCTGTCATCGAGCAGGTGGACCTGCTCGGCGTTGGCCAGCGTTTCAAGCGCGAGGCCGGGCAGCTCGCGTTGCTCCACCAGAAAGTGCAGCTGGGCTGGCTGCGGGTTCAGGTAACCCGCACTGCGCACACGCTGCCACAGCTGTTGCCACTGGCTCGAACCGGCACTCTGGGCGAGTTGGCTGCCCAATAGACGCAGGCGATCATCGGACAGCGCCGGCCGCTCCACGGCCAGCGCCGATGCTGCGGCCATCCAGAGCGTGATGATGCGTAGACAAGTATTCAGCATGGGGCACCTATGGGCTGGGTAGAATCCCTATGCTTTCAGGAGACGCTGGTGTGGCTCAGCAGGAAATGCACGCCTGCGGTCGATGCCGTTGTATCATTGCCACGGCTTGATGCGAGCCCAATGTCTTTGATGTCGCAAGGAACTCCCGATGACACACGTGCAGCGCCTGAAATACTCGATCCTGATCATCCTGGTGGTACTGGGGATGATGCTGGGACTTTCCTATCTGCAAAAGCAGGGGACGATCACCGAGCAGACGTTCCAGTACTGCGCGATCGCCATTGCAGTGATCGTGGTGGTGATCAACGGCTTGTTGCGGCGCAAGGTCAAACCCTGAATCCAGCGGGCAGGCCATCCTGGCCGGCCGGCGGCTCAGCGTGCTTGAGGTGACTCGAGTACAGCGCGCGCCTCGGGGTTGAGGGTGTAGCACTTGTCGCCGCCGAGGCTGATCACACCTTCGGCACAGAGCCGCTTGAGCACTTCGCGCACGCTCAGAAATGACAATGGAATGTCGAGCTGTTCAAGCTGCGCATGGATGCCGCGCACACCCACACTGCGACCGTTGCGGTCAGCCGCATGCAGCGCATCGATCACTTTCAGGCGGATCAGGCTGGTGCGCAGGCCGTAAGCGCGCAGCAGTTCGCGAATCAGCTCGTTACCGACCCGTTCGTCACTCTCGGTAAGCTGCCCGGCGCCGGCATTGACTGGGCTGCCAGGCTTGGCCGGCGTCTGTTGTGGCTGGTACATGCGAATGCTCCTTTTCGTGGGCTGTCCTGAAATCGTGTTTCCTCATAGATAAAGACGAACGAGATTGAAAAAACTGCAGTTTCGCCGGAAAAATAAACGGATCATTCTGTACAAGACGTGTCGGCTCGCCGGCAAACGTAACGCTTGTTCGCCGCATCCAGGCCCGAAATAGACAAGGCCGCTGTCGCAGATCCCTGCAACAGCGGCCTTGGTGAGCACAGCAGCCGACCTCGACGACTCAGGTAAAGTCGAACGGCGCCAACTGGAAACCCTGATCATCTACCTGCAAAGCCCAGCCGCGACGGTCCCAGTCGCCCAGAACAATCCTGCGCGCCGGGCTGCCATCGACCAGCAACTTGTGAATCGCCGGCCGGTGGGTATGCCCGTGGACCAGCGTGCGCACGCCGTGCGCCGCCATCACCCGCGGTACTTCATCGGGTGTGACATCGACAATCTCGGTGTTTTTCATGCGGGTCTGGGTCTTGCTTTCGCTGCGCAGTTTGCGTGCCAGCTTGAGCCGCATGGACAGCGGCAGGTGGCGCAGCACCCACAGCGTCAGCGGGCTACGCAGGTAGCGGCGCAGCTTCATGTAGCCGACATCGCGAGTGCACAGCGTGTCGCCGTGCATCAGCAGCACTGGCTCGCCGCCCAGATCGACCACACTGGGATCGGCAAGCAGCGTACAGCCAGCAGCAGCGCAGAAATCCTCACCCAGGAGAAAATCGCGGTTGCCGTGCATCAGGTAAATAGCGGTACCGCTGTCGCTCAATTTACGCAACGCCTGGCAGATCGACTGCTGATACGGCGTCATCGCGTCATCGCCTATCCATGCCTCGAAGAAGTCCCCGAGGATGTACAGCGCTTTGGCGTGACGCGCGCGACCTTCGAGCAGATCAACAAACGCCCGGGTAATCTCCGGGCGTTCTTCTTGCAGGTGCAGATCAGAGATCAGCAGAATCACCCAATGATCTCGGCTTTCTCGATGATCACGTCTTCTTTCGGCACGTCCTGGTGGCCGGCTTTGGAGCCGGTGGCAACGCCTTCGATCTTGTCGACGACCTCGGTACCTTTGACCACCTTGCCGAATACGGCGTAGCCCCAGCCCTGGGTGTTCTTGCCGCTGTGGTTAAGGAAACCATTGTCGGAGGCGTTGATGAAGAACTGCGCCGAGGCCGAGTGCGGTTCCATGGTGCGGGCCATGGCGATGGTGTACTTGTCGTTCTTCAGGCCGTTGTCGGCTTCGTTCTGAATGCTTGGGCGCTTGTCTTTCTTTTCGCTCATGCCGGGTTCAAAACCGCCGCCCTGGATCATGAAGCCTTTGATCACGCGGTGGAAAACGGTGTTGCTGTAGTGGCCGGCTTCGACGTAGGCGAGGAAGTTTGCAACGGTCAGTGGCGCCTTCTCGGCGTCCAGTTCCAGGACGATGTCGCCGTGGTTGGTGGTCAGTTTGACTTGGGACATGCTCAAATTCACTCTTCAAGGCATACAGAAATTGGCTGCGTGCAGCTCGCGTACATCAGCTGACGCAGGATTGGCTTGCCGCGACACAGCGCGCGCAGGGCCATTTTGCCCGGGTTGCGATAAATCGCGCCACTTTGTCGGCGCCCGGCTGTCAGCAGCTTGACTGCTTCGGCTATGATAGGCCCTTTGATTCAATCGGCCTACCCGGGCTGAACACCAGCATTCAAGGATCCTATGAGCAAGCCCACTGCCGACAACGCGCCCAACGCCGCTGCCAAAGGCGCTCCCGCCGTCCCTGCAAACTTCCTGCGGCCGATCGTTCAGGCTGACCTGGACTCGGGCAAGCACACGCAGATAGTTACCCGCTTCCCGCCGGAGCCCAACGGTTACCTGCACATTGGCCACGCCAAGTCGATCTGCGTCAATTTCGGCCTGGCCGAAGAGTTCGGCGGTGCCTGTCACCTGCGCTTCGACGACACCAACCCGGCCAAGGAAGACCAGGAGTACATCGACGCGATCCAGAGCGACGTCAAGTGGCTGGGCTTCAACTGGACCGGTCCGGTGCGCTATGCCTCGCAGTACTTCGACCAGTTGCACGACTGGGCGGTCGAGCTGATCAAGTCGGGTAACGCCTATGTCTGCGACCTGACCCCGGAGCAGGCCAAGGAATACCGCGGCAACCTCACCGAGCCTGGCAAGAACAGCCCGTTCCGTGAGCGCAGCGTCGAAGAAAACCTCGACCTGTTCGCGCGCATGAAAGCCGGCGAGTTCGCTGATGGCGAGCGCGTGCTGCGGGCCAAGATCGACATGGCCTCGCCGAACATGAACCTGCGTGACCCGATCCTCTACCGGATCCGCCATGCCCACCATCACCAGACCGGTGACAAGTGGTGCATCTACCCCAACTACGACTTCACCCACGGCCAGTCGGACGCGATCGAGGGCATCACCCACTCGATCTGCACCCTGGAGTTCGAAGGCCATCGCCCGTTGTACGAGTGGTTCCTCGACAATCTGCCAGTGCCGGCGCACCCGCGTCAGTACGAGTTCAGCCGGCTCAACCTGAACTACACCATCACCTCCAAGCGCAAGCTCAAGCAGCTGGTCGACGAGAAACACGTGCAGGGTTGGGATGACCCCCGCATGTCGACCCTGTCGGGCTTCCGTCGTCGTGGTTACACCCCGGCCTCGATCCGCAACTTCTGCGACATGATCGGCACCAACCGCTCGGACGGTGTGGTCGACATGAACATGCTCGAGTTCAGCATCCGCGATGACCTCGACCGCACCGCGCCGCGCGCCATGTGCGTGCTGCGGCCATTGAAGGTAGTGATCACCAACTACCCGGAAGGTCAGGTCGAGAACCTCGAACTGCCACGCCACCCGAAAGAAGACATGGGCGTGCGTGCGCTGCCCTTCGCCCGTGAGCTGTACATCGACCGTGACGACTTCAT
Organism: Pseudomonas shirazensis; assembly: GCF_050496565.1. Classification (GTDB taxonomy): domain Bacteria; phylum Pseudomonadota; class Gammaproteobacteria; order Pseudomonadales; family Pseudomonadaceae; genus Aquipseudomonas; species Aquipseudomonas shirazensis_A. The sequence goes on from NZ_JBNWAE010000018.1 coordinate 39,201, forward strand.
GGAAGAGCCACCAAAAGGCTACAAGCGCCTGGAGCCGAACGGCGAAGTGCGTCTGCGCGGCAGCTACGTGATCCGCGCCGACGAAGCGATCAAGGACGCCGATGGCAACATCGTCGAACTGCGCTGCTCGTACGACCCGGACACCCTTGGCAAGAACCCTGAGGGGCGCAAGGTCAAGGGCGTTATTCACTGGGTGCCGGCAGCAGCCAGCGTCGAATGCGAAGTGCGCCTGTACGACCGTCTGTTCCGTTCGCCGAACCCGGAGAAAACCGAAGAGGGCGGCAGCTTCCTGGACAACATTAACCCCGATTCGCTGCAGGTGCTGAGCGGCTGTCGCGCGGAACCTTCGCTGGCCAACGCCCAGCCTGAAGACCGTTTCCAGTTCGAGCGCGAGGGTTACTTCTGCGCCGATCTGAAAGACACCCAGCCGGGCCGCCCGGTGTTCAACCGCACTGTCACCCTGCGTGACTCCTGGGGCAGCTAAGGAACCGCCGTGCTTAACATCTACAACACGCTGAGCAAGACCAAGGAAGCCTTCAAGCCGCTGGATGGCAACAAGGTGCGCATGTATGTCTGCGGCATGACCGTGTACGACTACTGCCACCTCGGCCACGGCCGCAGCATGGTTGCCTTCGACCTGGTCACCCGCTGGCTGCGCAAGAGCGGCTACGAGCTAACCTACGTGCGCAACATTACCGACATCGATGACAAGATCATCAATCGGGCCAATGAAAACGGCGAGACCTTCGATGCGCTGACTGCACGCATGATCGACGCGATGCACGAAGACGAGCGACGCCTCAACATCCTGCCGCCGGATCAGGAACCGCGTGCCACCGAGCATATCGCTGGCATGCACGCGATGATCCAGACCCTGATCGACAAGGGCTATGCCTACGCGCCGGGTAACGGCGACGTTTACTACCGGGTGGGCAAATTCGTCGGTTACGGCAAGCTGTCGCGCAAAAAGATCGAAGACCTGCGCATCGGCGCGCGTATCGAAGTCGATGAGGCCAAGCAGGATCCACTCGACTTCGTCCTGTGGAAGGGCGTCAAGCCGGGCGAACCAAGCTGGGATTCGCCATGGGGCCCGGGTCGTCCGGGCTGGCACATCGAGTGCTCGGTGATGTCCACCTGCTGCCTGGGCGAGAGCTTCGACATTCACGGCGGCGGCAGCGACCTCGAGTTCCCGCACCACGAGAACGAGATCGCGCAGAGCGAAGCGGCCACCGGCAAGCAGTACGCCAACGCCTGGATGCACTGCGGCATGATCCGCATCAATGGCGAGAAGATGTCGAAGTCGTTGAACAACTTCTTCACCATCCGTGACGTGCTGGAAAAGTATCACCCGGAAGTGGTCCGCTACCTGTTGGTGGCCAGCCACTACCGCAGCGCGATCAACTACTCGGAAGACAGCCTGCGCGACGCCAAAGGTGCGCTCGAGCGCTTCTACCACGCACTGCGCGGCCTGCCACGGGTTGTGCCTGCTGGCGGTGAAGCATTTGTCGAGCGTTTCAGTGTGGCGATGAACGATGACTTCGGCACCCCCGAAGCCTGCGCCGTGCTGTTCGACTTGGTGCGCGAGATCAACCGTCTGCGCGACACCGACGTCGAGGCTGCCGCTGGCCTGGCTGCGCGCCTGCGCGAATTGGGTGAGGTGCTCGGTGTGCTGCAACTGGAGGCGGATGACTTCCTGCGGGCCGGCGCCGAGGGAAAGGTCGACGCAGCTGAAGTGGAGGCGCTGATTCAGGCGCGTCTGCAGGCTCGGACCGACAAGAACTGGGCCGAGTCCGACCGTATCCGTGATCAGCTCACGGCAATGGGTGTGGTGCTTGAGGACAGCAAAGGCGCCACCACCTGGCGCCTGGCTGACTGACCGCAGTACCGGGGCCGCGCAAGGCGGCCCCGGTGTTCAGCTGGCGAGCGGGCAGTGCAGGACCAGCCTGGCGCCGCCCCATTGGCTTTCACCTATTTCCAGGGTGAAGCCGTGCAAGTCAACGATCGCTGCAACGATCGACAGCCCGAGGCCGAAGCCCGGGTGGCGATGGCCTTCCTCACTCCGATAGAAGCGCTTGAGCACGGCGGTGCGTTCCTGTTCCGGGATGCCTGGGCCGCTGTCTTCAATGGCTACATGCACGCCGCTGGCATCCTGGCTGGCGGCGATGCGCACTTGGCCGCCTTCAGGGGTGAACTTGATCGCGTTGCCGACCAGATTGGCCAGCGCCTCGAACAGCAGCTCGCGATCGCCGTGCAGCGCCGACAACTGCGCTGGCTGCTGCAGTTGCAGTTCGATACTGCGGTCTTCGGCCAGCGGCAGGTAGAAGTCATACAGCTCGACCAGCAGCGCCTGTGGATCAAGCTGGACGAAGCCGGCGCGGCGCTGGCGGTCCTCCAGTTCGCTGATCCGCAACAATCCGCGAAACCGCGCCATCAACGTGTCAGTCTCGCCAATGGCCTGATCCAGCGCCTCGGCCTGGGCAGAATCCTCGCCGCTCTGTTGGCGAATCCGGTACAGCTGCGCACGCAGGCGCGTCAGCGGCGTGCGCAGGTCATGGGCAATGTTGTCGCAGACGCCTTTGACTTCATGCATCAGCCGTTCGATGCGGTCGAGCATGGCGTTGACGATGGCCGCCAGCATGTCCAGCTCATCACGGCGGGCCGACAGTGGCAGGCGGTGAGTCAAGTCGCCGGCAACGATCAGTTCGGCGCTGGCCTGTACCGCACGTATACGCTTGAGCGGCCGCCGGCGCAGCAGGTACCAACCGGCAAAACCTGGAATGAGGGTCAGGGATATGCCCCACAGCAACGCATCGAGGATGATCCGCGTGACCACGAACAGCGAGCCATTATCGCGGAACAGCACCAGCCAGCGGCCGTCCTGCACCTTGATCGCCACCGCGTCGCAGGTTTCGTGGATCATGCCCGGGTCGGCGCTATCCAGACAGTGCTTGAGCTCATGCACCTTGCCGTCCAGGCGCAGTTCCTTGGGAATGGCGCGAATACGCCCGCCCAGCGGATTGAGCTGGGCGTCGAACAGGCCATAGGCGTCGAAGCTGCGCTCTTCAAAGGCCTGGCTGGCGATAAGAGCGTCGTCCAGTTGTTTGCCGCTCATGTGCGCAAACAGATGCTGACGTTGCAGCATGGAATGGCGGGTGAGCTTGTTCAGGTAGTTCGAGACCTCGAAATACAACACCCCCATGAGGATGCTGCTCCAGGCCACGAAGAGAAAGCTGTACAGCGCCAGCAGGCGACTGGTGGACGAGCTCCAGCCCTTAGACGGGTTCAGCAATGGCATAGCCCGAGCCCCGAACGGTTCGAATCAGTGCGCACTGGCCGGGAGCGTCGATCTTCTTGCGCAAGCGGCCGATGTGCACGTCGATCAGGTTGGTGCCTGGGTCGAAGTGATAGCCCCACACTTCCTCGAAAATCATCATCCGGGTGATCACTTGGCCGGCATGGCGCATCAGGTATTCGAGCAGCTTGTATTCGGTGGGCAGCAGGTTCAGGGTCTGCTCGCCGCGACGGGCTTCGTGGCTGATCAGGTCCAGCTCAAGGTCGGCCACTTGCAGGCGGGTCTGGGTCATCGGCACGCTGTTGCGGCGCAGCAGCACTTCGACCCGGGCAGCCATTTCATCGGAGGCAAACGGCTTGGTCAGGTAATCGTCGCCGCCGGCGCGCAAACCGCGCACGCGTTCGTCGACGTCGGAGAGGGCGCTGATCATCAGGATCGGCGTGGCAATCTTCAGGCTGCGCAGGGTGGTGACGATGGTCAGGCCATCGACTTCGGGCAACATGCGGTCCACGGTGATCAGGTCGTAGCCACCGGCAATGGCCTTGGCCAGGCCTTCGCGGCCATTGTCGGCCCACTCTACATCCAGGCCGTGGCTGGTCAGTTCAGCGACGATTTCCTGGCCGGTGACGGCGTCGTCTTCGATGGTCAGTACGCGGGGCATGCTGGTTCCTGGGCGGCGAATTAAGGTTCGATTGTGCCAAAGAATAGCCAAACGGCGATTTAAGAAAAATTCATCTGGCTAAAAAGCATTACGGGGCAAGCCCGCTCTCACTCAACCGCACGCGGTCAATGAGAGCCGACTTGCCCCGCAAGGGCATGGCGTTATCGCTTACGCGACCTTGACGATCCAGCCAGCCGGCGCTTCGACGTCGCCGCTCTGGATGCCGGTCAGCTCGTTGTACAGCTTGGTGGTGACCGGGCCTACTTCGGTTTCGCTGTGGAACACATGCAGCTTGCCGTTGTACTGGATGCCGCCGATTGGCGTGATCACTGCTGCGGTGCCACAGGCACCGGCCTCGACGAAGCGCTCGAGGTTGTTGATCTGTACGTCGCCTTCGATGACCTTCAGGCCCAGACGCGATTCGGCCAGCTCCATCAGCGACAGGCGGGTGATGCCCGGCAGTACCGAAGCCGACTTCGGCGTGACGAACTCGTTGTTGGCAGTGATGCCAAAGAAGTTGGCCGAACCGACTTCTTCGATCTTCGAGTGGGTCAGCGGGTCGAGGTAGATGCAGTCGGCGAAGCCGGCTTTCTTCGCCTCATAGCCCGGCTGCAGGCTTGCCGCATAGTTGCCACCGACTTTGGCGGCACCGGTGCCCTGGGGCGCGGCGCGGTCGAAATCGGAGATCAGGAACTTGTGCGGAGTCATGCCGCCCTTGAAGTACGAACCAACCGGGATCGCGAATACCGAGAAAATGAACTCAGGTGCGGTACGCACGCCGATGTTGTCACCGGTACCGATCACGAACGGACGCAGGTATAGGGCACCCTTGCCGTGTGGCGGCACGAACCGCTCGTTGGCCTTGACGACCTGTTTGCAGGCTTCGATGAACTGTTCGGTCGGCACCCGTGGCATCAGCAGGCGGTCGCAGCTGCGCTGCATGCGCAGGGCGTTCTGATCCGGGCGGAACAGGTTGACGGTGCCGTCCTTGCAGCGATAGGCCTTGAGGCCTTCAAAACACTGCTGGCCGTAGTGCAGGGCGGTCGAGCCTTCGCTGATGTGCAGCACGTTGTCATCGGTCAGGGTGCCCTTGTCCCACTCGCCATCGCGGAACACGGACAGGAAGCGCTTGTCAGTCTTGATGTAGTCGAAGCCCAGCTTGTCCCAGTTAATGCTCTCGTTACTCATGACACCCTCGATTGTCTTGCAGATGCCCGATCTCTCGGGCTGCTGTTATTTGCGCACCACGCCACGATAATACATCCGCCGCAGATCGGAAACGTCCAGTCTCAGATTCATCCAAGCCATAGCGAATCGTGCAGTTGCAGACGTTGTAAAAAGGCTTGGTCATGGGAGACCAACACCAGGCCACCGCTGAACTGGTCGAGCATTCGTTCAAGCGCCATCCCTTTCAAGGTCTTTGCGAGTGATATCGTTGGTCCAGCTTGGGATAGCTGGGGCTGCTTTGCAGCCCTTTCGCGACACAAGGCCGCTCCTACAGGGACCGCGTCCATTGGGCAGTCACGGCCCCGGCACCTCGTCCCGTCGCCATGCGCGGTCTCTGTAGGAGCGGCCTTGTGTCGCGAAAGGGCCGCAAAGCGGCCCCTGCACACTCAAGTCGAGAATTAATTCCGAAGACCTTGAAAGAGATGGCTCAAGCGCCTGCAGCGAGGGCAGGGTGGCCAAGGCCAATCGCTAGTCTTCGCTCTGCTGGCAGAAGCGCAGGCGGTTGCCGAACGGATCCCAGACCTGCATCTGCAAGCCCCAATCGACGATTTCGGCCTCGGGGCGGGCGTAGCCGTACTGTTTGTCCTGCAGTTCGCGCTCCAGCACGCGCAGGTCGTCGACGCGGGCAAAGATGGTCGAGCCGGGTGAGGCGTCACCGTGGTGCTCGGACAGATGCAGGATCAGCCCATCGCGACGGATTTGTGCGTACAGCGGCAGATCCGGGCTGAACCGGTGCTCCCAATCGAGCGTAAAACCGAGAAAATCGAGATAGAACTCTTTGGCTTTGTCGACCGAGAAGATCCGCAGGATCGGGATGGCAGGTGCAAATTGCATGGTGACTTCCTTGGTCAGCTGAAGGCGCTACTGTAACCCGCTTCGCATCCTCCAGCACCCACGTGGCGGCACTGAAACGGGGCCAGGCGACGCCCTGCGATTGTGCGGTCAGCAACCCTATGCCCCTTGCCAGAGCGGTTTGTGCCTCACTGCAGGGCCGAGTTGGCCCGCAATCTGCAATACATCTCCCAAGCAAAATTGATCGACTGGTCAGACGCTGCGCGCACAGGCGCCGCGCTGATCGGCTCAGGGCCGCAGGGTCGGGATTTTCAGGGGGCCAGGATGTCTTTGGCGCAACAGATCGAGCAGCAAGATAACGACAGCGGCTGGAGCGCCTACCTGCAGCTGCGCTTTGTGCAGCGCGATGGCGTGACCCGCCTTGGTGCGCGCAATCATTTCGGACCTCTTTTGGTGCAGCGACCGTTCTATCCCGAAGGCGCACCGTGCCACGTGTACATCCTGCACCCGCCAGGCGGCATCGTCGCCGGTGACCGGCTTGAGCTGGACATCCAGCTGGAAGCCGGCAGCCACGCGCTGCTGACCATGCCCGGTGCGAGCAAGTTCTACCGCAGCATTGGCCCGACCGCGCGCTTGCATCAGCACTTTCACCTACAGGCCGGCAGCACCCTGGAATGGCTGCCCCAGGACAGCATCTTTTTTTCCGGCGCCAGGGCGAGCCTGGCCAGCCGCTTCACCCTCGAGCCCGGCGCGCGTTTACTTGCCTGGGAAACGCTATGCCTGGGTCGCCCGGTAATGAATGAACGCTTCGAGCAAGGCGCGCTGGACAGCCGCCTGCGCGTCGAACTGCCGGGTGATCCGGGTCTGCACGAGCGCCTGCGCATCGAGGGCGGGCGCCTGGCCAAGGTCGGCGGGTATCCACTGCTGGCGACCTTTTGCGCCGCGCCCGCTGACCAGGCGTTGCTCGAGCAGGTCCGAGAACTGCTCGACACCCTCGGCAGTCCGGCTGGGGCGACCTTGATGGGCGAGCTGCTGGTGATCCGCCTGCTTGATCACGACAACCAACATCTGCAACACACCCTGCAGCGCCTGTGGCATGTGCTGCGCCCGGCCGTTCTCGGCCTGGCGCCATGCCCGCCGCGCATCTGGGCTACCTGAGAGAGACGCCGTGGAACTGACCCCCAGAGAGAAAGACAAACTGCTGCTGTTCACTGCCGCATTGCTGGCCGAGCGCCGCCTGGGCCGTGGCCTGAAGCTCAACTACCCGGAGGCCCTGGCGTTGATCAGCGCTGCGGTGATGGAGGGCGCCCGCGATGGCCGCACCGTCGCCGAGCTGATGAGCCTGGGCCGTGAAGTGCTGAGCCGCGATCAGGTCATGCCCGGTGTACCGGAAATGATCCATGACGTGCAGGTCGAGGCAACCTTTCCTGACGGCACCAAATTGGTGACCGTTCATGATCCCATCGTCTGAGGAGGCCGGCATGATTCCGGGTGAAGTCCAGGTCGCCGCTGGCGACATAGAGCTCAACGTCGGCCGGGCAACGGTCACCGTCAAGGTTGCCAATCACGGTGACCGACCGGTACAGGTCGGCTCGCATTATCACTTCTATGAAGTCAACGATGCGCTGGTGTTCGAGCGTGAGCCGACCCTGGGCTTTCGCCTGGATATCCCGGCAGGCACCGCGGTGCGCTTCGAGCCAGGGCAGGCACGCACCGTGCAACTGGTGGCCTACGCAGGCAAACGCGAGGTGTACGGTTTTCAGGGCAAGGTGATGGGCCCACTGGAGGGCAGGTCATGAGCCGTTTGTCGCGTCGCGCCTATGCCGACATGTTCGGCCCGACCGTAGGTGACCGAGTGCGCCTGGCGGACACGGCGTTGTGGGTCGAGGTCGAGAAAGACTTCACGGTGTATGGCGAGGAGGTCAAATTCGGCGGCGGCAAGGTCATCCGTGACGGTATGGGGCAGGGCCAGATGCTGGCGGCCGAGGCGATGGACCTGGTCCTGACCAACGCGCTGATCATTGATCACTGGGGCATCGTCAAGGCAGACATCGGCATCAAGCACGGGCGGATTGCCGTGATCGGCAAGGCCGGCAACCCGGATGTTCAGCCTGGTGTCACCGTGCCGGTCGGGCCTGGCACCGAGGTCATTGCTGCCGAGGGCAAGATCGTCACTGCTGGCGGGATCGACTCGCACATCCACTTCATATGTCCGCAGCAAGTCGAAGAGGCCCTCACCAGTGGCGTTACCACGTTTATCGGCGGCGGCACCGGGCCGGCCACCGGCACCAACGCCACTACCTGTACGCCTGGCCCGTGGTACATGGCGCGCATGCTGCAAGCGGCCGACAGCCTGCCGATCAATATCGGCCTGCTCGGCAAGGGCAACGCCTCGCGCCCTGAAGCGTTGCGCGAGCAGATCGCTGCCGGCGCAGTCGGGCTCAAGCTGCATGAAGACTGGGGGTCGACTCCGGCTGCGATCGACTGCTGCCTGAGCGTGGCCGAAGAGATGGATATCCAGGTCGCGATCCACACCGACACACTCAACGAGTCGGGCTGTATCGAAGACACCCTGGCCGCCATCGGCGACCGCACCATTCATACCTTCCACACCGAAGGCGCTGGCGGTGGCCATGCCCCGGACATCATCCGCGCGGCAGGGCAGGCCAACGTGCTGCCGTCGTCGACCAATCCGACCCTGCCTTACACCGTCAATACCGTCGATGAACACCTCGACATGCTGATGGTTTGCCATCACCTCGATCCAAGCATTGCCGAAGACGTGGCCTTTGCCGAGTCGCGCATCCGTCGCGAGACGATTGCCGCTGAAGATATCCTCCACGACATGGGCGCATTCGCCATGACCTCGTCCGATTCGCAGGCCATGGGCCGGGTTGGCGAAGTGGTGATTCGCACCTGGCAGGTCGCTCATCAGATGAAGCTGCGCCGCGGCCCGCTGGCGCCTGACAGCGACTACAGCGACAACTTCCGGGTCAAGCGCTACATCGCCAAGTACACCATCAACCCGGCAGTCACCCACGGCATCGCACATGAAGTCGGCTCGCTGGAAGTTGGCAAGCTGGCTGACCTGGTGCTCTGGAAACCGGCGTTCTTCGCGGTCAAACCGGCCTTGGTGATCAAGGGCGGAATGATCGTCACCGCGCCGATGGGCGATATCAATGGCTCGATTCCAACGCCGCAGCCGGTGCACTACCGGCCGATGTTCGGCGCACTGGGCGCCGCTCGCCATGCCACACGCATGACCTTCGTGTCGCAGGCAGCCCTCGATCAGGGCGTGGTCGAGCAGCTCAACCTGCAGAGCCTGATCGGCGTGGCCAAGGGCTGCCGGCAGGTGCGCAAACGCGACATGGTCCTGAACACGCTGCAACCGCAGATCGAAGTCGATGCACAAACCTATCAGGTGCGTGCCGACGGCGAGCTGCTGGTGTGCGAGCCAGCCAGCGAACTGCCGTTGGCGCAACGCTATTTTCTGTTTTGAAGGAGCTCCCCTCATGATTGTTCTCAACCGGCGCATCAGCGCCGCCGACAGCGCCGAGCAGACGGTCACCGGCACCGTGACTCTGAGCGTCGACAGCCGGATCAAGAGCCGCCTGCGGGTGACGCTGGACGATGGCCGCGATGCCGGCCTGATGCTTGAGCGTGGCCACCTGCTGCGTGGCGGCGAGCTGCTCGGCGACGGCGGCGGCGTGCACCTGGTGCGCGTGCTGGCCGCTGCCGAGTCGGTGTCGACCGTGCGCTGCAGCGACCCGTTGTTGCTGGCTCGGGCTGCCTACCACCTGGGCAACCGCCACGTGCCGTTGCAGATCGATACCGGCCTGCTGCGCTATCAGCATGACTATGTGCTGGACGACATGGTCCGTGGCCTTGGCCTGCAGGTCACGGTCGAGCAGGCACCGTTCGAGCCGGAAGCCGGCGCTTATCAGAGCGCGCCACACAGCCATACCCACGGCAACGATCACCCCTTCGTGCGTATGCCCGCTGCCCACTAATAAGGAACCCAAATGAAAAAGACACTCGCCCTTGCCCTGTTGTTGGTAGCCGTACCGGCCTTCGCGCACCCTGGCCATGACAGCAGCCCGCTGCACGATGGCCTGCTGCATCCGTTGACCGGCCTTGATCACTTGCTGATGTTGCTCGGTACTGGCGTGCTCGCCGCCCTGACCCGACGCAACCTGCTGTTGCCGCTGGCCACCCTGGCAGCAATGTTTGCCGGTGCCGTGTCCGGCCACCTGTTCGGCGGTGTGCTGGGCATGGAAAGCATGATCGTCGGTTCTTTGCTGGTAGCCGCGGCGGCGCTGCTGGTGCCTGGCCGCCAACTGCTGCTGGCCCTGGCAATGCCGCTGTTTGCCCTGTTCCACGGCTGGGCACACGGCGTTGAAGCAACACCAAGTGCGTTCTGGCTGTTCAGTGCCGGCTTCGTCACCGTTAGCGGGCTGCTGCTTGCGGCGGGCTTCGCCGTTGGTTGCCTGCTGCGCCGCCATGCCAAATTGCAGAAAGCCTGCGGTGGCGGCCTGCTGGCGTCGGCCGCTGTCATGCTGGTCGGCTGATGAGCAGCGACCTGGCGTTGCTGCGTGTGCTGCAGCTGGCCAGCCCAGGCTTGCCGGTGGGCGGCTTTACCTACTCGCAAGGGCTGGAGTGGGCGGTCGAAGCCGGCTGGGTAAGTACTACCGAAGGTTTCTGCAACTGGCAGCGTGAGCAGTTGCACGACACCCTCGGCTATCTCGACTGGCCGCTGCTGGCCCGCCTGTACTGCGCGTGCGAACGCGCCGACGTCGAGGCCTTCGGGCGCTGGAGCCAGTTTCTCCTGGCCAATCGCGAGACCGCCGAGCTGCGCCTTGAAGAGCGCCAGCGTGGCTACGCGCTGGCGCGCATTCTCGATGGCTGGCAGCTCGGCCAAGACCCTGCCTGGCGGCCGCAGCTTGAACTCACTCAGCTAGGCGCCATGGCCTGGCTCGCCGTGCACTGGGCGATTCCTTTACGCCAGCTAGCGCTGGGGCTCGGCTTCGCCTGGCTGGAAGGCGCGGTCATGGCCGGGGTCAAGCTGGTGCCGTTCGGCCAGCAGGCCGCGCAGACCGTCCTGCGTGATCTGGCTGGCGAGCTGCCGGCGGTGCTGAACATGGCGCTGGAGCTGGACGACGAGCAGTTGGGCGGCGGCCTGCCGCTGCTGGCCATCGCCTCGTCGCGTCACGAAACCCAATACACCCGTTTGTTCCGTTCTTGAGGACTGCCAACATGCAAAACTATCAGCAACCCCTGCGCATCGGTGTCGGTGGCCCGGTCGGCTCCGGCAAGACCGCGCTGCTCGAGGCACTGTGCAAGGCCATGCGCGATCATTACCAGATCGCCGTGGTCACCAACGATATCTACACCAAGGAAGACCAGCGCATTCTCACCGAAGCCGGCGCCCTGGAGCCCGAACGCATTGTGGGTGTAGAGACCGGCGGTTGCCCGCATACGGCGATCCGTGAAGACGCCTCGATGAATCTGGCGGCGGTCGAAGCCCTGGCGCGCAAGTTCGGTAACCTGGAGGTGATCTTCGTCGAGAGCGGTGGTGACAACCTCAGCGCTACCTTCAGCCCTGAGCTTGCCGACCTGACCATTTACGTCATCGACGTTGCCGAAGGCGAGAAAATTCCGCGCAAAGGCGGCCCTGGTATTACCAAGTCGGATTTGCTGGTGATCAACAAGACTGACCTGGCGCCCTATGTCGGCGCATCGCTTGAGGTCATGGAACGTGATACCAATCGCATGCGGCCAGCGCGGCCCTGGACCTTCAGCAATCTGAAAAAGGGTGAAGGGCTACAAGCGGTGATCGACTTTATCGTCGAGCGCGGCATGCTGGGTGTGAGGGGGTGAGGTGAAGGCACAGCCGGCTTTGGCCGCAGCCCATGGTCGGCTCTCGGGAACCGGCCACGGGCTGGACAGGCCAGGGGGTAGGGGCCCCTGTGCGGCTGCTCAGAGCGGTCTGATCAAGCGCTCAATTCGTCGCGGTAGGCGGCCAGATAAACCAGACGTTGGTGACTGGCGTTTTTACGGTCTTCGATGATCATTTTCAACGTGAAGGATGCCTGGTCCATATACGCTGGCAATTCATCGCCTGTGATGTACGTGCCTGAAAGCTTGTTCAACTTGCTCCAGCCATCCTTGAAGGTCTGAGCAAATCGGTCCGACACCACGCCAACCGCCAGCCACTGTCCGGCCTGACTGACAAAGAACTCATCGGTGGAGCGGACCAACTGGGCCAGGCGATTGGCACGCAGCCTTGCGCTGTTGCCAGCGCTCTCATAGCTGGAAACCTGATCCCTCGCCTGGTCGAGAATGACCTGCATGAAGTCGGAGAACGATTTGAAGAAAAAGGCCATTTCCTCGACGATTTCCTTGGTCCGTTTAAGCGCGCTAACGCTCAGGTTCAATGACCGAACCGCAAGTTCGATGTTCTGTTTCTCATTGCGCTGGCCGGCGAGCAGGGCGGTGAGGTTGACCAGTTCGGAAGCTTGTTCGCGCCGGGTGTTTTCGTACTCCTCGGCTTTGCCAAGCATTTGCATTTGCAGGTCGCGCAGATTGCCTGCTTGTTTGCGTTGCTCGGCACTCAGCGATGCCGCATGCTCGCCTATTGCCTTGAGCGCTGCCTCCAGCTGCGACAGCTCCTGGTTGAGTTCGGCTTGCCGTGCGGCAGCTTTATCCAGGTCAGCCTGAACCTCTTTGATACGGTCATGCAGAGTGCCTTTCGCTGGATCAGCAGCGTCGGTATTGCGCTTGGTCAGGTCATCCAGGTTGGATTTCAACTTGTCACTCTGCTCCTTGAGCAGGGTCTGCTCGGCACGTAGCTCAGAGCGGGCTTTTTTCATCTGGATGTCTTTGTTCAAGCCATCAGCTTGTGGTTGCTGGCCGAGTCCGGATGCCGCTGCCATTGACGCACCGCCAACGACTGCCGACGCGCCTCCGGTCGCGCCCAGCGCCACCATGGGCAGAACAGCCCCGAGCATTTGCGCGCCGGTTTTCAGAAGCGAGGCCCAGAACGATTTCTGCTCGGCGCTTTTTGCCTGCTTGCCATACTCTTGAGCCAGCCTTTCGTAGCGGGCGACCTGTTGTTGCAGGTCGGCAACCAGGCTGTCCAGCATCTGGCGACGGGCATTGGCGATGACCAGTTCTTTCTCCAGCTTGGTATCGGCCTGGATGGTATCGCTCAGCGCAATTTCGCTCCTGGCTGTAGCGTCAGCGGTGTTGCGAATGATGACATCGTATCTGTCTGCGATGGTGGTGAGGCTGTCGCGCACGGTGATTGCCGATTGGGTGATCTCGTTGGCCATAGCCAGCAAATCAGTCGTGACGAATTCCTTGATTTCCTCAGGATCGCCACCCTCCTTGACATCGAGCCAGTCAGGCAGGCAGTTGCGCAAGGTTGTGCCAATCCTGTTGGCGACGCGGATGGCATTCTTGATGCGTCGCTCACTTTCCTGTTGGGCAGTGATCAATTCATTCATGATCGAGCCGATCTTGATGCGAATGTCTCCCTGCTCCTGAGGTGTGGTGTTGTAGGCAATATAGAGCAGATCAATGGCATGGTCGGTATCGTGCTTGGCCCGACTGGTGTCATAGGTGCCTTCGATCTTCTCGACATAGTTGGCGACCAGCGCGGTCTGCTCGGCAGGCAAACGCAGCGGTGTGGCGGTGCTCAGTGCTTCGATATGCTTACTGATGGCGCTGTCGATACGAGCGTTGCGGCTGATGAACGGGATGACTTCATTCATGGAAAGGGCCTTTTGGGTGGGTTATCAGGGCTGCAATCCACTTCCCAGGAGGTCGGGAAGCGCACGCCTTGGTCGCGTAACGGCGACCAGGCTTTTTCCAGTAATCTCCGGCCAGCGATGAGGTTGGCTTGCGCTGGCGGTTTGAGCAGGGCAAGGGCATCGGCCTGACATTTGCGCAGCCGGGCCGGGTTAGCAGCGCAGTCGTCGCCGGCGAACAGAAATTCGTCCAGGTCGTGGGTAATGCTCTGCCTGGTTTCGCGTGATGACGCCAATAGCGACTTGACTGCTGCGATCTGGCGCTCGGCCGAGCGGCCAATGGCGATGCTGTATTGGATGGCCGCTATCTCGTTGCTGATGCCGCGCAGGGCCTGATCGTGTTCAGGTCGCCATGGCAGGGATTGGTAACGCTGGCGCTCCTGTTGCAACTGACGCTCAAGACGCCCGCGCGCGGCCTCCAGCTCAGGCAGGCGGCGGATCTCACTGCCGACACTGTTTTCTATGTGCTGAATACGGCCGACCATCTGCTGTTCCACGCTCTGCAGGTGTCCCGTGCAAACGGTCATGCGCTCCTCCAGCACCGGCTCGAGGCTGGCGTGGGCAGTATTGCCGTAGAGCACCGCAGCCAGTGCCAGGAGGAGGCGTGGCTGGGCTAGTGGTGAGTGCAACCTGTTGCGCTTTTGGAGAGTGATTTTCATGGGGGCGCCTCGTTACGAAGTCCCTTGAACACCCGTCACGGCTTGATGCAAAGAAGGCGGCGGGTTCGTCAAGTGGTGCCGGCATTAAGCCTCTGGCGCCATTTGCGAATAAGCAGGAAACGCTCTACCCGTAGAGCTGAATGCTTTGCCAGGCAAGAGGAGTGATGGGTAGAAGCAGGCGGGGTGTACGGAGAGGACGACAGGATGGTTATTCTGAACACATCCTGACCGGCATACGCTGAGCGCGGATTGCGCACAGCGTGGCCGGGCCATATTCATCACCCGCGTGGGCGATAGAGGTCAGTGCAGGTCAGTACTTGGCTCAAACTCGGCAATAGTCAAGCGCCATTCAGGGTTGCGGATTGCTGCTGCCAGCGCCCTGACCGGTACCCACAGGTGCGTCTTCTTGAGTGCCCATGCCCGGCAGCTTGTGCTCATTACTCTGGCTGGCAGGCGGGCTATCTGGATCATTTCCATTCAAGCGCGGGTCGTTATTGCGCGGCATGGGCGTTTCGATAGGATTCAGCGTGCTGTCCGCGCCAGGCTTGGGCGCGCTGTTGTGCGGGTCGTCCGGGTAGGTTGGGCCAGTACCGGCGGCCATGGCCAAAGGCGTTGCGAGCACGGCGGCAAGCAGCAGGAAGCGTTTCATGGGCAAGCTCCTTTGCGTGGATAAAGTGCCAGCCTTGCCGCTGAACAGACGCTGATCATGCGGCAAGGCCCTTATCTCACTTGAGCATGACACCCCAAGCTAGGTGCCAGTATCCCGACCAACGGTCAGACGAACTGCGCAAGCAACATGATGAAGATGATGCCGACTACCGACAGGATGGTCTCCATCATGCTCCAGGTCTTGAAGGTTTCTGCCACGGTCATGTTGAAGTACTGCTTGACCAGCCAGAAACCGGCGTCGTTGACGTGTGACAAAATCAGCGAGCCGGCGCCGGTGGCCAGCACCAGCAGTTCACGGTTGACCCCGGGTACCAAAGCGATCACCGGTGCCACGATACCAGCGCCGGTGATAGTGGCTACCGTTGCCGAGCCTGTGGCAATTCGAATGACCGCCGCCACCAACCAGGCCAGCATGATTGGCGATATCTGCGCCTGCACCGCCATCTGGCCGATGACGTTGCCCACGCCGGTGTCTACCAGCATCTGCTTGAAGCCGCCGCCAGCGCCGACAATCAACACGATGGCGGCGGTGGGGGCCAGGCTCTGGTCAAGCATCTTCATGATCTGCTGACGGTTGAAGCCGCGCGCCGAGCCGAAGGTGTAGAACGCCAGCAGCAGCGCCGCGAGCAGGGCGGTGATCGGGTGCCCGATCAGGTCCATCCACTGGCGCACGATGTGTTCAGCGGGCAGCACTACATCAGCAAACGTCTTCAACAGCATCAGCACCACCGGCAGCAGCACGGTAATCAGGGTAACGCTGAAGCTTGGCAGGTCGCGCTGGTCGGACTCGCGTGCAATCTGGTCCATCAGCTCTTGTGACGGATTGCCCGGGATATACCGCGCGATGAAACTGCCGTACAGCGGACCGGCGATGATTGCCGTCGGCAGCGCTACCAGCAAACCGTAGAAGATGGTCTTGCCAATGTCGGCATTGAAAATGCCGATCGCCAGCAGTGGCCCTGGATGCGGCGGCACCAGGCCATGCACGACGGAGAGGCCTGCCAACAGCGGAATACCGATCTTGACCAAGGACACCCCGGTGCGCCGGGCCACGATGAACACCAGCGGGATCAGCAGTACAAAGCCGATTTCGAAGAACAGCGGGATGCCCACCAGAAATGCGGCGAACATCATTGCCCAGTGCACCTTCTGTTTGCCGAAGGCGCGGATCAGGGTCTGCGCGATCTGGTCAGCGCCGCCGGAGTCGGCCATCAGCTTGCCGAGCATGGTGCCCAGAGCAAGCACGATGCCGACAAAGCCCAGCACGCCGCCAAAGCCGTCCTGAAACGACTTCATGACCTTGGCCACGGGCATGCCCGAGGTCAGGCCGAGAAAGCCCGCAGCCAGGGTCAGCGCAACAAAAGGATGCACCTTGAAATGGGTGATCAGCAGGATGAGCCCGATGATGGTCACCAGGGCATCGAGTAGCAGGAAGGTATCGGTAGCCAGTCCGAACATGATTAATGAGCCTCGGTTTTATCTTTGTTGTTAGGCGTAGCGTTATTGAACTTCTAGCGGGTTTTAACGTCGAGACAGCGCTGTCTTTGGTGAGCCGGTAAACCGCCGCTCAGGCGATCCGCGCTAACGTCCGCTCACCGCAGGGCTTTAGCCAGTCGTGCACGCTTTCGGCCAGCGCGGCCACCGGACGGGTAGCATCCAGCGCCAGGGTCAGCGGCTCACCACGTGGGGATTCAAGGGCGGCGAACTGGCTTTCGATAAGGCTGGCCGGCATGAAGTGACCAGGACGGGCCAGCACGCGCTTCTCGGCCTCGGCAGGGGTCAGTTCGAGGAACACGAAGCCCAGTTCAGGCACGGCTTCACGCAACGCATCGCGATAGCGGCGCTTCAGCGCAGAGCAGGTCAGGATGGGGCGTTCGCCGGCCTTGAGCGTGGCCTGTAGTTCCTGGCCGAGCAGCACCAGCCAGCCGGCACGGTCGGCATCATCGAGCGGCACGCCAGCGCTCATTTTTTCGATATTGGCAGCGGGGTGAAAAGCATCGCCTTCGATCAGCCGACCGCCGCTGCGAGCGGCAATGGCAGCGCCGATGCAGCTCTTGCCACAGCCTGCTACACCCATCACCACGATCGCGGACAGGGGAGAGTTCATCAGTACCTCCTGCAGGTAAGATAGCGCTGTCTCGACATGGACGTCGGTGTGTGGGCGCCACCCTCCCGGATGTTATTGGTCTTGTCTAACGCAGTATGGTCGCTCGACGCAGGGCAACTGATAAAGATTACATTGCCTGTGTCCTGGGACAGCGCTACCTTAGTTGCCGTTCCCCACCCTTGGCAAGTAGTAAAATTACAACACCCATGTCTCGTACCGGCTCCCGCACTACTGGTCGTCCCACCCTGGCAGAAGTCGCCAGGCTCTCCGGCGTTTCACCGATAACGGCCTCGCGGGCGTTGCGCGGGGTCGCCACCGTGGCCCCCGATCTAGTGGAAAAAGTACTCGCTGCCGCGGCTGCCCTGGGTTACATCGCCAACCCGGCAGCCCGCGCCCTGGCCTCGGCGCGCAGCCATTCGGTGGTGGTATTGATCCCGTCACTGTCCAACCAGCTGTTCATCGATACCCTCGAAGCGATCCACGCAGTGATGCGTCCGCGCGGTCTCGAAGTGCTGATCGGCAACTATCATTACGACGTCGATGAAGAAGAGAACCTGATCCGCAACTACCTCGCCTATCAGCCCTGTGGCGTACTGCTGACCGGCTTTGATCGCACCGAAGGTTCGCGCCATTTGCTCGCGGCCAGCCGAGTGCCCTGTGTGCACATGATGGAGCTGGGGGAGCGGGCGGATGCGGTGTCGGTGGGGTTTTCCCAGCAGCAGGCCGGTTACGCAGCCGCGCGCCATTTGATCGAGCGCGGTCGGCGCCGCCTGGCGTTCATTGCCGCGCAGCTCGACCCGCGGGTGATGCAGCGCGCCGCAGGCTTTCGCCAGGCGTTGCTCGAGGCCGGATTGCAAGCGCCCGAACTTGAGCTACTGGCCGCACAGCCCTCGTCAATTGGTCTTGGCGGTGAACTGTTCAGCCGCTTGATGGCACAGGCACCGGAAGTCGACGGGGTGTTCTTCTGTAACGATGACCTCGCTCAGGGCGCAGTCCTGCAGGCTCTGCGCCAAGGCATCGCGGTGCCGCAACGAGTGGCCATGGTCGGCTTCAACGACCTGCCAGGTTCTGCGCACATGGTGCCGCCTCTGACCTCGATCCGGACCCCGCGTGCTGCCGTTGGTCGGGCCGCGGCGCAAGCACTGCTGGCGATGCTCGATGGCAAGCGGGTGGGCGCCACGCGTCAGGATCTGGGCTTTGAGCTGATGGTTCGGGAAAGCACCTGAAGCGGCTGATTCCAAGGTGATATCAGCGGCCTTGCGCCGCTTCGCCGGCGATCTATGCTGAGGGCACCCCGTCCATGCAAGGAGCCCGGCGTCATGTTCGATTACCATCGCAAATCCGATATCGTCGAAATCCAGCGCTGTCATCAGGCCTTGGTGGGGATGGAGGCCAGACTGGCCGCGATCAGTCGGTCGATGGCCATGATCGAGTTCACCGGCGACGGTACTATCATTGCCGCCAACGATAAATTCTGCCAGGCATTGGGCTATAGCGCCCAGGAAATCGCGGGCAAGCATCACCGCCTGTTCTGCGATCCGGAGTACGCAAAAAGCCCGGCCTACCAGCAATTGTGGCAAGCGCTGGGCAGAGGCGAGGCCATCAGCGGTACCTTCGAGCGCGTAGACAAGGCTGGCCGCGAGGTCTGGCTGCAAGCCAGTTACATGCCCGTGCTGGATGAACAACAGCGCGTCACCAGTGTGATCAAGGTCGCCTCTGACATTACTCAGCGAATC
This sequence comes from Pseudomonas shirazensis, assembly GCF_050496565.1. Classification (GTDB taxonomy): domain Bacteria; phylum Pseudomonadota; class Gammaproteobacteria; order Pseudomonadales; family Pseudomonadaceae; genus Aquipseudomonas; species Aquipseudomonas shirazensis_A. The sequence continues at coordinate 58,152 of NZ_JBNWAE010000018.1, forward strand.
CACGACGAGCACGAAAGCGAAGCCCTGCTGCAGGCGATCGGCCGATCCATGGCAGTGATCGAATTCACACCACAGGGGAGGGTGCTGACTGCCAATGCCAACTTCCTGCAAACCATGGGCTACCGGCTCGAAGAAGTGGTGGGCCGTCATCATGGACTGTTCTGCCTCGCCCATGAGCGTGAGTCGGCTGAATACCGCGAGTTCTGGGCGTCGCTTAACCGCGGTGAGTACCATTCGCACCGTTTCGAGCGAATCAACAAGCAAGGCCAGGTTGTCTACCTGGAGGCTTCATACAACCCGATCTTCGATAACAAGGGCCGGTTGGTCAAAGTGGTCAAGTTCGCCAGCGACATCACCGCCCAGGTCAGCACTCAGCAAAGCGCCGCCGATGCTGCCCACGCCAGCTCGGTGCAGACTGACGCCTGCGCGCGCAAAGGCAGCGAGGTGGTGCAGCAGACCGTGCAGGTGATCGAACAAATCTCTCAGGAGCTGAGCGACGCTGCGCGGACCATCGATGCCGTGAGCAAGCAGTCTGAGATCATCGGCCAGATTGTATTGACCATTCGCGGCATTGCCGACCAGACCAACCTGCTTGCGCTCAACGCCGCAATCGAAGCGGCGCGCGCCGGTGAGCACGGCCGTGGTTTCGCTGTGGTAGCCGATGAAGTGCGTAATCTGGCTGCGCGCACCAGCAAGGCCACCCTGGAAATCGTCGATGTGGTCAGGCAGAACCACGACTTGTCATTGACTGCGGTCGCCAGCATGCAATCGAGCTTGTCGCACACCGGCCGAGGTGTGCAATTGGTCAACGAGGCGGGCACGGTCATTCTGGAGATCCAGCAAGGCTCGCGGCATGTGGTCGATGCAATCGGTCAGATCAGTTCGACTCTGCAATTGCATTGAGCCCTGCGCGCAGTTCACCTTGCAACGTGTGCAGGCTTGCCTGCAACTGCTGCCGGGCGGCTGCGCTGGGTTGGTCTGCGGCCAGGGCCTGCTCGAGGGTCTCGCAGTCGCGCACGACCCCGCGCACCTTGAGCATTTTCGCGCCGCCCTTGATCCGATGAGCAAGGTCGCGTAGCGCAGCGCTCGGCGGGTTTGCGCCCAATGCGTGCAGGGCGGCGAGGTCTTCAGCGGCACTGCGTGCCAGTTGCTCGAGCAGACGTCTGATCAGCTGCTCGTCACCTTGGGTCAAGTTGCGCAACTGCTCGATGTCGAACCCGCTTGGGCGCGGACTCGGCGGATTCAAAGCGCGGCGCGGCAGGTGCGCCTTGAGGGTATGCAGCCCGATCGGCTTGAACAGACAGTCGTTCATGCCGCTGTCCAGGCAGCGGGCGCGCTCCTCGGCCTGTGCGTTGGCGGTGACGCCGATGATGGTGCAGGCAGGCTGACCACTTGCGCGCTCCAGCGCGCGAATGCTGCGGCTGAGCTCATGGCCATCCATGACCGGCATGCTGCAGTCGGTGATAACCAGATCGAACTCGCCGGCTTGCCAGCTGGTCAGGGCCAGTTGGCCGTTTTCAGCCAACGTCACCTGATGACCCAGGCTGCTCAGTTGTTTGTCGAGCAACAGCAGGTTGGCCGGGTAGTCGTCGACCACCAGAATGCGCAGAGGTTGGCCGGGTTGCTGCTGGGTGGCCTCGCTGGTCTGCGGCTGCGATGCAGGCGTTGCGCTGGGCAGCGCCAGGCTGACCTCGACGCGTGTGCCCAGGCCCTCGACGCTTTGCAGGTCCAGCGTGCCGCCCATCAGTTGGGCCAGGCTGCGACTGATCACCAGGCCCAGCCCTGCACCTTGCTGGGCGCGTGGGCCGTCGACCTGGGCAAAGCTGTTGAACAGGCGCGCCTGGTTGACGGGGTTGATACCCACGCCACTGTCTTGCACGCATAGGCTCAGTTGCAGCAGCTCTGCCGAGGCCGGCGCGCAGGTGAGGCTGACGAGGATCTCGCCGCGGTCGGTGAACTTGATCGCATTGCTCAGAAGATTGGCCAGGACCTGCTTGAAACGCAGCGGATCGACCAGCACCCAGAGTGGCTGCTCAGGCAGCTCGCTGCGCAGTTGCAGGCGTTTGATCCGGGCATTGCCGTCAAATACGCGCAAGCTGGCACGGACCAGCTCGATCAGATCGGTCGGCACCGGTGTCAGGGTCATGTGGCCAGCTTCGATGCGCGAGATGTCGAGGATGTCGCCAATCAGCTCAAGTAGACCAATCGCTGAATCGTGGGCAGTCTGCAAGGTCAGTGGGTCGCTGCGAGCGCCATCTTCCAGGGCCAGCTCCAGCAAGCCGATAACCGCGTTCATTGGCGTGCGAATCTCGTGGCTCATGGTGGCCAGGAAGGTGCTTTTAGCCTGACTGGCCTGCTCGGCAGCGTCCTTGGCCTGGCGTAGCTGCTCAAGCAGGCCTCGACTGAGGAGCAGTTGCGCCTGCAACGCCCGTTGGGCCTCGGTGCGCTGCTGGATCAGCTTGCGCAGGTAGGTGTTCCAGAACACGACACCGGCCAGCAGCACGCCGCCGAGAACCAGCACCTGCAAGGCCAGGCTGCGATAATTGCGCCATGGGCTGTCACTGACCAGGGTGGTGTTGCGCCATCGGTTGACCAGTTGATCCAATTCGTCGGGCGGTATGCTCAGCAGCGCCTTGTCGATAATCGCATGCAGCTCCGGCTGATTGGCAGCCATGGCAAAGGCCGCCAGCGCCGGTTCCTCGCCAAACAAGGCGGCAATGCGCAGGCGATTCTTGAACACATGATCTATGTAGTAGCGCGCATTGATATGGCTGCTCAAGGCGACTTCTGCTTCACCGTTGGCCACCGCTTCCATCAGCCCCAGTGGTGAATCGACTTCCACCAGCTTGGCCTGTGGATGTTGGCGCTGCACCAGTGCACCCAGCGGAGAGCCACGCACCACTGCGATCCGGCGGTTGTCGATCAATGCCGCCGGAGTGCTGCCGGGGTTGCCGGCGCGGGTGACCAGCACCCGCGGACTGACCAGGTAGGGGCGAGTGAAGCGCAAACGTGCCGCGCGCTCGCTGCCGTAACCGATCGCGCCGATCATTTGCGCCTCGCCCCGCAGCAGTTGGTCAACCATCTCCTGGACGGCATCCACTTCGCTGATCTGAAAATCCAGCCCGGTGCGCAAGCTGATCTGCTTGAGCAGATCAAGGGCGACCCCGCTGGGGCGTTGCTCGGCGTCGTTGAAGGTCAGCGGCGCCAGGGACGGCGTGACCAGCACCTGGACGCTGCGGTTATGTTCGATCCAGTGTTGTTCGGCAGGGGTCAGCGGGGTGTTAAGGCGCTGGAGCAGGAGGCTGGTGTTGCCGCTGCTCCAGCGACGCAGAATGTTCAGCCGCTCGCTGTCGCTGATGCGGTTCAGGGCTTGGTTGAGCAACCTGAGCAGGCGCGAGTTGTCGCGGCGCGTCGCGAAGGCGAACGAGCCGCCGGGCAGCGCCGAGAAATGGTCGATGCGCACCTGGCCTTGGTAGCTCTTGCCGATCAGGTAGTCGGTGCTGATGGCGTCGCCCAGGTAGACGTCGGCGTCGCCCATGGCGACCGCAGACAAGCCGCTCAAGGTCGAGCGATAAAGTTGCAGCTGCGCCTGCGGATACTGGGCCTTGACCGAACTGGCCGGCAGGTAATGGTCGACCATCGCCAGCCGCAGCCCGGCCAGGTCATCGCCATGGCGCAGGGCCTGGTCCTGTCGAGCGACGATCACCGGCAGGTCGTCTGCATAGGCCTGGCTCAAGGTAAGCTCGGCATTGCTGGCTTCGGTTGCGTTGGAGCTGCCGAGCAGATCGATTTGCCCGTCCTGCAAGGCTTTGATGGCCTGTTCGCGGCTGTCAAAACGCTGCACTTGAACGGCTATGCCCAACTGCTCGCCGATCAAACCGGCATAATCAGCATTGAGCCCTTCATGATCGGCGGGGGTGATGTTGATCTCAAACGGCAGGTAATCCGGCCCTGAACTGCCGAGTAGCAGTACCTTGCGCTGGTTGAGCCACTCGCGGTCATCGACGGCCAGCTCCAGTGGGGCTGCAGCACTGGTCGAGCGCGCCAGCAACTGCCGTGGCTGACTGTCAGCGAGCACGGCCGCAGGCACGCCGCTCAGGCTGATCAGGAGTAGCAGTGCGCGCAGGCCGTTCATGGCGTAAGGCTTCAGTTGACGCTGTTGCGCTTGGCCAGATCGACCATTTCCACCAGCGACTCCGACTTGAGCTTCTCCATGATGCGTCCGCGGTAGGTGCTGATGGTCTTGGCGCTAAGGTTCATTGACTCGCCAATAGCCTTGTTGTTCTCGCCCCGAGCAAGCCTGCGCAGCACCTCCATCTCGCGGTTGGACAGGCTGTTCAGCCGGGCGTTTTCGGACTCCAGCGAGTTGCTGTTGACCGACATCTGCGGAAAGGTCGAGTAGCCCTTCATCAGTGCCTTGAGGGCGAATACCACCGACTCGATGTCCTCGTTCTTGTTGACGAAAGCACCAATCCCGGCGTCCAGGCAACGCCTGACGTAGAGGTCGGCAGGTTGCCCGGTCAGAGCCATAATCTTGGGTGGTGGGTCCAGCAGCTGCAGGCGCTTGATCACCTCCATGCCGTCCAGCTCGGGCAGGCCGATGTCGACGATGACCACCTGCGGAGAGAGTTTGCGGGCCAGTTCCACGGCTTGCTTACCGTCTTCGGCGGTGCCAATGACGCGAAAACGTTCGCGCTCAAGCAGCATGCGTACGGCCGTTAGAACGATTGGGTGGTCATCGACCAGCAGCACGGTTGTCATCGCTAGCTCCTGTGGTGAAGAGGGTCCGTTGCCTGAATCACACAGGAACGTGCCTGAGGGGTGATCCGCAAACCCCAGGCAGCGCGCAAGATACGTCGATTCTCAGTCCATGGTAATGCCGAGTATAGGCGTGATGAATAAACCAGGTGATTCTGAGGAAAATTCCTACAAAAACCCCGGTAACAATCCGGATGCGGCAGGCCTTACCGGCCTGCAGGCGGTAGGAATCAGGCGCAGGGCGCGTGGTCTTTGATGACGCGCTGAGTGGAGGCGGGGTTGTTACTCAGTGCGTCACCAACGCGGGTCGGCCGGCTTTGCAGCTGACCCGCGCAGTTCGGGCAGCGTCCATGCAGACGTTGTTCGGCACAGCTACGGCAATACGTGCATTCGAACGAGCAGATCATTGCATCCAGGCTGTCGCCGGGCAGCTCGACCGCGCAGCATTCACAGTTGGGGCGTAGTTCCAGCATGGGTGGTGCTCCGATAGCGACAAGGTTGGTCGAGTCTGCTCCGCGCTGGCGGCGCTGGCAATCAGCTGTTGCCGGGGCGATACAGGTGAGCGTGGCCGGCCCGGTACAGAGCCGATTCAGCGAATGGCGTATCCCCTAATACATGGCCGACAAGGATCAACGCGGTTCGGCGAAAATCCCGTGCGCTGGTCAGTTCGACGATATCCGCCAGCGTGCCTTTGACCCAGTCCTGATCAGGCCAGGTGGCGCGATGGATGACCGCAACCGGGCAGTCAGCGCCGTAATGCGGCAGCAGCTCTGCAACGATCCGTGGCAGGTGCGTGACGCCGAGGTGGATCGCCAGGGTGCTGCCATGTTGGGCCAGATCGCCGAGTTGTTCGCCGGCGGGCATCGGCGAGCTGTCGCCGTAACGGGTGAGGATCACCGTTTGGGCGATGCCCGGCAGCGTCAGCTCACAGCCTAGCAGCGCAGCGCTGGCGGCAGTCGCGGTGACCCCGGGGATGATCTGGTAGTCGATGCCCAGCTCGCGCAGGTGACGGATCTGCTCGCCGATGGCGCCGTACAGGCTAGGGTCACCACTGTGCACCCGCGCGACATCGTGGCCCATCGCGTGTGCGCTGCGCATGGCGTCGATGATCTGCTCAAGGTGCAGTTCGGCGCTGTTGATGACAGTTTCGGCGCTGTGACCCTCGAGCACGGCGGCAGGGACCAGCGAGCCCGCGTAGATGATCACCGGGCACTGCCGGATCAGGCGCTGGCCTTTGACCGTGATCAGTTCCGGATCGCCCGGGCCGGCGCCGATGAAGTAGACCGTCATGGCAAATCCTTGCAAATAAAATGGAGGCGATTATCCAGCACTGGCGAGGGCGAGGGTAGCGCCCGCCAACGTTAGCCGGGTGAGCACCAGCCGCGCGCTGCCGTGAGTATGCGCGGCCAGGGCCAGGGCGGTGCTTTCGGCTACGCCCCAGCAGCCGCTGTGGGCGAAGGCTGTAGCCGAACGCCGGCTCAGTTGCGGGGCAAACCGTTGCAACTGCTCGGCGCAAAAAAAACGCAGCGGCAGTTGCAGGCTAGCGGCCAGCTCATGCAGGCCAGTTTCATTGGCTTTCAAATCGATACTGGCGATGCCCTGCAATGCCTGCACGGGTAAGCCCAAGCTGGCGAGGCCCTGTTGCAACAGCGCTTCAAGATCGTCGGCCGGGCAGCCTTTGCGGCAGCCAAAGCCGACGTACACGGCGGGTAGCGGGTCAGCCATCAGGCCTGCTGCGAACGGCGGAACAGCCACGCACTGAGCAGGCCAAGCGCGACCCAGAAGGCGGCGTTGGTCAGCCACGAGGCGATCTTGAACTGGGTTGCCAGAGCCTCAGGCGCGAGGCTTTCATGCACGCTTGGCTGCGGCGCGCCGATCACGTGTGGCAGCGCCAACAGCAGTACGCCGACGACCTTCAGCAGCCAGTGCTGGGCAAATACGATCAGGCCCAGGCCGACCGCGGTGGCGGCCGCGGTGCCGATCCACCAGGTCTGACGTTGACCAAGGTCGGCCGCTGCAGTGCCCGGCAGCTCGGCCGGCAAACCCAAGGTTGGCGCCAGGCAGAACACGGCAAAGCCGGCCAGGCCCCACAACGCTCCGGTGGCGACCCGGTTGGGCTCGCGCAGGCTGTACAGCGCTGCCAGCATCAGGGCAAAGCCGACCGCGACCACCAGGTTGCCGCCGGTGGTGGCCAGCACGCGCTGCCAGCCGTCCTCAGGCGCCCAGGCTTCGGCGCTGTGTTCGTGGGCAGCAACGGCGCTTTCGCCATGCTCATGCTGGGCAGTCGGGGCGGGGCTCTCGAAGGTTTCAGCTTCGAGGATCAACGGGCTGATCCAGAAGCTTTGCAGCAGGGTCAGCAGCAGGGCGGCGAGCAGGCCGCTGAACCCGGCAGTGCGGGCAATACGCGTAATCATGCGAGGCTACTCAGTGGCAGGGGAAGGCAGCGCTGTGGCGCGTATCGTGGGCTGCGTTGTGCACCGCCTCGATGTGCGAGAAACCGGCGAAGTACACCAGGCACAGGCCAACCAGGCTGGCGCCGACGGCGACGAGCAGACGTTGACTGAGGCTGACGGGGGTGGCGATGCTGGATTTGGCGCTGGTGATGGGCATGACGCATTCCTCTGCTTGTTATAGGCAGGGGGCAAGCGCACCAGCCCCGGGCGTGGATGGCCCAGGGCAAATGCGACAGCGCCCGCCCACCGCGGGGTGTTTATATTCGACTACGCAGGCCGGTCTCCGGGCTCACGAGGAGGAGCAGGGCTCCTTGAAAAGCGTCACCTTCCCATGCCCTACAGCCTGGCACAGTGGTCAAGACACTTCGCTCGCTTACCGTTGCGGGGGCAGCACCGGAGTAGTCGGGCTCTCTATTGAGGCCAGCGACGCACCGGTTTCCCGTTTCACCCCATAGGGGCACCTGAACGCAAGGCGCTAGCAAACCATGCCGCAGCGGCGCGCTGCAAGTGACAAGTGCACGGCAGCGTGCATTCAGCCGCCTATATAAGGCAGATGACAGCCCCTCAAGCCGCTTGCAGCTTGCCGCCGGGGTGCGTAGCCTTGTCTGCTTCGAGGTTCTCCGGCATGTCCGGAGCTAAGACGGGAACGCGGTCAAGCCGCGGCTGCCCCCGCAACTGTAAGCACTGATCAGGATCGACACAGCCACTGCGCCTTGCGCGGGAAGGCGTCATCCAACCGGCCCGGCGCCGGTGCGGTGCAAGCCAGGAGACCTGCCTCGAGATGATTTCGACTTTAATCCGGGCGGGGTGATCCGGAGGCGAACAAGCCCGGCTGTGACAGCCTGCGGCGCTCGTCCTGCATGCCCGCGCCATTCTGCCAAGGGCACACGCATCCATGAAAACACTGGCCAAACTCCCCGTCACCATCGTCACCGGCTTCCTCGGTTCGGGCAAAACCACGTTGCTGCGGCACATGCTCGACAACGCCCAGGGCAGGCGCATCGCGGTGATCGTCAACGAGTTCGGCGAGCTCGGTATAGACGGCGAAATCCTCAAACAATGCACCATCGGCTGCACCGAAGAAGAGGCCTACGGGCGGGTCTTCGAGCTGGCCAACGGCTGCCTGTGCTGCACCGTGCAGGAAGAGTTCTTCCCGGTCATGCGCGAGCTTGTTGCGCGTCGCGGTGATCTCGACCACATCCTCATCGAAACCAGCGGCCTGGCCTTGCCCAAACCGCTGGTGCAAGCCTTCCAGTGGCCAGAAATCCGCAACGCCTGCACGGTCGATGCGGTGATCACCGTGGTCGACAGCCCGGCAGTGGCTGCAGGCACCTTCGCAGCGTTCCCTGACCAGGTCGATGCCCAGCGCAAGCTCGACCCGAACCTGGATCATGAGTCGCCGCTGCACGAACTGTTTGCCGACCAGTTGGCCAGCGCTGACCTGGTGGTATTGAACAAGGCCGACCTGATCGACGCCGAAGGCCTGGCCAAGGTCCGCGCTGAAGTGTCCGAGGAGCTGCCGCCGGCGGTCAAGGTCATCGAAGCCAGCAGCGGCCGCCTGCCGCTGGACGTGCTGCTCGGTCTGGGCGCCGAATCGGAAGCACATATCGATGGCCGCCGTACTCATCACGACAGCCATCATGACGACGATGATCATGACGATCACGACCATGATGCCTTCGACTCTATCTCGCTGGACTTGCCGGAGGCCGATGAGCGCTTGCTGCTGGCGGCCCTCAACCAGCTGGTGGTGGAGTTTGGCATCCTGCGCGTGAAAGGCTTCGCGGCCATCCCGGGCAAGCCGATGCGTCTGCTGATTCAGGGCGTGGGCACCCGTTTCGACAAGCATTTCGACCGCGCCTGGGGCGCTGACGAAGCGCGCATCACGCGGCTGGTGCTGATCGGCCAGGAGCTTGACGCCAGCCAGCTCGAAGCGCGCCTGCGTCAGGCTCTGGAAGGCTGATCCATGCACCTGTTGCGCACCCAGCCCGGTGGTTTTGTACCAGACGACAGTATTGCCGACCTGGGCCAGACTGCCGCCGAGCTGGTCATTCTGTGCAGCGGTGACTCGCACCTGGCGCTGCTCGCCGAAACCGCCGAGCAGCTGCCTGGCGACTACCCCAGCGTGCGCCTGGCCAACCCGATGCAGGTGCAGAACCATGCCTCGGTCGACCTTTATGTCGACCAGGTGCTGCGCCACGCCAAGTTGATCCTGATATCGCTGCATGGTGGCGTCGGCTACTGGCGCTATGGCATCGAGCAATTGGTCGAGCTGGCGGCGCGCGGGGTCCAGGTGATCATGGTCCCGGGCGATGATCGCCCCGACCCGGAGCTCACCGGCCTGAGCACAGTCAGCAGCGAGCAGGCCGAGCGCCTCTGGCACTACCTGCGCCAGGGCGGCAAGGCCAACGCGCTGAACCTGTTCAACTGCGTGGGCAACCTGTGGTTCCAGCGCGACTACGCCTGGCAGGAGCCGGAAGCGCTGGCCCGTACCGTGGTTTACCACCCAGCCATGGCCAGTGCGCAGTTGCCGGACTGGTACGCCGACTGGGACCCTGCGCTGCCGGTGGCGCCGCTGCTGTTCTACCGCTCGCACCTGCAGGCGGCCAACACCGCGTTTATCGACGTGTTCTGTCAGCGTCTGCAGTTGGCGGGGCTCAACCCTTTGCCGATCGCTGTAGCCAGCCTCAAGGAGCGGGCCTGTCTCGATCAGGTGGAAGCGTGGATGGATGAGGTCGAAGCCGAGGTAGTGATCAACACCACCGGCTTTGCCTTGTCCAGCCCCGAGCGCCCCAATGCGCGGCCGCTGCGCCGGGACGTGCCAGTGTTGCAGGCGATCTGCGCGCAGGACAACCAACTGGGCTGGGAAACCAGCGAGCAGGGCCTCGGCGCCCGTGACCTGGCCATGCACATCGTGTTGCCGGAGCTGGACGGGCGGATCATCACCCGGCCGGTCAGCTTCAAGGACCTGGCCTGGCGCAGTGAGCGCAGCCAGGCGGATGTGGTGTGCTATCGCGCCCACCCGGAACGCATGGACTTCGTCGCTGAACTGGCCCGGCGCTGGGTCGCGATGGCGCGCTTGCCGAACGGGCAAAAGCGCGTGGCGCTGATCCTCGCCAACTACCCGACCCGCGATGGCCGGATTGGTAACGGTGTTGGTCTGGACACGCCGGGTGCGGCCTTGAACATCCTTGAGGCGATGCGCGCTGCGGGTTATCCGCTGGACGAGCTGCCGGCCACCGGCACCGCGCTGATCCAGCACTTGCTCGGCGGCGTGACCAACGACCTCGACAATCTCGATCAGCGCCCGTGTGCGCAGAGCCTCAGCCTTGCCGACTACCATGCCGCGTTCGCTCGGTTGCCGGCAGACAACCAGGCCGCCGTGCTCGCCCGTTGGGGCGCCCCTGAGACGGATCCGATGTGCCGCAGCGGCCGCATGATGGTCGCGGGCCTGCACTTTGGGCAGATCTTCGTCGGTATCCAGCCGGCGCGCGGTTATCAGGTCGATCACAGTGCGGTCTACCACGACCCGGATCTGGTTCCGCCGCATGGCTACCTGGCATTTCATTTCTGGCTGCGCCACGCTTATGCAGCCGACGCGGTCATTCATGTCGGCAAGCATGGCAACCTCGAGTGGTTGCCGGGCAAGGGTGTCGGTTTGTCGGCGCAGTGCTGGCCCGACGCGCTGCTGGGGCCGATGCCGAACATCTATCCGTTTATCGTCAACGACCCGGGCGAGGGCGCCCAGGCCAAACGCCGCACCCAGGCGGTGATCATCGACCACCTGATGCCGCCGCTGACCCGCGCCGAGAGTTACGGCCCGCTGCGCGACCTCGAACAGCTGGCCGATGAATACTACGAAGCCCAGCTGCTTGATCCGCGCCGTGCGCAAGAGCTGCAGCGCGACATCCTGGCGCTGGTCAAGGCCAACCATATCGACCGAGAGCTGCAGCTTGAAGGTCAGCTGGATGATGCTGCCGTGTGGTTGCCGCGCCTCGATACTTATTTGTGCGACTTGAAAGAGTCGCAGATTCGCGATGGTTTGCACGTGTTCGGCCAATCGCCGCAAGGCCGCCTGCGCAGCGATACGCTGCTGGCGTTGCTGCGGGTCGAGCGCGCTGACGGCAAAGGCGGCAACGCCAGCCTTATTCGTGCTCTGGGCAAAGCCTTCGAACTCGGCTTCGACCCACTCGACTGCGACCTCGGCCAGCCTTGGCAAGGGCCCCGGCCGGCCATGTTGCAGGCGTTGGACAAGGCCGCCTGGCGCACCCACGGCGATACGCGTGAGCGCCTGGAGCAACTGGCGCTGACGTTGATCGAGCAAACGCTGGCCGGCAGCTTGGAGCTGCCCACCGAACAACAATGGCAGGGCGTGGCCCAGGTGCTTGAAGAACTGCTCTCGGTTGTCGCGCCAAACCTCGACAGCTGCGGCGGCGCCGAGCTGGAGGGCCTGCTCGCAGCACTGGCTGGGCGCTTCGTCGCGGCAGGCCCCAGTGGCGCGCCGAGCCGCGGCCGGCTTGATGTGCTGCCGACTGGGCGCAACTTCTATACCGTCGATGTGCGAAACCTGCCCACCACCACTGCGTGGCGACTGGGCTTTGCCTCGGCCAACCTGATCCTTGAGCGGCATTTGCAGGATCACGGCGACCACCTGCGCCAACTCGGCTTGTCGGTCTGGGGCACTGCGACAATGCGCACCGGTGGCGATGACATCGCCCAGGCAATGGCCTTGATGGGCGTGCGCCCGGTGTGGGCCACCGGCAGCCAGCGCGTCGACGACTTCGAGATCCTGCCGGTGAGCCTGCTCGATCGGCCAAGGGTTGACGTCACCCTGCGTGTGTCAGGGTTCTTCCGTGATGCATTCGGTAATCTGATCCGGCTGTTCGACGCCGCCGTGCAGGCGGTGGCAGCACTGGACGAGCCAGATCACCTCAACCCGCTGGCGGCTCGCGTGCGGGCTGAGCGTCAGGCCCTGATCGAGCAAGGCATCGAAGCCGAGCAGGCTGCGCGCCAGGCTGGTTGGCGGGTGTTCGGCGCCAAGCCCGGTGCCTATGGAGCCGGGGTGCAGAACGCCATTGACGGCCGTTTGTGGCAGGACCGCAAGGACCTGGCCGAGGTCTACCTCAATTACGGCGGCTACGCTTACGGTGCCAGTGACGAGGGTACCCCCGCGCGGGCCCAGTTCGCCACGCGGCTTGGCCAGGTGCAGGCAGTGCTGCAGAATCAGGACAACCACGAGCACGACCTGCTCGATTCCAACGATTATTACCAGTTCCAGGGCGGCATGCTGGCCGCGGCCGAGACCTTGCACGGCGAGGCGGTAGCGAGCTATCACGGCGATCACAGCCAAGTCGACCGACCACGCATCCGCACGCTCAAGGAAGAGCTCAACCGGGTTATCCGTGCGCGGGCGCTGAACCCCAAGTGGATCGACGGCGCCAAGCGCCACGGCTACAAAGGCGCGTTCGAGCTGGCAGCGACGGTCGACAATCTGTTCGCCTTCGACGCCACCACGCACCTGATCGACGACCATCATTATCAGGCGCTGGCCGAGGCCTATGTGCTTGACCCGGCGACCCGTGAATTCATGCGCGAGCACAACCCCGAGGCCCTGCGCGACCTGACCGAGCGCTTGCTGGAGGCCCAGCAGCGCGGCCTTTGGGAAGAACCCGGCAGTTACCGTGAAGCCCTTGAGGAGCAGTTGCTCGAAGGTGAGGAAGACCATTGAAATGACTGAACCGATGCAGTTTCCACTGGCCGCTGTGGTCGGCGCCGACGCGCTCAAGCTGGCGTTGTGCCTGACCGCAATCGACCCAAAGATCGGCGGCGTGCTGATCGAAGGCCCGCGCGGTATGGCCAAGAGTACCCTGGCCCGTGGCCTGGCAGACCTGCTCGGCAGCGCCGAGCAGCAGCCACCCTTCGTTACCTTGCCGCTGGGCGCTACCGAAGAGCGTCTGGTCGGCACGCTGGACCTCGACGCCGCGCTGGGCCAGGGCAAAGCGCAGTTTTCCCCTGGGGTGCTGGCCCACGCCGATGGCGGCGTGCTGTATGTCGACGAAGTCAACCTGCTGCCCGATCCGCTGGTTGACCTGCTGCTGGACGTCGCCGCCAGCGGCACCAACCGCATCGAGCGTGACGGCATCTCTCATCGTCATTCGGCGCGGTTCGTCTTGATCGGCACGATGAACCCGGAGGAGGGCGAACTGCGCCCGCAACTGCTTGATCGCTTCGGCCTGAACGTGTCGCTGGACGAGTTGCCCGAGCCGCAGGCACGCCAGCAGATCATCCGCCGGCGCCTGGCCTTCGACAGCGATCCGCAAGGCTTCTGCGCCGAGTGGGCCGGTGCCCAGCAGGACCTGCGCGAGCGCTGCCAGGCAGCGCGCGCGTGCCTGGAACAGATTGCGCTGGATGACCAGGCGCTGGCCTGGATCACCGAACGCTGTTTTGCTGCCGGTGTCGATGGCCTGCGCGCTGATCTGGTCTGGCTGCGAGCTGCCCGTGCTCACGCTGCCTGGCGCGGCAGCAAGCACATCGATGAAGAAGACATTACCGCCGTGGCCGAGTTTGCCTTGCGCCATCGCCGCCGCGAAGCCCCAGCCCAGCAACCGCCAAGCCCAGCGCCGGCGCAGTCGCCAGCCAGCAGCACTGCCAGCGCGGGGCAGGGCGGCGACAGTGGTGCACTGCCAGCCCAACCGATTGCAGCCGGGCCGCGGCGTGAGGTACCAAACTGGGCAAAAAAGCCCTGAGCATCCGTCAGCAAGGTGTGTCCGCGGCGGATGCCAAGCCCCGGCCAGGCAGCTTGCGCGGTGAGGCGCGTGGACAGGCGCGCAAGGCCGGTGCCGGGCGTGTCGCCTGGCCGGCGACGCTGCTCAAAGGCCGGCCAAGGCAGCGTGGTGATTTGTGCTGGCAGCAGCGTCTGGGCCAACCGACAGAGCTGTGGCTGGTGATTGTCGATGCCTCGGCGTCAACCCGCCGTCATCAGGCGCTTGCCCAGACCAAGGGCGTGCTTGCCGAGCTGTTCGATCAAGCCTATCGCCAACGCGCACGTCTGGCCCTGCTGACTGCCAGTGGCCGTTCGGCCCAGTGGCAGCGGCATGGGCTGAAAGCTTCGGCGGCGCTGCAGCCCTGGTTGCAGGCCCTCGGCGCGGGTGGCGGCACGCCGCTGATCAGCGCGCTGGAGCAAGCTCGGCAATGGCTGCAGGCACGACACCAGCGTCATCCGCAGGAGGTCCAGCGTTGCCTGGTGTTTACCGATGGTCGCCTGCAACGCTGGGGCGCGCTACAGCCGATGCCCTGCACGACCTGGTTGATCGACATGGAATTGGCGCCAGTGCGAGTCGGTAAAGGCAGAATGCTAGCGCAGCAATTGCAGGCCGAGTATCAGCATATCGAGCACTTCAAGCGGCTGCCCTGATATATAAAGGCTGCACAAATGGCGGCTGCGACAGGATGTCGCGCTAATCAGAGAGTTGCCATCAAGGCACACTGCGAGTTGCCAAAAGTGCGCGCCAGGCACGCACTTTTGGCATGAACAAATGCTTACTTGGGCATTGACCAAGGTTGCAAGTCATAACCCTTCTGACACAGGTCGGCGCGCACTTCCTCGATCAGGCTGGCCCATTGCGCCGGGTCTGAATAAATACGCGAGGAAACTTGCTTGCTGCCGATACGGGTGTTGGTCCGGTCGATCACTGCCAGGCTCAGTTCACCAGTACCGTTGGGTGCATCCCAGGCAACGCACTGGAAGGGTTCGAAGGCGTGGTCGGCGATCAGCAGTGCTTCGTTGACACGGAGCGGGGCATTCATGGTTCGGTCTCTCTATGGTCCCAAACAGCGAAAGTAAGTCCGCGCTGTATCAAAGGTGCCAAGGTCAGTAGCGCGGGGTTATGGATACTGATGCTCGCTGAGTAGGATGAAGTCACAGCCTTGACGAATTTTTTTTGCAAATAGTCCAATCCGCGCAGGTGCCCGGCTCAGACGGCAACAATTTGTAAAAGCCAGCGTGTAGCGGAGTTTCCGGCGGGCATTCGGCAGACCAACGGTACTGGGTAAGTTGGAGTTCGTTGCTACTGTTAATTCGGGCGCTGCAACGTACTGTTTCTACTTAAAAAACCAACAATTGGCGCCAAGGAACGGTCATGCTTGAAGCTGCAGCGCAACGTCGATTGTTGATCGTCGACCCGTGCGACGACTGCCACCGTCTGTTACCGGGCCTGCGCGGTGCCGGTTGGGACGTGCACAGCTGTACCCTGGCGGCGGCGCTTGAGCACCCTTGCGATGTAGGTGTATTGCGCCTGCAAGCGGCGCACCTGCAGGCGCCCGATGCGGTCAAGGACATGATCAAGCGCAGCAACACCGAATGGATCGCCGTGCTCAATGCCGAGCAACTGCGCGCGCAGAACGTTGGCGACTTTGTCTGCGAGTGGTTTTTTGACTTTCATACCTTGCCGTTTGACGTGTCCCGGGTGCAGGTGACCCTCGGCCGCGCCTTCGGCATGGCCCGCCTGCGTGGCAAGGGCGCAGTGCAGGTGGACAAGCCCGAGCATGAACTGCTGGGTGACAGCCGGCCGATACGCGAGCTGCGCAAGCTGCTGGGCAAGTTGGCGCCGACCGAGTCGCCAGTACTCATTCGCGGCGAGAGCGGTACCGGTAAGGAGCTTGTGGCGCGGACCCTGCACCGTCAGTCGCAGCGGCACGATAGGCCGTTTATCGCCATCAACTGCGGGGCGATCCCTGAGCATCTGATCCAGTCCGAGCTGTTTGGCCACGAGAAGGGTGCATTCACCGGCGCGCACCAGCGTAAGGTCGGGCGCATTGAGGCAGCCAACGGTGGGACCCTGTTCCTCGATGAAATTGGCGATCTACCGCTTGAGCTGCAGGCCAATCTGCTGCGTTTTTTGCAGGAAAAGCACATCGAGCGTGTTGGCGGCGATCAACTGATCCCGGTTGATGTGCGGGTATTGGCCGCTACCCATGTGGACCTTGAGCAAGCCATCGAGCGCGGCAAGTTTCGCGAAGACCTGTATTACCGGCTCAACGTGCTGCAGGTGGTCACGGCGCCGCTGCGCGATAGGCACGGTGATCTGTCGATGCTGGCCAGCCATTTTGCCCAGTTTTACAGCTTGGAAACCGGGCGCAGGCCGCGCTCGTTCAGCGACAGTGCGTTGGCCGCGATGGGTCGGCACGAGTGGCCGGGCAATGTGCGCGAGCTGGCCAATCGGGTCCGACGTGGGCTGGTGCTCGCCGAGGGCCGGCAGATCGAGGCGCAGGATCTGGGTTTGCAGGTGCTGGTCCCCGAGGAACAGCCTCTGGCGACGCTGGAGGATTACAAGCACCGTGCTGAGCGCCAGGCCTTGTGCGATGTGCTCAACCGGCATTCGGATAATCTGAGTATCGCCGCCAAGGTGCTGGGCATCTCTCGACCCACCTTCTATCGACTCCTGCACAAACACCAGATCCGTTGATTGGGACGTGCAATTGCTTTGCTGCTGCCCTTGAACATTGAGCTCGGCCAGTCAACCCGCCCGGCGCAGGGTGAGGTTGATCCGGCGTGCGCCCATCCGTGGGTGGGTGCCGGGCTTGATCGGCATTACCCCGTGGAAGCGCAGGCGATCTTCGCCGCCCCATACCAGTACGTCACCGTGATTGAGGGCGATGCGCTGGGTCGGATCCTTGCGTTGCATCCCACCGAACAGAAACACCGCCGGCAATCCTAGCGAGATGGACACGATGGGGTGGGCGAAGTCGTTTTCGTCGTGGTCCTGGTGCAGGCTCAGCTTGGTGTCGGCCAGGTAGTGGTTGATCAGGCAGGCGTCGGGTATGAAGTTATCAAACCCGGCGGTTTCAGCCGCGTTGCGGGCGAGCTGCAGGAAGCTCTCAGGCAGCGCTGGCCAGGGCTGTTGAGTGAGCGGATCGTGCGCGCTGTAGCGGTAACCTTGCTGGTCGCTGACCCAGCCAAGCGAGCCGCAATTGGTGAGGGCCACGGCCATGGCCTGGCCACCCGGGGTGCGCATGTGCCGAAACGGAGCTGAGCGCAGGATTGGCCGCAGGTCGTCCAGCAGAGTCTCGAGCTGAGGCAGGACGAAACCTGGAAGCAGGACCGTCTGCGCAGCTAAGCGCTGTGGGGATGGGCCGAACAGGTCGAGGTCGGACTGGATCATCTGGCTAAGGCTTGGCGTCGGTGGTTTGGGTTCAGGAGTACCTGGCGATGCAACCCATACTAACGGTAGGGTGCGCATCATGTCGCGCTGGTCCGCTCGGCGGAGTTCCTGCCAGACAACGGCAAGGCGTCTGCAAACGGGCTTCGGCAACTGGTCATCGCATTGGTATCGCTGGCGGGTGTCGTCAACGCGGAGATCCCGATGGTGAACGCTACCTGTCCGGGGAATGTGGAAGTTCGTGCCAACGAGGGCGGCCCGATCTTTATCAACGAGAAGGAGGCCACGCTCAAGAAATCCACTGACATCTTCGTCGAGGCCAAGGTCGACGGCATGACTGTGTCTTTGTCGATCGACCCTGATGGCAATCGGAGTATGTCCTTCACCGGCAAAGGCGGGGTGAATGGCATGTGTGAAATAGCCGAAGAAGATTAGATCGTGAGGGTTGCAACAAGGGTTCTCCAATCGCCCTTCGCACAACCTGATCTTCCTCAGCGCGAGCTATGCGCTCCAAACCAGCGGGTAGCAAAGGCCGTCAGCGCACTTCGCAGACCCACTTGTGATTGCACCGGTACGGGGTGCGTGTAAACCGAACCTGAACCAGACGGGTCAGCCCCTGCTGGGCCAGGACATCGGTGAGCTGGGTGAGTGTCTCTGCTTCGATAGTCATCGCTGTTACCTCTTCAGATTACTTTGCTCATGATTATCGACTGGCACACCCGCGCAACAATTCAATTTGATTAGCTCGGCATCGATTGCAGTAAGCTGTTGATTCTTTGCTCACGGTCAGCCTCATGCCCAGTTCATTCACGCTCATGCCGTCGCCCGTTGGCGTACTTACACTGGTCGCCCGCGATGACCGCCTGGCTGCGGTACTGTGGGAGCAGGAGCGAGCAAACCGGGTGCGTTTGGGTGAACTGCTGCGTGACGACGAGCATCCGCTGCTGCAGAAAACCGCGCAGCAGTTGGGTGAATATTTCGCCGGGCAGCGGCGCCGCTTCGAGCTTGAGCTGGACTTTGCCGGCACCGCGTTTCAGCGTGAGGTGTGGTCGGCGTTGCTGACCATCCCGTTTGGCGAAACCCGCAGCTACGGTGATATTGCCCGGCAGATCGGCAAGCCCAACGCTGTACGCGCAGTCGGCGCCGCCAATGGGCGCAACCCGCTGTCGATCATCGCGCCGTGTCACCGTGTGATTGGCGCCTCAGGCAGTCTGACCGGGTTTGCCGGCGGCTTGCAGGCCAAGCAGTTCTTGCTGGCCCTGGAAGGACGCCAGAGCCTGGCGCTGGATTTTTAACGGCCGCCAGGTAGCTTGGCCAACTCAATCACCGCAGCGCTGGCGCTGGTAGTGTCCAGCATGATCAAGCCTTCGCTGTGCTCATCCAGCGCTGCCAGCAGCCGGCCCTGGCTGTCCCAGGCTGCCGAGCAGCCGGCGCCAATAAAGTTGTCCGCCGGGCCTACACAATTGGCCAGCAAGACAGGCATGCTCAGCCGGCTGGCAACGGCGGGATAATGGGCAAAACCTTCACGGATGCCTTTGGCTGATTTGGCTACGCTGACCAGATACACCTCTGCGCCGTCTTCACGAGCCTGCATCGCGTGCTCAACAAACATCGACTCATAGCAGATCGCTGGAGCGACCCGCAGCTCACCTGCGGTGAACACCAACTGATTTTCGCCTGCGGTAAAGAAGTCCATTTCGTCGGCATGCAAGCGCTGTTTCGCGTACACCAGTGCAGGTTTCGCTGGGCGCAGAATCGGCATACCGATCTGCACGCCGCTTGCGGCCTGTAGCGGCAAGCCCAAGGCCACGCTCAATCCAAACTGGTCACACAGCGCTTGCACCGGCTCCAGCCAGACCGAGTCTCCGGTTTGCGCCAGCGCCTGGGCGAGGGCGGGCTCATAGCCGCTCAGGGATAACTCCGGAAACACCACCAACTGCGCGCCGGCACGGGCCGCCTGCTCGATGCAGCACAGGTGTCGACGCAGGTTGCCAGCCAGGTCACCCTTGAGCGCTGCCAGTTGTACTGCACACAGTTTCATGACCAACTCGTGGATGACGCCGCTGAAGCACCGAGGATACTATCGCAGCAACTATCCACGCCAGTGGGATCCACGGACGGAAATGAGATGAACCAGCGCGCAGCTATTCCCCCCGATTCACTGATCTGGCCCAGTGCCCAGCAAACCTGTTCGTACGAACCCACAACCTGTTGGGCTGTCTGAAATATTGCCTTGCGTCGTTTGCCAAAGGGGTAGTTGCAATGCAGCGTTTCCAACAGGTAGCCGCCAATCAGCGGGGCAGGGACCTGGCCGTTGGCGATATCCACGGTCATTTTCCACGTTTGCAGCAGTGCTTGGACGAGGTGGCATTCGATCCGCAGGTTGATCGCCTGTTCAGTGTCGGCGATCTGGTCGACCGCGGGCCGCACAGTGAACAGGCCCTGGAGTGGCTGGCGCAGCCTTGGTTTCATGCCGTGCAGGGCAACCACGAAGCGCTGGCGGTGAGTTACCTGTGCGGCGACCCACTGGATCTGGACATGTACCGCGCGGCAGGCGGCGGGTGGTTTCTGGATTTGCCCAGTGCTGAGCAGCAGCGCTATGCCAGTGTTTTCGTTACCCTGCCGCTGGCTCTGCAGGTCGCCACCGTAGACGGGCCGATCGGCCTGGTGCATGCCGACAGCCCGTTCAGCGACTGGGCACAATTGCGCACCAGCCTGCTGGGCGAAGATGATCGGCGTGTACGCGAGGTCTGCCAATGGTCACGGCGGCGTTTGCGCGAGGGTGATACGCACACGGTCGAGGGCTTGAGGGCGCTGCTGGTTGGTCATACAACGGTGCTGGAAGTGAAGCAGCTGGGCAATGTCTGGCACCTGGATACCGGCGGCTGGAGCAAGGGCCATTTCAGCCTGCTGGATATGCAGCGGCTGGTCCTGCTCAATCCCGCCACAAGTGAATGAGCACGGCGCTGGCGAGCAGAATCAGCAGTGCCCCTGAGGCACGTTCCAGCCATGGCAAGGCGTGGATGAAGCGGCTAAGCACGCGTCGGTTGCCAATGGCGCAGGCGACCAGCAGGTCCCACAGCAACACCACACCGAACATCCAGCTGGCATAGGCAAGTTTCCACCCGGTGCTGGTACTGGCGAGCATGCTTGCCAGGCTTGCGTAGAACAGCGCGTTCTTCGGGTTGAGAATGGCCGAAGCAAAGCCCATCAGCAGGCACCTCAACCAGCCTTGCGCGGCCTGCACGGGTTCGCTTTCGACCTCACCAAAGCTGCTTTCGCCGGCATGGCGCAGGAACAGTCCGCCGATGTACAGCAAGTAAGCGCAGCCTGCGATTTGCAGCGCGATAAACAGTGCACTGCCGTCCTTGAGCACCGATACCCCGGTAAACGCTGCACCGATAAACACGCCATTGGCCAGTGCGATACCCAGGCAGGCGCCGCTGGCTACCCGCCAGCCGGCTTTGATCGAGCTGCGCGCAACCAGAAAGAAGTCAGGGCCGGGTGACAGCAGCGCGAGGAAATGGGCGCTGGCGACTATCAGAAATTGCTCCATGGGTGGCACTACTCAGGCATTGAAGGCGCAATTCTGCGGCCCGCCCGGGATAGCGTATTGAACAATATTGCAGTCAGCGCATCAGGCGATAGCGCCCCGGCGTTGTGCCGGCATGCGCCTTGAATACCCGCTGAAAATGACTCTGATCGGCAAACCCCAGCTTATAGGCAACCTCTGCCAGCGGCTGGCCCTGGCGCAGGCATTGTCTCGCCTGGTTGATCCGCGCATTGAGCAAGTAGGCGTGCGGGGTCAGCCCGGTGGTCGCCTGGAAGGCGCGGATCAGCTGATAGCGACCAAGGCCGGCCTGCGCAGCGAGGGAGGCCAGGCTCAGTTCGGCCAACTCAGCCCGCTCGATGGCTGCAATGAGCTCAACAAGCGCGGCACCGCTCAGGGCCGGCTGCGGGGCTGCTGGGGAGGGTGCATACGCTGAGAAGTCGTGCTCGGCCATGAATTGCACCAGCGCAGCCTCTTTGTGCAGCGGCGCGGCGGCGGAAAACAGCAGCGTATTCAGCTGACAAAAGTGTCGATAGGCGTGCGGGCAGCGGCTGATTCTTGCCGGTCCGCCAAGGTCGCCTGCAACGACGCCGGCTTCTGCGCGCAACTGACTGAGCCACTGCGCATCGATGTGCACCATCTGATAACTCCACGCCTGCCCGGGCTCAGGGTTGCACGCATGCACGCGCTGCGCGGGCACCAGCACCAGAGCGCCCGGGCTCAAGCGATGCTGGCCTGCACCGGCACCGCTGAAACGGCTGAAACCGGCATCGACCGCGCCAATCGAGAAAGTCGGATGGCTGTGTGCCTTGTAACAGGCACGGCTATGGCAGGCGCGCCTGCTCTCGACGAAGGGCAACGCCGGGTCATGCCAGATTTCGCTGCTTGCGGTGTGCATCAGTGGGCTGCCTGGGTTGCCGTGCAGGCGGAGCAGTCTACCTGCTCGTTACTGTGTCGGCCATTTGCCGCGTGACTGTGCTTGACCCGGACCCAGAGCAGGGCGACCCTTCGCAGGTATTCAAGGAGAACAACAATGGACTTGTCGAGCCTGCTGCTATTCATTCCCGCCTGTTTTGCCCTGAACATGGCACCTGGGCCGAACAACCTGCTGTCACTGCACAATGCCAGCCGCTTTGGCGTGCACACCGCCTGCCTGGCCGGCGCCGGCCGAATTCTGGCGTTCAGCGGCATGATCGCCCTGGCGGCGATGGGCCTGGCGGTGGTGCTGCATACCAGCGCCTGGCTGTTTCTGACTATCAAACTGGTCGGGGCGGGCTATCTGTTCTATATCGCCTGGCAGCTGTGGCGGGCGCCGGTCGGTGAGGCGGCTACGGGCAGCGGTGAACCGAAAGGCATCTGGCGGTTGGCCCGGCAGGAGTTCTGGGTGGCGGCAGGCAATCCAAAAGCCATATTGCTGTTCACCGCGTTTTTGCCGCAGTTCGTCAGCACTGACAGCGCTACGCCGGTAGGTGAGCAGTTCCTCTGGTTGGGTGTGTGGTTTCTGTTGCTGGAATGGGCAGCCATCGCTATTTATGCTGCCCTCGGGGCTTATCTGCAGCGTTGGTTCAACCAGCCGCGCCCACGCCGGCTGTTCAACCGGATCAGTGCCTCACTGTTAGGCCTGGCCGGCGTGGGCTTGCTGGCTGCGCGGCGCTAGTACTGCCAGCGCAACCCTAGGTTGATGCCGCTGCTTTGCTGCTGATGGCTGTCGAGGTTGGTGCTGTACTGAACACCGACATGCACGCCCAGCGCTTTGTTGACCTGCGCTACCAGACCACTCTCAAGCTGCAGTGAGGTGTAGCGGTAATCGGTCTTGATGGTGTCGACACCGTCAAAGACCAGGCTGTCACGGCCGCCGTCGCCGTGCCACAGGTTCACTTGCAGGTAAGGTTGCAGCATGCGCTTGTCGGCATCGGTGAAGGTGCCTTCGAGGCGGGCGCCGAGCCTGCCGGTCAACTCCAGTTGAGCATCGTGGCTCACCTGCGCGACGCCATCGCCTGCGCTGTCCAGTTTCACTTTCTGGGCAATCAGCTGGGCTTGCGGCTCCAGCGTCCAGCGCTCGGACAGGGCAATCGGGTAGCCGCCCTCGACTGAGCCGGACCAGCTGCGACCGTCGAGATCGAGTTGTCTGCCACGGTCTGAGCGAGCACGGCCGTTCAGGTCGGTAAACTGGAGTACCGCATCGAGATAGCTGCCCTGTGCGCCTACCCGTGTCCAGTAGGCACCGACGCTGTCACCCTCCAGCCGCAGCTTGCCCACATCGACGTGCCGCTGGGCCAAGGCAAAGCCTGTTGCATCGGCGTCCAGGCGACTGTGGCTGAAATAAACGCCAAACTGCTGGCGTACACCGTCTGCGTCGACATGGGCATAGAGATCCTGGCCGACTTTATAGCCCTGATAGTCACCGTCCAGCCCTGGGCTGACGGTGCCGCTCCATTGCTGGCGAATGGCACCGCCGTAGGCCTGCCCCCAGCTGGCGCCGAATGCGCCGGATCCAGCCAGCAGGCGCTGATCGCCCTGGCGTTGATGGAATGTGCCCAGAGCCTGTCTGACAATGATGCCAGCGGCGCGTGGCGCGGCGGCGTACAGCGCGACCTCTGGGCGATACAGCGGGATATCCTGGCCAGGCTGGGCGGTCGGCAGCGCGGCCTGGCCGGGTGCAACGGCGGCGACCGGTGGTGCTATCGGCTCTTCGCCTGGCGGCGCCTCAGGTGCGGCGACAAGGCTCGAGCGCAGGTACCAGCTGTTCTCGCTGCCCGCTGTCACACCCCCTTTGAACAGTCGATAGTCATAGGCGCCCGCCGAGAGCACCTGGCTTTGCACGAACGCGGTGTTGCTGCTGGTAGCACCCTCGCGCGCCTCGACCACTTGAATGCCGTTATGCGAGGTCGAAGCGCCTGAACCGGCGAGGTTGGTCACCTGCAAGGCAGTGCTGCCGCTCAGCGTGCCCTGGCTGACCACCAGCCGATCAGAGGCAGCGCCGTCGCCCGCGAGCACACTGTTGATGCGCAAAATGCCATTGTCACCCTGATAATTGCCCTGTACCTGCAGGCGACCTTGAGCGTCGCCGCCGCTGCCGAGATCAAGTGTGCCGGCGTTGATCAGGGTGGCGTTCTGGTCAGGAGCAAAAGGGCTGACACTGCCTTGGCGGGAGATCACGCTGCTGCTGGGGTCGACGGTCAGCACGCCCGTGCCACTGTCGGTGTCGCCCAGTACCAGCGAGTCATCCAGTGTCAGCCGGCTCGCATCTTTCAGTATGATTTTTTCGAACTGGGTATAGAGTGCGCCGCCCGTAGGCTGACTGGCCTCGAAGGTCAGTGTGTCCTCGCCTATGCCGCCGTTGATGGCGGTCCGTAGGGCCTGAGCGTCGAGGTTCTTGAGCAGGGCGGTGTCGTTATCGGCGCCAAGGTCCACTCGGCCACCGATAGTGCCGCCGTCCCAGACGAAGCGATCGTTGCCAAAACTGAGCAGTATGTCACCACCCACGCGCCCACCATGGATCGATACCTGATCATCGCCGCCGCTGACACTGATGTTACCGCCCACGTCGCCTGCATAAATCTCCACCCGATCGGTGTCGAAACCGGTGCTGATATTACGATCGATGGTACCGCCGCGCATGATGAACACATTCTTGTCGAGCAACATGTTGACGTTGCCAATCCGCCCTGCAGTCATTTGTGCGTAGTCGCCGCTTAGAAACGTGCCAACGATGTGCCCGCCGCTCATGGTGAAGGTGTCCAGGCCGTCGCCTTGATTGAGGTTACCGCGGATGATACCGCCACTCATGTTGAAATCGTCGATGCCACCTCCCTGATCAACGTTGCCACCGATTTCACCTGACGCCATGGTGAGCGCGTCCTTGCCATCGCCGAAGGTAACATTGCCGGTGATCACCCCATTACCGCCAGCGGGGAAGGACAGGCTGTTGTCGCCTGCAGTGTCGGTCAGTGAAGGCGCGCTGCCGCTGTCGCAGATATGCGCGTCGTTACCCGGCCCGGGGGTGAAGCTACAGGCGGCCTGAACATGAACAGGGCCCAGCAGCGGCAGGGTGGCCAGAAAGCAGAGTGTGGTGGGGCGAATCATAAAGACCTCCGATGTCCTCGATTTTCGCGAGTTTCGAAGGTCGTGCCCTGTGCTGACAACTGGCAAAACTGTTAGGTGGCGAAGTGCCGCCAGGCTTAGTCGCGGTAGACCACCTGGACCAGGTGATAACCAAACTTGGATTTGATCGGGCCGTGGATTTCGCGCACGGCTTTCTTGAAGATCACCTGGTCAATCGCGCCAACCATCTGCCCGGGGCGCACTTCGCCCAGGTCGCCACCACGCTTGGCGGAAGGGCAGGTGGAGAACTTCTTGGCCAGCACGTCAAACGCCTCGCCCTTGGCGATACGCTGCTTGAGCTGCTCGGCTTCAGCAGCGGTCTTGACCAGAATATGGCGGGCTTGAGCTTTCATGGGACACCTGTGTACCGGGAAAAAAAGGCGGCCATTATGCCTGAACGCGGCGCACACAGCAGGCCGCTCGCCGGTTACTGGGCGAGCCAGCCGCCATCCACGTTCCAGGCAGCGCCACGGACCTGGCTGCCGGCCTCGCTGCACAGAAACACCACCAGCTCGCCAAGGTGCGCGGACGTGACAAACGCGCCTGAAGGCTGCTTTTCGGCCAGCAGATCATGCTGCGCCTGTGCCGGCTCGACGCCCGCCGCAATCCGATCGTCAATCTGCTTTTGCACCAGTGGGGTCAGCACGAAGCCTGGGCAGATGGCATTGCAGGTGACGTTGCTGGCGGCGGTTTCCAGGCCAACCACCTTGGTCAGGCCGATCACCCCGTGCTTGGCTGCCACGTAGGCCGATTTGCCGACCGAGCCCACCAGGCCATGCACCGAGGCGATATTGATGATCCGCCCCCAGTTGCGCTCACGCATGCCCGGCAACACCAGGCGGGTGCCGTGGAACACTGCGGAGAGGTTCAAGGCGATGATTTTGTCCCAGCTCTCGACGGGGAACTGCTCGACCGGGGCGACGTGCTGGATACCGGCATTGTTGACGAGAATATCGATACCGCCAAAGCGCTCGGCAAAGATGAACAGGTCTTCGAGCTGGGCGATGTCAGAGAGGTCGGCCGGATGATGGGCGACCTGCACGCCATATTGACTGATTTCGCCAAGGGCAGTGCTTGCATCGCCAAAACCGTTGAGCACGATATTGGCACCCGCGCCGGCCAGCACCTTGGCTATACCCAGGCCGATGCCGCTGGTTGAACCGGTGACCAGTGCAGTTTTACCTTGTAGAGACATGCAAAGCTCCTGGAGTGCTGGCGCTCGTGGGAGCGCCTCGGCGAGGAACTTGAGGGTAGCACTTCTGCCTCTGCAGATGCCTGACCCGCACTAGCCCGTTACGGTTTCCAGCCCGGCAAGATAATCGCCAAAGCCCTCGCGTGCACGGCTGTCACGGCGGCTGCTGGTGGCCACGCTGTGCCTGGCGGTCCAGACGATCTGCGCACCTTGGGCCTCCAGCGCACGTACCAGGTGCACGTCTTCATGGGCGGCCAGCGGAGCAAAGCCGCCAGCCAGGGTATAGGCTCTGGCGCAGATGCCAAGGTTGGCCCCATGAATATGCCGGTGGCCCTCACGGGCTTCATAGCGGCTCAGGTACAACTTGCGCAGCGCTGCGGTTTGCCACGGCTGCCAGCGCTCGATGTGCACCGTGCCGCAGACTGCCTGCGCTTCGCAGGCCAACTGCGACAGCAGCCAGTGGCCGGGCACGCGGCTGTCGGCGTCAGTGCACGCCAGCCAGGTCGCGCCGCGCTCCAGCATCAGTGCCGCGCCCGCCTGGCGCGCGGCACCGACACTGCCCGCGCTGACGCTCAGCGTTTCTACCTGATGACGGCGAGCAATGGCTGCGCTGCTGTCGGTGCAGCGATCCAGCACCACCAGCACCTCGACCTGATGCCCGGCCTCTCGCGCCATCGCGGCGGCGGCATTGACTGACTTCAGGCAGCGGCCAAGGCGGCGCGCCTCGTTATGGGCGGGGATGATCACAGCAATCATGCGCACCTCTCGTCGACATCGACCACGCTTGGCTGACACGACCAGTACTCGAGCAGGAAGTCAGCCTCTTCATGGCGAAACTGGGCGTACAACGGCAGATGCCTGGCGAGCATTGCGTGTACCTGGCGGCCGTTCTGCGGGCAGCCGGCGATCGGGTGAAGCCAGTGGCAAAGGACCAGGCCACCGTCATCGTCCAGGCTGGCTACCGCTTGTTCAAGCACCTGCAACCAGTCGGTAGGGTCCAGGTAATAGCCAACCTCGCTCAGGACAATCAGGTCGAAACGCTCAGCCGGCCAGTCACCCGGCAAGCGCCCGCGCTCGACACTGACATGCTCCATGCCGGCGGTGCGCTGGCTGGCCAACTCGACGGCGGTCGGATCAAGGTCCTGGCACACCAACTGCGCGCAACGCTCAGCCAGCAGCACACTCAGCTCGCCGTTGGCGCAGGCAGGTTCGAATGCGCGCTCATAGCGCTGGCGCGGCAGGCTGGCGACCAGCAGCTCGCGCTTGCGCCGTTCATACCAGCGACTGCGGAATGCCCATGGGTCATCATTACCGGCGTACAAGTCGGCGAAATACTGCGAATCAACGCTCATAGAAACACCAGTTCGAAAGGTTGCAGCAGGCAGTCGAGCAAATGTTGCGGCAGCACCGGCGGCTGGCCTTCATCGGCCTCCAGTTGGCTTGAATGGGCGCCGATGGCTTTACGCTTGCGGGTCTGGCGCAGGTCGTCGAGCGGATAGCGGTGCGCGCGTGACCATGGCAGGCGTGGATCGTCCGCTTCGGCCCAGTGCCAGGCCCACACCGGCACCTCAGCCAATTGCGCGCTGCGCACCTGAGCCGCCTGCGCGGCGGCGCGGCCTACGGCTTCGTGGTCGCAGTGGCCGTCGTTGCGCCAGGTGGCCATGAGCAGGTCATCCGGCTTGAGCAATTGATTGAGGTGGTTGACCAGAAATGCCTCGTCGCGGCGCACAGCGCCATCCTTCAAGTTCAGCCGACGCCAGTCGAGTTTGTTCAAGTCCAGGTCCAGTTGCTGCAAGGCGTGGCGGCTTTCAAGCGGCCGCTGCCGACGCAGTCGGTGCTCGCTCCACTGAAGCGAGTCCGGGTGGCTGCCCTCGCCATCGGTTACCGATACCAGTACCAGATCCTCCTCACGGCCTTGGAAGCCGGCCAGTAGCCCGCCGGCCATGAGGATCTCGTCGTCCGGGTGCGGTGCCAGCAGGACCAGCCGGCGACCGGGCGGGCACAGCGTGTCAGCGTCGATCCACTTGCTGCGGGCCAGGTGCGCAGAGTGCTGCCAGTCTGCCCAGGCGGTGCCGGTGCTGGCCTGGATCAAGTTCTCGGTCATAGCTGCCAGGCTCCTGCTGGCTGCTGTGCCAGCTGTTGTCCAAGGGTTGCCAGGTCCCGCTCGGCGTGGCTCTGGCGCAGGTAAACGGGCAAGTCGGCGCTGAGCCGGGCGAAGTGGCTATCACGGCAGAACGGCGTCGCACCAAGGGCACGGCCCACATGATGAATGACGCACTCAGCTGCCTGCTCGACCTGGGCACGTACGCGGCGCACCGGCAAACTGGCGTCTGCCTGCGGATGTTGATCAATCCAGGCGGCGCACTCGTGCAGCGCGGCCCGGGCGGCGCACAACGCGGCGTCAACGGCACCGAGATGGGCATCACCGTGGAGATCTGGGCGTGTCTTGCGCCGTTGCTGATGTAAATACCGCCCCAGCGCTTCGGCGGCGCCATACCAACAAGCGGCTATGCCACCACCGCCGTGCCAGAAGCCAGGGCGGGCGAGGTATTGCCCTGGCTCGCCGACGGCAACGCCAACCGCTCCGTCGAAGATAATGTCGGCGCTGGCTGTGGCAGCCATGCCGACAGCCTGCCACTTTTCCGGTTCAATCCTCAGGCCGGGCTGGCGCAGATCGATGGCTACCAGTTGCGGCTGGTCAGGGTCGGCCCAGGCAGTAATCAGGGCATGGTCGACCTGCAACGCGCCGGAGCACCAGGCTTTGCGGCCCGCGAGGCGCACCTGCTCGCCGCTGCGCGAATTGATCAGCGCGCGGGCATCCGGTGGCTCTGCCGCCCACACCGCCCATATGCCATTGCCGGCAAGCTGCGCAGCACCGCATTCGGCCAGAATCGCCAGGGCATCGGTATGGCCTTCGTAAAGTTTGGCCAGGGTCAGGTCGCAGCCGCCGATCTGCGCCAGCATCCGCCAACGTTGAAGCGTCTGGCCATGGCCAGGCAATGGCAGTTGGTCGAGCTGCGCCGCTTGCAGCGTATGCATCAGCTCGGACAGGTGAGTGTCCACACTCACCTGTAGCGGTCGCTCGGCGAATGCCAGCAGCAGTGGGGGTAACTGATGTTGCGGCTGGCCAGCAGTTTCCTTACGCAGGCACGCCTGCACGGGCTTCTCCATGATGGCTCCAGGACAATCGACAAGTCTCAAGAGTGGGAGAGGGCGGAGCAGTCCAGAGTTCAATCGGTTCGCGGCGCGGGCAGCTGTGCCGCGCTTAAGCACGCGGGTCGAATGCCTCGCGCAGCGCATCACCGATGAACACCAGCAACGACAGGATCAACGCCAAGGCAAAAAATGCAGTAAAGCCCAACCATGGCGCTTGCAGATGCTGCTTGCCCTGGGTCACCAGTTCACCCAGCGACGCGCTGCCGGCGGGCATGCCGAAACCGAGAAAGTCCAGTGCCGTCAGGGTTGTGATCGCGCCGGTGAGCATGAATGGGATATAGGTCATGGTTGCATTCATGGCATTGGGCAGAACATGCCGCAGCATCACCTGCATGTCCGTCAAGCCAAGCGCGCGTGCCGCCTTGACGTATTCAAGGTTGCGCCCGCGGAGAAACTCGGCGCGCACCACGTCGACCAGCGCCAGCCAGGAAAACAGCGCCATGATCCCCAGCAGCCACCAGAAATCCGGCTCGACGAAACCGCTGAGAATGATCAACAGGTACAGCACTGGCAGGCCGGACCAGACTTCCAGCAGGCGCTGGCCAAGCAAGTCGACCCAGCCGCCGTAATAGCCCTGCAACGCGCCGGCAGAAACGCCAATCAAGACGCTGATGGCGGTCAAGGCGAACGCGAACAGCAGTGACACGCGGGTGCCGTACAGCACCCGAGCCAGCACGTCCCGGCCTTGATCATCGGTACCCAGCCAGTTGCTCGCGGAGGGCGGGCTGGGGGTGGGTACCTGCAGATCGTAGTTGGGTGTGTCGGCACTGAACGGGATCGGCGCAAACAGCATCCAGCCGCCCTGGTCCTCGATCAGCTGGCGCACGTATTGACTGCGATAGTCGGGCTGGAACGGTAACTGGCCGCCAAACTGCTGCTCGGTGTAGCGCTTCAGGGCCGGTACATACAACTGGCCCTTGTAGCCGAGCAGCAGCGGCTTGTCGTTGGCGACCAGCTCGGCTCCCAGGGTCAGCACCAGCAGGCCGGCAAACAGCCACAGGGCAATCCAGCCGCGGCGATTGCGCCGAAAGCGTTGCAGGCGGCGCCGGGTCACAGGCGAGAGCATCAGTGCGCCCTCCCATCGAAGTCGATCCGCGGGTCCAGTATTGTGTAGCAGAGGTCACCGATCAGGCGTATCAGCAGCCCGGCCAGGGTGAAGATGAACAGCGTGCCGAACACCACCGGATAGTCGCGCGAGACCGCCGCCTCGTAGCTCATGCGGCCCAGGCCATCGAGTGAGAAAATCACTTCGATCAGCAGGGAACCGGCGAAAAACACGGTGATCAGCGCCTGGGGTATGCCGGCCACTACCAGCAGCATGGCATTGCGCAGCACATGCCCGTAGAGCACCCGCCGCTCGCTCAGGCCTTTGGCGCGAGCAGTTACAACGTATTGCCGAGAGATTTCTTCGAGGAACGCATTTTTGGTCAGCAAGGTAAGCGTAGCGAAACCGCCGATCACCAAGGCGCCTACAGGCAATACCAGATGCCAGAAGTAGTCGGCGATCTTGCCCAGCACACTCAACTGATCGAAGTCCTCGGAAACCAGCCCGCGCACCGGGAACCAGTTCAACGAGGTGCCACCGGCAAACAACACGATCAACAGCAGGGCGAACAGAAATGAAGGCAGGGCGTAGCCGATCACGATCAGCGCGCTGCTCCAGGCATCGAAGCGGCTACCGTGGCGCACGGCCTTGCGGATGCCCAGGGGGATCGACACCAGGTAAGTGATCAAGGTCGCCCAGAAGCCCAGCGACAAGGTCACCGGCAGCTTCTCCACGATCAGATCGGTAACTTTTGCCCCGCGAAAGAAACTGTTACCAAAGTCCAGCCGGGCGTACTGCCCCAGCATCAGCCAAAGCCGCTCGGGGGCAGTCTTGTCGAAGCCGTACTGGCGCTTGATCTCCTCGATCAGTTTCGGGTCCAGGCCACGGGTGGCCCGGGACTGTGCATGAACCACTTCGCTGCCGGCGCCTAGCGTGCTGCCACCGCCGATACCCTGCAAGCGCGCTACCGCCTGCTCGACCGGCCCGCCAGGCGCGGCCTGAACGATGGCGAAGTTGACCAGCAAAATGGCCAGCAGAGTCGGGATGATCAGCAGCAAGCGGCGCAGGATATAAGCGGTCATGGCGAAGCCTTCAGCCGTTCGGCCATCTGCTCATTGGTCAGTGCCGTCGGGCTGACCTCCCACCAGGTATCCAGGCCTTCATCATAGGCGGCCTGGACCTTGGGTCGGCCAAAGCGGTTCCACCATACCGTGGAGCTGCCGGGCGGGTAGTAGTTGGGGATCCAGTAGTAATTCCACTGCATGATGCGGTCCAGCGCATGGGCATGACGGCGCATGCTGGCCTGGCTGTCGGCCCGCACCAGCCCGGCCAGCAGGCTATCCACGGCGGGGTCCTTGAGCACCATCAGGTTGTTCGAACCCGGGTCGTTGGCGGCCGCCGAGCCGAAGTAGTTGAACAGTTCGCTGCCGGGCGAGAGGGTCACCGGATAGCCGGTGACGATCATGTCGTAGTCGCGCGCCATCAGCCGGTTGACGTATTGCGCCGAGTCGACGTTGCGAATGTTCAAGGTGACGCCGATCTGCGCCAGGTTGCGCTTCCACGGCAGCAGCATGCGCTCAAGCCCTGCCTGGCCGTTGAGAAAGGTGAACTCGAACGGCTGGCCCTCGGCGTTGACCAAGCGGTCACCAAGCGGCCGCCAGCCGGCAGCTTGTAGCAATGCCAGTGCCTGAAGTTGCTGCTGGCGGACGATCCCTGAAGCATCCGTCACCGGCGCGGTGAACACCTGCGTAAACACCTCATCCGGCACGCGACCGCGTAGCGGCTCAAGCAACTTCAACTCTTGCCCATCCGGCAACGCACGGGCAGCCAGCGGCGTGTTGGCGAAGATGCTCTGCTGGCGGATGTACATGCCGCGCATCATCTGCCGGTTGCTCCACTCGAAATCCCAAAGCATGGCCAGCGCCTGGCGTGTGCGGCGATCCTTGAACATCGGCTGGTCGAGGTTGAATACAAAGCCCTGAGCCACCTGCGGCTTGGCTGGGCCCAGGTGGGCGCGCTGCAACCGACCGTCGTCCAGCTGCGCGCCGTTGTAACCGATGGTGTAGGAGGTGGCCGAGAACTCGCGGTTATAGTCAAAACCGCCACCCCGCAGCACCTGCCGGGCTACCTCGGTATCGCCAAAGAACTCGATGCGCATGCGTTCGAAATTGTAGCGGCCACGGTTGACCGGCAGGTCCTTCGCCCACCAGTGCGGGTCGCGCTCGAAGATGATGCTGCGACCATTATCGATCTTGCCGATGCGGTACGGGCCGCTGCCCAGCGGTTTGCCGAAGCCGGCACCCGTGGCGAAGTCGCGCTGCTGCCAGTCGTGCTCAGGCAGTACCGGCAGGGTGGCCAGATCCAGCGCCAAGGTGCGCCCATGGGGTTGTTTGAAGTCGAAGCGGACAGTGCGCGGGCCTTCGACCACAACCGCCGCAACCTCGGCAAACTGCGTGCGAAATTTCAGGCTGCCTTTGCTCAACAGCAGCTCGTAGGTAAAGCGTACGTCTTCTGCGCGGACGGGTTTGCCGTCGGCGAACGTCGCGCGGGGATCGATCTCGAAGCGCAACCAGGCGTCGTCCGGCCCGCGCTCCATGCGCCGAGCAATCAGGCCGTAGACCGTGTAGGGCTCGTCAAACGAACGTACTGCAAGTGGCGCATACAACCAACCGTCGACTTCGCTGACGCCAGTGCCTTGGTCGATGTAGGGCAGAACATGGTCGAACTGGCCAATCTCCATTGCCGAGCGGCGCAGGCTGCCGCCTTTGGGGGCGTCAGGGTTGACGTAGTCGAAGTGCTGGAAGGTGTCGGGGTAGCGTGGTGCTTCGTTATAGACCGTAAGGGCGTGCCTGGGCTCCGCCTGGGCAAGAGTAACAAGACAACCGGCAAGCAGCATCGTCGCCAGACGACAAAAGCGCCCAATACGCGCGATAGCGCCGCCCCTGCATGCGCCAGGTCGGTCGCCATCGCGAGCCATGCCCGGCGCCGCAGCGAAACTGCAGAGACGGGCAGGCAAGACCGGATCAGTCCTGACGGCTGGTCACTTCCAGCAGGTGGTAGCCGAACTGGGTCTTGACCGGACCTTGAACTGTGTTAACCGGCGCGCTGAAGACCACGGTGTCGAACTCCTTGACCATCTGGCCTGGGCCAAACGAACCCAGATCACCGCCCTGGCGGCTGGATGGGCAGCTGGAGTTGGCCTTGGCGACTTCAGCGAAATCGGCGCCGCCCTCGATCTGCGCTTTGAGCTCGTTGCACTTGTCTTCGCTGCTGACCAGGATGTGGCGTGCGGTAGCTTTGGCCATCGGAAATACTCCATTGAGGTTAAAAAATACAAGCCTACCGCACTTGCCAGCAGCTGTCTTGCCGCAGTTGGAGTCGTTGGCTGGCACATATACCCAGTGCACGCCGTCCCTGTAGGAGCGGCCTTGTGTCGCGAAAGGCCAGCGAAGCTGGCCCGCAGTATCAGCGGCAAAGCTGAAAATCTGGGGCCGCTGCGCGACCCTTTCCGACCGGTCCGGCGCCCCGGCAAGGCCGCTCCTACGGGGACCGCGTCGGTTTGGCTAACGAATTTTCAGGCAGATAGAGCCACAACCTAAAGTTAAACATTAAGTAAAAATAATCTCAGTTATATCAATGCTATACGATGAATAGCTAAACAAGAGTATCAATACCTGGGCTCAACTCCTTAACAAATCTGGCGTATTGAAGTTCGACAACCGCGGATCCCCCACAGCGCAGTCCAACCCACAACACCCCCCAGCCCCCACCAAAGCCCGCTGCAAGCTCCGCTCCCCCTCCAGCCAGGCCCGCCGCAACAGCGGCAACACCCGCCGAGGCAAAACTGCAAACATCGGCTGCCAATACCCCCCCTGACGCACCATCGCCGGCAAATCTCGTCCAGCCGCAAGCTCAAGCAAAGCCTCGATCAAGCGACGGTCAATCAACGGCGCATCACACCCCAACACCACCACCCACTCATGCCGAGCGACCGCCAACCCCGCGATCACCCCAGCCAGCGGCCCCGGATAATCCGCCTCGGCATCAGCTACCAACTGATCAGCATATCCACGGTACAGCTCCTGATTTCGGTTACAGGAGATCACCACATCATCGGTCAATGGCCGCACCACCTGTTGCACATGCGCCACCAGCGGCTCCCCACGCCACTCCAGCAAACCTTTATCGCGCCCACCCATACGCGCCCCTCGGCCACCGGCAAGGATCAATACAGAACAGGCAGGCAAACGTGCAGACATAAAAAAAGGGCTCCTGGCAGTCAAGCCAGAAACCCTCCCATGTCACACCCGGCTTGTCCAGTCAGCCGCGCTCGCTTGCCTCAACGCCAGCCTTGCGCCGCCCAGCCAAGCGCATCACCACCACGAAGAACACCGGCACAAACACCACCGCCAGCGTCGCACTGAGCATGCCGCCAATCACCCCGGTACCGATCGCCTGCTGGCTCGCTGAACTGGCCCCGCTGGCAATCGCCAACGGCACCACGCCGAGAATGAACGCCAGCGACGTCATCACGATCGGCCTCAGCCGCAGCCTTGCCGCCTGTACCGCGGCGTCAACCGGATCATGGCCCTGATCGACCAGGCTCTTGGCGAACTCGATGATCAGGATCGCGTTCTTCGCCGACAAGCCAATCAAGGTAATCAGGCCAACCTTGAAGAACACGTCATTGGGCATGCCGCGCAGCGTCACCGCCAGCACTGCACCGAGCACGCCCAGCGGGACTACCAGCAGCACTGCGGTCGGGATCGACCAGCTCTCGTACAGCGCCGCCAGGCACAGGAACACGATCAACAGCGACAAGGCCAGCAACAGCGGCGCCTGGCTGCCGGACAAGCGCTCCTGCAGCGACAGCCCCGTCCACTCCAGCGCAGTACCGGCGGGCAATTGATCGACCAGGCGCTGCATTTCGTCCATGGCGTCGCCAGAGCTGTAGCCAGGTGCCGGCTCGCCGCTGATGGAAACCGCCGGATAACCGTTATAGCGCGTCAACTGCACCGGCCCGGTGACCCACTTGGCCTGCACGAACGCCGCCAGTGGCACCATCTTGCCGCTGTCGTTGCGTACGTGGATCTTCAGCAAATCCTCGACCTGACTGCGCTGATCGCCTTCGGCCTGGACCACCACCCGTTGCATGCGGCCCTGGTTGGGGAAGTCGTTGACGTAGCTTGAGCCCACTGCGGTGTCCAGCACTGAACCGATATCGGCGAAGGAGATACCCAGCGCGTTGGCCTGACGCCGATCGATTTCAAGCTGAATCTGCGGGCTTTCCGCCAGCGACGACTCACGCACGTTGACCAGCAGCTTGCTCTTGCCGGCCTCCGCCAGCAGTTGGTCACGGGCGGCCATCAGTTGCGCATGGCCAAGGCCGCCGCGGTCCTGCAGGCGCAGCTCGAAGCCGGTCGACTCGCCGAGGCCGTCGATGGGCGGTGGCAGCACCGAGAACGCCACGGCGTCCTTGATCTGGCTGAACGCCTGATTGGCTCGGTCGGCGATGGCTTGCGCGCTGTCGGCGGCGCCGCGTTCAGACCAGTCCTTGAGCGTGGTGAACGCCAACGCGGCATTCTGCCCGCTACCTGAGAAGCTGAAGCCAAGGATCAACGTGGTATTGCCAACCCCGGCCTCGCCGCTGTTATGCGCTTCGATCTGCGCCGCCACCTGCTCGGTGCGGGCGCGGCTGGCGCCCGGTGGCAGTTGGATGTCGGTGATGGTGTAGCCTTGGTCTTCGGTCGGCAGAAACGCCGTCGGCAACTGGCTGAAGCCGTAACCCAGCACCGCCAGCAACACGCCATACAGCAGCAGATAGCGGCCGCTGCGCTTGAGGGCGTGCACCACCCAGCGCTGATAACCATCGCTCATGTGCTCGAAACGGCGGTTGAACCAGCCAAAGAAGCCCTTGCTGGCATGCTCGCCACCCTTGGCTACCGGCTTGAGCAGGGTGGCGCACAGGGCAGGGGTCAGGCTCAGGGCGAGGAAGGCCGAGAACAGGATCGACACCGCCATCGACACCGAGAACTGCTGGTAGATCACTCCCACCGAGCCTTGCATGAACGCCATCGGCAGAAACACCGCGACCAGCACCAGGGTGATGCCGACGATGGCGCCGCTGATCTGGCCCATCGCCTTGCGCGTTGCCTGCTTGGGCGGCAGGCCTTCCTCGGCCATGATCCGCTCGACGTTTTCCACCACGACGATGGCGTCGTCGACCAGAATGCCAATGGCCAGCACCATGCCGAACAGGGTCAGCACGTTGATCGAGAACCCCATCGCCATCATCACGGCAAAGGTGCCCATCAGCGCCACCGGCACCACCAGGGTCGGGATCAGCGTGTAGCGGATGTTCTGCAGGAACAGGAACATCACCGCAAACACCAGCAGCATCGCCTCGAACAGGGTGGTGATGACCTGCTGGATCGACACCTTGACGAACGGCGAGGTGTCATACGGGATGTCGTACTTGACCCCGGCCGGGAACAGCGGCGCCAGTTGTTCCATCTTTTCGCGAACCAGGGTCGCGGTCTGCATGGCATTGGCGCCGGGTGACAGCTGTACGGCAAAGGCCGTCGACGGCTTGCCGTTCAGGCGCGTGCCGAACTGATAGTCCTGGGCGCCGATTTCGACCCGGGCAACATCGCCGACGGTCACGCTGGAACCGTCCGGGTTGGCCCGCAGGACGATGTCGGCAAACTCCTGCGGCGTACTCAGCTGGCCCTTGACCACCACGTTGGCAGTGATTTCCTGGGTGGGCCGGCTCGGCAGATCCCCAATGCTGCCGGGTGCCACCTGAGCATTCTGCGCGGCGATGGCCA
Source organism: Pseudomonas shirazensis (assembly GCF_050496565.1). Classification (GTDB taxonomy): domain Bacteria; phylum Pseudomonadota; class Gammaproteobacteria; order Pseudomonadales; family Pseudomonadaceae; genus Aquipseudomonas; species Aquipseudomonas shirazensis_A. The sequence continues at coordinate 95,454 of NZ_JBNWAE010000018.1, forward strand.
CCGAGACATCGTTGGGCGTCAGGTTGAAGCCGATCAGCTTGGCCGGGTCGATCCAGATCCGCATGGCCCGTTCGGAGCCATACAGCTGAGCCTTTCCAACGCCCTTGAGGCGGCGGATCTCGTTCATCACGTTGCGCGCCAGGATGTCGCTCAGGGCAGTTTCATCGAGGCTGCCATCCTCGGAGGTGAGGGTGGCCAGCAAGAGGAACCCGGTCGAGACTTTTTCGACTTGCAAACCTTGCTGGGTAACCGGCCGCGGCAAGCGCGACTCGACCACCTTGAGGCGGTTCTGCACATCCACCTGGGCCAAGTCCGGCTGTGTGCCCGGCTCGAAGGTGGCGGTGATGGTCGCGCTGCCCAGGCTGCTCTGTGAGTTGAAGTAGAGCAGATTGTCGGCGCCGTTGAGCTCCTGCTCGATCAGGCTGACCACGCTCTCGTCCATGGTTGCTGCGGAGGCACCCGGGTAGACGGCATAGATCTCGATCTGTGGCGGCGCCACGTTGGGGTATTGCGCCACCGGCAGTTGGGGAATGCTCAGCGCCCCGGCAAGCAGAATGAACAGCGCTACGACCCAGGCGAAGATCGGCCGGTCAATGAAAAACTGCGGCATGAATCAGGCCCTCACTGGCCGTTGTGCTGGACGAGGTGGTTGGCGGCTGTTGTCGGGTCAACCTGCACCTGATCGCCAGCCTTGATGTGTTGCAGGCCTTCGGTTACCACACGGTCACCAGGCTGCAGGCCTTCATTGACGATCCAGCGATCGCCCAAGGCATTGCCCAGGACGACTTCACGAGCAACAACCTGGGCCTGCTGATCGACCAACATGACCTTGGCCACGCCTGCGCTATCACGCAGGATGGCCCGTTGCGGCACGCTGATGCCTTTGGGCTGTACCGCCTGCTCCAGGCGCACGCGTACGTAGCTGCCCGGCAGCAGGTCGAGGTCCGGGTTGGGGAATTCGCTGCGCAGGGTGATCTGGTTGGTGCTCGGGTCGACACTGATGTCCGAGAACAGCAGCTTGCCTGGCAGCGGATAGGCGCTGCCGTCGTCCTGGATCAGGGTGGCCTTGGCTTGATCCTCGCCGACCTGGCTCAGCTCACCGGCCCGCAGCGCTCGGCGCAGTGCGGTCAGCTCGCGGGTCGACTGGGTGACATCGGCGTGAATCGGGTTCAACTGTTGAATCGTCGCCAACGGCGTGCTTTCGTTCTGCCCGACCAGCGCACCTTCGGTGACCAACGCGCGGCCAATACGCCCGGCAATCGGCGCTGTGACGGTGGCATAACCCAGGCTCAGCCGGGCCCGATCGAGCGCGGCCTTGGCCTGGGCAACTTCGGCGTCAGCTTGCAGCAGGGCGGCGTGGGCGTTGTCGTATTCCTGGCGGCTGACGGCCTTGTCGGCCACCAGCTCGCCGTAGCGTTGATCCTGCAGGCGCGCTTGGTAGCGGGTCGCCTCGGCGCGGGCCAGGGTGGCGCGGGCGCTGTCGAGGTCGGCCTTGAACGGCGCCGGGTCGATCAGAAACAACACATCACCCTGTTTGACGTCGCTGCCCTCGCGGTAAACCCGCTTGAGCACCACGCCAGCCACCCGTGCACGCACTTCGGCGGTGCGCGGGGCAAGGATGCGACCGCTCAGTTCGCTGGTGATCGCCAGCGGCTGGACCTGCACGGTCTCGACCCGCACCTGCGCCGCAGGCGCTTTGTCGTCTGGCTTGGCAGCGCTGTCGCAGCCGGCGAGCAGTACACCGAGCAGCGCCAAGGGCGCCAGATGGCGCAGGGGGAGTGTTGGATAGTTAGACATACGCAGCTTTCCGATAATGACCGGCGCTATGCTAAAGCACCTGGCCACTAATAAGCTGTGAAGCACTGTAGGGCGTATGTGAAAAAGTGTAAGGAAAACGGCTGTGGCTGCGTAGGATCTATATCCTCAGTACTTACTTCACTCAGCCAAGCTACTTATGCCGAACATTCTTCTGGTTGAAGACGACAGCGCGTTGTCCGAACTGATTGCCAGCTACCTGCAGCGCAACGACTTTCACGTCACCGTCATCGCCCGCGGCGACCAGGTGCTGGACGAATGCCGGCGGCAGCGGCCTGATCTGGTCATCCTCGACCTGATGCTGCCCGGCCTGGATGGGTTGCAGGTGTGCCGCTTGCTGCGCCAGGAATCACAGTGCCTGCCGATCCTCATGCTGACTGCCCGCGACGACAGCCACGACCAGGTGCTGGGCCTGGAAATGGGCGCTGACGACTATGTCAGCAAGCCCTGCGAGCCGCGGGTGCTGCTGGCCCGAGTGCGCACCCTGCTGCGCCGCAGCAGCATCAATGAACCGCACCTTGAAAGCGACGTGATCCAGGTCGGCGGGTTGCTCATCAACCTGGCCGAGCGCACCGTCAGCTGGCGTGGCGAGTCGGTCGAGCTGTCCAGCGGTGAGTACAACCTGCTGGTGGTGCTGGCGCGCAACGCCGGTGAAGTGCTCAGCCGCGACCGCATCCTGCAGCAGCTGCGCGGTATCGAGTTCAACGGCACTGACCGTTCGGTAGACGTGGCGATCTCCAAGCTGCGGCGCAGGTTCGACGACAACGCCGGCGAAGCGCGCAAGATCAAGACCGTGTGGGGCAAAGGTTACCTGTTCAGTCGCGTCGAATGGGAGTACTGAGCGCACCATGCTGAAGATTCTGGTACGTCTTTATCTGCTGATCATCGTTGCCTACGCGGGTGCCTTGTTGTTGATCCCCGATGCCATTGTCGGTGCTTTTCATGAGCGTTTCATGGCCTACAACCAGGATCAGGCCAAGGGCGTGCAAACCCTGATCGTACGTCAGTTTCAGCAGGCACCCGCTGCGCAATGGCCAGCCGTCGAGCGTGAAGTGGCAGCCATTTTCAGCCCTTTGCAGGTGCAACTGCTGCACTGGGATCAGGCCGCACTGACCGCACCCGAACGCGAGCGCCTGCAGGCAGGCTTGCATGTGGTGCGCCTCGGCGACTGGGGTTATTACCGGACGGCCTTGGCGGCATTGGACAACGAGTGGATTGTAAGCCTGCACAACCCGCCGGACCCGGTCGACATCAATCTGCTGTCCTGGGGCGTCACCGTGCTGATCGGTGCAGCCTTGCTTGGCTGTCTGCTGGGCTGGGTGTGGCCGCACTGGCGTGATCTGCAGCGGCTGAAAGAAACCGCGCGGCGCCTAGGTGAGGGGCAGTTGGGCGCCCGTACGCAAATCTCCGCGCGCTCGAACATCGGCGAGCTGGCGGGCGTGTTCGATACCATGGCAGGCGACCTCGAACGGCACGTCAACGAACAGCGCGAGCTACTCAACGCGGTCTCGCACGAGCTGCGCACGCCGCTGACCCGGCTGGATTTTGGCCTGGTGCTGCTGTTTGACGAAGTGCCGCCAGCCAACCGCAAACGCTTGCTGGAGTTGGTCGGCCACGTTCGCGAGCTGGATGAGCTGGTCCTTGAGTTGTTGTCCTACAGCCGGCTGCAAACCGCTGGGCAGGCCAACGAGCGGGTCGAGGTGTCGCCGCTGGAGCTGGTCGACAGCGTACTTGGCGCTTTCGCCGAGGAGCTCGACAGCCGTGGTATTGAGTGGGAAGTGAAAGCCGACACCAATCTGTCGCGCTTTGTCCTCGATCCGCGTCTGACCGCCCGCGCCATACAAAACCTGGTGCGCAATGCCATGCGCTATTGCGACGAGAAGCTGCTGCTGCGCCTGCGCATGGAGGACGGCGCCTGCCTGCTTACCGTGGAAGATGACGGCATCGGTATCCCGCAAGAGGAACGCGAGCGGATCTTCCAGCCGTTCTATCGGCTGGACCGCAGCCGCGATCGCAATACCGGCGGCTTTGGCCTGGGCCTGGCGATCAGCCGGCGGGCCATCGAAGGGCAGGGCGGCACACTTACGGTTGCCCAGTCGGCGCTCGGTGGGGCGCAGTTCCGCATACGCTTGCCGGCGGCTTGAACATAGCCTACAAGCGGCGTACCGTTTGCGGGCCGTTTCTTCCAGGAGCTGTACATGCAAGGCAAGGCCCGCAAGATCGTTCAGGCCATCTGTTACGAAGTCATCGCCGTGGCCTGCGTAGCCCCTGCACTGGCGCTGATGTTCGATGCCGGCATGGCCCACTCGACAGCGCTGTCGGTGCTCATGTCTGGGGTTGCGATGAGCTGGAACATGGCCTTCAACTGGGCCTTCGAGCGTTGGGAAGCGCGTCAGGCCAAACGCAAACGGACCGTGCTGCGGCGCATCCTCCACGCACTGGGCTTTGAAGGCGGGCTGGTTGTGTTGTTGCTGCCACTGGTGGCGTACTGGCTGGATATAAGCCTGTGGGCGGCACTGCTCACCAACCTGGCGCTGTTTGCGTTTTTCTTTGTTTATGCGTTCGTGTTCCAGTGGGGCTTCGACAAGGTCTTCGATGTGCCGCTCTCGGCGCAGCAAGCCAAGTGTTGACGGCTTGTAGCGCAACAGGATAAGTTCCTTGCCCATGAACACCTTCCCGCAGCGTCGCGCCCTGAGCATTATTATTACCGCCATTATCGGATTGGCGGGCTAGCGCGTACGTGCACCTAACCCGCCCTGGAGGCGGGTTTGTTTTCTCTGACTCCTGGGCAACACCGCAACCACCAGGAGTCATCGATGACCAATCTCAACGTCAACCCGCGTCTCACGCCCGCGCAACTGCTAACTGAGCAAGTGCGGCGTATTCTTGCTGCGCCGGTGTATGACCTGGCCATTGAAACTCCCCTGCAAGGCGCTGCGGCGCTGTCGGCCAGCCTCGGCAATCAGGTCCTGCTCAAGCGCGAAGACCTGCAACCGACCTTCTCCTTCAAGATCCGCGGCGCTTATACCCGCCTGTCGCGCCTGACCGCAGAACAGCGCGAGCGCGGCGTGATCACCGCTTCTGCCGGCAATCATGCTCAGGGCGTGGCCCTGGCCGCTGCCCATCTGGGGTTACAGGCAACAATCGTCATGCCCACCACCACGCCAACCCTGAAGATCGAGGGCGTGCGCTCGCGTGGCGGCAATGTGGTGTTGCATGGCGAGAGCTTCCCCCATGCGCTGGCCCACGCGCTGCAGTTGGCCGACGAGCATGGCGCGACCTTCGTGCCGCCGTTCGACGACCCTGATGTAATCGCCGGGCAAGGCACCGTCGCCATGGAAATCCTCCGCCAGCAGCCGGGCGCGCTGGATGCGATCTTTGTGCCGGTGGGCGGTGGCGGCCTGATCGCCGGCATTGCGGCCTACGTCAAATACCTGCGCCCGGAGATCAAGGTGATCGGCGTCGAGCCGCACGACTCCAATTGCCTGCAAGCGGCACTGGCGGCGGGCGAAAGGGTGATCCTGCCTCAGGTCGGCACTTTTGCCGATGGTGTGGCGGTGGCGCAGATCGGCGCGCACTGTTTTGAGCTATGCCGGCACTTTGTCGATGAGGTGATCACCGTCAGCAGCGACGAGCTGTGTGCGGCAATCAAGGACATCTATGACGACACCCGCTCGATCACCGAGCCTTCCGGGGCGCTGGCCGTGGCCGGGATCAAGAAATACGTCGCTCGCGAGGGCGCAAAAGGGCAGACGCTGGTGGCGATCGACTCCGGCGCCAACGTCAACTTCGACCGCCTGCGCCATGTCGCCGAACGGGCCGAGCTGGGTGAGCAGCGCGAGGCGATCATTGCCGTGACCATCCCCGAGCAGCCCGGCAGCTTCCGCGCCTTCTGCCAGGCGCTGGGCAAGCGCCAGATCACCGAGTTCAACTACCGCTTTTACCCAGGCAAGGAAGCCCGCCTGTTCGTTGGCGTGCAGACCCATCCGCTCACCGACCCACGTGAGCAACTGTTGGCCAGCCTGAGCGGACAGGGCTATCAGGTGCTCGACCTGACCGACAACGAACTGGCCAAGCTGCATGTGCGCCATACCGTCGGCGGCCATGCTGCCCCGGGCAGCAATGAGCGGGTGCTGCGCTTCGAGTTCCCGGAGCGGCCAGGGGCCTTGATGGGCTTCCTCGAGCGCTTGGGCAAACGCTGGAACATCAGTCTGTTTCACTACCGCAACCATGGCGCCGCCGAAGCGCGGGTGTTCGCCGCGCTGGAAGTCCCCGACGAGGAGCTGGCGGGCCTGCCGGCTGCGCTGGATGAGATGGGTTACCGCTACTGGGACGAGACCGACAACCCTGCCTATCGGTTATTCCTCGGCTAAGCCGATAGTCGGTCTGCCTGGCGGATTGATCGTTGCTGTGGATCAACACCGTCGGCCGCGATTGGGCAGATTCTCAAGGTAGACAGACCTTGAGGATCCGCCCCCATGAGCAGCACCTTTTTCATCCCCGCCGTGAACATCATGGGCATTGATTGCCTGGACGAAGCGATGACCGCCATCGCAGGCTATGGCCTGCGCAAGGCATTGATCGTCACCGACCAGGGCCTGGCCCGGGCTGGCGTTGCCGAGCGCATTGCCGGCCTGCTCGCCATGCGCGATATCGATGCCGTGGTGTTTGACGGCGCGCGGCCCAACCCAACCATTGCCAACGTCGAAGCAGGCCTGGCTGTGTTGCAACGCGAACACTGCGACTGCATCGTCTCGCTGGGTGGCGGGTCGCCCCACGACTGCGCCAAGGGCATCGCCCTGTGCGCTACCAATGGTGGGCGGATCAGTGACTACGAAGGGGTTGACCGCTCGACCAAGCCGCAACTGCCGCTGATTGCGATCAACACCACCGCCGGCACCGCCAGCGAGATGACCCGGTTCTGCATCATCACCGACGAAGCTCGCCACGTGAAAATGGCCATCGTCGACCGCAACGTGACACCGATCCTCTCGGTCAACGACCCGGCGCTGATGGTTGCCATGCCCAAGGGCCTGACTGCAGCCACCGGCATGGATGCCCTGACTCACGCCATCGAAGCCTACGTTTCCACTGCTGCCACGCCGATTACCGACGCCTGCGCGCTCAAGGCCATCAGCCTGATCAGCGACAACCTGCGCCAAGCCGTGGCCGATGGCAGCGACCTGCAGGCGCGGGAGAATATGGCCTACGCGCAGTTCCTGGCCGGCATGGCCTTCAACAATGCGTCGCTGGGCTTCGTGCATGCCATGGCGCACCAACTCGGCGGCTTGTATGACTTGCCCCACGGCGTGTGCAATGCGGTGCTGCTGCCGCACGTGCAGCGCTTCAACGCCAAGGTCAGCTCGCCGCGCTTGCGCGACGTTGCCAAGGCGATGGGCATCAAGGTGTGTGGGCTGGATGCAGAGCAAGGCGCTGGCGCGGCGATTTCGGCGATTGAGCACCTGGCCGTGGCGGTTGGCATTCCTGCAGGTCTGGCAGAGCTCGGCGCGCGCATGCAGGACGTGCCGCTGCTGGCGGAAAATGCGTTGAAGGACGCCTGTGGCGTAACCAACCCACGCAGCGCTAGCCAGGCGGAAATCGAAGCAATCTTCCGCGCGGCGTTCTGAGTCGCATCCCTTAGAGATGCATTTGTCGTTAGATCGCCGGGGCCGCTTTGCGGCCCTTTCGCGACACAAGGCCGCTCCTACACTCGAC
>NZ_JBNWAE010000019.1:0-98187 GCF_050496565.1 Pseudomonas shirazensis
TTAAGAACTTGTTGTCTCAACCGAGATGCGCATCCTACAGAAGCTCATCTCACTTAGCAACCTTTTATTTTTGATTTGTTCAATCAAATCAGTTGCTTGCGCCAGGATCAGCTTGAAACTTCTCGCTAGCGGGAGGCGAATAATACAGGATAGAAAAAGCCGGTCAACCCCCTCCCGCGAATTTATTGCGCATCGCTTGAAGCCAGCCTCCCCTGCTCTTGCTCTCTATATAGAGCAGCGGTCTCCCCGCGCCATTCGCGACGGGCAGAACACTGACGCCCAAGCGCTGACGGCAGCCGCCGCAGGCATCCGCCAAATCAATTGGGCCAGTGGCCATCTACACCTTAAGCTGTCGCTCGTCGGGTATAGCAATAAAGTATTGCCTTGGTGATGGCTCATCGCCATATTGGCGCTCCATTCTTCTGTGTGTGATTCATGAGAAAAATCGTGCCCTGTCTGGCAGCAATGATGCTGCTGAGTGGGTGCAATGGAGTGCCAACCTCGTATGTATCTGATCCGGTCTATGATCAGGCTTTCGTAGTAACCTCGCGCGGCCCGTTGCCGATGCTGCTGATGGCCTCGGCCATTCAGTGGAACGAGGACTACGCCGTCACCGCCAAACACACCCCGTTCCTGCCGAACATCGTCCATGAAGGCCTGGGCGATGTGGTGTTCTTCAAGCACAAGGCGACCCAGGTTCCGCTGTGGCGTCAATATGTGCCTGGCGAAGCAGTGACAGCCGTCGGTTTCAACAGCCTGATGATGCCAATGCAGGGCAAAGGCCACGCATTGCCATCATTGGTGCGCCTGCAAGGCACCAAGGGCAGCGTGTTCTATGGTGTGCATGACGGCCCGATTACCAAAGGCATGTCGGGCGGCCCGGTGTTTGCCGACGACGGCAAGGTGCTGGGTATCAATATCGCTTATCTGTCCAGGGACGAAGTGCAGGCGCACGACCGCGCCGACCTGGCCAGCAGCGAGCGCATCAGTGTGTTCATGTCCTACAGCGAAATCGACAAGGAATGGCGGCGTTATCAGCATCTGCTGGCCAAGCAGGGCAAGCCGCAACTGCCAGTGACGCCGGTCAAAGGCATGGTAGTTGCTGCCACAGCACGATGAACCCAGCGCCTGAAAACGTTTGGTTACAGCGCCCCGACCAACAGCCGCGAACCTTGGACCTCGTCCGGCGTCGGATTTGCATCCGCTCCGTTCGAGGTCTACCGCGTGAAACAACTCATCGCCCGCAAGCTGCGCCTGGTGGCGAAGACCTTCGGCTATATCGGTTGGTCGCTGTTCTGGCTGTTGATCTGGGATGTCCTGGTCACCATTGATTTCATGCTGTTCTTCAACAGCAAGTTCACCTTGCCGCTGATGCCACTGACGCTGCTCGGCTCGGCACTGGTGGTGCTGGTCAGCTTCCGTAACAGCAGTGCCTATAACCGCTGGTGGGAGGCACGCACCCTGTGGGGCGCGCTGGTCAACAGCTCGCGCAGTTTCGCGCGCCAGGTGCTGACCCTGATTGATGACGGCGATGAGGGCTTGAACCCGATCAAGGCTACTTTGTTACGCCGGCATGTCGCCTACGTGAATTGCCTGGCGGCGCATTTGAAGGGGGAAGCATGCCCAGACGAGCTGATGGCGTTTATTCCACCCAAGGAATTCGAGCGGCGTAATCGCTCGAACAACTTCGCCAATGACATCCTCAGCGGCTCGGCTGCCTTGCTCGCCCGCGAATACAAGGCCGGCAGGCTGGACAGCATTCGCCTGGCCCGGCTGGAGTCGACCCTGGTCGATCTGTCCAACGCGCAAGGCGGCATGGAGCGGATCGCCAATACCCCCCTGCCCTACCCTTATGTGTACTTCCCGCGACTGTTCATTTCGCTGTTCTGCCTGATCGTGCCGATCGGCCTGGTCGAGTCGCTGGGCTGGTTCACCCCACTGGCTTCAACCGTGGTGGGCTTCATGCTGCTGGCGATCGAGCGGATCGGCTCCGACCTGCAGAGCCCGTTCCGCTTCAGCGAGCATCAAATCCAGATGGACACCATTTGCGAAACGATCGAGCGCAATCTGGAGTCGATGCAGCGCGAAGCCCAGTGCGGCCAGGTAACCACGGACTAATAATCCAAGGCCAGCCAGTCATTGCCCCGGGCTGAGTATCCGCTCAAGCTCCGCGGCACGGTCGCGGGTCATGCCCATCACACATGTGCCGGCCTCGATCTGGCGCAGGGTGCCGCCGCTGGCCTGGCTATGCAAGGCGCAGTTGTCATCGCGATACTTGATCCAGCTGCGCTGCGCCGTGCGCAAGGCCTTCTGCGCATCGCCTGCAAGCTTGGCCTGCAACTGTTTGTAGACACGGTTCAGACGCTGATCCTGCAGGCTGGTCTCGCTTTGGATACAGCTGCTCATGGCAACGGTACTGGAGGCCTTGTCCATACACTCGGTATAACTGGCGGAAAAGTCGTCGGCGCTCGCGGCTGCGCTCGAGCAACCCAGGATCAAGGTCATGGCGATAGTAGTGCGGTTACGCATGAGCAAGTCTCGCGGATGAGTGACGGTGACCAGCCTAGCACTTCTCCACCCAAGGCCGGCTACCCACGGCAACAATCAGACCAAACCCACTCGGCTCACTCTGTGTTCTTACATATGCTCGCCACCCGCGCACGCAACCAGGCATGGCCGGCGTCGCCCTCACGCCGCGCATGCCACGCCTGGGCAAAAGCAAAGGGTGCGATCGCCAATGGCGGGGCGAAGGTGCGCAGCGCTGGGTCCAGACGCGCCCCGCTGAGGCTGCGCCGCGCCACCGTAAGGATCAGATCGGTGCCAACCAACAGCGTCTGCGCTACGCCCCAGTGCGGTAGCGTCAAGGCAATCCGCCGTTGCTCGCCCACCTGCTGCAGGGCGCAATCAATCTCGTTGTCGATGCCCGGCCGCACCGCAACCAGTACGTGGGGGCGCAGCAACCACTGACTCAAGCTCAGCCCTGCGCGCTGCGGCAGGGCCCTGCGGTCGGCCACACAGATAAAACTTTCTTCGAAGAGCACCTGGCGCTGCACTTCAGCCGGCCAATCGGGAAACACGCCAAGCGCCAGATCCACTTCTCCGTCGATCAACTGCCCCAGCATGGCCTCCCGGCTGCCCTGCGAGACTACCAGGTCGACCCCGGGCGCCTCTTCGCGGACCTGCCGTAACAGGCCGGGCAGCAAGACCCTGGCGCCATAGTCCGACATCGACAGGCGAAAAGTACGACGCGATTTGCTGGCTTCAAAGCCGGGACTGCCAAGCAGACCGTCCAACTGCTGCAACGCATGCTGCAAAGGCTCGCGCAGGGATTGCGCCCGGGGGCTCAATTGCAGCCTGCCACCACGCCGCACCAACAGCGGATCGGCAAAGATTTCTCGCAGCTGAGCCAGCGCATGGCTCACCGCAGGCTGGCTGCGATGCAGACGCAACGCGGCGCGGGATACGTGCTGCTCAATGAGCAGCGCGTTTAGGGTCAGCAGCAGATTGAGATCGATGCGGCGTAGATCATCCATGTAGCGAATACCAACTGTGCGAATTTCGAATTTCCATCATTGAAATGGATAACACAGACTGCAGCTAGTCATTTCTTCAGGAGCATCCCGATGCCGCATGCACTTGCCTTGTCCGTCCTGCTTCCCATGCTGATCGCCCTGCTGGCCGGCGCAGCTGTGCCGTTCCAGGCAGGCAGCAACGCCGCCCTCGGCCGACTGCTGGGGCATCCTTTATGGGCAGCGGGGGTTTCGTTACTGGTCAGCCTGATGCTACTGATACCGGCTTTGCTGGTGCTGCGGGCACCGCTGCCGCAGCTGCAGAATCTGACCCAGGCGCCGTGGTGGGCCTGGCTGGGAGGATTGGCAGGCGTGTTATACATCACTGCCGCGCTGATCCTGACACTGCGCCTGGGTGCGGCCGGGTTCATCGTCTGCGTAATCGCCGGGCAGGTACTGTCCTCATTGCTGATCGATCGATGGGGCTTGATGGGCCTGCCGGAAAAACCCGTCAACATCCTCAGGCTGGCCGGCGTGGCCATGATCGTGCTGGGCATGCTGCTGGTGCAGTGGGGCACTGCGCGCTGACAGCAGCCCCGTCAGAAGGCCTGCGGTTGAATGGGCGGGTCCAGCACCCTTTCCACTTGAAAGCGCAGCGAGGGCATTTCGGTGGCAACGTACACCGTCACCCCCAACGCGGCGATCAAGGCCACGTCGAGCCAGCGCCATCCTGGCATTTGCGCCGCACTGCGGGCCTTCCAGCACCACCAGCCCTGCCCCGCGCAGAACAAGCCGATTGCCGCCAGCCACAGGTAAAAGCCCGCGCCAAAACCAATCAGGTCCTGGAAGGCATAGCTGCGGTTGTCCGGCAGGCGATCGATGCCCAGGCTGCTCACTGCCAGATACAGCGCGGCGAGGCCCAGCACCAGTGCCAACCGGCGAAAGCGCCGGTGGCTGAGCACGGCCAGGGCCAACAAAGGATTGGCAAACCACTGGTAGTGCTCGAACGGAATCCCCCAAGGCCCGTACAGCAGGATCTGCAAGGCGGGCATATGCCGCCCCGCGCTCAGGTAGACACCGTCAAACGCCAGACTGCAGAGGAACAGCAACAGGCTCAGGGAGATATAGAACGTGGGCAATTGCAGGAACCAGCGGCGGCCGGCGTTCATCCGACCGTCGTTCACCGTCATGTCAGGCAACCGGTGGCTCCAGCAACAGGCCGTAGATACCCGAATCGGACAACTCTCCGGCTACGCACCAGCGTGCCCGCAGGGTGCCTTCAAGGACAAAGCCCTGACGCTCGAGAGTACGTGCCGAACCCTGATTGCGCGGGTCGATTTCACCTTCCAGGCGGCGCAGGTGCAACGTGTGCGCAAGGTAATCGATAAAGCAGGTCAGTGCTTCGTCCATATAGCCGCGACCCTGCACGCTGCTGGCCAGGCAATAGCCGATTTCGCCGCGACGGGAGACGTCGTCGATGTTGAACAGCTGAACCATGCCGATCAGCGCCCCGGTGTCGCGCCGGTACATGCCAAGCTTGAGCTGCTCGCCCTTGGCATACGCTTCGCGGTCTGCCGCCAGAGCGCTTTGCGCCTCGGCCAGGTCCTGCCACGGCGCGTGGTGCCAGTAACGCATGACCTGCGGGTCGGCCATCATCTCCAACCACTGCGCGGCGTCGGCATGACGCATCGGGCGCAGGTGCAGGCGCGGGCTTTCAAGGAGCAAGTCAGAGGGGAAACTGCGGGGCTGGGTCACGCCGGACCTCCTGTCCATCGCTGGAAAGATGACAGTCTAGCGTCAGTCGGACCCCAGGGTCACCGGGCATTTTCAACCCAAGGCAATCACGCCACCTCGGCGCCTTCATCTGGCCAGTGCGGCTCGTTGGCCTCCAGCGGTGGTAACCCGTAGGCAGCACGAGCTGCGTCGCAACTGGGGTTGTGCACGCCATCGACCCAGGACGCCTCGAACTCGCGACAGGGCGTGGAACGGTTGGCGTAGATGCTGCACCCCACCTGCTTGCCAATCTCGCCATCGAGGCTGATGCAGCGGCAAGGCTTGGCGTCGGTGCCGATCATGGCGACCCGGCTCGGGGTGATCTGCACCACCAGATCGTCCGGCACAACACCGCCCGATGACTGGCATTCGCCCCAGAAGAAGGACACACGGAAGTACCCGCAGCACGCGCCGCAGTCAAGGCAAGGGTTATATTCGGACATGATCGCCAGGGAGGGAGAGTTGTTGTTATCGGGGCTGAGCCCGCGGCGCCATTGTTGATCCAACCGGGGGTGGCTGAGAAGAGGGTATATGAAAAAAAACATGCCGCTGATCGGCGGCATGTCGGTTGGCTGCTGAGCGTGCGAAGAGGTTACTTGGCGGTCAGCCCATCCGCCCGGAACATCTGGCGAATGCCACGAATCGCCTGACGGATGCGGTCCTGGTTTTCGATCAGAGCAAAGCGCACATGGTCATCACCATAATCGCCAAAGCCGATCCCAGGCGAGACGCAAACCTTGGCCTCGGCCAGCAGTTTCTTGGCGAACTCCAGCGAGCCCAAGTGCGCGTAGGCCTCAGGGATTTTCGCCCAGATATACATCGAAGCCTTGGGGTTTTCGACCATCCAGCCCAGCTCGTGCAAGCCCTTGACCAGCAGGTTGCGACGCTGACGGTATTGCTCGGCGATGTCGCGCACGCATTGCTGATCACCCTCCAGCGCGGCGATGGCCGCGACCTGCAGCGGGGTGAAGGTGCCATAGTCGTGGTAGCTCTTGATCCGCCCCAAGGCACTGACCAGCTCCGGGTTGCCAACCATGAAGCCGATCCGCCAGCCCGCCATGTTGTAGCTCTTGGACAGGGTGAAAAACTCCACCGCGATATCCTTGGCACCGGGCACCTGCATGATCGAAGGCGCCTTCCAGCCATCGTAGACGATGTCAGCGTAGGCCAGATCGTGGATGACCAGCACGTCGTATTGCTTGGCCAGCGCTACCACGCGCTCGAAGAAGTCTAGTTCGACACACTGCGCAGTCGGGTTGGACGGGAAGCCCAGGATCATCATCTTCGGTTTGGGGATCGACTCGCGGATCGCCCGCTCAAGCTCGGTGAAGAAGTCCACCCCGGGCACCAGCGGCACCGAGCGCACCTGCGCGCCGGCGATAACGGCGCCGTAGATATGGATCGGATAGCTGGGGTTGGGCACCAGCACCGTGTCGCCGTGATCGAGGGTGGCCAGCATCAGGTGCGCCAGGCCCTCTTTCGAACCGATGGTGACGATGGCTTCGCTTTCCGGGTCGATATCGACCTGGTAACGGTCCTGGTACCAGCGTGAAATAGCCCGGCGCAGGCGCGGGATGCCGCGCGAAGTGGAGTAGCCGTGGGTGTCATCACGCTGAGCGACCTGCACCAGCTTCTCGACGATGTGCGGCGGCGTGGCACCGTCCGGGTTGCCCATGCTCAGATCGATGATGTCCTCGCCGCGCCGACGCGCAGCCATCTTCAATTCGGCAGTGATGTTGAAAACATAGGGCGGGAGACGATCTATGCGCGCAAAGCGGCGCGGCGAACCTTGGTCGGCCATGTGAACCTCGAAGACGTAAGCGCCCGGAACCGTCCGAGCGACGTTGGCCACTGCGGTGGCCGGCAATACCATAAACGCCGGCTCACCGAGTTGTAAAGATGCAGGCGCCGCAAACGTGCATTCAACCCGCTATGGCGTCGAACACGGCAGCATGCAGAGAGGTCATGCTCAATCCGTCCTGCGGATCGAACTGCGCCCCAAAGACCTTGCTGAAGCTCGAAGAGCGGCTGCCGTGATGCACGAAGCGGTCGCCCTCATCGCCCTCTTTGAGGTGCACAAAGGACGCCGAAATATAAGAGCGGGTGCGCATCGCGGCATAACGCCCGTCGTCAGCACCAATCTCCATGCAGCAGTCTTCGATCTGTTCGCGGCTCAGCCCCAGGCAGTTGCCCAACTGCACGCCCCACCTGCCCAGGCAGAGCTCGGCCAAGTGCCGAACCAGCAAGCCAGGGCTCTTGAGCTCGGCGCCAGGGCCGACGCCGGTGAGCGACGCATTGCCCACCAGCGTGGCGTGGCGACCCGAGATGGGGAACACGCTGATGCGCGTGCTGCTGGCAACTTCCGGGATGACGCAGGCAAAACCTTTCGAGCGCTCGTCACGCGCATAGAAACCGATGTATTCACGCACATTGGCTGCCAGCCTGACACGCGCATCCTGCAGGTTCAAAATGCCCGGAACCGGGTCGATTGCCAGGATATTGACCGGGATGTGCATGAGTTCAGGGTCAATGGCCATGGCGTTGGCCAGCATGTGGCAGCTTATGCCTCCCCTGCTCCAGCCGACCAGATTGACCTGGGTGGGCAGCAGCGGTTTGCGGAACTGTTGGATGATCTGCTCTTGCAGCGCCTGGGGCGTGGTCACCGATTCACCATAGTCATAGCGATCGCGAAACCAATTGCCGGTGACCCCAGGGGCAGCGAGCGGTACACCCAGGTCTTTCAGCCGCTGATACTCGGCCTGGGTCCGCGTACCCCGCCGCCACAAGCTCTTGCCCTTGATCACCTGCATGGCGTGGGCAACGTTTTCTTCCCAGCCATTGCCCAGCAAACTGCCCATTGCAGCGCCATGATCGTTGTCATCGACAAACAACATGTCGTCCTGCAGATTGCCGCTGCCAGGGCCATCGATGACGATCTTTGCAGCAAATTCTCGGCTCTGGTCGTTGAACGCCAGCGTTGAAATCAGCTCGCCGTTCCAATAGTCAGGGTTGCTCACATCGGCGGCAGTCGCGCCAGTGCCGCAAAAATAGACGGTCAATATACTCATGCCGAAAGCCTCCACAGGTTGGGAGGCCGACTCTACGCAGCTGCCGCAAACCACCACAGGCAGAACATTTACCCGCTCGACAGGCCTGCCCCGTCGCCATAAAAAAACCCGGCACAAGGCCGGGTTTTTTTAAACAGCTGGACTCAGCGTGCGTAGGTCATGAGCACGTCAGCGGCAGTCTGGCTGTCTACCGACATCATCACGCTCAAGGCAGTGACGGTGAGGATGGAGAAGCCGAATACCTTGCGCGCCCACTTGCTGTCATCTTCAGCCTTGTAGCCGCCCCAGGCCATGTACAACCAGTACAGGCCCATACCGGCGGCAACCGCCATGTAGCCGAGCCCGGCGTAACCGCCAAGGGTCAGCATCAGGGTAGCGAGGACGAATGCCAGCACATACAGCACGATCTGCTTTTTCGCCGCGAGGATACCGCGGGCCACCGGCAGAACCGGAATATTGGCAGCGCTGTAATCCTTGAAGCGGAAGATCGCGATGGCAAAGCTGTGCGGCATCTGCCACAGGCTGAACATCACCAGCAGGGTCACTGCAGCCAGGTCGAAGCTGTTGCTCACGGCGCAGTAGCCGATCACCGGAGGCATGGCACCGGACAGGCTGCCAACCAAGGTGCCGTGCACCGATTTGCGCTTCAGCCAGAGGCTGTAGAAACCGACGTAGACGACGAACCCGATCAGGGCGCAGTACGCCGCCAACGGGTTGGCCTGCACGTACAGCAAGCTGAAACCACCCAGCCCAAGCAGGGTGGCGTAAATCAGCGCCAGGGGCAGCGACATGCCGCCCTGGACCATCACGCGGTTCTTGGTGCGCTCCATCTTGATGTCGATGTCACGGTCGATGCAGTTGTTGAACACGCAACCGGACGCCACCACCATCGAAGTACCAAGCACCACCGCCAGGAACAGGGCGAAATCCACATGCCCGCTGGAGGCAAGGAAGAAACCGCCTGCCACGGAAAGCACGTTACCGAAAATGATCCCCGGTTTGGTGATTTGGATAAAGTGCTTCAGTGACATGCAGTCTTACCTCACTTGGCCATCATTTCGAGGTGGATGCTGAACATGATCCACAGCGACAGGCCGACCAGCAGCGCGATTACCAGAACGGTGAACAGGAACGTCGACACATTGGAACGTTGCTCTTTCGAGCGGTCCATGTGCAGGAAGTACACCAGGTGTACCACTACCTGAATGACGGCCATGGCCACCACGATCAGGACGGTCAGGTTCTTCGGAAAGGTCGGGAACATGACCAGGCCGAACGGGATCGCAGTCAGGATGATCGACAGTACGAAACCGACCATGTACGACTTGACGCTGCCGTGGCTACCTTCGTGATGAGTGTCGTGTGCGTTAGCCATTACAGAACCCCCAACAGGTAAACGACGGTGAATACGCAGATCCAGACCACGTCGAGGAAGTGCCAGAACAGGCTCAGGCAGCTCATGCGGGTCTTGGCAGTCGGCGTGATGCCGTGCTTGTTGATCTGATACATCATGATCGCCATCCAGATCAGACCGGCAGTCACGTGCAGACCGTGGGTACCGACCAGCGCGAAGAACGCCGACAGGAAGCCACTGCGCTGCGGGCCGTAACCCTCGGCGATCAGGTGATGGAACTCATAGATTTCCATCGCGATGAAGCCAGCACCGAACAGGAAAGTCACAGCCAACCAGCCCAGTACACCTGCCTTGTTGCCGTCGAACATCTTCAGCATGGCGAAGCCGAAGGTGATCGAGGACAGCAGCAGGAACGCGGTTTCAACCAGCACGAAGTCGAGCTGGAAGATGTCGTGACCCGACGGGCCGCCGGCGAAACCGCCGGACAGCACCGCGTAGGTGGCGAAGAGCGACGCAAACAGGATGCAGTCGGTCATCAGGTACAGCCAGAAACCAAGTACGGTCATCTGGCCCGAGTCGTGGTGGTGATCGTCGTGCCCATGGTCATGACCATGAGCGTCACCGTGGATTACTTGACTGGACATTGATTACACCCGTTCAAACGATTCGACACGTGCGCCGGCAGGCAGAGCACCTGCTTTGGCCAGCGCTTGCATGCGCTCGCCTTCGATGCGCGCCACTTCTTCAGCCGGCACCATGTAGCCCTGGTCGTCACGTGCAGCGTGGCGAACGAAGACTGCGATGGTTGCTACCAGGCTTGCGCCAACCAGCCACCAGATATGCCAGATGAAGGCAAAGCCGAAGACGGTCAACAACATGCCCATGAACAGGCCGGTCGAGGTGTTGCTTGGCATGTGGATCGCTTCGTACTTGGCCGGAACCTTGTACGCAACTTCGGCTTCCTTGGCTTCGTGCCAGGCGTCCAGACCAACTTTCTCAGGCATGTGAGCGAAGTTGTAGAACGGCGGCGGCGAAGAAGTCGACCACTCCAGAGTACGGCCACCCCATGGATCGCCAGTGACGTCCAGGTTCTGGTTGCGATCGCGGATCGACACGAACAGCTGGATCAGCTGGCAAGCGATACCGAACAGGATCAGCACGGCGCCGACTACCGCTACCCACAGGTAGGGTTCCCACAGTGGGTTTTCGGTGTGGTTCAGACGACGGGTCATGCCCATGAAGCCCAGGGCGTACAGCGGCATGAACGCAACGTAGAAGCCCGAGATCCAGAACCAGAAGGCAGCTTTGCCCCACTTCTCGTTCAGGGTGAAACCAAAGGCTTTCGGGAACCAGAAGGCGAAGCCGGCAATGTAGCCGAACACCGCACCACCGATGATCACGTTGTGGAAGTGAGCGATAACGAACAGGCTGTTGTGCAGCACGAAGTCAGCACCTGGAACAGCCAGCAGAACGCCAGTCATGCCACCGATCGAGAAGGTGACCATGAAGCCCAGGGTCCACAGCATCGGCGCGGTGAAGCGCACGCGGCCTTGGTACATGGTGAACAGCCAGTTGAACAGCTTCACCCCGGTCGGAATGGAGATCAACATCGTCGCCAGACCGAAGAAGGTGTTGACGCTCGCGCCGGCACCCATGGTGAAGAAGTGGTGCAGCCAAACTGCAAAGCCGAGAATGGCGATCGCGCCCGATGCATAGATCATCGAGTGGTGGCCGAACAGGCGTTTGCCAGAGAACGTCGAGGTAACTTCCGAGAACACGCCGAAGGCCGGCAGAATCAGAATGTAAACCTCAGGGTGACCCCACGCCCAGAACAGGTTGACGTACATCATCGGGTTCCCACCAAGCTCGTTGGTGAAGATATGGAAGTCCAGATAACGGTCAACAGTCAGCAGAGCGAGAGCAGCAGTCAGGATCGGGAACGAGGCCACGATCAGCACGTTGGCCCAGGTGCAGGTCCAGGTGAAGATCGGCATGTCCATCAGCTTCATGCCAGGCGCGCGCATTTTCATCACGGTGACGAGGAAGTTGACGCCGGTCAGCGTTGTCCCCAGACCCGATAGCTGCAGTGCCCAGATGTAGTAGTCGACACCCACGCCCGGACTGTACTGAATACCCGCAAGCGGCGGATACGCAACCCAGCCAGTCTTGGCGAACTCACCAACACCCAGGGAGATGTTGACCAGCAGCACGCCTGCCAACAGCAGGTAGAAGCTCAGGGAGTTGAGGAACGGGAAGGCCACGTCACGTGCACCGATCTGCAGCGGAACCGCAAGGTTCATCAGACCGGTGAAGAACGGCATCGCCATGAAGATGATCATGATCACACCGTGCGCGGTGAAGATCTGGTCATAGTGCTCAGGCGGCAGATAGCCGGTTTCGCCACCCGTGGCCACGGCCAGCTGGGTACGCATCATGATGGCATCGGCAAAGCCGCGGATCAGCATGATCATGGCGACGATGATGTACATCACGCCGATTTTCTTGTGGTCGACAGTCGTCAGCCACTCGGACCACAAGTAGGTCCACTTGCGGAAGTAGGTGATCAGACCTACTACAGCGATACCACCCAGCGCGATCATGGCAAGTGTCACCATGACTATCGGCTCGTGATACGGGATCGCCTCCAGACTTAATTTACCGAACATCTCTTACTCCTCTGCCCCGGCAGCTGGTTGCTTACTCGACTCCACACCCTGGGTTGTGGCCAGGTCTTTGCTGCCTTGTTCTTCGTGGTTCGGCCGACCGCGGTTCATGCCTTCGTACTTGTCGACGATGGACTGGAACTGGTCAGGCGAGGCCACGCTGTACAGCGTGACTGGGTGGTTTTCGCTTGGTTTGGCCAAGGCTTCGTATTCAGCCTTGCTCAGCGTTTTTGGCGACTGCTTGACTTCAGCAACCCACTTCTCGAAGTCGGCCTGGGAAGTGGCAGTAGCCTTGAACTTCATGCCGGTGAAACCAGCACCGCTGTAGTTGGCGCTGATACCGTCAAACACACCGTTTTCGTTGGCGATCAGGTGCAGTTTGGTGGTCATGCCCGCCATCGCGTAGATCTGGCCGCCCAGACCCGGGATGAAGAACGAGTTCATCACAGCGTCCGAAGTCACACGGAAGTTCACCGGCGTGTTGGCCGGGAATACCAGCGTGTTGACGGTGGCAATACCCTGTTCCGGATAGATGAACAGCCATTTCCAGTCCAGCGCGACCACATCGACCTGTACCGGCTTCACGTCGGAATCCAGCGGACGATACGGATCCAGCTTGTGCGTGGACACGTAGGTCACGTAGCCCAGGGCAACGATGATGATGACAGGGATGATCCACACGGCCAGTTCGATCTTGGTCGAGTGCGACCAGTCTGGGGTGTAGGTGGCTGCCTTGTTGGAAGCACGATACTTCCAGGCAAATGCCAGGGTCATGATGATGACCGGCACTACCACCAGCAGCATCAGGCCGGTAGCGATCAGGATAAGGTTCTTTTGCTCAATGCCGACCTGACCCTTCGGGTCGAGCAGGGTCCAGTTGCACCCACTGAGTAAAAGCATGCCTAAAAAGGGCAATATGCCAAACAGTCTGGGGTAACGCTTTTTACTCATCTCACGACCTCTAGATCAGCTTGCTTCAATGCAATTTGTGTTTTGGTCACCAACACTTCGTCCTGCCAAGCGTCAGCAATTTTGGCTCGAATTCGCTCCTGCCTGGGGTCCTCAACGTGGACCTGGGCGGTTAGCGGGCTTAACGGTATTTATGGTGTAGGCAAACGGCCCGTACAGCTGTACCAAGTCCATTTGGTGCGGGTTAACGCGGAGGGGTGTCCGCCCGGTATCGCCGTTGGGCGAAACTTGACGAAGTCAGCAAAAAGGAGGCCGTGGCTTCCTTCAAATCCTGCGACTCGCAAGCAGTGCCGAACGGAAATTGGGGGCGATTGTAGATAGGTCGCCCACCCTTGACTATGACTTATTGAGCAACAGTCTTTTGCAGATTCGGTAACAATGGAGTAGGGAAAATCAGGTTCGCGACAGTTTGTCGCACCCTGTCCTACAGGCCTGAAACGCTGATTCTGCAAGGCTTGGTCATTGATCTGGATCAAGCGAATGGCGAGAAAACGTGCTTCTCTCGCCGTGCAACAGACTTGCGCTCAAGCGGTACTTTGGTCTAAGCCCGTTTGCGGTTGCGATAGATGCCTACCGGTACCAGAATCGCGGTCAGCACGAACGCCAGCAGCGCCCATTGCGCCAGCGACAGACCCAGCAGCGGAGGGTATGGCGTGCTGCAGAAACCCTCGACCTGGAACGCCAGTGGCCAGACCTTGGCCAGTGGCAAGTCATCGACGATCGGTTGCAGGGTATCGATACCGCAACTGACCGCAGGGTTGGCGAGTATATACACATGGCGCCCAGCCGCAACGATTCCGCCAATGGCACTGAGTACCACCAGCCCTTCGAACAGGGTCAGGCCCCGGCGGTTGGGCATTGCCGCGCCTATGAAGGCAAACAGCGCGATCAGCAGCAATGCATAGCGTTGCAGGATGCACAGCGGGCATGGCGCCTCGCCAAGGACGATCTGCATATACAGCGCGCCGCCAATCAGCGCCAGGCAGATCAGGCCCAGCAGGGCCAGAAAGCGCCGTTCACGGTTCAGGCGCGAGAGTTGTTCGTTCATTGCCGATTCCTTCGAGGGAGAGTGACAGCACGCAGGCCAGCCGCTGGGCAGTTTACACGCTGGCCATGAGCGTGGATGTGTCGAGACAACGGCAAGCGCCACTCTCCGGAGACACTAGGACCGAGCCAAACCTCTTCGGTTCAACGACGGCCCTGTATATAGGCTGGCGAATGCCGGGCAGGCGCAAGCGCCTCGACACACGCAAGTGAAGGGTAGCGGGATTAAAGCGAGATTAAGCTGCAGCCGGCCCGTTATCGCCGGGGCTGCTTTGCAGCCCTTTCGCGACACAAGGCCGCTCCTACAGGGGACCAT
Source organism: Pseudomonas shirazensis (assembly GCF_050496565.1). Taxonomy (GTDB): domain Bacteria; phylum Pseudomonadota; class Gammaproteobacteria; order Pseudomonadales; family Pseudomonadaceae; genus Aquipseudomonas; species Aquipseudomonas shirazensis_A. The sequence goes on from NZ_JBNWAE010000019.1 coordinate 14,697, forward strand.
GTACCAGCAACTTACGCGGTTCCCTGTAGGAGCGGCCTTGTGTCGCGAAAGGGCCGCGCAGCGGCCCCAGCCATCTCAAACCAGACAAAAATCAAAAGGGAGACTGCAACAACGGGTTTACTCCAGCGCAGCCGCCGGCCCGAAGAACTCGTAACGGCTCTGCGCCTCGGGCACGCCCAACCCTTTGAGCTGGCGTTTGACCGCCGCCATGAATGCCTTCGGCCCCAGGAAGTAAGCATCGACATCCCGCTCCTGCGGCAGCCAAGCGGCCAATTGCTGCTCGCTCAACAGGCCCACGGCGTCTGCGCCCTGCCCCGCTTCGGCGTAGCAGTAAAAGCGTTTGAGCTGCGGATGACGCTCAGCCAGCGCGTCGACCCAGTCGCGGAAGGCATGCACTGCGCCATTACGCGCGCAATGAATGAAATGCACCGGACGCTGCGTCGTCAGGGCAGCCTCAAGCATCGCCAGGGTCGGCGTGATGCCGACCCCACCGCTGATCAGCACCAACGGCTTGTCACTGGCAGCCAGGGTGAAGTCGCCTGACGGTGGGAACAGATTGAGCGTATCGCCCACCATCAACTGCTCATGCAGATAGTTGGAGACCTTGCCGCCCGCCTCGCGCTTGACGCTGATACGGTACTGCTGGCCATCGCTCAGTGCCGACAGCGAATAGTTGCGGCGCTGCTCGATGCCATCGATGAACAGCTGCAAGCCGATGTACTGGCCAGGTTCGGCCTTGAGCACCGGTTGGCCGTCCTGCGCGGCAAAATAGAACGAGACGATCTCGCTGCTTTCCTGCTCGCGGCGTACCAGACGAAACTCACGCGCGCCACGCCAGCCGCCAGTGGCCTGCTCCTTCTGCTGATACAGGCCTTCTTCGGCGCCGATGAGGATGTCGGCCAGCTGGCCATAGGCGCCGGCCCAGGCCTCGATCACCGCAGGTGTGGCGATGTCCTTGCCCAATACTTCCTCGATGGCGCGCAGCAGGCAGCGACCGACGATCGGGTAGTGCTCAGGCAGGATCTGCAAGGCGACATGCTTGTTGATGATCTGCCCGACCAAACCGCCGAGTTGCTCGAGCTGGTCGATATGGCGTGCATACATCAGCACGCCATTGGCCAGCGCCCGCGGTTGATCGCCGCTGGCCTGGTGAGCCTGGTTGAACAGCGGACGTACCTCTGGGTATTCACTGAGCATCATTTTATAGAAATGGGTGGTCAGCGCTTCCCCGCCGCTTTCCAGCAACGGTACGGTGGCTTTGACGATTGCACGTTGTTCGGCATTGAGCATTGCAGCAACTCCTGAGCCTGAGGCTTCGAATGGATGCAAATGCTGTTACAGCAATCGTGCCAACTGACAGGCCCAGCAAAACCGGGGCGTTGGGCCGCTGAGTGTCAAAATGACCAAGTCTGAACTATAGTCATTAAGACCAATAGGAGTCTTTATGACCGCAAAGCCACTACTCACCGCCCTGCTGCCGCTGGTCAGCGACCTGTCCCGCGATCTGCCCGACCAGGAACGCTACCGGCGCTTGCTACAAGCCATGCGCAGCCTGCTGCCCTGCGACGCTGCTGCGTTGCTGCGGCTGGATGGCGAATGGCTGGTGCCGCTGGCGGTCGATGGACTTGCACCGGATACCCTTGGCCGGCGCTTTCGGGTCAGCGAGCACCCACGCTTCAAGGTTCTGCTCAGCCACAGTGAACCGACCCGCTTTGCCAGTGACAGCGACCTGCCCGACCCGTACGACGGCCTGGTCAACGCCCCTGACGCCAACCTGGAGGTCCACGACTGCATGGGCTGCCCGTTGCTGGTCGACGAGCAGCCGTGGGGTCTGCTGACCCTCGACGCACTCACGCCGGGGCAATTTCAGAGCCTGGAAGTGGAAGCGTTGCAGGCCTTCGCCAGCCTCGCCGCCGCCACGGTCACCGTCGCCGAGCGGATTCAGCACCTGGCCCTGCGCGCCGAGGACGAGCACCAGCGAGCCGAGGTCTATCGCCAAGCCAGTGGCCAGGACAAGGAGCTGATCGGCCAGAGCAAGGCCCACACCCATCTGCTCGAAGAAATCCGCCTGGTCGGCAGCAGCGACCTGACCGTGTTGATCACCGGCGAAACCGGCGTCGGCAAAGAGCTGGTTGCCCAGGCCCTGCACCAGGCGAGCAGCCGCGCCAACAAGCCGCTGATCAGCCTCAACTGCGCAGCGCTGCCGGACACCCTGGTCGAGAGCGAGCTGTTTGGCCATGTCCGCGGCGCCTTCACCGGCGCCCATGGCGAACGTCGCGGCAAGTTCGAACTGGCCAACGGCGGTACGCTGTTCCTCGATGAGGTCGGCGAGCTGTCGCTGACGGTCCAGGCCAAGCTCCTGCGAGTGCTGCAAAGCGGCCAGTTGCAAAGGCTCGGCTCGGACCGCGAGCACCATGTCGACGTGCGCCTGATCGCCGCGACCAACCGCGACCTCGCCGACGAAGTGCGCAACGGCCGCTTCCGCGCCGATTTCTATCATCGCTTGAGTGTGTACCCCTTGCAGGTGCCGCCGCTGCGCGAGCGCGGCCGCGACGTGCTGCTGCTGGCGGGTTACTTCCTCGAACAAAACCGCTCACGCCTGGGCTTGAACAGCCTGCGCCTGAGCAGTGAGGCCCAAGCCGCCCTGCTCGCCTACGACTGGCCAGGAAACGTGCGCGAGCTGGAACACCTGATTGGCCGTTCAGCGCTCAAAGCGCTTGGCCAGCAAGCACAGCGACCGCGTATCCTCACCCTCCAGGCCGCTGACCTCGACCTGCGCAGCGTAGCGCCCCTGCCAGCCGCAGTTCTGCCGCTGCCCGCCGATGCGATTGAAACGACGAACGGCGACCTGCGTACGGCCGTCGACAGTTATCAGCGCCAGCTGATCGAGGCCTGCCTGCAAAGGCACCAGAACAACTGGGCGAGCGCGGCTCGCGAGCTCGGTCTGGACCGGGCAAACCTCAGCCGTTTGTGTCGTCGGCTAGGGCTCAAATGAGGCCGACTGTACAAAAGGATTAACTCAGAAAGCCTCTGGTTGGCTTCCGCACGGCTGCTATATCTCCCTTACTACCGGTGAACAAGGACCGCTCTGGGCGGCCGCTGCGCACGTCTGCGCCGGCCCTCTGGTCAGTGTTCAGCGCCGGGCCATCAGCAGGGAGCATCTATGGACAACATCGTCGTTGCCGACAAGCAAACCGTCGCCGTTACCCAGAACGCCTGGGGCAATCTGAGCCTGAAAGGGCCTGGCCTGGTGCAGATGCCGGTACCACCCGGCGATGTGGCCACCGTCACTCGCAGCGGCCAGGACCTGATCGTCACGCTCAAGTCAGGCGACAAGGTCACCATCGGCAACTTCTTTGTGGTCGACGCGGCTGGCGAGCAGAGTGACATGGTCTTCGTCGGCGAAGACGGCACGCTCTGGCACGCCCAGTACAACGCCGAAGCCTTTACCGGTTTCACTTTCGAGGACATCGCCTCGCTGGATGAGCTGATGGCCGGGGTCGGCGTTGCCGGCAGCGGGACCAACACCTTTGCCATCGCGGCCCTGGGCTTGCTGGGCGCCGGTGGCGCTGCGGCGGCAGTCGGCGGGGGTGGCGGTGGTGGCGGTGGTGGCAGCAGCTCACCTAACCCTGGCGACACCACCGCACCCGCCAGCCCGATTGATCTACTGGTCTCGCCTGATGGCCTGCGCCTGAGCGGCCGCGGCGAAGCCGGCAGCACGGTCAACATCCGTGACGCGGCGGGCAACCTGATCGGCACCGGCACCGTCGGTGCCGACGGCAGTTTCGATGTCACCCTGAGCCCGCCACAAACCAATGGCCAGGCGCTCGAAGTGACCCTTACCGATGCTGCCGGCAACACTTCAGCGTCTGGCAACACCACGGCCCCGGACATCGACACGCCGCCGGTCGACACCACTGCGCCGAATGCGCCAACCAATCTGGCCATCACGGGTGATGGCAAACAGCTGAGCGGTCGTGGCGAAGCCGGCAGTACCGTCAACATCCGTGACGCAGCGGGCAACCTGATCGGCACCGGCACCGTCGGCGCCGATGGCCGTTTCGAGATCACTCTGAACCCGCCACAAACCGATGGCCAGGTGCTCGCGGTGACGCTTACCGATGCTGCCGGCAACATCTCTGCGCCAGGCAACGCCATGGCCCCGGACATCGACACGCCGCCGGTCGACACAACTGCGCCGAATGCGCCTACCAATCTGGCTATCACGGCTGACGGCAAACAGCTGAGTGGCCGTGGCGAGGCCGGCACCACGGTCAACATTCGTGACGCGGCGGGTAACCTGATCGGCACCGGCACCGTCGGCGCCGATGGCCGTTTCGATGTCACCCTGAATCCGCCACAGACCGATGGTCAGGCGCTCGCGATCACACTTACCGATGCGGCAGGCAACACATCAGTACCCGGCACCGCTACGGCCCCGGACATCGATACGCCGCCGGTCGACACCACTGCGCCAGATGCGCCAACCAATCTGGCCATCGCCGGGACCGGCAAGCAATTGAGCGGTCGCGGCGAGGTGGGCGCCAGCGTGCAGGTACGCGATGCTGACGGCAACCTTCTGGGCAGCGGCACGGTCGGCGCCGATGGCACCTTCCAGATCACCCTCGACCCTGCCGTGCTCGACGGCAGCACGTTGCAGGTCACCCTCACCGATGCGGCCGGCAACGTCTCCGCCGCCGGCAGTGTGGTGTCGCGCGACCTGCTTGCGCCAGAGCAGCCCACCGACCTGCAACTGAGCAACGGTGTCACCCTGACCGGTAAAGGCGAGCCAGGCACTACGGTGCAGGTCCGCGACGCCTCAGGCGCCCTGATCGGCAGCGGCGTTGTGGCTGCTGACGGCAGTTTCAGCCTGACCTTGAATCCGCCCCAAGCCAACGGTGAAGCGCTGGACGTGCGCCTGGTCGACGCCGCCCAGAACACTTCGGTGCCACTCCTGTTCAATGCCCCCGACACCACCGCCCCAGCTGCTGTCAGCGGCCTGGTCGTCGGCCCCGATCGGCTGGTGCTGGGCGGTCGCGGTGAACCCGGTGCCACGGTCGAAGTCCGCGACAGCAATGGCCTGCTGCTCGGCAGCGGCACAGTAGCGGCCAACGGTACCTTCCTGATCGAGCTGAACAGTGCCGTGCAGCCGGGCGAGCGCCTGAACGTGGTGCAGACCGATGCCAGCGGCAATGCGTCAGTGCCGCAGCCGTTCGATGTGCCCCTGACCGCCACCCCAGTCAGCCCGAGTGACCTGAGCATCGCTGCCAACGGCAGTTCGCTCAGCGGCAGTGCCCCACCCGGCAGCCGCATTCAGGTGCGTGACGCCAACGGCAATGTCATCGGCAGCGTTGTGGTCGGCGCCGAAGGCACCTTTATCGTGGTGCTCAATCCTGCTCAGGCCAACGGCCAGTTACTCGACGTGGTTGCCCTTGATGATAATGGCGGCGTGTCGCTGCCAGTGCAGATCAGCGCACCGGATATCACCGCACCCGCCGCCCCCAGCCAGCTTGTGGTCAGCGCGGATGGCAGCCAGCTCAGCGGCCGCGCCGAGCCTGGCAGCACGGTGCGGGTGGTGGGCGCCAATGGCGTTGAACTCGGCACCGCTGTGGTCGGCCCAACCGGCGTGTTCACCATCGCCCTGAATCCAGCTCAGATCGACGGCGAAGCGCTGCAGGTTACCGCCACCGATGCCAGGGGCAATCTCTCTGCCCCCGGCAGTGTCAACGCACCGGATCTGGACAGCCCCGACACCACTGCACCTGACCCGGCCAGCGGGCTGGCTATCAGCGGAGACGGGCGTACGGTATCGGGTCGCGGCGAGCCGGGCAGCACGGTCAAGGTGCTTGACGCCCAAGGCTATCTGCTCGCGATCGGCACTGTCCTGGCCGACGGCAGCTTCAACCTGCAACTGCCTGCCGCCGTTACCGATGGCTCAAGCCTGCAAGTCACCTTGACCGATGCCGCAGGCAATGCCTCGACCCCCGCTACACTGCTGAGCCCTGACCTGCTGGCACCCGCCCAGCCGACAAATCTCAGCTTGAGCGCTGGCGAGACTCTCACCGGCAATGCCGAGCCTGGCGCCCGGGTCGAGGTGCGCGCCGCCAATGGCGACTTGCTCGGCAGCGCCATCGTTGCTGCCGACGGCACCTTCAGCCTGACCCTCAACCCACCTCAGGCCAATGGTGAGGTGCTCGATATCCGCGTCATCGACCTGGCCGGCAACGCATCGACCCCGCTCGCCTACGACGCCCCGGACATCACTGCGCCAGCGATCATCAGCGGCGTGACCGTGGGCAATGGCGGCCTGACCATTGCCGGTCGCGGTGAAGCAGGCGCAATCGTCGAGGTCCGGGATGCCAGTGGCGCCCTGCTCGGCACTGGCACGGTCGGTGCCAACGGCACCTTCCTGTTCAATTTGGATACCCCCGCCGCTGCTGGCCAGGCAATCAGCCTGGTGCAGAAAGATGCCGCCGGCAACACCTCGCCGGAGCTCGACCTGACCGTACCCACTACGCCCATCCCGGCAACCCCGAGCAACCTCAGCCTGGCCGCAGACGGCAGCTCGATCAGCGGCAGTGCTACCCCGGGTACCCGAATCGAAGTGCGTGATGCCCAAGGCAATGTGCTTGCCAGCACGGTGGTTGGCGCCGGCGGTACCTTCACCCTGCCGCTGAACCCGGCGCAAGCCAACGGCGAATTGCTCGACGTGGTTGCGGTGGATGGCGCCAGCAGTTCGCTGCCAGCGCAGATCACTGCCCCGGATATCACCCCGCCAGGCGAAGCCAGCGACCTGCAGATCAGCGCCAACGGCGTGACCCTGACCGGGCGCGGCGAAGCCGGCGCCACAGTAGAAGTGCGCAACGCTCAGGGCAATCTGCTGGGCACCGCGCAGGTAGGCGCCAACGGCGTATTCACCGTCACCCTCATCCCCGCCCAGACCGATGGCCAGGTGCTCGACGTCGACCTGCGCGATGCGGCGGGCAATGAGTCCAGCGCCAGCGCGACAGCGCCGGACCTCGATGGCCCATTGCAACCGGCGCAAATGGCACTGGATATCGCGGGTACCCAATTGACCGGTGTCGGTCAGGCCGGTTCGCTGGTCACCGTGCGGGCTGCCGACGGCACCGTGCTAGGCAGTAGCACGGTAGGCGCCGACGGCAGCTTCAGCGTTACCCTCAACCAACCTCAGCGCAACGGCGAGAAACTGACCGTTGAGGCCACCGACAGCCGCGGCAACAGTGCCGGCCCGGTCGACTTCACTGCGCCCGACACTCAGTCACCGGAGCCGATCAGCAATGAGGCGATCAATGGCACCGGCAGCCAGATCACAGGCCTTGGTGAACCCGGCGCTACCGTCACCGTACGCGCCGCTGACGGTACAGTACTCGGCAGCGCGGTAGTGCAAGCCAACGGCGGCTTCACGGTCCCCCTCAGCCCAGCCCAGAACAACGGCCAGGCGTTAACCATCGAGCAGCGCGATCCGGCGGGCAATATTTCCACCAGCGTGCCCGTCACGGCCCCTGACGGCCAGGCCACCGATGCACCCACCGGCCTGGTATTGGCGGCGGACGGCAGTGTGCTCAGTGGTCGCGGTGAACCCGGCAGCGTCGTCACCGTGACCGGCACTGGCGGCGTCATCCTTGGCAGTGCAACCGTGCAGGGCGATGGCAGCTTCCAGGTCGCCCTCAACCCTGTCCAGCTCAACGGCCAGACCCTGACCGCCACGCAAAAGGACCAGGCTGGCAACATCTCCCAGCCGGACACCCTGACCGCGCCAGACCTGCAAGCCCCTGAAGCTGCTCAAGGCGTGCAACTGAATGCGGGCGGCAACCTGCTCAGCGGTCAAGCCGAACCCGGCACGACGGTTCAGGTGCGCGACCCGAACGGGGTCCTCATCGGCAGTGTGGTGGTGCCTGACAACGGCAGCTTCAGCCTCCCGCTCAACCCCGTGCCGGTCGCCGGCGAGCAGTTGTCGGTAACCGTCACCGACCTGCAAGGGCAGACCTCCCCGAGCGTGCCGATCAACGCCATCGACACCACTGCCCCTACCCTGCCAACCGCCGTGCAGGTCAACGCCGACGGCACCCAGGTCACTGGCAGGGGCGAAGCGGGTAGCACGGTCGAAGTGCGTGACGCTGCCGGCATTGTGATCGGCAGCACCACCGTGCCGCCAAGCGGTGATTTCAGCATTACCCTCGACCCGGCGCAAAAAGATGGTCAGAGCTTGAGCGTGGTCGCCACCGATGGCCGCAATGACACCGATGTTGTGCCAGTCACCGCGCCCGACCTGACCCCGCCAGCCCTGCCCAGCGGCGTCAGCGTGGCCATTGACGGCACCGTAACCGGCAATGCCCCAGGTGCTACCCAGGTCATCATTCGCGATGCTGATGGCAATCTGGTGATCAGCACCGGCGTCAACCCAGACGGCAGCTTCAGCGTGCAGCTGCCAAGCAATCAGAACAACGGTCAACCGCTGCTGCTGGAGGCTGTCGATGCGGCCACCAACACCAGCCCGGTGCTGCCGATCACCGCCCCTGACACCACCGTACCTGCAGAAGCGACCGATATCAGCATCAGCCCTGATGGCACCAGCGTCGGCGGCAACGCCGAGCCCGGCAGCACGGTGATCGTGCGTGACGCCAACGGCAATGACATAGGTAGCGTGGTAGCAGGCCCGGATGGCAGCTTCGTGGTGGAGATCAACCCGCCGCTGGCCAGCGGCGACAGCGCGACTGTGGTGGTCAAGGACCCAGGCGGCGAAGCCAGCACACCGCTGGCTGGCCCGGACGGCAGCGAAGTTGCAACACCGACCGACCTCGACCTTAGTGAAGACGGCTTCGTCCTGACCGGCATGGGCGCAGTCGGTGCATTGATCACCGTGACCTCAGGCGGCGCCACCCTGGGCACCGCAACGGTGGGCAGCGATGGTATCTTCCGGGTGTTCTTCAGCAGCGCTCAACTCAATGCCCAGACCCTGCAGGTCAACGCGCGCTTTGGCGCCGGAGGCAAGCCCTCGGTGCCGGCCATCGTCACGGCTGAGGACACCACGGCGCCTGATGCGCCAACACAACTGGCAATTGACCGCAGCGGCAGCCTGCTGACCGGCCGCGGCGAGGTCGGCGCGACTGTTTCGGTGGTCGATGCCAATGGCACCCTGCTCGGTTCGGCGACTGTCGGCAGCAGCGGCCTGTTCAGCATCAGCCTCAATCCGCCGCAGGCAAATGCGCAGTTGTTGACCGTCACCCAGAGCGACGCCAGCAACAACGTTTCGCTGGCAGCCACGACCACTGCGCCAGACCTGCAAGCCCCCCTGGCGGCCAGCGGCGTCAGCCTCAACAGCGCGGCCACCGTCGTCAGCGGCCAGGGCGAAGCCGGGGCCAACGTGACCGTGCGCGACGCCAGTGGCGCTGTGCTGGCTACTGGTACCGTCAACCCGGCCGGCCAATTCCAGATCACCCTGCCGGCAGCGCAAACCAGCGGTGCACCGCTGCAAGTCACCTTGAGTGACGCGGCTGGCAATATTTCTCCTCCTGCCAGCCTGGCCACGCCGGATCGCACACCACCTGCGGCGGTTACCCAAACCCTGCTCAGCGCCGACGGCCGCCAGCTGTCCGGCCTGGGCGAAGCAGGGGCCAGTGTCGAGGTGCGCAACAGTGCAGGAGCCTTGCTCGGCACCGCCACAGTAGGTGCCGATGGCCGCTTCAGCGTGATCTTCAGCACGCCCCAGGCCAGTGGTCAGCCGATTGGCGTGACCCAGCAGGACGCTGCGGGCAATACCTCACCCGCGACCTCGGTCAACACGCCTGACCTGACCCCACCGGCACCGCTGACCAACCTGGTGCTCAACAACAATGGCCTGACCTTGACCGGCCTCGGCGAACCCGGCGCCAGCGTCACGGTGCGCGGCCCGGACGGCACCATCATCGGCAGCGGCAACGTCGCCGCCAACGGCAGCTTTACTCTGACCCTGGATAACGCACAACTCAACGCCCAGCGCCTGAGCGTGACCCAGAGCGATACCAGCAACAACACCTCGGCGCCAGTTGCCGTGACAGCTCCGGACCTGACCCCTCCCGCAGAGCCAGCCAACCTGCTGCTGGCCAGCAACGGCGTGCAACTGAGCGGCACCGCCGAGGCCGGCAGCACAGTCACCGTGCGTGACAGTGCCGGCAATGTTCTCGGTAGCGTGGTCGCGGCCAGCAATGGCACGTTCCAGGTCACGCTCAACAGCGTCCAGGCCAACGGTCAGTCCCTGCAAGTAACCGCCACCGACGCCGCTGGCAACGTTTCCCAACCCGGTAGCTTCACCGCGCCTGACACGACCCCGCCCGCCGCCGTCGCCAACCTGGCCGTGGCCGCCAATGGCGCCAGCCTGGCCGGTACTGGCGAAGCCGGTGCAGCAGTAGCCGTCCGCGCCGCCGATGGCACCTTGCTGGGCACCGGTACAGTGGCTGCGGACGGCCGTTTCACGGTCAACCTGAGCCCGCCGGCAATCGTCGGCAGCAACCTCAGCGTGGTCCAGAGCGACGCCAGCGGCAACGCCTCGCCCGCCGAAACCGTCACCGCACCAGGCAGCCTGGCGCCGGACATCCCGGATAATCTGCTGCTGGCCGCAGACGGCCTCAGCGTGACCGGCAGCGGCACTGTGGGCAGCACGGTGACTGTGTATGGCCCTGGTGGCGCAGTGCTCGGTACTGCCGTGGTAACGGCGGCTGGCACCTTCACCGTGGCGCTCAACAGCGTCCAGGCCAATGGTGAAACCCTGCAGGTCGGCGCAGTCGGCACCGACGGCAGCGCTTCGCTGCCGGCCCCCCTGCAGGCGCCGGATACCACTGCGCCGCAGCCGCTCAGCGAACTGCAGCTGGCCAGTGATGGGCTGACCTTGACCGGCCGTGGCGAGCCCGGCGCCCGGGTCAGCATCAGCGGCCCAGGAGGCGTCGATCTAGGCGAAGGGGTGGTCGGCGCCGACGGCCGTTTCAGCCTGCAACTGACTGCTCCGCAGCGCAATGGCGAGGCGCTCGACGCCAGCCAGACCGACGCCGCCGGCAACGAATCCAACAGCGTCAGCCTGACCGCACCTGATCTGCTCGCCCCGAACGCACCGGGCAATCTCGCCGTCACTGGCGGCGGCACACTGCTCGGCGGCTCCGGCGAAGCTGGCAGCAAAGTCACGGTACTGGCCGCTGACGGCAGCGTCATCGGCAGCGGCATCGTGCGTGATGACGGCAGCTTCCAGGTCTCGCTCAATCCGATCCAGGCCAACGGCCAAAGCCTGCAGGTCGTGCTCACCGACAACGCCGGCAACCAGTCACCTGCAGGCAGCATCATCGCAACCGATATCACCGCACCGGATGCGCTGACCGCGCTGGCGATTGCCAGCGACGGCGCGACCCTGACTGGTCGCGGCGAGGCCGGGGCCACGGTCAAGGTCAGCGGCCCGGATGGCGCGCCGCTGGGTGAAGCACTGGTCGATGCCAACGGCTTCTTTACCCTCACCCTCAACCCAGCCCTGGGCAATGCCGAACGGCTCAGCCTGACCCAGACCGACCTGGCCGGCAACGTCTCTGCGCCAGCGACTCTCGATACGCCTGACTTCACCCCGCCGGCCCAGCTCACTGCGGTGACCATCAGTACCGACGGCAGCATGATCGCGGGCCGCGGCGAAGCCGGCGCAACCGTCACCGTAACCGATGCCAACGGCACGTTGCTGGGCACCACCAAAGTGCTCGCCGACGGCAGCTTCGAGGTCATGCTCACGCCTGCGCAGATCAACCAGCAAGTGCTCGCGGTGCAACAGGCCGACCCACCCGGCAACGTCAGCCAGCCGGTGAGCGTCGAGGCACCTGACCTGACACCGCCTGCGGCACCTGTGCAACTTCAGCTGAATGCCGATGGCAGCGAGCTCAGCGGCGTCGGTGAGCCAGGCAGTACCGCCAGGGTCTACCTCGGCAGCACTGAAATCGGCACCGTGCAGGTTGGCGTCGATGGCCGCTTCGTGGTGGCATTGAGCCCGGCGCAGAATAATGGCCAGCAGCTCCAGGTGACCCTCGAAGATGCCAAGGGCAACTTGTCGCCAAGCACTCCGGCGACCGCTCCGGACACCACCCCACCGGATGCAGTGAACGCCACCATCAACGCCAGTGGCACCCAGTTGAACGGCACTGGTGAGGCTGGCGCGCGGCTGACCGTGCTCAACGACAAGGGCGACCTGGTCGGCCAGGGCAGCATCGCCGCCGACGGCACCTTCGTGCTCAACCTGTCACCGGCGCAACTGGACGGCCAGCGGCTGAGCATCGTCGCCCAGGATGCTACCGGCAATCCGTCGCCGGCCTTCAACGTCACGGCACCTGACCTGACCCCACCGGCGCAACCCACCGGCCTCAGCGTTAGCGCTAATGGCACGCTGCTCAGCGGTAATGGCGAGGTCGGCAGCTTTATCACCGTACGCGCCCCGGACAACACCGTGGTCGGTTCCATCCAGGTGCCCCCCGGCGGAACCTTCAGCGTGCCGCTCAACCCGGCGCAGAATAACGGCCAGGTTCTCGAAGTGGTCGCCACTGACGCAGCCGGCAATGCCGCGCCGGCAGTCCCCGTCACCGCTCAAGACACCAGCCCCCCTGCGCCCGTCAGCAACTTGGTGATCGACGCAACCTACAATGTGCTCAGTGGCCGTGGTGAGGCGGGAGCCAGTGTGATCGTCCGCCAGAACGGCGCGGTGCTAGGTACTGGCACAGTGCTCGCCAACGGTACCTTCCAGATCGAGCTCGAGAACCCGGCGTTGCCAGGTATTCAACTCAGCGTTGTACAGACTGACGCTGCGCAAAATCCTTCCGCGCCACAGACCTATACTCCGCCGCTGACCCCGCTCACAGAGGCACCACTCAATGTCGTACTGGCCGGTGACGGCGTAACGCTGACCGGTACCTCTTCCGTCGGCGCTGTCATCACTGTGTCCAATGCCGCTGGCCAGAACATTGGCTCGACCATCGTCACTCAGCTGGACGGCAGCTTCACCGTGACCCTGGACCCGGCGCAACGCAACGGCGAGCTGCTCTCGGTAACCGCCGACGCAGCCGACGCCGGTGAGTCGGCGCCAGTGATTATCCAGGCCGGCGATACCACCCCACCTGCGATACCGGTGGTCAGCGCACTGTCCAGCAACGGTCTGGTCCTCACCGGTACTGGTGAAGCGGGCGCCACCGTGTTCGTACGGGATGCGCAGGGCACCCTGCTTGGCACTGGCCAAGTCAACGCCGGCGGTGGCTTCAGCATCAACCTCAACGCGCCGCAGCTCAATGGCCAGTTCCTCTCGGTCAGCCAGCGCGACGCTGCTCTCAATCTGTCCGACAACGTGGGCTTCATCGCTCCTGACGTGCAGGCGCCCAACCCGGTCAGCAACCTTGCGATCAACCCCTTGGGCACCCAGCTCAGCGGCAATGGTGAAATCGGTGCCACCGTCAGCGTATTCTCGGCTGCCGGCGCACCGCTGGGCACCGCCATAGTAGGCCCCAACGGGCAATTTACCGTCATCCTCACCGCTACCCAGAACGACGGCCAGGTGCTGACCGTGCGCCAGGCCGACGCTGCCGGCAACATCTCCGGCACCACCACCATCGGCGCACCGGACACCACGCCACCGCCCGCTCCGACCGCCACCATCAATGCCGCTGGCACCCTGGTCAGCGGCGCCGGCATCGCTGGCAACAAGATCACCGTACTCGGCGCCGGCGGCGTAGTGCTGGGCAGCGCCATCGTCGGCGCCAACGGCCTGTTCGTGGTCAGCTTGCTGGCGGCGCAGGTCGACAACCAGGCACTGACGGTCAACCAGAGCGATGCCGCGGGCAATACCTCCGGGGTGGCCCTGACTGCCCCGGACATCACCCCACCGGCCATCGCCAGCAATTTGGTGATCAATGCCGACGGCAGCGTCATCACCGGGCGCGGCGAGCCTGGCGCGACGGTGACGGTGCGCGGCCCCAGCGGGGTGGTTTCGCAGCCTGCCACGGTCAATCCGGACGGCACCTTCACGGTCACGCTGAGCCCTGCCCAGGATAACGGCCAGGCCCTTTCGATTACCCTCACCGACCCGCGCAACAACGTCTCCGCCGGGGTCGCGCTGATCGCGCCGGACGTCGATGCCAATGCGCCAGTCTCGGCCAGCGACAATCTGGCGGTAGCCACGGTGAACCTGGCCCCGGTCATCACCACCAAGACCTTCGCCGACAGTTTCACAACGCTGCTATCCGGCTTCTCGAAAACCTTTACCTGGACGGTCGCTGCCGGCACCACCGCCGACCCGACCCTGACCCTCAACACCAGCAGCGCTCTGGCCTTGCTCGACGGCGCCACCTACACCCTGCAGGTCAAGAACGCTGCTGGCGCCTGGGTCACTCTCGCCACCGGCAACAGCCAAGGTCTGCTCGACCTGATCCTGCTGCCGCTGGGCCAGGGTGTGCAGGTCAATATCGGTGAACTGCTGGCGGGCGACTACCGGCTGACGGTCAACAGCAGCGGTATCGGCTTGCTGACCACAGTCACCACCAGCCTCGACGTGCAGTCCACCAGCCTGACCCAGTTCACCGGCACCGGCACACCGACCACCGGCAACGTCCTCAGCGACCCCGGCATCGACGGCAGCGTTGACCAGACCGGCCCGGACAACGGCGCGGTGGTGCAGGTACTGAAAAACGGCAGCTACATCTCTGCCGGCGCCGCCACCGAAGTGCAGGGCCTGTACGGCACCTTGCTGATCCGCGCCGATGGCAGCTACAGCTATACCCCCAACGGCAGCCCGTCGAGCGTGGGCAAGGTCGATGTGTTCAGCTATCAACTGCTGCACGCCAACGGCCTCAAAGATACCGCCAACCTCTACGTGCGCATCGACAGCCCACAAGCCACCGAGGTCTGGAACGACAACAACTACAGCGCGCCGGCCATCGTGGTCGATGCGGTCAACGACCTCGACAGCACCGGCATCAGCCTGGTCAACCGTGAAACCACCGGCAGCGCCAACCTCGCTAACCTGAGCTTGCCGCTGGTAGGCAACCGCTCGGTGACGTCGGCAACCAATACGGTTGCGGTCGATACCACTGCCGACCTGCAGGTAGTGCTCAACTCGAGCAATCTGCTCGGGCTGCTCAGCGGCACCCGGATCGAGCTGCTCAAGCTCAACCCGGCGACAGGTCTGTATGTGGTTGAACAAACCGTTACCGGCGGCTCACTGGTCAGCCTGCTCGGCGGCGGCGCGGCGTACACCTTCCAGGACAAGGGGCCAGGCTCGTATCAGATTCGCGTCAGCGCCGGCGGCATTGGCCTGGCCGCTTCGATCGCCACCACCATCAACACCACTACGACCTACACCAAGGAGTTCGTGGTCGGCGGCTATACACCAGTCAGTGGCAACCTGCTCAACGACACCACAGGTACCGGCAGCGATACCCTCGGTTCCAGCCTGACCGTGCTCAGCGTGCTGGTGGCGGCCAACACCTATGCCATCCCCGGCTATAACGGCATCAGTTTGGCCGGCACCTACGGCACGCTGCTGGTACAGGCCGACGGCAGCTACAGCTACACCCTCAAGCCCGGCCTGACCGGCGCAGTAATCGGCCAGCAGGACACCTTCACTTACGAACTGACCCACCCCAACGGCACCACCGACACAGCCACCTTGACCATTGGCCTGAACAACGCAGCCGCCTTCACTGCTACCTCGGCGTTGCTGGCCGGCGGCGACGATGACGCCGGCGCGCTGTTCAGCGTGGCCGCCGCCACTGCGGTCGAAGGGCTGCACGGCGGCGATGGCAACGACCACCTCGACGGCAGTCAGGGTGGGGCAATCAGCCTGAGCGGCGGTGCCGGTGACGACACGCTGGTGATCGTCGATCAGCAGTTCGCCAACGTCGACGGCGGCAGCGGTACCGACACCCTGTTGTGGGCCGGCGGCGATGCCAGCATCGACCTCGGCAACCTGGTCGGGCGCCTGCACGACATCGAGGTGATCGACCTCAACGACACCAGTTCGGTGACCTTGAGCCTGAGCCTGGCCGACGTGGTGGCGGTAACCGAAAGTGCCAATGACACCCTGCTGATCAAGGGCGACAGCAACGATACCGTTCAGCTCACCGATAACTGGAGCCTGACCGGCCAGCAGAATGCCGACGGCATCGACTACACCCAATACACCGCCCAGGAGGATCCAAGCCACCACTTGTGGGTACAGAACGGCATTCATGTTGTTTGAAGCTGATAAACCCCGCCGGGCAACCGGCGGCAAGGACGACCAGCAGTAAGGGAAACCTGTGAAGCGAGGCTGTCAGCTGTCACCGCTGTTAGTGGGAGCCCTCGGGCTCCTCGCGTACAACCTTTACCCGGCCGCCATGGCGGCCGATGACATAGACCCGCAACTGCGCCAGATCGGCCCGTCGTTGTTGCGCGATGCTCCGGATGCCCTACCGGCGCGCGCGCCGGTCGGCCAGTCGGCAATAGCTGGCGACCGCCTCGGCATCGACGAAGCGGTGCTGATGGCTGCGCAATGGCACCCCAGCATCGCCGAGGCGGTGGGCAACCTGTACAAGCAGGGCGAAGGCATCAACGTCGCCCGCGCCGGTTATTACCCGCAGATTTCCGGCGGCCTGCGCGGCGGCTACGACACCGGCAACGGCGCCGACCGCAGCAGCCAGGCCTTGAACTTGTCGCTCAAGCAGATGCTGTATGACTTCGGCAAGGTCGACAACGCCGTCAGCGCCGCCCGCGCCGCTGCCGCCCGGGCCCAGGCCAACATCCTGCTGGTACTCGATGACCTTGCCCGCGACACCGCCTATGCCTGGATCGAAACCCGCCGCTACGAGCAACTGACGCTGATTGCCCGCGAGCAGATCCGCGGCGTCGGCGATATCGTCGAGCTCGCCCGGCAACGCAGCGACATGGGCGCCAGCGCCCGGTCCGACACGGTGCAGGCCGAGTCACGGGTCGAGAGCGCGCGAGCCACCTTCGCTGAATATCAAGCGCAGCATCAACGCTGGCGCTCAACCCTGGCGGCGCTGCTCGGGCGCATCTCGCCACCGGCGCTGGCCGAGGAGTCACCGCGCCAACTCGAGGGTGCCTGCAGCCGCGTCCAAGGCGGCGACGAGCGCTTGCCAGCGGTGCTGATGGCCCTGGCCTTGCGCGCGCAGTCCCAGGCCGAGTTGGCCCAGGCCAAGGCCGAAGCCTACCCGACCCTGTCGTTGCAGCCGCAGGTCAATCATTACCTGGACAACGAATACGACCGCGACAATTCGCGCCTCGACCGCACCCAGGCCGGCATTTACCTCAACCTCGAAGTGCCGATTTATCAAGGCGGCGCCGTCAGTGCCCGCAGCCGCGCCGCCGGTTACGCGCTGACCTCGGCCGACGCTGCCGAAGACGCCGCCCGCCTGCAGGCCCGCCGCGGCCTGGCCGAGGCACAGGCGCAGACCGCCGGCCTGGCGCGGCGGCTGCGCTCGCTGGAAGCGCGTCAGGTCAGCATCCAGGAGGCACGCATGCTCTATGGCCGACAGTACCTGGACCTCGGCACACGACCGCTGCTCGACCTGCTCAACGCCGAGCAGGAAATCTACCAGTCACGCTTCGAACTGGCCGGCACCCGCTCGGACCTGCTCCGGCTGGATATCGACTGCCTCTACAACAGCAGTGCGCTGCGCTCGGCCTTCGCCCTGGAAGGCCGCAGCCTGCAAGGCGTGGAGATTCAACCATGACCGACACCGTCAACCTTGACCTGCAGCAGACGCAACAGGCCGCGCCCGCGCCGGATGCAACGCCCCGGGCTGACCTCGGACCGTGGCTGGAGGTGATGCTGCAGGTCGCCCACTACTACCGCCTGGACGTCTCACCGCAGCGCATCCGCCTGGCCGCTATCGAGGATGCACGGCCGCTGGACGAGATCCTGCGGCACATGGCGCGCCAGGCCGGGCTGACCCTGCGTTTCGTCCGCTTTGATGCCAAAGGCCTGCGCCAGTGGCGCACGCCGATGGTGCTGGAACTCGACGACGGCCAGTTGGCCACGGTCGAGGCGGTTACCGAAGAAAACGATCTTGCGGTGGTGTTTGCCGGTGATCAGGGGCTGACCTCGCGCCTGCCTCGTGAGGCGCTGACCGGCCGCATCGTGCGGGTGGCCCTGCTGCGTCCGGCGCGGCCGTTGCGCGATGTGCGCACCGACGACTACACCGCGCCGTATGACCGCCACTGGTTCGCCCGCATCGTCCTGCGCGACCTGCGCCCGTATGGCCAGGTCATGCTCGCCTCGCTGGTGGCCAACGTGCTGGCACTGGCCGGGGTGCTGTTCTCGATGCAGGTATACGACCGGGTGATTCCGGCCGAATCGCTGCCGACCCTGTACGTGTTGTTCGGCGGCGTAGTGCTGGCGCTGGTGTTCGACTTCAGCATGCGCCTGCTGCGCCTGAAGGTCACCGACCTGCTCGGCAAACGCGCCGACCTGCGCATCTCCGACCTGGTCTTCGGCCACGCCCTGCGCCTGCGCAACTCGGTGCGGCCAAAATCTACCGGCTCGTTCATCTCACAGTTGCGCGAACTGGAACAGATCCGCGACCTGATCACCTCCAGCACTGCCACGGCGCTGGCCGATTTGCCGTTCTTCCTGTTGTTCCTGCTGGTGTTCTGGTTGATCGGCGGCGTGCTGGTGGTGATCCCGTTGGCAGCACTGGTGGCCATGCTCCTGCCCGGCCTGCTCGCGCAGCGGCGGCTGGCGCGCCTGGCCAACGCGTCAATGCGCGAGTCGGCGCTGCGCAACGCCATGCTGGTCGAGAGCATCCAGGGCATGGACGAGATCAAGGCACTGCAGGCCGAGGCCCGCTTCGAGCGCCAGTGGAACCAGTACAACGCCGCCTGCGCCCACAGCAATCTGCGCCTGCGCACACTGACCAATGGCCTGGTGACCTGGACCCAGAACGTCCAGGGCGCGGTGTTTGCCGTGGTCATCGTGGTCGGCGCGCCGATGGTGATTGCCGGTGATCTGACCACCGGCAGCCTGGTCGCTGCGTCCATGCTGTCGTCGCGGATGATGGCGCCCATGGCCCAACTGACCCACGTGCTGACCCGCTGGCAACAGGCCAAGGTCGCCCTGCAAGGGCTGGACAAGTTGATGCAGTCACCGGTCGATCATCCCGAAGGCGAAGCGCGTGTGCACCTGCCGGCGATTCGTGGCGAGTATCAGCTGCGCCAGGCCAATTTCCGCTATAGCCCTGAATCACCGCCGGCCCTGAACATCAGTCAACTGAACATCCAGCCCGGCGAACGCATCGCGATTCTGGGCCGCAATGGCGCGGGCAAGTCGACCCTGCTGCAGGCCCTGGGCGGGGCGATGGATCTGGTCGAGGGCGAGGTCACGCTCGATGGCATCGCCATGGCCCACCTCGACCCGGCTGACCTGCGCCGCGACGTCGGCTTGTTGGCGCAGTACTCGCGACTGTTCCACGGCACCCTGCGGGAAAACCTCACCCTCGGCGCGGGCCAGGCCAGCGATCAGGAACTGCTCGCCGCCCTGGCCGCCAGTGGCGCGCTGGAATTCGTCCGGCAATTGCCCAAGGGCATGGACCACCTGGTGCTCGAAGGCGGCGCAGGCTTGTCCGGCGGGCAACGCCAGGCACTGGTGCTGGCGCGGCTGCTGGTGCGCCAGCCACAGGTGCTGCTGCTTGATGAGCCGACCGCGTCGCTGGATGACATCAGCGAACGGCGCCTGCTGGATAACCTCGAGCGTTTCTGTCAGGGCCGCACGCTGATCATCGCCACCCACCGCATGAGCGTCCTGCAACGGGTCGATCGGGTGCTGGTGCTCGATGGCGGGCGGATCATCATCGACGACAAACGTGACGCTGCCCTGTCACGTTTGAGCCAGGGCGGTCAGCCAGGCCAGGGAGGCAAAGCATGAGCAGCCACGAACTTCCGGCTTCATACCTGGATGGCGAAGACGACCACGCCGTGCTCCGCGCCGGGCGCATCATCATGGTCTGCGCCTTGATGCTGGCGGCGTTTCTGGCCTGGGCGGCGTGGTTCGAGGTGGTCGAGGTGTCGACCGGCACCGGCAAGGTCATTCCCAGTTCACGCGAACAGGTGATCCAGTCGTTCGAAGGCGGCATCGTCGCGCAGATGAACGTCGCCGAAGGCGATCTGGTCGAGCGCGACCAGGTGCTGGCCCAGCTCGATCCAACCAAGACTTCATCCAGCGTCGGCGAGAGCGAGGCCAAGTACTGGGCAGCGCTGGCCAGCGTCGCCCGCTTGCGCGCCGAGGTCACCGGCAAGCCGCTGAAATTCCCGCCCAGCCTGAGCAAGTCGCCGGAGCTGATCGAGACCGAAACCGCGCTGTACCAGACCCGGCGCCGCGGCCTCGAGCAGACCCTGGCCGGCATCGAGGACTCGCTGCGGCTGGTGCGCAGCGAACTGAAGATCACCGAAAACCTGGCCAAGATGGGCGCCTCCAGCCGGGTCGAAGTGATCCGCCTCAACCGCCAGCGCTCGGAGCTCGAACTCAAGGCCAACGAAGCGCGCTCGGACTACCTGGTGCGCGCCCGCGAAGACCTGGCCAGGGCCAGTGCCGAAGCCGACAGCCTCGAGCAGGTGATCCGCGGCCGCAACGACTCGCTGTCCCGCCTGACCCTGCGCTCGCCGGTGCGCGGCATCGTCAAGGATATCGAAGTGAATACCCTTGGCGGGGTGGTGCAGCCAGGTGGCCAGGTGATGAAAATCGTGCCGATGGACGAGCGCCTGCTGATCGAAACGCGCATTGCCCCGCGCGATATCGCCTTCATCCACCCCGATCAGGCGGCCAAGGTCAAGATCAGCGCCTACGACTACTCGATCTATGGCGGCCTCGAAGGCAAGGTGGTGGGTATCTCGCCAGATACCCTGCAGGACGAATTCAAACCCGAGATCTATTACTACCGGGTGTTCATCCGCACCGAACAGGACAGCCTGCAGAACAAGGCCGGCAAACATTTCGCCATTGTCCCGGGCATGATCGCCACGGTGGATATCCGCAGCGGCGAAAAAACCATCCTCGATTATCTGATCAAGCCGCTCAATCGAGCCAAAGAAGCCCTTCGCGAACGTTGAACAGCTCGCCCCAAGACCAACGCGGTCCCCGCAGGAGCGGCCTTGCCGGGGCGCCGGACCGGTCGGAAAGGCCCGCAAAGCGGGCCCGACGATTCAGTGGTGTTGCGCAGATCCTGGGGCCGCTACGCAGCCCTTTCGCGACACAAGGCCGCTCCTACAGTAGTGCGCGTACGCCGTTGATAAAATGTCCCGGGCATGGCGCCACGGTGGATGTCCGCAGCGGCGAAAAAACCATCCTCGATTACCTGATCAAACCGCTCATCGCGTCAAAGAGGCGCTGCGCGAACGTTGAACAGGTCGCCCCAAGAGCAACGCGGTCCCTGTAGGAGCGGCCTTGTGTCGCGAAAGGGTCGCGTAGCGGCCCCAAGATTTTTGCAATACCGCAAGATTGCCGGGCCAGCTGCGCTGGCCTTTCCGACCGGTCCGACGCCCCGGCAAGGCCCCTCCTACACAGTGCGCGTACGCCGTTGGTAAAGGATGGTGCTAAAGCCTGGGCCGGGCAGGCCGATAACCCGGCATCCTCCCTATTCTGACTTAGCCGAAGGTTGCCCATGGCCACCCAAAATGCCCGCGCGGACTCGTTGTCGCTGCTGCTGTTCACCCTGCGCAGCGGCAAGCTGATGGCGATCAACCTGCTCAAGGTCAGCGAAATCATCACCTGCCCACAGCTGACCAAGCTGCCCGAGTCGCACCCGCACGTCAAAGGCGTGGCCACTCTGCGCGGCAACTCGCTGTCGGTGATCGACCTGTCGCTGGCCATCGGCGAACGGCCGCTGGCCGATCCCGATGGCGGCTGCCTGATCGTCACCGAGATCAGCCGCTCGCGCCAAGGCCTGCATGTACAGGCCGTCAGCCGCATCGTGCATTGCCTGAGCACCGACATCAAACCGCCGCCATTCGGCTCGGGCAACCGCTCGTTCATCACCGGCGTGACCCGGGTCGACAACACCCTGGTGCAGGTGCTGGATATCGAGAAGGTCATCCACGCCATCGCCCCGGCGCCAGCCGAGCCGCTGCCGGGTGAACTCGGCGAGGAAGACGCCAGCCTGCTCGCGGCCGCCAACATTCTGGTGGTCGATGACAGCCAGGTTGCCCTGCAGCAGTCGGTGCACACCCTGCGCGGCCTCGGTATCGAGTGCCACACCGCGCGCAGTGCCAAGGATGCGATCAACGTCCTGCTCGAGCTGCAAGGCACCGAACGCGAGATCAACATCATCGTCTCGGATATCGAGATGTCCGAGATGGACGGCTACGCCTTCACCCGTACCCTGCGCG
Organism: Pseudomonas shirazensis; assembly: GCF_050496565.1. Taxonomy (GTDB): domain Bacteria; phylum Pseudomonadota; class Gammaproteobacteria; order Pseudomonadales; family Pseudomonadaceae; genus Aquipseudomonas; species Aquipseudomonas shirazensis_A. Next base: position 37,077 of record NZ_JBNWAE010000019.1, read on the forward strand.
AGACGCCGGACTTCCAGCACCTGTACATCCTCCTGCACACCTCGCTGGACAGCGCCATGAGCAGCGAGAAGGCGAAAAACGCCGGCGCCAACGCGATCCTCACCAAGTTCTCCTCGCCCGACCTCACCGAGTGCCTGGTGACCGCAGCGCGCACCGTGGTGTTCGCCGAACGGTAACACCTGGTTGCCATTTGCCCGGCGCACACCGCCAGCTGCATGCCCAGCGGGTGACGAGTCAGGCATAATCGGCGCTCCCTGGGCAATTGTTACCGGTACCCTGTATGAAGTATTTGCGCTACCTCCTCGCCGCCTGCGCCCTGAGCAGCGGTGTCGCCCAGGCTTCCAGCAGTGAAGCCTGGAACGAATATCGCCAGCAGATGCTCAAGGACTGCCTGGCCGCCAGCCAACTGAAAGACGCCCACGCCCGCGGCAAACCCACCGAGTTCGATGATCGGGTCGGCTACAGCGCCCTGCTGATCGAAGGCATCTACCCGCAAAAGCACATGAAAAAGCACACCGGCACCGAGCTGTGCCTGTATGACCGTGCGCACAAGCAGGCCTACGTCAGCGAGTGGAACCCCAGCGCCAAGTGAACCCACCCATTCGTTTTGCCTGCACCGGCTGTGGCAAGTGCTGCACCGGCCACCATGTGCCACTGACCCTCGCCGAGGCCCGCCAATGGGCGGCGGCAGAGGGGCAGGTAGTGGTGTTGATCGAAGGCTTCGTCAGTGATGGCCCGGGCATGCCGGTGGACCAGCGCGAACATGTGCTGGGGCGTTCATATCCGGTCAGTTGCGGCGCCGCCGAGCTGCGCGTGTCAGTGACCTTTGCCGCGTTCAACCCTGGCCGCTGCCGCAACCTCGATGAAGGCGACCTGTGCCGTATCTATGAAACCCGCCCGCTGGTGTGCCGGATCTATCCCGCCGAGATCAATCCGCATCTGCCGCTGCGCCCGGAGAACAAGGACTGCCCGCCCGAGGCATGGCAACAAGGCCCTGAGTTGATCCATGGGCAGATGCTGGCCGATCCGCAGCTGGTCGCACTGATCGCCGCGTCACGCCAGGCCGACCGCGACGACATCGCCGCCAAGGTAGCCATCTGCGAAGCGCTGGGGATGAACACCAGTGCCCTGAAAGGCAACGGCTTCACTGCGTACCTGCCGGACATGGGCGCATTCAGCACAGCGCTGGAGCAAGTCGCCAGCGCTGAGCGTGCTGCCTGGAGCGTGCATGTGGTCGACCCTGCGCTGAGCGCCGAGCTGCTAGAACATGGCCTGCGCACGGCCGCCGAGACGCCGCAGTACTACGCCTTTATCGGTTTCTGAACGACACTGCAGTGCGGCGCAGGCATTGAGCGCGCCGCTCTGCAGGGCAAAACTGTCAGCGCTGACAGCTGGCTGTCACCCTGGCGACCCGGTTGCCGGGCTATAAGCTGTGAGTAGACCCAAGCGTTTCTCCCTCCCCTTCGGCTACGGTGCCAGACCCGATGCGACGTCCGTCCCGCTCTGTGATTGTGCTGTGTGTTGCGCTGCTCGTCCTGCTCGCGCTTGCGTGGTGGTTCAGCCAGCGCCAGGCAGCGCCGCAGAATCACGCGCCCAGCGCAGTGCCGGTGCGGGTGATCAAGGTGGAGCAGCAGGACGTGCCGCGCTTCGCCACGGCGATCGGCAGCGTGCTGTCGCTGCACAGCGTGCAGATCCGCCCGCAGGTCGACGGCATCCTCACCCAGGTGCTGGTCAAGGAAGGCCAGTGGGTCAAGCAGGGCGATCTGCTCGCGGTCATTGACGACCGGGCCATCCGCGCCAGCCTCGATCAGGCCCGCGCCTTGCTCGAGCAGAGCCAGGCGCAGTTGCAGGTAGCTGCGGTCGATCTCAAACGCTATCGCTTGCTCAGCAGCGATGACGGCGTATCGAAGCAGACCTTTGACCAGCAACAGGCGCTGGTCAAGCAGCTGCAGGCAACCGCCAAAGGCAATCAGGCGGCCATCGTCAACGCGCAGGTGCAGCTGTCGTACACACAGATTCGCTCGCCGGTCACCGGGCGGGTCGGTATCCGCAATGTCGACCCCGGCAATCTGGTGCGCAGCAGCGATACCCAGAGCCTGTTCAGCGTGACCCAGATCGATCCAATTGCAGTCGAGTTTGCCCTGCCGCAACAACTGCTGCCCACCCTGCAGCAGTTGCTCAAGGCACCCGAGCCGGCACTGGTGCAAGCGTTCATGGATGCCGATAATCAGCGCACGCTGCTCGGTGAAGGCCGCCTGGCCTTGATCGACAACCAGATATCGGCCAACACCGGCACCCTGCGCATCAAGGCCACATTCGACAACGAGGACGGCCTGCTCTGGCCCGGCCAACTGGTCACGGTCAAACTGCGCACAGGGCTTGATCGCGGCGCGCTGGTGGTGCCACCGCCGGTGGTGCAACGCGGCGTCGATGGCCACTATGTCTATCGACTGGACGGCGACAAGGTCACCAGCGTGCCGGTCAAGGCGCTGTTTCAGGACAGCGACCTGACCATCATCAGCGGGGTAGCCGCCGGCGATCAGTTGGTACTCGATGGCCAGTCGCGGCTCAAACCTGGCGCGCGCGTCGACGTGCTCGGCGATGCACCCGCCAGCACCGAGCTGGCCGAGCGCAGGCCACAGCCATGAACAGCCGCAACGGCCTCTCGGCCTGGTGCATCGATCACCCGGTGGCAACCCTGCTGCTGACCTTCGCGCTGATCCTGCTCGGCGCAATTGCCTTCCCAAGGTTGCCAGTGGCACCGCTGCCAGAGGCGGATTTTCCAACCATTCAGGTCACCACCCAACTGCCCGGGGCCAGCCCTGAAACCATGGCTTCATCGGTGGCCACGCCTTTAGAGGTGCAGTTCAGCGCCATCCCCGGCCTGGCCCAGATGACCAGCAGCAGCGCACTGGGTTCGACCAACCTGATCCTGCAGTTCAGCCTCGACAAGAACATCGACACCGCCGCCCAGGAAGTCCAGGCAGCGATCAACACGGCCACCTCGAAACTGCCCCAGGACCTGCCCAACCCGCCGACCTGGCGCAAGGTCAACCCGGCCGACAGCCCGGTGCTGGTGCTTACCGTCAGCTCGGCGCAAATGCCCGGCAACGAACTGAGTGACTACGTCGAGACCTTGCTCGCGCGCCAGCTGAGCCAGATCGACGGGGTCGGCCTGATCAATATTTCCGGCCAGCTGCGCCCGGCCATCCGGGTCCAGGCGCAGCCGGAAAAACTCGCCGCCATCGGCCTGACCCTGGCCGACATCCGCCTGGCCATTCAGCAGACCAGCCTCAACCTGGCCAAAGGCGCGCTGTACGGTGAACACAGTGTGTCGACCATCAGCGCCAACGATCAGCTGTTTCATCCCGAGGACTACGCCCGGCTGATCGTGTCCTATCGCGATGGCGCGCCGGTGTACCTGAGCGATGTCGCCAAGGTCATCGAGGGCGCCGAGAACGCCTATGTCAAATCCTGGGCCGGCGATCAGCTCGGGCTCAATCTGGTGGTGTTTCGCCAGCCGGGGGCGAATATCGTCGACACCGTCGACCGCGTGCTGGCGGCGCTGCCGCGCTTGCAGGAAATGCTGCCGGCCTCGGTCGAAGTGTCGGTGCTGCAGGACCGTACCCAGACCATCCGCGCGTCACTGCACGAGGTCGAGCTGACCTTGCTGATCGCGGTAGTGCTGGTGATCGGCGTGATGGCGTTGTTCCTGCGCCAGTGGTCGGCGACCCTGGTGGTGTCCAGCGTGCTTGGCGTGTCGCTGATTGCCAGTTGCGCACTGATGTACGTGATGGGCTTCAGCCTGAACAACCTGACCCTGGTCGCGATCGTGATTTCGGTCGGCTTTGTGGTCGACGATGCCATCGTCGTGGTCGAGAACATTCACCGTCACCTTGAAGCCGGCGATGACAGCCGTACAGCGGCGATCAAAGGCGCCGGCGAGATCGGCTTCACGGTGATTTCAATCAGCTTCTCGCTGATTGCCGCGTTCATCCCGCTGCTGTTCATGGGCGGAGTGGTCGGTCGGCTGTTCAAGGAATTCGCCCTGACCGCCACCGCGACCATCCTGATTTCGGTGCTGGTCTCGCTGACCCTGGCACCCACACTCAGCGCCCTGTTCATGCGTCGGCCGAGTGCCGAGCAGCATGGCGGTTTCGGTGAGCGCTTGCTGCGCTGGTATGAAAAGGGCCTGAATCGCGCCCTCGCCCACCAGCGCCTGACCCTTGGCGTGTTCGGCCTGACCCTGGCGCTGGCGGTGGTCGGTTACGTGGCCATCCCCAAGGGCTTCTTCCCGCTGCAGGACACCGGCTTCATTCTCGGCACCAGCGAAGCGGCGGCGGATGTATCGTACCCGGCGATGGTCGCCAAGCACGAAGCGTTGGCCAAGATCATCGAGGCTGACCCGGCAGTACGTGCCTTCTCCCACGCAGTGGGGGTGACCGGCAACAACCAGACCATCGCCAACGGCCGATTCTGGATTGCCCTGAAACCCCGCGGCGAGCGCGACGTCACCGCCAGCGAATTGATCGACCGGCTGCGCCCGCAACTGGCCAAGGTGCCCGGCGTGGTGCTGTACATGCGCGCCGGCCAGGACATCAACCTCAGCTCCGGGCCGTCGCGCACCCAGTATCAATATGTGCTCAAAAGCAACGACGGCGTTGCCCTCAACCTCTGGACCCAACGCCTGACCGAGCGCCTGCGCGAAGTGCCGGCCCTGCGTGACCTGTCCAATGACCTGCAACTGGGCGCCAGCGTCACCCGCATCGACATCGACCGCCAGGCGGCGGCACGCTTCGGCCTGACCACCACCGATATCGACCAGGCACTGTACGACGCCTTCGGCCAGCGGCAGATCAGCGAATTCCAGACCGAGACCAACCAGTACAAGGTGATACTCGAACTGGACGCGCGCCAGCGTGGCAAGGCCGAGAGCCTCAACTACTTCTATCTGCGCTCGCCGCTGACCGGCGAGATGGTGCCACTGGCCGCGGTAGCGCACGTCGCTGCGCCGAGTACCGGGCCGCTGTCGATCGCCCATGACGGCCTGTTCCCGGCCGCCAACCTGTCATTCAACCTGGCGCCGGGCGTGGCCCTTGGCGATGCCGTACGCATCCTCGAGCAGACCCAGCGCGAACTGGGCATGCCCGATTCGATCAGCGGCAACTTCCAGGGCGCGGCACAGGCCTTTCAGAGTTCGCTGTCGAGCCAGCCGTGGCTGATCCTCGCTGCGCTGGTAGCGGTGTACATCATCCTCGGCGTGCTCTACGAGAGCTTCGTACACCCGCTGACCATCATTTCGACCTTACCATCAGCGGGCCTCGGTGCGCTGATTCTGCTCTGGGCGATGGGGCAGGACTTCAGCATCATGGGCCTGATCGGCGTGGTGCTGCTGATCGGCATCGTCAAGAAGAACGGTATCCTGTTGATCGACTTCGCCCTCGAGGCTCAGCGCAAACACGGCATGAGCCCGGAGCAGGCCATTCATCAGGCGTGCCTGACGCGTTTCAGGCCGATCATCATGACCACCCTGGCTGCGCTGCTGGGCGCAGTGCCATTGATGTTCGGCTTTGGCACCGGTGCCGAACTGCGCCAGCCGCTGGGCATCGCCGTGGTCGGCGGTTTGCTGGTGAGCCAGGCGCTGACACTGTTCACCACGCCGGTGATCTACCTGGCGCTGGAGCGCCTGTTCCATCGCCGCCACACCGACGCCGCCGCGCCACGTATCAGCTGAGAGCAGACCATGCGAGTACTGATCGTCGAAGACGAAGAAAAAACCGCCGACTACCTGCACCGTGGCCTGAGTGAACAAGGCTTCACCGTTGACGTCGCCCGCGATGGCACCGACGGCCTGCACCTGGCCCTGCATAGCGACTATGACGTGATCGTGCTCGACGTCATGCTCCCCGGCCTGGATGGCTACGGCGTGCTGCGTGGCCTGCGCGCACGCAAGCAGACGCCGGTGATCATGCTGACTGCCCGCGAGCGCGTCGAAGACCGTATCCACGGCCTGCGCGAGGGCGCTGACGACTACCTCGGCAAACCGTTTTCGTTTCTCGAACTGGTCGCCCGCCTGCAGGCGCTGACTCGCCGCAGCAGCAATCATGAGCCGCTGCAGGTGCAGGTCGCTGACCTCTCGATCGACCTGATCAGCCGCAAGGCCAGCCGCGCCGGGCAGCGTCTGGAGCTGACCGCCAAAGAGTTCTCGCTGCTCAGCGTGCTGGCCCGGCGCCAGGGCGAAATCCTCTCCAAGACCGCCATCGCCGAGCTGGTCTGGGACATCAACTTCGACAGCGACGCGAATGTCGTCGAGGTGGCGATCAAACGCCTGCGGGCCAAACTCGACGGGCCGTTCGCCAACAAGCTGCTGCATACCATCAGAGGCATGGGCTATGTCCTGGAAAACCGTGCCGGTTAATTCCATCGCGCTGCGCCTGGCTGGCTTGTTCATGCTGGTGGCGCTGGCGGTGTTCCTGCTGATCGGCGCCGCGCTGTACCGCCAGGTCGACCGCAGCCTCGACCTGCTGCCTGCGGCCGAACTGGACGCCCGCTACAGCGTGCTCGAGTCAACCCTGAAGCGCTTCGGCACCCACGAGCACTGGCTCAAGGTCAGCAACAAGCTCAACCTGCTCAGCGAAGAAGACCGGCGCATCCGCTTCTGGGCGGTCAGTAGCGACCCGCAGTTCGAGTACGGCAAACCCAGCGAACAGATCCGCGCCTTCGCCGAAGGCCCCGATGGCATGCGCGACCTGCGCCTGAACGGCAGTCCCTACCCGTACAAGATATTGGTCAGCGAGCTGCCGCCCTTGGCACAGCGGCCAGCGCTGCGCTTCATGATCGGCATCGACACCGAAACCTTCTGGCAGGCGCAGCACAGCTTGCTGGTGGCCATCGTCAGCCTGGCCGCGCTGGGCGTGCTGCTGGCCGCTCTGCTGGGCTACTGGGTGGCACGCATCGGTTTGCGCCCGCTGTCAGAGCTTTCCAGCAAAGCCCAGGCGCTGGCCGTGCCGCGCCTGGATGGGCGGCTGCCGACCGAGCAACTGGCCCCTGAGCTGGCGCAGTTTGCCGGCGCCTTCAACGCCACCCTGGAGCGGGTCACCCTCGCCTATTCGCGACTCGAGGCGTTCAACGCCGATGTCGCCCACGAACTGCGCTCGCCGCTGACCAACCTGATCGGCCAGACCCAGGTGGCACTGACCCGCGGGCGCAGCGCCGAGCACTACCTTGACGTACTGCAATCAAACCTTGAAGAGCTGGAACGGCTGCGCAGCATCATCAACGACATGCTGTTCCTGGCCAGCGCCGATCAGGGCAGCAAGGCCACCGCACTGACCGAGGCGTCGCTGGCCGCGGAAGTGGCCACCACCCTCGACTACCTGGATTACATCCTCGAAGACGCTCAAGTGCAGGTCAGGGTCAGCGGCGATGCTGTCGCGCCGATCGAAACCGCGCAGTTGCGCCGAGCGCTGATAAATCTGTTGCACAACGCCGTGCAGCACACCCAGGCCGACCAGGTGATCACCGTACGCATCGAAGCGCAGCCCGAGCAGGTCAGCATTGCTGTGAGCAACCCCGGCCCAGCCATCGCCGACGAGCACCTACAACTGTTGTTCGAGCGCTTCTACCGGGTCGATGCCGCGCGCAGCAATAACGGCGCTGGCAATCATGGCCTGGGCCTGGCGATCGTCAAGGCAATCGCGCTGATGCACGGCGGTGAAGTATTTGTCCGCAGCAGCGAAGGCAGCAACACTTTCGGCATTCGCCTGCCGAGCGCTCAAGCCAGCGGGTTTGCCGCTGAAAGCTGAGGCGTTCGATGGTTATCGTTACTTTTTCCGCAACAGTGCATCTCCAACCGGATGCTGTTTCTGCGGGCTGAAGAGGACTAGTTTGGCGCCTGTCCTCACTCACACTTGCAGCGCAAGAAGGTTGTTTCAAATGTCCAACAGTATGGGTATCGCGAGCCTGTTCGTTGTCTCTTCCCTGTTGTTGTCACCGCTGGCCATGGCTGAAGAATCGCCGGCCTTTGTCGCCCGTAACGCAGCCCTCGCAGCGGTCCATCAAGAAGCCCGCGAAGGCTATGCCGCACAGTCGGCTGAGGCCAGCAAAGATGCGCAGCAGACGGCTGCCAAGACTGACCAGGATGCTGCCAGCGACAGCTGATCGAGCTGCCTGCAACTGCCCCTCTTCCCAAGGCCTGCACATGGGCGCCCTAAGCGCCGATGTGTTAGCCTCTTCAAGCCGCTGCTGATCAGCGGCTTTTTTTTATGTCCAGAATTTGCACCACGCAGATACCTTGACTCACTGCAGTCACTGCGTTTTTCGACAATAAAAATTGCCCCACCGTCAGACCAAAGGAGCTCTAACCGGTGTCTTCCGCTTTCCGTTTCACCCCGCTGTTCATTGCATTCGCCGCAACGATGCCAAGCGTTACCCACGCCGACGAAGCCGCTGAAGGTTTTGTTGCAGGTTCCTCGTTCAACCTGCATCTGCGCAACGCCTACTTCAACCGCAACAACCTCAATAGCGGCGTGCGCGACAACCGTGAATGGGGCCAGGGTTTCGTCGCCCGCTTCGAGTCCGGCTACACCCCGGGCACTGTCGGCTTCGGCCTGGATGCGCACGCCATGCTCGGGCTCAAGCTCGATGGCGGTGGCGGCTATGCCGGCACCAGCGTCCTGCCTGAACACACCAAGGCCAACGGCGAGCTGGGCGCTGCGCCGCATTCCTTTTCCACCGCCGGTGCCGCGCTCAAGCTCAGGGCGTTCGACACCGAGCTCAAGGCCGGTGACCTGTTCCTCAGCAACCCGGTTATCGCCGGCGGCGAAACGCGCATGCTGCCGCAGACTTTTCGCGGCGTCAGCCTGAGCAACAACAGCATCGACGGCCTGCTCCTCGAAGGTGGCCAGGTCAGCTTCACCAAACCGTACAACCAGAGCGGCCACCGCCGCATCGACACTTACTACGGCGCCTTGCAGGATAACCGCGACAGTCAGCACCTGAGCTGGGCCGGCGCCTCCTGGAGCGGCAGCGAAGCGATCACCAGCAACCTCTATGCAGCCGAGCTCAAGGACATCTGGAACCAGTACTACTTCGACTTTGACTACACCTATGCAGTCAACGACTTGGTTAGCCTTAACCCGGGTTTGCACTTCTATCACACGCAGGACACCGGCCAGGCGCTGCTGGGCGACATCGACAACAACACCTTCAGCCTGCACTTCACCGTCAACGCCGGTCATCACAGCGTTACCGCCGCCTATCAGCGGGTCAACGGCAACACGCCGTTCGACTACATCAATCTGGGTGACAGCGTGTTCCTCGACAACTCGCGGATGTACTCGGACTTCAACGCACCGAACGAGCGCTCGTGGAAGCTGGCCTACGCCTATGATTTTGCCGGCCTCGGCGTCGATGGCCTGAGCACTGAACTGTCGTACTCACGCGGTGAAGCTGACCTGACCAAGGCAGCGCAAAACAACGCCTACTACGACTACTACAATGCCGACGGCAAGCACGCTACCCATTGGGAGCGTGACCTGGACATCAAGTACGTATTCCAGCAGGGCGACTTCAAGGACCTGTCGGTGCTGCTGCGCTATGCCAGCCACCGCGCCAACCAGGCCTATGCTGCCGAGCAGGACAACGATGAAATCCGCCTGATCGTGGATTATCCGCTCAACCTGTTCTGATCACGACCTGCAAGCACGGGGCACTCTGCAACGCGGCTTTACAGCTGCCGAGCGCCCCGTATCAGCCCCACCAGTGCTGCACGCACTCGTCGGATGGCCAGATAACTTCTTGTCCGACAATCACCGCTTCCCTACACTACCGCCGCCCCGCCCTGGCCCTCCCCTCAAGGACACGAGGGACTTACGCAGTTACGAGCCTGATGTTGCCCAATCGATCACCGGGGAATGCCCCGCTCAAGTCGCACCCCGAACTATTGCTCAATCTGGGCAGCTGCCTGGCTGTGCTCGCGATTCTGGCGATCGTGGTGTTCTTGCTGGCCCGCGAACGCGACAGTGTCGAGCAGTCGGCAATCCGCTCGTCGAGCAACATCGTCCAGCTGATCGAGAGCGATGTGCTGCGCAACATCGAGCTTTACGACCAGTCCCTGCAAGGGCTGATCTGGGCAGTCGGGCGCCAGGAACTGACTGGCGTGCCGAGCGAGCTGCGCCAGCGGCTGCTGTTCAACGAAGCCTTCGTCGACCGCCGGCGTGGCGACGTGCTGTGGATCGATGCGCAGGGCAACGTGATCGGCGACTCCACCAATATTGTCCCGCGCAAAGCCAACTTCGCCGATACCGGAGTGTTCAAAGCCCATCAGGCCAACGCCAATCTAGGCATGCTGATCGGCCCGCCGTTCAAGGCCAGACTTGGCGATCTGGACTGGTGCATCAGTTTCAGCCGGCGAATCAGCGGGCCGAATGGAGAGTTTGCCGGTATTGCTGCCGGTGCGCTGCGCCTGGGTTACGTCAGCGAGCTGTTCCAGCGCCTGGATATCGGTGCCGACAGCAGCATCAGCCTGTTCAATACCGACGGCCAGTTACTCGCACGCCATCCCAGCGCGGCGCCAAGTACGCTGATCGGCAGTAACTTCGGTGCCCGGCCCAACTTCCAGCGTATCCTCAGCCAACGCAGTGGCAGCTTTACCGCCAAATCCAGTGCGTCCGGGGTCGAGCGCCTGTACACCTTCGCCCAGGTTGCCGACCAGCCATTGCTGGTGGTAGTGGCGCATTCGAGCAATGAAGTGTTCCAGTCGTGGCGCCGCACCGCCGCCGTGGTGAGTATCGCCACGGGCGTACTGTGCATCGCCATCCTCTGGCTGACCGTACTGCTGGGGCGCGAGCTACGCCGTCGTCAGGAGCTCGAACTGGGCCTGGAAAAACTGGCGGCAACCGACAGCTTGACCGGCCTTGCCAACCGCCGGCGGCTGGATCAGGTGCTGCGTCTGGAATGGGCGCGGGCACAGCGCAATCGCAGGCCGTTGGCGATCCTGATGGTCGATATCGATTATTTCAAGGCATTCAATCAACGTCACGGGCATGCCGGTGGTGACCATGCATTGCGGGAAGTCGCAAAGACCATAGAGGGCTGTATTCGCAGGCCGTCAGACCTGGCAGCGCGCTATGGAGGGGAAGAGTTTCAGATTGTGCTGCCGGAAACTGAACAGGCGGGCGCACTACTGCTGGCGCAGCGGATCAAGCAGGGGGTGGAAAGCCTGGCGCCGTTTGGCGCAGATACCCACTCGGTGACGGTGAGCATCGGAATCGGCCTGTACATCCCCGGTACCCAGCAAGACTTGACCAGCCTGCTGGGCACCGCGGACGAGGCCCTCTACCGGGCCAAGGCCAAAGGCCGTAACCGGGTAGAGGGACCGCTCGATTAAGAGCGGGCGCGTGCTGCGTCGCGCAGGGCTTTCACTTCATCGTGATTGCGCTGAACACCTTGCAGCTGGGTTTCGACCAGGTTGTAGCTACTGTCGGTAGCAGTACGGCCGAGTTTGACCAGCTTCTCACGGGCCTCTTTGTAAGCCTTGAGGGCGTGGTCTTCACCGCGCTCGACTTCATTGAGGATCGCTTCGTCGTCCTTGCCGGTAACCAGCGACTTCAGGTTGACCCAGCCACGGTGCAGGTCACCGCTGATGCTGGTGGAGGTTTCTGGGTCGCCGCCCAGACGACGCACTTCGCTTTGCAGCTCGGCAGCCGAGGTGGCGCAGCCGGCGGCGCGCTTGACGAAGAACGCTTTCAGCTCAGGATTCTTCACGTCCTCGGCAGAGGTCTTGAAGCCTTTCTCGCCATCCTTGCTGTATTCGATCAGGTCGTTGAGGACGTCGATTACATCTTTGTTTGGATTGCTCATTGCTCAAACTCCTTGGCAGTGGGAAGTGGTTATATACAGAGCAGGCTTCGTGCCAATTTGTCGAGCAGGATAAAATCTATAAAAATCATATAGTTATGATCTAAGGTAGGATTCGCCGAAGTGGCGTTCTGCATGATGACCGCTTGGGCCCTCGTGCAGATTGCAGTATCGTCGGCGCTTTGTCCGGAGGCGGCTGGCGATGAAACCTGAATACCTGCAACTGCTGGTAACCCGCAGCATGCCGTTCGGCAAATATCAGGGACGGCTGTTGGCCGATCTACCCGGCGATTACCTTGGCTGGTTCGCGCGCAAGGGCTTTCCGCCAGGTGAGCTAGGGGCGCTGCTGGCCTTGATGCATGAGATTGATCACAACGGGCTGGGTGAACTGCTCGTGCCATTGCGGCAGAAGCACAAGCGCTAGGCGCTAGGCGCTACACGCAAAGCCCCACTTGAAATTCTTTCACCGTTTTCGAGCAACCAGTCTGATCTGTGGATAAACCGCACACAGTCCCAAGGGAGGCGCCTGCTCTAAACCCATGGAAACGAATGCAAACTCTTCATCACTTACAAACTCGGGCGTCGACAGCCACAACAATTCGACCACGGATTTGAAAAAGTCGAAGAACATTACCGGATTGTCGATATTGCTACGCAGGTCGATGCTGAAGTCTTCCACAGCAAAACCGGCGCGCTCGACAAGGATCGGCAGGTCCATACCGATTTGGCTATTGGTGCCGCCAAAGCGGCATGCGCGTTTCCAGATGGCCACGGCTGCATCCCAAGGGGCGTACCGTCCGTTGGATACAAACAGCCGATCATCTTCCTCGACCAGGAAAATTCGGCTACCGACCGGCAGCGCATCATGCAACGTCTGCAGCAAGCGTAACGGCGCGGGGTCGTGTTGCAATACATAGCGCACCACGCAGGTGTCGAAGCGGCCGCGGTGGCGTTCAGGTAGGGGTTGAGCGCCGACACGGCATTGCTCGATCCGATAGTTGCCGGGGAGGGACGACTGGCGAGCGATTAAATCGGCACTGGCCTCAAGGCCGACGACTTGATGCGCGGCACACTGCCCGGCCAGATACGACCCGTAGTGTCCTAAGGCACTGCCAATTTCAAGCACGTCGCCGCGCAATGCCTGGTGATGTTGCAGCCACTGGACCTCCCCGGGCCCAAAGAAAGTCGTTTGTAACTCTAAAAAACGCGCCCATGCTGACTGGATGTCATTGTCATGCAACCTCCGTATTACACCTGAATCCGTCATGAAGCTCTCCCTGAGCCATCCAGCACTGAAGAATGGTCGGACGCAGTTACTCATCTGCGCGGCCTATCAGCAACTGACAGAAATACCAGGTTGTGCAAGAAACAGATGTCACAAACACCGCTTGGAACAAGCCAGTCAGAAATTCAATTGGGGCTTTTCGGGATTTGCTACAGAACCTGAGCCCACCCTCGCGGATGGGCCCAGATTTGGGTTCAGGCCTTGACCGGCGCTATCGCTAGCTCGACTTGTTCCTTACGCTTGAGCACCGCGTAGATCACTGCGGTGACCAGGCTGCCGGCGGCGATCGCCAGCAAGTACAGCAGCGCATGGTTGATCGCATTGGGGATCAACAACACGAACAGGCCGCCATGCGGCGCCATCAGTTTGCAGCCAAAGTACATCGACAGCGCCCCGGTCAGCGCGCCGCCGATGACACTTGCCGGAATCACCCGCAGTGGGTCTTTGGCAGCAAATGGGATCGCACCTTCGGAGATGAAGCACAGGCCCAAGGCCAAGGCAGCCTTGCCCGCCTCGCGCTCACTCTGGGCGAACTTGCTGCGGGCAATCAGGCTGGCGATTCCCAGGCCGATCGGCGGCACCATGCCGGCGGCCATGGTCGCGGCCATAGGTGCAAAGCTCTGGTTCGACAGCAGGCCGACCGAGAACGCATAGGCCGCCTTGTTGATCGGCCCGCCAAGGTCCACACACATCATCCCGCCCAGCAGCAGCCCGAGCAGAATGGCGTTGGTGGTGCCCATGTTGTCGAGGAACTGGGTCAGGCCCGCCAGCATCGACGCCACCGGTTGGCCCACCACATAGATCATCACCAGGCCGGTGAACAGGCTGGCCAGCAGCGGGATGATCAGGATCGGCTTGAGCGCCTCGAGGCTGCTCGGCAAGCGCACCCAGCGGCTGATCGCCTTGGCGCTGTAGCCGGCAAGAAAGCCGGCTACGATGCCGCCGATAAAGCCCGCACCAAGAATGGTCGCCAGCATACCGCCGATCATCCCCGGCGCCAGGCCAGGGCGGTCGGCAATTGACCAGGCGATGTAACCGGCCAGCAACGGCACCATCAGCTTGAAGGCTGCCTCAGCACCGATCTGCATCAACGCCGCCGGCAAGGTGCCGGGCACTTCGTGGGCGTTGATGCCGAACACGAAGGACAAGGCGATCAGCAAACCGCCGGCCACCACCATGGGCAGCATGAACGACACACCGGTCAACAGGTGCTTGTACACACCGCTCTTCTCGCTGCTGGCCGTGGCTCCCGCTGCGGCATCGGCAGCGCTTTCCTGCTTGGCTTCGAGCAAGGCCTTGTCGAGGGTCGCCTTGGCTTGCTTGAGAGCAATGCCGGTGCCGCAGCGGTATACCCGCTTGCCGGCAAAGCGCGCCGTCGGCACTTCGATATCGGCCGCCAGCAGCACCACATCGGCTTCAGCAATGGCCTGTGCCGACAGCGGATTGCGCGCACCGACCGAACCCTGGGTTTCCACCGTGAGCTGGTAGCCCAACTGCTGCGCCGCCTGCTGCAAGGCTTCGGCGGCCATGAAGGTATGGGCGACGCCGGTTGGACAGGCCGTGACCGCAACGATCTTTGGCGGGCCCAGCGCGGCCGGCGCATCGAGCACGGCGCTGGCGCTGTGGACCTGCGCCTGAGCGGCGGCCTCATCGAGAAAACTCTCGCGATCGGCCAACGCCTGAGCCGGCGTGCTCTGGTACAGGCGTTTGCCAACGAACCGCGACAGATCGACCGCACCGGTACTGATCACCAGCACCCAGTCGGCCTCGGCAATTTGCGTGGCGCTCAGGCTACGTTCGGGGTGCTCGGCATCCTGCACCTCGACGCTGGTGCTCCAGCCGCGGCGCTGCGCTGCAGCCGCCAGCAGGCGCGCGCTGAGTACGCTGGAGACCTGGCCGTTGGGGCAGGCGGTGACAATGGCAATGTTCATCGGCAAGCCTCTTGTTGTTCTGTGATGTGTACGCCTGCTTGCAGTTGCTCCAGCTGCGCGCTGTCGCGGATACCAAAGCCGACCTGCGTCACCGCCTGGGCGGCGATGGCGGTGGCGCGGCGTAGCGTCTGTGCCGGTGACTCCGCCTGCAACAGGCCATGGACCA
Organism: Pseudomonas shirazensis; assembly: GCF_050496565.1. Lineage (GTDB taxonomy): Bacteria > Pseudomonadota > Gammaproteobacteria > Pseudomonadales > Pseudomonadaceae > Aquipseudomonas > Aquipseudomonas shirazensis_A. The sequence continues at coordinate 52,318 of NZ_JBNWAE010000019.1, forward strand.
TGCCGGCCACCAGCGAATCGCCGGCACCGACCGTGCTCGCCACCCGCACCTGCGGTGGTTGCGCGTGTAGCGCGGCACCTGCGCGGTACCAACTGACGCCCTGCTCGCCTTGCGACACCACTACGTGCTCGATGCCGCTTGCCAGTAGTTGACTGGCAGCCTGCTGCTGTTCGGCTCGGCCGGTGACGCTGTGGCCAAGCACCTCAGCCAGCTCATCGGTGTTCGGCTTGACCAGCCAGGGCGCCGCCTGAAGGCCTGCGCGCAAGGCCTCGCCGCTGCTGTCCAGGGCAATCTTCAAGCCTTGCGCCTTAAGCTGCAGGAGCAGTTCGGCAAACCACTGCGGGTCGATGCCGCGCGGCAGACTGCCGGCGACCACTACCGCATCATGGCTAGGAGCGATTTGCAGCAGCTGACGCATCAGCGCACTGCGCGAGGCGGCATCGACCTCCGGTCCCTGGCCATTGATATCGGTGACGCAACCGTTGGCCTCGACCAGCTTGATGTTGCTGCGCGTCTCGCCGGCCACGCGGACGAAGCAGTCGGTAAAGCCGCGCCACTCGATCAGCGCTTCGAACGGCTGCAGGTTGTCGCGGCCAAGAAACCCGCCGACGGTCACGCTGTGGCCAAGGTCGGCCAGCACCTGGGCGACATTCAGGCCCTTGCCGGCGGCGTGGCTGTGCTGCGCCTGGCTGCGGTTGACCTGGCCTGCGCGCAAGCTGTCGAGGCTGACGGTGATGTCCAGCGCCGGGTTCAGGGTCAGGGTAAGAATCTTGGCCATCAGTAGTGCTCCACCAACGCCCGCACGGCGGCGGCGCTGTCTTGTTGCAGGGCCTCGAGCGCAAGCGCACGGGCCGTCTGGTAATCACGCTGGCGCACCAGCGCCTTGACTTCGGCGACACTGCGCGAGGCCACGCTGAGCTCGTCGACCTCAAGCCCAAGCAATATGGCCACCGCTTGCGGGTCGGCGGCCAGCTCGCCACAGACCCCCACCCACTTGCCTTCGGCATGGGCGGCGCGCACGGTCATGTCGATCAGGCGCAGCACTGCCGGGTGCAGGCCATCAGCCTGGGCCGACAGGCTCGGGTGGCCACGGTCGATGGCCAGGGTGTACTGGGTCAGGTCATTGGTGCCGATGCTGAAGAAGTCCACCTCGCGCGCCAGCTGTGGCGCCAGCAGGGCCGCGGAAGGCACCTCGACCATGATCCCCAATTGCAGGTCGGCGACCGGAATTTCCTCGCGCAGCTGCTCGACCATGGCCTTGGCTTCGCGCCACTCGTGGATCTGCCCGACCATCGGGAACATGATCCGCAGCGGGCGGCCGTCGGCAGCTTGCAGCAATGCGCGCAACTGGTCGCGCATGATCTGCGGGCGCTGCAAGGTCAGGCGCACACCGCGTACGCCAAGGAACGGGTTGTCTTCGCTTGCGATCGGCCAGTACGGCAGCGGCTTGTCGCCGCCGACATCCAGCGTGCGCACTACCAGCGGGCGCCCGTCGAGGCCATCGAGGACGCGCCGGTATTCGGCTTCCTGAGTAGCGACGTCGGGCGCCTGCGGGTGAGCCATGAAGATCAGCTCGGTGCGCAGCAGGCCAACGCCTTCGGCGCCCTGCTCGACGACTTTGTCGATGCCTTGGCTGCCGCCGATGTTGGCAAAAACTTCGATGGCATGACCGTCGCGGGTGACGGCGGGTTGATGGCGGCTGGCCCAGGCTTGCTGCAGGCGCTGTTCACGCTGGTCGCGTTCGGTCAATGCACGTTGCAGCTCATCGGCAGCCGGCGCCACGTTGACTCGGCCGCGCTGGCCGTCGAGCAGCAGCGGCGTGCCCGGGGCAAGCAGCAGCATTGCCGCGCCTGCACCAACCACCGCTGGGATACCCAACGCGCGCGCAACGATGGCGCTGTGGGCGGTGGCGCCACCTTGGGCGGTGACGATACCGGCGACCCGCTGCGGATCGAGCCGGGCGACGTCGGACGGGCCGACTTCGGCCATCACCAGCACATACGGCTCTGTTGGCTCCGGGGTATCGATGACGCCGCACAGTTGCGCCAGCACGCGTCGACCAATGTCACGCAGGTCGGCAGCGCGCTCGGCGAGCAGTGTGTCGTGCAGGGCTTCCTGCTGGCGCGCGGCGGCCTCGATAACGCTCATCCAGGCGGCGGCAGCGCTTTCGCCCTGGCTCAGGCGTTGCTCGACCTCGTCCATCAGGGCCGGATCGGCGAGCATTTCCTGATGGGTGATGAAGATCTCGCCGATGGCCTTGTCGCTACGCTGCACCAGTGCCTGCAGCTCGGCATTGACGGTTTCCAGCGCAGCGCGCAATTGCGCTCGCTCCTGGCTTGGCGAGACACCGCGCAGCGGATAGTCGATTTCACGCTCGACGCAGACATGCGCCGGCCCGCAGGCAATGCCCGGGGCGGCAGGCACGCCTTGAATCAGGCTGCCAGGAACAGGTGCCGAGAGCGGTTCGGCAACCACTGCGACCTCTACGGTGCTGGCTTCGGGCAGTGCTTCAACCGTCTCACCCAGGCCGTCGGCGATGGCCGCCAGCAACACCGGCAGGGCATCGTTGGCAATGTTCGGTTCGGCAATCAATTCCAGCGTCTGACCACGGCGGGCGCCGAGGCCGAGCAGCTTGCTCAGGCTCTTCACCGATACCGCCGGCTGGCTGTCGTCAAGCAGACGAATACGGATTTCACCCTCGAAGCCTTTGGCCAGTTGCGCCAACACCTTGGCCGGGCGTGCATGCAGCCCGTGGGCATTGGCCAGCACAATCCGTGCACTGGGCCAGTCGGCCGGCACTTCGCCGCCGAGCACTTCAAGCACGGTACGGCTGCTGGTGGCCTGATAGAGCATCTGCCCACGGCCTTCGATCAGCACTTCGCACAGGCGCTCGAGCAAGGCCTGATGGGCAGCACCCAGGCTGGCCAGGCAGAACAGGCCATTGAGCGGCTGATCGCGATAACGCAGCGGCTGCTGCGGGGTGATGAACGCAAGCCCCGGCTGGCGCACCTGCCGCTCGCTATGCAGCCACCACAGGCCTTCGCCCAGCGGCAGCGGCTCGGCCTGCTGCAGCATGGCGGCAAAGCCGCTGTCGACGCAGCCGGCGCGTTGCAGCAAACGAGCGCCGCGCCAGGCCAGCTCTTCGAAGTCGTCAGCCGCCAGGTTCAGGCTGACCAACTGCGCATCCAGCGCCAGCGCCTGCGGTGCGCCCTGCAACAGTTTCAACAGCGCCTCGGCAGAGCTGGCCCGGCGCAGTGCCTGGGCCAGGTCGGTTTCGCCGAGGGCGCGGGTCAGCAACTGCAACAGGCGCAGGTGTTCGTCGGAGCGGGCGGCGATGGCAATCGCCAGGTAGACCATCTGCCCATCACCCCAGTCCACGCCCTCGGGGAACTGCATCAGGCGCACGCCGGTGGCAAACACCTGATCACGCGTCTGCGGCGTGCCGTGGGGAATGGCAATGCCCTGACCGAGGAAGGTCGAGCCTTGCTCCTCGCGGTCCTGCAAGCCTTGCAGGTAGCCCTCGGCAACCAGCCCATCGGCAACCAGGCAGTCAGCCAGCAGGCGCAGGGCCTGGCCTTTGTCGGCGGCAGACTGACCCATGGCTATCTGCTCTTTGGCGAGCTCGAGCATGACCTTCTCCTTTTGCAGTCCCGCAGTGGGTACTGAGGTATTGTTGTGAAATTCAGCAAAACAACCAGCTCAACAGCCGACGCAGGCGGCAGTGCCCGCTGATAAATGTCGGCTGAAACGTTTAATCTGACCAGGCGGCCACGTTACTCGATAATCTTGCGACGAAAAAGCCCCATCCCGTCGGACAATTGCGACAATGGTCGCCTGCGCGCAGGCTTGAGGCTGGGTCAAACTAGCCAATCAGGTCCCACAGCCAGTCCCGGAAATAACAAGGAAAATTCGGTGAAACTCAGTGATATCGCCCGTCTGGCAGGTGTGTCAGTCACCACCGCCAGCTATGTCATCAACGGCAAGGCCGAACAGCAGCGCATCAGCAGCGCCACCGTCGAGCGTGTGCAGGCGGTGGTCGACGCCCATGGCTTCACGCCAAACCCCCAGGCGGCGGGTCTGCGTAGCCGGCACACGCGCACGTTGGGCTTCATTCTCCCGGATCTGGAGAACCCCAGCTATGCACGTATTGCCAAGCAACTCGAACAGGCGGCCCGCGCGCGTGGCTACCAACTGCTGATCGCCAGCAGCGACGACCAGCCGGACATCGAGCGGCAGCTGCAGCAGCTGTTCCGCGCGCGGCGCTGCGATGCATTGTTCGTCGCCAGTTGCCTGCCCAGCGAAGATGACAGCTACCGCGCCCTGCAAGACAAAGGCCTGCCGGTGATCGCTATCGACCGTGGCCTTGACCCCACGCACTTCTGCTCGGTCATCAGCGACGATCGCGACGCCAGCCAGCAACTGGCCCGCAGCCTGCTGGCAACCGCCCCGCGCAGCATTGCCCTGATCGGTGCACGCCCAGAGCTTTCGGTCAGTCAGGCCCGTGCCGGCGGCTTCGATCAAGCCCTGCAGCAGTTTGCCGGGGAGATCCGCCGCTACGAGGGTGAAGCGTTCAGCCGCGAGTGCGGCCAGCGCCTGATGGAGCAATTGATTGCCGAGCATGGCGGTTTGCCGGATGCGCTGGTGACCACCTCCTATGTTCTGCTGCAAGGGGTGTTCGACGCCCTCCAGGCCCGCCCGGCCGAATCACGCCAGCTGCAGTTGGGTACCTTCGGTGACAACCAGTTGCTCGATTTCCTGCCACTGCCGGTCAATGCCATGGCCCAGCAGCACGGGTTGATCGCCGCCACCGCGCTGGAACTGGCGCTGGCAGCCATCGAACAGAAGCGCTACCAACCGGGTGTGCACGCGGTACCGCGAACCTTCAAGCAACGTATTCAGCCGACCTGACCATGCGCCTGATCGATACCCACAGCCACCTGGACTTTCCCGAGTTCGACGCCGACCGCGAGCATGTCTTGAGTAATGCCACAGCGAGCGGCGTGGAGCGAGTGGTGGTGCTGGGGGTGACGGCAGATAACCTGCAGCGGGTCTGGCAGCTGGCCTGCAGCGACACGCGCGTGTATGCCGCGCTCGGCCTGCACCCGGTGTTTCTGGCCCAGCATCGGCCCGAACATCTACTGGAACTGCGCAACTGGTTCGAGCGCCTGCGCGGCGACCCGCGCATATGTGCGGTAGGCGAGATCGGCCTGGACTATTACCTGCCGGAGCTCGACCCTGCCGAGCAGCAGGTATTGTTTGAAGCGCAATTACAGATCGCCTGCGACTTCGACCTACCGGCGCTGCTGCACGTACGCCGCAGCCATGCCCAGGTGATCGCCACGCTCAAGCGTTATCGCTTGCAACGGGCTGGCATCATTCACGCTTTTGCCGGCAGCTTCGAAGAGGCCCGCGAATACATCAAGCTCGGTTTCAAGCTGGGCTTGGGCGGCGCGGCGACCTGGCCGCAAGCGCTACGCCTGCGCAGGACCATTGCTCGCTTACCGCTGGAAAGCGTGGTACTGGAGACCGACGCGCCGGACATGGCGCCGGCAATGTACCCAGGCCTGCGTAACAGCCCCGAGCACTTACCGCAGATCGCTCAGGTGCTGGCAGAGTTGATGGGCGTCGCGCCGGAGCAGCTGGCGGCCGCGTCCAGCCGCACAGCCTGCGAGCTGTTTGGCTGGTAGCGCTTCGCCTACAGCAACACCGTCCACAGAGCAAAGACGGCATACCACAGCACTGCCGAGCGCAACAGCAACTCCCACAAGCTATCCAGACGGGCCAGGCCCAACTGGCTGTCTTCCTGCTCGGGGATGTCGTCAGCGGCACGCCCAACCCGGGTTACCAGCAGCGCAGCGCTGATGCGCCAGTTGAGCAGCTCGTGCAGCATCACCCGCATCACCGCGACAAAGTTGCCGACCAGGGCAAAGCTCAGGGTCAGCACCCGCACCGGCAGCCAGTCCATGATATGCCGAAGCTGCTCGGCCCTGGCTTTAAGCGCCGGCTGGCCACTGTGCTCGCTGCACAGCACCAGCAGCCGATAGGCCAATGCCGCGCCCGGCCCAAGCAGGAAATACCAGAAGATCACCGCAAAGAAACTCTGGTAGGCGTGCCACAACAGATAGCCCTGCACCTTCACCAGCAAACTCGGCGCATCATCAGCCTGCATGCCCAAGTCACGCTCAGCGACATGCAGCGCCGCCTGCTCATCTCCGCGGTGCCAGGCATCACGCAATGGCCCCAACGCCGCCTTGGCATCCCCGCGGCCCAGGCTGTAGATCAACACCAGCAAGTGCACCGGCAATGCCAGCAGGCCGTACGCCACCGGCTCCAGCACATGCAGCAGCAACACCAGCAGCGCGACCGGCGCCAAGACCAGAACCGCTAGTTGCCACCAGGGCTGTTGTTTGCCACGGCGCTCTAGCCGGGCCAGCTCGCCGAGAAAAAAGCCATCACGTTGCAACCGCTGACGCAGCGCCGAAAACTTCTCGACCCACAGCACCAGCACCAACACCAGAAAACTCATGGTTGTCCCTCATTGTTCAGCAAGTCGGCGCGATAACGCGGCCAGTCAAAGGCGGCGCCGGGGTCGGTCTTGCGCCCCGGCGCGATCTCGTCATGCCCGCGAATGCGCTGCACATCGATCGCCGGCCAGGCCGCACGTATCTGTTGCGTCAGGCGCACCAGGGTCGCGTACTGAGCATCGCTGTAGGGCGATTCGTCGGTGCCCTCCAGTTCGATGCCGATGGAAAAGTCATTGCAGCCTTCCCGCCCATCGAAGCGCGACACGCCCGCATGCCAGGCACGGTCAAGCAACGAGACGAACTGGGTAACGCCGCCGTCACGCTCGACGAACAGGTGAGCGGAGACGGTTAGATGGCAGATATCTTGAAAATAAGGATGCTCGGCCGGATCGAGCTGATTCTGAAAGAACTGCTGCACCTTGCCGGTGCCGAAGCACGCCGGAGGCAGGCTGATGTTGTGGATCACCAGCAACGAGATTGCCTCGCCCGCAGGGCGTTCGTTGAAGTTCGGCGAGGGACAGTGAGTGACGCCGGCAAACCAGCCGGTCGCGGGGTCCAGTTGCATCGGGTAGATCCTGAATATCATCAACCTGGGGGCTCAAGTATGCCCTAGTGACCCGGCAGGGTGATTCGGTTATCTAGCCAATTTGTTTCGTCTTGCGCGTCCGGGGGCTTTAATCCGATGAATTAGCCGGCTATGAAACCGTACTCAAGATAGCCAGGGCCGCTGTGCGACCCCGCTCAATGACTGTGCGTCAGCGACCCACGTAACTGCTGCAACGCCGCATCAAGCGCCCGTTCAAACAGAGGTCCATCGTCCAGCACCCGCACATCCCCATTGGCCAGCGCCAAAGCCAGCCCACCGCGACTCCATTCGCGCACCTTGACCCCGGTCCGACTGGTAAATACCAACCGATCGCAGCTATCGATCCTGACCACCAGCTTGCAGCGCAGCGGGCCGGCTTCTTCAAGCACTTCCAACCAGCTACCAACACGCAACTGGCGAACTTGGCGAGCATATTCGCTGTTGTCGTCAACAGGCGCATCACAGACAGTTTCGTCAGCCACCGCGAGCACTATCTCATCAGCCACCAACACCTCATTGATCGCCGCACACTGATCAAACTGGCTCATACCGCCGCACGCCCGCAGGTGCAGTTGCTCAAGTTCGGCAAAGAACTCCCGAGCCGCGGTCGAGTCCTGGGCGACACTGGCCAAGCCATCACGCAACGCCTTGAGCAGCCCCGGCACCTGTTCGAGCAACTGCGCGCAGGCCTCGGCACTGCGATGCGCAGCGATGCTGGCGAGCAAGCTGTCCATGGTCGCAAGGCTCTGGCGCCAGGTAGGCGAAGCTTCGCCATGCTTGAGCCAGGCCAGTAACAGCACCTGGCTCCAGGACTGCACCAGCATCTGCACCAGCGACTGCGGCAGCAGCCGCCCATGCAAGCGCAGGTTCAGTTCCTGCTGCACGCGCCGACGTGCCTGCACGGTGCGCGCCCGGCCTTCCTCGGCATCGCGGGTGCGCTGTTCGAGCAGTTCGTTGCGGCGGCGCTCATCCTGATTGAAGGCGAGAAAATCCTCGAGCAGCTCGGCGAACAACTGCGGGTCTTCAGCGTAATCGCTGAGCAAGCGCTGGACGATACGCTCGACCCGCTGCTGCGGCCCGCCGCGTGGCACCTGTTCGTCAGCCTCCCAACCCAACGCCGCGGCGGCAATCTCGTCGAGCAAGCGCCGCGCCGGGTGGTTGGCGCGGCTGAACAGGCCCCTGTCGAGCAAAGCCACTTTCAGCAGCGGAATATGCAGACGCGCGAGCAGTTCGCGCAGGTTGCTCGGCAAGTTGTCGTCAGTCTGGATAAAGTCGAACAGCAAGCCGACCAGGTTGATCACATCTTCGTCGTCGCTGCCGATCCGCCGGCGGCTGCCGCTGCGTACGCCGACCCGCAACAACAGCTGCTCCAACTGCTGGCTCAGGTTGAAGTCGTCGGCATCAGCCACGCCGGGCACGTAGTGCTGCAAGTGCGACAGCAGCCGTAGCAGGTCCGTGGTATTGATCGGCTCGGCGGTTGCCACGCTCTGCAGGCGCGGCGCAAAACGCCCGCGGGCAGGCGCCAGCAGCGGTTGCAGGCTGGCGAAGAAGTCATGGGCAGTACTGTCGGCATCGGCCGGATCGGCCTGAGCGTGACAATCAGCGCTGTGCAGTTGGGTCAGCGGCCGGTCTTCGGCGCGGCGCCGCGGCGCTGGCATCAATTCGGGCAGGATACCGGCAGCCGCGAGCAGCTGGTTAGCCTCGCCATACAGCAGGTCGAGGTCGCGCAGCACATAGCGCTCGAACAGTTTGAGCAGGATCAGCTTGACCTGCGGGCCAACCCCCAGGCTGCGTCCTGCATCCAGGAAGAACCCGCACAAGCACTCCGGGCCCAAGGGGTTACGGCGCAGTTCAAGGGGCATTTCCAGCAGCGTCTGAAAGCGCAGGCCAACCTGATCGAGGGCAAAGCCGTCACGCGACAACACCCGCGCCAGCATGTTCTCGATAGCCGCCGCCCGTTCCGGTTGAGCAGCGTCGCGCAGTGATTCAGTGATTGCCAGGTAAGGCACGCGCTCTGCCTGGCCGATCCGGGCGAATGCGTCGTAGAACGCGTCGAGGAATTCCCTCTCGATACTCTTGCGCTTCAGGCGCAGGTCGCGCATGGCTTCGAAGTAGAGGTTCTGGTCGACCCGCTCACCGGCCCGATCGGCCATCTCGAACAGCCGATCGTCAGCATTGTCGAACAGTGCCTGCAGGCCCTGACGCAATTGCCAAACGGCCTTGTCGCGTACTTGCAGGAGTACCACCGGAAGGCTCAGCGAGGGCACGCGCGCACCTCTGTCGGCGGCCGCCACCAAGGGCACCACCTTGCCTTCTGTATGCATCCCTAACTCCTTGCAGGAAAATCGTCAAAGCCATGACGCCAAATACTGGACGCTATTATCGACAAAAAGTATTGCAGCTGCCAGCACGTAGTGCATGTCCTGGTAAAAAGACTGCAAATCAGACGAAATGCTCCCCTGTCCCGACCAAAGGTCATCAGCGGCATGACTGTACACACCGCCCCCCTGCCCTATAATCGCCGGCATCTAGCTTGTGGAGCCGACCATGCCGAACCTACGCCTCGCTGACCTGACTGCCGAAATCGAAGCCAACGTGCGCCGCGCGCTGCTCGAGGACGTTGGCAGTGGCGATATCACCGCACAACTGATCCCGGCCGAGCGTCTGGCCAAGGCCACCATCATCACCCGCGAAGACTGCGTGGTGGCCGGCAGTGCCTGGGTCGATGCGGTGTTTCGCCAGCTCGACCCGCGGGTCGCGGTGCACTGGCAAGTGGTCGATGGCGACCTGGCCAAGGCCAACCAGCCGCTGTTTCATCTGGAAGGCCCAGCCCGCTCGCTGCTGACCGGCGAACGCTCGGCGCTGAACTTCCTCCAGCTGCTGTCAGGCGTGGCCACCCGGGCGCGTTTTTTGGCAGATCTGGTCGAAGGCACCCAGGTGCGCCTGCTCGATACCCGCAAGACTTTGCCGGGCCTGCGCCTGGCGCAGAAGTACGCAGTGACCTGCGGTGGTTGCCACAACCACCGCATCGGCCTGTATGACGCCTTCCTGATCAAGGAAAACCACATCGCCGCCAGCGGTGGCGTGGCCGAAGCAGTCGCTGCGGCGCACCGCATCGCGCCGGGCAAGCCGGTGGAGATCGAAGTGGAGAGTCTGGATGAACTGCGCCAGGCGCTGGCGGCAGGGGCCGATATCGTCATGCTCGACGAGCTGAGCCTGGATGAAATGCGCGAAGCGGTGCGGATCAATGCCGGCAAGACCAAGCTCGAGGCCAGCGGCGGCGTCAACGAAAGCACCCTGCGGGTGATCGCCGAGACCGGGGTCGACTACATCTCGATCGGCGCAATGACCAAGGACGTCAAAGCAGTCGATTTGTCGATGCGCTTGAGCCTGTAAACGCAACACGGGGCAATGGGCGCCGGTTGCGAACCGTGCCCATTGCCCCGCGTTTTGACGCTGGCGGCTTAGAACGAAGCGTTGGCCAGGCCGTCCAGGTAACGCTCGACGTCCAGTGCAGCCATGCAGCCAGCACCTGCCGAGGTGATCGCCTGACGGTAGACGTGGTCGGCCACGTCGCCAGCGGCGAACACGCCTTCCACGTTGGTTGCAGTGGCATTGCCTTCGCGGCTGCCGCTGACTACCAGGTAGCCGTCCTTCAAGGTCAGCTGACCTTCGAACAGCGATGTGTTCGGGGTGTGGCCGATCGCGATGAACACGCCGTCAACGGTGATCTCGTCGCTGCTGCCGTCGTTGTTCTTCAGGCGCGCACCGGTCACACCCATGTTGTCGCCCAGCACTTCGTCGAGGGTGGCGTTGAGCTTGAGCTCGATCTTGCCTTCGGCAACCCGCGCGTTGAGCTTGTCGACCAGGATCTTCTCGGCGCGGAAGGTTTCGCGGCGATGCACCAGGGTCACCTTGCTGGCGATGTTGGCCAGGTACAGTGCCTCTTCAACCGCAGTATTGCCACCACCGACCACCGCTACCGGCTTGTTGCGGTAGAAGAAGCCGTCGCAGGTCGCGCAGGCAGACACGCCCTTGCCCATGAACGCTTCTTCCGACGGCAGGCCCAGGTAACGGGCACTGGCGCCGGTGGCGACGATCAGCGCGTCGCAGGTGTAGGTGCCGCTGTCGCCTTGCAGGGTGAACGGCTTGTTGGCCAGATCAACTGCATTGATATGGTCGAAGACGATTTCGGTTTCGAAGCGCTCGGCGTGCTCTTGCATACGCTGCATCAGGGCCGGCCCGGTCAGGCCATGGGGGTCGCCCGGCCAGTTGTCGACTTCGGTGGTGGTGGTCAGCTGGCCGCCGGCCTGCATGCCGGTGATCAGCAGCGGCTTGAGGTTGGCACGCGCAGCGTAGACCGCAGCGCTGTAGCCGGCAGGGCCGGAACCGAGAATGATCACCCGCGAATGACGTACTTCAGACATGTCGAACTCCTGTCGAGCGGGCCGCACGGGGTCGGCTGCAAAGCGCCGGCGGCGGCTGGAAATAAAATGGACCCACGCAGCACTTGGGGAAGGCTAAAACGCGCAAATCCGAAACCTTTAACGTTGAGCGCACTGTAGCGAGGTCGCAGAGATTAAGGAAATATCCTCAGACAATCCACCTTATAGACACGCTCTATCCACCAGCAAAATCGATAGAGAAGCCCCGCAAGCTTTTGTTACAGCCGGTTGCGCGCTGCTCGGCCGGCTTTCGTCACGCCAGCAAACTCGGTAAGGTCAGCGCGTTTGTTTACCTTCTGCGGAGCGTCTCCATGCAAGCCCCTGTTCTATCCGGCCCGCAATATCTGCGTGAAGGCCTCAAGCTGATCATGACCCCCGGCCTGCGCCTGTTCGTTCTGCTGCCGCTGGCGATCAACCTGCTGCTGTTCGGTGGCCTGGTGTACCTGGCCGCGCATCAGTTCAGCCTGTGGGTCGACACGCTGATGCCAACCCTGCCGGAGTGGCTGAGCTTTCTCACCTACATCATCTGGCCGCTGTTCGTGGCGCTGGTGGTGCTGATGGTGTTCTTCACCTTCACCCTGGTGGCCAATATCGTCGCGGCGCCGTTCAACGGCTTTCTGGCAGAAAAGGTCGAAGTGGTGGTACGCGGCCAGGACACCTTCCCGCCGTTCAGCTGGGGCGAGCTTATCGCCATGGTGCCACGTACCTTTGGCCGCGAAATGCGCAAGCTGGGCTACTTTTTGCCACGCGCACTGGCACTGTTCATTCTCTCGTTCATCCCGGTGGTGAACGTCATCGCCGCGCCACTGTGGCTGATCTTCGGCGTGTGGATGATGGCCATCCAGTACATCGACTACCCGGCCGACAACAACAAGATGAGCTGGCAGGACATGCTCGCCTGGCTGCGCCAGAAGCGCTGGCAGAGCATGGGCTTTGGCGGCATCACCTACCTGGCGCTGATGATCCCGTTCGTCAACATCGTGATGATGCCGGCAGCGGTGGCCGGGGCGACGTTGTTCTGGGTGCGCGAGCGCGGAGCGGAGGCGTTGGTGGTGAAGGGCTAACCCTCAGCATCAAGGGCCCGGCGCGAGTAGCCCGGGACACTGGCAAGCTCCGGATAGCCGGGGCCGCTACGCGACCCTTTCCGACCGGTCCGGCGCCCCGGCAAGGCCGCTCCTACATGGACCGCGCAACAGCGGCATGCGCGCACTATTGTAGGAGCGGCCTTGTGTCGCGAAAAGGGTCGCGTAGCGGCCCCAGCAATCTCAATCCGACCCCATATCAAGCCGGCCACCTCAATCTCGCTCTACGCCAGAAGCCGGAAGGCAGACATTGCACCCAACGAATCAAACGCTCAACTGGCTGGAGAACTGCCCCACCACTTCCACCACGCGCTTGGCGCCATCCTGAATCTCGGTGATCACCGCGCCAGTCTCGCCGGCCAGGCTCAGGCCCTGCTCGGCCTGGCGCTTGCTTGTGTCGATGATCGCCACAGCAGCCAGCGCCAACTGCTCGTTCTGCTGCACGACCCGAGCAATCTCTTCGGTGGCGGTGCTGGTACGCGAGGCAAGCTGGCGTACTTCATCGGCGACCACCGCAAAGCCTCTGCCCTGCTCACCGGCGCGGGCCGCTTCGATGGCGGCGTTGAGCGCCAGCAGGTTGGTCTGCCCGGCAATGTCACTGATGGTCTTGATGATCGAGCCAATCACCCGCGACTGGGTATCCAGCGCCTGGATACCTTCGGCAGCCTGCTGCATCGAGGCTTCCAGGCCGCGCATCACGCTGACGGTCTGAGTCACCACTTCATTGGCCTTGCAGGCGCTGGCATCGGTGCCTAGCGAGGTGCTGTAGGCGATGTCGGCAGCCTGGGCGACTGCCTGCTCCTGGTTGACCTGGTCGGTGATCACCGTGGCAAACTTGACCACTTTGTAGAGCACATCGTGGGCGTCGATGATCGGGTTGTAGGACGCTTCCAGCCACACCACGCGGCCATTGGCATCTACCCGCTTGAAGCGGTCAGCGACAAATTCGCCACGGCGCAGTTTGTCCCAGAACACTTGATAAGCGGCGGAGTTGGCTTCTTCTGGTTCGCAGAACTGGCGGTGATGCTTGCCTTTGATCTGTTCCAGGCGGTAGCCCATGGTCTGCAGGAAGCGCTCATTGGCGGTCAGCACCTGGCCATCGAGGCTGAATTCGATGACAGCCGTGGAGCGCATCAGTGCATTGATCAGGCTCTCATGCTCACGCGAACTGGCGATGGTCCGGGTCAGGTCGCTGGAGTGCAGGGTAAAGTACTTGATGCGGCCCTCGACATCGCGCACTGGCTGCAGGATCGAGCGCAACCACGCCTCTTCGCCATTGCCACGGAGCAGGCGGAAAGCACCATTGAGGTGGGCGCCGGTGCTGATGGCGGCTTTCATGCGCTCATAGAAATCGAGTTTCTTGACGTGCGCCGGGACAATCTCTTCAGGCTGCGGCCGAGCAACTGATCGGCTCGATAGACCATTTCACGTTCGAAGTTGGCGTTGACCGATTCGATGCGCCCCTGGGGGTCGAGCTGCAGCACCAGCATTTCGCTGTCGAGGCTGTCCTTGACCTGCTCCATGGACATCAAGTCCTCGCGCAGTTGCTGGTTTTCTTTCTTGAGCTTGCTGTTGAACATTACCGCACTCCTGGAGCGCACCGGCCATCCGAATGCATCTGCATCGGCTGATATATGAACGTTCTTGAGCGGCCTGCGCGGAAATATTCAGCGCACTAAGCATTGCGAAACCAGCCGTCACTTGCCGGTCATAAAGTGGTCATGGGAACGCAATCGGGCAGGCGGAGACTTCTGTCATGAACACGCCAAGCCTGCGCATCACCCTCGTCAGCGAGACATTTGCCCCTGAAGTCAATGGCGTGGCCAATACCCTCGGCCGGTTGAGTGACGGTCTGCGCGAGCGCGGCCACAGCGTTGAGCTGGTGCGCCCGCGCCAGGCCCACGATCCCCTGCGCCTGGACGATGCGGACCTGCTGCTGTGCAAAGGCTGGCCGCTACCGGGTTACCCCGGCCTGCAATGGGGCGGCATTTCCCTGCACAAGTTGCTGCGGCGCTGGCGCAGGCAGCGGCCGGATGTAATCTATCTTGCCACCGAGGGCCCGTTGGGGCTGAGTGCGCTGCGCGCCGCACGCCGTTTGAAGATTGCCGTGGTCAGCGGCTTTCACACCAATTTCCCGCAGTATGCAAGTCAGTACGGGCTTGGCCTGCTGGCCCGGCTGCTCACTCACTACCTGCGCTGGTTCCACCGGCGCAGCGCGGTAACGTTGGTACCAAGCATCAGCCAACGGGTGGATCTCGAACGACGCGGTTTTACCCAACTGGCCTTGCTCGCACGCGGAGTCGATGCCTGCCTGTTCAATCCCGCCCGCCGCAGCCAGATGCTGCGTGAAGCATGGGGCTTGGCCGAGCAAGACCTGGCGATAATGTATGTCGGCCGGCTGGCTGCGGAAAAAAACCTGAACCTGCTCAAGCCGTGCCTGCTCGCCCTCCAGCAGCGTTATCCACAACGGCGCCTGCGCCTGATCATGGTCGGCGACGGCCCACAGCGGGTCAGCCTTGAGCAGCAGCTGCCAGACGCGCTGTTCTGCGGCGCGCAGCGTGGCCAAGACCTCGCCGAGCACTACGCCAGCGGCGATGTGTTCCTGTTCCCAAGCTTGACCGAGACGTTTGGCAACGTCGTCCTCGAGGCCATGGCCTCAGGCCTGGCTGTGGTTGCCTATGACCAAGCCGCAGCGGCTCAGCACGTGCGTCATGGGCACAGCGGAGCCGTGGCGATGCCCGGGGATCAGATCGGGTTCATCGATGCAGCGTGCTGGTTACTGGAGGAAAGCGAGACCCTGCGCCGGGTTCGCCTGAATGCACGACAGCACGCCAGCCGACAAGGTTGGCCAGCTATCGTCGAGCAGTTCGAAGGGTATTTAGGCGATGCCTGGCAGCAGGCCTGCGACGCAACCAGCGCCAGGCCGCCGCTGCCGTTGCCGTTGCCAGCGCTGGGCCGGTTAGCCAGCCCCGGCCGCTCGCAACAGCGCCGTTAAGCCAAGGCTTTTTCGATTGCCTGCACCAGTGCAGGATCATCCGGTGCAGTGCGCGGGGCGAAGCGAGCCAGCACGCGGCCGTCCTTGCCCACCAGGAACTTTTCGAAATTCCAGCTGATATCGCCCGGATACTCGGCACCCTCGCCCGCCAGCAGCCGATACAGCGAGTGGCGCTGAGGACCATTGACTTCAAGCTTGCTACTCAGTGGAAAACTCACCCCGTAATTGAGGCTGCAGAATTCCTGAATTTCACGCTCGCTGCCCGGCTCCTGCGCGGCGAACTGGTTGCATGGCAACCCGAGCACGCTGAACCCCTCGGCCTTGTACTGCTGGTGCAGCTTTTCAAGCGAGGCGTACTGCGGGGTGAGGCCACACTTGGAGGCCACATTGACCACCAGCACCACCTGGCCCTTGAACGGCGCAAGGGGTAGGTCCTCGCCGTCCAACGCATGCAACGTCAGCTCGTGAAATGCACTCATGATCACTCCCCCTTCCTGCGTTCTGATTGTCGCTGGGGCAAACGGCGCCCACTAAAAAGGCGCGCGGGCCAACCGTCAACCCTCCCATGGAGGGCAAGTACGGCTTGCCCGAGCGCCTGGCGACTGTCTGAGCTTAGCGCAGATATCAGTGCTGATGGCCGCCTTCGCCATGGACGTGGCCATGGGCAACTTCTTCTTCGCTGGCATCACGAACCGCAACGACCTTGACCTGGAAGGTCAGGCGCTGACCGGCCAGTGGGTGGTTGCCGTCGACAGTCACGTCGTCGCCGTCCAGATCACGGATGGTAACGATCTGCATCTGGCCATCCGGCGCCGAAGCGTGGAACTGCATGCCCACTTCGAGCACATCGACACCTTCGAACATGCTGCGGTTGAGGGTGCTGACCAGCTCGGCCAGGTATTCGCCGTAGGCGTCTTCCGGCTCGATGGTGACGTTCAGTTCTTCGCCGACATCTTTACCTTCCAGGGCTTTTTCCAGGCCTGGGATGATGTTGCCGGAACCGTGCAGGTAAACCAGCGGCGCGCCGCCAGAGGAGCTGTCAATCACCTCCCCGGCGTCGTTGGTCAGGGTATAGTCGATGGAGACGGCCTTGTTGGCGGCGATCGGCATGGGGGCGAGACCTTTTGCAAAAGAATGTAGAGCGGACAAGTGTAACCAACGCATCGCCCGATTGCGAACGCGCTGCAGGCGATGCTCGCCCCGTCAGTCGGGTCAGCGGTTTTCATCAGGATGAACAAGGCCATTGGGTGGTCGAGCTGACGTGCGGGC
Organism: Pseudomonas shirazensis; assembly: GCF_050496565.1. Classification (GTDB taxonomy): domain Bacteria; phylum Pseudomonadota; class Gammaproteobacteria; order Pseudomonadales; family Pseudomonadaceae; genus Aquipseudomonas; species Aquipseudomonas shirazensis_A. Next base: position 69,219 of record NZ_JBNWAE010000019.1, read on the forward strand.
ATACCCAGCACCTGCGCCATCAACCGCCCTGGCAAGCGCGGCCCTGGGTGCTCGACGCCGCCGAGCGCGAACAGCGCATCGGCCAGACATTCGCGTGTGGATGGTGCGCACAAGTCGCCGATTAGCGATACCCTTGGCGATTGGTTCTTTGCACCGCTTATTTCGAGAAGCACGCATGCAGACATTTTTCATCGCACCGACTGACTTTGGTGTCGGCCTGACCTCCATCAGCCTCGGCCTGGTCCGCGCGCTCGAGCGCGGCGGCCTCAAGGTTGGCTTCTTCAAGCCCATCGCCCAGCCCCATCCGGGTGACACCGGCCCGGAGCGCTCGACCGAGCTGATGGCGCGCACCCACGGCCTGAAGCCGCCGACGCCGCTGAGCCTGGGCCAGGTCGAGCGGATGCTCGGCGACGGTCAGCTCGACGAACTGCTCGAAGAAATCATTCGCCTTTACCAACAGGCCTGCGTCGGCAAGGACGTGGTGGTGGTCGAGGGCATGGTGCCGACCCGGCATGCCAGCTACGCCGCGCGGGTCAACCTGCACCTAGCGAAAAGCCTGGATGCTGAGGTGATTCTGGTGTCGGCGCCGGAAAACGAAGTACTCAGCGAGCTGTCCGGCCGCGTCGAGCTGCAGGCGCAGTTGTTTGGTGGCCCGCGTGATCCGAAGGTACTCGGGGTGATCCTCAACAAGGTCCGCACCGAAGAGAGCATGAGCGAGTTTGCCAGCCGCCTGCGTGAGCATTCGCCGCTGCTGCGCGGCAATGACTTCCGCCTGCTCGGCTGCATCCCCTACCAACCCGAGCTGAACGCACCACGCACCCGCGATGTGGCCGATCTGCTCGGCGCTCAGGTAGTGAACGCCGGTGACTATGAGCAACGGCGGATGAACACCATCATCATCTGCGCCCGCACTGTGGCCAACACAGTGCCGCTGCTCAAGCCCGGCACCCTGGTGGTGACCCCGGGCGATCGCGACGACATCATCCTCGCGGTGAGTCTGGCGGCGATCAATGGCGTACCGCTGGCAGGCCTGCTGCTGACCAGTGACAGCAAGCCTGACCCGCGCATTCTCGAACTGTGCCGTGGTGCACTGCAAGCCGGCCTGCCGATCCTGTCGGTGAGCACCGGCTCCTACGACACCGCCAACCGGCTCAACTCGCTCAACCGCGAGATCCCGGTCGACGACCGTGAGCGCGCTGAATTCATCACCGACTTTGTCGCTGGCCAGCTCGATGCGGCCTGGCTGCACCAGCGCTGCGGCACGCCGCGTGAGTTGCGCCTGTCGCCGGCGGTGTTCCGTTATCAGCTGATCCAGCGCGCCCAGCAGGCCAACAAGCGCATCGTCCTGCCAGAAGGCGCTGAGCCGCTGCTGGTGCAGGCCGCCGCTATTTGCCAAGCGCGCGGGATTGCCCGCTGCGTGCTGCTGGCCAAGCCCGAAGAAGTACAGGCAGTCGCGCGCGCCCAGGGCATTACCCTGCCGCCCGATCTAGAAATTCTCGACCCTGATTTGATCCGCGGGCGTTACGTCGAGCCGATGGTCGACCTGCGCAAGAGCAAGAACCTCAATGCGCCGATGGCCGAACAGCAGCTGGAAGACCCGGTGGTGATCGGCACCATGATGCTGGCGCTGGATGAAGTCGACGGCCTGGTTTCAGGCCTGGTGCATTCGACCGCCAACACCATTCGCCCTGCCCTGCAGCTGATCAAGACCGCACCCGGCAGCAGCCTGGTGTCGTCGGTGTTCTTCATGCTGTTTCCGGAGCAGGTGCTGGTGTATGGCGACTGCGTGATGAACCCGCACCCGAGCGCCGCCGAACTGGCCGAGATCGCCCAGCAGAGCGCACAGTCAGCCGAGGCCTTCGGCATTGCGCCGCGGGTTGCGATGATCAGCTATTCGAGTGATTCGGCCAGTGATGAGGAAGTCGACAAGGTGCGTGAGGCAACGCGTCTGGCGCAGCAGGCAGAACAGCGTCTGGTGATCGATGGGCCGTTGCAGTATGACGCTGCGGCCAACCCGGAGATCGCCCGCCAACTAGCGCCGCAAAGCCCGGTGGCTGGGCGCGCGACGGTGTTCGTGTTCCCCGACCTGAATACCGGCAACACCACCCACAAAGCGGTGCAGCGCAGCACTGACGGGGTCAGCCTGGGGCCGATGCTGCAGGGTTTGCGTAAACCGGTGAACGACCTGCCGCGCGGGGCGCAGGTGGATGACATTGTGCATACCATTGCGCTGACGGCGATTCAGGCCAGCAGGAATATTTGAGATTGCTGGGGCTGCTTTGCAGCCCAATCGCGACACAAGGCCGCTCCTACAAGGGACCGCGCAAGCAGGCAATACGCGGTCGGTGTAGGAGCGGCCTTGTGTCGCGATTGGGCCGCAACGCGGCCCCCAGCAATCTCAACCCCGCCGCAGATCACTGCTGATACTGCTGCCCAGGAATCGGCTTCAGGTTGACTTCAACCCGGCGATTCTGCGCACGCCCGTTGGCATCGGCGTTGCTGGCAATCGGCTGATCCGGGCCAAGGCCACGTACCGACACCCGCGAAGCATCCACGCCCTGCGAGGTCAGGTAGGTGCTGACCGCCTGCGCGCGACGCTGCGACAGGTCCATGTTGTGCTGGCGGCTACCAGTGCTGTCGGTAAAGCCGACCACTTCAATGGTGTTCTGGTTGAACTGCTTGAACGAGCCCGCCAGGTTGTTCAGCGGGGTGTAGAAGCTAGGCGAGATGTTCGCCGAATCGGTGGCAAAGGTGATGTTGCCAGGCATGATCAGCTTGATCTGGTCACCTTCACGCTGCACTTCGACGCCGGTGTTGGCCATGCTTTCGCGCAGCGCAGCTTCCTGCTTGTCGGCGTAGTAACCATAACCTGCAGCGGCAGCACCCACCGCAGCCGCGCCGATCAGCGCGCCCTTGCCGCGATTGTTGTGGTCGATCGCAGCGCCGGCTACAGCACCGGCCAGAGCACCCAGGCCGCCGTACTTGGCAGTCTTGCTCATGCCGCCAGAACCCTGGCCTTGGTTGTCATAAGGGTTCTGGCCAGCACAACCAGCCATCAGGGCAGCGGCAGTAGCGACGATAATCAGGCGACGCATCATGGAAAGCTCCTACAGAAATTCAAGTGTGCAGTAATCGTACGTTGACCCATGCCGGGTTTGGATCATTGCCGGGCTGAATAATTCCATGAATATTCAAGCGCGTACGAAAGGGTTCTCGCGCATCTCATCGCCCAGGCGTGTGTCTGGGCCGTGCCCGGCCACCACCACGGCGTCCTCATCCAGCCGGTACAAACGGTCCTTGATCGAACGAACGATAGCGCGCTGGTCGCCACCCCACAAATCGGTGCGGCCAATCCCCCGGCGGAACAAGGTGTCGCCGGCAATCAGCAGCTTGGCATCGGCAAACCAGAAGCTCATCGAGCCCGGGCTATGCCCAGGCGTGTGCAGGGCCACGCCACAGCCGCAGGCCAGCTCCTCTTCATCGGCCAGCCAGCGATCCGGTGGCGGTGCAGGCGTGTACGGCACGCCGAACATCTGGCACTGCATCTCCAGGTTGTCCCACAGCGGCTGGTCGTCCTTGTGCAGGTGCAAGGTCGCGCCAGTTAGCTCCTTGAGCCGGCCAGAGGCGAGAAAGTGATCAAGGTGGGCATGGGTGTGAATGATGCTGACCAGCGTCAGGCCGTGGGCCTGCAGGCGGGCGACGATCTTCTCCGGGTCACCGCCTGGATCGACGACGATGGCTTTCTTGCTAAGCGGATCACCGATCAGGGTGCAGTTGCACTGCAACGGCCCGACCGGGAAGGTTTCGCGGATAAGGCTTGGGGCGGCGCTGGTCATGGCGGTTCTGCTCAGCTGAAGAATGCTGAGCATGATACCTCGACTCAGGGCAGATAGAGCCTGAACAAACCGCCACCGAGGGCGCCACCATTGCTGATTTCGATGCGGCCGGTAACGCCATTGCGCTCATGCAAGGCGGCAATCCGTGCCGCGAAGTACAGGCCAAGGCCGGTGCTGCCGGTGCTGGCGTCGAGGCCCTGAATGTAATCCTGCTGGCGCTCGAGCATGCGCTCGGGGTAACCCGGACCGTCGTCGTTGACGCTGATGATCAGCTGCTCGCCGTCTTCTTCAATGCCGATCAGCAAGGCGTGGCCGGCGTAGCGAATGGCGTTGGTGAGCACGTTGGAGATCACCGAAGCCACCAGCTCGCGGTCGAAGAAGCCCAGCGGGCTGGCGCTTTCGATACGCCAGGTGGCGAGGATATCGCGGTGCTTGAGGATCTCCTGATGCGCCGCCAGCTGGGCCTCGATGAAGTCCTCCAGCTCGTGGTAGCCAGGGCAGATCGGCAGCTGATTGACGCCCAGCTTGTACAGCCCGAGCATCTGCACCAGCATGCCGTTAAGGTGGCCGAACTCGTGCTCGATGACGCCCTGCTCGGTGCCTTGCCGCTGCGCTTCGGGCAGCCGCGCCAGCCATTGGTTATGCGCCTGGATCAACGCTGACAGCGAGTTCTTCATGTCGTGGACAGTGGAGGCGATCACTGTCGAAAAATCCAGCCCCGGGTTTTCCTGGTTCATGCGCCAAACACCCGCATATGCAGTTTTCGATAACGCTCGTAGCGGCTGTCGCTGGCAGGGATGCCGGCCACGCTTTGCAGGCAGCTGCGACACTCCAGCATGTATTCGGGCGAAGGCGACTCGCCGGCGATACGCAACAGGGCCTGAGCCGTGTTCAGGGCGATACTGATGTTTTTTGGTTGCAGCGACAGCGCTCGGCGGAACATGCCCAAGGCCTCGTCGAGCTGGCCGGCTTGATAGCAGCGCACCCCCTGGCGGTTGAGATCGACCGCTTCAGTCACGGCGCCCAGCACCGATGGGTCGTCGGTCATCTTGGCCACGCTCTGCATGACCTTGGGGTCATCGCCGTAGGTTTCCACGCAGCCCTTGAGGATGCCGGTGCCGGCTGCTTCCTGGCCCAGTTGCTGGAGCTGTTTGGCCACGGTCAGGGCGGCGTCGACCGAGAAGAACTGGTCCATGGTGTCCAGCCGCTGCATGGCCTGCTCGGTCAACTTGGCGGCGGTTTCAGGGTCGCCGGCCTGTTGCAGGCTGGCCGCCTTCATCAACCGGGCACGCACTTGCAGGCCCTGGTCCTCGCCGTTCTCCTTGGCCACCTCGCTTAGCACAGTGTTGATCTCGACCCGGGTGCGTGCGTCGAGGCCAAAACCTGCGTTCTTGCTCATCAGCGCCTGAGCCAGGCCGAGGTTGGTTTCGGCATCCTTGTAGCGCGAGCTCTGACCTTGGCTGACAGCATGGCGGAAGGCCTTGGAGGCGCTTTCGAAATCGTCGTTGCCCATCGCCAGCTTGCCCAGCGCGGCCTGCCGACGTACCGCCAGCGGCGACAGGCGCACGGCCTCCTCGAGCATGTGCTGAGCACGCTTGGTGTCGCCCTGGGCGACCAGTACATCGGCCATGCCGTCATACAGCCCGGGCATGATCGGGAAGGCTTTCAGCGCCTGCTCGTACACACCCTTGGCCTGGTCATTCTGGCCGCGTTTGTGCAACACGCTGCCGAGCATCGAGTAGACCCACGGCTGCGGCCGGCTGGCGAGGATCGACGAGAGAAACTTCTCCAGCTCTTCGAAGCGGCCGAGAGCGCGCAGGGCATCGGCGCGGTAGCGTAGGCACAGCGGGGCAAACCGCGGGTCCTGCTTGCACAGGGCAGCACAGGCGGCCATCACTTCGGCCGGGCGACCGCGATCAAGTGCCTGCAGAATCGGCTTGAGCAGGGTTTTGCGCTGCAGCAGTTTTTCCAGGCGCTGAGCCAGACCGACGCGGTTGAACGGCTTGGTCAGGTAGGCATCCGGCTCGTGCTCGAGGGTGCTGAGAACGATGGCCTGGCTGCTCTCGGCGGTGACCATGAGGAACCCGCACTCGTGGCTGATCAACTTGTCGAGGATCAGGTCCTCGAGTACCTGCTGACCGTTCTTCTTGCCATCGCCCAGGTGAAAGTCCTGCAGGATGAAGTCGTAGCGTTTCTGCGCGCACATGCGCAGCGCCTGTTCGCCGCTGTCGGCGGTGTCCACATCGCGCGCGCCCAGCTCGCGGAGCATGGAGCGGGCCGAAGTGCGAAAGTCGGTGAAGTCATCGACGATCAGAAAGCTTTTTTGCCCGTACTGCAGCATCAACACGACCTGTCATGGCAGAAGATGGAAAATGACCCGAGGCGATGCGTGTCGCCGACCTGTTTATCGGCAGCAGGTAGAGAAAGCTGAGGGCGAATTCGCAGGCAGTGGCGCACTGCTCAGGGCAGCAGGCCCAGCGCCTTGGCCTTGGCTACCGCCTGGGTGCGGCGCTCCACGCCAAGCTTGCTGTTGATGTGGCTGGCGTGGGTCTTGACGGTGTGCAGCGAGATGAACAAGCGCTCACTGATCTGCTGGTTCGAGCAGCCCTGAGCGATCAACTCAAGTACCGCCAATTCGCGCCCGCTCAAGGCTTCGCCGGTGCCACTGGCAACCACTTGCGGCTGCGGCAGGCGCGCCAGCAGGTCGAGCTGGACGCTGCAGGCGGGGCGCGTCGACAGCTGCTCGCGCAGCCACAGCGGCTGTTCTTCCAGCAACCGTTGAAACGCTTGCAAGGCCCCACCCTGGGCGGCCAGTAACGTTTGCGGCAACAAGCTGGCAGCGGACTGCTCGCGGCCCTCGGCCAGATGCAGGCCAATCAGCTGGCACAAGGCGCTGGCCGCCAGCAGCTGACCGCCACTGGCCTGGCCGCGCTCGACCAGCTTCTGCAGGCGCTCGACAGCCTGCGCCGAACGGCCCTGGACGCGCTCCAGCAGCGCCTGTTGCAGTTCGATGTGCAATGGCAGTAACGGGTGAAACTCCGGTGCAGCAGCGGGCTGCTCGCCGCCATAGGTCTGACCGAGCCGCAGCAGCCACGACTCGGCCAGGTCGGTACGGCCCTGGGCCAGCCACAGCTCGCACTTCACCAGGGTGATCATCGCCAGGTAGAAGATCGGCGGTACGTCCCAGATATGCATCAAACGCTCGGCTTCGGCCAGTTCGGCGAAGGCTTCGGCATACTGCCCTTCGCGGCCGTCCAGCGAGGCAATCACGCAGTGCCCGATCAACACGCTGATATCGCGACAGGCGCGCGCCTCACTGAGGCCCGCCCGCAAGCGCGCGCGGCCCTGAGCCGGTTGCAGGTGCGCCGCGAGCAAATGGCCCTCGTACAAGGTCAGCCTGGCGCGCACCGCATACAGCCGCTGCGCTGACAGATCCTGCAGGCGCAACAAGCCCTGACGGACCTCATCCAGCGCCCGGCGGATTTCACCACGGGCATGCAGCACTCGCGCCCGATCGTAATGGGCGAGTGCCTCGAACAAAGGGTTGCCGACCCGCTGGGCCAACTCCAGCGCTTCGCGGTTCCAGCCACGCGCGCGCCAGAAGTCGGCGTCGGCAATGGCCAGATTTGACAGCGTCGACAGGCACACCAGGCGCTGGCCGTAGCGTTTGTATGGCAGGCTCTGCAGCGCTTCGCTGCAATAGCTAAGGGTGCGTTCACGGTCGCCGCGGCCGCGAGCGATCACGCCACTGAGCGCCAGCCACTGCGCCAGCATCGAGCGCTGGGCGGTGGCCGAGGGCGCCGGCAAAAACCGGCTGAGGTGCGCCGCCAGTTCTTCTGCAGCATCCAACTGGCAGGCCAGGCCCAACGCCCAGCTGTACAGCACGATCAAACGCGGCGTGCTGATCAACAGGCTGTCGGGCAGGTCCATCTTCCAGCGCAGGAGCATGCCGACGTTTTGCTCGGCCAGCAGTTGCTCCTCGGACAGGCTCTGCACCAGGTCCGCCGCCACATCCAGATGGCCGGCGCGCAGGGCTTGCTCGACCGCTTCGTCAAGCAGGCCTTGGGCCTGAAACCAGCGGCAGGCGCGCAGGTGCAGGTCAGCCAGCGGCGCGCTGTGCTGGCGGCTGCGCAGCAGGTCAGAGAACAGATGATGGTAGCGATACCAATGGCCGTGTTCATCCAGCGGCACCAGAAACACCTGATGCGCTTGCAGGTAGCGCAGGATGCCGGCGCTGTCCTGACGTGCGCGCAGGGCGTCGCACAGTTCGGCGCAGAAGCGTTCCTGGCAGGCGGTTTCGTACAAAAACGCCTGCACGTCGGCCGGCAGGATATCAATCACTTCCTCGAGCAGGTAGTCACGGATCAGCCCTTCGCCGCCATGCAAGGCCTGCGGCAAGGCATGTTCGTCGCCCGACTCGCTGGCTGCCAGCTGCCAGAAGCGCAGCCCAGCCACCCAGCCATCGCTGCGCTGGATCAGGTTGTCCAGCGCCTGCCCGCGCAAGCCGGTGGGCTGGCGGCCGAGCACCGCCAGCGCTTCGTCGGCAGTAAGGCGCAGGTCCTGCTCGTTGAGTTCGCTGAGTTGGCGCGACAGGCGCAGACGAGCCAGGTGCCAATCTGGGCGCTGGCGGCTGGTAACCATCAGCACCAGACCGTTTGGCAGGTGATTGAGGAAGAACTGCAAACACCGGTCGAGCACCGGCCCCTGCGCCAGATGGTAGTCATCAAGCACCAGCAGGATCGGGCTGTCGCTTTGCAGGTACAGGCCCAGCTCGTCGAGCAGGCCGTCGAGCCATTCTTCGAAGGCGAACGGTTGATGACGCTGGCGCATCTTCAACAGGCCCATGGCCTGCCCGCCCAAGGCCGGGCAGTACTGCTGCAAACCCTCAAGCAGGCGCTCGAGGAAGCGCCCAGGGTCGGCATCCCTTTGGCTCAACCCCAGCCACAGGCTGCGCCAGTGATCAGGCAGGGACTCGCAGAACTCGATCGCCAGTGAGCTTTTGCCAAAGCCGGCTGGCGCGTTGATCAGCAACAGCCTGCCGGACAGCCCCGCATGCAGACGCTGGCACAAGCGCCCACGGGGCACGTGGCCATCGGGCAACGGTGGCCGGAAAAAACGCCCGTCCAGCAGGCCCAGGGCCTGGCTGGTGTATCCATGCGTACGGGACAGATCAGTCATGGCCGGCTCATTATGAGGGTGACATCAGCACAGCAGATTGTTGCGAGACTAGCGGGTATCGAAGCCTATTTGAAGATGATGGGTGTGTTTATCCGGTAAAAGACTACGACAAAAAGCGACAGAGCTGATTTACGGCAACCCATCAGTGCGCACCGGAAATCAAAACGCCCCGGCGGGCCGGGGCGTTCTGGGAGTCACGCGGAGTTTTTAGCTGCGTTGATTAACGAATACCGTCCTGGCGCAACGCTGCTGGCTGGAAGTCGGCCTTGCTGGCGGTGAAGCCAAAGTCATAGGCACGTTTTTCTTCGTTTTTCAGACCCAGGGCCAGGTAACGACCCGACTGCAGGTCATAGATCGTCTCGAGTGTGTACCACGGCACCTGGTTGTTGTAGTAGTCCTGCGCATGCGCTTCGGACACGCGCCACAACTGGTTGCGACCGTCGTACTGGTCGATCACCGAAGCTTGCCAGGTATCCTCATCGATATAGAAGTCGCGCTTGGCATAGATATGCCGCTGGCCCGGCTTCAAGGTCGCGACCACATGCCAGACCCGGCGCAGCTCATAGCGGCTCAGGTCCTGGTTGATGTGGCCGGGCTTGACGATGTCGGCGTATTTCAGGCTTGGCGAATCGAGCTTGTAGGTGTTGGAGGCGATGTACATCTCCTTTTTGCCTTCGAGCTTCCAGTCATAGCGGTCTGGTGCGCCGTTGAACATGTCGAGGTTATCGGATGTACGCAGCCCGTCCGCCGCAGTACCCGGGCCATCGTAGGACACCTGCGGTGCCTGGCGCACGCGCCGTTGGCCGGCGTTGTAGACCCAGGCCTTGCGCGGCTCCTTGACCTGGTCAAGGGTCTCGTGCACCAGCAGCACGGTGCCCGCCAGCCGCGAAGGCGCGGTGACCTTCTGTTTGAAGTAGAACAGCACGTTGCCCGGGTTGGCTGGGTCGTAATCTTTCAGCTTGTCGCGGAACACAAACTGGTCCGAGAACGATACCGGGCTGTAGGAGCCGTTGGGTTGCGGCGTCACCTGGGTAACCAGGCGCGTCACGCTGCCACCGCGATAGCGGGTGATGTGGTTCCAGATGACCTCGACGCCGCTCTTGGGAATCGGGAACGGGATAGCCGTCTCGAAGTTCTCCAGGCCGTTGCCGCCCGCCACCAGATTGGTCTTGGTGGCGTTGCGCTTGATCGCAGCAAACACATCATCCGGCACGGTCGAACCGCGATGGGTCGGGTACACCGGAATCTTGTAGGTCTCCGGGTAGCGTTTGAACATCGCGTACTGGCCAGGCGAAAGCTTGTCCTTGTATTGCTCGACGTTCTGCGCGGTGATGGTGAACTTGGGCTTCTCGCTGCCATACGGGTCAGACAGGAACCCTTTGGCATCGACGCTACCAGCGGTTTTCGACAGCGGTTGCCAGGCCGTGATAGAGCCGTCGGCGTTACCGGCTTTTTCCGCGCCCATCGGCGTTAGGGTGCTGCCGAGCTTGGCCGCCTCGTCAGCGGAAACCGCAGCCATGACGCCGGTTGCCAGCAGGGACATGCCCAGTACACCGGCCTTCAGCAGACTTCTGGTCTTGTTCATTGTTGGTCGTCCTGGATCAATGGGCTTAGAAGTTCACGCCGAAGCTGAGCGCAACGAAGTCGCGGTCATCCACGGTGGTGTACTTGCCGTCAAAGAAGTTGGTGTACGACAGGCTCGCGGTGTAGGTGTTCTGGTATTCAGCATCGAGGCCGAGGCTGACGGCCTTGCGCCCTTCTTCGAAGTTGGCGCCAGGACCAGGCGAATAGCCGGACACGTCGTGCGACCAGGCCACGCTTGGCTTGAGGTTGACCCCGGCGAAGACGTCGTTGTAGTCCCAGATCACACGGCCACGGTAGCCCCACGAAGTACTGGTGGTGTAGCCATCGTTTTCGCACTTGCGGCTGAGGTTGGCGGTGGACGCACCGGCACCGGCACCACCAATGGTGCTGGTATTGAGCGCCAGGCAGGTATCCGCCCCACCGGTAGCCGGCAGCGGCCCTGGGCCATAGACCGGATCGCGGCCGTAACGAGTTTCCCGGGCATTCTCCAGGCCGCCAACGTGCGTTACCCCGACTTCGCCGACAACGGTCATGCGGCTGGCGCCCATCACCTGATCGAAGAAGTGCGTCAGGGTGGTCTGGAACTGAGTGATTTCCTTGCGGCGGTAGCCGTGCAGGTCCTGCCCAGGTGTGCCGTTGAGCAGTGATGCATTGGTCAAGGCACCGCCGAGCGGACGCACGCCGGAGAACAGAATGTCGGTGGTGTTGAGCTGTACCGGCGCATTTGGCCGGTAGCTGACTTCACCGCTCCAGGCGGTACCGGTTGGCAGCGTGGTAGAGAAGCTCAAGCCGTAGAGGCGGATGTCTTCCGGGTATTCGACAAAGTACTTCGAGTTGCCCGCAACGATCAGCGGCGCCAATGCGCGAAGAGCAGGTGGCAAGGTCGCGACGCCGCGGAACACCGAAGGGTCTGCGCCGGTGGCACTGAAGATGGGCGCACGGCTGTGGTAGTTCATGAAATAGGCGCCGAACTCGGTGTCCAACGGCTCGAACATGTACCGCAAGGCTACGCCGAACTGGCCGCTGTCACGGGCGTCACGGTCGGCACTGCGGCGCACCAGCACGCCCTCGTCATTGAAGTCTACACCGCGCGTGGCGAGCAGACCCTGCGCTGCCGGTGGCAAGGCACCAATGGTACGGCCGCTGTTGAGCACCCGCAGGTTGTCGGTGCAGCCATCGGCAATGATGTCCGGCTGAGAGAAGAACGTGCCGCAGTTATCGACAACCGTCTGGTCCCATTCCAGCTGGTAGAAGGCCTCGGCCGAGAGGTTGTCGGTCAGGCTCTGCGAGATATAGAACATGTTGACCGGGATCAGGCCTTCCTTGATCTCGGCGCCAGGGCGACGGAACGCAGCCACGTCGATCGGGTTGATCGAGTTGATGCCACCGCCAATGAAGGTGCTTTCACCCCAGCTGACCACTTGCTTGCCGAAACGCACCGAACCGGGTTGATCGGCAATCGAGTAGTTGTGATAGACGAATGCATCGAGCAGCTCGGCCCCGGAAGACTTGGCGCCTTCCTTGCGGTTGGAGTCGCTGATGTCCTTGAACTCGCGATGTTCATCCTTGAGCTCGAAGTCATACCAGTACTTGCCCCGGACGAAGATGCCGGTGTCGCCATACTTCAGTTCAAGGTCGTGGATGCCCTTGAAGATTTTCGAGAAGGTCTCACCGCGTTTGAAGTTCAGGTGACCATCGTCGGAGGTCTGCGAAAGCCCTTTGCCGCCGTTGTTGACGCCGATCAGGTTCTTGTTCGGGCTGGCTGTCGACCAACTGGCACCGACCGACAGCGACGAATCGAACTGGCCTTCGATTTCACCGATGTTGAAACTGACAGCGAATGCAGGGCTTGCGAGCGTAGAAGCGAGGCTGACGGCAAAGGGCAGTCTTGCCCGACGCCAGAACGGGTGTGCAGATTTCATCGACGCTACTCCATGTTCTTTTTTGTTATGGCAGTGAGTCCTTGCAGAAACGGTCCGGCTGACCGGTAGGCAGGCTTGCACCTGCGACGCTGCGAGTTGCACGCAGCGCTCCCCCTCCGTTTCTGAAAACCCCTGGCCCCGACTATAGCCAGCAGGCTCGGACGCTAGATCCCTCTAAAGTGTGATTTGCGTTCCGTGCCCGTCGCTCGCCCCGATCAGGCCGGGTGTGCGAGCTGACAGTGCTCTAGCATGGCGCAATTTTCCCATTTGACAAGGCGCCATCCTCTCTGCAATGCGGGTCACGCCTAATTCGTCGATGACCCGCGGCGCTTTACAGGGTCGACAGGAACGCGCTGTTGCTGGCCTGCCATTCGACGATGTCGAGGCGGATGCGCTTCTTGTCCAGCTTGCCGACGCTGGTCTTGGGAATTTCCGTAACAACGGCAATCTGGCTGGGAATCGCCCACTTGTTGATATGACCCTGCTCGACGAACGGTTTGAGATGTTCTTTGAGTACACGTGCGTCAAGGCTCTGCCCGTCGCGCACTACCAGCAGGGCAAACGGACGCTCTCCCCACTGCGGATCGGCGACACCGACCACTGCCACTTCTCGCACGGCCGGATGGCGGCTGATCAGGTCTTCGAGGTCGAGCGAGGAGATCCACTCGCCGCCGGTCTTGATCACATCCTTGATGCGGTCGCGGATGTCGATATAGCCCATGCCGTCGAGGGTGGCGACGTCACCGGTATGCAGCCAGCCACCAGCCCACAGCTCGGTGCTTTTTTCCGGCTCCTTGAAATAGCCCATCGACAACCACGGCGCCCGCAGCACCAGCTCGCCCTGGGTCTCACCATCGGCCGGGAGGAAATTGCCATCGCCGTCGACAATCGCCGTTTCCACCAGCGGCACCGGCACCCCGGCCTTGATCCGGTAGCTGACTCGCTCGTCATCGCCACCGGCCTGCAGCTCTTCGTTGATGTGCGCCGCGGAGATCAGCGGGCAGGTTTCGGACATACCATAAGCTGCTGTGAGCTGAATGCCGCGAGCCAGCGCGGCCTGATACAGCGCACGGTTGAGCGCGCTGCCGCCGATGATGATCTTCCAGCCGCCAAAGTCCTGGCCCTGGGACGATGGGCAATTGAGCAGCATCTGCAGGATGGTCGGGACGCAGTGGGAGAAGGTGACCTTCTCTTCACGCCACAGCTTGACCAGCATGTCCGGCTCGTAACGGCCAGGGTAGACCTGCTTCATGCCCATCAGCGTGGCGGCATAGGGGATGCCCCAGGCATGAACGTGGAACATCGGCGTGATCGGCATGTACACGTCATCGCTGCCAAGCAGGCGCACGCTGTCGATGCTGCCCAGTACCGAAGTTTCCGCCAGGGTATGCAGCACCAGTTGCCGATGGGTGAAGTACACGCCCTTGGGGTTGCCAGTAGTGCCGGTGGTGTAAAACATGGTCGCCACCGAGTTCTCGTCGAAATCAGGGAAGGCGTACTGCGGGCTGGCGGCGGCCAGCAGTTGTTCGTACTCGCCGATCAGGTTCGGCAGCTCGGCGCTCTTGTCCGGGCCGTCGGTCAGCAACAGGGTCTTTTCGACCGTGGTCAGCTGCCCGGCGATGCCTTGGTACAGGCCGATGAAATCGCTGTTGACCAATACCAGCCGATCTTCGGCGTGGTTCATGGTGTAGAGGATCTGCTCGGGTGACAGGCGCACGTTGATGGTGTGCACCACCGCGCCGATCATCGGGATGGCGAACATGCATTCCAGGTAACGATGGCTGTCCCAGTCCATCACGGCAACGGTGTCGCCCGGCTTGACCCCGGCCTCGCTGAGCACATTGGCAAGCCGCGCGATGCGCTCGACCAGTTGTGGATAAGTCAGGCGCAACTGGTCGCGGTAGACGATCTCGCGGGTGCGCTCGTAGCGGCTGCCAGACAAGAGCAGGCGCTTGATCAGCAGCGGGAATTGGTAAGCACCTTCAGCAGGTTGGATGATGCGCGTCTGCAGCATGGTTATCCCTTTTTCGAGTCGGGCGAGGTCAGGCAGTTACTCTAGAGCGCAGATGTGACAGCCAAATCAGCCGAAGGAATGATTTGCGCGGCGCGGGTATGAGTGCCGCCGCGCCGTTGTCCGCTCTCGCGCACGCCGGCAATGCGTTTTACCGGCGGTTTGTGTAGGGTTCTGGATCAGCCCATCACTCGCTTACCGCCCAGCACAGGACTGACCATGACCGCCAGCCACACCGCTGTATTTCTCGACCACGACTCACTGGACCTCGGCGACCTCGATCTCAGCGCGCTCAAGGCCTGTTTCAGTGCCCTCACGCTGCACGGCGCGACCGCGCCGGAACAGGTTGCCGAACGCCTGCAGGGCGCCACTGTGGCAATCAGCAACAAGGTGCTGCTGGATGCAGACGTACTGGCGGCCAATCCGCAACTGAAACTGATTCTGGTCGCTGCAACCGGCACCAACAACGTCGACCTGGCCGCCGCGTACGCCCAAGGGATTACCGTGTGCAACTGCCAGGGCTACGGCACTCCCTCAGTGGCGCAGCACACCCTGGCCTTGCTGCTGGCACTGGCGACCCGCCTTTGCGATTACCAGCGTGCGGTCGCCGACGGGCAATGGGCCAAGGCCAGCCAGTTCTGCCTGCTCGACTTCCCTATCGTCGAACTTGAAGGCAAGACCCTCGGCCTGCTTGGCCACGGTGAACTAGGCGGCGCGGTGGCACGCCTGGCAGAGGCCTTTGGCATGCGCGTTCTGAGCGGGCAGATCCCCGGCCGCCCTGCACGTGCCGAGCGCCTGCCGCTGGACGAACTGTTGCCCCAGGTCGATGCGTTGACCCTGCATTGCCCGCTCAATGAACACACCCGGCACATGATCAGCCACCGCGAACTGGCCCTGCTCAAGCCCGGCGCACTGGTGGTCAACACCGCCCGCGGCGGCCTGATCGATGAGCAGGCCTTGGCCGATGCCCTGCGCAGTGGCCATCTGGGCGGCGCCGCCACCGACGTGCTCAGCGTCGAGCCGCCGGTCAACGGCAACCCGCTGCTGCAGG
Organism: Pseudomonas shirazensis; assembly: GCF_050496565.1. Taxonomy (GTDB): domain Bacteria; phylum Pseudomonadota; class Gammaproteobacteria; order Pseudomonadales; family Pseudomonadaceae; genus Aquipseudomonas; species Aquipseudomonas shirazensis_A. The sequence continues at coordinate 84,801 of NZ_JBNWAE010000019.1, forward strand.
CGGACGTGCCACGCCTGATCGTTACCCCGCACAGTGCCTGGGGCGCAGTCGAGGCACGGCAGCGCATCGTTGGCCAGCTCAGTGAGAACGCCCAGGCGTTCTTTGCCGGCACGCCGCGCCGCGTGGTCAGCTGAGCCAAGCCCGCCTCTGCTACACTGCGCGACTTTTTTCAGGAGGCGTCGTCCATGGACCCGCGCAGTGAAGTATTGCTCCGTCAGGCGGAGTTGTTCCAGGGCTCGGTGCTGCTTGCCGGCCTGCCCGCCGACGATCTGCTCGGCCAACTGCCGCAGGCCCACGGCTGGACCTGGCACGCCGGCGACCAGGCCCTGTTCGAAGCGCGCTTTGCCGGGCGCAATCAGCATGGCGTCGAGCCGCCGCAGGTGCCGTTCGATGCTGCGGTAGTGTTCATGCCCAAATCGCGCGAACTGGCCGCCTACCTGCTCAACGCCCTGGCTTCGCGCCTGGCTGGCCGTGAGCTGTATCTGGTCGGTGAAAAGCGCGGCGGGATCGAAGGTGGCGCCAAGCTGCTGCAAGCCTTCGGCAAGCCGCGCAAGCTCGACAGTGCCCGTCACTGCCAGCTGTGGCAGGTAACCGTCGACAACGCCCCGGCCGCCACCCCGCTGGAAAGCCTGGCTGAACGCTTCGAACTGCCTCTGGCCGATGGTCCGCTGCAGATTGTCAGCCTGCCCGGGGTGTTCAGCCATGGCCGGCTGGACCGCGGCACTGCCCTGCTGCTCGAGCATCTGGACGGCCTGGCGGTTGGCCCGGTGCTCGACTTCGGCTGCGGCGCAGGCGTAATCGGCTCGATCGTCAAGCGCCGCTACCCGGACAGCCAGGTGACCATGCTCGACGTCGATGCCTTCGCGGTGGCCAGCAGCCGCCTCACCCTTGCCGCCAACGGGCTGCACGCTGAAGTCATCAGTGGCGACGGGATCGATGCTGCACCACGTGATCTGCAGGTAATCCTGAGCAATCCGCCGTTCCATACAGGCGTCCACACCGACTACAACGCATCGGAAACACTGCTGAAAAAATCAGCTGAACATCTGCGATCAGGTGGCGAACTTCGCCTTGTTGCAAATACCTTTCTGCGCTATCAACCGTACATCCAGCAGGCCCTGGGCAACTGCAAGACGCTGATCGAGGAGCAGGGTTTCAGGATTTACCAGGCAAAACGCGCATAAAAAATAGCGCTTGCCCAAACGGATTTGCCTAGGCAGAATCCGCTCCGTCCTAGGGGAGTAGTCTCCCGCAAGCACTAAGCTTGCCCGGTACGCGTCAACATACTTGGTCCTCAGACCATGGCGCGTACGACCCACGGTCCGCACAGACGGACCCAGGGTTTGACAAGACCTATGACACGCACACCTTACCCGGGGCGGGAAGGCTGTACGTGTCATAGCCGTGTCGACCCGCCCCCGTAGGAACCCTGATGCTGGAATCCCTTCTCGTACCAACCGCAATCGTTGCGCTCGCCGAAATCGGCGACAAGACGCAACTGCTCGCGCTCATCCTTGCTGCCCGCTTTCGCAAACCCTGGCCGATCATCGCCGGTATCGTTGTCGCCACCCTGGCCAACCATGCTGCGGCAGGTGCAGTTGGGGCGTGGGTCAGTGGGTTCTTCACCGAGTCGGTGTTGCACTGGGTACTGGCCGCAAGCTTTGTCGCAACCGCGTTGTGGACCCTGGTGCCGGACAAGATGGACGACGACGAAAGCAGCGCAGCGCGGCGCTTTGGGCCGTTCGTGACGACCTTGATTGCGTTCTTCCTGGCCGAGATCGGCGACAAGACTCAGGTCGCCACCGTGATGCTGGCGGCGCAGTATCCGCACCTGATCATGGTAATTATCGGTACCACCCTAGGCATGTTGATTGCCAACGTACCGGTGGTATTGGCGGGTAATTTTGCGGCAGAGAAGCTGCCACTGACACTGATTCGGCGCCTGGCTGCCACGGCGTTCGTGGTGCTGGCGATTGTCGCGGTGTATTCGGCGATGAAGAGCAGTGGCTGGATTGGGTGATCCGTTGGGATGCTGGGCCGCGTGCAGCCCAATCGCGACACAAGGCTCCTTTAAAGCCGTGCGCGGTCTGCTTTGTGTAGGAGCGGCATTGTGTCGCGAAAGGCCCGCAAAGCGGGCCCGGCGACTTCGGCTGCGAAGCTGAGATCTGGGGCCGCTTCGCGACCCTTTCGCGACACAAGGCCGCTCCTACAGGGACTGCTTAGGCAGGTAGGGCTGCAGAGCAGCCCCTATGCCACTTACTTCTTGGCAGCCTGATACAGCGGCATCACCTTGGGAATGGCCGCCTGCAACGAGGCAATTCGGCTGGCCGAAGCCGGGTGAGTGCTCATGAACTCAGGCGGGGCACCTTCCGATGCCTTGCTCATCTTGTTCCACAAGGTGATCGCGGCGTTCGGGTCATAGCCGGCACGTGCCGACAACTCAAGACCGATCAGATCAGCCTCGTTCTCGTTGGCGCGGCTGTTGGGCAGGGTCATCGCGTAGTTCACCACGGTGTCGGCGAGGGCCATGCTGTCCTGGCCCAGGCCCAGCAAAGCGCCAGCACCAGAGCGGGCCATCTCGATCCCATAGGCCTTGGACATCGCTTCACGGCCATGCTCACGCAGAGCGTGGGCGATCTCATGGCCCATCACGGCGGCGATTTCAGCGTCGGTCAGTTTGAGCTGATCGATCAGGCCGGTGTAGACGATGATCTTGCCGCCAGGGCCGCAGTTGGCGTTGAGCTCGTCACTCTTGATGACGTTGACTTCCCACTTCCACTGCGCAGAATCCGGGCGGAACTGCGGCGCCTGGGCGATCAGGCGATCGGCGATGGCCTGCACGCGCTTGGCTTCGGCGCTGCTTTTGTCCAGCACGCCCTTGCTCGAGGCTTCGCTCAAGGTCTGCTGATAGGACTGGGCATACATGTTGTTGACCTCGTCGGTCGACAGCATGCTGAACATGTACTGCTTGCGCTCAACGCCGACGGCGCCGCCACTGGTGGTATTCACCGCCTGGCAGCCGCTCAGCAGGACGCCGGCAGCGAGCAGGCTGAGAACAAATGACTTACGCATAAAACACTCCCTGGGTACGTGCCGCGTATCCTAGGCGCAGACGCCCGGCGCCGCCAGAGCCATAGGGAAGATTTAACCCGGGCTTGTTCTGCACCACGTCAAGCCGGGGTCAGGCACTCAGGCGCATCTAGCTTGGGATCATTGACGAAATTGGCCAGCGCCCGCTCGCGGAGCGCAGCCGGTGGGCCAGCAAGCAACTCATGCAAACGCGCCAGCGGCGTCTGCGGATCAAGCCAGGCAGCCTGCCCGGCCTCGTCGAGGATCAGCGGCCGGCGCTGATTGACCACCGCCTGGGTGACCACTGCGCAGCTCAGCCAGACCTGCTCCTGCACCGGGTATGCCTCCCATATCGCAGCAAAGAACAGCGCCGCGCCCTCGCCCGGCGTCAGCCAGTAGGGCCGCTTGCGCACACTGCCGCGCCATTCGTAAAAACCGTTGGCCGGCATCAGGCACCGGCGCTGGGTAAACGCCTGGCGAAACATCGGTTGCTCGGCGAGGGTCTCGGCGCGCGCTTGTGCCGGCGTCCTGGACAAGTCGGTCAGCCACGGCGGGGTCAGCCCCCAGCGCGCTCTGGCCACCTGTAGCTGGCCGTCAAGCTGACGCTGGATCAGCACCGAGGCGCCGGGCGCGATGTTCCATTGCGCCTGTTGGTCGGCGGGGTAACCCGGCAGTGCGGCAAAGGCCGGGGTCCAGCGAAACAGGGCGTAGCGTCCACACATGCGATATACAACCTAGCAAATCAGTGTCCCGGGATAACTCTCCGGTTCGTCGCCAGCAACTGGCTGGGCAACATTGTACGCATCGATCAGCTCGCGTGCGTAGCCGGCCTGCTCATCGGCCACCGCCAGGCCGAGCAAACCGTGCAAGGGCAGCTCACCGGCGGCACCGATCAGGTCGCGGCCGACCAGGTGCACCTCAATGCCCTCGCTGGCCAGTACCGCCACCAGCAGCTCCGCCTCCAGCAGGTTCTCTGGCTCGTAGATTCGTCGCATCAGGCGTCATCCTCGCTTTTCACATCGAGCATCCATTCGTCGCCATGCACCTGCAGGATGAATACGATCGGCCGGCAGCAGACCTGACAGTCTTCGATGTAGCGCTGATCACCGCCGGACAGATCAACCGTGGTCTCCACCCCTTCTCCACAATAAGGGCAATCGTAGAATGCAGTTTCCAGCATCGCGGCCTCCAGGGTGACTTATGCGTATAATTGTCGGTCTATTTACGGGACCTGCGCGCGTCCGAGCCGTTTTTCGGAGCCGCCCCCTATCTATTACCCTAGCCGTTTCCAACAAGAGAGCATGATGGGCGAATTCGATGCCATCCGACCGTATGACGATGCTGAGGTGCCGGCGGTGCTGGCGCGCCTGTTCAGCGACCCGGCATTCCTCGATATCCTCACCCACTTCCGCTTCCCGCGGGCGGCCGGCGCCTTCGGCTGGCTGCTCAAGCCGCTGATCGCGCGCCGCCTGCGCAAAGAGTTCGCCGGCGTCAGTTGCGTCGCGACCCTGCAGGACAAAGTCGAGTACTACGTCGACCAGACCATCGATCGCGCCACCGACGGCGTCACCTATTCAGGTGTCGAACAGCTCAAGGCTGGTACGCCTTACCTGTTCTTGGCCAACCACCGTGACATCGTCATGGATCCGGCCTTCGTCAACTATGCGGTGTACCATGCCGGCCTGCCAACGCCGCGCATCGCCATTGGCGACAATCTTCTGCAAAAGCCTTTTGTCAGCGACATGATGCGCTTGAACAAGAGCTTCATCGTGCACCGTTCATTGACCGGCCGGCGCGAGAAGCTGGCGGCTTATCAATTGCTCTCGGCCTACATCAATCATTCGATCCGCACCGATGGCGCGTCGATCTGGATCGCCCAGGCTGAAGGCCGGGCCAAGGACGGCGATGACCGTACCGATTCGGCGATCCTCAAGATGTTCCACATGAGCCGCAAGGACGAGCCATTTGGCGCGGTGATTCAGGGCCTGAACCTGACGCCAGTGTCGATCAGCTACGAGTACGACCCATGCGATCAGGCCAAGGCGCGCGAGCTGTACATCCGCGCCACCACCGGCAGCTATAGCAAGGCGCCCGGTGAAGACGACAAGAGCATCGCTACAGGCATCACCGGCTATAAGGGCCGCGTGCATATCCACTTCGCTGCACCGGTCAGGGAGTTCTTTGCCGATACCAAGCAGTTGGCTCAGGAAGTTGACCGGCAGATTCTGGGCGGCTATCGGTTGTTTCCGGTGCACTACCTGGCCTACGCGATGTGGCAGGACGCCGACCCAGCACTGGCCGTGCCGCCTGCCGAGAAGCTGTTCCAGGCCGACGAGCTGGCCAAAGCCAGGCAGGAATGGCAACGCCGCCTCGACGCCTGCCCGGTCGAACAGCAGCCGTACCTGGTGCTGCAGTACGCAACGCCGGTACGCAATCAGTATCAGGTCAAGGTCCAGAGCCAGGTTGCCTGAACTGCGGCGGGGCTGGCAGCAGCCCCACCGTCAAACCCAGGTACTCAACCAGGACAACAGCAGCGCCAGTGCCAGGCACGCAGAACCTAGGGTGTAGTAGTAACGCGGCACGCGCCGATCAAAGGCGTCGACCGGGCCTTCATCGACCGCCAGGCTGCGCCGCGTCAGCGCCGCCCGGCGCCGGGCGCTTTGCAGCAGCAGGCCGCCAGGGCAGGTAATCAGCAGGGCCAGCAGGTTGATCAGCTTGGCCGGATGGGCCGCCAGCAGCCCCCAGAGCACTTGCACAGACATTACAGACCTCGCAGTCGCGACAGCAAAGCCGAGCATTCTACCCAAGCCGGGCGCATTGGCTGCGGCTTTACGACCAACTGCTGACGGATTTCATCTGCCACACCCTTTGTTGTCTGTGCTGCGCTATCGCCTGGCCCTGAAGCAAAAAAAACCGCTGCCTGAGATTCAGTCAGCGGTTTTTCAAGACCTGGCTGTAACGAGCTTACTCGCCGAGCACCTGACCGATGGTCGGGTCCTTGAACAGGCGGGTCAAGGCATCGCTGAGCACATCGCTGACCAGCTTGGTGTTGGTTTCCTGGTTCGGTGCCATGCCGAAGCGCTGATCCAGCGAAGCGCCGTAACGGCCGCTGTAACGGCGGTTGGCATTGGCAACGTCAGCACGGAAGGTCGCGCCGATGGTGGCCTCGGTCACGTACATCTTGTCCTTGGGCGACTGGTACTTCAGTTCGGCCAGTGTCACGGTCAACTGCGGCGCATTGGAGCCGCCCTGGGTTGGGGTGAAACCGAGCAGACGCACCGCAGCTTCGGCCTGAGCCTGCAGCTTGGGCACGACATCGTTGCCGTTGACGCTGATGGTGCTGGTTTCCGGGTACATGCCGCCACGGGTGCCGAGCGACTGCGAAGGACGACCATCGACCACCCGCACCACGACTGGCTGGCCGCGACCGACCGGATTGAGCTGAGTGGTCAGCTTGGGTTGCGGGCTGAGTTGTTGCGGGCTGTGGGCACAACCGACCAGGCTCAGGCTGGCCACCGCGAGCAAACCGAACAGCAGACGTTGCAACATGCGCGTTTCTCCAGAAAATGCGGCAAAGGCCCACAGTATACCCAGCCGCTTGAACGCCAGCTATCGGCTATATCCGCTTGTCATAATGCTTTCATGGCCGCGCCGTTATCCTTGGCCCAGCCCACTCCATACAGGATTCGCCGCCATGGCCCCGCTCTGGAACCTGCTGTTCAAGCGCTCGCCCCAGCTTGTCTATGCTCGCCTCGACAGCGCCGGTTGCTGCCTGGGCTTCAAGCACTGCAGCCAGCCACCCAGCGGTAGCGGCTGGGTTCAGGTCAATGAAGCGCAGCTAGCCTGGCTGGGCCGACCACTGCCTGCCAGCGTCCGGGTTTGCGCCCGTGCAAGCCACCATTGGCAGCAGCGCAGCCTGCCAGCCTGACAAATGCTGCAATAAAAACCGCGATTAACGACCTTTCTGCCCGCGACATCGCTATAATCTCCCCCCGATTATAAGGACGTCTCCTGATCGGGCCCCGCACCTGCCGATTGACCCCGGCACCTTCACCGCCTCGCCCACAGAGAGCCTTCCACTTCAGGTCTTGCATCCGGCTGTTGCGCCTGCTTTTTCTGGCCTTCTGCACTGCATGAACCTGTGGGTTGCCATCGCGCAGTCCCTTTTTGAGGTTCACGTCTCCAAAAGAGCGTGGAAAAAACCAGGTTTTCACAACTTCACAAGAGTGTGGCGAGCAAATGAACAGTCTGGCATGTGCAACAGCAGCAGATGTGTCCCCAACAGCCCCTGATGGCCGGTATTGGCGCTCATTCATGATGAGTCACTGAGGCCGATCCATAACGCACGTCGGACACCTTGACCATAAGTCGAATTGCCGCAGCCGTGGCAATCAGCGTTCAATAGCTGAACCCTGAGACTGATTGGCGGTGTTCGCGAAGTTGCAAGAACTGCGAAGAGTCGGACATGGCGAGCCTGGCAACCCCAGGGATCCTATGCTGTCAATTAGGTGCTGTAGATTGTGGAGACGCGTTAATGGCGCAGAACGAATCGGTTGATGTAGTACTGGTAGGCGCGGGCATCATGAGTGCCACCCTGGCCGTACTGCTCAAGGAGCTCGACCCGGCCCTCAAACTGGAGGTCGTCGAGGCGATGGACTCCGGGGCTGCAGAAAGCTCGAACCCCTGGAACAACGCCGGGACCGGCCATGCCGGCCTGTGCGAGCTGAACTACACGCCGCAGGCCGCCGATGGCAGCATCGACATCAAGAAGGCCGTGCACATCAACACCCAGTTCGAGGTGTCGCGGCAGTTCTGGGCTTACCTGATCAACAAAGGCGGCCTCGGCGCGCCGCGTGACTTCATCAACCCTGTACCACACCTGAGCTACGTCGAAGGTGACAAGGGCGTGTCGTTCCTCAAGAAGCGTTTCGAGCTGCTCAAGCAGCACCACGCTTTCAGCGAGATGGAGTACACCGAAGACAAGGCGGTGATGCGCGACTGGATGCCGTTGATGATGCCCGGCCGCCCGGCCGACCAGCACATTGCCGCAACCCGCGTGATGAAAGGCACCGACGTCAACTTCGGCGCCCTGACCAACAAGCTGCTGAAAATGCTCGGTAACACCGCGGACAGCCAGGTCAAGTACAGCAAGAAGGTCTTCGGCCTGCGCCGTAACGGCGCCGGCTGGACCGTCAGCATCAAAGACGTCAACAGCGGCGGTAGCCGTGAAGTCGATGCGCGCTTCGTCTTCCTCGGCGCCGGTGGCGCGGCATTGCCATTGCTGCAGGCTTCGGGCATCCCCGAGAGCAAAGGCTTCGGCGGCTTCCCGGTGAGCGGCCAATGGCTGCGTTGCGACAACCCGGAAATCGTCAAGCAGCACCAGGCCAAGGTCTACAGCCAGGCTGCCGTGGGCGCTCCGCCGATGTCGGTGCCGCACTTGGATACCCGGGTCGTCGACGGCAAGACCTCGCTGCTGTTCGGGCCATACGCCGGCTTCACCACCAAGTTCCTCAAGCATGGTTCGCTGCTCGACCTGCCGCTGTCGGTACGCCTGGGCAACCTCGGCCCGATGCTGGCAGTGGCGCGCGACAACATGGACCTGACCAAGTACCTGGTCAGTGAAGTGATGCAGTCGATGGAGCAACGCCTGGACTCGCTGCGCCGCTTCTACCCAGAAGCCAAAGCCGAAGACTGGCGCCTGGAAGTGGCCGGTCAGCGTGTGCAGATCATCAAGAAAGACCCGAAAAAAGGCGGCGTGCTGCAATTTGGCACCGAGCTGGTTGCAGCGGCCGACGGCAGCCTGGCGGCCCTGCTGGGCGCATCCCCTGGTGCTTCGGTGACGGTGTCGATCATGCTTGATCTGATCGAGCGCTGCTTCCCTGAGCAAGCTAAAGGGGCCTGGGCGAGCAAGCTGCACGAGATCTTCCCTGCTCGCGAGAGCGTTCTGGCCAGCGATGCAGCGCTGTACCGCAAGGTCAGCGAGCATAACGATCAGGTGCTGCAGATGGTCGAGAGCAGCCCGGCTCAGCATTACGCCTGACCGGTCGGGGGCCGCAACGCGGCCCCAATCACACCAGACTCAGATCACTCAACCACGGGCGTTGTTGATGATCTCGATGTATTCCGCCGCATTACGCTGATCAGCGATCTGCTCGACAAAGGTCTGGCCGTGCTCATCCTTGCCGTCCAGCTCATAACCAGCCTCGACAAAGAACCCGACAAACCTCTCGAAATCATCGATGCGCAGGCCACGATAGGCCTTGACCAGCTTGTGCGCGGACGGCGACGTCACGCCATCGGCCGGGTCGTACTGCAGAAACGACTTGATGTAGTCGTCGCTGATTTCGTCACCAATCACTTGCTTCTTGTCTTTACGCATTGCCGACTCCACCTAAGCCATCACCAAATTTCGCAGGGCGGCAGTGTACCCCCGCCAATGCGCAGGCCTCAACGCGTACGTACGGTGCCGGTATGCAGATCAGCCCAGACATGGCCGTTGGCGTAGGTCAGAAACTGCACGTAGAGAGTCTCGTTGCGTAGCAGGTCGATGATCACCCGGTAGTCGGCCATCGGGTAGTTCAGGCTCAGGGTGCGGGTCTTGCCGTCGTAGACTGGCTTCTTCAGGCTCTTGCCACCTTCACCGTCGAAGCTGAGCAACACCTGGGTAATCGTCGCGCCCTTGCTCAGCGGCTTGCCCTTGAGGCGCATCTGCAGCGAGGCGGTGATCGGAATCGGTTGCTGGTCAGACTGACGCTGGGTGCCAACCACTACCGAGTAGTCGGTGACTTGCAGCAACTGCTGACTGGTCGGCGCCTCTTGGCGCAGCGACTGGTCATCAGGTGGCAGAAACTGGCTGTGCAGAGGCGCCGCAGACAGCGGCAGGCTCAGCGCCAACAACAGGGGGATGAACGCACGCATGTGAGGCTCCTTGGCATGGAGCCGCACTCTAGCATGCCCGCTCAGGCGAACTGCGCGCGCTTCCAGGCCTGTTGCGCGGCAACCTCAGGCTTCCGCTCGCCTGGCGGGCTGGCCGCCGACGGCTCGACCCTGTCGGCATAACAAGATTTGCTCCACGAGCGCCGGCTCACGTGCGTCTTACAGGCCCTTGACGGCGAAGATGCCGTTGGCGTTGCGCCAGTAGCCTTTGTAGTCCATGCCGTAGCCGAAGATGTAGCGGTCGATGCACGGCAAGCCGACGAAGTTGGCCTTCAGGTCCGGGCTGGCCTTGCGGTCATGCTCCTTGTCGATCAGCACGGCGGTATACACCTCACGGGCGCCGGCGTGCTTGCAGAACTCGATGATCGCGCTGAGGGTGTGGCCCTCGTCGAGAATGTCATCGACGATCAGCACATCGCGGTCAATGAACGACACTTCCGGCTTGGCCTTCCAGAACAGCTCACCGCCGCTGGTCTGGTTGCGGTAGCGGGTGGCGTGCAGGTAGGACGCTTCCAGCGGGAACTGCAGATGGGTGAGCAGCTTGCCGGCGAAGATCAGGCCGCCGTTCATGACGCAGAACACGACCGGGTTCTTGTCATGCAGCTCGCGGCTGATGTGCTCGCCTACCTTGGCGATGGCCGCTTCGACCTCGGCTTCGTTGTACAAGCAGTCAGCTTCGCGCATGACTAGGCGGATGTGCTCGAGATCGGCGGACATGGCGCTCCCCAGGGGTCGGAATCGGAAAAGCGGGCAAAGGTACGCATCCGCTGGCCTCAGATCAAGCGTTTATGGACTAACGTGCACAATGACAAAGCGACAGCTCAGGCTGAATAGATTAATCTAGCGCGGTTTTTTTGCCCGCCTTCCGGAGCCCTCCCCCATGCCTACTCGTGAGATCCGCCATCCGCTGATCCGCCACAAGCTCGGCCTTATGCGCCGTGCCGATATCAGCACCAAGAACTTTCGCGAACTCGCCCAGGAAGTCGGCGCCCTGCTGACTTATGAGGCCACCCAGGATCTGCCCCTCGAATCCTACGAAATCGACGGCTGGAGCGGTAAAGTCCAGGTCGAGAAAATTGCCGGCAAGAAGATCACTGTCGTGCCGATCCTGCGTGCCGGCATCGGCATGCTCGACGGCGTGCTCAGCCTGATCCCGGGCGCCAAGGTCAGCGCCGTGGGCGTCGCCCGCAACGAAGAAACCCTCGAAGCGCACACCTACCTCGAGAAGCTGGCGCCGGACATCAACCAGCGCCTGGCACTGATCATCGACCCGATGCTGGCCACCGGTGCATCGATGGTCGCTACCATCGACCTGTTGAAAAAAGCAGGCTGCAAAGAGATCCGCGCCATGGTTCTGGTCGCAGCACCCGAAGGCATCGCCACGGTCGAGAAGGCACACCCGGATGTGAGCATCTACACCGCCTCGATCGACGAGCGCCTCAACCAGCACGGCTACATCATCCCAGGCCTGGGCGATGCCGGTGACAAGATCTTCGGCACCAAGCAGAAGGACGCCTGATCATGCAGGACGGCTTCAACGACCCGCTCTGGCGCCAGGTCGTCTCGGGCGCGCAGATGCTCTTCGTGGCATTTGGTGCGCTGGTGCTGATGCCGCTGATCACCGGCCTCGACCCTAATGTGGCGCTGTTCACCGCCGGCATCGGCACCTTGCTGTTCCAACTGGTGACGGGCCGTCAGGTACCGGTGTTTCTCGCCTCGAGCTTTGCCTTCATCACCCCGATCATCCTCGCCAAGGGTCAGTTCGGCCTGGCCGAGACCATGGGCGGGGTGATGGCGGCAGGCTTCGTCTACACCTTCATGGGCATGATGGTGAAGATCAAAGGCACCGGTTTCATCGACCGCATGCTGCCGCCGGTAGTGATCGGCCCGGTGATCATTTCGATCGGCCTGGCGATGGCGCCGATTGCCGCCAACATGGCCATGGGCAAGGGCGGCGATGGCGCCGTGCTGATTCCCTATCAGACCGCCATGCTGATTTCCATGCCGGCCCTGCTCACCACCTTGATCGTGGCCGTGTTCGGCAAGGGCATCTTCCGCCTGGTGCCGATCATTGCCGGGGTTCTGGTCGGTTTTGCCATGGCCTTTGCCTTTGGCGTGGTCGACACTGCCAAGATCGCTGCGGCGCCTTGGCTGGCGATCCCACATTTCACCGCGCCAGCGTTCAACTGGCAGGCGATTCTGTTCATCGTTCCGGTGGCCCTGGCGCCGGCGATCGAGCATATCGGTGGGGTGATTGCGGTGGGTAGCGTGACGGGTCGCGACTACCTGAAAAAGCCCGGCCTGCACCGCACGCTGCTGGGCGATGGCCTGGCCACTACCGCTGCCGGCCTGTTCGGCGGGCCGCCCAACACGACCTACGCGGAAGTGACCGGTGCGGTGATGCTGACCAAGAACTACAACCCGAAGATCATGACCTGGGCAGCGGTGTTTGCCATCACCCTGGCGTTTGTCGGCAAGTTTGGTGCGCTGCTACAGAGCATTCCGGTGCCGGTGATGGGTGGGATTCTGTGTCTGCTGTTTGGCTCGATTGCGGCGGTGGGGATGAATACCATGATCCGCCACAAGATCGACCTGAGCGAGGCGCGTAACCTGGTGATCGTTTCGGTGACGTTGGTGTTCGGGATTGGTGGGGTGCTGATTGGCAGCGGTGATGGGCCGGATGACTGGGGTCTGAAGGGAATTGCGCTGTGTGCCATTGTGGCTATTGTGTTGAACCTGTTGTTGCCTGGGAATGATGGGTGGAAGAACAACAAGCTGGATGATCAGTTGCCCTGAGCTTTTGCTGGGTGAGCCTGCTTTGTTGGGGCTTATCCGGCATTTGCGTGGGTAGTTAGGGCCCCTTTCGCCCTTACGGCGAGTCACTTTTGGTCTTGGCCAAAAGTAACCAAAAGCCGCTCGCTCCCACATACGGCCCCTACGCTGCGCTCCGGGGTTCCCTCACTCCGGCATTGCTCCCGGGAGGACCGCGCTGAACGGGCCCTCCTGGCCCGCAGCGCTTGCCGGCCATCCATGGCCGGCACCTCCCTTCGCAATGCCTGCGTTCGGCCTCCTGAGGTCGCTGACAGATCAAGATCAAGAGCACGCCTCGCTGCGCTGGCGCAGGGCGGGATTGGTGTGGCTGGCTGATTTTTACTTGGTTTGAGATTGCTGGGGCTGCTTTGCAGCCCTTTCGCGACACAAGGCCGCTCCTACAGGGGACCGCGTAAGTCGCTGGTACGCGGTCGGGGTAGGAGCGGCCTTGTGTCGCGAAAGGGTCGCGCAGCGGCCCCAGCAATCCAACGGCCACACACCATTCTCAAATCCACACTGACCCGCCCTGCGCCAGCGCAGCGAGGCGTGCTCTTGATCTACCGGCGACTCT
>NZ_JBNWAE010000020.1:0-97315 GCF_050496565.1 Pseudomonas shirazensis
ATCCAGGCGGCGGAGATCTTGCGGCGGCTGTCCTCATCGGCCGGGAACACCGGCAGCTCGGGGAAGTGCTGCAGCAATACCTCGACCTGCTCCAGCGGCAGGATCGGGTTCTTGAAGAAGCTGCCCGCGTTGCCGAGCACGTCCGGGTCGGGCAGTTTGCGGCGACGGATGTTGATCACCGCATTGGCCACATCGGCAGCCACCGGCAGCTCCACGCCCATCGCCTCCATTTCCTCGGCGATCCCGGCATAACCCAGGCGCAGGCCATGCAGCAGCGGCAGCCGCAGCTCGATCGCAGTGATCAGGTAACGGTCCGGGTCGTGCTTGAAGATGCTGTCGCGGTAGGCGAACTGGCAGCCTTCGGCATCGAAGCGCACCCAGTCGTTCTCCTGCCGGTCCCACGCATCCACGGCCTGGATGAATTCGCCGACCTGCGCGCCATAGGCGCCAATGTTCTGGATCGGCGAGGCGCCTGCGGTGCCGGGGATCAGCGCCAGGTTTTCAAGACCCGACAGGCCGTTCTGCAGCGACCACATCACCAACCCATGCCAGTTCACACCGGCGCCGGCACGCACGATGGTGTGGTCGGCGCGGTGTTCCAGGATCTCGATGCCGCGGTTGGCGAATACCAGCACGGTGCCTTCCAGGTTGCCGGCGATCAGCACGTTGCCGCCGCTGCCCAGCACCAGCAACGGTTGCTCGGCAACGCGCGGCAGGGCCAGCACCTCCGGCAGTACGGACGGGTCGAACACCTCCAGCAGCTGTGCGGCGGTGGCCTCGACGTGGAAGGTGTTGAGCGCCTTCAGCGAGGCGTTTTCAGTGATGGCCCAGGCCGTCATGGCGTCGTTCATAGCGGTGCCACCGCGCCGCGGCTGGGTGCCTCTCTGCGGCGGCGGATCGCCTCCACGCATTCGTGCACCAGCTCCGGGCCACGGAAGATCAGGCCGCTGTAGCACTGCACCAGTGCGGCGCCGGCGGCCATCTTGGCCACCGCGTCCGCACCGGATTGGATGCCGCCCACGCCGATCAACGGCATCGACTCGGGCAGGCGCGCACGCAGGCGGCGCAGCACCAGGGTCGACTGGCCCAGCAGCGGCGCGCCGGACAGGCCACCGGCCTCGTTCGCCCGCGGGTCACCGGCCACCGCACTGCGGTCGATCGTGGTGTTGGTGGCGATCACACCGTCCACCCTGAGCTCGCCGAGCACGCGCGCGGCGGCATCGATGTCGCGGTCGCTCAGGTCCGGGGCGACCTTGACCAGCATCGGTACGCGCTTGCCGTCCTAGCCCCCCACGCGTTCCCGGCCCCCCCCCCCCCCCGCCCCCACCCCGCTGCAACCGGTCGCGATTCAATATTGGCGCGATGGCGAGGTTGACCCGATCGCACCTTTCGTTGGCGATGACGACCTGGTTTCGCACCTGCTGCGCTTGTTTGCCCAACCGCGTGGGCAGGTACGCATTCAGTTGCTGGCGCCGATCAGCAGCGTCGGCAAGGAGCGCGCGCAACTGGCGTTTCAGGCACAACAAGCGATTCATGCAGCCCTGTTTGGCCATGAGCAAGTCGAGTTGGCCCCGCGCCGGCAAGCGCGAGCGGCTTGATCAGCTGGCTCAACGAGCGTTGGCGAACGCCTGCAGCTGTGGATAAAACTCCCTGAAGTCTTCCAGCAGCGGCTGGTACAGCGCTTCCAGTTCGGACATTACCCCGGCCAAGCCTTCGGGGCGCGACAGGCGCCGGCCTATGCCTCGGAACACGTACTCCAGCGTGGCGAAATCGCCGTACGCGGCCAGCCAGTCGTCCGCGGCCATCATCGGGGCGATCTGGGCGAGCCGGCCTGGCAGCTCGGGTTCGGCGAGCAGGACCCGGTAAAAACCTTGGGTGAACTCGGTTAGCGGTTGGGCGGCGTAATCGTGCCAGTGGTGCGCCAGGCAATGGTCGAAAAATACGTCGAGCACGATTCCGGCGTAGCGCCGCCGCTCCCGCGGGAAACGCGCCAGTGCGGCTAGTACTATGGGGTGACTGTCGGTGTAGCTGTCGATCGAGCGGTGTAGCTGGATGGCCGCTTCCAGGGTGGGTGGGAAGCGACCGTGCAGGGTGCCTTTGACGAAATCGCCGTAGAGGCTGCCGAGTAACTGTTGCGGCTGTTGGCCGCCTAGGTGGAGGTGGGCTAGGTAGTTCATGGGGACAGTATAGGGTTTCTGCGGGTTGGTCGCAGTTGACCGAGCGTGGTGGCTAGTTGACTGGGGTATTATCCGTTTTCTTTGGTGGCATTTATGGCCCCTTTCGCCCTTACGGCGAGTCACTTTTTTGGCAAACGCCCCAACAAAGTAACCAAAAAAAGGCTTGCTCCTACATACGGCCCCTTCGCTGCGCTACGGGGTTCCCTCGCTCCGGTCTTGCTCCCGGGAGGACCGCGCTGTACGGGCCATCCTGGCCCGCAGCGCTTGACGGCCATCCATGGCCGTCACCTCCCTCCGCAAGACCTGCGCTCGGCCTTCTGAAGTCGCAGTAGATCAAGATCAAGGGCACGCCTCGCTGCGCTGGCGCAGAGCCGGTCAGCGTCGGTTTCGCGATGGTGGTTCGATGTTCGATTGCCGGGCCAGCTCCGCTGGCCTTTCGCGACACAAGGCCGCTCCTACGCCGACCAAGAACACCCATATCTAACGGGCTTGCACGGTCGATTGTAGGAGCGGCCTTGTGTCGCGAAAGGGCTGCGCAGCAGCCCCGGCAATCACAAGCCAAACAAAAATCAGGCAGCCACACCAGTCCCGCTCTGCGCCAGCGCAGCGAGGCGTGCTCTTGATCTTGATCTGCTTTTGATCTTGATCTACCGGCGACTCAGGAGGCCGAGCGCAGGTCTTGCGAAGGGAGGTGCCGGCCATGGATGGCCGGCAAGCGCTGCGGCCCAGGAGGGGCCGTACAGCGCGGTCCTCCCGGGAGCAAGACCGGAGCGAGGGAACCCCGCAGCGCAGCGGAGGGGCCGGATGTGGAGCCAAGCATTTTTTGGGTTACTTTTTTGGGGCGTTTGCCAAAAAAGTGACTCGCCGTAAGGGCGAAAGGGGCCCGCAAAACCACCACAAAAACCGGATAAGCCCTCAACCCCAAGCCCCTCCTGACCAACGAGCGGCCCGATCACCCCCCTATATCGTTATAACCCGATATAGCAATTCAGCCCAAGCTAAGACCAACATCATATTTGTATATCGCGAAATACCGATTTATATTTCGTCCCATCGCGATATAGCGCCCAACCCCAAGAGCCTCCCCCATGCCCCTGGACCTCGACGAAACCATCAAAGCCCTGTCCCACCCAGTCCGCCGCGAAATCCTCGGCTGGCTCAAGGACCCGGCCAGCCAGTTCCCCGATCAACAGCACAGCATCGAACACGGCGTCTGTGCCGGCCAGATCGACCAACGCTGCGGCCTCTCGCAATCCACCGTGTCGGCCCACCTGGCCACCCTGCAACGCGCAGGCCTGATCAGCAGCCAGAAAATCGGCCAATGGCACTTTTTCAAACGCAACGAGGACGCGATCCAGGCGTTTCTCAAGCAACTGAGCGAAACGCTCTGACGAGGATTGAGCAATGCCCCTTCCACTCTTGATGCTGGCGCTGAGCGCCTTCGCCATCGGCACCACCGAATTCGTCATCATGGGCCTGCTGCCCGAAGTGGCGAGTGACCTCGGCGTGTCCATCCCCGGTGCCGGCTGGCTGGTTACCGGCTATGCCCTGGGCGTCGCCATCGGTGCGCCGTTCATGGCCCTGGCCACCGCGCGCCTGCCGCGCAAGGCTGCGCTGGTCACGCTGATGGGCGTGTTCATCGTCGGCAACCTGCTGTGCGCCGTCGCCGCTGACTACAACCTGTTGATGTTCGCCCGTGTAGTCACCGCGCTGTGCCACGGCGCCTTCTTCGGCATCGGCTCGGTGGTCGCCGCCAGCCTGGTACCGGCCAATCGCCGCGCCTCCGCTGTAGCCTTGATGTTCACCGGCCTGACCCTGGCCAACGTGCTCGGCGTGCCGCTGGGGACTGCGCTGGGCCAGGTCGCCGGCTGGCGTTCGACCTTCTGGGCAGTGACCGTGATCGGTGTGATCGCGCTGATCGGCCTGATCCGCTACCTGCCGCTGCAACGTGACGAGGAGGCGGTCGACATGCGCGCTGAGCTGGCCGCGCTGAAGGGTGCCGGTATCTGGTTGTCGCTGAGCATGACCGTGCTGTTCTCGGCCTCGATGTTCGCCCTGTTCACTTATGTCGCGCCGCTGTTGGGTGACGTCACCGGGGTTTCGCCCAGCGGCGTGACCTGGACCTTGCTGCTGATCGGTCTCGGCCTGACCCTGGGCAACATCATCGGCGGCAAGCTCGCCGACCGTCGCCTGGGCGCAACCTTGATTGGCGTGTTTGTGGCCATGGCGGTGATCTCGACGGTGTTCAGCTGGACCAGCAGCGCCGTGGTCCCCGCTGAAATCACCTTGTTCCTCTGGGCCACTGCCGCTTTTGCCGCAGTGCCGGCACTACAGGTCAACGTGGTCACCTATGGCAAGGCTGCACCGAACCTGGTG
The DNA here is from genome assembly GCF_050496565.1 of Pseudomonas shirazensis. GTDB lineage: Bacteria > Pseudomonadota > Gammaproteobacteria > Pseudomonadales > Pseudomonadaceae > Aquipseudomonas > Aquipseudomonas shirazensis_A. The sequence continues at coordinate 4,554 of NZ_JBNWAE010000020.1, forward strand.
TCGACCTTGAACATCGGCGCCTTCAATCTGGGCAACGCCCTCGGCGCCTGGGTCGGCGGTAGCGTGATCGCCCACGGCCTGGGCCTGACCCGTGTACCCCTGGCCGCCGCAGCCCTGGCGCTGCTGGCCCTGATCGTCACCCTGATCGCTTTCAACCAGCGCGGCAACGATGCCGAGCTGGCCACCGCTGGCAACTGAACCTTTGCGAGGCTGAACCGATGACTACGCTATTCGATCCACTGCTGCTGGGTGACCTGCAGTTGCCCAACCGCATCATCATGGCGCCGCTGACCCGCTGCCGTGCCGACGAGGGCCGCGTGCCCAATGCGCTGATGACCGAGTACTACGTGCAGCGCGCAAGCGCCGGGCTGATTCTCAGCGAGGCGACATCGGTGACGCCCATGGGGGTTGGCTACCCGGACACCCCCGGCATCTGGTCCAACGACCAGGTGCGCGGCTGGCACAGCCTGACCAAGGCAGTGCATGCTGCCGGCGGGCGGATCTTCCTGCAGCTGTGGCACGTCGGGCGCATCTCCCACCCCAGCTACCTCAACGGTGAGCTGCCGGTTGCCCCCAGCGCAATCCAGCCCAAGGGCCATGTCAGCCTGGTACGTCCGCTGGCCGACTACCCAACCCCGCGGGCACTGGAAAGCGAAGAGATCGCCGACATCGTCGAGGCCTATCGGATCGGTGCCGAGAACGCCAAGGCGGCGGGCTTTGATGGCGTCGAGATCCATGGCGCCAACGGCTACCTGCTCGATCAGTTTCTGCAAAGCAGCACCAACCAGCGCAACGACAACTACGGCGGTTCGCTGGAGAACCGTGCCCGGCTGCTGCTGGAAGTGACCGATGCGGTGATCGAAGTGTGGGGCGCCCAGCGCGTCGGCATGCACCTGGCGCCACGCGCCGATGCCCATGACATGGGCGATGCCGACCGCGCCGAGACCTTCACCTACGTCGCCCGCGAACTGGGCAAGCGCGGTATCGCGTTTATCTGCTCGCGGGAAAAACTCGCCGACGACAGCCTCGGCGCGCAGATCAAGCAAGCCTTCGGTGGCCCGTACATCGTCAACGAACGCTTCGACAAGGCCAGCGCCAACGCGGCCCTTGCCAGCGGCCTGGCCGATGCCGTGGCGTTTGGCGTGCCGTTCATTGCCAACCCGGACCTGCCAGCACGGCTGGCCGCCGATGCGCCGTTGAACGAGGCGCGGCCGGAGGGGTTTTATGGCGGTGGCGCGGTGGGCTACATCGACTATCCACGGCTGTAAGCAGATGAATGGGGCCGCCTTGCGCGGCCCCATCAGCATTGCGGCTATGGCCGGGCGTTGATCTGCTGCTGCAGGTTCTGCACCTGGTTCTGCAGGGTGTTAAGGTTGCGCGTGGTCTGCGCCCTGAAAGCGTCGAACTCCTGCACCGAGGCGCCGCTGCTGGCCGCTGCTGCGGGGCGATTGTCGATCTGGCTTTTAAGCACCAGCACATCCTGCTCCAGGCTGCTGATCGCCGCGCTCGGGTTGCCCTGCTTCTTCAGCGCGGCAATCTCGCTGTTCAGGCTCTTGAGCTCGTTGTCGAGCTTGCCGCCATCCAGCTGGCCCGCCTTCAGCGCCGCCAACTCGGCATTCACCGCCTTCAACTGCGCCTGCAACTGGGTCTGCAATTCAGTTACAGCTTTTTGCTGCTCGCGGGTATCGGCCAGCACCTGTTCCAGGCGCTTGCCGAGGTCGCCGGCCTGCCCGGCCACGCCTTGCTGCTGCTTGCCCTGCTCGGCCAGGCTGGCCTGCAACTGGCGAATCTGCAGTTTCAAGGCTTCGCTGCCGGTGTTGACGCTGGCGTCGCTGGCTTCGACCTTGCCACTGATCGCTTGCAGGCGGCCGGCGGCTTCCTCGCTGATACGGGCAAAGCTCTCCTGGGTCGCGACCAGTTGCTGCTCCATCAGCGAAATCTGCTGGAAGCTCCACCAGCCGAGCCCGGCCAGGGCGATGAACGAGGCCACCAGCAACGCCCAGAGCGGCGCGGTGTTGGTCGGCCGTGCGGCTTTCTGGCGGCTGCGCGCCACGTGCTCGGGGAGCAGTTCATCGTCATCTCGGGTGCCGGCGCGCAATGCAGGCACGTCGTCGAAGTCGTCGCGAAGGTCGTTACGCATGGGGGCTTTCAACCACAGTCATAGCAAAGAGACACAGTATAAACCGCCAGCGCGTTACGTTGATGACCATCATCAAGGCGCGCGTGTCAGTGGTTGTGCGGGACGTTCTTCCACCAGCCGCAGAACTCGTCGAGCGCACTCCACAGGCTGACTTGGGGGCGGTAATCCAGATGCTGCCGGGCACGGCTGATGTCGAGGGTGAAGTCTTTGCTCATGACCTGCATACCCAAGCGTGACAAGGTAGGCTGCGGCCGGCCCGGCCAGAGCATGCACGCTGCTTCATTGAGCGCTGCCAGGCTGTAACCCAGGCCGTAGGAGCGGTAGCGGGTGACCTGCGGCAAGTGCATCTGACGCATGACGTAGTTGACCACATCCCACAGCGGCAGCGGCTGGCCATTGCTGATGTTGTAGGCCTGGCCAAGCGCTTCATCGCCTGCGAACAGTGCGCTGAGCAATGCTTCGTTGAGGTTGTGCACACTGGTGAAGTCGGCCATGTTCAAGCCGTTGCCGATGATCGCCAGGCGGCGCTTGCGCTGCATCTGCAGCAAGCGCGGGAAAATGTTCGCATCGCCGGCGCCGGTGACCAGCCGTGGGCGCAGGGCGAGCACTTCGAGGCCGAACTCCTGCGCGCCGAAGACCTTCTGCTCAGCGAGAAACTTGGTCGTGGCGTAATGGTCATGCATGCGCCGCGGCAGCTGCTGTTCCTGCACATTCAGGCGCGAGCGGCCATTGAAGTAGATCGACGGCGACGACAGGTGCACCAGCCGGCGCACATGCTCCTTGAGGCAACCTTCGACGACGTTTTCGGTGACCACCACATTGCCTTGATGGAAATCCTGGTAGCGCCCCCAGGAGCCGGTCATGCCCGCGCAGTGCACCACGGCATCGACGCCCTGGCACAGGCGCCGGGCCAGCTCGGCATCTCCCAGGTCACCGGGGATGAACTGCGCGCCGCGCTTGACCAAATGCTCCACGCCTTCAGCACGCCGCCCGTTGACCCGGACCTCAAGGCCCTGCTCCAGGGCAAAACGCGCAAAGCGCCCGCCGATGAAGCCGCTCGCGCCGGTGACCAGAATTCGCATGTAACACTCCGCCTTGCCAGATTTCAGATGCAGTTGACGTCGCGGCCGGCTACAACGGCACTAGCCAACCTGGCGCCATTTGGCGCAGGTGCTCGGTCAATTGGGCGAGCAGTTGCCCGCCATTGCGCCAATGATGCCAGTACAGCGGCACATCGATGGGAGTATCGGCGCAGATTTCCACCAGTTCGCCACGCTGCAGCTGCGCAGTCACCTGCCGCTCCGGCACCAAGCCCCAGCCCAGGCCGGCTTCGGTCATGCGCAGAAAGCCCTCCGAGGACGGGCACAGGTGATGCAAAAATCCATCGGCAATGCCTAGCGATGCGAGATAACGGTGCTGGAGGAAATCATCCGGGCCGAACACGATCGCCGGGGTCCGCGCCAGTCGGCTGGCGTCGAAGCCCTGCGGGAAATGCCGGGCCATAAATGCCGGGCTTGCCAAGGCGCGATAGCGCATGGCGCCCAACGGCTGGCTGCGCGCGCCAGCCACCGGCCGCTCGCTGCCACACAGGCAGGCCGCAACCTCCCCGGCGCGCATGCGCTTGAGACCGACGTCCTGATCCTCGACCACCAGGTCCAGCAACACCGGTTGCTCGGCGCAAAACGCGCCTACCGCGCCGGCCCACCAGGTCGCCAGGCTGTCAGCATTGAGCGCAATGCGCAGGCGCTCGGGCATGCCGCCTTCGTCCAGCGCCGGCACCTGACGCTGCAGGTCACGCTCAAGCAGGCGCACCTGCTGCACATGGTTGAGCAACTGCCGGCCAACCTCGGTCGGGCTTGGCGGCATGGCCCGCACCAACACAGGCTGGCCGACCCGCGCTTCGAGCAGCTTGATCCGCTGCGACACAGCCGATTGCGACAGGCCAAGCACTTGGGCTGCGCGCTCGAAACCGCCTTGTTCGATGACCGCCGCCAGGGCCGCCAGGAGCTTGTAGTCGAACATCGATTTCTCTAATGCCTGATCAGCTTTATTGGTTTTTCTTATACAACGCGGGTCGGCACAATGACCAGCATTCGATCAAGCAATCAGCGCCAGCCTGTCGGTTGGTGGCAGTGGAGTGTCTGCGCTATGTGGCAAAGTTATATGAACGGCATGCTGGTTGCCTTTGGCCTGATCATGGCCATCGGCACGCAAAACGCGTTTGTCCTGGCGCAGAGCCTGCGCCGTGAACACCATCTGCCGGTGGCCATCCTCTGCGTGGTTTGCGACGCCCTGCTGGTTGCCGCCGGCGTGTTCGGCCTGGCCACGGTGCTGGCGCAGAACCCTACGTTGCTGGCAGCCGCACGCTGGGGCGGCGCGGCATTCTTGATCTGGTACGGCGCCAAGGCCTTGCAACGGGCCTGTTCCAAGCAAAGCCTGGAGCAGGAGCAAGGCCAGGGCTCGCGCTCGCGCCGGGCGGTGCTGCTGAGCGCCTTGGCAGTGACCCTGCTCAACCCCCATGTGTATCTGGATACTGTGCTGCTGATCGGCTCGCTGGGTGCCCAGCAAACCGTACCCAGCGCTTACGTGGCGGGTGCGGCCAGCGCTTCGCTGGTGTGGTTCTTCACCCTCGCCCTCGGCGCAGCCTGGCTGGCACCGTGGCTGGCGCGACCGGCGACCTGGCGCCTGCTCGATCTGATGGTGGCGGTGATGATGTTTGCGGTGGCGGCGCAGCTGATTCTGGGCTGAATGCCGCTGGCGCCGGCGCTGCAACTATTTGTCCCTATAGTTGTTGCGTGGTTATGCGCGGGGGCTGGTGATATGATCCAAGGCTTGCGTCGCAAAGAGTACAAACTCGCCGACGTATCTCGGGCCGCCCGTGATCGGCCTTGCGCAAACCGCGAATTAGACCTGAATCAGGAGATCCACCATGGCTTTTGAATTGCCGCCGCTGCCGTACGCCCATGATGCCCTGCAGCCGCACATCTCCAAGGAAACCCTGGAGTATCACCACGACAAGCACCACAACACCTATGTCGTGAACCTGAACAACCTGGTCCCAGGCACCGAATTCGAAGGCAAAACCCTGGAAGAGATCGTCAAGACCTCTTCGGGTGGCATCTTCAACAACGCCGCTCAGGTCTGGAACCACACCTTCTACTGGAACTGCCTGGCACCAAACGCCGGCGGCCAACCGACTGGCGCACTGGCCGAGGCCATCAACGCTGCCTTCGGTTCGTTCGACAAGTTCAAGGAAGAGTTCACCAAGACTTCGGTCGGCACCTTCGGTTCCGGTTGGGGCTGGCTGGTGAAGAAGGCTGACGGTTCCCTGGCACTGGCCAGCACCATCGGCGCCGGCAACCCGCTGACCAACGGCGACACCCCGCTGCTGACCTGCGACGTCTGGGAGCACGCTTACTACATCGACTACCGCAACGTCCGCCCTAAGTATGTCGAGGCGTTCTGGAACCTGGTCAACTGGAAGTTCGTTGCCGAGCAGTTCGAAGGCCAGACCTTCAAGGCCTGATCGACTTCGCTTTTGGCACAGAAAAAACCCGGCACTCGCCGGGTTTTTTTATGGCCGCTCGCACCGCTGCAAATCCAGCTTGATCCGCCCGCATAGCGCGCTAACATCAACTCTCTGGGAAAGTTGGCGCATAGCACTAAAGTAGCAAGCGTGCGCAACCGATACAGTAGCAATGCAACAAGGGTCGATAGTGTCTTGCCATAACTAGTGGCAAAATAATGGCATGCGCATGGATTAAGGAATCCCCATTGAAGCTGCAATTGCGGAACAGCTTATCGGTCAAGTTGCTCAGGGTGGTGCTGCTGTCGGCGCTCGCGGTTGGCGTCGTCCTTAGCTGTGCGCAGATCGTCTACGACACCTACAAAACGCGTCAGGCGGTAAACAGCGATGCCCAGCGCATCCTCGACATGTTCCGCGACCCGTCGACCCAGGCGGTGTACAGCCTCGACCGGGAAATGGGCATGCAGGTCATGGAAGGTTTGTTCCAGGATGACTCAGTGCGCATGGCCTCGATCGGCCACCCCAACGAAACCATGCTCGCAGAGAAATCGCGACCGCTGCGCGACATGTCGATGCGCTGGCTGACCGATCTGTTGCTCGGCCAGGAACGCACCTACACCACGCAACTGGTTGGCCGCGGCCCCTACAGCGAGTATTACGGTGACCTCAGTATCACCCTCGACACTGCCGCCTATGGCAAAGAATTCCTGATCAACGCTGTGATCATCTTCATCTCCGGCGTACTACGGGCGCTGGCCATGGGCCTGGTGCTGTATCTGGTCTACCACTGGCTGCTGACCAAGCCACTGTCGAAGATCATCGAGCACCTCACCCAGATCAATCCTGATCGGCCCAGCCAGCATCAGATCCCGCTGGTCAAAGGCCACGAAAAGAATGAACTGGGTTTGTGGGTCAACACCGCCAACCAGCTGCTCGCCTCGATCGAGCGCAATACCCACCTGCGCCATGAAGCCGAGAACAGCCTGCAACGCATGGCTCAGTATGACTTTCTGACCGGCCTGCCCAACCGCCAGCAATTGCAGCAACAACTGGACAAGATCCTCGTCGATGGCGGCCGCCTGCAACGCCGGGTGGCGGTGCTGTGCGTAGGTCTGGATGACTTCAAAGGCATCAACGAGCAATTCGGTTATCAGGTCGGTGACCAGTTGCTGCTGGCCCTGGCCGACCGCCTGCGTGCGCACAGTGGCCGCCTCGGCGCCCTGGCCCGGCTGGGCGGCGACCAGTTTGCGCTGGTCCAGGCCGACATCGAGCAGCCGTACGAGGCGGCCGAGCTGGCCCAGAGCATCCTCGACGACCTGGAGGCGCCGTTTGCCCTCGAGCAGCAGGAAATCCGCCTGCGCGCGACCATCGGCATCACCCTGTTCCCAGAGGATGGCGACAGCACCGAGAAGCTCCTGCAAAAAGCCGAGCAGACCATGACCCTGGCCAAGGCACGCTCGCGCAATCGCTACCAGTTCTACATCGCCAGCGTCGACAGCGAGATGCGCCGGCGCCGCGAGCTGGAAAAGGACCTGCGCGAAGCGCTGCCGCGCAATCAGCTGTACTTGGTCTATCAGCCACAGATCAGCTACCGCGACCACAGCGTGGTCGGCGTCGAGGCCCTGCTGCGCTGGCAGCATCCGCAGCTGGGTATGGTCCCGCCCGACCAGTTCATCCCGCTGGCCGAGCAGAACGGCCACATCATCCCGATCGGCGAATGGGTCCTCGACCAGGCCTGCCGGCAACTGCGCGAATGGCATGATCAGGGCTTCGGCGAGCTGCGCATGGCGGTCAACCTGTCGACCGTGCAACTGCACCACAACGAGCTGCCGCGGGTGGTCAACAACCTGCTGCAGGCCTATCGCCTGCCGCCACGCAGCCTTGAGCTGGAAGTCACCGAAACCGGCCTGATGGAAGACATCAGCACCGCCGCCCAGCACCTGCTGAGCCTGCGCCGCTCCGGCGCGCTGATTGCGATTGACGACTTCGGCACTGGTTATTCTTCGCTCAGCTACCTGAAATCGCTGCCGCTGGACAAGATCAAGATCGACAAGAGTTTTGTCCAGGACCTGCTCGATGACGACGATGACGCCACCATCGTTCGCGCCATCATCCAGCTCGGCAAGAGCCTGGGCATGCAGGTCATCGCTGAAGGCGTGGAAACCGCCGAGCAGGAGACCTACATCATTGCCCAGGGCTGCCACGAGGGTCAGGGCTATCACTACAGCAAGCCGTTGTCGGCGCGCGAGCTGACGGCCTACCTCAAGCAGGCGCAGCGCAATCAGGTCTCAGTGCTGTAAACCCCGCCTGAACAGGAAAATGCCCCAGCTGCGGGCATTTTCATGAATTCACTGCCCACCCCTTTACAGCAAATGCAAATCTTTCGCATGATGTGTCGGTTTCGCGTGCCACGGCACACGTCCAAACCCACCACGCAGGAAACCAACAATGATTCGTATGCCTCTGGCCTCCGCCAGTCTGCTGGCCATCGCTATCGCCCTCGCCGGTTGCGGCGAAGGTAAAAATGACAAGGCCGCCGCGCCGCAAGCCCAGGCACCTGCTGCCGCCAGCACCACCGCCGCGACCGCCGGGGCGATCGACGAGGCGGCTGGCAAGGCCGTGGTCAAGCACTACGCAGAGCTCGTCTCGGCCGTCTACAGCGACTCGCTGAGCACCGCCAAGACCCTGCAAAGCGCCATCGACGCATTCCTCGCCACGCCGAACGACGAAACCCTGCAAGCCGCCAAGGATGCCTGGGTCGCTGCCCGCGTACCGTACCTGCAGAGCGAAGTGTTCCGCTTCGGCAACACCATCATCGATGACTGGGAAGGTCAGGTTAACGCCTGGCCACTGGACGAAGGCCTGATCGACTACGTCGACAAGAGCTACGAGCATGCACTGGGCAACCCTGCCGCCAGCGCCAACATCATTGCTAACACCGAGATCCAGGTTGGCGAAGACAAGATCGACGTCAAGGACCTGACCCCCGAGAAACTTGCCAGCCTGAATGAGCTGGGCGGTTCCGAGGCCAACGTCGCGACCGGTTACCACGCAATCGAATTCCTGCTCTGGGGCCAGGACCTGAACGGCACCGGCCCAGGTGCGGGCAACCGTCCGGCGTCCGACTACCTGGAAGGCGCTGGCGCCACCGGTGGCCACAACGACCGTCGCCGCGCGTACCTCAAGGCGGTCACCGACCTGCTGGTCAAAGACCTCGAAGAGATGGTCGGCAACTGGGCACCAAACGTCGCCGACAACTACCGCGCCACGCTGGAAGCGGAGCCGGTCAACGACGGCGTGCGCAAGATGCTGTTCGGTATGGGCAGCCTGTCGCTGGGTGAACTGGCGGGCGAGCGCATGAAGGTTTCGCTGGAAGCCAACTCGCCGGAAGACGAGCACGATTGCTTCAGCGACAACACTCACTACTCGCACTTCTACGATGCCAAGGGTATTCGTAACGTCTACCTGGGCGAGTACACCCGCGCCGACGGCAGCAAGCTGACCGGGCCAAGCCTGTCGTCGCTGGTGGCCAAGGTTGACCCGGCTACCGACGCCACCTTGAAGGCTGACCTGGAGGCCACCGAGGCCAAGATCCAGGTGATCGTCGATCACGCCCTCAAGGGTGAGCACTACGATCAGCTGATTGCAGCCGACAATGCTGTCGGCAACCAGATCGTGCGTGATGCGATTGCTTCGCTGGTCAAGCAGACCGGTGCGATCGAGCAGGCTGCGGGCAAGTTGGGGATTGCCAACCTGAATCCGGATACTGCTGATCACGAGTTCTGATTCGGGTTTGAAGTATGCGTAGGTGGGGCCGCTGCGCGGCCCTTTCGCGACACAAGGCCGCTCCTACAGTTGAGCCGTGCGCGGTAACTGTAGGAGCGGCCTTGTGTCGCGAAAGGGCTGCAAAGCAGCCCCAAATTACACGCCCCAACCTGACACCAATTTCATTCAGTAATTGCAAATTGCTCTTATTCAAACAATCCCGTCCTGCTAAGCTTGCACGCCGGTTTTCTGCCCAAGCCCAGGATTGTTGATGTCCTTGCTCCGCCTAAGCCCCCTGCTGCTGGCCGCTGTTCTGGTCGCCTGTGACGACGCCCCGCGTTTCACTCAGGCCGAACCAGGCGAGGCCCTGTCCGGTGGCAAGGCAACCGTCCTGCGCAGCGATCGCCAGGCCTTCTCCCTGCCCTCTGCCAACCTCAGCCCCGAACGGCGGCTGGATTTTGCCGTGGGCAACAGCTTTTTCCGCAATCCGTGGGTGATCGCCCCGGCGACCACCACCGCGCGTGACGGCCTCGGCCCGTTGTTCAACACCAACGCCTGCCAGAACTGCCACGTCCGCGACGGCCGCGGGCACCCGCCGGAGCTCGACGACAGCAACGCGGTGTCGATGCTGGTACGCCTGTCGATCCCCGACCAGCCTGCCTACGCCAAGGAAATCGAACGCCTGGGCGTGGTCCCGGAGCCGGTCTACGGTACGCAGTTGCAGGACATGGCCATCCCCGGCATCAAGCCCGAAGGCAAGGTCCGCGTCAGCTACAGCAGCGAGACCATGCGCTTCGCCGATGGCCATGAGGTCGAACTACGCCGCCCGCAATTGCACATCACCCAGCTCGGCTACGGCCCGATGCACCCCGGCACGCGCTTCTCGGCGCGGATCGCGCCGCCGATGATCGGCCTGGGTTTGCTCGAGGCGATCCCCGAAGCGGCGATTCTGGCCAACGCCGACCCGGACGATCGCAATGGCGACGGCATCCGCGGGCGCGCCAATCAGGTTTGGGATGACGCTCAGGGCAAGACCGTGCTCGGCCGTTTCGGCTGGAAGGCCGGGCAGCCCAACGTCAACCAGCAGAATGTGCATGCCTTTGCCGGCGACATGGGCCTGACCAGCACGCTCAAGCCCTATGATGACTGCACCCCGGCCCAGACCGATTGCCTGGCCGCGCCCAACGGTGACGGCGCCGACGGCGAGAAAGAGGTCAGCGACAATATTCTGCGCCTGGTTACCTTCTATACCCGCAACCTGGCCGTGCCGGCCCGCCGCAACGTCGACGCACCACAGGTGCTGGCCGGCAAGAACCTGTTTTTCCAGGCCGGCTGCCAGGGCTGCCACACGCCGCAGTTCACCACCGCCAGCGCAGGCGTTGAGCCGGAGCTTGCCAACCAGCTGATTCGCCCCTACAGCGACCTGCTGCTGCATGACATGGGTCCGGGCCTGGCCGACCAGCGCAGCGAGTTCGCCGCCGGTGGCCAGGACTGGCGCACAGCGCCACTGTGGGGCATCGGCCTGACTGAAGCGGTCAGCGGCCACACTCAGTTTCTGCACGATGGCCGCGCCCGCAACCTGCTCGAAGCCGTGCTCTGGCATGGCGGCGAAGCGCAGGCGGCGCGCGACCAGGTCTTGACCTTCAATGCCGAGCAACGCGCCGCGTTGCTGGCTTTTCTGAATTCACTTTAACGCGCAAGGAGCCGGGCATGTTCCGACCCAAACTGTTGTTCACCAGCCTCGCCGCAATCGCCCTCGGTGCTTGCTCGCCGCAAGACCCGCAGGCCGTCACCTCGGCGGCAATCGCCAAGCAGGTGATCTTGCCGACCTACAGCCGCTGGGTCGAAGCTGACCGCCAGCTGGCCGCCAGCGCCCTGTCCTACTGCGAAGGCAAAACCACCCTGGACGCCGCCCGCGCCGACTTCCTCAACGCGCAAAAAGCCTGGGCCGAGTTGCAGCCTCTGCTGGTCGGCCCGCTGGCCGAAGGCAACCGCCCGTGGCAGGTGCAGTTCTGGCCCGACAAGAAAAACCTGGTCGGTCGTCAGGTCGAGCAACTGGTCAACGGCGACAAGCCGATCGACAACGAGACCCTGGGCAAGTCCAGCGTCGTCGTGCGCGGCCTGTCGGCCTACGAGTACATCCTCTTCGACAGCAAGCCGGACATCGCCACACCTGAGCAGAAGGCCCGCTACTGCCCGCTGCTGGTAGCCATCAGCGAGCACCAGAAGGCCCTCGCCGAAGAGATCCTCAAGGGCTGGAACAGCACCGACGGCATGCTCTCGCAGATGACCAAGTTCCCCAACCAGCGCTATGCTGACTCGCACGAGGCGATCGCCGATCTGCTCCGCGCCCAGGTCACCGCACTGGACACCCTGAAGAAAAAGCTTGGCGCACCGATGGGCCGCCAGAGCAAGGGCATCGCCCAGCCGCTGCAGGCCGAAGCCTGGCGCAGCCACTCTTCGATGAAGAGCCTGGAAGCCAGCTTGAAAGCCGCCCAGGCGGTCTGGGTCGGGGTCGACAACCGCGGCTTGCGCGGCCTGCTCGGCAAGGATCAGAGCGCCCTCGCCGACAAGATCGACACCGCTTATGCCAACGCGCTGAAGCTGCTGGCCGCAAACGACAAGCCCCTTGGCGAGTTGCTCGCAGACGACGCTGGCAAGCAGACCTTGAACGATATCTACGACAGCCTCAACGTGGTCCACCGCCTGCACGAAGGTGACCTGGCCAAAGCGTTGAACATCCAGCTGGGCTTCAATGCCAACGACGGTGACTGACATGCTGCGACGCCAGGCCCTGAAACTTGCCAGTATTGCCCTCAGCGCCCTGACCCTGGGCGGCTGGAGCCTGCTGCGCAACAAAGGCAGCGAGCCACTGCTGCTGTCCGCCCGTGACGATGCCGACGGCAAGCACTACGCCGTCGGCTATCGCCTAGACGGCAGCCAGGTGTTTGCCACCGAAGTGGGCCAGCGTTGCCATGCCATCATTCATCACCCGCAACAGCCGATTGCGCTGTTCGTGGCGCGTCGCCCCGGTACCGAAAGCTATCTGGTCGACCTGCGTGACGGGCGCTTGCTGCAAACCCTGACGGCGCAGCCCAACCGGCACTTCTATGGCCACGCGGTGATGCACAAGGATGGCGAGTGGTTGTACGCCACCGAGAACGACACCAGCGATCCTGGCCGTGGCGTACTCGGGGTGTATCGCTTCGACGGTGAACGCCTGGTGCACAGCGGCGAGATCTCGACCCACGGCATCGGCCCGCACGAGCTGGCGTGGATGCCCGACGGCGAAACCCTGGTAGTGGCCAACGGCGGCATCCGCACCGAGGCCGAAAGCCGGGTAGAGATGAACCTCAACGCCATGCAACCCAGCCTGGTGATGATGCAGCGCGATGGCACCCTGCTGTCCAAGGAAACCCTCGGCCAGCAGATGAACAGCGTGCGCCACCTGGCCATCGGCAGCGACGGCACCCTGGTCGCTTGCCAGCAGTTCATGGGCGCATCGGACGAGACCGCCGAGTTGCTGGCGATCAAGCGCCCGGGCGAACCGTTCCAGGCCTTCCCGGTGCCGGAGCGGCAATTGCAGTCGATGGCCCAGTACACCGCCAGTGTGGCCATCCACAGCGAGTTGCGGCTGGTCGCCCTGACTGCGCCGCGGGCCAACCGGCTGTTCATCTGGGACCTGGACACGGCAGCGATCAAGCTCGACGCACCGATGCCCGACTGCGCCGGCGTGGGTGCGGTGAAGGACGGTTTTGTGGTCACCTCCGGGCAAGGCCGTTGCCGCTTCTACGACTGCCGCAAGCCGCAATTGGTAGGCAAGCCACTCGAGCTGCCTTCCGGCTTCTGGGATAACCATCTGCATTTGGTGTGATCAGATAAAGCCGTCGGGTTGACGATTTCAGCAGCTACAGATTAACGAAGTACGGGATTGGCACACTGGCAACCTCCAGACCAACTACGCGACCCTCTTCGACCGGCCCGGGGCCCGCATACCATCGACATGCGCCCTGTAGGAGCGGCCTCGTGTCGCGAAAGGCCAGCGTAGCTGGCCCGGCATCCTTTACTGCTGCACAAATCCTGGGGCCGCTGCGCAGCCCTTTCGCGACACAAGGCCGCTCCTACAGAGACCGCGTGCGGTCGTTATCCGCGGGATGCCGCGATGGCGCCGTGGCCTAGTTTCCGACCGCCCCGGCACCCGCGCACCATCGACATGCGCGGTCACCTGTAGGAGCGGCCTTGTGTCGCGAAAGGCCAGCATCGCTGGCCCAGCAATATCGGCGGCGGAGCTGCAATCTGGGCGCGCTGCGCACGCCTTTCGCGACACAAGGCCGCTCCTACAGAGACCGCGTGCGCTCGATTTCGCCAGGCCGCGATTCTGCTGCGGCCTGGTGAAAAGAATGGATAAGTCTACATACTCGGTCATCCACCTCATTTGTCTCGCTTAACGATTTTAGATCAACGAACGACCCAATCGAGACCTACTTACTGAAAACCAGCGATACTCAGTGCATTCGCACGTGGGCAGGAACGCCCGTGGTCGTGCCTCAGCCATAACAATGACTACCTCCAGGGAAGTGGACCTATGCTGCGCCGGCGCATGCTGATCATGTTGGCCATCGTGCTGTTGATCGTGTTGATTCTGGGGGGCTACAAGGCCTTTTCGATCTATCAGCAGATCCAGATGTTTACCGCACCGAAACCGCCGGTCAGCGTTGCCGCCGCAACGGCTGAACAGCGCCCATGGCAGCAGCGCCTGCCGGCGGTCGGTAGCCTCAAGGCGTTGCAGGGTGTCGAGCTGAGCCTGGAGCAGGCCGGCACGGTGAAGTCGCTGCACTTCGAGTCCGGCCAGCAGGTCAAGCAAGGCCAGTTGTTGCTGCAACTGGACAGCGATCAGGAAGCCGCCCTGCTCGGCACCGCTCAGGCTGACCTGGGCCTGGCCAAGGTGGACTATGGCCGTGGTAGTCAGCTGGTTGGCGACCAGGCCATCTCTCGCGGCGAGTTCGACCGATTGACTGCGCAGTACCGGCGCAACCAAGCGGTGGTCGATCAGCTCAAGGCCTCGCTGGAGAAGAAGAGTATCAAGGCGCCGTTCAGCGGCACCATTGGCATCCGTCAGGTCGACATCGGCGACTTCCTCGCCAGCGGCACGGTGATCGCGACCCTGCAGGACCTGTCCAGCCTGTATGTTGACTTCAACATGCCCGAGCAGAGCCTGCCGCAACTGGCCCTCGGCCAAAAAGTGCTGCTGCAGGTGGCGGCCTTCCCCGGCCAGACCTTCACTGCCACGCTCAGCGCGATCAACCCCAAGGTCGACGAGAACACCCGCAACCTGCTGGTCCGCGCCAGCCTGGCCAACCCCGACGGCAAGTTGCTGCCGGGGATGTTTGCCAGCCTGCTGGTGCTGCTGCCCGATCCTCAGCCACAGGTGGTAGTGCCGGAGAGCGCCATCACCTACACCCTGTACGGCAACTCGGTATACGTAGTCAGCCCGAAACAGAGCGCAGACGGCCAGCCGGAAAACGCCGCCGACGGCAAACCGCAGCTGATTGCCGAACAACGCACCATCCGTACCGGCGAGCGTCGTGACGGTGTGGTGGTGGTCAGTGAGGGGCTCAAGGCCGGTGAACGAGTGGTCAGTGCCGGGCAACTGAAGCTGACTCCAGGCGCCGCCATCCAGATCACCGAGCAAGCGTCGACCACCCCAGCCAGCGCTCCGCGCGGCAACTGAGCAGGAGGCTGACATGGCGTTCACCGACCCGTTCATCCGCCGCCCGGTGCTGGCCAGTGTGGTCAGCCTGCTGATCCTGCTACTTGGCTTTCAGGCCTGGAGCAAGCTGCAGATCCGCCAGTACCCGCAAATGGAAAACGCCTTGATCACGGTGACCACCGCCTACCCCGGGGCCAACGCCGAGACCATTCAGGGCTACATCACCCAGCCGCTGCAGCAGAGCCTGGCCAGCGCCGAAGGCATCGACTACATGACCTCGGTGAGCCGGCAGAACTTCTCGATCATCTCGATCTATGCGCGGGTTGGCGCCAACAGCGACCGCTTGTTCACCGAGCTGCTGGCCAAGGCCAACGAAGTGCGCAACAAGCTACCGCAACAGTCCGAAGCGCCGGTGTTGAGCAAGGAAGCGGCAGACGCTTCGGCACTGATGTACATCAGCTTCTACAGCGAGCAGATGAGCAACCCGCAGATCACCGACTACCTGTCGCGGGTGATCCAGCCCAAGCTGGCGACCCTGCCGGGCATGGCCGAGGCCGAGATCCTCGGCAACCAGGTGTTTGCCATGCGCATCTGGATCGACCCGGTCAAGCTGGCCGGCTTTGGCCTGACTGCCAATGACGTCACCGATGCCGTGCGCCGCTACAACTTTCTCTCGGCCGCGGGCGAGGTCAAGGGCGAGTACGTGGTCACCAGCATCAACGCCACCACCGAATTGAAATCACCGGAGGCGTTTGCCGCATTGCCGTTGAAGACAGCCGGCGACACTCGGGTACTGCTTGGCGATGTCGCCCGGGTCGAGATGGGCGCAGAGAACTACGACACGGTCAGCTCGTTCGACGGCACACCTTCGGTATATATCGGCATCAAGGCCACGCCGTCGGCCAACCCGCTGGAGGTAATCAAGGAAGTGCGCCGGGTCATGCCGGAGCTGGAAGGTCAGCTCCCGGCAGGGCTCAAGGTGTCGATTGCCTACGACGCGACGCTGTTCATCCAGGCCTCCATCGACGAGGTGATCAAGACCCTCGGCGAAGCAGTGCTGATCGTCATCGTCGTGGTGTTCCTGTTCCTCGGCGCGCTGCGCTCGGTGTTGATCCCGGTCATCACCATCCCGCTGTCGATGATCGGCGTGCTGTTCTTCATGCAGACCATGGGCTACTCGCTGAACCTGCTGACCTTGCTGGCGATGGTGCTGGCGATAGGCCTGGTGGTAGACGATGCGATCGTGGTGGTGGAAAACATCCATCGCCATATCGAGGAAGGCAAGACACCTTTGGATGCGGCGCTGCAAGGCGCCCGCGAAATCGCGATACCGGTGGTGTCGATGACCATCACCCTGGCCGCGGTGTACGCGCCGATTGGTTTTCTCGAAGGCCTGACCGGTGCGCTGTTCAAGGAATTTGCCCTGACCCTGGCGGGTGCAGTGGTGATCTCCGGCATCGTCGCCCTGACCCTGTCGCCGATGATGTGCGCGTTGCTGCTGCGCCGCGAACAGAACGCCAGTGGCCTGGCACATCGCCTCGACCGGATCTTCGACGGCCTCAAGGTGCGTTATCAACGGCTGCTGCACGGCACCCTCGACAGCCGGCCGGTGGTGGTGGTGTTTGCCGTGATCATCCTGTGCCTGATCCCGGTGCTGCTCAAGTTCACCCAGAACGAGCTGGCGCCCGACGAGGATCAGGGCGTGATCTTCATGATCAGCAGTGCGCCGCAGCCGACCAACCTCGATTACCTGAACACCTATACCAATCAGTACACCGGGATCTTCAAGGGCTTCCCGGAGTATTACTCGTCGTTCCAGATCAACGGCTTCAATGGCGTGCAGAGCGGTATCGGTGGCTTCCTGCTCAAGCCGTGGAACGAGCGCGAGCGCAGCCAGATGGAGCTGCTGCCGCTGGTGCAGGCCAAGCTTGGCGAAATCGCCGGGCTGCAGATCTTCGGCTTCAACCTGCCGGCGCTGCCTGGCACTGGCGAAGGTTTGCCGTTCCAGTTCGTGATCAATACCGCCGGTGATTACCCGGCGCTGCTCGAGGTGGCCCAGCGGGTCAAAGAGCGCGCGCAGGCGTCCGGCAAGTTCGCCTTCCTCGACATCGACCTGGCGTTCGACAAGCCCGAGGTGGTGGTAGATATAGACCGGGCCAAGGCGGCGCAGATGGGCGTGTCGATGGACGTGCTCGGCGGCACCCTGGCAACGCTGCTCGGCGAAGGCGAGATCAATCGCTTCACCCTTGAAGGGCGTAGCTACAAGGTCATCGCTCAGGTCGAACGCGCCTACCGCGACAACCCCGACTGGCTCAACAGCTACTACGTGAAGAACGACCAGGGCCAACTGCTGCCGTTGTCGACCCTGATCACCCTGAGTGACCGTGCTCGACCGCGCCAGCTCAACCAGTTCCAGCAGCTGAACTCGGCGATCATTCAAGGCGTGCCACTGGTGAGCATGGACGAAGCGCTGGCGACGGTACGGCAGATCGCTGGCGAGGAAGCGCCAGAAGGCTTCTCGTTCGACTACGCCGGGGTATCGCGGCAGTTCGTCCAGGAAGGCAGCGCGCTGTGGGTAACTTTCGGCCTGGCGCTGGCGATCATCTTCCTGGTGCTGGCGGCGCAGTTCGAGAGCTTCCGTGATCCGCTGGTGATTCTGGTGACGGTGCCGTTGTCGATCTGCGGGGCCTTGCTGCCGTTGTTCCTGGGCCTGTCGAGCATGAACATCTACACCCAGGTCGGCTTGGTGACGTTGATCGGGCTGATTACCAAGCACGGCATTCTGATCGTCGAATTCGCTAATCAGCTGCGCAAGGACAAGGGGCTGGATGTGCGCGAGGCCATCGAAGAGGCAGCGGCGATCCGCTTGCGGCCAGTGCTGATGACCACGGCGGCGATGGTGTTCGGCATGGTGCCGTTGATTCTGGCGACCGGCGCTGGCGCGGTCAGCCGCTTTGACATCGGTATGGTGATTGCCACCGGGATGTCGATCGGGACGTTGTTTACGCTGTTCGTGCTGCCGTGCATCTATACGCTATTGGCGCACAAAACCGTTGCGCAGGAGGCGCAGGTAAGGCGTGTCTGAAGCACACGCTCCCTGCCGAATCGTCACTCGATCCGGCAGGCGGCGTTCACCTCAGCGACGTACCGGGCGTTTCTGCAGCTTGCGCTGCAAGGTGCGCCGGTGCATGCCCAGCGCCCGCGCCGTGGCGGAGATATTGCCTTCATGCTCGCCGAGCACGCGCTGGATGTGTTCCCACTGCAGGCGGTCTACCGACATGGGGTTTTCCGGCACCAGCGAATCCAGATCGGCGTGCTCGGACAGCAGCGCCGCCAGCACGTCATCGGCATCGGCCGGTTTGCACAGGTAATTGCAGGCGCCACGCTTGATCGCTTCGACTGCGGTGGCAATGCTCGAGTAACCGGTGAGGATCACCACGCGCATTTCCGGGTCCATCTCGAGCAGCTTGGGCAGCAGCACCAGGCCCGAGTCGCCGTCCATCTTCAGGTCCAGCGCGGCGTAGTCGGGCAGGTCGTTCTGGGCCAGGATCAGACCTTCCTCGGCCGACGACGCGGTGCTTACGCGGAAACCGCGGCGGCTCATGGCCCGGGACATGACCCGGGTGAAGGTGGCATCGTCGTCTACCAGCAACAGGTGTGGCAGCTCTTCGCCGTCGATCTGGGTTTCATCAGTCATCATTCATCTCCTCGCTTGCCACGGGGCAGGCGCAGCTCCGTAAGCGTGCCGCCCTGCTCATGACTATAGAGTTTCACCGAGCCGCCCGCACGCGTAACGCTGGCCTTGCTCAGAAACAGGCCAAGACCGAAGCCTTTGCCTTTGGTGGTAAAGAAGGGTTTGCCGATGGCCTCGGCAATGGCCGGCGGAATACCCGGGCCATGGTCGCGGATGCTGATGATGATGTCCTCAGCGCTCCAGTCCAGGCGCACTTCCAGGTCATCGGGGCAGGCATCGGCTGCATTGTTCAGCAGGTTCAGCAGCGCCTGGGTCAGGTCAGGCGGTGGCGTCAGTTGCGGCACCTCGCCATCGCGCAGGCGCTGGAAGCGGTAACTGGCTTCAGGGCGCATCAGGTGCCAGCGGTTGAGTGCTTCGTCGAGCCAGGCGGTAACGTCCTGCTCGACGATGGCCATGCGCCGGTTGGCCTCGGCGGCGCGCACCAGTTGCTGCAGGGTCTGTTTGCACAGCTTGACCTGGTCTTGCAGGATCGCCAGATCCTCCTGCAACTGCGGGTCGTGGTGGTCCTGGCGCATCTCGTTGATCAGTACGCTCATGGTCGACAGCGGCGTGCCCAGCTCATGCGCGGCGCCGGCTGCTTGCGTGGCAACGGCCAGCAGTTGCTCGTCGCGCAGGCTCTCTTCACGGCGCTCGCCACGCCATTGCTCCTGGCGGCGCAGCTCCTCGGCCATGCGTGCAGCAAAAAAGGTAATCACTGCTGCGGCCAGAGCAATACTCAGCCACATGCCGTAGACCTGCATGGTGTCGCGCGCCAGCGGCAGAGTCTCCAGCGGATAGAACTGCACCAGCAACAGGCTGTAGGCGACCAACGCCAGACCCGACAGCACCAGCGAATAGATCCACGGCAAGGTCACCGCAGCAATCGCCAGCGGCACCAGATAGTAGGACACGAACGGGTTGGTCGAGCCGCCCGAGTAGTACAGCAAGGCGCTGTGAATCAGCAGGTCACAGGCCAGCTGGAAGGCGTACTCGAGTTCGGTAACCGGCAGCGACAGGCGCAAGCGCAGGGCGGTGAAGGCGCACAGCAGCGATGACAGCGCCAAGGTCGCTGCCAGCGACAGCCAGGGCAGCGGCAGCAGTTCGGTCCAGTAGGCAACGCCCACCGAGCCGGCCTGGGCGGCCAGCACCAGGACCCGAATCACGGTCAGGCGCCAGAGGTTCTGACGGGTTGCAGACAACGGTTGTGCGGCAGCGAGCATGAGCTCTCCTGATGAGTGCTCCAGGGACATCGGCGAGAGTATACCCAAGCCGGGCCTTGCACTGCTGCGCTGCGGCAAAGCGCCACACTTTGTCACAGCTTGATGATGGCACTTTTGAACCCACTACACTGAAACCGGTCTTATGGGCCATGCGTGGCATGGATAACTGATCGCCACGCCTATTCTTCGCCAAGGAGTCACCTATGCATATCTCTCGTCGCAGCACTGCCCTGCTTCTTTCCTGCGGCCTGTTGGCCAGCCTCCCGGCGCTGGCTGAAGAGCCACGTTACAACCAGGTCTCGCTGCGCGCCGAAGTCAGCAAGGAAGTGCCCCGCGACCTGATGGTCGTGACCCTTTACAGCGAAGCCCAGAACAGCGATCCGGGCAAGTTGGCCAAGGACATTACCGAGACCATGAACAAGGCCATGCAGCAGGCGCGTCAGGTCAAGGAAGTGAAAATCAGCCAGGGCAGCCGCAACAGCTACCCGGTCTACGACGCCAAGGGCCAGAAGATCACCGCCTGGCGCGAGCGTGCCGAGCTGCGCCTCGAGAGCGCCGACTTCCCGACCCTGTCGAAGCTCACCGGCGAGCTGCTGCAGGACCTGAAAATGGGCGGCATGGACTTCTCCATTGCCCAGACCACACGCAAGACCAGCGAAGACGAGTTGCTCAAGGATGCAGTAAATGCCTTCAAGGCCCGCGCTCAGCTGGCGACCGAGGCCCTTGGCGGCAAGGGTTACAAGGTGGTCAACCTGAATCTGAACAGCAGCGGCTATCCGCGTCCCTACATGCGCAGCGCGCCTATGGCGATGAAAGCTATGGGGGCTGATGAGGCGGCAGTGGCGCCGGAAATCGAAGCGGGCACCAGTGAAGTCAGCATGAATGCTGATGGCTTGATCGAAGTGCTGATGCCTTGACGGGTTGATGTGCACTGTACATTAGGGGCCGCTTTGCGGCCCTTCGCGGGTGAACCCGCTCCCACAGGTTACGACGGCGCTGCAAAACCTGTGGGAGCGGGTTTACCCGCGAAGGACCGCAGAGCGGTCCCTTCTTACATAGCTGTAAGCCCTTTCCTACGCGCTTAAACGGCGCTTCCTCCTTGACACCCTCCCGTGCAACACATGGCAAAAAGCCGCCATCTTCGCCGCGCAAACGATCAACTTCGCCATTAATTACACCTAGGCGACATTATCGTACGGTCGTTCCACATTTCACCCGCCAGCTATCCCCCTCACTGTTGCATTGCCAATCCGCCGCGCTTAAAGATCGATGGGTCGGCTCACAAGGCCATCTCCGCTAAAAATGACAACAATGAGGCCATCATGCTCAAACATGCAGTCATTCCGCTTTTATTCGGCGCAGGTTTGCTCGCCGGAGCGCCGTCGGCCAGTGCCGCGAGCAACCTGGTGTTTTGTTCGGAGGGCAGCCCGGCGGGCTTCGATCCCGGCCAGTACACTACCGGCACCGATTTCGACGCATCGGCCGAGACCATCTTCAATCGCCTGAGCCAGTTCGAGCGCGGCACTACCAAGGTGATCCCAGGCCTGGCGACCAGTTGGGACGTGTCTGAAGACGGCAAGACCTGGACCTTCCACCTGCGCGAAGGGGTCAAGTTCCACACCACGCCGTATTTCAAACCGAGCCGCGACTTCAATGCCGATGACGTGCTGTTCACTTTCCAGCGCATGCTCGACAAGAACCACCCGTTCCGTAAGGCCTACCCCAGCGAGTTCCCTTACTTCACCGACATGGGCATGGATCGCAACATTGCCAGCGTCGAAAAAATCGACGAGCACAGCGTGCGCTTCACCCTCAATGAAGTGGATGCCGCGTTCATTCAGAACATGGCAATGAGCTTTGCCTCGATCCAGTCCGCGGAATACGCCGATCAACTGCTCAAACAGGGCAAGCCGGCCGACATCAACCAAAAGCCGATCGGCACCGGCCCGTTCGTTTTCAACAAGTATCAGAAAGACGCGCTGATCCGCTTCAAGGGCAACAAGCAGTATTGGCAGGCCGGTGAGGTCAAGCTCGACAACCTGATCTTCGCCATCACTACCGACGCCTCGGTGCGCATGCAAAAGCTCAAGCGCAACGAGTGCCAGGTCACGCTGTTCCCGCGACCGGCCGACATCGAGCCGCTCAAGGCCGACAAAGACCTGAAGATGCCTGACCAGGCGGGCTTCAACCTGGGCTATATCGCCTACAACGTGATGGACCAGATCAAGGGCAGCAACCAGCCCAACCCACTGGCCCAGCTCAAGGTTCGCCAGGCCCTGGACATGGCGGTGAACAAGCCGCAGATCATCGAATCGGTGTACCAGGGCGCCGGCCAGCTGGCAGTCAATGCCCTGCCGCCGACCCAGTGGTCTTACGACAGCAGCATCAAGGACGCCCCCTACGACCCGGAAAAAGCCAGGCAGTTGCTCAAGGAGGCCGGCATCAAGGAAGGCACCGAGATCACCTTGTGGGCCATGCCGGTGCAGCGCCCATACAACCCCAACGCCAAGCTGATGGCCGAGATGCTCCAGGCCGACTGGGCCAAGGTTGGCATCAAGGCCAAGATCGTCAGCTATGAATGGGGTGAGTACATCAAGCGCTCCAAAGGCGGCGAACAGGGCGCCATGCTGATCGGCTGGAGCGGTGACAATGGCGACCCGGACAACTGGCTGGGCACCTTGTACGGCTGCGATGCGGTCGACGGCAACAACTTCTCCAAGTGGTGCTACAAGCCCTACGACGACCTGATCAAGCAGGCCAAGGCCACCCCTGACCAGGCCAAGCGCAGCGAGCTGTACCAACAGGCGCAGCACATCCTCAAGGAGCAGGTGCCGATTACCCCGATCGCTCACTCGACGGTGTATCAGCCGATGCGCAGCACGGTCCAGGACTTCAAGATCAGCCCCTTCGGCCTCAACTCTTTCTACGGTGTAAGCGTCGCCAAATAACCCCGCCAAGCCCACTGCCAGCCCTTGGCAGTGGGCGCTGTAACTAGCCCATCGGACGCTTCCCCTGCCTCCGTGGGAAATTCCCTACAACCTTTGGGGAAAGCACAACCTGTTGCCCCCTTCCCTCCCGACGTAACGTCAGGAACGAGCAATTGCTGCCGTTCCAGCGCCCCGCTGCGGCTGACATTGGATGAGGAGAAGGATCTGCCATGCGCCATATTCCGCTGTATTCGGTTGTATTAGGGCTGGGCCTGCTGACCCAGGCATCGATCAGCCACGCCAACAGCCTGGTGTTCTGTTCCGAAGGCAGCCCGGCCGGCTTTGACACCGCCCAGTACACCAGCGCCACCGACAATGACGCCGCCGAACCGATCTACAACCGCCTGGTCGAGTTCGAGCGCGGCGGCACCGCAGTGCAACCGGCGCTGGCCGAAAGCTGGCAGGTCAGCGACGACGGCCTGCATTACACCTTCAAGCTGCGTGCGGGGGTGAAATTCCACACCAGCCCGACCTTCAAGCCAAGCCGCGACTTCAATGCCGATGACGTGCTGTTCACCTTCCAGCGCATGCTCGACCGTCAGCACCGCTTCCGCCTGGCGTACCCCAGCGAGTTTCCCTACTTCGTCAGCATGGGCCTGGACAAGAACATCGCCAGGATCGAAAGCAACGATCCGCTGAGCGTCAGCTTCACCCTGAACAGCGTCGATGCAGCGTTCATCCAGAACATCGCCATGAGCTTCGCCTCGATCCTCTCCGCCGAATACGCCGAGCAACTGCTCGCCACCGGCCGCCCGAGCGACATCAACCGCAAGCCCATCGGCACCGGCCCGTTTGTGTTCAGCAAGTATCAGAAGGACTCGCAGATCCGCTACAAGCGCAACGCGCAATACTGGGCGCCTGAGCACGTGCAGCTGGACAACCTGATCTTCTCGATCAACGTCGACCCGTCGGTGCGGATGCAAAAGCTGCGGCGTAACGAATGCCAGGTGACCCTGAATCCAAGGCCAGCCGACCTGCCGATGCTCAGCACCGACGACAACCTGAAGGTGTTGAGCATGCCGGGCTTCAACCTCGGCTATATCGCCTACAACACCCAGCACGCGCCGTTTGACCAGTTGCAGGTGCGTCAGGCCATGGACATGGCGGTCAACAAGCAGGCAATCCTGCAGGCGGTGTACCAGGATGCCGGGCAACTGGCCGTCAATGCCATGCCGCCGACGCAATGGTCCTACGACACCAGCATCAAGGACGCACTGTACGACCCGGCCAAGGCCAAGCGCCTGCTGGACGAGGCCGGGGTCAAGCCCGGCACCGAAATCACCCTCTGGGCCATGCCCGTACAGCGCCCTTACAACCCTAACGCCAAGTTGATGGCAGAGATGCTCCAGGCCGACTGGAACAAGCTCGGCTTCAAGGTGCGCATCGTCAGCTACGAGTGGGGCGAATACGTCAAACGGATGAAAAGTGGCGAGCACGATGTCGCCCTGATCGGCTGGACCGGCGACAACGGCGACCCCGATAACTGGCTGGGCACGCTATACAGCTGCGCCGCCATCGGCAGCAACAACTACTCGCGCTGGTGCGATCGCGAGTACGACCAATTGGTCCTGCAGGCCAAACAGATCACCGACCCGGCCCAGCGCAGCGTGCTGTATCAAAAGGCCCAGCAGCGCCTCAAGCAGCAGGTACCGATTACCCCGGTAGCCCATTCGACGGTCAACCAGCCGCTCAGCACTCGGGTCCAGGGCTTCAAGGTCAGCCCATTTGGCCGCAATGACTTCACTGGCGTCAGCGTCGATTGAGCCGCTGCGCCCGCCCTCTTCGCGGACACCCCGCGTCCTCCGGCAACACCGCAACCACCCCGCGCTCACAAGGCGCGGCGATAACTAGAAAAAGACAATGGAGCTGTAGCCATGAAACTACCCGTAACCACTGCACTGGCACTGTCGCTAGGTGCGTTCTGCACGGCCGCCCAGGCCGACACCCTCGGCGATGAGTTCTTCACTCTGAAGCTCAGGCCCAGTGCCCAGGCTGACGCCAGCGGCTTTTTCGACGGGCAAAGCGTCACCGGCAGCACCCGCAACTGGTATGCCCGCGAACGCGCAGCACGCGCGCCGCTGTGGAAGTACAGCAAAAGCGACGGCAGCCGCCACGACACGCACAGCCGCAGCAACTGGCTGCAGGGCAGCATCCTCAACTACAGCTCGGGCTTCACCCAGGGCACCGTCGGCTTCGCCGCCGAAGTCGCGGCCTACAACGCTGTAGCCCTGGAGCGCGACCGCCGCTCGGTGGCCGGCCCCAACAACCGTACCTTGACCCACCGCAATGGCGACCCACTCGACCAGTGGAGCAAAGCCGGCTTGGCCAATATCTAGGCGCGGGTATCCAACACCACACTGACCGCTGGCCGCCAGTCGCTGGACACACCGATGCTGGCCACCATCGGCAACCGTGCCCTGCCCTCGAGCTTTCAAGGTGTCAGTCTGCACAGCGCCGAGTTCGACAAGCTCTCGTTCGACTTCGCCAGCTTCGACCGAGTCTTGCCGCGTACCGAACAAAGCTTGAGCAAGTTCCGCAGCGAGTATGGCGCTGCCGGCCTGGAAACCGACCGCGCCAGCACCGTCGGCCTCAACTATCAGCCGCTGCCCAACCTGAGCACCAGCCTGTACGCGGCCAAGGTGGAAGACTTCTGGAACCAGTACTACTTCGGCGCCAACCATGTGCTCGGTGACAGCGCAAACCTGAGCCTGACCAGCGCCCTGCACTACTACAAAACCAAGGACGAAGGGCGCAAGAAGCTCGGCGAAATCGACAACGATACCTACAGCCTGTCGCTGGGCCTGACTCATCAGGCGCACAGCCTGACGGCGTCCTGGCAGCAGGTCATGGGCAACGAGTATTTCGACTACCTGCATGAAACCAACGGCATCTACCTGGCCAACTCGTTGCTCTCGGACTTCAACGGCCCCAACGAGAAGTCGCTGCAACTGGCCTATGTCCTGAACATGGCCTACTACGGCGTACCGGGGCTCAAGTTCAACCTGTACAACGCCCGCGGCTGGGGCATCGACGGTACTCACTACCGCGGCACGGCCTACGACGTGCGCGGCCTGGACGGCGAGACCCACTACGAGTGGGGTGTCGGCAGTACCTACGTGCTGCAAAGCGGCCCATTGAAAGACACCAGTGTCCGCGCTACCTACACCACCCACCGGGCCAGCAAGGCGCAGTCCGACGGCAGCCTGGATGAGCTGCGTATCGTCACCACCATCCCTTTCAACATCCTTTAACCGTTGCCGCCGCGGCTCGCTGAGGCCGGTCGTGGCGGCTACGCTGGATCATTCATAGCAGGGAGGTTGCATGACATCTCTATCCCTACGCGCTGCCCTGGCAGCCCTGTTGACTCTCGCCGCAGCGGCAAACGTCGCGGCCAAGCCGCTGGTGGTATGCACCGAGGCCAGCCCGGAAGGCTTCGACATCGTCCAGTACACCACCGCGGTGACTGCCGACGCTTCGGCCGAGACCGTGTTCAACCGGCTGGTCGACTTCAAACCCGGCACCACCGATATCCAGCCAGCGCTGGCCGAGCACTGGGAAGTCAGTGCCGACGCCCTGACCTACACCTTCCACTTGCGCCCAGGAGTCAAATTCCACAGCACCGATTACTTCACGCCAACGCGCGAGTTCAACGCCGATGACGTGCTCTGGAGTTTTCGCCGCCAGCTCGATCCGAACCACCCCTGGCACAGCAAGACCAGCGTTGGTTATCCGTACTTCGAAAGCATGGCGTTCAGCAAACTGATCAAGTCGGTCGAGAAGACCGATCAGCTCACCGTGGTCTTTACCCTCAATCGTCCCGAAGCGCCGTTCCTGCGTGACCTGGCCATGGCCTTCACCTCGATCTACTCCGCCGAATATGGTGATCAGCTGCTCAAGGCCGGCACCCCCAACCTGCTCAACAGCAAGCCGATCGGTACCGGTCCGTTCATCTTCCAGCGGTATCGCAAGGATGCTCAGGTGCGCTACAAGGCCAACCCGGAGTATTTCCGCGGCAAGCCGCCGGCCGACCCGCTGATCTTCGTGATCGCCACCGACAACAATGTGCGGGTCCAGAAACTGCGCGCCAACGAATGCCAGGTCGCGCTGCATCCCAAACCTGACGATGTGCCTTTGATCAGGCAGGACAAACGCCTGAAGGTGGCAGAGCTGGAAGCGCTGGTCACCGGCTACATCGCCATGAATACCCAACGCAAATACCTCAGCGATGTGCGCGTGCGCCGCGCGATCAACCTGGCCTTCGACCGCCAGGCGCATGTGGACCAGCTGTTCGGCAAAGGCAACGCGCTGGTGGCGGTCAACCCTTATCCGCCAAGCATGCCCGGCTTCAATACCGACAATCACAACCCACCTCGCGACCTGGACAAGGCCCGCGCGTTGCTGGCAGAGGCAGGTGTGCCGCCCGGCACCGTGCTCACCCTGTTCACGCGCAACGGCGGCGGCCCGACCAACCCCAACCCGCGCTTGTCTGCCGAGATGCTCCAGGCCGACCTCGCCCGGATCGGCATCAAGCTGGAGATCCGCGTGATGGAGTGGGCTGAGATGCTGCGCCGGGCGAAAAATGGCGAGGCCGACCTGGTCTCCACAGGCTGGGGCAGCGACAACGGCGACCCGGACAACTTCCTTACTCCGCTCCTCAGCTGCGATGCGGCCAAAAGCGGCGAGAACTATGCACGCTGGTGCAACTCTGAGTTTCAGGCACTGATCAGCCAGGCGCGCACCGTGATCGACGAAGATCAACGGGCAAACCTCTATTTCAAGGCCTTGGCGGTGTACGATGACGACCAACCCTGGATCAGCATGGCCCATCCGAAAATGTTCACGGCCATGCGTGCGAATGTGGAGGGTTATCAGCTCAACCCTCTGACCAACAACAACTTCGCCACAACCCGGGTGGAGTAGCACGACAACAATGACCGCTGGCAGCCTGCACGGGAGCCGGCGGCGCAATCCGGACCAGCCGCCCCGATGGCGGGCTGGCCGGCTGATGAGGTACACCAAGCATGTTGAGTTTTATTGCCCGACGTCTGGGCCTGCTGATTCCGACATTCTTCGGTATCACCCTGCTGACCTTTGCCCTGATTCGCCTGATCCCCGGCGACCCGGTCGAAGTGATGATGGGCGAACGCCGGGTCGACCCTGAAATGCATGCCCAGGCCATGGAGCGGCTGGGCCTGAACAAGCCGCTACCGGTCCAGTATCTGGACTACATCGGCAAGCTCGCCCAAGGCGACCTGGGTGAATCGCTGCGCTCGCGCGAAACTGTCTGGAGCGAGTTCACCACGTTGTTTCCGGCGACCCTCGAGTTGGCCCTGGCGGCGCTGTTCTTCGCCGGCGTTGTCGGTTTGCTCGCCGGGGTGATCGCCGCACTCAAGCGCGGCTCGCTGTTCGATCACGGGGTGATGGGGCTTTCTCTGGCCGGCTACTCGATGCCGATCTTCTGGTGGGGCCTGATCCTGATCATGTTCTTCTCGGTAAGCCTGGGCTGGACGCCGGTATCCGGGCGCATCGACCCGTTGCTGGATATCGAACCACGGACCGGCTTCATGCTCATCGACAGCCTGCTCAGTGACGAAGAAGGCGCGTTCAAGGATGCGCTCATGCACCTGATTCTGCCGGCCATCGTGCTGGGCACCATTCCGCTGGCGGTGATAGCGCGCATGACCCGCTCGTCGATGCTCGAAGTGCTGCGCGAGGACTACATCCGCACCGCCCGCGCCAAGGGCCTGTCGCAAGCGCGGGTGGTGTTCGTGCATGGCCTACGCAATGCGCTGATCCCGGTACTGACCGTATTCGGCCTGCAGGTCGGCGCTTTGCTGGCGGGCGCGGTCCTGACCGAAACCATCTTTTCCTGGCCGGGCATCGGCAAATGGCTGATCGAAGCCATCGGCGCCCGTGACTATCCCGTGGTCCAGAATGGCATCCTGCTGATCGCCTGCCTGGTCATTCTGGTCAATTTCGTCGTGGATATTCTCTACGGCCTGGCCAATCCACGTATCCGTCACCAGCGCTGAGGCCACGTCATGAGCAGTAATACACGCAACACCGTGACCGCGCCCAGCCCGGTCGATCAAAGCCTGCTGTACCCGTCACCGTACAAGGAATTCTGGCAGGCGTTCGCCCGCAACAAGGGCGCGGTCGCCGGCCTGGCGTTCATGACCCTGGTGGTGTTCTGCGCGCTGTTCGCGCCATGGGTTGCGCCGCACAGCCCGAGCGAGCAGTACCGCGACTTTCTGCTGACCCCGCCGGTGTGGCTCGAAGGGGGTACCTGGCAGTTCATCCTCGGCACCGACGAGCTTGGCCGTGACCTGCTGTCGCGACTGATACAGGGCGCGCGCCTGTCGCTGCTGATCGGCCTGTCATCGGTGGTGATTTCGCTGATCCCGGGCGTGCTGTTTGGCCTTTTGGCCGGGTTCTTCCCGCGCATTCTCGGGCCGTCGATCATGCGCCTGATGGACGTGATGCTGGCCCTGCCTTCGCTGCTGCTAGCAGTGGCCATCGTCGCGATCCTTGGCCCTGGCCTGATCAATACCGTGATCGCCATCGCCATCGTTTCGCTGCCGGCCTACGTGCGCCTGACCCGCGCCGCGGTGATGGGCGAACTCAACCGCGACTACGTCACCGCTGCCCGCCTGGCCGGCGCCAGCCTGCCGCGGCTGATGTTCGTCACCGTGCTGCCCAACTGCATGGCGCCGCTTATCGTGCAGGCGACCTTGAGCTTTTCCTCGGCCATCCTCGACGCCGCAGCGCTGGGCTTTCTGGGCCTGGGTGTACAACCGCCAACGCCTGAGTGGGGCACCATGCTCGCTTCGGCCCGCGACTACATCGAACGCGCCTGGTGGGTGGTGAGCCTGCCCGGTTTGACCATATTGCTCAGTGTGCTGGCAATCAACCTGATGGGCGACGGCTTGCGCGATGCGCTGGACCCGAAACTTAAGAACGCCGCCTGAGGACCACGCCATGTCACTATTGCAGATCAAAAACCTCAACGTGCGCTTCGGCGATGCCTCGGCAGTGCCGGTGGTAGATGGCCTGGACCTGGCGGTGGATGCTGGCGAGATCGTCGCCATCGTCGGCGAGTCCGGCTCGGGCAAGTCGGTGACCATGATGGCCCTGATGGGCCTGATCGACGCTCCCGGCTGGATCACCGCAGACACCATGAGCTTCGCCGGCACCGACATGCTCAAGCTCAGTGGCCGGCAGCGGCGCAAGATCGTCGGCAAGGACATCGCGATGATCTTTCAGGACCCGATGACTGCGCTCAACCCAAGCTACACGGTCGGCTTCCAGATCGAAGAAGTATTGCGCCAGCACCTCGGCCTGAAAGGCAAAGCGGCCCGGCAACGGGCCCTGGAGCTGCTCGAAAAAGTCGAGATTCCGGCTGCCGAAAGCCGCTTGCAGGCCTACCCGCACCAGCTATCGGGCGGCATGAGCCAACGGGTGGCGATTGCCATGGCCATCGCCGGCGAACCCAAGCTGCTGATCGCCGACGAGCCAACCACGGCGCTGGATGTGACCATTCAGGCGCAGATCATGGAGCTGCTGGTCAACCTTCAGCAAGAGCGCAACATGGCGCTGATCCTGATCACCCACGACCTCGCCGTGGTGGCCGAAACTGCCAAGCGAGTCTGCGTGATGTACGCCGGCCAGGCGGTTGAAGTGGGCCAGGTGCCGCAACTGTTCGACGTGCCCGCGCATCCCTACAGCGAAGCCTTGCTGGCGGCGATTCCCGAGCACAGCATCGGCGCCGAACGCCTGGCCACCCTGCCCGGCATCGTCCCCGGCCGCTATGACCGGCCGCAGGGCTGCCTGCTGTCGCCGCGCTGCCCGTATGTGCGCGACAACTGCCGCACGCAGCGACCAGCGCTTGAGCCCAAGAGCCAGAGCCTGGCGCGCTGCCTCTATCCACTGAACCAGGAGGTGGCGTGATGACTGCCGTACTCAGCGCACGTGACCTTACCCGCCATTACCAGGTGTCTCGCGGCCTGTTCAAGGGCCATGCTCTGGTGCGGGCGCTCAATGGCGTCTCGTTCGAACTTGAAGCGGGCCAGACCCTGGCGGTGGTCGGCGAGTCGGGTTGCGGCAAGTCGACCCTGGCCCGCGCCCTGACCTTGATCGAAGAACCCACCGCCGGCTCATTGCAGATCGCCGGCACCGAAGTCACTGGCGCCAGCAAGGAGCAGCGCAAGCAACTGCGCCGTGATGTGCAGATGGTGTTCCAGAGCCCGTATGCCTCGCTCAACCCGCGGCAGAAGATTGGTGACCAGTTGGCCGAGCCATTGCTGATCAATACCTCGTTGAGCAAGCAAGAGCGCCGCGAGAAGGTCCAGACGATGATGCAGCAGGTTGGATTACGACCGGAGCATTACCAGCGTTATCCGCATATGTTCTCGGGTGGTCAGCGCCAGCGCATTGCCCTCGCCCGGGCGATGATGCTACAGCCCAAGGTGCTGGTGGCGGATGAGCCGACATCGGCGCTGGATGTGTCGATCCAGGCCCAGGTGCTGAACCTGTTCATGGACCTGCAGAAGGAATTCAACACCGCTTACGTGTTCATCTCGCACAACCTGGCGGTGGTGCGGCATGTGGCTGATCAGGTGCTGGTGATGTATCTGGGCAGGCCTGCGGAGATGGGGCCGAAGGCGGACATCTATGACAAGCCGCTGCACCCTTATACCCAGGCGTTGTTGTCAGCGACGCCGGCGATTCATCCGGATCCGTTGAAGCCGAAGATTCGTATTGTGGGTGAGCTGCCTAATCCGTTGAATCCACCGGATGGTTGCGCCTTTCACAAGCGTTGTCCGTATGCCACGGAGCGGTGCAGCAAGGAGGTGCCGGCGTTCAGGCAGGTGGGGACGCGGCAGGTGGCGTGTCATTATGCGGAGCAGTTTCTTTAGATGGCTGGGGGCTGCTTTGCAGCCCTTTCGCGACACAAGGCCGCTCCTACAGCGACCGCGCATATCCTGAGGATGGCGCGGTCGGTGTAGGAGCGGCCTTGTGTCGCGAAAGGGGCGCAAAGCGCCCCCAGGTTTTATCAGTGCATAAAGATCGCAATCAAAATGATCACAGGGATCGGTACCCCAATCATCCAAAGCAGAATCGAGCGCATGGTAGTTCTCCTGGTCAGTTCAGTTGATTAGCGAATCGGCGCGCTGTTGGTGTGAACGGTACGGCGACCGACATACGCCGCATCGTCGACGTCGATCCAGCGAGCCTGATCACGCTGACGGCCACCAAACAGAGCAGCAAGGCAGGCGAAGAACGCGCCGCAGAGCAGGCCGATGAAGGTCCACAGAGCGGTCCAGGCAGCGACCTTGGCGGCGGTATCAGCGGCTTCTTGAGCAGCTACCTTGGCTTTCTGTGCATCCTGCTGCACTTCGGTATAGATCTGGTCAACGCGAGCTTCAGCTTCTGCCTGAGTCAGGCGAGTACGCTGAGCGACCAATTGCGCCAGGTAGGCACGGTCATCAGCAGACAGAGCACCATCGTTGCTTACTGCGCGCGCAATCACGCGACCGGCAACTGCGGTGGCTGCGTCGTCAGTAACAGGCGCTGGACCTTCACTGCGGAACAGGCTGTCGGTGTAGTAACCCATTGGGTCGGCGTCAGACTTGCCAACTACAGCGGTCGCAGCGGTAGCAGCGCCACCCACTGCAGCTGCACCGGCCTGCGCGCCAGCACTGAGGACGTTGCCGAGCATGCTGACGATCAGCACTGCGGTTACCAGAGTCGCCACAGCCCAGGCCAGGAAGCCATGCGCGGTGTCGCGGAAGTACACTTCATCAGCATGCAGGTTGGCCCATTTGACTCGCAGGCGACCGGCAATATAGCCACCGGCGCCCGAAGCAATGATCTGCGTGAGCAGCAGCCAGATGATGGTCGAGATACCCAGCGCCTTGGCACTGGCACCCTCATGGGCCCATGGCGAAGTTGCAGCGAAGCCCAGGCCCGCGCCCAGGATCATCAGGATCAATGAGAGTGCCGCAGCAGCAGCGGCACCGGCGAAGATCGCCGCCCAGGACACGCCCGAATGGTTCGAGGCATCGGCGACAGTGGGTGATAGCTCGGCAGTGGTAATCATGTGGCAGCGCCTTTTGTAGTTAGCAACGGATCCGTTTGCTTGCACTTGCACTAGTGCAGACGCTGTGCCAATTGCGACAAAAAATTACATCTATATAAATCAATGACTTACAAAAAATCGCATAGGGAGGATCGTGCATAAAGCCCGAATGGCTATATACCACTCAGGGTTTCTGCAATGGGACCCCTACAACGCGCACTTGCCCGGCTCTGAGCGGCCCGGCACCATCACCCCATGACATCCATTACCCTGCCCGACGGCCCCGCCCAGACGCCCGTTACAGCCGACACCGTGCTGCGCTATCACCTGTGCTGGAAACACCGCGACCTCGATGGGGTGATGGCCCTGTATCACCCCGACGTCGAATACCACGATTTCTTCCAGAACCGTGTAATGGGCCATGCCGAGCTGCGCGAGTATGTGCGCGTCTGCCTGCCCCGCGAAGCAGGTGAAGACATCGTTCACAATGACCGCATCAGGGTCGACGGCTGCACAGGCTTTATCCAGTACGAGGTCACGGTGCAGGGCGGCGATGGCCTGACTGCGTTTCACTCCAGTGAGGCGATCACCGTCAAGGACGGCCTGATCTGGCGGGTCAACGAATACGCCACACTGGTCCGTCAAGGCAGCAAGAGCATCAGCAACGGCGGCCTGCGCCCTGCTACCAGCCGGCTGGGCCTGTCGCCGCGTCAGCTGAGCACCATGGCGCAGGACCTGGAACACTACTTCCAGCGCCAGCGGCCCTACCTGGACCCTGAGCTGGACCTGCAGCAAGTGGCCAAAGACAGCGGTTACAGCCGCAATCAGATTTCCTACCTGCTCAATCAGGTGCTCGGCCAGAGCTTCTATCGCTACGTTAACCAGGCGCGCCTGCAGCACCTGCTGGCAGGGCTCGACAGCAGCAGCGTCGGCGCGACCATGGATGCACTGGCATTCGGCGCCGGCTTCAACTCGCTGTCGGCGTTCTATAAAGCGTTCCGCGAACATACCGGGCTGTCGCCCAAGGCCTATGTAAAACAACTTTCCCTGCGTGCACGCACGTAAGACAGCCGCCGCCGGAGCATCCTAGGATCAGCCACAGACCTTACCGATGTGGAGCTGCACCTGATGCAACCCTGGCGCACGATCAGCCTTTGGATGGACCAGCTCGACGAGCCCCTCGACGCCCGCCCGGCCCTGGCCAAGGACCTCGATGTCGACGTGTGCATCATCGGCGCCGGCTACACCGGGCTGTGGACCGCTTACTACCTGAAACAGCAGGCGCCGCAGTTGAGCATCGCCATTGTCGAAGCCAACATCGCCGGCTTCGGTGCATCCGGGCGCAACGGCGGCTGGCTGATGGGCAATCTGCTGGGTGAGGACCGCCTGCTCGCCACCCTGTCGCCGCAGCTGCGCCGCGCCAGCATCGACCTGCTGCACGGCATCCCTGATGAAGTAAACAACGTGCTGCAGCATGAGGGCATCGACTGCGACTATCGCAAAGGCGGCGTGCTGTACTGCGCAGCGCGGTATCCGGAACAGGAGCGCAGCCTGCGCGCCTACCTCGACGACCTTTACCGCCAGGGCATGAACGAAGACGACTACCGCTGGCTGCGTCCCGAGCAACTCGATGCGCAACTGCGCGTCAGCAACCCATACGGGGCGATCTTCAGCCCGCACACCGCCACCATCCAGCCGGCCAAACTGGTGCGCGGCCTGGCCCGAGCGGTCGAGCGCATGGGCGTGACCATCTACGAGAACAGCCCTGCGCTTGATCTGCAGCCTGGCATGCTGCGCACCCCGCATGCCAACGTCCGCGCCCATTGGCTGGTGCCGGCCGTGGAGGGTTACGCAGCCAGCCTGCCGCCGCTAGGCAAACACCAATTGCCGGTGCAGAGCCTGCTGGTCGCCACCGAGCCGTTGCCGGAGTCAACCTGGGAGCAGATCGGCCTGAACCAGGGGCAAGCCTTCAGCGAGAACAGCCGCCAGGTCACCTACGGTCAGCGCACCGCCGACAACCGCCTGGTGTTCGGTGCGCGTGGTGGCTATCGCTTTGGTGGCCGTCTGCGCGAAGACTTCAACCTCAAGGACCACGAGATCGAGCTGCGCCGCTATCTGTTCGGCGAGCTGTTCCCGCAGCTGAAAAACGCCCGTATCACCCATTCCTGGGGCGGCAACCTGGGCATGGCCCGGCGCTTCCGCCCGCACATTCTGTGTGATCGTCAGCGCGGCATCGCCCTCGCTGGCGGCTACGGTGGCGAAGGCGTAGGCGCGACCAACCTGGGCGGGCGCACCCTGGCGGCGCTGATCCTTGGCCAGCACAACCAGCTGACCGCACAGCCCTGGGTACACGACAACTGCCCGCTGACCAGCCTGGCCAGCTGGCCGCCCGAGCCCTGCCGCTGGCTGGGCTACAACGCGATCATCCGCAGCTTTGTCCATGAAGACCGCACCCTCGCCAACCCCGCCAGCGCACCCTGGCGCCGGCGCCTGGCCAGCGGCGTGGCCGACTTCATGGAAGGCTTCATGCACTGACTTGCCCTTTTCTCCACACAGGATTCACTGGTCATGAGCATCACCTAGTTCAAACACACCGACAGCGCCGTACTCGAGGAATCCAACCCGGTCGCCGTGCCGCTTGGTGAGCCGGTCGCGGTGACTTCGGTGACCAGCGTCGAGCGCAGCGATGGCGTCGAAACCGGCATCTGGGAGTGCACCCCAGGGCGCTGGCGCCGGCAGATCGTTCAGCAGGAGTTCTGCCACTTCATCAAGGGCCGCTGCACCTTCACCCCTGACGGTGGCGAGCCGCTACTCATAGAAGCCGGAGACGCACTGATGCTACCGGCCAACAGCACCGGGATCTGGGACATCGAAGAAACCGTGCGCAAGACCTATGTATTGATTTTCTGATCGCTGATCGCCTCTGCCGTCCTTCGATAACAACACACAAAGCAAGGTACCCCGGACATGCGCACGCTTCTAATCGCTCCCCTGATGCTCGCCGCTTGTGTCAGCAACGCCGCCGAGTCGGTAAAGATCTACAACTGGTCGAGCTACATCGCCCCCGACACCCTGAAGAACTTCCAGCAGGCCAGCGGCATCGTGCCGACCTATGACGTGTTCGACAGCAACGAGACCCTCGACGGCAAGTTGATGACCGGCAACTCCGGTTATGACGTGGTGTTCCCGTCGAACCACTTCATGGCCCGGCAGATCCAGGGCAAGGCTCTGAAGAAACTCGACAAGAGCCAGCTGCCCAACTGGCAGAACCTCAACCCGGTGCTGCTCAAGGCGCTGGAGGTCAACGATCCAGGCAACCAGTACGGCTTCCCCTATCTGTGGGGCAGCACCGGCATCGGCTACAACATCGACAAGGTCAAGGCGGTGCTCGGCGAAAACGCCCCGGTCGATTCCTGGGACCTGATCTTCAAGCCCGAGTACATGAGCAAGCTCAAGAGCTGCGGCGTGGCGGTGCTCGACAACGGCCCCGAGCTGCTGCCGATTGCCCTGCACTATCTCGGCCTGCCGCACCACAGCCAGGATCCGAAGGACTACGAGAAAGCCAAAGAGCTGCTGATGAAGGTGCGCCCGTACATCAGCTACTTCCACTCCTCCAAGTACACCGGCGACCTGGCCAACGGCGACGTGTGCGTGGTGGTTGGTTTCTCGGGCGATGTGCTGCAGGCGAAGAACCGCGCCGAAGAAGCCAAGAACGGCGTCAAGGTCGGCTATTCGATCCCCAAGGAAGGTGCACCGATGTGGTTCGACATGGTCGCCATGCCAGCCGATGCGCCCGACGAGAAGCAGGCCTACGCCTACATGAACTACCTGTTGCAGCCTGAGGTGATGGCCAACATCAGCAACCATGTGCAATACGCCAACGGCAACCTCAAGGCCGACACGCTGGTCGACCCTGCGCTCAAGAGCAACACGATGATCTACCCGAGCGACGATGTGATGGGCAAGCTGTACGCACTGGAGGCGATGCCCGCCAAGATCGACCGTATCCGCACTCGTTTGTGGACCAGTATCAAAGCCGGTAACTGATTAGCATTGGGGCCGCAGATGCGGCCCCAATAATCAGATCAGTGATGTTCGCGCGTGGCGCGGAATTTCACGTCTGGCCAGCGCTCTTCCATCAGCGCCAGGTTGACCCGGGTCGGGGCGAGGTAGGTCAGGTGACCGCCGCCATCGACTGCAAGGTTCTCCACAGCCTTGGTCTCGAATTCCTCGAACTTCTTCTTGTCGTCGCAGCTGATCCAGCGCGCCGACCAGACCGTGATCGGCTCGTAGCCGCACTCGACCTTGTACTCTTCCTTCAAGCGGCTGGCGACCACGTCGAACTGCAGCACACCAACCGCACCGAGGATGATGTCGTTGCTGCGCAGCGGGAAGAAGACCTGGGTCGCGCCTTCTTCGGCGAGCTGCTGCAGGCCTTGGCGCAGCTGCTTGGACTTGAGCGGGTCTTTCAGGCGCACGCGGCGGAACAGCTCCGGGGCGAAGTGCGGGATGCCGGTGAAGCCCAGGCTTTCGCCTTCGCTGAAGGTGTCGCCGATCTGGATGGTGCCATGGTTGTGCAGGCCGATGATGTCGCCGGCAAAGGCTTCTTCCAGTTGCTCACGCTCGGAGGAGAAGAAGGTCAGGGCGTCGCCGATGCGCACGTCCTTGCCGGTGCGCACATGGCGCATCTTCATGCCCTTTTCGTACTTGCCCGAGCAGATGCGCATGAAGGCGATGCGGTCGCGGTGTTTCGGGTCCATGTTCGCCTGGATCTTGAACACGAAGCCGGTGAACTTCTCTTCGACCGGCTCGACGGTCCGCTCGTTGGCTACGCGTGCCAGCGGGCGCGGCGCCCAGTCGACTACTGCGTCGAGTACATGGTCGACACCGAAGTTGCCCAGTGCGGTTCCGAAGAACACCGGGGTCAGTTGGCCGTTGAGGAACTCTTCCTGGTTGAACTCGTGGCAGGCGCCCTGCACCAGCTCCAGTTGCTCAAGGAAGCGATCGTACTCGTCACCCAGGTGCGCGCGGGCTTCATCGGAGTCGAGCTTCTCGATGATCTTGACCTCGGTGCGCTCGTGACCATGGCCTGGGGTGTAGACGATGATGTAGTCGCCGGCCAGGTGGTAAACGCCCTTGAAGTCGCGGTAGCAACCGATCGGCCAGGTGATTGGCGCGGCCTTGATCTTGAGTACTGCTTCGATCTCGTCGAGCAGCTCGATCGGGTCGCGGATATCGCGGTCGAGTTTGTTGATGAAGCTGACGATCGGCGTATCACGCAGACGGCAGACGTCCATCAGGGCGATGGTCCGTGGCTCGACGCCTTTACCACCGTCGAGGACCATCAGCGCCGAGTCGACCGCAGTCAGGGTGCGGTAGGTGTCTTCCGAGAAGTCTTCGTGGCCCGGGGTGTCGAGCAGGTTGATCATGTGTTCGCGGTAAGGGAACTGCATGACCGAGGTGGTGATGGAGATGCCGCGTTGCTTCTCCATTTCCATCCAGTCGGAGGTGGCGTGGCGGTCGGACTTGCGCGACTTCACGGTACCGGCGACGGCAATGGCCTTGCCCATCAGCAAGAGCTTCTCGGTGATGGTGGTCTTACCGGCGTCGGGGTGGGAAATGATTGCGAAAGTGCGGCGCTTCGCGACTTCGGCGGCCTGGTTGGTCATGGGAAATCGCCTGACTGGAGATCGAAAAAAGGGCGCAGATT
This sequence comes from Pseudomonas shirazensis, assembly GCF_050496565.1. Lineage (GTDB taxonomy): Bacteria > Pseudomonadota > Gammaproteobacteria > Pseudomonadales > Pseudomonadaceae > Aquipseudomonas > Aquipseudomonas shirazensis_A. The sequence goes on from NZ_JBNWAE010000020.1 coordinate 43,423, forward strand.
ATACCCGAAACCGTCTGCAGACCCAAACAACGCCGCCGCGCTCTGCTCAATGGCAAAGCTTGCCGGCAGCAGCCGGGTTAGCGGAATTTTTTTGGGCTGTTCAGAAGAATATCGATAATGCCGGCAAAGGTAGTTATTTCAACGCCTGCGAGCTGTAAACGCGCTGTTTTATCGCGCCTAAATCCAGCCTAGCCAGTGATTAACGCTGGCCAAATGCCGCCGCAGATGGGAACCTTTGCGCCCCCGGAGACGTCCACCCCCTGCTGACCATTGCAGTTTGGGGCTGGTAATACCTGCATTTTCGAGCCCGACGGGGCTTGGCTCATGGCATGTCCGCGCAGCTTTGCTGAGCGCCACGCTGCTACTCGCGATCACTCTGCCCGCCGCCTGCACTGGCCGCGCTGCGCAGCACTGTTCGCCGACGACAAGAAAAGGAGTCCACCTGTGGCTAGACGCTACGGAAAAGGGCTGATGGGATGGGCCACCGCGCTTGTCATCCTGGCCCTGCTGATCCACTGGATCAGCCTCGATACGATCGCGCGTTATCGCGACGATCTGTGGTTTTACCTGCAAGCGCACCTGATGCTGGTGCTGGCTTCGATGGCGGCGGCATTGGCCGTGGGCATCCCCGCCGGGATTGCCTTGAGTCGACCGCACCGGGTCGACCAAGCCGAGCGCTTCATGCAGTTCTTCAACGTAGGCAACACCATCCCTCCCCTGGCCGTACTGGCCATCGCCCTGAGCTTTCTGGGCATTGGCGCAGGCCCGGCGATCTTCGCGCTGTTTCTCGCCTCCCTGCTGCCCATCGTGCGCAACACCTACGAAGGCCTGAAAAACGTTCCCGCCTCACTCAAGGAAGCCGCTACCGGCATCGGCATGACCCCGCGCCAGCAACTCTGGCAGGTCGAACTGCCCAATGCCGTGCCGATCATTGTCGGCGGCGTGCGGGTTGCTCTGGCGCTGAATGTCGGCACCGCGCCGCTGGCGTTTCTGATCGGCGCCAACAGCCTTGGCAGCCTGATTTTCCCGGCCATTGCCTTGAACAATCAGCCACAGCTACTGCTCGGCGCGGCCTGCACGGCGGCGTTGGCGTTGTTGCTGGATGTGCTGGTGAGTTTCTCCAGCAAGCGCTGGCTGGAACGCGGCCTGGCCCAATAAGTAGAGGGAACCCATGAGAAAAACCATCGCCTTGTTGCTTGGCGCGGGCCTGCTGTTGGCAGGATTTGCCCAAGCGGCGGAAAAACCACTGATTCGCATCGGTGCCCGGGTGTTCACCGAGCAGACGGTACTCGCCGAAATCACCGCGCAATACCTGCGCGCCAATGGCTTTGCCGTGCGCGTGACCGGCGGCCTGGGCAGCAGCCTGGCACGCCAGGCGCAGGAGACCGGCCAGCTCGATTTGATGTGGGAGTACACCGGTGTATCGCTGGTCTCGTACAACCATATCGACGAGCGCATGCCCAGTGCCGAAGCGACCTACGCCAAGGTCAAACAGCTCGACGCGAAAAAGGACCTGATCTGGCTGCCCCCATCGAAGTTCAGCAATACCTACGCCCTGGCCCTGCCCAGCAAGGTCGCCGCAGAGTACCCGCAGGTGCGCAACATCAGCCAGCTCAATCAGGTGCTGCGTGATGAGCACAAGCGCAAGCATCTGGTCGCGCTGGACACCGAGTTCGCCAACCGCCCGGATGGCCTGGTGGGCCTCAAGGAGCTGTACGACTTGCAGGTTGGCCGCGCCAACATCCGCCAGATGGATGCCGGCCTGGTCTATACCGCGCTGCGCAACGATCAGGTGTTCGCCGGCCTGGTGTACACCACCGATGGCCGCCTCAACGCGTTCAACCTGACCTTGCTGGAAGATGACAAGCACTACTTCCCCGACTACACCGCAGCTCCGGTGGTGCGTAAAGCGGTGCTCGACGCCAACCCGCAACTGGCCACCCTGCTCAAGCCGCTGGCCGAGCAACTGGACGACGAGACCATGCGCCAGCTCAATGCCAAGGTCGACGTCGAACACCAGAGCCCGTCGGTGGTTGCCGCTGCGTTCCTGCGTGAGCATCCGCTGCCCGGCACTGCCGACAAAGAGGTACAGCCATGAGCCTGTTCGATACCTTTGCCCACCTCGACTGGGCGCTGGTGCTGCAACTGACCTGGCAGCACATCACCCTGGTCGGCATCGCAGTCAGCCTGGCGATTGTCTTTGGCGTGCCGCTGGGCATTCTGATGACCCGCTTCCCGGTTTTGGCCGGGCCGCTGCAGGCCAGCGCCACGGTGCTGCTGACCATTCCCTCGATTGCCTTGTTTGGTCTGCTGCTGCCGTTCTACTCCAAGTTCGGCCAGGGCCTGGGCCCATTGCCAGCAATCACTGCAGTGTTCCTTTATTCACTGCTGCCAATCCTGCGCAACACCTACCTGGCCCTGACCAACGTCGAACCGGGCATCCGTGAAGCCGCCCGCGGTATCGGCATGACCTTCGGCCAGCGCCTGCGCATGGTCGAGCTGCCGATCGCCGTGCCGGTGATCCTCGCCGGGGTGCGTACCGCCGTGGTGATGAACATCGGCGTGATGACCATCGCCGCGACCATCGGCGCCGGTGGCCTGGGTGTACTTATTCTGACTTCCATCAGCCGCAGCGACATGTCGATGCTGCTGGTCGGCGCGGTGCTGGTAAGCCTGCTGGCGATCATCGCCGACCTGCTCCTGCAAGCCCTGCAACGTGCCCTGACTCCACGAGGACTGCGCTCATGATCGAATTGAAGAACCTCAGCAAGACCTTCCATGCCAACGGCAAGGACGTCAAAGCCGTCGACTCGGTCAACCTGACCGTCAACGAAGGCGAAATCTGCGTGTTCCTCGGCCCGTCGGGCTGCGGCAAGAGCACCACCTTGAAGATGATCAACCGCCTGATCACGCCGACTTCGGGCCAGGTATTCATCAATGGCGAAGACACCACTGGGCTCGACGAAGTCAGCCTGCGCCGCAGTATCGGCTATGTGATCCAGCAGATCGGTCTGTTCCCGAACATGACCATCGAAGAGAACATCACCGTGGTGCCGCGCCTGCTCGGCTGGGACAAGCAGCGCTGCCATGACCGCGCGCGCGAGCTGATGAGCATGATCAAGCTTGAGCCCAAGCAGTACCTGCAGCGTTACCCGCGCGAGTTGTCCGGTGGCCAGCAACAGCGCATCGGCGTGATCCGCGCACTGGCCGCCGACGCCCCGGTGCTGCTGATGGACGAACCGTTCGGTGCGGTTGACCCGATCAACCGCGAGATGATCCAGAACGAGTTCTTCGAGATGCAGCGGGCGCTTAACAAGACTGTGATCATGGTCAGCCACGACATCGACGAAGCGATCAAGCTGGGTGACAAGATCGCCATCTTCCGCGCCGGCAAGCTGCTCCAGCTGGATCACCCGGATACCCTGCTGGCGCACCCGGTGGACGACTTCGTCAGCAACTTCGTCGGCCAGGACAGCACCCTCAAGCGCCTGCTGCTGGTCCGCGCAGAAGATGCGGCCGACAACGCGCCGTCGGTCAGCCCGGACACACCCGTGGCCGATGCGCTGGAGCTGCTCGACGAGCACGACCGCCGCTATGTAGTGGTGACCGACGCAGCGAACAAAGCGCTGGGTTATGTGCGCCGCCGTGACATGCACCGGCAGCAGGGCGCGTGTGCTGACTTCCTGCGCCAGTTCAACGCCACCGCATCGCACGATGAGCATCTGCGCATCCTGTTGTCGCGGATGTACGAGTTCAACCGGGCGTGGTTGCCGGTGCTGGATGCCGAACAGGTGTTCCTTGGCGAGGTGACCCAGGAGTCGATCGCGGCCTACCTGAGTTCGGGGCGCTCTCGCGGAGCCAAGACCAGCATCGTCTCGCCGGCCGAGACGGTGGCCTCCTGAATGACCGGGGGCGTCTGTGATCGGGCGCCCCCGCTGTGGTAACAAAAAATTTATGCTTTTTTTGGCCACTCGCAGGCGCTGACTGTGTGGCCATAAATGTGGACACTCCCCGCCTCGACGTTTGATCCAGCGAACCACTGACCAACGGTCTACAGAGCTTACTTGCGGGTTCTTGCAGTGAAATATCACCGACCTGCAATGAACACAGCTTTTCAGGGGTTCGCAGCCAGATCCCCGCCTATTCCACAATTATTTACGTTTGCGCCAGCTCAGGAACATCTGTCGGTAATACGAGTCGGTTATTCCAGTAACTGCTCGTCGATCCGCGACGAACAGGTGGGGATTGCCTGTTGATCTTGCCTGGTTCACGCCCTAAAGTGCGCGCCGAACGTCCATGCTGGAAACGATCCATCCGGCTCAAGTACTGACGACGAGACAGCAGGCGCAACCATGCGGTTGGCCTTTTTGCTTTCGGCGACATGCCTTGGGAAGTAGGCGAACCAAAGTGGGGATACGGAGGGCGTTCAGTTTGCAGCCACTTTCTTTTTCAGTTTGCCCATGGAGTCCTTGAGCATGTCGATCCAAGTCGAAGATTATTTCGCACGTGACACCTTCCAGAAGATGAAGGCGTTCGCCGACAAGCAGGAAACCCCGTTTGTGGTCATCGATACACAGATGATCAGCAAGGCCTATGACGACCTGCGCGCCGGTTTCGAGTTCGCCAAGGTCTACTACGCAGTCAAGGCCAACCCGGCGGTCGAAATCATCGACCTGCTCAAGGACAAAGGCTCGAACTTCGACATCGCTTCGATCTACGAGCTGGACAAGGTCATGAACCAGGGCGTCAGCCCGGACCGCATCAGCTACGGCAACACCATCAAGAAGTCCAAGGACATCCGCTACTTCTTCGACAAGGGCGTGCGCCTGTACGCGACCGACTCCGAAGCCGACCTGCGCAACATCGCCAAGGCCGCGCCGGGTTCCAAGGTCTACGTGCGCATTCTCACCGAAGGCTCGACCACTGCCGACTGGCCGCTGTCGCGCAAGTTCGGCTGCCAGACCGACATGGCCATGGACCTGCTGATCCTCGCCCGTGACCTGGGCCTGGTGCCTTACGGCATCTCCTTCCATGTCGGCTCGCAACAGCGCGATATCAGCGTCTGGGACGCGGCCATCGCCAAGGTCAAAGTGATCTTCGAGCGTTTGAAGGAAGAGGACGGCATCGTTCTCAAGCTGATCAACATGGGTGGCGGCTTCCCGGCCAACTACATCACCCGGACCAACAGCCTGGAAACCTACGCTGAAGAAATCATCCGCTTCCTCAAGGAAGATTTCGGCGACGACCTGCCGGAAATCATCCTCGAGCCGGGCCGTTCGCTGATTGCCAACGCCGGTATCCTGGTCAGCGAAGTGGTGCTGGTAGCGCGCAAGTCGCGTACCGCTGTCGAGCGCTGGGTGTACACCGACGTGGGCAAGTTCTCCGGCCTGATCGAAACCATGGACGAGTCGATCAAGTTCCCGATCTGGACCGAGAAGAAAGGCGAGATGGAAGAAGTGGTGATTGCAGGGCCAACCTGCGACAGCGCCGACATCATGTACGAGCAGTACAAGTATGGCCTGCCGCTGAACCTGGCCATTGGTGACCGCCTGTACTGGCTGTCGACCGGTGCCTACACCACCAGCTACAGCGCGGTGGAATTCAACGGTTTCCCACCGCTGAAAGCCTACTACCTGTAATAAAAAAGCGCGGGGGCAGCCAACTGCCTCCCGCGCCTACGCTTGCCGAGCATTGCCATCAGTAGTAATCGATGTCGCTGACTTTACCCAGCATGAAACTTGAACCGGAGCCCTCACCGGTCAGGCGCAAGTACATGAAGTTGTCCAGGCGTTCAACCTTCACCCATTTGTCATAGCCCAGATTCCTGATCTGAAACACCCGCCGCGGCTGGCCATCGTGGTCGCCCATGACACCGGTATTGATGCACTCCCACGCGGCACCTTCACTGAAGTCGTATGGATCTCTCCACAAGTCATTTTCCAGATGGATGTCGCCATCGTCGGTGGCGTAGAACACGTCGTCCAGATAGCCGAGATAGTCAATAGCGCATGTCATACGTACGGACATCTTTTCTGACGAATAACTCTCGATATGAAACTTGAGCTTCAGACGCACCGTCTCCCAAGCTTGGTTTGGGTTCTTGCTGGTGACTAAACGACCGGTGTAGCCCGGTAGAAAGCTCGGGCTGGCGGTGATCAAGCGCACCGGTACTACGCTGTCTGCAACATGATAAAGCTCGGATATACATTCCTTTGGAATTTGTGTTTTAGGCATGCCTGCGCTTCTCTTGATTGGAACCGGGGTGGCTCGCGAGCAGCCTACGAAAACACTCTGCAGCCTTGAATCTCGATAGATTTCCCCTCGACACAGCGTTGCGCGGGGCGTTAATGGGGGTGATCGCGATCTGCGCAGAATGGGTTATTGGCGGCAGCAATGAGGGCTGGCGCGTCGATGTTCCAGCCGCGCCAGCTCGGGTTGGGTCTGTGCTCAGGCGTCACTCAGTTCGGTGGGGCATCCAGCTCCTCGATCAGGAACACTGAAGGTCGAGCCACCGTTGGCTCGAAGTAGCGCAGCAGGTTACTGTTGCGCGGCTCGTACACGTTGACCCACTTCGGCGTCGGGGTCTGCGACAGCCACAGCTCCGACCAGCTCGTGTTGGGGACAGGGCCGGTTTTTTTTCCGACATAGTCCATCTGGCTTGCACTGACGAAACGGCTGTCCAGCGTCTGAATCTGCACCTGATGCAGATTGGGGTTGCCGTCCGTTTCGATATCATCACGCAGCAGGCGCCACGCAGGCCCGGGCACACCCATTTCCTCACGCGCAGCCCGCACGACACCGGAGCCCTGCTCGGTAAGCTGACGGCCGGAGGCTGTCCTGAACTCGAAAGCCACATCGCCGCCAATCGCCGGGTGATGCAGCATGCCGATGGTGAAGCGCTCCGGCGGTTGATCGCCACGCACCTGCAGTTCACCGTCGCGGTTGAGGCTGATGGGGTAACGCTCGCCGTCGCGCAGCAGGTACAACCTGCCATATTTTTTTAGAAGGTAGTCCTTGGCCATGATGCTGTCCTCGCCATAAAGAGCCGGATTGGCTCGCGAGCAGCCTAGGCGCAGCAGCAACGTCAATGGAGCGTGACAGACTTCCTGCGGAGCAACGCCTTCAAGCGCGGCGGATGGCCTCGGCGTAATCGTCGGCGTAGGTCGACAGAGATGGACCGGCGCTTCTCAGGGTAGCCAGTGCGCTGTGCAAGAAGGCCAGATTGCCCTCGCGCCGGGCACGCTCGAGCCAAGGGTGCGCGGCATCGAACTGGCCCCGTTCGGCCAGCACCATGGCCAGGCTGAACATGCCGCGAAAATCCCCACCCTCGGCCGAGCGCCGATACCAGCGCAACGCCCGCGCCGGGCTGGCAGGGCCGGCGATGCCCTGCTCCAGATAACGCCCATAGAGGTTCATCGATTTGGCATGGCCCAGATGTGCAGCTTTCTCGTAGCAGGCCAGCGCCAGCTTCTGGTCAAGCTCGACACCGCGCCCGGTGGCCAGCAGGTTGCCCAGGTTGTACCAGCCCCAGTCCAGCCCCAGCGCGGCTGCGCGCTGGTACTGCACTGCTGCGCCAGGCAGGTCGGCCGGCCCGCCCCAGGCGTGCTCCAGGCAGCGCCCGAGCATATTGTGCGCCATGCTGCTGCCGGCGCGGGTGGCAATGCTGAACCATCGTCGCGCCAGCTGCGGATCACGCTCGATACCGCGGCCATCCAGCAGAATCTGGCCAAGCAGCAACTGCGCCTCACTCACGCCCTGCCCGGCTGCTGCCAGAATCGCTTGAGCGGCCTTGCCGGGGCTGGCTTCGAGCATGGCTCGCAGCGCTGTGACATCCACGATCTCATCGCGGCGCAACGGATAGGACATGTTCAGACCTCTGCCCAGCGCCGCAGCAAGTTGTGATAGGTGCCGGTCAGTTGCAGCAGTGACGGGTGATCGGGCAGGTCAGCGCTGAGCTGCTGAATGGCATTGTCCATCTCGAACAGCAGTGCCCGCTGGCTGTCTTCGCGGACCAGGCTTTGGGTCCAGAAGAACGCCGCATAGCGCTCACCGCGAGTGACCGGGTTGACCTTGTGCAGGCTGGTGCCGGGGTACAGCACCATGTCACCTGCGGCCAGCTTGATCTGCTGCGTGCCATAGGTGTCCTGAATCACCAGTTCGCCGCCGTCATAGCTCTCCAGATCGCTGAGAAACAGCGTCGCCGACAGGTCGGTACGTACTCGCTCGGCACTGCCCTTGGGCTGGCGCAGGGCATTGTCGATGTGAAAGTCGAAGTTGCCGCCCTCGCGATAGCAGTTAATCAACGGCGGGAACACCTTGTGCGGCAAGGCCGCTGACATGAACTGCGGGGTCTGCCAGAGACGCTCGATGAGGGCGCTGCCGATTTCCTTGGCCAGTGGATGCGCCTCGGGCAACTGCAGGTTGTGTTTAGCCTTGGCCGATTGGTGGCCTGCGGTGATCTTGCCATCGGCCCAATCTGCTTGCGCCAGCGCCTGACGAATCCGCAAGAGTTCATCGGGGGCGAACAGATTGGGAATGTGCAGCAGCATGGATATGGACCAGGTCGGGACTAGGGGGCAATGATATTGATTCCCTTTTACTCACGGCAAGCCCTTTCGCCAGACCCTTCGCAATAAACCTGAGGAAATGAAGGGGCAAATTGTAAAGAATGTAAATTTGTATCGAATGGTAATATTTCTCAATTGTTACTTACAATTGCTTACATTACTCTTCGCGGCCTTCACACCTTGGGGAAGGTCATAAACAAATGCGCCACGTGCCGTCTGCCGTAAGTTCACCACGCCTGCTTGTCTCAGCTATTGGCGTTGCCATCAGTGCTTCGTCCGCCTATGCCGCAGACCCGGCCGCCATCACGCTTGACGCGACCAGCGTCAACGGCAAGGCAGAACAGGCTGCAACCGAGTACAAAGTCGATAAAGCCTCGTCGCCCAAGTACACCGCGCCTCTGGTGGACACGCCACGCTCGGTAACCGTGATCCCGCAGCAGGTGATCAAGGAAACCAACGCGCTGAGCTTGCAAGACGCCCTGCGCACCGTCCCGGGGATTACCTTCGGTGCCGGCGAAGGCGGCAACCCCCAAGGCGACCGGCCGTTCATCCGCGGCTTCGATGCCCAGGGTGATACCTACCTGGACGGCGTGCGCGACACTGGCGCGCAAACCCGGGAAATCTTCGCTGTTGAATCGGTGGAAGTGGCCAAAGGGCCGAACTCGGCAGTTGGCGGGCGTGGCGCCGCCGGCGGCACCATCAACCTGGTGAGCAAGCGCGCGCACCTGGGCAACTCGCTGGACGGTGCCTGGACCTGGGGCAGTGACCAGACCCAGCGCTATACCCTGGATGGCAACTACCAGTTCAGCGACAGCGTTGCCGGGCGCCTCAACCTGATGACCCACGAGAGCAACGTCGCCGGCCGCGACAAGGTCAATTACGACCGTTGGGGGATCGCCCCGTCGCTGGCGTTCGGCCTGGGCACTCCAACCCGGGTCAACCTGGACTACTACCATCTGGAAAGCGACGACCTGCCGGACTCGGGGATCCCCTATTCGATCCCGACCGCGGGCAGCAACGCGCGCACCTCGGCTCACCCGAGCAAACCGGATGACGGTGGCGACAGCGACAACTTCTACGGCCTGACCGGGCGTGATTTTCGCAAGAGCCGGGTCGATATCGCCACCTTCGCGATCGAGCATGACCTGACCGACGCGCTGACCATCAAGAACACCCTGCGTCACGGCAACAGCATGCAGGACTACATCCTCACCCAGCCGGACGACAGCAAAGGCAACGTCAACAACGGCAGCGTCTGGCGCCGCGCCAACACCCGCGTGGGCAATACCGCGACCACCACCAACCAAACCGATCTGTTTGGTGAGTTCTACCTGGGCGGCATGAAGAACAGCTTCTCCACCGGCATTGAACTGAGCCGGGAAGAAAGCCAGCGTTCGTCTTACGACGTCAATACCAACACCCGCGGCGCAACGACATCTACCTGCACCCCAGGCCTGATCGGCGCCAACAGCGGCTACAACTGCACGTCACTGAGCAATCCCAACCCGGACGATCCGTGGAACGGCGCTATCTCCCGCAACTACGCTGGCACCGACACCAAGAGCAACACCCGCGCGCTGTATGTGTTCGACACCCTTGAGCTGACCCCACAGTGGCTGCTCAACATGGGCCTGCGCTATGACCACTTCGATACCCAGTACCGCGGTTACACCGCCTCTGGTGCTACCGCAGTGAGCAGCAAGGGTGTTGCATCCAAAGGCAAGGACACCAGCGAGTTCATCACTGGCCAGTTGGGCCTGGTGTGGAAGCCCGCCGAGAACGGCAGCATCTACGTTTCCTACGCCACCTCGGCGACCCCACCCGGCGCACACTTGGGCGAAGGCTCCGAAGGCAACCCGCTGGGCAACACCACCGATCGCGCCGGCAACCTGCTGGCCAGTGACATGGAGCCGGAAGAAACCACCAACTACGAACTCGGCACCAAGTGGGACCTGCTCGACGAGCGCCTGTCGCTGACCGCCGCAGTGTTCCGCACTGAAAAGGAAAACGCCCGCGTTCAGGTCAACACCACCACCTACGAAAACGTCGGCGAGACCCGCGTGCAGGGCGTCGAACTGTCGGCCAGTGGCAAGCTCACCGACAAATGGCAGGTGTTCGCCGGTTACACCTACATGCAGGCCCGCCAGATCGACGGCGGCGCGCTGGGTGCGGTCAACGACGGTAATCAATTGCCGAATACGCCGAACAACAGTGCCAGCCTCTGGACCACCTACGCTCTTACGCCAAAGCTGACGGTGGGTGGCGGCGCCTTCTACATGGATGATGTGTACGGCAATGTCGCCAATACCACCATGGTCGACAGTTATGTGCGCTATGACGCGATGGCTGCGTACAAGCTGAGCAAGAACGTCGATCTGCAGTTGAACGTACAAAACCTCACCAACGAGGTGTACTACGACAAGGCGTTTTCTACTCACTTCGCCAACCAGGCAGCCGGACGTACAGCGTTGCTGACCACCAGCTTCCATTTCTGACGCAACAATCGCCAAGCCCCGTTCACGCCAGTGAGCGGGGCTTTCGCGTAGCAAGGCATAATGCCCGCCGGTTGAGTTTGCGCGGCAAGACAAGGTGATCGACGTGCTGAAGAAGTCGCTGTTTCAATTGCACTGGTTGTTTGGCATCACAGCCGGGCTGGTCCTGGCGTTGATGGGCACTACCGGGGCGATCTGGTCGTTCCAGGAAGAACTGCTGCGCCTGTTCAATGCCGATGTGCTCAAGGTGCAGGTGCGTGCCGAAGGCGTGCTGCCGCCGGCAGAGCTGGTACGGCGGGTCGAAGCGGCGCACGGCGACAAGGTCGCGATGCTGCGGGTCGACACCCGCGAGGGCAATGCCGCACGAATCTTCTTCACCGCGCCACCCGGCCAGCGCCGCGGTGAGATGCGCTATGCCGACCCCTACACCGGCGAAATAAAGGGCGAGGTCGCCGGGCAAGGCTTCTTCGACCTGATGCTCAGCCTGCACCGGTTTCTCGCCATGGGCGAAAGCGGCCGGCAGATCACCGGTGCCTGCACCCTGATGCTGATCTTCTTCTGCCTGTCAGGCCTGTATCTACGCTGGCCGCGCAAGGCGCTGAACTGGCGCACCTGGCTGACTCTGGACTGGGCGAAGAAGGGCCGTGCGTTCAATTGGGACCTGCACGCCGTGTTCGGCACCTGGTGCCTGCTGTTCTATCTGCTGTTTGCCTTGACCGGTCTGTCGTGGTCGTACGAATGGTACAGCCGAGGGCTGAACAAGCTGCTCGGCGACGCCCCGGCTGCGGGACAGCAGCATAAGCGTGGCGAAGGCGGTGGCCGCCGTGGCCAGCAGTCGGTCAACCAAAGCGCCCCGCCGCTGCGAGTCGACTATGACGCCATCTGGAGCAACCTGCAGGCTGCGGCAGGGCCCGGCCTGGCTGGCTACAACCTGCGCCTGCCGCCGGTTGGCGGGCAGCCGGCGACGCTGTTCTATCTGCTCGATGATGCCGATCACGAACGCGCCTTTGACACCGTCACGCTCGACCCGGCTACCGGCACGTTCACGCGCATCGAGCGTTATGCCGACAAGTCGCTCAGTGCTCAATTGCTGCAAAGCATCTATGCCCTGCACGTGGGTAGCTATTTCGGCTTGCCCGGGCGAATCATCGTCACCATCGCCAGCCTGTGCATGCCGCTGTTCTTCATCACCGGCTGGCTGCTGTACTTCGACCGCCGGCGCAAGAAACGTCAGATCCGCGCGGCCCGTGGCAGTGTCGACAGCACCACGTCGGCAGGTGACAGCTGGTTGATTGGTTTTGCCAGCCAGAGCGGCCTTGCCGAGCAACTGGCCTGGCAGAGCGCCGGCCAGCTCCAGGCGGCAGGCCTGTCGGTGCAGGTACGCGCCTTGGCCGAGCTGGGTGAAGATGACCTGCGCCAGGCACGCCGGGCGCTGTTTGTAGTCAGCACCTTTGGCGATGGCGAGGCCCCCGACAGCGCCCGTGGTTTCGAGCGCAAGATACTCGGCCAGGCCTGGCCGCTGGAACATCTGGACTATGCCCTGCTCGCCTTGGGCGACCGCCAGTATCAGCACTTCTGTGGCTTTGCCCGGCGCTTGCAGGCATGGCTTGCCGAGCGCGGCGCCAGCACTGCGTTCAGCCCGGTCGAAGTCGACAACGCCGACCCAGCCGCGCTTCAGCACTGGCAGCAGCAACTCGCGCAGTTGACCGGTGCCAGCGTCGTCAGCGCCTGGCAACCGGCCGCTTTCAGCAACTGGACCCTGACCGCGCGTACGCTGCTCAACCCCCGCAGCCAAGGCCAGCCGGTGTACCTGCTCGACCTGCAATCCGAACAGGCTGTGCGCTGGGACGCGGGCGATCTGGTGGAGGTTCTGCCACGCAACGCTCCCGCTCAGGTTGAAGCCTTTATCCAAGGCCTGGGCCTGAATCTGGATACCCCAGTGCAACGTGAAGGCTCGCGCGAAACCCTGGGTCAGGCACTGGGCAGTCGACAACTGCCGGCCAGCCGCGAGCACCTGGTCGGCCTGCACGCGCAGGCGGTTATCGATGCGCTGGTGCCGATCGGCACGCGTGAATACTCGATCGCATCGATTGCCAGCGATGGCGTGCTGCAACTGATCGTGCGCCAGCATCGGCACAGTGACGGCAGCCTTGGCCTGGGCTCAGGCTGGCTGACCGAGGTGCTGCCCCTGCACGGCTCGCTGAGCCTGCGCCTACGCCGCAACAGCAGCTTCCACCTGCCAGTGGCCCCAGCACCGATGCTGCTGATCGGCAACGGCACCGGGCTGGCCGGGCTGCGCAGCTTGCTCAAGGCACGTATCAGCGAAGGTGACCAGCGCAACTGGCTGCTGTTCGGTGAGCGCAATCGCGCCAGCGATCTGCTCTGTGCCGATGAACTGCAAGGCTGGCTGGCGCGCGGTGAGCTACGCAAGCTGGACCTGGCGTTCTCGCGTGACCAGGCCGAGAAGGTCTATGTTCAGGATCTGCTGCTGGCGCAAGCCGACGAGGTTCGTCACTGGGTTGCCGACGGCGCCTGTATCTATGTCTGCGGCAGCCTGCAGGGCATGGCCGCGGCAGTCGACGCGGCGCTCACGGGCATCCTCGGCGAGGCCATGCTGCAACAGCTGGTAGAAGAAGGTCGCTACCGACGCGACGTGTACTGAGTCAGTCGACCGGCCGGGCGTTATAACCCGGCCGGCAACGCTCAATGCAGGTCGAAGGTATCGGCATCCAGGTTGGCCGGGAAGCGGCTGCGGTACGCCGCCAGTTCCGCCGCGCGCAGCTCGACGGTGAAGACACCATCCGCCTCGCCCGCACTGAGCAGGCTCTCGCCCTGGAAATCCAGCACCTGACTGTCGCCTGAGTAGGCAAAGCCTTTGCCGTCGGTGCCGACCCGGTTGACCGCCGCCACGAAGCACAGGTTCTCGATCGCCCGCGCCGGCAACAGCCGGTTCCAGTGCAGCCGCCGCGCTGCCGGCCAGTTGGCGGTGTACAGCAGCAGGTCGGTGTCATGGGCATCGCGGCTCCATACCGGGAAGCGCAGGTCGTAGCAGATCAATGGGCGGATCCGCCAACCCTTCAGCTCGAACTGCACCTGGCGCTCGCCCGGGGTGTAGTGCTTGTGCTCGCCGGCCATACGGAACAGGTGGCGCTTGTCGTAGTGCAGGATTTCACCGTCAGGGCGCGCCCACAGCAGCCGGTTACGGTGGCTGCCGTCAGCGGCCTGGATGATCACGCTGCCGGTGATCACTGCGTTGAGCTTCTTCGCCTGGGCTTTGAGCCATTTGCCGGTAGGGCCGTTTTCGGGCTCGGCGAGGCGCTCGGACTCCATCGAAAAACCGGTGGTGAACATCTCTGGCAAAATCACCAGGTCAGGGCTGCCGACTTGCTTGAGCAACTCTTCGAAATGGGCGTAGTTGGCCTCGCGGTCATGCCAGGCCAGCGTGGTCTGCACCATGGCGATTTTCAGGTTTGGCAGTGCGGTCAGATCGCGCATAGTTTCTCCGCTGCCTGCTGCAGCGTCTCCTCTCGTTTGGCAAAGCACAGGCGGATCAAGCGTTGCTGCGCAACTGGCGTCTGATAGAACACCGACACCGGAATACTTGCCACGCCATGCTCGCGGGTCAGCCACAGGGCCATGTCGACATCGTTCAGATCAGGGCGGATGGCGCTGTAGTCGACCAACTGGAAGTAGGTGCCTGGGGTACGCTTGAAGCTGAAGCGCGAGCCTTGCAACAGGTCGCAGAACAGATCGCGCTTGGCCTGATAGAAGCCCGGCAACTGCTCGATGTGCTCAGGGTGTTCGGCCATGAAGTCTGCCAGCGCGCACTGCAGCGGCGTTACTCCGCAGAAGTTGACGTACTGGTGTACCTTGCGCAGCTCGGCGCTCAGCTGCGGCGGCGCGATCACGTAGCCGGTCTTCCAGCCAGTGACGTGGTAGGTCTTGCCGAACGAGCTGATGACGAAGGCGCGCTGATAAAGTTGTTCATGGGCCAGCACACTGGCATGCGCCACGCCGTCGTAGATCAGGTGTTCGTACACTTCATCGCTGACCAGGTAGATATCGCGGTCGGCAATCAATGCTGCCAGCTGGTCGAGATCAGCACGGCTGATCAGCACACCGCTTGGGTTGTGCGGCGAATTGAGCACGACCATGCGCGTGCGGGGCGTGAGGGCATCGCTGAAGCGCTGCCAGTCGATGGCGAAATCGTCGTTGCTCAGCGGCACATGCACGCAGCGCCCGCCGGCCAACTCTACCGAAGGCTCGTAGCTGTCGTAGCAAGGGTCGAAAACGATTACCTCGTCACCTGGATTGATCACTGCCTGGATCGCGCAGAAGATCGCCTCTGTAGCGCCTGGGGTGATGGTGATTTCCTGCTCGACATCCACGCTGACGCCATACAGCCGAGCCACCTTCGCAGCCACTTGCTGGCGCAGGGCCGGCAGGCCGGTCATGGGCGCGTATTGATTGTGCCCGGCAGCCACGTGCCGGCCTACGGCATCCAGCAGCGCTTGCGGGCCGTTGAAGTCGGGGAAGCCTTGGGACAGGTTGAGCGCGCCGGTTTGCACGGCCAGCTGCGACATGGTGGTAAAGATGGTCGTGCCGACGTTCGGCAGTTTGCTGCGGATCATGAAGCCCTCTTTCCTGGGGGTATCCGGCACGGATTGGAGTCCGAGCATAGCGGATCGAGCAATCAGGAAAAAGGGTGAAACAATGTACCGATGCAACCGGGACCGCGCAGCAGACCTCACGGCGGTCCAGCGTCGCGGTAAGCCCGCTCCCAGGCTACGGCAGCACCGCAAAAACCTGTGGGAGCGGGCTTGCCCGCGAAGGGCTGCAAAGCAGCCCCAATGCAGGGTCAGGCCAGAATCAGCGCTTGTCTTTGCGCTTCTTCTCGGCCTTCTTGTGGTGCGACATCAAGCGGCGCTTCTTGTTGACCTGGCGATCGGTGAGGGTGTTCTTGTTACCCTCGTACGGGTTCTCGCCGCCCTTGTACTCGATGCGGATCGGCGTACCGACCAGCTTCAGCACGCGGCGGTAAGTGTTCTCCAGGTAACGCGAGTACGAGCGTGGAATCTTCTCGGTCTGGTTACCGTGGATCACGATGATCGGCGGGTTGGCGCCACCCAGGTGAGCGTAACGCAGCTTGATCCGGCGGCCATTGACCAGCGGCGGCTGGTGGTCGCCGATAGCGTCTTCCAGAATCTGCGTCAGGCGGCTGGTCGGCCAGCGGGTGACCGCCGACTTGAACGCGGCCTGCACCGACTTGTACAGGTTGCCCACGCCGGTGCCGTGCAGCGCCGAGATGAAGTGGATGTCGGCGAAGTCGACGAAGAACAACCGGCGCTCGAGCTCGGTCTTGACGTAGTCGCGCTCGCCCGGCTGCATGCCATCCCACTTGTTCAGGGCGATGACAATGGCGCGGCCGGCCTCAAGGGCAAAGCCAAGCAGGTTGAGGTCGTGGTCGACCACACCCTCGCGGGCGTCCATGACAAAGATCACCACGTTGGCGTCTTTGATCGCCTGCAGGGTTTTCACCACCGAGAACTTTTCGACTTCCTCGTGGATCTTGCCGCGCTTGCGCACCCCGGCGGTGTCGATGAAGGTGTACTTGTCACCATCACGCTCGAACGGGATGTAGATGCTGTCGCGAGTGGTGCCTGGCTCGTCATAGACCACCACGCGCTCTTCACCGAGCATGCGGTTGACCAGGGTCGACTTGCCCACGTTGGGGCGGCCGATGATGGCGATCTTGATGCCGTCTTTTTCGCTTGGGCCTGGAATCCGAACGGCTTCTTCGCCTTCGGCAACTTCCTGATCGAGCGCGTCTTCTTCCTGATCGCGCGGAATGTGCCCGAGCAGCTCTTCCATCAGGGCGTTGATACCGCGGCCCTGGGAGCCAGCGACCGGAATCGCGTTGCCCATGCCCAGCGGCGAGAACTCGGCACGTGCCAGGTCAGGATCGATATGGTCGATCTTGTTGGCGACCAGCACCGCAGACTTGTTCCGCTTGCGCAGGTGGTCGGCGATCATCTGGTCGGCCGCGGTCATGCCGGCGCGGGCATCGACCAGGAACAGCACGTAGTCGGCCTCTTCGATGGCCATCAGCGACTGTTCGGCCATCTTCTCGTCCATGCCCACTTCGTCACCGGTGATACCGCCGGTGTCGATCAGGATGTACGAACGGCCCTGCCACATGGCATCGCCGTACTGGCGGTCACGGGTCAGGCCCGAGAGGTCGCCGACAATGGCGTCGCGGGTTTTGGTCAAGCGGTTAAACATGGTGGACTTGCCGACGTTCGGCCGCCCCACCAGGGCGATTACGGGAACCATACGGCTCTCCACTCTTGAATTCTTGAAAATGCAAAGGCCGCTGCAGAGCAGCGGCCGGAGTTCGCGCGGCGCATCATGCGCCACTGCTCGAAGCCTCACGGCTTCAAGCTTAGCCTCAGCGGATGGTCAATGCCTCGAGCTTGCCGCTGTTGCCGAAGACATAAATGGTGTCGCCGACCACCAACGGGCGGGCGCGCAGGCCATCACTGTCAATACGCTCACGGCCAACGAAGCGACCATCGACCTGGCTCAGCAGGTGCAGGTAGCCTTCGAAGTCACCGACTGCGACGTAACTGGAGAACACTTCAGGGGCGGTCAGCTGACGGCGCGCCATGGAATCGTTGCTCCACAGTGCGCTCGACGAACGCTCATCGACGCCTTCAACGGTGCCGGAAGCTTCGCTGACGTAGACGTTGCCAAAGCCCTGGGCGACACCGACGTAGCTGGACGCATCACGCTGCCACAGTACGCGGCCGCTTTCCAGGTCCAGACCGGCAACCCGGCCCTGATAGGTACCGACGTACAGGGTACCACCAGACAGCAGCAAACCGCCGTCGATATCGACGACGCGTTCGAGTTCGGAGCGACCTTGCGGGATCGCGACGCGGCTTTCCCAGACCGGCACGCCGTTCTGGATGTCGACAGCAACAACCTTGCCGGTCGACAGGCCGGCAACGGCCATGCGATTGGTCACGATCGGTGCACCGGTACCACGCAGAGTCAGTACCGCTGGAGTGCTTTCGTAGATCCAGCGACGGTCGCCGGTCGCGGCGTCCAGACCGATCAGACGATCGTCCTGGGTCTGCACCACCACCACATCACCGTTGTTGGCCGGCGGTGCCAGCACTTCACTGGTAACACGCGAGCGCCAGCGCTCCTCACCGGTGCTGCTGTCCAGGGCGATCACTTCACCTTTGAGGGTGCCGAGCATGACCAGGCCATAGCCGACGCCGACTGCGCCGGAGACCGGCAGATCGAGGTCCTGCTTCCAGATGA
This sequence comes from Pseudomonas shirazensis, assembly GCF_050496565.1. Classification (GTDB taxonomy): domain Bacteria; phylum Pseudomonadota; class Gammaproteobacteria; order Pseudomonadales; family Pseudomonadaceae; genus Aquipseudomonas; species Aquipseudomonas shirazensis_A. Next base: position 61,811 of record NZ_JBNWAE010000020.1, read on the forward strand.
TGTCGCCGGTGTTGCGATCGAGCGCGAAGACTTCGCCGTTGACGTCGGAAGCGTAGATGCGGTCGTTTTCGATGGCCGGCACCAGGGTGTTGTAGGTTTCACCCTGGCCGTCACCGATCGAACGGCTCCACTGCTTTTTCAGCACGACTTCTTCGGTGAACTTGGTCAGCTCGGCCGGAGGCAGTTCCTTCTTGCTGTTGCTGCTGCAACCCACGACCAGTACGGCCAGGCTCAGCACTGCTGCTTGTTTCCAACCGATCACGTCAAGCGTCCCCTTTGGCCAGGTCATCCAGCTTCAGTTGCAGGCCACCGACCGCTGCTTCATCAGACAACGCGGCCTTGGCTTTTTCGTATGCGCTATGGGCATCGCCAGCGCGGCCCAACTGTACCAGCAGATCGCCCTTTAGCTCTTCGCGGCTGGCCTGGAACGCCTTGTCAGCGTCGCCATCGAGCAGCTTCAGTGCTTCATCAGCCTTTTCCTGAGCGGCAAGTACACGAGCCAGACGCTGACGGGCGATTTCGCCCAGGGTGGCATCGGCAGGCTTTGCCAGCACGCTGTTGAGTTCGTTGGCTGCGTCGTCCAGCTTGCCGCTGTCGACCGCGACCTTGGCCACGAACAGGCTGCCGTACTGGGCATAGGCGGTGCCGCCAAACTCGCTCTTGAGCTTGCCAGCCAACTCGGCAACCTTGCTTGCATCAGGCTCGCCGGTCGGCGTCAGGGCCGTTTCCAGCAGGTTCTGGTACAGCACCGAAGCGCCTTGTGACTGATTGCTCTGGTACTTGTGCCAGGTCTGCCAGCCAGCTACCAAAGCAGCAGCCAACAGGGCGCCGGTCAGCAGCGGCTTGCCGTTGCGATCCCACCAGTCCTTGGCCGCGCTCAGGCCATCATCATCGGTACTCGACACCCCAATACTCCTATTCAGCAAATTCGGCTGTTTGACTGCTTCACGCGTTCGCGAGGGCAGCTTGCAGGTGCTCGGCCAGAGCATCCCAGGCTATGTTCTGTTGTTCGCCCTGGCCACGCAGGGGTTTGAAACCTACCACTTGTTGCGCCAGTTCGTCGTCCCCCATGATCAGGGCAAACAACGCCCCGCTCTTGTCGGCCTTCTTGAACTGGCTCTTGAAACTGCCGCCACCGGCGTTGACCGCCAGGCGCAGGCCCGGTACCTGGTCACGCAACCGCTCGGACAGGCCCAGACCGGCCAGCTCGGCCTGCTCGCCAAAGGCGCACAGGTAAACGTCGATCTGGCGGCTGATCGACTCCGGGACCTTGCCCAGGGTTTCCAGCAGCAAAATCAGCCGCTCGATGCCCATGGCAAAGCCAACGCCAGTAGTCGGCTTGCCGCCCATCTGCTCGACCAGGCCGTCGTAACGACCACCGGCACACACGGTGCCCTGGGCGCCGAGCTTGTCGGTGACCCACTCGAACACGGTCTTGCTGTAGTAGTCGAGGCCACGCACCAGTTTAGTGTTGATCACGAAGGGAATACCGGCAGCGTTCAGGCGAGCCTTGAGGCCCTCGAAGTGCACACGGGATTCTTCGTCCAGATAATCTTCCAGCTTCGGCGCGCCGACCAGCACGGCCTGAGTGCCCTGATCCTTGCTGTCGAGAATGCGCAGCGGGTTGCTCTTGAGCCGGCGCTGGCTGTCTTCGTCAAGCTGCTCGAGGCGCGCCGAGAGAAACTCGACCAGCGCGTCGCGATAGCGTGCACGGGCTTCGCTGGTACCCAGGCTGTTCAGCTCGAGCTTGACCGCGTCCTGAATGCCCAACTGGCCCCACAGGCGCCAGGTCAGCATGATCAGCTCGGCATCGATGTCCGGGCCATCCAGGTTGAACACCTCGACGCCGATCTGGTGGAACTGGCGATAACGGCCTTTTTGTGGGCGCTCGTGGCGGAACATCTGGCCGGTGTACCAGAGTTTCTGCACCTGGCCGTTGCCGGTGATGCCATGCTCGAGCACAGCGCGCACGCAGGCAGCGGTGCCCTCGGGACGCAGTGTCAGCGAATCGCCGTTGCGGTCCTCGAAGGTGTACATCTCTTTTTCGACGATGTCAGTGACTTCACCGATCGAGCGTTTGAACAGCTCGGTGAATTCAACGATCGGCGTGCGGATCTGGCTGTAACCGTAGCCGTCCAGCAAACTGGCGACCGTGCCTTCGAAGTAACGCCACAGTGGCGACTGGTCAGGCAGGATGTCGTTCATGCCACGAATGGCTTGCAGCGATTTGCTCACGAAAAGTCCTTTCGAATCTGTGTATCAGCCGCGGGCGATCAGCGCCGCGTCGGCTTCGACCTTTTCGGCCGCTTTCTGGCGAATGAGCTTTTCCAGCTCCTCGACCAGGTTGTCGTTGTTCAGTTTCTGCGCAGGCTTGCCGTCGATGTAGATCAGGTTCGGCGTGCCGCCCGTCAAGCCTACATGGGCTTCCTTGGCTTCACCCGGGCCGTTGACCACACAACCGATCACGGCGACGTCCAGCGGAACCAGCAGGTCTTCGAGGCGGCCTTCGAGTTCGTTCATGGTCTTGACCACATCGAAGTTCTGCCGCGAACAGCTCGGGCAGGCGATGAAGTTGATCCCACGTGAGCGCAGGCGCAGCGACTTGAGGATGTCGTAGCCGACTTTGACTTCTTCGACCGGGTCGGCGGCGAGGGAGATCCGGATCGTGTCGCCGATACCTTCGGCCAGCAGCATACCGAGGCCGACCGCAGATTTCACCGTCCCCGAGCGCAAACCACCGGCTTCGGTGATGCCCAGGTGCAGCGGCTGGATGATCTGCTTGGAAAGCAAACGGTAGGCTTCGACGGCCATGAACACGTCGGACGCCTTGACGCTGACCTTGAAGTCCTGGAAATCCAGGCGGTCGAGATGCTCGACATGGCGCAGGGCCGACTCTACCAGCGCTGCTGGGGTCGGTTCGCCGTACTTCTTCTGCAGGTCTTTTTCCAGAGAACCGGCGTTGACCCCGATGCGGATCGGGATGCCGCGATCGCGCGCAGCATCGACCACCGCGCGCACGCGGTCTTCGCGGCCGATGTTGCCCGGGTTGATGCGCAGGCAGTCAACGCCCAGCTCAGCCACACGCAGGGCGATCTTGTAGTCGAAGTGGATGTCCGCAACCAGCGGTACGCTGACCTGCTGCTTGATCCGGCCAAAGGCTTCGGCGGCGTCCATGTCTGGCACCGAGACGCGGACGATGTCGACGCCGGCATCGACCAGGCGCTGGATTTGCCCGACCGTGGCGGCGACGTCATTGGTGTCGGTGTTGGTCATGCTCTGCACCGCGATAGGCGCATCACCGCCCACCGGCACATTGCCCACCCAGATCTTGCGGGTTTCGCGACGCTTGATTGGAGATTCGCCGTGCATGAGTTACTGCCCCAACTTCAGGCGAGCGGTTTCGCCACTGGTGAACGGTGCAACATCAACGGCCTGGCCGTTGTAGCTGATCTGAGCGCCACGGGCGAAGCCCAGGCGTACCGCGAACGGTGGTGTGCCAGTGACTTCCAGGCTGTCGCCCTTGCGCTTGGTCGCGTTGACCAGCAGCTTGCCGTTGGCGTCGGTGACCTGGGTCCAGCAATCCGCCGAGAACTGGATCGCGACACGGCCACTGCCGGCGGGCACTGGCGCTGCTGCGACAGGTGCGCTGGGGGCTGCGGCGGCTACGGCTGGTGCGCTGACCGGCGCAGCTGGCGCAGGTGCAGTCGGTGCGGGGGCGACGCTGTTGGTTGCAGCTGGGGTGACCGGCGCGGCAGCAGTGCTCTCGGCGACCGTCGGGCTTGCCGGAATGGCTTCTTCGTTGGCCGAGCCACTGCTCTCGCCAGTGGCAGCCTGCTCCAATGGCAGCGGCGCACTCTGGCCTTGCTGGGCTTCGCTGACAGCCTGGTCTTCTGGCTCATCCAGCGGGTGAATCTGGGTGGTGCCGTCGGCGCTCTCGACTTCGACGTGCTCTAGGGCGATTTTGCCAAGGTCGCTGTTGCGCAGGCTGGTTTGGTCCTTCCAGAGGAAGAAGCCACCACCTACTACTGCTACCAGCAGCACCAGGCTGACAACGCGCATGACGTTGTGCGACAGGCGCACCGGCTCTTCGATACGGCCCAGCGAGTGCACCTGGCTGCCTTGCGCGTGGGTGCCGGTGACCTGATCAAAGGCGGCGACCAGAGGCGCCTGGTCCATGTCCATCAGCTTGGCATAGGCACGGATGTAACCACGGGCAAAGGTGTGCCCTGGCAGCTTGTCGAAGGCGCCGGATTCGAGATTGTTCAGCGAGCTCAGAGTCAGGTTGAGCTTGCGGGCTACCTCGGCCTGCGTCCAGTCGCGGTTTTCGCGGGCCTGGCGCAAGGTCTCACCGGGGTGCTGGTGAGTCGCTGCTGCTACTTCGGGATGCGCGGCTTTCATCATTGCTCCGACAGGTATTGCTGATATTCCGGCGTACCGGGATAAAGTCGTTGTAGTTGCTGGCCCAGCTCGGCCACCGTTGCCGGTTGCTCGAACACCCGCGCCAGGCGGCTGCCCATCAGCAGGCTGCGAGCATCCGGGGCGCTCAGTTGGCTGAAACGATCGTAGTAATCCCGGGCTGGCACATAATGCCTGTTTTCGTAGGACAACTCAGCCATTTCGAACAACGCTCGCGGTTGTCGCGGGTTGAGCTGCAAAGCCTTGTGCAGATGCGCCTGGGCGTCATCGCGGCGACCTTGCCTGAGAACGGTCAGGCCAAGGTTTTCGAAGACGCGCGAGCGCTCAGGATACAGGGTATCGGCGGCAGCCAGGCGAAACACTGACTCGGCTTCGGCAAAACGTTCCTGAGCATATAGGAAACTGCCGTAGTTGTTGCGAATCCGGGTGTCATTCGGGGTTTGCGCCAGCGCCTTGTGGAAATGCTCGGTGGCCAGCGTCGGCTCGCCCTCGGCCTGAAACACCAGCGCCAGCGCGGCATGCGCATCGGCATCACGACTGTTCAGGGCAAGTGCCTTTACCAGCGGCGCCTTGGCCTGCTCGGTCAGACCTTGTTGCAAATAGCCCAGCCCCAACTGCACATACGCCCTGCCCGCCTCGGCCCGACCCTGCTGGGTGGCCAGCGGGTCATTGCTGCCGCCCGACACGCAGCCGGCCAGCAGCAACAGGGTCAGCAGCGACAGCGCTGCGCGCAGGATCATCGCTGCCGGCCCGCTCAGTGACGCGCAGCGTTGTCGGCGATCTGCACGTCGTCATTGAGCTGACGCACGGCGATGTAACGCTCGCTGCGGCGGGTACGGTCCATGACCTGACCAACCAGCTGACCACAGGCAGCATCGATATCCTCGCCGCGGGTGGTACGGGTGGTGACGTTGTAACCACCGTGGTGGAGCAGGTCCTGGAAGCGGCGGATTGCGTTGTTGCTCGGCCGCTCGTAACCGGAGTGCGGGAACGGGTTGAACGGGATCAGGTTGATCTTGCACGGGATGTCGCGCAGCAGCTCGATCATCTGCGTGGCATGCTCGGGCTGATCATTGACGTCCTTGAGCAGGGTGTACTCGACGGTCAGTACACGCTTGCCGCCGAGGGTGGCCATGTAGCCCATGCACGACTCGAGCAGGACCTTGAGCGGGTACTTCTTGTTGATCGGCACCAGCTTGTTACGCAGCTCGTCGTTCGGCGCGTGCAGCGACAGTGCCAGGGAAACGTCGATGTGCTTGGCCAGCTCGTCGATCATCGGCACGACGCCTGAGGTCGACAAGGTGACGCGACGCTTGGAAATGCCATAGCCCAGATCGTCCATCATGATCTTCATGGCGGCGATGACATTATCGAAATTGAGCAACGGCTCGCCCATGCCCATCATCACCACGTTGGTAATCGCGCGGTCGACTTTGGCCGGGATAGTGCCGAAGGATTTGTTCGCAAGCCACACCTGACCGATGACTTCGGCGGCGGTGAGGTTGCTGTTGAAGCCTTGCTTGCCAGTGGAGCAGAAACTGCAGTCCAGGGCGCAGCCCGCCTGCGACGATACACACAAGGTGCCACGGTCGTCGGTCGGGATGTAGACGGTTTCGACGCAGCTGCCGGAGGCAACGCGGATCACCCATTTGCGGGTGCCGTCGGCGGAAATGTCTTCACTGACCACTTCCGGTGGCCGAATCTCGGCAACAGCCTCGAGCTTTTCGCGCAAGACCTTGCCAACATTGGTCATGGCGGCGAAATCATCGACGCCAAAATGGTGAATCCATTTCATTACTTGACCGGCACGGAAGCGCTTCTCGCCAATGGAGTCGAAGAATTGTTCCATTTCCGGCTGGGTCAGACCCAACAGGTTGATTTTGCCAGTAGATGTCGTCATGGATTCACCCTCACCCGTAAGCTTTCGCTTAGCGAGCGGTTACCTCGGTAGCTGCGAAGAAGTAAGCGATTTCGCGAGCGGCTGCAGCTTCGGAGTCCGAACCGTGGACGGCGTTGGCGTCGATCGATTCAGCGAAGTCAGCACGGATGGTGCCGGCAGCAGCTTCTTTAGGGTTGGTAGCGCCCATCAGCTCACGGTTCAGAGCGATGGCGTTTTCGCCTTCCAGAACCTGAACAACAACCGGGCCGGAGATCATGAAGGCAACCAGGTCACCGAAGAAACCGCGCTCGCTGTGCTCAGCGTAGAAGCCTTCGGCTTCGGCTTTGGACAGTTGCTTGAGTTTCGAAGCGACGATTTTCAGGCCAGCTTCTTCGAAGCGCGAAGTGATCTTGCCGATGACGTTTTTGGCAACTGCGTCAGGCTTGATGATCGAGAAAGTACGTTGAACAGCCATGGTAACTCCAGAAAATTGAGTATTACGAAAAATTAAACCCGCGAATTATACGCGGGTTCCAGGGGATTGCCTAACCTGCTGATGAACGCTCAGTCGGCTTCCTCGATCCAGGCCCCTTGGATGGCTTCCAGCACCTTCTCGCCACAGCGCGACGGATCGTCGCTGAAGTCGGGAAGTGCCTGCACCCAGTTCTTGAGATCGACGAAATTCACATAACGAGGATCGACCTCCGGCTTGCTTTCTGCAAGCTGGATGGCGATCTCAAGTACATCAACCCATTTCAGACTCATGCCAGCCTCCAGGCTTCAGTGCGGCGCTTCGGCGGCGTGGTTGAGCGAATACTTGGGAATTTCGATGGTCAGGTCGGTATCACCGACGACCACCTGGCAACCCAGCCGGGACTGCGCTTCCAGGCCCCAGGCCTTGTCGAGCATGTCTTCTTCGAGCTCGTCGGCTTCGTCGAGCGAGTCAAAGCCCTTGCGCACGATGCAGTGGCAGGTGGTGCAGGCCTTGACGCCGCCGCAGGCGCTTTCCATCTCGATGTGATGGTCGTGGGCCAGCTCCAGGATGTTGGTCCCGGTTGCGACTTCCACGCTCAGCCCTTCGGGGCAGAACTTCTCATGCGGCAGGAAAGTCACTTTCGGCATCAATTACTCCTCGATCTCATTCAGGTTGCGCCCGGCCAGTGCGGCTTTGACCGTCGAATCAAGGCGACGGGCGGCAAATGCATCGGTCACCTGCGACAGACGCTTGGTCTGTTGCTCGATGGCAGGGCCATCGGTGCCGGCCAGCAAATCACGTAGTTGTTGCATCTGGAAGCCAATGGCTTCGCGCTCTTCGGCGCTCAGCAGGCGCTCGCCGTCGGCGTCCAGCGCACCCTGCACCGCTTCAAGCAGGCGTTCGCCGTCGACCTGGTGCTCGCGCAACTGGCGAGCCTGCTTGTCGGTGCCGGCGTGCTCGAACGAATCCTTGAGCATGCGGGCGATTTCACCGTCGGTCAGGCCGTACGACGGCTTGACCTGAATGCTTGCTTCCACGCCCGAGCCCAGTTCGCGTGCAGCGACACTGAGCAGGCCATCGGCGTCGACCTGGAAGGTCACGCGGATCTTCGCCGAACCGGCGACCATCGGCGGAATCCCGCGCAGTTCGAAGCGCGCCAGCGAGCGGCAGTCGCTGATCAGTTCACGCTCGCCCTGCAGGACGTGGACCATCATGGCCGTCTGGCCATCTTTGTAGGTGGTGAATTCCTGAGCGCGAGCCACCGGGATCGTGGTGTTGCGCGGGATCACCTTTTCCATCAGGCCGCCCATGGTCTCCAGACCAAGCGACAGCGGGATGACGTCGAGCAACAGCAACTCGCCACCTTCGCGGCGGTTGCCGGCGAGGGTATCGGCCTGGATCGCGGCGCCAATGGCAACCACTTGATCAGGGTCGATCGAGGTCAGCGGAGCGCGGCCGAACAGGCCGCCGACTGCTTCACGCACACGCGGCACGCGGGTCGAACCACCGACCATGACCACAGCAACCACTTCTTCCAGCTCTACGCCGCTGTCGCGCACGGCGCGGCGGCAAGCCTTGAGGCTACGGGCGATCATCGGCTCGATCATCGCTTCGAAGTCTGCCCGGCTCAGTTCGCCCTGCCAGTCACCGTGGGCAACGTGCACGCTGGCGGCATCGGTCAGGGCTTCCTTGGCCGCACAAGCGGTCTGCAGCAGTTGACGCTGAGTCGCTGGATCCAGATCAGCCGACAAAGCGGCCTGGGCGATGGTCCAGCTGGCAATCGCGTGATCGAAGTCGTCACCACCCAGCGCGGTGTCGCCGCCGGTGGCCAGCACTTCGAAAACACCCGCGGTCAGGCGCAGGATGGAGATATCGAAAGTACCGCCGCCCAGGTCGAAGATCGCCACCAGGCCTTCAGCATTCTGGTCCAGGCCATAGGCCACGGCCGCAGCAGTCGGCTCGTTGAGCAGGCGCAACACGTTCAGCCCGGCAAGCTTGGCGGCGTCTTTGGTCGCCTGGCGCTGAGCATCGTCGAAGTAGGCCGGAACCGTGATGACGGCACCTACCAGATCGCCACCGAGGGTTTCCTCGGCGCGCTGACGCAGCACCTTGAGGATGTCGGCAGACACTTCGACCGGGCTTTTCGGGCCTTGTACGGTCTCGATGAACGGCATGTGCGACTCGCCACCGACAAAGCGGTATGGCAGTTGCTCACCGAGCTGCTTGACGTCGGCCAGGCCGCGTCCCATCAGACGTTTGACCGAAAGGATGCTGTTGAACGGGTCGCTTGGCGCTGCTTCGCGCGCAGCCTGGCCGACTTCGACAGCCGCCTCCAGGTAGCGCACAGCCGACGGCAGGATGACCTGCCCCTGGGCATCGGGCAGCGGTTCGCTGCGGCCGCTGCGCACGGCAGCAACCAGAGAATTGGTAGTACCCAGGTCAATCCCTACCGCCAGGCGACGCTGGTGCGGCTGGGGGCTTTGACCGGGTTCGGCGATCTGCAGTAGGGCCATGCTTATCTAGCTACCTTAGGCGTTGTCACGGCAACACCGGGTTAATCGTCGAGGCGCTCTTCGAGCTGGCGCACTTCCTGGGCGAGCTTGTCGAGAAACTGCATGCGGCGCATCAGGCGCTCGGCCTGTTCACGCTGCGCAGGATCATCCCAGCAGGCGGCGAATTCCTCGAACAGCGTATCTTGCGCGAGCTTGAGGCGCTTCTTGAATACCGCGACACCGTCGAGGTCGGTCAGCTCTTCAAGCTCTTCACGCAGCTCCATCTGCTGCAACAGGAAGGCCGGATCATGCACGGTGACTTCCTGCGGCACTTCGTGGCCACTGATGGCCAGCAGATAGCGCGCCCGACGGGGGGCGCTGCGCAAGGTCTGATAGGCGTCGTTCAACGCTGCCGAGTTTTCCAGGGCGACCCGCTGCTCGCGCTCGGAAGCATCGGCGAAGCGGTCCGGATGAACCTCACGAGCCAGTTCGCGGTAACGAACGGCCAGTTGCTCGAGATCCAGACGAAAGCCCGGCTGCAGATTGAACAGGGCAAAATGACAAGGAGTACCCACATCAAGCCTCAAACATTGAAGCTTTCGCCGCAGCCACATTCACCGCGCACGTTGGGGTTGTTGAACTTGAAGCCTTCGTTCAACCCTTCCTTGACGAAATCGAGCTCGGTGCCGTCGAGGTAGACCAGGCTTTTCGGGTCAATGATGACCTTCACGCCATGGTTCTCGAAGACCTCGTCTTCGCCTGCCACTTCGTCGACGAACTCCAGCACGTAGGCCAGGCCCGAGCAACCGGTGGTGCGTACGGCCAGGCGAATGCCTTCACCCTTGCCACGCCCGTCGAGGGAGCGCCGCACGTGGTTGGCGGCGGCTTCTGTCATGCTGATAGCCATCAGAACTCCTTAGCGTCCAGTCAAACGACTCAGATCAAGCCTTTTTTCTGCTTGTAATCGCGCACGGCTGCCTTGATGGCATCCTCGGCGAGTACCGAGCAGTGGATCTTGACCGGTGGCAGCGCCAGCTCTTCAGCCAGCTGGGTGTTCTTGATGGTCTCGGCTTCGTCCAGGGTCTTGCCCTTCATCCACTCGGTGGCGAGGGAGCTGGAAGCGATCGCCGAACCGCAGCCGTAGGTCTTGAACTTGGCGTCTTCGATAACGCCCTGCTCGTTGACCTTGATCTGCAGACGCATCACGTCACCGCAAGCCGGCGCGCCGACCATGCCGGTACCGACGTCCGGGTCTTCAGCGTCCATCTTGCCGACGTTGCGCGGGTTTTCGTAGTGGTCGATGACCTTTTCACTGTATGCCATGGTGCAATTCCTTCCTCATCAGGTAGCCGCTCTTGCCGGCGACTGCTTAGTGGGCGGCCCACTCGATCTTGGAGATATCGACGCCGTCTTTGTACATGTCCCACAGCGGCGAGAGTTCGCGCAGCTTGGTGACAGCCTTGCAGACTTCCTGCGCGGCGTAATCGACTTCTTCTTCGCTGGTGAAGCGGCCGAAGGAGAAGCGGATCGAACTGTGTGCCAGCTCGTCGTTGCGGCCCAGGGCGCGCAGTACGTACGACGGCTCGAGCGAAGCGGAGGTGCAGGCCGAACCGGACGACACCGCGATGTCCTTGAGGGCCATCAGCAGCGACTCGCCTTCAACGTAGTTGAAGCTCAGGTTCAGGTTGTGCGGCACGCGCGCAGTCTGGCTACCGTTGACGTACAGCTCTTCGAGGTTGGAAACCTGCTTGAAGAAGCGGTCGCTCAGCGCCTTGATGCGGGCGTTCTCGCTGGCCATTTCCTGTTTGGCGATGGCAAATGCCTCACCCATGCCGACGATCTGGTGCGTAGGCAGGGTGCCGGAACGCATGCCGCGCTCGTGACCACCGCCGTGAATGATTGCTTCCAGACGCACGCGCGGCTTGCGGCTGACGTACAGCGCGCCGATACCTTTAGGGCCGTAGGCCTTGTGCGCCGAGAACGACATCAGGTCGACCTTGAGCTTCTGCACGTCGATCTCGACCTTGCCGGCCGATTGCGCAGCGTCAACGTGGAACAGCACGCCGCGAGCACGGGTCAGTTCACCGATTGCAGCGATGTCGTTGATCGAGCCAACTTCGTTGTTGACGTGCATCAGCGAGACCAGAATGGTGTCGTCGCGCAGCACCGCTTCAACCATGGCCGGGGTGACGATGCCGTCTTCGCCTGGCTCGAGATAGGTCACTTCAAAACCTTCACGCTCGAGCTGGCGAGCGGTATCGAGCACGGCTTTGTGCTCGATCTTGGAGGTGATGATGTGCTTGCCCTTGGTCTGATAGAAGTGCGCGACACCTTTGATCGCGAGGTTGTCGGACTCGGTGGCACCGCTGGTCCAGACAATCTCACGCGGGTCGGCGTTGATCAGCTCGGCCACCTGGCGACGGCCGTTTTCGACCGCTTCTTCAGCGCGCCAGCCGAACACGTGGGAGCGCGACGCCGGGTTACCAAAGTTGCCGTCGACCAGCAGGCATTCGGCCATCTTCTGGGCAACGCGTGGGTCGACCGGCGTGGTCGCGGAGTAATCGAGGTAGATCGGCAACTTCATTGAATATCTCCTATCAGGCGGTGGCGTCGCTCGTGACCAATGTCAGTCGACGGCGGACGTCTCAATCTTGTCCAGCTGGGCGGATCGACCGGCGACACGGCGCAGGTCCTGGCGATGAGCAACTTCTTGCACCTCACGGCGCTTGACGAGGTCGGCCAGGCTGATGCCACTGAGGAATTCATGGATCTGCTGGCTGAGATCACACCACAAGTGGTGGGTCAGGCAGGTATCACCGGCATGGCAGTCACCCAGGCCCTGGCAACGGGTAGCGTCGACCGATTCGTTGACCGCGTCGACGACCTGAGCCACCTGGATGGTTTCCATGCCGCGCGACAGCTGATAGCCGCCGCCTGGACCGCGCACGCTGGAAACCAGACTGCTGCGGCGCAGCTTGGCGAACAGCTGCTCCAGATAAGAGAGGGAGATGCCCTGGCGCTCGGAAATATCGGCCAGTGACACCGGCCCATGCTGCGCGTGCAACGCCAGGTCAAGCATGGCGGTCACTGCGTATCGGCCTTTGGTAGTCAGTCGCATGGCGTATGGGTACCACGGGAGTTACAGAATGTGAGCAAGTATGCGATTCCCGAGCATTTAAGTCAACTATTAGACCTACTGCTTTAGTCGGGTTTGCACTCGAAGGGCGGGCGCGAGTGTAGCAGACACTGGCCGCGAGCACACGCCCGCAGCCCTTGCCATCGTCGCTGTCAATGTGGCTGGGTGTCGCTCTGCGCCGGTTGCCTGGCTTCGACCGGGGTGACTTCAACGAAGTCTTCCTCGGGCAGTGCCGGCAGCGCCTTGCCGTGATAGTCGCTCCCCAGCTTGGTCAACGCGCCGCACATGCCCTGCAGACGCTCGTCGACCGCTTGCAAATGATCGAGCATCTGACCGATAGCGCGGGCGACCGGATCAGGCATGTCGCCACTGACGCCATAGGCGTCGAAACCGATCTTCTCGGCCATGGCCTTGCGCTTGGCTTCGACCTCGCTGTCTTCCTGCACCTTGACGATGATGCGCCCAGGAATACCTACCGCCGTCGCTCCCGGCGGGACTTCCTTGGTGACCACGGCATTGGAGCCGATCTTGGCTCCGGCGCCGACAGTGAATGGGCCGAGCACCTTGGCGCCGGCACCGACCACCACGCCGTTGCCCAGGGTCGGGTGGCGCTTGCCGGCGTTCCAGCTGGTCCCACCGAGGGTCACGCCCTGGTAGAGGGTGACGTCGTCACCGATTTCGGCGGTCTCGCCAATGACGATACCCATGCCGTGGTCAATGAAGAAGCGTCGGCCGATGGTCGCGCCGGGGTGGATTTCGATGCCGGTCATCCAGCGGCCGAAGTTCGACACCAGCCGCGCCAGCCATTTCAGGTCACGCTTCCACAGGGCATGACCCGCACGGTGCAGCCAGATCGCGTGCATGCCGGGATAGCAGGTCAGCACTTCAAAGGCGTTACGCGCCGCCGGATCACGATGGAATACGCTCTGGATATCTTCACGCAGACGTTCGAACATTGCTCAATCCTTCCGCTTATGCGACTCGCCCCGGGCGACCTTCTGGGTCTCGGTGAGGATGCCGCGCAAAATGCTCATTTCAGTACGCTCAACCGAACTGCGCCCATACAGACGACGCAGGCGCGCCATCAGGTGCTTGGGTTTGTCTGGATCGAGGAAGGCAATGTCCACCAGGGTTTTTTCCAGGTGGTCGTAGAAGCGTTCCATTTCGTCCAGGGTCGCCAGTTCGACGGCGTCGGCCTTGTCGTTGATCGACGGCGCGCCCTGCGCGGCCAGCCAGGCCATGCGCACCTCGTAGCCAAGCACCTGCACGGCGGCGGCCAGATTGAGCGAGCTGAAGTCAGGGTTCGAGGGAATGTGCACGTGGAAGTGACATCGCTGCAATTCGTCGTTGGTCAGCCCGGCATGTTCGCGACCGAACACCAGGGCGATTTCTTCACCCATGGCGGCACGCTCGACCGACTTGGCGCCGCACTCTCGCGGATCCAGCATCGGCCACGGCAGGCTGCGGTCGCGGGCACTGGTGCCGATCGCCAGGCTGCAGCCGACCAGCGCCTCTTCCAGCGAGTCGACCACCAGTGCGCCACTGAGCACGTCGTCTGCGCCAGAAGCTCGGGCGCTGGCGTCAGCTGCCGGAAACTCCTGCGGCTGGACCAGCACCAGGCGTGATAAGCCCATGTTTTTCATGGCACGCGCAGCGCCGCCGATGTTGCCGGGGTGGCTGGTATTGACCAGAACAACACGAATATTTTGCAGCACGGTGGGGTGCTCTCAAAGGCAGATATCAGGGCGGTCGATCTTACAGAACCGACGGACGTTACGCCATGAAAGCAAATGCGGCGCTGCCGTTGTCAAAAAACTCTGCTAAAATGGCCGGCTTTACTTCTTTAACATCTCCAGGTGAACCGACCATGCAGCCTATGCTGACTATCGCCCTGCGCGCTGCCCGCAGCGCCAGTGAACTGATTTTCCGCTCCATCGAACGCCTGGACACCATCAAGGTGGACGAAAAGGACGCCAAGGACTACGTGTCCGAGGTTGACCGCGCTGCCGAGCAGAAAATCGTCGATGCTCTGCGCAAGGCTTACCCGAACCACTCGATCCAGGGTGAAGAGACCGGCTTCCACGCAGGTTCCGGTGAAGAAGGCAAAGACTACCTGTGGATCATCGACCCGCTCGATGGCACCACCAACTTCCTGCGTGGCATTCCACACTTTGCAGTGAGCATCGCCTGCAAATACCGCGGTCGCCTGGAACACGCAGTGGTACTGGATCCGGTTCGCCAGGAAGAGTTCACCGCCAGCCGTGGCCGTGGCGCCCAGATCAACGGCCGCCGCCTGCGCGTCAGCTCGCGCACCAGCCTTGAAGGCGCCCTGCTGGGTACTGGCTTCCCGTTCCGCGACAACCAGATGGCCGACCTCGACAACTACCTGGGCATGATCCGCGCCCTGACTGGCCAGACTGCCGGCATCCGCCGCGCCGGTTCCGCCAGCCTTGACCTGGCCTATGTAGCGGCCGGTCGTTTCGATGCGTTCTGGGAGTCGGGCCTGTCCGAGTGGGACATGGCTGCAGGCGTACTGCTGGTGCAGGAAGCTGGCGGCCTGGTCAGCGACTTCAACGGTGGCCACGAATTCCTCGAGAAAGGCCACATCGTTGCTGGCAATATCAAGTGCTTCAAAGCCGTGCTGACTGCCATCCAGCCGCACGTGCCGCACTCGCTGAAGCGTTGATCGCTGGTCAGCTGTGAAAAAGGAGCACCCCACGGGGTGCTTTTTTTGTGCCCGCAAGAACTACACCGCTCGGCGTAGGAGCGGCCTTGTGTCGCGAAAGGGCTGCGTAGCGGCCCCAGGATTTGCGTAGCACCGCAGAAAGTCGGGGCCGCTTCGCAGCCCTTTCGCGACACAAGGCCGCTCCTACGGGGGCCAGTGTGGCAGTGGGTTTGGCGGAATCTGTTCCGGATGGGATGTGGGCTGTTATCCAAATAGCCTGCCGACTCCTCTACTACAACCGGATGCATTGTATGGCTGATCACACTAAACATTCGTTCACTGCCGTTGTGATGGCGAACGGATGCCCAATCAATACCCTGGAAAGCATCAGCATCGGCCCCGTGATACTGGACAGCCCGGGCAGTACCCCTGCCTATGGGATTGATGGCAGGCGCACCCTTGGCATGTTCAACTGCACCGATGGTGACTGGGCGCACGGTGAAGAGCTGGGCCTAATTACCTTCCAGCAAGGCAGTGCGCCGACCCCCTGGGTGTTTTACTTCCGCCATTTCGAGGAGGGCTATCGGATTTATCTGCGCAGTGGCGAGCATTTTGGCGAAGGGGTGTTCATTGGCCAAGACCGTCAGGTCGAAGTCAGGCCGATTACCTCCAGGGACCCTGCCCTATGGTCACTGGTCGATGCACAGACGGGCGACAAGATCGATATCACGCAACATCAGCCCGACGACCTTGAAGTTCATCTGATCAGTGACGAAGGCTATCCGCTGGAGATTCACGCGATGTACCCCGTGGGCGCCTTCCTGGCCTGTCACGCTACTGCTGGACGCGGCACTCTTAGCCTGACCATCCAGCGTCGTGAGGAGAACTGGTTGAACCCTGCGTGACGCCCTGACTGCGGGGGCGTCCCCGCGAGGCCGCCCCTACAAAGATCACTGCCCAGTCTGAGCCTTGCTCAGCACCAGCTTGCCATTCTCGTCCAGCGGAATGGTCGAACCCGGCTCGTGGTCCATCTTCACTTTGCCGACCTTGTCGCCAATCGAATAGGTGACGTTGTAGCCGACCACTTTCTCGCTCAGGTCATGCACGGTGTTGCAGCGGGTCTGGGTGGTGGTGTAGGTGTCACGCTCTTGCATGCCCTCTTGCACCTTGTTGCCGGCATAGCCGCCGCCGACCGCGCCAGCCACGGTGGCAATCTTCTTGCCGGTGCCGCCGCCAATCTGATTACCGAGCAGGCCACCGGCCAGCGCACCGACCACAGTACCGGCGATCTGATGTTGATCCTTGACCGGCGCCTGGCGCGTCACGGTCACGTCCTTGCACACTTCACGCGGCGTCTTGACCTGCTGCTTGATCGGCTGCACGTCGGTCACCTCGGCGACCTCTGGGCCTTTGTTCACCAAGCTGTAGGTCGCCATTGCGCCTGCGGCAGTTACACCGACGGCACCGAGCACCGCACCCACCAGCATTGATTTATTCACGTGAACCTCCTGATCGTACCAGCGGGCCATAACCCGCGCTTGTCCAGCCTTGGAGCAAAAAAAAAGCCGCGAGTTCAACACTCGCGGCTTTCTTGGCGCCAAACGGCGGCGGCTTGCGGTTATGGACGCTCGTCCACACCCTCGGCCTTGACCGGTGGAATCAGGTCTTCGCTGTTCAGGTTCAGCCAGATCAGTACCACGCTGGCGATGTAGATCGACGAGTAGGTACCAGCCATGACCCCGATGAACAGGGCCAGGGAGAAGCCGAACAGGTTGTCACCCCCGAAGATCAACAGTGCGGCGATGGCCAGCAAGGTCGAAACCGAAGTGGCGATGGTGCGCAGCAGGGTCTGCGTGGTCGAGACGTTGATATTCTCGATCAGCGACGCCTTACGCATGACGCGGAAGTTTTCCCGCACGCGGTCGAATACAACGATGGTGTCGTTCAGCGAGTAACCAATAATCGCCAGCACCGCTGCCAGCACCGTCAAATCGAAGGTGATCTGGAAAAACGAGAGGATACCCACGGTCACGACCACGTCGTGGATCAGCGAGATGATCGCGCCCACGGCGAATTTCCACTGGAAGCGGAAGGCCAGGTAGATGAGTACCCCGCCCAGCGCCAGCAGCATGCCCAGGCCGCCCTGGTCACGCAGTTCTTCACCTACCTGCGGGCCGACGAACTCGACCCGCTTGAGGGTGGCCGGGTTGTCGCCGCCGACTTTCTGCAACGCCGCAGCAACCTTGCTGCCCAGCTGCGGATCGTCGCCCGGCATGCGCACCAGCAGGTCGGTCGTGGCACCGAAGCTCTGCACGATGGCGTCCTCGAAGCCCGACTGAGCGAGCTCGGCGCGGACCAGCTTGAGGTCTGCTGGACGCTCGTAGGTCAGCTCGATGAGCGTACCGCCGGTGAAGTCCAGACCGAAGTTCAAACCCTTCTGCCACCAGCTGAACAACGCCAGGATGGTCAGCAGGACAGTGATGGCGAACGCAACGTTGCGCACGCCCATGAAGTTGATGGTTTTCATGGTTATTCCCTCAAACCCACAGCTTCTTGATGTCACGCCCGCCGCAGGTCAGGTTGACCATTGCGCGGGTCACCATGACGGCGGTGAACATCGAGGTGAAAATCCCGAGGGACATGGTTACCGCGAAGCCTTTGACCGGCCCGGTGCCCATCGCGAACAGGATACCGCCGACCAGCAGGCTGGTCAGGTTGGCGTCGATGATCGCGGTGTAGGCACGGCTGAAGCCTTCGTGGATAGCGCGCTGCACCGACATGCCGTTTTTAAGCTCCTCGCGAATCCGCGAGAAGATCAGCACGTTGGCGTCGACCGCCATACCCATGGTCAGCACGATACCGGCGATGCCTGGCAGGGTCAGGGTGGCACCCAGCAGCGACATCAAGGCCAGCAGCAGGATCATGTTGCCGGTCAGGGCAACGGTCGCGATCACGCCGAAACCACGGTAGATGGCGATGATGAAGATGGACACGAACAGCATGCCCCACAGCGACGCATCGACACCTTTGGTGATGTTGTCGGCACCCAGGCTTGGACCAATGGTGCGCTCTTCAGCGAAGTACATCGGCGCGGCCAGACCACCGGCACGCAGCAGCAGAGCCAGTTCGGACGATTCACCCTGGCCATTGAGGCCGGTGATGCGGAACTGGCTGCCCAGTGGCGATTGAATGGTCGCCAGGCTGATGATCTTTTTCTCTTCCTGGAAGCTCTGTACGGCCACTTCCTTCTCGACGCCGTCGACGGTCTGCTTGACGTAGCGGGTGATCGGCTTCTGCTCGATGAAGATCACTGCCATGCTGCGGCCGACGTTGCTGCGGGTCGCGCGGCTCATCAACTCGCCGCCATGACCATCGAGACGGATGTTGACCTGCGGACGGCCTTGCTCGTCGAAGCTGGCCTGGGCGTCGGTGACCTGGTCACCGGTGATGATCAAACCACGCTCGACCGGCGCCGAACGGCCGCCGTCACGGAATTCGAAGACCTCGGTAGTGGCCTTGGAGGCACCTGGTTCGGCACCGAAGCGGAACTCGAGGTTGGCGGTCTTGCCGAGGATGCGCTTGGCTTCGGCAGTGTCCTGCACGCCGGGCAGCTCGACCACGATACGGTTGGCGCCCTGACGCTGCACCAGCGGCTCGGCCACACCCAGTTCGTTGACCCGGTTACGCACGGTGGTCAGGTTTTGCTTGATCGAATATTCGCGGATCTCGGCAACCTTGGCCGGGGTCAGCGCCAGACGCAGCACGGCGAGCTCATTGCGCTCGGTGGTGGTCAGGTCGAAATCGGTGAAGCTCTTGCGAATCAGGGCACGGGCCTGTTCGCGGGTGGCGTCGTCAGAGAAGCCCAGCACAATGCCGCCATCCTGCTGAGGCAGGCTGCGGTAGCGGATGCGCTCTTTGCGCAACAGGGTCTTCACTTCGCCTTCGTAGACCTTCATGCGCGCGCTCATGGCCTTGTCCATGTCCACTTCGAGCAGGAAGTGCACACCACCGGACAGGTCCAGACCGAGCTTCATCGGGCTTGCACCCAGGTTACGCAGCCACTGCGGAGTAGTCTGAGCCAGGTTCAGGGCCACGACGTAATCATCGCCCAGGGCCTTGCGCACCACATCCTTGGCTGGCAGTTGGTCTTCCTGGTCGGTCAGGCGTACCAAGCCACTGCCCTTCTCGCCCAGGCTAGTGCCCTTCACGGCGATACCCGCCTCGGTCAGCGCCTTGTTGACGCGATCGAGGTCGGCCTGGTTGACCTGCAGCGCCGAGCTGGCACCACTGATCTGTACAGCCGGATCATCCGGATAGAGGTTGGGAGCGGAATAAATGAAACCGATCGCCAGCACCAGCACGATCAGTGCGTATTTCCACAGAGGATATTTGTTCAGCATCACGCCGCCCGTTCAAGACGCGGGGCGCTTTGCGCGCCCCGACTGGAAAAAGTAAAACCGGTACCTCAGATAGCCTTGAGCGTACCTTTAGGCAGGGTCGCAGCCACGGCGCCCTTCTGGAACTTCATCTCGACGGTGTCGGACACTTCCAGTACCACGAAGTCATCGGAAACCTTGACGATCTTGCCGGCGATGCCGCCGTTGGTGACAACTTCGTCACCTTTCTGCAAGTTGCCCAGCAGGTTCTTCTGCTCTTTGGCGCGCTTGGCCTGTGGACGCCAGATCATCAGGTAGAAGATGACCAGGAAGCCGACCAGGAAAATCCATTCGAAACCACCACCCATAGGGCCGGCGGCAGGGGCTGCGGCGTCCGCGTAGGCGGCGGGGATCAAAAAGCTCATGTGACACTCCAGTTGTTATGTTGCAACGTGTTGGGTTGGCAAACGGTTACAGTCAGTCAGTCCAAAGGCGGCACAGCAAGCCCGCGTTTGGCATAGAAGGCGTCGACAAAGGCGGCCAATTTACCTTGTTGAATAGCCTCGCGTAAACCGGCCATCAGGCGCTGGTAATGACGCAAGTTATGGATTGTATTCAACATGCTGCTCAACATTTCGCCGCACTTGTCCAGGTGGTGCAGATAGGCGCGCGAGAAGTTGCTGCAGGTATAGCAATCGCAGGTCGGATCCAGCGGCGAATCATCATGGCGATGGAACGCGTTGCGGATCTTGATCACCCCGGTGTCGATGAACAGATGGCCGTTGCGCGCATTGCGCGTCGGCATCACGCAGTCGAACATGTCGACGCCGCGGCGCACACCCTCCACAAGATCCTCGGGTTTGCCTACCCCCATAAGGTAACGAGGTTTGTCAGCGGGCATCATTGCCGGCAGGTAATCGAGCACCTTGATCATCTCGTGCTTCGGCTCACCGACCGACAGGCCACCAATCGCCAGGCCATCGAAGTCGATGTTGACCAGCGCCTCCAGCGAGCGTTCCCGCAGGTCTTGATACATACCGCCCTGAACGATGCCGAACAGCGCCGCGGTGTTGTCGCCGTGGGCGTTCTTGGAGCGCTGTGCCCAGCGCAGCGACAGCTCCATCGAGGTGCGCGCGACGTCATGCTCGGCCGGGTACGGCGTGCACTCGTCGAAGATCATGACGATGTCCGAGCCCAGATCACGCTGGACCTGCATCGACTCTTCCGGGCCCATGAACACCTTGGAACCATCGACTGGCGAGGCGAAGGTCACGCCCTCTTCCTTGATCTTGCGCATGGCGCCCAGGCTGAACACCTGGAAGCCACCGGAGTCGGTCAGGATCGGGCCTTTCCACTGCATGAAGTCGTGCAGGCCGTTGTGCTTTTTGATCACTTCGGTGCCCGGGCGCAGCCACAGGTGGAAGGTGTTGCCGAGAATGATCTCGGCGCCGGTGGCCTCGATGTCACGCGGCAGCATGCCCTTGACCGTGCCATAGGTGCCCACTGGCATGAACGCCGGGGTCTCGACCGTGCCACGGGGGAAGGTCAGGCGGCCACGACGGGCCTTGCCGTCGGTGGCCAGCAGTTCGAAGGACATACGACAGGTGCGACTCATGCTTGATCCTCGGGGCCGCGCGGCGCCGGATTGCGGGTGATGAACATCGCATCACCGTAACTGAAGAAGCGGTAGCCATGTTCGACCGCAGCGGCATAGGCCGCCATGGTCTCGGGGTAACCGGCGAAGGCCGAGACCAGCATCAGCAGCGTGGACTCCGGCAGATGGAAGTTGGTGACCAGGGCATCGACCACGTGGAACGGCCGGCCCGGGAAGATAAAGATGTCGGTATCGCCGCTGAACGCCTTGAGCTGGCCATCACGCGCAGCGCTCTCCAGCGAGCGCACGCTGGTGGTACCGACAGCAACCACACGGCCGCCACGCGCACGGCAGGCGGCCACGGCATCGACTACCTCCTGGCTGACTTCGAGCCATTCCTTGTGCATATGGTGGTCTTCGATCTTGTCGACCCGCACCGGCTGGAAGGTGCCGGCGCCCACATGCAAGGTAACGAACGCGCTCTCGACGCCCTTGGCTGCGATTTTCTCGAGCAGCGGCTGGTCGAAGTGCAGGCCCGCAGTTGGCGCCGCAACGGCACCTGCGCGCTCGGCATAAACAGTCTGATAGCGCTCACGGTCGGCGCCCTCGTCCGGGCGATCGATATACGGCGGCAGCGGCATATGGCCAACGCGATCGAGCAGCGGCAGCACTTCTTCGTTGAAGCGCAGCTCGAACAGCGTGTCGTGACGGGCGACCATCTCGGCCTCGCCACCACCGTCGATGAGCAACTGCGTACCGACCTTGGGCGCCTTGCTTGCACGCACATGGGCCAGCACCCGGTGGCTGTCGAGCACGCGCTCGACCAGCACTTCGAGCTTGCCGCCGGAGGCTTTTTGGCCAAACAACCGCGCCGGGATCACCCGGGTGTTGTTGAACACCATCAGGTCACCTGGACGTAAGTGTTCGAGCAGGTCGGTGAATTGCTGATGAGCCAGCGCGCCGCTCGGTCCATCAAGAACCAGCAGTCGGCTGCCATGGCGCTCGGCCAGTGGGTGGCGGGCGATCAGGGAATCGGGGAGTTCGAAGGAAAAATCGGCGACGCGCATGATTGTGTTCGGTTCGACAGGGCCGCAAAGTTTAGCCCAACCTGTGAAAATTCTCCATGAAAGCCGATTGACCGACCCGCGGAGCCTCTCTATACTGCCGCCCGACAAGCCCTGATGGCGGAATTGGTAGACGCGGCGGATTCAAAATCCGTTTTCGAAAGGAGTGGGAGTTCGAGTCTCCCTCGGGGCACCAAACGCAACAAGTAGACGACTACCAGCGTCTATGTAACATCCCTGAAGCCCGCTGATTGCGGGCTTTTTAGTTTCTACAGTTTGAGCGTTTTCTCCAGCAAATCGGTGCTCTTTGCTGTGGTGCTCAGTCAGTTATGCCCCCAAGCGCATAAGCACCAGCCGTCAACTGCTCGGTCAGAAACTCAAGGCACACCCTGATCTTTTCCGACTGCGAAGCACGCACCGTCGTGACCGCGGAAATATCCGCAACCTGATGCCAAGCAGGCAGCAGTCGCATGAGCTTGCCCTCGGCGAAACTGGGGGCGACGTCCCATGTGGAGGCCATGATGATGCCTAGCCCCTCATGCGCCCACTCGCGCACGATGTCGCTGTTGTTTGATGCCATAGGCCCGGTCACCTTGACGGTCTCCATGCCACTTGGCCCCTCTAGTCGCCACAAACCAAAACTACTGTCCCTGTCGCGCAGCAGCAGGCAGTCGTGCTGCGCAAGGTCTGCTAACGAAACGGGATGGCCTCGCTCCGCCACATAGCTCGGGGCGGCGCACAGAATCCTCTGGCTGTTGGCGATCTTGTGGGCAATCAGATGCTGCTCGGTCACCTCGCCTACTCGAATATCGATATCGAACTGTTCACCGATCAGGTCCGTGCGCCTGTCCATCAACTCGATCCAGACCTCGAGTTTTGGGTAGAGTTTGCGCAGCAGGCCGAGAATGGGTGCCACGTGGAAACGGCCCAGTCGTTGACTGGTGCTGATCCGCAGGAGGCCTCTGGGCTCGACCCTGTCGCCGTGGGAGGTCTCAAGCATGCCATGGACGTTTTCCAGAATTTGTTTGGCCCAGGCCAGCATCGCCTCGCCCTCACGGGTGATTGTGACGCGGCGGGTCGTGCGGTTGAACAGCTTGCAGTTGAGGCTTTGCTCGAGTGTCACGATGCGCTTGCTGACGTGCGCTGGCGAGATACCCAACTCAGCCCCTGCGCTGACGAAGCTCGAGCACCGGGCGATGGCGGTGAAGAGCAGAAGGTCACGCAGGAATGGGTCATTGTTCAGTAATTGAGAATTCTGATATTCCATTTGAGCCCATTATGACCTTCGCCGGCGATAGTAGGCTGGATCCTAACAGCACCTGATGAGCCAGCGCTGCCCGTCAGGAACACAAAAACAAATCCTGTGAAGATCAAATCATGTCCAGAATCAGAATTGCGGTGGCCGGCGTCGGCATGATCGGTCGCCGCCATATCGAACTCGTGCAAGCGAGCCTGTCTTGTGAGCTGGTTGCCGTTGTTGACCCGATGACGATTCCGGACGATTACCTGACCGCGCTTGGCGTTCCTCAATACGCTGATCTGGCGGCTTTGTTCGACAACATCAAACCGGACGGCGTGATCCTTGCCACGCCCAATGCGCTGCATGTAGCGCAGGCTTTGCAATGCGTCGACGCAGGCGTTGCCGCATTGATCGAAAAACCCGTCGCCCACAGCGTTGCAGAGGGTGAGCGTCTGCTCGCTGCGGCAACCGCAAAGGGTGCGCGTTTGTTGGTCGGGCATCATCGCGCACACAGCCCTGTGCTGGCCAAGGCACGGGAGATCATCGGCGAAGGCGTGCTCGGCGACATTGTTGCCGTGCAGGGCAGCGCACTGTTCTACAAGCCGGATGACTACTTCGACGCGGCCGTATGGCGCCGCCAGGAAGGTGGCGGCCCGATCCTGATCAACATGATTCACGAGATCGGCAACCTGCGTTCGCTGTGCGGAGAGATCGTTGCTGTCCAGGCCATGCAATCGAGTGCCGCGCGAAACTTTCCAGTCGAAGACACGGTGTGTATCGGCCTGCGCTTTGCCAACGGAGCCCTCGGCTCGTTTCTGCTATCTGACTCTGCGGGGTGTGCGCGCAGTTGGGAGCAGACGTCCCAGGAGAACGCGAACTACGCCTCCTACGCCGATGAAGACTGCTACGTCATCAGCGGCAAGAACGGGTCGCTTGCGGTGCCGACAATGCGCCTCAAATACTATGCCCGCGCGGAGGACCGCTCCTGGTTCAAGCCTTTTCAAACGGCGACCGCCGATGTTGATCGTCGGGATCCACTGGAGCTTCAGCTCGAGCACTTCTGCCGGGTTATTCAGGGGCTAGAAGCGCCGTTGGTCACAGTGCGCGATGGCCTCAGAAACCTGATCGTCACTGAGGCCATTGCCGAAGCGGCGAAGACTGGAGCGGTCGTCTGCACCGACACGGTTTGAAAATCAGAAGCTGTACTTGAAGCTCGCCATGAAGTTACGCGGCGCGCCATACACGCTCCAGCTGTCGGCGTAGGCGTAGTAAGACCGATCGAAGACGTTGTTGACGTTGAGCGTGGCGCTGAGATTTTTGCTGATGTCGTAGCGGGCCATCAGGTTGGTCAGGGCGTAGCTGCCTTGCTCGAACGTGCGCAGGTCCATGCCGGTCTTGCTCTGCCAGTTGACGCCGCCACCCACGGTGAGCTTGTCCAGTACACCGCCGAGGCGGTACGTGGTGAAGGTCTTCAAGCTGTGCCGTGGGCTGGTGGTGACGATGCGCTGGTCTTCGGCGTTGGTGCTGACGCTGTAGGCGTAGCCGGCGGAGGACTGCCAGCCTTCGCTCAGTTCACCGTTGAGCTCCAGTTCGACGCCTTTGGTGGTCGTGCCTTGTTCTGCCCGGTACACATCCGGCGCGCGAACATACACCGCGAGGTTGTCCTGATCGATCTTGAACAGCGCCAGGCTGGCGTTGAGCCGGTCCTCATTGAAGCTGCCTTTGACGCCGACTTCGTAGCCAGTGCCCTCCTGCGGATCGAGCGGTTTGTTGTTCGCATCCTTGATGCCATAGGCCTGCGGGTTGAAGATCTTGGTGTAGCTGGCGTACACCGACCAGGTGCTGTTCAGGTCATATACGACACCGGCGTAAGGCAGGAAGACGCCATTGCGGGTTTCGGTGCTCTCGGCATTCTGCGTGGCATCGCTGTAGCTGAGCACCTCGTTGCTGCGCTTCCAGTCGGTAACCCGGCCGCCCAGGATGACCGCTGTGTCGTCAGTCACGTGCAGGCGCGAGGTGAGGTAGGCCGCGTACTGGTTTTCCTCGATGTGGGTCTTGCCCACGGTGGTGGTGTCGGGGCGATTGGCGCCGCTGCCGTTCCAGTGGTAGATATTCGGCACGGTGCCATCGTAGCCGGTCCACGGGCCGAACCAGCCACCGTGGCTCGGGGTGTTTTCGTGGTACTGGGACATGGTCACACCGGCAATCAGTTCATGCTCGCGGCCAAGCAGGTTGAACGGGCCGGTGAGGTAGGCATCGAGGTTGTTCTGCCGCGGCGTGCCGGACCAGCGATTCGGGTACAGGTAAGCGCCCGCGCCGGAGGCCTGGTCGATATCGCCGTTCATGTAATTGATCAGCTCGTCGAACTGGTTCTCGGTGTGACTGATCTCGACCTTGCCGCTCCAGCCATTGTCGAACTGATGTTCGATGGAGGTGAAGACGTTGGTTTGTTTGCGGTCATTATATGCCCAGTCCGGCGCGCTGTTGGCCGAACGACTGAAGTCGGTGCGGTTGCCGTTGCTGTAGAACATCTGAAAGCCGGTGCGCAGCGGGTCATTGACCTGGTTGTTGATGTAGCTGAAACCTGCGGTGAGCATGGTTGCATCGCTGAGGTCGAACTCGGTGATGGCGTAGACCAGCTGCGAGTCGTTATCGACCCGGTCGACCCAGGAATTCTGCGTCTTGTAGTCCACCACCAGACGCCCACGGACGTTGCCGCTGTCGTTGAGCGGGCCGGAAACGTCAAAGCCTGTGCCGTAGCGATCCCAGCTGCCGGCTTCGCCGGTGATGCTGGCCTGAACATCCGCAGTGGGGCGTTTGCGGATCAGGTTGATGGTCGCCGACGGCGTACCCGAGCCGCTGATCAGGCCAGTGGCGCCACGCACCACTTCCACACGGTCGTACATCGCGGTGTTCTGGGTGGTGACATCCAGCCGCGAAGACGTGGGCACACCGTCGATTTCGAAGTTGTTGATCTGGAAACCGCGGGACCAGTAGGTATCGTTCTCGGCCCCTACGCCGACCCGCAGTACAGTGATGCCGGGGGTCGCTTCGAGCACTTCGGTCAGGTTGGCGAGTTTCTGATCATCGAGCCGTTGTCGGGTTATCACGGTGACCGACTGCGGGGTTTCCTTCTGCGTCAGGTTCAGCCGCGTCGAGCTGCTCGATGAAAGTGCGGTGTACAAGCCCGAACCTTCGCTGGTCGCCCCCGGCGCCATGCCGGAAATCGATATGGCGCCCAGTTCCAGAGCGCCGGCCACCGTTGGCTGCAGCTGATAACGGCGCTCGCCGGTCTGCACCACGCTCAACTCACTGCCTGCCAACAAGGCCTGCAAAGCCTGGTCCACGGTGTAGCTGCCATGCAGCGCCGGGCCGCTCTTGCCGGCGACCAGCGCAGCATCGCCGGCCAGGTAGATCCCGCTCTGGGCGGCGAGCTGGTTGAGTTGCTCGCCGAGGGCGCCGGCGGCCAGATCCAAGCGCAGCGTGCTTGCCTGGTCAGCAGCGGTCGCCAGTGATGTCACGCTCAGGCTGGCCGGTAGGGCCAAGGCCAACGTGAAGGTCAACCTCAGGGATTGTGGTGAGTTGCGCAGGAAAGTGAGCATAAACAGTTCCGGTCGAAGGCGGCATCAAGCCGTGGTCCCTCTCTAATTCGAATGAAAATTCAAAACCGGAAGCAGGCTGGCAAAAAATATCAACGCGCAACCACCGTCACCCACCAGGCAAATCGGCGCTCGATGCGCACGGGTAGGACCTGCTCGAGCATTGCCAGCACCTGATCGGTGTCGTGCAACGGGTAGAGCCCCATCACGCGCAGGTTGGAGACCTGCGGGTCGATCCCGAGATGGCCCTGGCGGTAGCTGGCCAACTCATCGATGAAGTCGCCCAGGCGCATGTCGTTGGCCATCAGCACCCCGTTTATCCACGCTTCGCGCCCTGGCTGGGCAGGCTGTAGCGCGGACAGGCTGCGACGGTCGAAGCTTATGCCCTGCCCTGCTGGCACGATGCGGGTTTGCTGGCTATCGGCACAGCTTGCCTGGACGCTGCCTTGATAGACGTTGAGCAAGGTCCGATCGCCTTGTTCGCGTACGCTGAAGCGCGTGCCGATCGGACGTAGCTGTCCTTGCGGGGTATCCACTACGAAAGGGCGCCGGTCGTTGCCGGTGTTGATCAGGACTTCGCCACGATAAAGCTTGAGCTCGCGCTGGTCGTTGCTGAAGTTCACATCCAGTGCCGTGCCGCTGTTGAGCCACAAGCGGGTGCCATCGGCCAGAACCTGCTCGCCCAGAGGCGAGGTGTCGGTAGAGAAGTCGCTGCTCCAGCGTCCGGGCAGCCAACGCTGCTGCCAACTGCCCCAGCCCAGAACGGCGCACCCCAGCAATACCGACAAGCCGCGCAGTGCCTGCCGGCGCGAGCGCTGGGACTGGCGTAACGTTTCCAGCGTTCGGCTGGCAGCGGGGATATCTTCCTGCAGCGGCGCAAAGCGCTGCCCTACCCGTTCGACGTAACGCCAGGCCAGGCGATTGAGCTCACTGTGGGCATGCCACTGGCGCCATGCCTCCTGCAGCGGCAAGGCATTGGGCTCAGCGCTCAGCCGCGCGAACCAGTCGGCGGCTTGTTGCAGGGTGGCACGGTCAAGGCTGCCACGATTGCTGCTCATGAAAGGGCGCCGTCCAGCTCAGCTTCCAGCACCATGCACTGGAACATGGCCTGGGCGATGTAGTTGGTAACGGTGCGCTCGCTGACGCCAATGCGCAGGGCGATTTCGCGGTAGTTCAGCCCTTCGATCTGAGCCAGGCAAAACGCTTGCGACACTTTGGCCGGCAGGCGATCAAGCATGGCCTGCAGATGCATCAGCGCTTCCAGCACCAGGGCGCGGTGTTCTTCGCAAGGCGCGAATTCCTCGGGCCGACTGGCCAATGCCTCCAGCCAGGCCTGCTCAACCTGCTTGCGCCGGAAGAAATCCACGCACACATTGCGCGACAGAGTGCCCAGATAAGCACGCGCATGTTCGTCGCTGTCAAACTCGCGAGGCTGGCGTAACAAGCGCACAAACACATCGTGGGCGAGTTCTGCGGCGTCACTGAAATTGCCGAGTTTTCGTGCCAGCCAGCGCTGTATCCAGCCGTGATGGGCGGCATACAAACTTGCAACGCTGTAAGGCGCAGCAGCTAGGTCAGTTGGATAAGACATCGCAAACGCTTACGAATAGGAATTATTAACAATATTAGTAGGGAAACACTCATTCCACAATGGGGGAAGGCACAGGCGATCCGGATTCACCCCTGAGAACACGCGCATGAGCACTGACTTCTTCTCATCGATCAAGGAATCAGTTGTCTGCTTCCACTGTTTAGCGAAAATACCCCGCTTGGGTATTTACTCTGGAAGAGTGATATCCAAGCGGGGCATTTTTTACAGCAGGAACTACCGGCGTGGCAAAAGCTGCCAGCTCACTGAATGATCAGAAATCCACCGAAGCGCTGACCGAAAGCGTACGTGGTGCGCCCAGGACCAGATAGTTCGAGCCTGGGTAGCCGCCCGTTGAAGCCCAGTAGTCGCGACCTGCCACGTTATCCAGCCGTGCGCGCAAGGTCACGTCCTTGTCATCGAGCTTGAAGCCATATCGCGCACCTAGGTCAAGCCTGGTCCAGGAAGGGATCTCGAGACTGTTGGCATTGTTTACGTACTGACTGCTGGTATAGATAACGCGGCTTGTAAGGGTCAGACCTTCTACACCGGGCACGTCCCATTCGCCGCCGATGTTGGCTTGAACCTTCGGCACGCCGATAGGATCATTGCCATCGTTTTCGCCGTACTGAGTTTTGCTCAGCTCTGCGTCCAGCAGCGTTACACCACCTAGCAGGCGGACACCTTGGGTTGGTTCGCCAAACAGCGACAACTCGACACCGCGGTTGCGTTGCTCGCCGCCGTCTTTGAACACCTGGTTCTCGACAATGCCTACCGGCTTGCGCGTCTCGAACACTGCCAGGCTGCCACCAAGGGTACCGCCGTCGTATTTCAGGCCGAGCTCGGTCTGTTTGGCAACATAGGGGGCAAGCGACTCACCAGCGTTCAGAACCGGAGCAGTGGAGCCGTCTGGCAGGGTTGTGGTGGCGCCGGCCGTGTCGCCTTTGGTCAAGCCTTCGATGTAGTTGGCATAGATCGAGAACTGCTCGTTGAACTGATACACCGCGCCTGCAACCGGGGTGGTCTCATAGCGGTTGTACTTCGACGTTTTATCACCGCTGTTGTAGTCATAGCCCGTTACGTCCATACCCTGACGGCGAGCACCAAGCGTGACCAGCAATTGATCATCGAAGAAGCCCAGCGTGTCGGCGATGGCCAGGCTTTGGGTGTGCGTGCGGGCGGTGATGTGTGGATCGGACATGGAACCGCTGAAGCTCACATTATCCGGTTTCGCGAAGTCAACGGGGTTGTAAAGATCACCAGCAAACCCGCCGAAGTTGCCCGCCCATGCGTTTCGATCCTTGCTGTCGAACATCGACCCCGACACTACCCATTGATGGGACACCGGGCCGGTCTGCAGGTTGAAGCGCATGCCTACTTCGCCGGTGGTGATGGTTTCTTCGCGGTAGTTGTCGAAACGGTTGGAAGTGGTTACACCCGCGGCGTTGGAAGAAGGGTTGGCGAGTACGTTCTTCTCCTCGCCTTTGCGCATACCAATGGCCGCCCAGGTGGTAACGGTGTCGCTCAGGTCGTACTCCGCACGAAAGGTACCGAACGTCTGCTTCTCTTTGGAATAGGTCCACGACTGCCCATAGTTTTTGTCGGCATCGGGCGGGCTGGGCACCCTGCCGGTCGGCGTGACGCTGGGCAGTGGGTTGTCGATGAAATGGTATTGATGGCCTACATCAGCGGACAAGCGCAGGCGCTCCCCTTGATAGTCCAGGCCCAGAGCGAACATGTCCAGGCTACGGTCCTGTTCTTCAACAGCGGTCTCGCCGCCACGCTTGGCGACGTTGACGCGCACGCCAAAGCGATCTTCCTCGCCAAAGCGTCGTGCCACGTCCGCCGAAACGGTACCAAAGCCCCTGTTCTCGGCCCCCACAGTCAGGCGAGTGAGCGGCTCATTGGGTGCGCGCTTGGGCAGAATGTTGATCGCACCGCCGATCCCGGTGCCACCCGGCGCTGCACCGTTGAGAAAGGCGTTGGCACCGCGGAATACTTCCACCCGTTCGATGAACTCAGCAGCGACATACTGGCGTGGCAGCAGCCCGTACAAGCCGTTGTAGGCGATGTCGTCTGAATACAGCGGGAAGCCGCGCATTACGTACAGTTCCTGGAAGTTGCCGAAACCGCGGGCGACGCGCACAGAAGGGTCGTTCTGCAGAATGTCGGCGACACTTTGCGCTTGCTGATCCTGAATCAGCTGATTGGTATAGGACGTGGAGGTGAATGGCGTACTCATGTAGTCCTTGTTGCCAAGGATGCCTACACGCCCGCCGCGGGCTACCTGACCGCCCTCGTACTCGAGTACCAGACCTTCGCGCGAGGCGTCGGCGCTTGCCGAGATCGCGGTTTCCTCAAGTTCCAGCACGGCGCCGGGGCTGGCGCTTGCCGGCTGTGGGCTCTCCAGCGTGGTCTGCGCCAAGGCGAATGGCGCTGTCATGCTCGCGAACAGCCCAATGGGCAGCCACATTGAACTGAACGCGTTTCTGCGGGAGAAATGTTGAATAGGCATGAGCGGACCTGCTGGTCGTGGTGGGAGAGATGGGCCACGACACTGTAGCAAATAGGAATCATTGCCTGTAATACTTTGATTATCACTCATGCCGGAACATTTGTTGCCCCCCGTTTTACGGCTCGCTTCGCCGCCGTCTTCGCCCCTTCCACCACCTCAACGCTCACGCAACACCCTGCCGCTCAAAAATCCCACTTGGTGCTGAGCATGAGGTTGCGCGGCTCGCCGTAATAGCTGGTGTCAAAGTTGCCCAGGCCGCTGAGGTAACGCTTGTCGAACACGTTGTTGGCGTTGACGGTGAAGCTGAGGTGCTCGTTGTACTGATAGCGGGTCATCAGGTCCACCAGGGTCATGCCGCCCTGCTTGATGCGGGTGTAGTCGCCGACGGTGCTGCTGTAGATCTGCCCGTAGAAGCCGCTTTGGTAGCTGATGCCGCCGCCAACGGTAACGTCCTCCAGCACACCAGGCAGGCGATAGCTGGTGAACAGCCGTACGACATGTTCAGGCTTGGTGGTGGTCAGTGGATAGCCGTAGATGCGTTGCTGGTCGGCATCCCGGGTACGGGCGTAGGTATAGCCAGCAGACAGGTTCCAGCCTGTCGTCAGCTCGCCGGCCAGCTCCAGTTCGACACCCTTGGTGGTTGCACCATCGATGGCGCGGTAGATGCCCTCGTTGGTGACCGGGTTGGTGCCGATGGACTCGGCGACATTGTCCTGCTCGATGCGGAACAACGCCAGGCTGGCATTGAGTCTGCCGTCGAGATAGGCCGCTTTCAGGCCGGTTTCGTAGCTGTTGCCCTGAACCGGATCGAGGGTCGAGCCATTGGCGTCCTTGGCGACCTGTGGCTGATAGATCGAGGTGTAGCTGGCATACACCGAGTACACGTCGTCGAGGTCGTAGATCACCCCGGCGTAGGGTGTCACCACGCCGTGCTGCTGGTAGGCCGACTGCGTGTCGTCAAGGCTGCTGTTGGCGTTGTAGCTGTAGTTTTCGTTGTACTTGAAGGTACTCACGCGGCCGCCGAGGATAACTGACAGATCATCGGTCGGGCGCAGGCGAGTTGCCAGGTAGACGCCATTCTGGCTCTGAGTGCGCTGGTACTTGCCGTTTTTTGGAAAGTCTTGCTTGGGGAGATGGCCGTCCCACTTGAAGATGCTGCCCGGTACCATGCTGAATGCCGAGCTGTCGTAGGTAGCGCCGGTCTGGCGCGAGTGCGATGCGGCGAACCCGGCCACCAACTCATGCTCCCGCCCACCCAGGGTGAAGGGGCCAGAAACGTTGATGTCGGCTGAGTTCTGCACTCGATGCCCTTCCCAGCGTCCCCAGTAGAGGAACATGCCTTCGCCGGTGACGGGGTCTGGATTACCACCGCTGGCCGACGCCAGACGGGTGTCGTGGTCAGTGGTGCGCTGCTCGAGGCTGACTTTGAGCTTCCAGTCGTTGACCAGTGTCTGCTCCAGGTTGGCGAAGTAGGTCAGCGAATCGAAATCGCGCCGGCTCCAATCTGCACCTGGGTTGAAACTACGGGAGAAATCGGTGCGGCTGCCGTCGGCGTAATACACCGGGTTGCCGGTCCAGGTCGAACCACGAGGGGTCACCTGTTGCTGGTCGATGCCGAAGGTGACGGTGGTGTCGGGCGACAGGTCGGCCTCGAGCACGCCGTAGAAGACATTTTTCTTCTGCGAGTAATGATCCTGATACGACTTGCGGTCTTGATACGCTGCGACCAGACGGCCACGAACGTTGCCATCGGGGTCAAGGGGCCCGGAAAGATCCGCCTCGCTGCGGTAGTTATCCCAGCTGCCGGCACTGGCACTCAGCGATGCCTTGAAGTCGTGGGTGGGCTTTTTGCGTACCAGGTTGACGGTGGCTGACGGGTCGCCGGAGCCGGTCATCAGGCCAGTGGCACCCTTGATGACTTCAACGCGGTCGATTGTCGCCATGTCGACATGGGTGGTGCCTTCGTCATAGACACCGTCGTAGATGGTGTTGATGCCGTCGTACTGATAGTTGGTGATGGCAAAACCACGGGCCGAGTACTCCATGCGCTCACTGTCGTAAGCCTGGCGGGAGACGCCCGGTGTGTTGCGTAGAACGTCGCCAATATCCAGGGCGCCGTGATCGTCGATCTGCTGGCGAGTCACGACGGTGACCGACTGCGGCGTCTCGCGCAGGGTCAGCGGCAGCTTGGTCGCAGTGGTCGTGGCGCCGGTAGTGTAGGCCCCGGTGCCTTCGGTGGTCAGGCCCAGCGCCATGCCGGAAATGGACGTGGGTT
This sequence comes from Pseudomonas shirazensis, assembly GCF_050496565.1. Classification (GTDB taxonomy): domain Bacteria; phylum Pseudomonadota; class Gammaproteobacteria; order Pseudomonadales; family Pseudomonadaceae; genus Aquipseudomonas; species Aquipseudomonas shirazensis_A. The sequence goes on from NZ_JBNWAE010000020.1 coordinate 95,125, forward strand.
GCAGCTGGATCGACGAAGAGTCGCTGGCGCGCATGAACAAATAGCGGCCGTCGGCCTGGCGGACGACCACTACCTGCGTACCCTGCAGCAGGGTCTGCAAGGCGCTTTCAGCTGTGTATTCACCTTGCACGGGCGAGCTGGTCTGGCCGCTTGCCAACTCTTCAGGAAACGACAGCAGCAATTGCGCCTGTTGCCCCAATTGATTAAGGGCAGTCGCCAGCGGTGCGGCCGGGATATCGTAATGGCGCACGGTAGTGTCGGCAGCAATGGCCCAGCAGGGCATCAGAGCGCTGCAGGCCAGGGCAAGTGGGCGCAGCGCGCAAACTGTCGAGGGTGCGTGGAGGGACGATCGATTGCTGTAGTGCATGACGGGCCGTTTCCTGTAAATGCGGATCTCTGGCCTATGAGTCTCGCCAGAAATCGAAACAGCTCATCGAAATGAAAAATAGTCAGACATTGTTTGCAGGCGCGCGCAGGTTGACCCATAGCCTGGTGAAGCGCTGGACATCCAGGTTGAGCGTCGTCGCTACCGCTTCGATGATCTGCTCACTGTCGGCCAGGGGGTAGGTTCCCCATACTGGCAGTTTGGCCAAAGATGGATCGCAGCCCAGGTGGCCCCGCCGGTAACGTGCAAGCTCGTTGAGGAAGGCTTGGAGTGCTTGGCCATGGGCGACGATCATGCCCTGCGACCAGGCTGCAATAGACGGCTGCAGGGTTTGCCGTTCAAGCATCGCCCGTGGGCCGAACCGCGCCTGCTCTCCCTCTTTCAGCTCGACAGTTGCTGTCGTGTAGGGCGAGGCGATTTGCAGAGTGCCGTTCAATACCGCCAGTTGCGTTGTGCCATTGGTCATCAGCCTGGCGCTGAAGCGCGCGCGGGTCGTGCTGGCGTTTAATTGCTCAATGCGCAACAGCAGTGGCACAGGGGCGCTGGTGTCGATAAGCACTTCACCATCGAGCAGATCGATATGCCATCGATGATCAATACGACGGGCGTTGAGCGCGCTGCGGGTGTTGAGCACTACCTCAAGCTGACTGCTCAGGGTTACTCGCTGCTGCTCGCCGATGCCGGTGCTGTAGTCGGCCCGGAGTTGTTGCACCAGCGCGGTATTGCGGGTACTCCAGGCGCCGCAGCCAGCGACCAGTAACAGTGCCATACCGGTGATGGCCCGACGTCTGTTGATAGCGTTGCCAGCAGGTGCCAATAGCGCTCGCTTGGCCAGCGTCACATCCCCTGCGTGGCGAAACTCACCCATCTTGGCGGCAAGCGCTTGAGCGCGTTGCCAGGCGACTTCATGTGCGTGGCTGGTGCTGCGCCAATGCTCGAAGGCGCTCAGGGTGGGGGCGTCGACAGGGGTGTCCTGCATTTCCAGCCACCACTGCATGGCCTGCTCGCAGACTTCAAGTGACAAGGGCGTCTCGAGGCCTGGTGCGGCCATCCCGGTTCGGCTCATTGCCAGCCCGTCGCGGGGGAAGCGATCAACAGGCAACGAGCTCCAGCTTTCACGATATGGCGTTTGACCGTGGCTATCGATATCTGCAGGCGCTCGGCAATATCAGCATGGGACATGCCGTCCAGTTGCGACCAGAGAAAGGCTTGCCTGACCGGTATTGCCAGCTCAGCCAGGGCTTCATCCAGCTGTACCAGCGTCTCGAACAGAATCAGCTGTGTTGCCAGGTCCGGCCCGATCAGCTCTGGGTCTGCCTGCAAGGTCTCAAGGTAGGCTTTTTCCAGGCGCGCGCGGCGGTAATGGTTCGACAGCACACTGCGCGCGACCTTGGCCAGAAATGGGCGCGGCTGACGAATCTCGAATGCTTCACGGCTGGTGAGCAGACGCATGAAGGTATCTTGCATAAGGTCAGCGGCGCGGTGCGAGCAGTCCAGCTGCAGGCTCAGCCAGCGGCGTAACCAGCGGTGCTGCTGCTCATATAACTGGGTGAGTTGGGCGGAATCTACAGAGGGCATGGGCAGATGGACATGTAAGTCATGAATGAGACTTAATATCATAAACGAGCGGTGGTGTGGGTCGGTATTTGCATTTGGGGTTTTGCAGGGAGATTGCTGGGGCCGCGTTGCGGCCCTTTCCGACCGGTCCGGCGCCCCGGCAAGGCCGCTCCTAACAGTACGTTACGCGGTCGGCGTAGGAGCGGCCTTGTGTCGCGAAAGGGGCGCAACGCGCCCCCGCTTTTAAAT
>NZ_JBNWAE010000021.1:0-84010 GCF_050496565.1 Pseudomonas shirazensis
CCCCCCTGTAGGAGCGGCCTTGTGTCGCGAAAGGCCCGCGAAGCGGGCCCAGCGATATCAGCGGCGAAGCTGGAATCTGGGGCCGCTACGCAGCCCTTTCGCGACACAAGGCCGCTCCTACAGGGATCGCAGCACGCGCTATCAGGGGCGGTGGATTGAATGGATTCGTCGGTCATGGCGCTGCCTCCTTGGCCACGGCGTGGGTGATCAAGGCGCGCATCAGCTGGTTGAGGATCTCGACGTTTTCCAGCAGGTAACTGTGGACGCCGATGGGCTCGGTGCCGAGGTAAGCTTCGAGGGTGCGGTTCATGCAGTCCATCAACTTGGAAACCTGGGTGAGAGCCTCTTCGCGGCTCAGGTCGCTGATGACTGAAAGATAGGAAATTGGTGGGTCGGGGACGATCTTTTTCATAGACAACCTCACGTCAACTTGAGGGCTGTCACCCGTCCTTTCTCACGGGAATTGGGTGGCAGCTGTGCGCGGGGTGAGAAACCGAGGACGTGAAAACCCGGCCAGACCGAAGTCTGCCCGCGCACAGCTACCATGACGGTTGCCGCATTCACGCTTTCGGGTTCTCACACCCGGTCACCAAACCTGGCGACCCCGTGACGTTATCCCTGAGGCATTTTCCCGACAACAGAGCTGCTTCCGCAAGTCGCGTAGGATAATTCCCAAGCAATCCCGATTAGAAGCATTTGGTTTCAAGTTCGGAAACGTCTTACGCAAACACCGCAAATCCATCGCCAAGCACCCCCCCTGTAGGAGCGGCCTTGTGTCGCGAAAGGGCTGCGCAGCGGCCCCAGATTTCAGCTTCGCCGCTGATATCGCTGGGCCCGCTATGCGGGCCTTTCGCGACACAAGGCCGCTCCTACGGGGGCCGGGCATCATCTGATGTCTGTATTCCCAGCCCTCATCTCACCGCCGCGCCTGATCCAGATGCATCAGTTGCTCAACCATCTTCACCTTCACCATATGCTCAAGGTCGGCCTTGCCACCAATGCACAGCGCCGGTTCGAAAGCATACATCTCGTCCTCGGCAACCGGCCCCAGCTTGGCGAGGGCACGCTGGAACAGCGGCTTGCCCTGATTGTCGTCAAAGTCCAGGCTGTCACGTTGGGTAGCGCCGAGAAAGATACCGAGGCTGCGGTCTGGTTGTGGGTTGGGTTTTTGCAGCTGGTTTTTCAGCGCGACAATGCCACCAGCCAAACTCGATACAGTGATCTTGCGCTGATAACGCTCGCCCCAGGCATACAGCGAACCGAACGCATCCCTGGCAATCACGTGGTAATTATCGATCTCGGCCAGGCCACTGCCTTGCAGCCACATATCCAGCGTGGCCTTGTACGCATCTGGGTCTACGATCCAGAACAAGCCATCAGCGTAGGAACACCAGCCTTCTTCGCGCCAGTAGCCCAGCAATGCAGCGGGCAGTTTTGGCTGGTACTTGTCGATGCTCGCTGCAGGCACCTCGCGACGTGAGGTGGCTTCACCAAGGTTGTCGATCATTGACTGGAAAAACTCATCTCGCACCGGTTAAGCCCACTTGATCCGTTTGCAGATGACGTACCGACCGCCACCCATCATTCGTATTTGGAGTCTGCCGCAAACTTGCCGGTCTGCAGATCCAGTTTGATCATGCAGCGTGCCCACGGTTTGCCTTGCTCGAACAGATTGTTACCCGCGAAATACTCGCGCAGCTGTATCAACAGGAGCCGGATGTCATGATCCACACGAGCCGCCTCAGGCACGAACCACTGCGGCTCACTCCCCTCAGCCTGATAGTCATAGAACAGCTTGGCGTGGTCGCCGGTCGGCGACAGCTCGACCTCAACAGAAACCCACTGAGCCTGCTGGGGCGCGATCGCCGAGAGTATTTCGCCCAAGCCCTGATAAATTTCCTGATCTGTACTCATAACCCCCCAGAGTCTTCGCAACGTTTCGATCCACAGCCTTGCTGGCAAAGTGCAGACGGCTCTTGTACCTGATCAGTGTTTCAACTCTGGCAAAGACAGCACCGCATCGTACTGTGGCCAATCTTCTCTCGCGCGTTTGAGCACACCTTGCAACCAGGCTTGGAACAGTCCTTACCCATCCTCACCGCCGAAAAGCCTGGCCCAAAACCCGCGCTTTTCGCTGCTATCCTTGGTCACCACCTTCATTTGCGCAGCGGGCTTGAGCAGGTCGCGCGGGTAATGCTCGTGGCCACGGCACAGCGAATCGTCCAGACCGAACGCCTTGACGGCAGCGACCGCCTCAATGCACCAGCGGCCAAAGTAAGCACCACCTGCGAAATTCTCGTCGCCATAACGGTACCAGTAAGGATGCTTGAAGGACGCCGCTTGCTGCTGACTGCCCGAACGGGCACCGCTGCCAACTTCGGCATACCAATGCTCGACGAATCCCTGAAGGAGCACGCCTTGCTCCCCAGGAGGCGCATCAACAGCTGCAAGCAATCGAGCATACGGTTTGGGGTAAAGCAGCACAGTACCGATCCGACGTTGCGGGGACCGGCTAGCGATGACGCGGTCGAGCAAGATGTCCTCGCCCTCGTTGTCGATCAGCGCCAACAGACGCAGCCACTGCTCGTCGGGGATATCGAGCGTTAACGCCAAGCCGACGAGCCAGAAACACACAATGTAATGATCGTAGTTGACAGCCCATAGGGTGCGGCTTGTCACCTGCTGCGCAGTCCACTGCTCCGCGCCCAAGCGCTGTGACCGCTCCCAGGCATCAAGCAAACCGGGGAAGTACCCTGCCAGGTCTGCCACCGGCAGGCCCGCAGAATACCGACGCAATATCTGATGCCAGTGATCCTGAGCTAACTCGAACAGATACTGAGGCGCATAACTCGGGTCGCCAAATGGCCGACTTGCAGTGTCCCAGCCGAGGGTGATGGACTCTTCACCAAAAGCGACCCATTCTGACCAATAGGCTGGATCACCCAACGGCGCGCGCTTGCTCATCATTTGCTCCCTAATAACTTGGAAGTGGCCGTCGGGTTGATGACGAACTTGCCGCCATGATCCAGAACCCCCACAGTCACGTTGCCGAATGGATCAGTGTGTACCAGCCATTTCTCCACGCGTCCGCCAGCCATCGCCTGTCTGATGTTCCTGGCCTCTCGAGCATCGCCAGCTACTGACTCAAGAATGCGATTGTAATTAGTGTTGGCGCCGGTCAACCAGCTATCGCTCATCTGCATGCCATCTTGGGTCGGCTTAAGCTTCGAGGAGCCGAACTTGTACTCTACGATCAGATAATCAACACCGGGCTTGTCGATTTTATAGAGATCGTCAATACCCGTCTGGCCGATGTCTGGGGCGCGCCCTATCTTCTGTGCCCCAGGCACCAACTGCTGGATTCGTTCCCCTCCCATCAAGTCGCCAACGATGCTCTTCTGCGCATTGTTCAAGGCTCGGAAATCCATGATCGGCGTGCCATTGGGATTGAATTGGCCACCTTTAGCGACCAACTGTTCGAAACGTCCCAGTCCTGCCATGCTTTCCAAGCCACGCGTCCCCAGCTTGACACCAACGCTGGCGAGTTTTATGCCGCCCTTGGCCACGCCCCCCACGCCGGTGGCAATACTGCCCACCTGCCATACCAACTCACCCAAATCCTGGCCTAGCTGGAATGCTTTTTCATCGCCACCTTGCTCCAGAGCCAGCGCAACGCGATCAATCTTGGCGTTGAGGCCGTTGACAATGTCATCGCCAAACTTCGCCCTGACCTCTGGATCACTGACCAGTTGCTTCATGCCATTAAGGCCGTCAATTGGATGCATGATGAACTCGGCAAGGCCTTTGACGTCTTCAAAACCAGCCTGAACAAGCCCCGCACCAACCCCGCTTTGAGTCAGCAGGTCCTGCTTCTTGCTGATATAGGCCCACTTGGCCAGCACCTTGAGTTCATCCAGGCGGCCTTCGGCTTCTTTCAGCTCTTTGCGTGCCTGCACGTACTGCTGGGTCGCCAGCCAGTTGTTATCCACAGCCCCCGAGGCCGCCGCGGTAGCGGTGGCGGCATCCAGGCTGGTGGTGGCGGCGATGCCGGTGACCAGGCTGACGATGAGGTTGCGCTTGGCTTCGCGCTGGCTTTCGCTTTCGGTCGGGCTGGCTTCGGAGAACAGCCCGGTGAGCAGGCTCGACGCCGCCGCGCCGGCTGCGCCACTGCCGCAGCTCTGGCTGCTGGCGGCCGCACCGGCGCAGGCAAGGATGCCGTGCAGGGCGGCGTGCATTGGTGTGCCTTCGACCAGGGTGCCGTCGGCGACCAGGTCGCCGAGGTAACCGGCGCCTTGTTGCTGCACGTAGTTGACGACCATGCCTTGCATGAACGCGCCGTTGCCGGCACTGATGTTGCCACTGGCTGCGGCAACCAGCGCGGTGGTGATCTGCCGGTAGGTGCCACCGGCGCCCCAGTTGCCGGCCACGCCATCCGCTTCGTTGCGCAGCCTGATGGCCTGGTCGCGCAGGGCCTGGCTGAGCTCGGCGTCGCTGGTTTCGAGGGCCTTGGCGTCGGCTGCATCGGCCGCGTTGCGCTTGGCGTCGACTTCCTTGGCCTTGTTGGCAAGCAGGGTGCCGGCCTCGTTGGCGAAGGCGTTGACGATCTCGAAGCCGGCGCGGATCTGCTCTTCGTCAAAGATCGGCTTGAGCGCGTTGGTGTTGTCGCGATCACTGGAGACGTCGCGGTTGAGCCCGGCGAGGGTCTCGTCGACGCTCTGGCCGGTGCGCTCGCGCTGGGCAGCGGTGTCGGTGATGAGGATGGTGCCACCACTGATGCCGCTGCGGGTCACGCTGCTGGCGCTGTCGCTGGCACTGATGGCAATCGGCAGGCTGGCGCCTATCTGGTTTTCGTTGGTGGGGATTTCCGTGCCGGGGGTGATGTTGCCGCCGGTCTGAACCTTGCCGTCCGGGTCTTTGCCGATCTCGCTGTAGCCGCCGCCGATGCTGAAGGTGCTGGCGTCGTACTCGGCTTTGTTGCGGATGTCGCTGGTGGTCAGGCTGGCGGTCTGCAGGCGGTTCTTGCCATCGGCCACGGCCTTGTCGCTGCTGGCGATGACCGCGCCTTTGAGGTCGGTGTTGCCGCCGACGCGGATGTCGAAGCCGCCGTCGCCGGCCTTGATCCCGGACTGCTCGGTAACGCTGGCGAAGTCCGAGTCCATGTCGGTGCCGCCGAGGTTGGCGCTGCCGCCGCTGACCGTGCTCATGCCGTAGCAGAACGGCGGGATGCACAGGCTGATGCCGACGCCCATGCTCTTCTCGTCGACCTTGAAGGTGTCGGTGTCTTGCAAGCTCTCGATGTTGAGGTCGCCGCCAACGTCGGCCAGCACCTGACGGCCGCTGACCACGGCGCCGCGCAGGTTGGTGTCACCGCCGGAGACCAGCGTGGTGGTGTTGCCTGCGGCGATCTGGGTGTTGGTGTGGGTCAGGGTGTCGCCGTCGGCTTCGCCGCGGTTGCCGCTGACGCCCAGGTCGAGGGTGAAGCCGTTGCGCGAGCCGCCCAGCGACAGGCCGATGCCGACGCTGGCGCTCATGCCTTTGCTGTCGCTGTCCTGCTTGCTGGTGTTCTGCGCGGCGAGCAGGTCGATGTTGCCGTCGGCGGCGAGGGTGGCGTTGTTGCCGGCGCGCACCTCGCTGCCCTGGACGAGAATGTTGCTGTCTTTGCCCGCGCCGGTGGCGCGCAGGCGCACGTCATTACCGGCAATGATGGTCGAGCCGGCAGCGGCGTCGCTTTGCTGCACAGTGGTGCTCTGTTGCTGCTTGGTGCCCAGCGACAGGCTGAGGTTGATCCCGCCGGCCGCGCCTGGGTCCTGCGCGACCGCAGTGGCGGCGTTGTTGACCGCCAGCGCAGTGGTGGCCGCGGCCAGCGCTTGCATGCGGCCGTCTTCGGTCTTGCTCGACGCCTGCTGCATCTGCTGGGTGGTCTGGATCGCGCTGATCACCGGGTTGGTGATGGTCACGGTGAAGCCGGTCTGCTTGAACAGCGTCTCGCGGGTGCGCTCGCTGGTCTCGCGGGCTTCGGTGATGGCGATCTGTTGAGCGAGGATATCGACGTCGCCTTTCGGCGCAACCACATCACTGCCGACCTGGCGGTACTGGCGCCCGGCTTCGATCATGACATCGCCTTCGGTGCTGCCGATGGTGCTGGCGCGGGCGGTTTCGCGGGTGGTGAGGTCTTTCACGCTCTGCTGCTGAGTGCCCATGGTCAGGGCGATGCCGCCGCCGCTGAACAGGCCGCTCTTTTTCTCCGACTTGTCGTGGCGTTCGCTGCTGCTTTCAGTGGCCGCTTCGATGTTCACATCGCGCTCGGCGACCAGCACCGTCTGCTGGGTCGAGACCACGTCGCTGCCGCGCACGTTGATATCGCGCCCGGCCTGCAAATAGGCCTGCTCGCCGCTCAAGGTGGTGCCGCTGGCCTGGGTCTGGCTGACGGTGTCGCGCAAGGTGGTGGTCTTGCTCGACAGCATGCCGTTGCTGCCCTTGAACTTGTGCGCTTCGTCGGCGAACTGATACTGCTCAGCGGCGGTCAGGTTGAGGTCACGGCGCGCTTCGGCGAGGACCATGCCCTGCTCGCTGGTGACCGTGGCGCCGCGGGCGTTGAGGTCCTGGCCGGCGTTGATGCGCAGGTCACCCTTGGTTTGCACGGTGCTGCCGACTTCGCCGCGGCTGGCTTCGTTGCGCCAGTTGCTGGCATCCCAGCGGATCGCCTGCTGCGAACTTTCGCTGACGGTGCCGAGGTTGACGTCGCGCCCGGCCTGCAGCTGGGTAGCGCCGCCTTCGCCTGCGTTGACCACCTGGCTGCCTTGCAGGTTGAGGTCGTTGCCGGCGGCGACTTTCATGCTGCCGCCGTCACCGCTGACAAACAGCCCGGCGACCCGCGACAGGTTGCTGCGGGTGCCTTGCTCGCTGCTGCTGTCGCGGCTCAGCGAGCGGCTGTTGATGTCCTGCCCGGCGTCAATGGCGAGGCTGTCGGTGGCGCCGATCAGGCCGCCGAGGTTATTCAGGTTGTCGCGGGTCTGCAGCGCGACGTTGTTGCCCTGGATGCGGCCACCGAGGTTGTCGATGTTCTGCGCGGTCAGCGCGACCACGCTACGGCCACCGAGGCTGCCGCTGTTGATCAGGTCGCCGGACAGGTCGATCTTCAGTTGCTGGCCGGCGATCAGCGCGCCGTTGCCGTTGACGTCGCCCTCTTGCACACGCACGTAGACCTGCGGCACCAGCACCTTGCGCGATTCGCCGTTGGCCAGGGTGACGTCGCGCTCGACCAGCCAGACGATGTCGCTGGTCAGCTGGGCCATTTGCTCGGCGCTCAGGGCAATGCCCGGCACCAGGTTCCAGTCGCTGGCCAGGGTCACGGCGTTGTCGATCAGGGCGCGGTACTGCGCTTCGTCGTTGGCAAAGCCGTCGAGGAAGCGCCGGCCAGTGAGCTGGGCGATCTGCTCGCGGATCAGCTTCTGCTCGTAGAAACCGTCGCCAAGGCGTTGCTGCGTCTGCGCCGGGTCAAACTGCAGGCGCTCGAGCATGTAGTCCGACGACAGCCATTTGCGGTAGCTGGTAAAGCGCGGATCGGTTTCGATCAGGTAGTTGCTGGTGCCTGCGGGGTTGGTCCGGAACAGGCTGTTATTGGGCAGCGCCAGGTTCAGGCCGCCGGTGCGCACCTGGTCGGCAATGCCCTGGCCGTTGTTGAGCTTGACCTCGACCACGGCGCCGACCCGGTACTGCTGGCCAACCTCCGCGTTGACTGCACCGACCGTGGCCACCTGCTGGCCGACCTGGAGCAGCTCGCGACCGCTCAGTTGGGTGCCGCTGCCGTTGACCACGGCGTACTGGCCGTACTCGGTGGGGGTCAGGTCGATGTCCTGGATCAGCGGCGCCGGGCGGTACTGGGTGATTCTGCGGCCCTGGCTGTCACGGCCCTTGCGCTGGATGCGGTAGAAGTTGGTCGCGGTGCCGGCATCGGTGGTCACCCGCTGGCCGTCCACCTCGGTGTTGGTCACTTGCGCGGCGCCGGCCTGGAGCAGGCCACCGGCCAGAATCCGGCTCTTGTCGTTGAGTACGCTGTCGCCGCTGAAGGTCAGGTTGCCGCCGGCAAGAATCTGCCCAGGCGCTGAGGTGGCGATACGGGTTTCGACCACGCTGCGGGTGTAGTCGTAGCGGTTGAAGTTGTCGCGTACGCCATCCGGGGCGACCAGGTGATCGACTTCGTCGCGGTAGACCGAGACCTGATCAGGGCGATAGCGGTTGGGCGAGCCGGTGATCTGGAATTCCTGCAACTGCTCGCGGCTGACTTCAACCTCGACGGTGCTGAAGTGCTCGTTGGTGTTGCGCAGCTCGCGGATGTTCAGGCTCATGGCGCCCAGCGACTCAACCGTGGCGCTGGCGTTGGCCAGCAGGTCGGCGCGGCCGCTGGCCTGATCGTTGCCATCCAGCGTGCCGCCGATGGCAAGGTCGCCGGCGCTGAAGATCAGCGCATCTTCGCGGTTGTCGATGCGCTGGCTGCCGATGTCCAGCCGCTCACGGGCGGCGATAACCGGGGCCTTGCCTGCTTCGTCGAGGTTGGCCAGGGTGCGGCTGGCGATGGCCAGACGGTCGCCGTAAATGCGCCCGGTGCCAAGGTTGAACAGCTCATCGGCTTGCAGGCGCACCTGCTGGCCGTCGATGAGGCCACGGTTGTGCAGTTGGCCGTTGACCCGCAGGTCGACCTGGGTGGCTGCCATTTCGCCGCTGGCGGCGTTGTCCAGCGCCTGGCCGCGCACGAGCAGCGCTTGCCCGGCGAGCAGCTTGCCGCTGTTGTACAGGGCGCCGCCGATATCGATATCGACCTTGCCGTTGGCTTGCACCTGGCCGCCGAGGCTGAGGTTGCCCTGCTGGCGCAGGATCAGGTCACCGAGGCTGAGCAGGCGGCCACTGCCGCTGAAGTATGCTGCGTTGAGCGACAGCAGGCTGCCGCCGAGCAAGGTGCCGCTGCCATTGTTGACGACCACGCGGTTCTGCGCCGGGTCGCGATCGGCCAGGCGCAGTTCGCTGCCAGCCGAGATCAGGCCGGCGTCGTTGTACAGCGCCTGGGCCAGGCCGAGGTCGATACCGGCGTCAGCGCGCAGGGCGCCTTGCTGGTTCTGCAGCGTGTCGGCACGCAGCAGCAGCGACTGGCCTTCGATGCCTTGCTCGTTGCCCTGGCTGGTGCGGTTGTTCAGCTGCGCGGTGGTCAGCTGGGTTTGCCCAGCACTGCGCAGCAGGCCGCCACGGTTGTCGATGCGCTCATTCTGTTCAACGATCAACGCACCTTTTGCCTGCACCTGGCCGCCCTGGTTGTCGAGGCGGTTACCGAGCAGCTGCACCTGGCTTTCGCCGGCGATCTGGCCCTGGTTGTTGAGGGTGGTGGCTGCCAGCAGCAGGTTGCCCTTGGCGCCGATAAAGCCTTGCTGGTTATCCAGCTGCGCGCTGCGCAGTTCGACCTCGGCCTGGCCGACGATGCCTCGGTCAGCGCCCGAGGCACTGTTGTGCAGGGCCGCGTTGCCGGTGTCGACGAACAGCCGGCCGCCGGCCTGGATCAGCCCGCCGCTGTTGTGCAGCTCGCCGCTGCGCAGGTCGAGCCTGGCCCGTGCATCGAGGATGCCGCCATCGTTGTTGACGGTCTGCCCACGGCTGTCGAGCAGCAGCTCGCGGCCACTGATCACGCCCTGGCTGTTGTTCAAACCAAGTGCGCCGAGTTGAATATCGCCAGCCGCTTCGAGGCGCCCGCTCTGGTTCTGCATCTTACCGTTGCTGACTTCCACGAACAGCCCGGCCTCGACCGAGCCGAGGGTGCCGCCGCTGTTGTCGAGCTGGCCGGCAATCACTTGCATGGCCTGGGTCGAGGCGAGGGTGCCGGCGATGTTGCTGAGGCTGTCGGCGTTCAGGTTGAGGGTATTGCCGGCGCTGAGCGTGCCGCCGTCGTTGAGCACTTCGCCGGCAGTGACGGTCATGGCGCCGCCAGCAGCTAGGGTGCCGCCACGGTTGTCCAGGCGCTGCGCGTCGCGCACTTGCAGAGTGCCGGCGTGGGTAGCGATCACGGTGCCGCCACGGGTATCGAGGTCACGGCTGTCGAGCAGCACTTGCCGGCCTTGGGTCTGGCCGTTGGCAAGCTGGGCCTTTTGCGCGCTGAGCTGCAGGGCGCCGTTGCTGGCCAAGGTGCCGCCGTTACCGTCGACTTCGCGTGCACGGACGTCGAGTGTGCCGCTGCCGGCATGCTCGACCTTGCCTTTGCGGTTGGCCAGAGTGCCCGCGTCGAGGCTGAGGTCGTGGGCGTTGCTGGCGATGCGCCCGTCGCTGTTGTCGAGCTGGTCGGCGACCTTGATCACGCTTGCTGCGGTGCCGGTCTGAACCAGTTCGCCGCCGTTGTTCGAGAGCTTGTCGGCGTTGACCTGCAGGTTGCCGACATTGACCTTGGCGCTGTCGCTGCGCACGGTTGCGCTGGCTTTGGCGTCGAGGCGGCCAGCGCTGTCGATCGTGCTGGAGCTGAGGTCGAGGTCGCCGTTGTTGGCGGTCAGGTTGAGGTTGCCGGCGTAGCTGCGGCTGTGGCTGAGGTTAACCGTGTCGCCTTGCAGATCAAGGGTGCCGCTGGCGTGGTTCTGGCCGTGGGCGGCAATCTGCTTGGCCTTGACCGTGAGCGTGGCGTTGCCGCTGGACGCACCTTGGGCGTCAACACCGGCGGCCAGCAGCGAGTCGCGGCTGCTGTCGAGCTTGGCCGCGTCGACGTTCAGATTGCCCTGCGCGGCCAGCTCGCCGGTGTTGGTGACCGTGCCTTGGCTGCTGGCGTGCAGGTCGCCCTTGGCGTACAGGCTGCCGCTGTTTTCCACCGCCGTGGCGCTTGCCACGCGGGTAGCACCGGCACTGCTGATGGCGCCCTGGTTGAGCAGCTTGCCGTCGGCGCTGATCACCACGTCACCGGCCATGGCGCCGATCTGCCCGGCGTTGCGTACGCCAACCCCGGCCTCGGTACCGACCAGCTTGATCTTGCCGGCGTACATGCCGCCCAGCTCGGCAACGTCGATGGCCACCTCGGGCTGAGCGCTGTCGTCCTTGGCCAGGGCGGTGGCCTGAGTATTGTCGGCGTTGACCTGATTGCGCCCGGCGGTAACCTTGAGGTCGTTGGCCCAGATCCCGGCGTTGACCTCGACGCTGCGCGCGATCAGGTCGGTGTAGTCGCTGTCGCGGGCATCCAGGCCCTTGCCGGTAATGCTCAGGGTGCCGCCTTCGACGCGGTAGCCGGTGATGCGGCCGTTCTCCATCTGTGCGCGGCCGGTGGTCAGGGTCGAGCGGTCGGCGTTGATGAAGCCGCAGCCGTCACAGGTGATCCCGGCCGGATTGGCGATGACTACTTCGGCGCGCTGGCCGGCGACTTCGACGTAGCCACGCAACTGGCTCGGGTTGCTCGAATTGACCTCGTTGAGGATGACCTTGGCACTGCCCCGGCCAAGGTATGGGTTGCCCTCGATCCAGCCGCCCAGCTGGGTCTTGCTGTTGCCGACCGCGTTGTTGAGGATCGCGCCTCGGCCGTCGACGTCGAACTGGCTGTAGTCGTTGCGCGACACCCCGCCGGCGCTCGGTGCACGGATGTTGACCTGCGGCGTGCCGTTGGCGCTGTCGATCACCATCGGCTGCTGGCCGCCCGGTGCACCAGGATCGGCAACGATGCCGGCAGCCCAGGCCGGGGCCACGCTGAGGCTGATCAGGCCAAGGGCGCCCATCAGGGCGAAACGCAGGCCGTTGAGGCTGGCAACACAGGGCTTGGCCACCACGCCGCTGCCGCTGCTCACGCCTGGCGCTTTGCCGGCGCTGCTGACGGTTTCGGCGACGACCATGAGCAGGCCGCGCGCCTTGTTGAAGATGATGCGATACAGATGCTTGTTCATTGCAAATCCCTTTGCGTCAGGCGTCGGTGGCCAATGGGTGAGCGGCAAACCAGGCGCGCGCCTGCTCCGGGATCACCCCGATGCCATGAAAAGTGTTGACCCTGAGCCCCTGCTCTTCGCCGCGGTGGTGCAGTGCACGCATGCAGCGGTCAGTGAACAGGCGCCGCGCCAGTAGGCGGCTGAGGGCGACGCTGTGGCCGAACGGGGTGACCCAGTCGTTGATCCACATGCGCTCGCCGCTGCACCAGTCGGCTTCGTCCAGCTCGATCGGCGAGCGGGTCAGGTAGCGCTGTTCGGCGGCCGCGCTGAGGTTCAGCCAGGAGACGAAAAACACCGGGCGACCGCCTTCGCTGCCCAGCACGAATTGGCGGTGCTTGAGCGCCGGCAGCAGCAGGCTGGCGAGGCTGTGCAACGGGGCGTCGCGATGAGCCGTGGAATGCATCCACAGCCAGGTCGCAGCGCCCAGCGCGGTGGCTTCGTTCCACGGTTCGTCGATCAGGCCCGGGGCGGTGATGTCGAAGCTGTCGATGCGCATGACAGCCTCCTCAGAACGACAGCGCGACGGTAAACGCGCTGGTGAAGTTGGCGGTTTCAAAGCCATCGGGCTTTTTCAACGGCGTACCCCACGACCAGTCGTAGGAGAGGTTGCGGTAGCCGCCACGCACACCGACCACGGCACCGGCCAGGCGCCGGCCAACCAGATAGTCGGCGGAGTTGCCGCCGACTTCGCCATAGTCGACCCCGGCGTACAGCTCCTGGCCGCTGCTGCCCAGGGCCAGGCCAAGTTCGTTGCTCAGGGTCCAGCCGCGGTCGGCCGAGAGGATGTTCTCGCCATCGAAACCACGCACCGAGTAGCGCGTGCCGATGCTGAAGCGGTCTTGCGGGACCAGCTCGGTGCGGTTCCACTGTGCGCGCCAGCCGCCGATGTAACGCAGGCGCTGGCCGTAGGCGTCGAACGGCACCTGCAGCTGGGCGTCGGCCTGGATGATTTTCGAGCGGGCGGTGCCGTCGCCGAAGGCTTCTTCCGGCGCCTCCAAAGCGCTGTGAGCGCCAGTGCCACGGCGGTAGCTCAGGCCCAGGTCGAGGGTTGAAGCGCCGATGAACTCACGATGGCCAATGCCCGCCTGCCAACCGGCCATGCGCCGGTGTTGCTGGAGCAGTTCGGTGTCGTCGATGAAGTTTTCCGAAGAGCGCGTCCACAGGCTGCCCCACATCGTGGTCTTGCGCACCGCATCGCGGTACACCAGGCGCGACAGGCGCAGCTCGTTGTTGCGGCTTTCGCCGCGGTAGAGGAAGTCCTGGTTGGCCCCGGCAACGGTCTGGTGGTAGTCGTACTCGCTGCTGGTGAACGCCAGCTGCCAGTAACCGAACGGCAGCGAGTAATGCAGCGTGTGCCCCTTCGAGCCTTTGTCGCCGGAGGTGCCGCCGCCCAGGTCGTGGTTGAAGCTGGCGTAGAATAGGTCATTGAGCGACAGCGGGTTGTCCAGCGACAGCGCCACGGCGCCCTGGTATTTGCCGGTGGTCTTGCTACCGCTGTTGTCCACCGACAGGCTCAGGCGCGCCGGGAAGCGCTGGCGCCAGGCGATGATCACGTCGCTCTCGCCCGGCTTGGCGGTGCTGCTGGCGGCAGGCGCGATGCGGATATCGGCCTCGGCAGTGGGCACCCGTTTGAAGTTTTCCAGCGCTTGTTCGATGTCGCGCAGGTTGAGCAGGTCGCCGGGCTTGGCCGGCATCGCGTTCCAGGCGTTGGCGCGCCCGCTGGTGCCCTCGGCAAAGCGCACCTGGCCGATACGGCCGGGGATCACGGTCAACACCAGAATGCCGCTGTTGAGGTCTTGCGCTTCGGCCAGGACGCGCGTGGTGACGTAGCCTTTGGCGATGATCGCGTTCTGCATGCGCTTCATCGTCAGGTTGATGCCGGCACCGCCCAGGCACTGGCCCAGCGCTGGATCGTCGCTGGGGTTGGCGGCCTGCAGCGCCCACTGGAACTGCTCGGCAGCCTCGCCGATCAGGCGGATGTCGTTGATCTTGAAGCAGGGCTTTTCATCACGCGGCAGGCGCGTCAGGGCCTCGGCCACAGGTGCAGCTTCCAGGCGCACGTCGGGGCGGGTATCGAGTTGCTCGCGCAGGATTCGCTCGCGCTCGCGTTGGCGCAATTCTTCATCGGCAACGGCTGCCGAGGCTGACTGGCTGACCAGCAGACCTGCCAGCAGCAGGCATAGCGAAGGGACAAGCGAGGCGAATGAGCGGGCGACAGCAACAGTCACCGCGCCGCGTTGCGCGAGTGGGGGCATGACACGTCCTTGTGAACCGGAAGCGGGTAGAGACCTGGGACACGGTGTTCTGCAGGCCTAAAATCGAACGGTCTGACGGGTCATTCGCAAAAAAGTTGCGTGTTGAAGTAGGAAAAATCAGCACAGCAGAGCGATTTGTGAAACAAATCGCACTTTGAGCGTCAGGTTTTGTCGCGAAGCCTGTAGTTACTCTTTGCTGACCGTGGACGCTTCATCGGTCGGGGGCGCCTGGCTGGCGGCAGCCTCGTCGAGTGGCGCGGCGTCGACCCTGCGCAACCGGTTCAGCTCTGGCAGGCCGAGTTTCAGCAGCCGTGCAGTCTTGTTGCTGGCGACTTTTTCCAGGCCTTGATCAGCCGGCACCCGCGCCAGTTGCCCGGCCAGGCTCATGGCCAGAATCTCCCGCGAATAGACCCCGCCGCCCAAGGCATACACCGCCGCAATCAGCTCGCGCAGCGGCAATGGCAAGCGCCAGCGGGTGCGCAGCGCCGAGCCGAATGGGGCGCCGAATTCGTTGAGCGACAGCTGCACCTGATCTTCATCCAGCTCACCGCCGGCCAGGCGCCACTCCTGCAGGCAACGCAGCACGGCCAGGTCGCCCAGGCAATGCAGCAGGCCGGCGCAGTAGCAGCGACCTTCATCAACTTCAAGCATGCGCGCCAGGGTGCGGCCGTACTCTGCGGTGTGCAGCGACAAGTCCCAGTAGTGCGCGGCATGCCGGGCCAGCAGTGGGTCGCTCAGGCGCGCGCTGCGCTTGAGGGTCAAGCCGAGCACCAGGTTCATGCTCTGGGTGCTGCCGAGCTTGTTCAGCGCTTGCAGCAGGGTTTGTGCCGGGGCATCGCTGTGCATCGCCGCGCTGTTGGCGGCGGCGATCAATACTGCGGTGATCTGCGGGTCACTGCGTACCTCTTCTTCAAGCACGCGCAGGTCCAGCCCTTGCGGATTGAGCGCGCGCTTGATGGCCTGCTCGACGTCAGCCAGCAACGGCCCGCCATCGGCACTGGCACGGCGCTGCTCAAGGTACGCCGGCAGCTTGGCTCCGGGGCTGAGCGGCGGCACCGGGCAGGCGATCTCCTCGCCGGCGCTGGTCAGCAGCACTTCGAGGCGCCTGCGCAGTTTGTCGATGTTGAGCGGTTTGCTCAGGTATTCGGTGGGTTGCAACGGCAACACTTCACGCACGCTGGCGCTGTCGCTGCGGTTGCTCAGCAAAATGAACGGCAGGCTCGGCGTCTGGCTTTTGCCACGCACTTTGCGCAGCAGGTCGAGGCCATCAATGTCACCTACCAACTCACGGTCGGCGATGATCAGGTCAGGTTTGCTGGCCAGTGCCGCCAGCGCCTGGGCACCGTCGGCGCAGATCTGCAAGCGGGCGTCGCAGCGCACGCTGAGCAGGGTTTCGCGCAGCATGTCGCGCACCCATGGGTCGCCTTCGGCAATCAAAACGCAAGGCGGGGTGGGGTTTGCAACGCTCATGGGCTACTCCTGAGTAATCGTGTCACGCAATCCGTTGCAGCTTCCAAAACAGGTCCGTGGGCTAACGATAGCGTCTAGCCCGGTCGACAGGCATAAAAAAACCCGCCTAGGCGGGTTTTTTTCTGACGCGGGTCACATTACGCGAGTTCAGCGAAGCACTCTTCGATGATCGCCAGGCCCTTGTCGAGCAGGGCGTCTTCGGCGGTCAGCGGCACCAGGATGCGCAGGACGTTGCCGTAAGTACCGCACGACAGCAGGATCAGGCCCTTGTCGCGCGCCTTGGCCACAACCTGGTTGACGGCTGCAGCGTTTGGCGTGTGCGAGCCAGCGGCGTCGAACACTTCAACGGCAATCATCGAACCCAGTGCACGCACATCACCGATGATCGGGTGCTTGGCCTGGATCTGGCGCAGGCCAGCGACCAGGTGCTCGCCAACAGCCTTGCTGCGGTCGAGCAGTTTTTCTTCTTCGAACACCTGGATCACGGCCAGGGCCGCGGCGCAGGCGATTGGCGAACCGGCGTAGGTGCCGCCCAGGCCGCCTGGAGCGATGGCGTCCATGTATTCGGCCTTGCCGCACACACCGGCCAGCGGGAAGCCGCCAGCGATGGATTTGGCGAAGGTGGTCAGGTCAGGCGCAACGCCCATCTGTTCCATGGCGAAGAAGGTGCCAGTACGGCCAGCGCCGGTCTGCACTTCGTCGGCGATCAGCAGGATGCCGTGCTGGTCGCACAGGGCGCGCAGGCGCTGCATGAACGGCTTGGTCACCGGGATGAAACCACCTTCGCCCTGAACTGGCTCGATGATGATTGCAGCGATGTCTTTAGGCTCGGCGTCGTTCTTGAAGATGCGCTCGATGGAAGCGATCGAGTCGTCGATGCTCACGCCGTGCAGTTCGTTCGGGAAGATCGCGCGGAAGATGCCGCCTGGCATCAGGCCCATGCCGGCCGAGTACGGTACGACTTTACCGGTCAGACCCAGGGTCATCATGGTACGGCCGTGGTAGCCGCCGGTGAAGGCGATCACGCCAGCACGGCCAGTGGCAGCGCGGGCGATCTTGACGGCGTTTTCAACCGCTTCGGAGCCGGTGGTGACCAGCAGGGTCTTCTTGTCGAAGTCGCCTGGGACCAGCTCGTTGATTTTTTCGCACAGCTCGACGTAAGGCTCGTAGGCCAGCACCTGGAAGCAGGTGTGGCTGACCTTGGTCAGCTGGTGCTGAACAGCGGCAACCACTTTCGGGTGCAGGTGGCCGGTGTTGAGTACGGCGATGCCGCCGGCGAAGTCGATCAGTTCGCGGCCTTCAACGTCGATCACGGTAGCGTTCTTCGCGGTATCGACGAAGATCGGGTGGATCTGGCCAACGCCACGTGGGACGGCGGCGACACGACGTTGCATCAAGGATTCGTTGGTCTTGCTCATAGTGCCCTCAATTGCGCCGATTAATAGCGGCGCTTGGGGGTGGCTGGGTCTGTTCGCGATCAGTATTCGTTGATCGACTGGCGCGAGCGCCCGGGCCACCAAGTCCTGCAATATAAAAAGACCAGCGAGACGTCGCTCTCGCGCCCCGCTGGCAGAGGTAAAAACCTTGCTACTGGATCAGACGCTGATGCACAGGTACTTGATTTCGAGGTAGTCCTCGATGCCGTACTTGGAACCTTCGCGGCCCAGGCCCGAGGCCTTGATGCCGCCGAATGGCGCAACTTCGTTGGAGATCAAGCCGGTGTTGATGCCGACCATGCCGTACTCCAGCGCTTCGGCAACACGGAACACACGGCTCATGTCGCGGGCGTAGAAGTACGAGGCCAGGCCGAATTCGGTGTCGTTGGACATGGCGATGACTTCGGCTTCGTCTTTGAAGCGGAACAGCGGCGCCAGTGGGCCGAAGGTCTCTTCCTTGGCTACGGCCGCGGTTTTCGGCACGTCGACGAGGATGGTCGGTTCGAAGAAGTTGCCTTCGATCAGCTTGCCGCCGGACAGGATCTTGGCGCCTTTGCTGACCGCGTCCTGGATGTGCTCCTGGACCTTGGCGACAGCCTTGCCGTCGATCAGTGGGCCGGTGGTGGTGCCGTCTTCCAGGCCGTTACCGATCTTGAGCTTGGCCACAGCGGCCTTGAGCTTCTCGGCGAACGCGTCGTAGACGCCGTCCTGCACGTAGATACGGTTGGCGCAGACGCAGGTCTGGCCGTTGTTGCGGTACTTGGAGATGATCGCGCCTTCAACGGCCTTGTCCAGGTCAGCGTCGTCAAACACGATGAACGGGGCGTTGCCACCCAGCTCCAGCGAGACTTTTTTGATGTCCTTGGCGCATTCCTGCATCAGCTGGCGGCCGATTTCGGTCGAGCCGGTGAAGGACAGCTTGCGCACGATCGAGTTGCCGGTCAGCTCGGTGCCGATGTCGCCAGCGCTGCCGGTGACGACGCTGAACACGCCAGCCGGGATGCCGGCGCGGGTGGCCAGCTCGGCCAGGGCCAGAGCGGAATACGGGGTCTGCGAAGCAGGCTTGAGCACCATGGTGCAGCCAGCGGCCAGGGCCGGGCCGGCTTTACGGGTGATCATCGCGGCCGGGAAGTTCCACGGGGTGATGGCCGCGGTAACGCCGATTGGCTGCTTGATGACGATCAGGCGCTTGTCTGGCTGATGGCCCGGGATGGTGTCGCCATAGACGCGCTTGGCTTCCTCGGCGAACCACTCGATGAACGAGGCGGCGTAGGCGATTTCGCCCTTGGCTTCGGCCAGCGGCTTGCCTTGCTCGGTGGTCATCAGGCGAGCCAGGTCGTCCTGGTTCTCGATCATCAGCTCGAACCAGCGACGCAGCTTGTTCGAACGCTCTTTGGCAGTCAGGGCACGCCAGGCCGGCAGGGCCTTGTCGGCAGCTTCGATGGCGCGGCGGGTTTCAGCGGCGCCCATCTTTGGCACGGTGCCGATGACTTCACCGGTAGCCGGGTTGGTCACCTTGATGGTCTGGCCGTTGTCCGCGTCCAGCCATTCACCGTTGACGAAGGCTTGCTGGCGGAACAACTGAGCGTCTTTGAGCTGCATGTCGGCTTCCCTTGAGCACCGTGAGCGCACGGAGCGAATTATTGATTGTTGAACACGCACCCCAACACGGAAAACGGCCGATACGGGGCTTGAGCGTTTGAAATCTCAAACGAATCGTAAGGGTCTGTTGGGTCTTGGACAATAGGCTGTTCGAAAAAAAGAACGAGTGGTTGAACACCTCGTCCGATTTTCGCCAGCGTTGCGCGGCCCGCGCAGGGCCCGACAACAGTAGCCCCGTGCATCGCGAAAGGCCAGCGACGCTGGCCCGGCGGTTGGGGGGGAGTGGCGCAGTTCTGGTGTAGGAGCGGCCTTGTGTCGCGAAAGGGTCGCGTAGCGGCCCCGCATTTTCAGCTTCGCCGCTGATATCGCCGGGCCAGCTACGCTGGCCTTTCGCGACACAAGGCCGCTCCTACGGGGACCGTGTGCGCCGTTAGAAAGCTTTGTCGAGTTCGATGACCAGCGCGCGGTAGCCGACGCTGCCTGGCTGGCGGCTGAGCACCTTGAGCTCGACCAGCACTTCCTGGGTGCCGCGGCGCACTTCGTTGAGGGTGGTGGTAGTGAGTTTGTCCTTGGTGAGGAAGCCGACCGAGGCCGAGTAGATGAACTGGGTGTCGGTTTCCGGCCGGTAGGCGACCACCGAGGTGACCGGGCTGTACCACTCGTCTCCGCGCTCTTTGCCGTATTCCCAGACCTGCTCGACAGTGCCTTTGGCTTCATCGATGCGGTATTCGACGGCGCGGCTGTAGTTGCCGCTGAGCTTGGTCGCGGCAAAGTCGCGGCCCCAGCCGTTATCGAACACGGTCAGCGTGCCTTTGCCGGTGAGCCAGGCGGTGTGCTGGGTCCACGACCAGTCGAAGCCCTCGCTGGCGATCGGCGTCAGCACCTTGTCGCGCAGGCGCTGCGGCCAGCCCTGCGGCGAGGCCAGAATCCACTTCACTTGCTTGTCGCGACCGATCTTAACCACGCCTTGGTGGCGTGCTGAAATGATAATGCTGTCGTCATCTGCGTCGTAGTCGATGGCATTGACGTGGGCCCAGTTGCGCCCGGTGCCGACGCCCGGGATGTCGCCAAACGGCAGGTCGCCTTCGGCCAGTTCATTGGCCAGGTTGCTGTCCTGGCAGGCCACGCCAGCGGGCAATTGCACGGCGGCCTTGCCGAGGGTTTCCAGCAGGTCGCCGCGGTACGGGTCGAGGATCTGGTTGAGGTCCCAGAACTCGAGCACATCGCCGGCTTCGTTGACCTCGATGATGTGGTCGCGCACCGAACGCACGCGCTTGCCGTCGGGGCGGCGATAGTCGCTGGTGCCGACCCGCAGCAGGTAGGTGCCGTGCGGAGTTTCGCGAATCTCGTGGGAGAAGTCGGCGAACTTGTCCGGCAGGTTGCGCTGCCACACCTGGCGGCCGAGCAGGTCGTACTTGGAGTAGGTCTGGCCTTGACCCCAGATCAGCTTGCCGTCGCGGGTCTGCTGGAAGCCCATGGTCCCGCCGAGGCCGTCGCGGCGGTTGGAGTCGTGGATCTGCTCGATGTCCAGATACCAGCGTACGTCACCATTGCTGTCGGCAATCCAGTTGTTGCCGACCTGATCCCACTCGGCAGCGCCGCCCAGGGCATTCCACTTAAGCGCACGGCCGCCGGGGATATCGCCGAGCAGGTGGTTGAACAGGTACAGGCGCTGCTCGAAGCCCGGTGCGACCTTGACTGGTACCACTTCCGGCAAGGCGGCGGTCTGCTTGGCCACCACCGGCAGGCGCACGGCCGGGGCGTAGATCTGGTACTGCTCGCGGATGCGCTCGCCGTCGAGCTTATAGCTGACTTCGACCTGGTTGACGTAGTCCGGGTACAGGCCAAACACCGGGATGCCGCCGTAGGTCCACAGCGAGCGGTCGCTGACGTCGTAGCTGATATCGACGCCGCGTTCGCCACGACCGCGCACGCGCACATGGGCGGCGCTGATCGCACGGCCGCCATCGCGGATGATCGCGGTCAGCGGCGCCAGCCGGTACGGGTTGACCACCACGTCGCCGAGCAGCGCTTCGTCACGGTCGGGGACCTTGGCAGTCAGGCAGGCGCCTTCGGGCAGGTCGAGGGTTTCGGTCTTGGCATTCATGGCAAAGCTCCTTGTACTTAGAAGTCGTAACGGGCGGTGGCGCCGAAGGTGCGTGGGGTGCCGAGCACGCCGGCATAACCGCCGTTGGCGGAGTTCCACAGGCTGGTGAAGTAGGTTTTGTCACCGGCGTTTTTCACCCACAGCGACAGGTCGACGACGCCGTCGCCCTGGTCCAGGCGCACGCCGGTAGAGAGGTTGACCAGCGCGTAGCTGGGGATCTGGCCGAAGTCGGAGTCATCGATGGTGCCCACCGCCCGCGAGCGGAAGGCGTAGCTGGCGGTAACGTAAGGCTCGATGCGATCCGTCAGCTGCCATTTGTACTGGCCGTTGAAGTTGGCGATGTACTTGGAAGCGCCGACCACTTGATGGCCAGACAGGTCGCAGGTGGCGGTGGCATTGGCCAGGCTTACTTCCGGTGGGCATGGCGCGTCCTTGTAGTCGGTGTAGCGCACGTCGTTCCACGAGCCGTTGAAGTTCAGGGTCAGGCCCTGGATCGGCAGCGCCGTGGCTTCGAACTCGACCCCGCGCGAACGCACGCTGCCGGCGTTGGCCAGATACTGCACGCGGTTGACCTGGTCGTAGACGTTGGCCTGGTAGCCATGCACCTGGGCCCAGAACAGGTTGCTGTTGAGCTGCAGGCGGTTGTCGAACAGCGTGGTTTTGAGGCCAATCTCGGCGTTGTTGACCCGCTCGGTGCCGACCAGCAACGAGTCGGTGCCCAGCCGTGGCGCGGCGCCGACGGTAAGGTTGACCCCGCCGGACTTCTCGCCATGGGTGAGGCTGGCGTAACCGAGTACGGCGTCGCTGAAGCGGTAGCTCAGGCTGAGCAGGCCGGTCGGGCTGAAGCTGTACTGGTTGAGGTCGCCCGAATCGTAGGCGCCAACCCGACCATTGCGCGCGGCAGCGGCCGCTCCGGTAACCGCCGCGCCACCGCTGGGCAAGGCGCGGTCGACCCAGGCGCTTTTCTCTTCATAGGTGCCGCGCACGCCGGCAGTGAAGTCGAGCCGATCGGTCAGGTGCCAGGTGCCCTGGGCGAACAGCGCATAGCTGTCGGTATCGATGTGGCCGTTGCCGATCGTGGTGACGTTGGCCAGCGCGCCCGCCGGGGTGGCGTTCCAGATGTCCGCCTGGGGGCCGTAATAGTTGAACGATTTGTTATCCAGGTCCTGCTTGAAGTAGTAGGCGCCGAGCACGTAATCGAAGAAGCCGCCGGTCGGCGAGGCCAGGCGGATTTCCTGCGAGTACTGCTTGTCGCGCACCGACACGCCGGCGTTGTAGCTGGCGGCCACGTTGAGGCCGTCGTCGTTGCGCGGGGTGAAGTCCCACCAGCGGTAAGCGCTGATCGAGGTCAGGGTGAAGTCATTGGGCAGGGTCCAGTTGGCCTCCACCGAGGTGCCGCCCTGGAACACCGTGACCTGCTGATCGGAGTCGAAGTTGACCTTGCGGTCCTTGCCCGACACCAGCGTTGCGCCGGCCTGATTGGCCAGGCTCTCGTAACGGTTGACGCCGTTGATGGTCGGGCCAGTGCTGTACAGGCTGAGGATGCCGTTGTTGGAGTCCTCTTCGTTGTACTCGCCGATCCAGCGCAGGTTGAACGCCTCGTTGGGCTTGAACAGCAACTGGGTACGAAAGCCCTGGCGCTTGCCGCCATTGAGATCATCGCCGTTGTAGACGTTCTTCACATAGCCATCGTCTTCGGTGCGGTAAGCGCTGATGCGCCCAGCCAGGGTGTCGCTGAGCGGGCCGGAGTAGCTGGCCTGGGTCTGCCAGTAGCCGTCTTCGGCCAGCGAGGTCTGCACGCTGCCCTCTGTATGGAAGGTGGGTTTGCGCGTGGTGATGTTGAGCACGCCAGCGGTGGTGTTCTTGCCGAACAAGGTGCCTTGCGGGCCGCGCAGCACTTCCAGTTGCTCGACGTCGAGCAGGTCGAACACGGCCATGCCCGGGCGGCCGAGGTAGACGTTGTCCAGATAGATGCCGACGCTGCCTTCGAGGCCATCGCTTGCGGGGTTGTTGCCCAGGCCCCGGATGGAAATGCTCGACTGACGTGCATGCACGTAGGAGACGTTGGTGCTCGGCACCAGCTGTTGCAGATCCTGCACACGGTAGATGCGCTGGGTTTCGAGGGTTTCGCTGCTGAGCACACTGATCGGGGTGGGTACGCTTTGCGCGGTTTCTTCGCGGCGGCGGGCGTTGACCGTGACCGTACCGAGCTGGGCACCCGCCTCCACCGCAGGCGTGGCGCTGACGGGTTGGTCGGCAAAGCTGCTGTTGGCCGCCGCCAGCAGCACTCCAGCGGCAAGCGGTTGCAGGGCAAACAATGAGGCCCGGGCGGGCCAGCGGGAAAGTCGAGACATACGGATGCTCCTGGAGGCGTGGGCCTTGGCGAGCATTTCCGTTGGCGGAACCGAATCGCGGTCTGGCAGGCTTATATTCTTATTGGGTCTATAAATATGTTTAATTCATATTTTGTGGAATAAGTAACACCCTTTATAAGGTTCACAACCCCTCCTGCCAATTGCATTTCACCGAAAGTTTTAATGTAGAAAATGCATATAGATCTGCGCCAACTGCGCCACTTCATCGCCCTGGTCGAGCACCGCAGCTTCGTCGCTGCGGCCGTCGCCGTGAGCCTGTCGCAATCGGCCTTCAGCCGAAGCATCCAGACCCTCGAGCACAACGTCGGCTGTCGCCTGATCGACCGCGCCAGCAAGGAGCTGGCGCCGACCCGGCAGGGTTTGCTGGTGCTTGAGCACGCGCGTCGGCTGGTACATGGCGCACATAACCTGGCCAACGAGATCAACCAGTTCAACGGCGCGACTACCGGCCTGGTCCGCTTCGGCTCGGGGCCAGCGCCTGCGGGTGGGTTGGTGCCGCGGGCGGTGGCGCGGTTCGTTGCCGAGTACCCGGCGGCGCGCACCTGTTTTCAGGTGGATAACTGGCAGGCGCTGAACCGCCGCTTGATGGCCGAAGAGATCGAGTTCTTTGTCGCCGACACGCGTCAGTTCGAAGCCGATCCGGACTACCGCGTGCACAAGCTGACGCCGCAGCGCTGGCACTTCTGCTGCCGCGCCGGGCATCCGCTGACCAAGCAAGCAGAAGTGCGCGCGCGGGATCTGTTCGACTATCCGCTGGCGACTACCTTCCGCCCGCCGAACATCCGCAAGATCCTCAGCGACCTCAGTGGCCGCCAGGACTTTTTGCCTAGCGTCGAGTGTGAGCATGGTTATGCGCTGCTCAATGTGGTCGCGCACTCGGACACCATCGGCATCGCCTGCAGCGCCAATCTGCGGCCGTATCAGGGGGAAGGTGGGCTGGTGGCACTGCAACTGGTCGACCTGACTCAGGAGCAGGAAGACGAGTGCTACACCCGCTATGGCGTGGTCAGCCGGGTGGGATATGGCTTGTCGCCGTTGGCGCAGGGGCTGGTCAGGCAGTTGCTGGCTTGTGATAGCGAGATTTGAGTATGTCTAGTCGATCTGGGGCCGCTTTGCGGCCTTCGCGGCGGTCCGGCGTTCCGGTGAACCCGCTCCCACAGGGTCATGCAGCGCCGCCGAAACCTGTGGGAGCGGGCTTGCCCGCGAAGGGCCGCAAAGCGGCCCCCAGCCATATCAGCCTTTACGAGTAGTCCGGCTCAACTGCCCATCAACCCCCACCGGCACTTCGCCGGCCAAGGTCACCCGGCGCACGATGCGCGGCTGAGTGCCGTAGTCGTCCAGCGCGTAATGCTGGGTGGCGCGGTTATCCCAGATCGCCACATCACCGACCTGCCAGCGCCAGCGCACGGTGTTTTCCAGGCGGGTGACATGCCCTTGCAGCACCGCGAACAGGTGCGCAGAGTCGGCCTGTGAATAACCTTTGATGCGTTTGACGAACTGGCCCAGTTGCAGCACGCGCTCGCCGCTGATGGGGTGCACACGCACCACCGGGTGTTCGGTTTCATAAACGGTCGAGGTGAACACCTTGCGGTGGCGCTCGAGCTTCTCCGGGCTGACATCCGGCTTGGCCGCGGCGTAGTCGTATTCGTTGCTGTGCACGGCCCAGAGCTTGTCGGCCAGCTCCCTTAGCGGCTCCGGCAGTTCGCGGTAGGCGGCTGCGGTATTGGCCCAGACGGTATCGCCGCCGGAAGCCGGAGCGACCACGCTGCGCAGGATCGAGGCTTTCGGATAGGCATCGACGAAGGTCACGTCGGTGTGCCAGGCATTGGCCCGCTGGCCTTCGGCGCCGTCGAGCTGAAACAGGTAATGGCTGCCGTCGAGTACCGGCACGGTCGGGTGCGCGACCGGCTCGCCGAGGCGTTTGGCGAAGGCTTCCTGGGCGGCATCGTCGAGGTGATGCTGGGCGCGGAAGAAGATCACCTTGTGTTCCACCAGGGCAGCCTGGATGGCGTCGATGCTGGCGGCGTCCAGCTCGGCCGACAGCGCAATGCCGCGGATCTCGGCGCCGATGCGGCCGCCAATCGGCAGGATTTCCAGTGCAGCGGTGTGTGGCGTGGTAGCCAGTGCGGCGTTGCTCATAGCGGTGGTCCTCACGGTCATATGACGGGCGGTTGTGATAATCAGCGGGCGGCCTGGGTGGCCTGGGTCTGTTGCAGGGCAGCGTCGAGGAAGCGTGGCTCGATCCATTCGGAGACCTGGAAGCCACGGCGGATCAGGCGCTCTTTGGCGGCCAGATCGACGCCTTGCTGGAGCAGGCCGACAAACTCGGCGTCCAGCCGTGGATCGAAGTACTCGGCGAGGTTTTCCTCAGCCAGGTCGCCTTCGAGAATCACCCGCGGGTAGTTGGCGGTAGTGGCCACCAGGTCGATGTATGCCTGGCGGTTGTGCTCGTCGCGCAGCCATTGGCTGGCCTGTTCCTGAGCCTTGACCAAACGGGCAGTCAGCTCGGGGTGCTGGCGGATGAACTCGCCGGTGCCCAGCAGCACCGCCTGGGTGCTGCCGGCGCCCTTGAGGTCGCGCGAGCTGACTGGCAGCTCGACCAGCCCGCGTTCACGCAGCGAGAGCAGGTTGGACAGGCCCCAGGTGGCGTCGATCTGCTTGGCGGCGATGGCGGCATTGGCCGCGTTGAAATCCAGGTTGATGACTTTCAGGTCGCGTTCGGACAAGCCCTGGCTGGCCAGCGCGCTGGCGAACGACAGCTGGTTGGCCGTGCCGCGGAACACCGCCACGCGCTTGCCCTTGAGGTCGGCCAGGGTCTTGATGCCCGAGCCCGGCACCACGCCGAGGTAACTCTTGACCCCACGCACGCCGGCCGACAGCACCCGCGTATCGAGGCCATTGGCCTTGCCGATGATCGCCGCCAGGTCGCCGAGGTAGGCGAAGTCGGCCTGGCCGTTGGCCAGCGCTTCGTTGATCACCGGGCCGGCGCCCTTGAAGAAGTGCCAGTCGATTTTGATGCCGTCTTTGGCGAATTCCTTTTCCAGCAGTTGCTGGCTGCGCAGCACGTCGACCACACCACCGGCGCTGGGCTTGCTGCCGGCGCTGAGGTCGGGCACGGCGATGCGGATGCTGTCGACTTCGGCGGCCTGAGTAGTCAGGGCGAAGCTGCTCAGCAGGCCGGCCAGCACGGTCGGGGCGAAGCGGGTGAGTAGGTAACGCAGTGGGGTTTTCATGGCACGGCTCCTTGGCAGGCTGCCACCGGCAAGGGCCGGCGCTTTGGGCAGAAGCTAGGCAAGGATAGTTAGAAGTAACAAAGACTGAATGTGCATGTTTTAGTAACTAAAAGGCATAAATCAGAGTTGGCGGGGGGTGTCGGCGGGGTTGCGGAATGTGCATTTGAAATATGAGAAGAACGCATTGAGTGGGGGGTTCTCGATGCGGGGGATGCATGGTCTTATGTCTTGAGATTATCTATCTGTGTTTTTTTATTCTTTTATTGAATATGTTAATTGCGGTTTGTTGGAGGGCCCGATGGGCGAAATTTTGCGACAGGGACGGGGATTGCCGCGGTTGCCGGGCAGCCCTATTGCGTCCGGCATGGCGCCCCGACAAGGCCGCTCCGGCCAAGGGTGGCTGGCCTGGGTAGTACCAATGGGTTTGGCACTGTTGTGGGTGGTGGCCAGCCGCTGGCATTGGATGAGCGAGCAGATTCTGCCGGGGCCGGCGCTGGTTTGGCAGAGTGCGCTGGAGTTTGGCAGTGCCGAGCTTTGGGGGCATCTGTGGATAAGTTTGCAGCGGCTGCTTTGGGGGTTGCTCGCGGGCATTGCCGGCGGGTTGCTGCTCGGCACCTGGCTGGGGGCTTCGCGCAGGGCACAGACGTTGGTAATGCCGACGTTCATTGCCCTGGCACAGATCCCGACGCTGGCCTGGATCCCTCTGTTCATGCTGTTCTTCGGTATCGGCGAGCTGCTCAAGCTGGTGGTGCTGATCAAGGCGGTGGTGGTGCCGGTGACCCTGCACACGCTGGTAGGCGTGCGCGATGCCCAACCCAAGCTGCGGGAAGCCGCCGCGACCTTGCGCCTGCCAGCGCATCTGCTGTTTCGCCGGCTGCTGTTGCCGGCTGCGCTGCCGTCGTTTCTGGCTGGGGTCAGGCTGGCGCTGGCGACAGGCTGGACGTCGCTGCTGGCCGTTGAGCTGCTGGCCTCCAGTGAGGGCATCGGCTACCTGATGGTGTGGGGTCGGCAGCTGTTCATGCTCGATCTGGTGTTCCTCTGCATCGTACTGATCGGCGCAGTCGGGTTCTTGATGGACCGTGGTTTCAGCAGCCTTGAACGACGCCTGCTGTTCTGGCCGCAAGCGGCCACCGGCGAGCAAAGCCGGGCGCAAGTGCCGCGGGCCTGGCAGGGGCTGTTGTTGCCGCTGGGCCTGCTTGCGCTGTGGCAGGCAGCCAGCAGCTTTGGCTGGGTCGACGACAATATTCTTACTTCGCCACTGGGCGTGCTGGCCAGCCTGCAGGCAGGCATCGCCGACGGCTCGCTGCTGGAGGCACTGCGTTTGAGTCTGCAGCGAGCACTGAGCGGCTTGCTGCTGGGCGGTGGCGCAGGCTTTGCGCTGGGTGTGCTGCTGGGCTTGTCGAAAACCGCCGAACGAACCCTCGGCCCTACCCTATCAGCCCTGCGCCAGGTGGCGATCTTTGCCTGGGTGCCATTGCTCACGGCGTGGTTCGGTCTGGGCGAAGCGGCCAAGCTGGTGTTTGTCGGCCTGGCAGCGTTCTTCCCGCTGTTCATTGCAACCCAGCGCGGCATCGCCAGCCTGTCGCCGCAGCTGGGAGAAGCTGCCCAAGTGATGGGCCTTAACCTGCCCAAACGCTTGCGCCTGCTGATTTTGCCCGGCGCTGCCCCCGCAATATTTGCCGGCCTGCGCCTGTCGCTGATCTATGCCTGGCTGGGCACCATCGGCGCCGAATACTTCATGCCGTCGGATGGCGGTATCGCCAGCCTGATGCTCGGCGCGCAGCAGCTGTTCCGCATGGACCAGGTGATGGCGGCGATGGTCCTGATCGGCCTGATCGGCGCCCTGCTGGGTAACCTTGGACAACGCCTCGAATCGCGCGCCACGCGCTGGAGAACTGAATGAACGCCTTCAACACCTCGACCCTGCACGCCGCCAATCAAGCCGACACCACACCAGCGCTGGTGAGCTTCGAGCAGGTCGGCAAGACCTTCACCGTCGATGGCCAGCCATTCGAGGCGATCAACAACTTCAACCTGGCCATCAACGAAGGTGAGTTCATTGCCATCGTCGGAGCCTCCGGGTGCGGCAAGTCGACCTTGCTGCGGTTGCTGGTGGGCCTGGATACCGACTACAGCGGCAGCATTCACGTCGATGGCAAGCCGGTGCAGGGCATCGGCGGCGAGCGCGGCATTGTCTTTCAGGAGCACCGGTTGTTCCCGTGGCTGACAGTCGAGCAGAACATCGGCCTGGGGCTGGTCAACGAAAAATTGAGCCAGGGCGAACGCGCCCGCCGCGTGCATGAGTTCGTGCAGTTGGTGGGTCTGGTTGGCTTCGAGACGGCGTACCCGCATCAGCTTTCTGGCGGCATGGCCCAGCGCGTGGCCATCGCCCGCGGCTTGGTCGCCAGCCCGCGCATCCTGCTGTTGGACGAACCATTCGGCGCACTCGACGCCCTGACCCGCCAGCAGTTGCAGGACGAATTGCTGGCGATCCGCGAACGCTCAGGCATCACCACCTTGCTGGTCACCCACGATGCCGAAGAGGCGACGTACCTGGCTGATCGAGTAGTGATACTGAAACCACGCCCAGGGCGGATCAAGGCGGTGGTCGAGATCGACCTGCCGCACCCGCGCCAGCGCACAGGGGTGGCGCTGCATGGTTTGCGCGAGCGGGTGCTGCATCAGATCACCGGCGACGGCGGCTACTTCAAGCCGGCATCGCAGCGGGTCGAGGGCCTGCGCCCGGAGCTGATTGCCTTGTAAGGGCTCAGCCCAGATCGCGCAGGTAACGCCATGGATAGATGCCGCGCTCGTGGCCATCGCTGAACACCAGTTGCACGCCGTAGCCCTGGGCTTCGATACGCACGACCTGCACATCATCGACGACCAGCCCGATTGCCCCGCGCAGCCGGGCGGCGCGGCATTGCGAACAGGGGCAGGCGCCGCGCAGGCGGGTGTGGCTGATCACCTGCAGCAGGTCTGGCCACTGCACTTCCAGCTCGCCCTGCCCGCGCCGGTTGCGCAACGCTTGCGGGGCGTTCATCAGGCGGCGCCTTGCAGTTGCGCCAGAGCGATGCGCACGGCCTTGCGCACTTCCGGGTCGCTGTCGGCCTCGGCTTTGTGCAGCGGCGCCAGTGCAGCGCTGTCGCCCAGTTCGCCCAAGGCCAAGGCGGCCTCCTTGCGCAGGTTGGCGATGCTGTGCCCGAGCAACTCGGCCAAACCCGGCAAGGCGGCGCGATAACGCAAGCGGCCCAGCGCCCGCGCTGCTCGCAGGCGCACCTGCCAGTAATCATCCTGCAATGCGGCCGCCAGCGCCGGCCCGGCATCGATATGGCCGACCTTGCCCAAGGTGGTCGCGGCTTCTTCACGCACCTGCCAGGCGGCGTCGAGCAGTGCGGTCGTAAGCGCTGGCAACACCGCGGCGTCACGCGCCAAGCCCAGCGCGCCGATGGCAGCGCGGCGCACCTCGGTGTCTGGCTCCTGCGCGGCCAGGCGGGCCAATGCCGGCAATGCTGGGACGTGCTTGAGCCAGCCGAGAATGCCCACGGCTTCGCGGCGCACGGCGGCCTCGGCATCGTCCAGCGCCAGCAGCGCTGGGCCGGCGGCATCTTCCAGGCGCAGTTCGCGCAAGGCGCGCAGAGCGCTGGCGCGGACAAAGCCGTCGGCATGCTGCACCCAGGGCAGGATCAAGGCGCCCGCTTCGATCGTCTTCAGTTCACTCAAGCTCTGCGCCGCGGCCAGGCGCACCGGCTCGGCGCTGTCGGCCAGCGCTGCGCACAATGCCTGGACAACGTCAGGTTGCTCCCAGGCTTCGAGCAGGCGTGCAGCTTCGGCGCGTACTTCGGCAGCCGGGTCGACCAGCAAGGCGTCGGTCAACCACGGCGTGCCGTCGGGTTCTTCAAGATCGGCGAGGTCAATCAAGGCAATACGGCGCACGGCGGCGTCAGCGTCTTGCAGGCGCGGCAGCAGGTCAAGAATGTCCGGGTTGTCGCTGGTTCGTGCGTTCATAGGGCGATCCGTAAAGGTGGATGGTCAGTGTCGGGCAGCCCCAGCGGAGTCAGGCGCGGCAGTTCGCGGCCTTCTTCGTGGCGCAGCAGGGCCAGGCAGTGACGCTTGAGATGGGTGAACTCAGGGCTGGTAAGCAAACTGGCCTGACGCGGGCGGGCGAAGCTCAGTTGCAGGTCTTCGATAAAGCGCCCCGGGCGCGGGCTCATGACCAGGATGCGGTCGGCGAGAAACAGCGCCTCGTCGATGTCGTGGGTGACGAACACCACGGTGGTGCGGATGCGCGTCCAGATGTCCAGCAGCAGCTCCTGCATGCGCGAGCGGGTCTGCGCGTCGAGGGCGCCGAACGGCTCGTCCATCAACAGCAGGCGCGGCCGGTTGATCAGTACCCGGGCGATTTCGGCGCGCTGCTGCATGCCGCCGGAAAGCTGGTTTGGCCAGCGCTCGGCAAAGTCGCCAAGGCCGACCAGTTGGAGCATTTCCTGGGCTCGGCGGTGGCGCTCAGCCTTGCCCTGGCCTTGCATCTTCAAGCCGAAGGCGACGTTGTCGAGCACGCTGCGCCATGGCAGCAGGGTGTGATGCTGAAACACCATACCGCGCTGCGGCGATGGCCCGTCGACGGCCAACCCATCCACCTCAAGCTGCCCGGCGCTGGGGCGCAGGTGCCCGGCCAGGGCGCCGAGCAAGGTCGACTTGCCGCAGCCCGAGGGGCCGAGAATGCACACAAACTCGCCTGGCTTGATGGCAAAATCGAGCGTCTGCACCGCTTCGAAGGCCTGGCTGCCCTGCCCCAGACGGATCGACACGCCGCGCGCTTCGATGCGGCCAGGTTCTGCAGCCTGTTGATAACTGCTCATCAAGCGCTCCTCCGTGGCCGATACCAAGGCGTGGCCAGCGCACCGAGGCGCTTGACCAGGGCACTGCTGCCCATGCCGAGCACGCCGATCAGGAGCATGCCGACGATGATGTCGGGGTAGTTCTGCAAGGTGTAGGACTCCCAGGTGTAATAGCCGATGCCGAACTGCCCGGCGATCATCTCGGCGGTGACCAGGCAGAACCACGAGGTGCCCATGCCGATCGCAAGGCCGGTGACGATGCTCGGCAAGGCGCCCGGCAGGATCACCTCGCGCAGAATCGCCAGGCGCCCGGCACCCAGGCTGCGTGCCGAAGCGATCAGCCGTGGGTCGACTGCTTCGACGCCATGCACGGTATTGAGCAGGATCGGGAACAGCGCGCCAGTAAAGGTGATGAACACCATCGATAGCTCCGACGACGGAAACATCAGGATCGCCAGCGGGATCCACGCCACAGCCGGGATCGGCCGCAGCACTTCCAGCGGCGGCAGCAGAGTGTCTTCAGCCCATTTCGAGCGGCCGATGGCCAGGCCAAGGCTCACGCCGAGCACGGCCGCGATCAGATACCCGGCGAACACCCGCACCAGACTGCTGCTGAGGTGGTTGCCAAGGTTGCTCGACAGCAATAGCTGCCAGGCGGCGGCCAGCACCGCGCCGGGGGTTGGCACGTAGGTAAAGGTGAACAGGCCGAAGTCCAGCTTGCTGCTGGCGGCGATATGCCAAAACAGCAGGCACGCCAGCAATGAAGCCAGCCGCAGCGGCCCGCGGGTGAAGGTGCTAGTCATCAAACTCTCCAGGCAGGCCCTCGGCGCGATCAGCCAAGGGCCAACCACTCAGCGCTGGGCGACCAGCTTCTGGTTGGCGCTGACGAAGTCGAGCGCTTCACCGCCGTGGGCCTTGGCAAACTGCTCGGCCTGATCCTTGAGCAGAAACGCCGCCAGCTCGCCTTTGCCGTTGCGCACAAACCAGGCCTGGTTGGCCAGCAGCTTGATGCCACTGTCGGCGGCCTGTGCGTAGATCGCGCGGATGTCCTTGCCCTCTTGCTCAAGCTGGGCCAGGGCGCTGAGCGCCGACTCCGGCGAAGCGTAGTGACGCACTTTGGGCTCGCCACGCACCCAGATCTGCGCCAGCCGGCTGAAGTCGCTGATCGGCTTGCCGGTCAGCGCATCGTTGGCCTTGAGTGGCAGCGGGTCGTAGTTGCTCAGGGCCTTTTCATAGTCGAGGCCGGCTTGCTTGAAGGCGGCGCGGATGTACTGGTCATCGATGAACTGGTCGATGTCGAGGCCGCGGTCGGTCTTTTTCAGCAGCTTGAGGGTGTCGATCGAGGTAGCGACGGCCTTGCGGTATTCCGGCTTCCAGGTCAGGTCGCGGGTCTGCAGGCCAAGCGGGCCGTGGAACAGGTAGTTGACCTCGGCTTCGATACCGGTGACCTTCTCGATCAGCTCGCTGTACTTCTCCGGTTCTGCGGCGATCAGGCGGTCGGCCTCAAGGCTGGCGCGCAGATAAGCGGTGACCACCTCAGGGTATTTTTTCGCGTAGTCGGCATCCACCAACGCGCCGTGCAGGGTCGGTGCATTGGCTTGCGAGCCGTCGTAGATCTTGCGGGCGAAGCCGCGATTGGGGAACAACTCGGCGAACGGGACGAAGTCGGCGTGGGCTTCGATGCGGTTGCTGCGCAGCGCGGAGCCGGCGATCTCTGGCGCCTGGGCGATGATCCGCACGTCTTTTTGCGGGTCCCAGCCTTGCGCCGCTACTGCACGCAGGAGCATGCCGTGGGCGGTCGAGGCAAACGACACGGAGATGGTCTTGCCCTTGAGTTCGGCCAACGACTGCACGCTCGATGCCGCCGGCACCACGATGCCATTGCCGCTGCCATGGACACTGCCCGAGAGCACGCTGATGAACAGGCTACGCTTGCCCGCGTCGAGGTGGGCAACGCCGTTGAACGCGCCGGGGAAGTCGGCCATGGCGCCGAAGTCGAGCTTGCCGGCGACCATCTCGTTGGTCAGCGGCGCGCCGCTGGTGAAGTTCTTCCATTCGATCTGGTAGGTCGCATCCTGGTACTTGCCGTCATGCGGCAGGTACTTGTCGAGCAGGCCCAGTTCGCGGATCAGCAGGCCGCCGGTGGCGCAGTTGATGGTGGTGTCCTGGGTGCCGATGGCGATGCGGATGGTTTCGGCCTGGGCGTTCAGGCCAATGATTGCCAGCGTCAGGCCGGCCACGGTTGCTACAAGGCGCATGGGTGTATCCCCTCGAATCGTTTTAGCTATAGGAGTCGTCTCCGCCACCGGCTGGGTGGTGGGAAACGAGGGGCTTGCAAGTGCGGCGTCCGGTGGTGGGCCGGATGGCGGGGCGCTGGGCTGGGGTTCAGCGCAGCAGGTAGGGGATGTCGACCTTGACAGCGCCGGTCGGGCAGTCGCTTTCACAGGGCATGCAGTACCAGCATTCGTCGAAAGCCATGTAGGCCTTTTGCGTGGCCGGGTTGATCGCCAGCAGGTCCATCGGGCAGACCTCGACACACACTGTGCAGCCCTTGTCGGCGATGCACTTGTCTTCGTCGACGGTTACCGGGGCGCTGCTGCGAAAGAAGATTTCCTGCGGTTGGTAGGCCATTTCACGGAGTCCTTGGAGCCTGTGGCTCTCTTGATTCGAGTTGCACGCGGGTGCTGCCGGTCAGGCTGCATCGGCCTTGACGCGCAGGCGGTCGTAGGCGGTCTGTTCGTCGGCATCGAGGGCGATCAGGTAGGGTTCGACGGCTTTCTTGAAGCTGGTCATGTGGCCCTGTTCGTCCTTCTTCAGATGGCAGTGGCAGAACCACTCGGCATCGTTGCGCTCCGGGAAGTCGACCCGGTGGTGATACAGGCCCCAGCGGCTCTCTTCACGGAACAGCGAGGCCCGTGCGGCCATCTCGGCGCAGTCGCGAATCACCGTGACTTCCATGGCGCGCATCAGCTCGTGCGGGTTGTTGGCCTTCATCTGCGCCAGGTCGCGCTCGATTTCGGCAAAGCGGGTCAGGCCGATCTCCATCTTTTTGGTGACCTTGGGCGGCTGCAGGTAATCGTTGACCATGCGCCGCAGCTTGTACTCGACCTGCGCTGGCGGCAGGCCGTGCTCGCGCAGCAGCGGTGCAAACACCCGTTCACGCTCACGCTCGACCTGGCCCTGATCGACCTCGGCAAACGCACGCCCGGCGATGTACTTGGCGGCGTTGATGCCGGCAAACCAGCCATAGGTGAAGGCGCCAAGCATGTAGTTGTGCGGCACTGCGGCCATGTCGCCAGCGGCATACAGGCCCTTGACGCTGGTCTCGGCCTTCTCGTTGACCCACACTCCGGACGCGGAGTGGCCGGAGCAGAAGCCGATTTCCGAGATATGCATCTCGACCATGTGCTGGCGGTAATCGGTGCCGCGGTTGGCGTGGAACTGGCCACGGCTGGGGCGCTCGTTGCTGTGCAGGATCTCTTCGATGTTCTGGATGGTTTCTTCAGCCAGGTGATCGAGCTTGAGGAACACCGGGCCGTTGCCGCCCTCCAGCTCCTGGTGAAACTCCCACATCATCTGCCCGCTCCAGTAGTCGCATTCGATGAAGCGCTCACCCTTGCTGTTGGCGGTGTAGCCGCCCAGCGGGCCGGTCACGTAGGCGCAGGCCGGGCCGTTGTAGTCCTTGATCAGTGGGTTGATCTGGAAGCACTCGAGGTTGGCCAGTTCGGCGCCAGCGTGATAGGCCATGGCGTAACCGTCGCCGGCGTTGGTCGGGTTTTCGTAGGTGCCCATCAGGTAGCCCGACGACGGCAGGCCAAGGCGCCCGGCGGCACCGCAGGCGAGCACTACGGCCTTGGCGCGGATCACCTTGAACACGCCGCTGCGGCAATCAAAGCCGAGCACCCCGGCCGCCGCGCCGTCGCTGTCGAGCAGCAGCCGGGTACAGACCATGCGGTTGCTGATCTCGACCCGCGCGCGCTTGAGCTGGCGATACAGCACCTTCTTGATGTCGTGGCCTTCGGGCATCGGCAGCACGTAGGCGCCCATGTGATGGACCTTCTTCACCGCGTAGTCGCCGGTTTCGTCCTTCTCGAACTTGACCCCCCAGCGGTCGAGCTGCTCGATGGTCTCGAAGCTGTGGGTGGCATAGGCATGCACCGCCGTCTGGTTGACGATGCCATCGTTGGCCACGGTGATTTCCTTGGTGTACTGCTCGGGCGTGGCGTGGCCAGGAATGATGGCGTTGTTGAGGCCATCCATGCCCATGCTGATGGCGCCGCTGCGTTTGACGTTGGCTTTGTCCAGCAGCAGCACGCGCAGGCTCTTGTCGTGCTCTTTGGCCTTGATCGCCGCCATCGGCCCGGCTGTACCGCCGCCGATGATGACCAAGTCGTAGTCCTGGGTCTCGATACTCATGCCTTGGGCCCCTTGTGGCGGTCGATGCGCAGGCGATACTGGAAGGCATCGCCGCGGTAGTAGAGGTGTTCAAAGTCCAGCGGCGTGCCATCGGCGGCGTGGGTCAGGCGCTCGATACGCATGATCGGCGAACCCTCCTCGACCTGCAGCGCCTGGGTCAGGTCGCTGTCGGCGAGCACTGCGTCGATGGCCAGGTCGGCATGGCCAAGGGCGATGCCGCAGTCGTTTTCCAGCAGCAGGAAGATGTCGCGGGTAACCAGGTCGGCCTTCTCCAGCTTTTCGCCGATGGCCTTGGGCAGCCAAGTCAGCTCAAGCGACACCGGCTCGCGGTTGATCAAACGCACCCGACGGATCTCGGTGACCAACGCGCCCTCCTCCAGCTGCAGACGCTCCGCTACCAGCGCCGAAGCTGGCACATGGCGCAGGCTGCGTAGACGGTTGATGACCTCATAGCCCATCTGCGTCATCGACTCGCCCAGGCCCTGCAAGGTGCTGACGTTCTGAAACGCCTTGGGCTTGGCCACGAAGGTGCCCTTGCCGTGAATCTTGAAAATCAGCCCTTCCTTCTGCAGATCACCCAGCGCCTGACGCACGGTGATGCGGCTGACCGCAAACGCCTTGCCCAGCTCGCTTTCTGACGGCATGCGGCTGTGTGGCGGGTAGCTGCCATCCAGAATGCGCTCGCGCAGCAGTTGTTTGAGCTGGGTGTACAGCGGTACGGGAGACAAGGGGAGCAATTGGGCCATGGTTTTCTTCGCTGGTCGGTTACTTGTTATAACAAGTTGTGACCAGAGGATATTGGGTGTGGGGATGGCGGGGGAAATACTGATATCGAATATGGATATGCGCTGTGTAAATGCACCCCGCACGAGTATCCATCACAGCGCGCTCCCTGTAGGAGCGGCCTTGTGTCGCGAATGGGTCGCGTAGCGGCCCCAGGATCTATTTATCGCCACAAGATCGCCGGGGCCGCTGCGCGACCCTTTCGCGACACAAGGCCGCTCCTACAGGGACCGCGTCGCTCAGCTTCACAGCGAAAACGGCTACAGATCAAGGCGATGGACGCGCTAGGCCAAGATGGGTATCATTGCGCCGCGTTGCACTCGTAGCTCAGCTGGATAGAGTACTGCCCTCCGAAGGCAGGGGTCGTGGGTTCGAATCCCGCCGAGTGCGCCATATCAAGAAAAAGCCCTGGGACTTGTCCCGGGGCTTTTTCGTTTGTGCGGACCTCACCTGTCCAGCAACGACAAGCCCATCCTGCCGATCAGAAACACCAGCAGGATCAGAAACAGGATCCGGATAAACCCACTGCCATAGCGCAAGGCCAGAAAAGCCCCGGCCAGTGATCCGGCCATGTTGAACAGCGCCACCACCCCGCCAAGCGCCCACAACACATGCCCCGCTGGCGCAAAAAACAGCAGTGCAGCGCTGAACGTGCCCAGGTTCACCAGCTTTGCCGAGGCAGAGGCATTGAGAAAGTCGAAGCCAAAGTACTTCACGAATACAAACAGCAGCAGGCTGCCGCTGCCGGGGCCAAATACCCCGTCGTAAAAGCCGATCAAAGCACCGAACAAAACACCCAGCGCAATTTCCTTGGGCCCGCAGGTTGAATGCGTGTGCGAGCGGCCCAGATCTTTCTTGGCAAAGGTATATATCGCCATCACTACCAGGATGCAAAACACCAGTAATTCCATCAGGTCTTTTCGTATCAACGAAGTCGAAAGCGCACCGAGGAATGCAAATACAAATGCAGCCACCATGGTCGGCAGCATCAGCTTCCAGACAATGCGTATTCTTTTGATATAGGTAAAAATCGAAGACAGATTACCGGCCAGCACCACCAGTTTGTTGGTGCCCAGCACGGTAGGTATGGCGTGCTGCGGCAGCGCATGCAGCAGTGCGGGTAGCTGTATCAGGCCACCGCCACCTACGGCGGCGTCGATCAGGCCTGCGCAGAAAGCGAACAGGCCCAATAGATAAATGCTGGTTTCAAATAACATGAGTGTGTCGCCCGTGGCAGAGCTCACAAACTAGGTGCGTTGAGCCTGCCGGGACAAGTTACTTATACTCACTCGACCCTTCACTTTCAGTGAGCGATGCATTCATGGAGCTGGCCCAACTCACCATGTTCAAAGTGGTTGCCGACCAGGGCAGCATCGTTCGCGCTTCTGAAATCCTGCACTGCGTACCCTCCAACATCACCAACCGGATCAAACAGCTGGAGCAAGAGCTGGGTGTACCCCTGTTCATTCGTAAAGGCAGAGGCTTGGTCATCAGCCCTTCGGGCA
The DNA here is from genome assembly GCF_050496565.1 of Pseudomonas shirazensis. Lineage (GTDB taxonomy): Bacteria > Pseudomonadota > Gammaproteobacteria > Pseudomonadales > Pseudomonadaceae > Aquipseudomonas > Aquipseudomonas shirazensis_A. The sequence continues at coordinate 37,954 of NZ_JBNWAE010000021.1, forward strand.
CGCTTTTTCTCGACTACACCAATCGCATACTCTCCCTGTGCCAGGAAGCCTGCCGAGCGCTCGATGCCGATGCCAAACCCTCAGGAATGCTGCGCGTCGGCGCCATCGAGTCGGCAGCAACCGGCCGCTTACCTGCACTGTTGGCAAAGTATCGGCAGCAACACCCCGCCGTCGACATGCAGTTCAGCACGGCGACCTGGTCGCAATTGGTGGCCGAGGTGGTCAATCACACCTTGGACGGCGCTGTGGTTGCGGTGAATGTCGAGCATCCCGACGTAGAGCGCTCGCCGATATTCCGCGAAGAGCTGGTAGTCATCGCGGCGGCCGACTCGGGAGTTATCCACAGCCCGCTCGATCTGCAGGGGCGAACCTGGTTGATGTGGCCTGAAGGCTGCCCGTACCGGCAGTCGCTGCAACGCTGGCTGACGCCGCACGGGCTGGCGGTGGACATCACCAGTATTGCCAGCTACGGCACTATTCTGGGCTGCGTTCGCGCGGGGGAAGGCGTATCGCTGGTGCCAAAAGGCTTGTTTGAGCAGTTCAAGAACATTGGCGGGATCAGCGGCTTCAGCTTCGCCGACCTGGCGCCAGTGCAGAATTACTTTATCTGGAACAAGCACACTGGCCGCCACCCTGCCAAAGACGGCTTTGCGGCGCTGCTCGGTGCTGAGTTCCGGGACGCCGAGCCAGCTTGATAGAGGGCACCACCCTTGTCGCTCAAGCACTGCCATGACGTTTTTCAATCGACTCCATGCCGTTTTCCGCGTTGCCGTGCAAAGCGCCTTGGCGGATGCTTTATTTACCTGAGCATCCCCCCATTCGCGCACCGAGGCCTGCATGAAAACCGTCGACGAAATCCTCAAGAGCAAAGCACAGCACCAGACCGTCTACACCATCGGCCCAACCGAATCGGTGCTGGCGGCGCTGAAGCTGCTCGCGGAAAAAAACATCGGTGCCTTACCGGTGGTTGAAGACGGGCAGGTGGTAGGCATCGTCAGTGAACGCGACTATGCGCGCAAACTGATGCTCAAGGGCCGCTCGTCGCCGTTCACCACGGTGGCCGAGATCATGACCGCAGCGGTAATCACGGTTGAACCCAGGACCAAGCTCGATGAGTGCATGCAGCTGATGACCGACCGCCATCTGCGCCACCTGCCGGTGGTCAGTGAGGGCAAGCTGCTCGGCTTGCTGTCGATCGGCGACCTGGTCAAGGAAACCATCACCGAGCAGGCCAACCTGATCAGCCAGCTGCAGCAGTACATTCGCGGCGAGTGACGGTTGCTTCAGTGATAAGCGCTTTCCAGCTCATCCAGCTGATGGTCGAAGCTGCGCAGGCGCGCTGACCAGGTGTACACCAGCACTTCCAGATCACGGTTAAGTACGGCCGTGCCGCCCTTGCCGGCCACCGGCCCATCGCCCAGGTCCAGCTGGTAGCGCTCACGGGCCATGGCCGTGGCCACGCTGGAAAGGTCGCCGGCGAATGCCAGCCAGTGCTGGTGCGGGTCGTGGATTTCGCGGTCGAGCTCGCGGCATTGGCACTTCAGCGCGTCCAGGCTCTGCTCCAGCGGCGTGCCCTTGAGCTCGCCCATGACCTCTTCGAAGGTGCGCCCGGAGTGCCAGTAACTGCCCCAGAAATAGCGGTCGAAAACGGTTTCGACCCGGCGCAGGGCAACTTTGGTGTTCCAGATGGTGACCAGCGTGTGGCCCTGGCTGAGTTCGCGCCGGTTCAGCTGCAAGTGCTGCCAGGCGATCCAGGCCAGCCCGCAGAGCGCCGCTGCCGCAGTGACCGCAGCAGCGGCGTACAGAAACTGCACGGCCTGGTTCAGCTGATGGGTGTGCCGGATGCCGTAGAAGTAGCCGGTGGTCAGGGTGCCGAGGATTGCCAGGGTGCACCAGAAACCGGCTGCATAGGGATCTTTCATCACGCTATCCCCTTGTTGTTTTACCTCAGCATAGCAACGCCACTTCACCCATCAGGTGCCGCTCGGCGCTTTATTTGCGGGGGCGACGCAGGGCCTCGTTGAGTTGATCGAAGGGGATTGCCCAGTCGGCGTCTTCCAGCACCGCTTCTTTGAGGAATGCGCGCTGCGAGTCGTTCCAGAACGGCGCATCGACCAGCTTGATTTCGTTTTTCAGCGGCGAGTGCAAGGTGATGAACTGGTCGATGCTCTGCGCATCGTTTTCCAGCCCCAGTTGCATGAACAGGTCGGCAAACTGATGAGTCGGTGCTTCCATGGGTGCCTCCTCGCCAAGCTGGCCGTCGACGACGCCGGCCCGGCGCTGGTTGAGTGATAGATGAAGTGGCCGCAGCCACCTCGCTCAAAGATAGACAGCAGCCAAGCCACTCAAGGTCGAAGCAATTTGCACTTTTTATCCAACAAGCGTCACAGCGGCGCCCGGCGCAGGGTGGCGAGGAATGCTGCGGCGCCGACAAACAACCCGGCAAAGGTCCGGTTCAGACGCTTCTGCTGTTTAGGCGTGCGCAGCAGCCGTAGCACCCGCGAGGCCAGCCCGGTGTAACCGGCCATCACCAGCAGGTCGACGCAGACCATGGTCGCGGCAATGGTCAGGTACTGCGGCAGCAGCGCCTGATGCGGGTCGATGAACTGCGGCAGCACGGCGAGCATGAACACCAGCGCCTTGGGGTTGCTGACGTTGACCAGAAAACCACGAAACACCAGGCTCAGCGGCTTGCCGATCGGGCGTATCGGTGACTCGGCGCTCATGTCCATGGGCAGCGCGCGCCACTGCTTGTAGGCGAGGTACACGAGGTAGAACACGCCGAACCACTTGATCACCTGAAACGCGGTGGACGAGGCGGCGAGGATGGCTCCCACCCCGGCTGCAATGATCGCGATCTGCAGCAGCAGACCGAGTTGCAGGCCCAGGGCGTTCCAGTAACCACGCCAGAAACCGTACTGCAGGCCGCTGGACATCGAGGCAATCGCCCCCGCCCCCGGCGACAGGCTGATCACCCAGCACGCGGCAAAGAACGCCACCCACGTTTCCATCGACATGTAGCACCTCATAGCGGATATATTGCAAAACATTAAGCTAAGAGGTTGGCGGCGAAATCACCAGTAGTTTTTTGTGGGATTGAACGAGCAGCGGCCGGTTTCAGTCAGCCTGGACGGCGACATCCTTGGTCACACCCGGTACCTCGGTGCCGCGCCAGCGCCGTACGCACTTCTGGAAGAACTGGCTGTTCGGTACCTGCACCAGCGCGCCGCCGGCATCGGGCATTTCCATCAGGGTGGTGAACAGCAGGTTGATCGCAATCACCCGCCCCTTCACGCCCGGCTTGTCGAGGGTTTCCACCAGCTCGACGACATCACCGATACGAAACGGCCCGACGGTAAAGATCAGCACCGCGCAGAGCAGGTTGGACAACACGCTCCACATGGCGAAGAACGCCACCGCCGCTACGGCGACAAAGCCTGAGAGGGCGGTCCAGAGCACCGTGGCCGAAACGCCAAGACGCTCCAGCACGAACAACAACGCACTGCCCATGATCAACCAGCGCAGGCCGCCACGTACCGGTACCAGCAATTCCGGTGGCAGTGGGTAGCGTTCGCCCAGCCGGCTCAGGCAACGGCCGACAAAGCGTTGCAGGATGAACGCTGCGGCGAGGATCAGCAGAATCTGCGCGCCCAGCCACAGCGAGTCCATCCATTGCCCCGGCAGCAGGCCGTGCAGGTCTTCCATCAGGACAACGCCTCAAGTTCGGCCTGCATGCTTTCGAGCAGCTCGAGTGCCTCCATCCAGGCTTCTTCAAGTTCGCCTTCGCGCTGCTTGAGTTTGCTCTGACGGCCAAGCAGGTCACGCAGAGCGTCCTTGCGCGACTGCTCGTAGAGGCCGCTGTCGGCCAGAGCCGTGTCGATCTCGGCCAGTTGGCTGTGCACCTGGCCCAGCTCGGCTTCGAGCTTGTCGGCAGCACGCTTGTGCGGCGCCAGTTGCTGACGCAGGGCGGCGGCGGCCTGGCGCTGGGCCTTCTTGTCGGTCTTGTCCGGGTTGACCGGGGTGCTGCTGACCGGTGCGTTACGCTGGCGGTAGTCGATCAGCCAGCGGCTGTAGTCATCGAGGTCACCGTCGAAGGTGTCGACCTTGCCGTCGGCAACCAGCAGGAAGTCGTCGGTGGTGCTCTTGAGCAGGTGACGATCGTGAGAGACCACCACCACTGCCCCGCTGAACTCCTGCAAGGCCATGGTCAGCGCCAGGCGCATTTCCAGGTCGAGGTGGTTGGTCGGTTCGTCGAGCAGCAGCAGGTTGGGCCGTTCCCAGGCGATCAGGGCCAGGGCCAGCCGGGCTTTTTCGCCGCCGGAGAAGTTCACCACCGGCTCCTCGGCACGCGGGCCGTGGAAGTCGAAGCCGCCGAGGAAGTCGCGCAGGGTTTGCTCGCGCTCGGTTGGGGCGATCCGCTGCAGGTGCAGCAGCGGGCTGGCCTTGTCGTCCAGCGAGTCCAGCTGATGCTGGGCGAAGTAGCCGACCGAGAGGTTTTCACCGCGCACAAGGCGCCCGCCCAGCGGCTGCAATTCGCCGGCAAGGTTTTTGATCAGGGTCGACTTGCCGGCGCCGTTGGGCCCGAGCAGGCCGATCCGCGCACCCGGCGTGAGCTGCAGCTTGACCTTCTCCAGCACGGCGGTGTCGCCGTAACCCAGACGGCCTTCGGACAGGTCGAGCAGTGGGCTGGAGATTTTTTGCGATTCGCGGAAGACGAAGTCGAACGGCGAATCGACGTGCGCCGCCGACAGCTCTTCCATGCGCTCCAGGGCCTTGATCCGGCTCTGCGCCTGACGGGCCTTGGTCGCTTGCGCCTTGAAGCGGGCGATGTACTTTTCCATGTGCGCGCGCTGCGCCTGCTGCTTCTCGTAGGCCTGTTGCTGCTGGGCCAGACGTTCGGCGCGGGTGCGTTCGAAGGCGCTGTAGCCACCCTTGTACAGGGTCAGCTTGCGCTGCTCGACGTGGAGCACGTGGTCGACCACCGAGTCGAGGAAGTCGCGGTCGTGGGAGATCAGCAGCAGTGTGCCCGGATAGCCCTTGAGCCAGTCTTCCAGCCAGAGGATGGCGTCCAAGTCCAAGTGGTTGGTCGGCTCGTCGAGCAGCAGCAGGTCGGACGGGCACATCAGGGCCTGGGCCAGGTTCAGGCGCATCCGCCAGCCACCGGAGAAGTCACCGACGCGGCGGTCCATCTGCTCGTTGCTGAAGCCAAGGCCGGCCAGCAACTTGCGTGCACGGGCATCGGCGGTATAACCGTCGGCGCCCTCCAGCTCGCTGTGCAGGCGGGCCAGCGCAGTGCCGTCGTGGGCTTGCTCGGCCACTGCCAGTTCGGCCTGGACCTGACGCAGGCGCAGGTCGCCGTCGAGCACATAGTCGACTGCCACGCGATCGAGGGTGTCGACCTCCTGGCGCATGTGCGCGATGCGCCAGTCGCCGGGCAGCTGGCAGTCGCCGCCGTCGGGCGTAAGCTCGCCGCGCAGCAAGGCGAACAGGCTGGATTTGCCGGCGCCGTTGGCACCGATGAGGCCGGCTTTATGACCGGCGTGCAGCGTCATCTCGGCGCTATCTAGCAGGCGCTGCGGACCACGCTGTAAAGTGAGGTTGGTTAGTCTGATCATGATGGTCGCGGAGTCTACCAGCTTCCTCGGCCGCTAGCGCGAGTGGAACCATGCACACCGACCTGTGGAATTACGCCCTGGCCCTGTACGCCCGGCCCGGGGTTGAAGCGGCTTGCCTGCAACTGCAGGCGGACGGCGCCGACGTGTGCCTGCTGCTCTGCGCAAGCTGGCTGCAAGCGCGCCGGGCACGCGTCAGCGATGAGCGCGTGGGCGCCCTGCTGGCGTTGGCTGAGCCGTGGCGAATCGAGGTGGTCCAGCCACTGCGCACGCTGCGCCAGCAATGGCGTATGGCAGCGCAGGGCGATGCCGCGCTGGCACTGTTGCGGGAGCAGTTGAAGGGCCTGGAACTACAGGCTGAAAGAACCTTGCTCGAGCGTTTGCAGGCGTGCTCGCAGCAATGGCCCGCAGGCTCGGCCGAGACCGCGGACGATTGGCTGGCCCGGCTGGCGCCGGACCTGTGCCGCGACCACGGCGCGCTGGATCAATTGCGCGCCGCAGCGTCAGCCCTTCAGGACGCCGAAGACGGCGACTGAGCTGGGGTGTTGGCCGCTACGGCAGGCGTTGCCGCTGGTGCTGCCGAGTTGGTGCTGGTTGCTGCGGTGCTGGCTTTGGCGTCGTCTGCTTTGGCAGCCGCTGGTTTGGCGGCAGCTGGCTTGGCAGCCGGTTTGGTTGCTGCGGCCTTGGCCGGTGCTTTGGCTGCGACGGGCTTGGCGGCAGCGGTTTTAGCTGGCGCCTTGCTGGCTGCAGGCTTGGCAGCAGCAGGTTTGGCTGGCGCTTTGGCGGCCGCAGGTTTGGCAGCGGCAGTCTTGGCTGGGGCCTTGGTAGCAGCGGGCTTGGCAGCTACTTTGGCCGGTGCTTTGGCAACGGCAGGCTTGGCTGCAGCGGCCTTGGCTGGTGCCTTGCTGGCAGCCGGTTTGGCGGCAGCTTTAACAGGCGCTTTGGCAGCGGCTGGCTTGGCGGCAGGTTTGACTGCAGCGACTTTAGCTGGGGCTTTGGCTGGGGCTTTGCTGGCAGTGCTCTTGCCGGCTGCCTTGGCTGGCGCCTTGCTGGCAGCAGGTTCGGCAACAGTGCGTTGCTCGAGAGCCTTGGCGGCTGCTTCACGGACCTTGCCTACGCCCTGAGCGATTTTCAGGCTCTGCTGCGCATCGCGCTTGAGCTGCTGGATGTAGATGCGGGTCTGCGATTGACGCTCTTTGAGCGAGTCGAGCACTTCTTCAAGTTCGCTGGCAGCCTTGTGCGCCTTGTTCTGCGCCTTGGCCTTGCCGGCCTGGGCAGCGTCCTGCAGTTTCAGCCGCGAGCCGTGCAGTTTTTCCTGCGCCTTGCCGCGTTGTTTTTCCAACTTTGCCAACAGTTTCTCTGCATCCGCCAGCGCTTGCGAGCAGGCATCTTCCAGATGTTCGAGCAGGCTACCGGAAAGTTGCTGGAGCAGGTGCAACGGCGTACTTACTGGCTTCTTCTTGGCCGACATGGTTTACCTCCTGGCTGATGAGATTGCGGCTCATACTATGCTTCTGCTGCTACCGCCGCTAGGGCATCTTGACAGTATTGCTGGGGCCGCGTTGCATGCCTGGGCAAAGTTGTTATGGTGCAGCTCGAGCAAGTGTAGTTGGCCCTTGTTCGGCTGTTGCTACTTGGCCATCGCGTCCGGAGTCGATCGTGTCCCGTTATCTTCTGCTCAGCCTCTGCCTGCTCGCGCCATTGAGTGTTGCCGCGCCGGCCAGCAATACCGATCAGGATATGGCCTACAGCCTGGGCGCGAGCCTCGGTGAGCGGCTGCGTCAGGAGGTCCCTGACCTGCAACTGGAAGCCCTGGTCGAAGGCCTGCGCCAGGCCTACCAAGGCAAGCCGCTGCGGCTCGATCAAGCACAGATGCAAAGCCTGCTCGAGCAGCATGAAACCGAGGCCCAGGGCAGTCAGGCACAAGCGGCTGAAGTCCGCTTCATGGCCAATGAACGCGGCCGAGTCGGCACCCATGAGTTGCCTGAAGGAATTCTTTACAGCGAGTTACAGGCAGGCACTGGCGCGCAGCCCAAGCCGGGCGGGAAGGTGCAAGTGCGCTACGTGGGACGTCTGCCGGATGGCTCGGTGTTCGACCAGAACCAGCAACCGCAGTGGTTCAACCTGGATTCGGTGATCGAAGGCTGGCAGGCGGCGCTGCCAAAAATGAAGGCGGGAGCCAAATGGCGTTTGGTGATCCCTTCAGCGCAGGCTTACGGCGCCGACGGGGCGGGCGACCTGATCGCACCCTACACCCCGCTGGTATTCGAAATCGAACTGCTGGCAGTGGCCGACTGATCGAAGCGATCAGGCCTGCAGTGCAGCTTCCTGTTTGTGTGCGGTGTGCAGCACTTCGATCAGGCAGTCTTCCAGCTCGAAGCGTTCGCGCAGATGGCCGCCCAGCGCTTGCAGGGTCTGGGCAAAGCGCTCAGGGTCGTTGCACTCGGCCTTGTCACAGTGATCATTGAAGTCGAGCGCGATCTGGGTGATGTCGGTGATGCGTGGGTTCATGTCTTCGGCCAGCGCCAGCGCGCGCTTGTCGTCGAAGGCCTTGGCCTCGCTGAGCAGCTGCTCGAACACCTCGAAGTGCCACGCCGATACGTAGTCGACCAACACGCCGCAGAAATCACGGCTCTGGGCCTTGTCAGCGAAGGCTGGCTTGGCATCGCGCAGTGCGCGGAAAGCCACCACCAGCTCCTGGCGCTCCAGCAGCCAGCGATCGATCAGCTTGTGGACCCCGCCCCAGCGTTCCTGGGCATTCTGGCAACTATCGAGCATGGCAGTTCTTCCCTTCTGGGTAGATGCCGCTGCACCTCGTTGCGCAAAGGTGCGCGACAAAGGGACGTCAGCAGTACGGCATCGAGCAGTTGTGTTTTCAGTGTCCGTGCTGGGAGATTATTCCCGCACGTGCTGCCCATCAAGGTACGCATCGGACAAAGTTCATACAAGCGTTTCATCCCTTGATAGCGCGCCGCCGGTCGAACCATGCGCCAGCGTTGCGCTGGATCAATGTTGGGAGAGGCGGCGCAAACGATCAGCCACCAGTCGCGACAGCGGCAGCGCTGCCAGCAGCAGGAAGGCCAGCAAGCTCCACTCGGGCAAGGTCAGGTCGAGAAAGCTCCAGGACAACGCGCCGCAGTCAGGGCCACCCTTGAGTAGGGTTTCCAACGCTTGCCGCCACGGCTGCTCGAACACCCTCGGCAGCGGCTGCAGGCAGGCGCCATGAGCAAACTCCGAGCCCTGTAGCCAGACCTGCCGTGCCGCCAACAGCGCGCCACTGGCCGAGCAGGCCAATGCCAGCATCGTGTAGACCAGCCAACCGAGACGCAGCGGGGCATGCACCAGCGCAACCAGGCAGACCAGCGCATACAGGCCCAGCAGCAGGCGCTGGCCGGAACACAGCGAGCAAGGCAGCAAGCCCAGGTTTCTTTCGAGGGCGAAGGCGGCAAACAGGATCGCCAACGAGGCCAGCAAGCCTGGGAAAAACAGAGTACGAAAACGGGCCAGCGACATGGCGATGGGGTCCCGGAGGAGTCAATGACGTGGCTTGAGACGGTAGAGGAAATGGGTACTTTGTTTCAAGGCAATACAGTAGGGACAAGTCTCTGATTGCTGAGGAAAGATTACTGATTGCTGTGGGAAATTTCCGAAGGGGTCATCGCAAACTCACTTCACCGTTTCAGATTAGGTACCAGCCCTTGGGCCTGCGCGGCTTGCGCAGACCCAAGGGTCGGTCAAGCTCGGGCGCCGTCTGGCAACGGCAGCGCCAGCAGGCGCTCGTCGAGCAGGCCGAGGCCTTCCTGGAACAATTGGTTACTGCGTTCGGTTTCACCCAGGCTCGCCAGCAACCGCGCCAGCTCGGCACAGGTTTCCGGGTTGCGCTCGAAACGCAGGCTGCTCTCAAGGTAATCGCGCGCCTTGCCCCACAGACGGTTCTGCAGGCTCAAGCGGCCCAGGGTCAACAGCAGGCTCGGGTCCTGAGCGTGCTCTTTGAGCCAGCCTTCGGCGGTTTGCAGCTGACGCGCGGGGTCATCACCACGGATCAGCCCGTACAGCCGGGCCAGATGGCTTTCGTATTGGCGCTTGAGTGCCGCACGCAGAACCTGCTCGGCTTCGCCCTGGGCGCCGACCTGACGCAGTTGTTCAGCGTAGGCGAGCACCAACTGCGGTTCCTGGCGCTGCGCGGCGGTCAGCTGCTGCCAGACGCGTTCCAGCGCCTGCCGGGCGGCTACCGCATCATCACCACGGGTCGCGGCGATGCTCAGGTTCTGGCCCCAGGCACGCTGCTCCAGCGCAGCCAACTCAGTGGCTGGCAATACCTTGCCCTTGCGCAGATCAGGCAGCAGCCGGATCAGCGCCGGCCAGTCGCCACGCTGCAGGTGCAACTGCTGCAGCAGGCGCAGCACCTGGCCGTTATGCGGATGGCGCTGCTGCATCGCCAGCAGGGTTTCGAGGGCGCCGTCGCTGTCGCCGCGGTCCATCTGCAATTGAGCGTGGGTCAACGCCACCGCCAGTTCAGCCTGAGGCTGACGCTCGAGCGCGCGCTCGAGCAGGTTGTCGCTTTCTTCAGTGCGGCCCAGCTCGTTCGCAGCGCGGGCGGCGCCGAGGTAATACAACAGCGGCTGGCGCTCGGCTTCGGCGGCGCGGTGCAGGTGACGCTGCGCGCTGGCCCAACGGCCTTCGGCCAGGTCCAGTTGGCCCTGTTCGATGGCGATGCGCGTGCGCCGGCGGCGATTGCGCCGCGACCATGGGTTGACCACCCCGGTCGAACTCAGGATCAGGCCAAGCACATAGCGCAACAGCCACAGCACCACGATCAGGCCGATCAAACCACCCAAGGCGGCCCACAGACCGGACTGATAGCGGAAGCTGCCGTAGGACACCATCACGTAGCCGCTGTGCTTGGCCACGGCGATGCCCAGCGCTGCGGCGACCACGATTGCCAGCACCGCGAGTAGATAGACTCGCTTCATGGCTTGCCCCCTTCGGCGTTGGCCGGCAGGTGGCGGCGCTGAATGTAGGCCTGTACCGCCGCCAGGCTTTCGCTGAGGTCAGGGGTGACCACCGACACTGGCTGCTCGGCCAGGGCGTTGAGGCTGTCGAGCATGGCCTTGCTTTGCGGGTTGTCGGCGTTGAAGTTGGCCAGCAGCACGCTGCGAGCATCATCCAGCGCCTGGGTATAGACCTTGGCTTCGCCATTCAGGGCTGCCCACTGGGCCTGCTCGATGGTCAGGCTCAGGGCCAGGCGCAGTTGATTCAGCGACTGCCCTGCCAGCAATGGGCGAACATTGTTGTCGGCATCGAATTCGATCTGGAAGTACTTGGAGATTTCGGCCCACCAGCGCGACCAGCGGCTGCTGGCATCGCCATCCGCAGTCAGCGCGCCCATGGCGTCTGCGCTGCTGTCGAACTCAGGCGACTGGGCGCTGAGCTGCTGCACCTGCTCACGCTGCGCTGCCAGCTTGAGGAACAGGCCAGTGCGGTCTGGCTGTTGGGTGCTGTTGAGTGTGGCCAGGCTGCGGGCCAGCTGCTCGCGGGCGGCGAATGAACCTGGGTCGCTCTGTTCGCGGAGGATTTCGTCGGCACCTTCGACCAGCGCTTTGGCGCTGGTCACATCCTGCAGTGCCGACAAGCGCAAGGTGGCCAGACGCAGCAGGTGCTCGGCTTCCGCCAGGCGCCATTCCTTGCGGCTTTCGCCCATTACCGTATCCAGCCGCTGGCTCAAGCGCTGCTGGTCGCCCTGCAACTGCGCCACCAGGCGGCGGCGGTCTTCCAGCTCGCTGGCCGGCGGCAGGCTGGCAAGTTGTGCGCTGATCTGCTGATCACGCTGCTGCAACGCTGCGGTCTGCTCGCTGAAGGCTTCCATGCGCTGGCTTTGACCCAGCTCATTGCCCTGCAGTTGGCGCACCTGCCAGACGCCCCAGCCGCCTACCGCAACACCGGCTGCACCGAGCAGCAGGGCAACCACGGCAAGGCCATTGCCTGAGCGCTTGGTCGGCGGGGTGACAGGGGTTTGCGGCGCGTCGAGCACCGAGGGCTGTTCATTCTGCGACAAGACAGTTTCGCTCACGTATTCATCCTTTGCATGGGGGCGCGTCGCTCTGAGCTTAGCGCCTTAAGAGGCAGGTGCAGCGCTGCGCTGCACAGCTGCCAGCAAGGCCGCGGCACTGGCGCCACGGCAATCCACAATCTGTTGCGCACCCAGCGCGCGGGCCTGTTCGGCTACACGCGGGCTCGGCACGAACAACGGCAAGCGCGCCAGGCGCGGCCAATCGGCGTCTGCCAACTGGCGCAAATGTTCAAGACCCTGCCCACTGCTGACCACCAAGCCGTTTAGGCGTTCCCGATCGACCCGCTCGCGCAGGGTATCGGGCGGGTATTGCGGCAGGCAGCGACGATACAGTTGCAGATAATCGACACTAGCACCTAGCTCGGCAAGACGCTCTGCCAGCAGTTCACGACCCCCTACCCCACGGACAATCAGGACACGCGGCGTAGGAACGGCGATAGCCTTGCGCAACTCGGGCAAGCCAAGCAAGGCCTCACTGTCGTCACCTTGGGCAGGGAATGTCACCAAAAGCCCGCCGTTGCGCAAGACCTGAGCGGTCGCCTCACCGACGCTGAACCAGGCGTTGGACGGCGGCACCAGGCCGGCTTCGGCCAGATTGGCCAGCAGCAAGCGCGCAGCGGGCTTGCTTACCACGATGAACGCCTGGTAATTCGCCAGCTGGCTCAGCAGCTGGCGTTGTGTGTCATCCACAGTGACCGGCTCGATCGCCAGCAAAGGCAGGCTGCTGCTGGCGATGCCGGCGGCCGCCAAGGTCTGCGCCAGTGCCGCACAGTCCTCTTCAGGCCGGGTCAGCAGCAGGCGCCAGCCGCTCACGGATGGCCGGCCTCGCCGTAGACTTCCTTGAGGATCGCTTCGGCGCCCTGCTCGAGCAGGTCCTTGGCAACCTGGACGCCGAGCGCTTCGGCATGCAGCCGTGGCGCCCGCGCTTCAGCTGCCAGCAGCAGGCCGCCGCTGGGTTGGCCAACCAGCCCGCGTAGCCACAACTGCTCGCCCTCAAGCACTGCGTAGCAGGCGATCGGCACCTGGCAACCGCCGTTGAGGTGCTTGTTCAAGGCGCGCTCGGCGACCACCCGGTCGGCGGTGTCGACATGGTGCAGTGGCGCCAGCAGGGCGTGGATTTCGCTGTCGGCGCTGCGGCACTCGATACCGACTGCGCCCTGGCCACCGGCCGGCAGGCTGTCGTCGACACTGATGCTGGCGCTGATGCGGTCTTCGAAACCGAGGCGGATCAGACCCGCTGCGGCCAGAATGATCGCGTCATATTCACCGGCATCGAGTTTGGCCAGACGGGTATTGACGTTACCGCGCAGGAAGCGAATCTGCAGATCCGGCCGGCGCGCCAGCAACTGCGCCTGACGGCGCAGGCTGGAGGTGCCGACGATGCTGCCAGCAGGCAGCGCTTCCAGGCTTGCGTAGGTATTGGAAACGAAGGCATCGCGGGGATCTTCGCGCTCACAGATGCAGTACAGGCCCAGGCCTTCAGGGAAGTCCATGGGCACGTCTTTCATCGAATGCACGGCGATGTCGGCTTCGTTCTCGAGCAGGGCGGTTTCCAGCTCTTTGACGAAGAGGCCCTTGCCGCCGATCTTCGCCAGCGGCGCGTCGAGCAGCTTGTCGCCACGGCTGACCATCGGCACCAGGCTGACGATCAGGCCTGGATGGGCCTGTTCCAGACGTGCTTTGACGTACTCGGCCTGCCACAGGGCAAGGGCACTTTTACGGGTGGCAATACGGATTTCGCGAGTGGACATGAAACGCCCCGATGCAGAGAAATGCTGCCGATCATAACAGCTACTCGGGGCCTGCCTGCAGACTCAGGTCAGCAATCGGTGGTGCTGCGCCAGTGCGCGCGAGCGCAGCGGCGCCGAGGGCGAGCGATCAGTGCAAGCCCTGCATCATCTTGCGCACGCCTGCTACATGGCGGCGGCTGACGATCAACGCATCCTCGCCCATGCCCTTGAGGTAAAGCTGGAAATGCCCCAACGGCGTACGCTGCAGCTTCTCGATACGTTCACGGGCAACCAGCGCGTTGCGGTGGATGCGCACGAAACGCTCGCCGAACTCGTCTTCCAGCGCTTTGAGCGGCTCGTCCAGCAGCACTTCACCGGCTTCATGGCGCAGGGTCACGTATTTGTGGTCGGCAATGAAGTAGATCACCTGCGACAGCGGGATCAGCTCGATGCCTTTGCGGGTGCGCGCACTGATGTGGTTGCGCGGGTTGCCGCCGTCTTCGGTGGCTGGCCGGGTCAGCGCCGCCAGCAGCGCGCGGTTGGGTTTTTCTGCCTTGCGCAGGGCATCGCGCAGGGCCTGCGGCTGCACCGGCTTGCTGACATGGCTGAGGGTGCTGTCCTTGAACGCTTCGCTGCCGTATTCGTCATCACCGGTGCAGAACACCACCGCAGGTGGCGCTTCGCGCTCGCAGAGGCGAGCAGCGACCTGCAGGCCGTCCAGGCCGGGCATGCCGATATCAAGCAGGACCACGTCAGGCTTGAGGCTGTCGATCAAGGCAAGAGCTTCCTCGCCATTGGTGGCGCTGGGCTCCAGTACCGTGTAGCCCTCCTGCCCGCCGAGCAAGCGGCTGAGGTCTTCGCGGGCTTTGGGTTCGTCATCAACGATCAGGACATTCATAGTTGCGCTGGATTCCTGAATGAGTCTCGCACAAGTAATAAGCGTAAACCGGGCTCGGTAGTCCGACGCCGCAGTCACGCTCTAGACCCATGCAATGGCCAAAGATTCACTGGTCTGACAGATTCAGCGCCAGCCTATTGTCAAACTGTAGACGCTTCGTGGAACGCTGCCGTTCAATCGGTAAATATCCTTTGCAGTAACTTCGCCGGTTGATTTCCTGCTGTTTCCAGCGACCGATGCCCTGCGGCAGGCAGTGCAACCCTGTTATTATCGGCGCCACTTTTTATCGTTCACGCCTTCAACGAGTGAATCCATGAGCACTGACAAGACCAATCAGTCCTGGGGCGGCCGCTTCAGTGAACCCGTCGACGCCTTCGTCGCCCGCTTCACCGCTTCGGTCGACTTCGACAAGCGCCTGTACCGCCACGACATCATGGGTTCGATTGCCCACGCGACCATGCTGGCGCAGGTCGGCGTACTCAGCGACGCCGAGCGCGACACCATCATCGACGGCCTGAAAACCATTCAGACCGAGATCGAGGCCGGCAACTTCGACTGGCGCGTCGACCTTGAAGACGTGCACATGAACATCGAAGCACGCCTGACCGACCGCATCGGTGTCACCGGTAAAAAGCTGCACACCGGGCGCAGCCGCAACGACCAGGTCGCCACCGACATCCGCCTGTGGCTGCGTGACGAAATAGACCTGATCCTGGGCGAAATCACGCGCTTGCAAAAGGGCCTGCTGGAGCAGGCAGAGCGTGAAGCCGAGACCATCATGCCCGGCTTCACCCACCTGCAGACCGCGCAGCCAGTGACCTTCGGCCATCACCTGCTGGCCTGGTTCGAAATGCTCAGCCGTGACTACGAACGCCTGGTCGACTGCCGCAAGCGCACCAACCGCATGCCTCTGGGTAGCGCCGCGCTGGCTGGCACCACCTACCCGATCGACCGCGAGCTGACCTGCAAGCTGCTGGGCTTCGAAGCGGTTGCCGGCAACTCGCTGGACGGCGTTTCCGATCGCGACTTCGCCATCGAATTCTGCGCCGCGGCCAGCGTGGCGATGATGCACCTGTCGCGCTTCTCCGAAGAGCTGGTGCTGTGGACCAGCGCCCAGTTCCAGTTCATCGATCTGCCGGATCGCTTCTGCACCGGCAGCTCGATCATGCCGCAAAAGAAAAACCCCGACGTACCGGAGCTGGTGCGTGGCAAGAGCGGCCGTGTGTTCGGCGCTCTGATGGGCCTGCTGACCTTGATGAAAGGCCAGCCACTGGCCTACAACAAGGACAACCAGGAAGACAAGGAACCGCTGTTCGACGCCGCCGACACCCTGCGCGATTCGCTGCGGGCGTTTGCCGACATGATCCCGGCGATCAAACCGCGTCACGCGATCATGCGCGAAGCGGCCCTGCGTGGCTTCTCCACCGCGACCGATCTGGCCGATTACCTGGTACGCCGTGGCCTGCCGTTCCGTGATTGCCACGAGATCGTCGGCCATGCCGTGAAGTACGGCGTCGACAGCGGCAAAGACCTGGCTGAAATGAGCCTGGAAGAGCTGCGCCGCTTCAGCGATCAGATCGAGCAGGATGTGTTTGCCGTGCTGACCTTGGAAGGCTCGGTGAATGCGCGTAATCACATTGGCGGGACTGCACCTGCCCAGGTGCGTGCGGCTGTGGTCCGTGGTCAGGCGTTGTTGGCTTCGCGGTAAGCGTCTGGGGTGAGTACGTCGGGGGCGCTTCGCACCCCTATCGCGACACAAGGCCGCTCCTACAGGGGCCGCCTACTATCGGCGTACGCGGTCAACTGTAGGAGCGGCCTTGTGTCGCGAAAGGGGCGCGAAGCGCCCCCAGCAATCTCCGACCTCAACGCCGCTTGCTGATCATTTCCAGGAACGCCGGCATCGCCGCTTCCTTGTCTGCCCGAATCTTCGCCATGTGCGGGTTGTCGCCAAGCAACTCCAGCAGCGCCCTGGCCTGCGGGAAGTCCTCGAGAAAGTCCAGGTTCAATACCTTCTTGCCGACAGCGCAGGCCAGGTCGACCGAAAACACGAACATCAAGTCAGCCAGGGTCATGTGCTCACCGGCAACGTACGGCGCGAACTTGCCATTGCGTTTGAGCGTGGCAAAGCCTGCCAGCAGCTCGGTGCGGGCGCGCTCCTTGATCAGCGGCTCGACGGCCAGGCCGAAGAACGCTTCGGCGTAGCAGGTACGCGCCGGCAACTCGATGTACAGCTCGATTTCCTTGACCAGCTCGCGCACCTTGGCCTGGCCGAAGGCATCAGCCGGCAGCAGCGCTTTGCCCGGCTGGGTCTGCTCGATGTAGTCGAGCATCACGCTGGTTTCACTGATAAAGCCATGCTCGGTCTCCAGCACCGGCACCTTGCCGCGCGGGCTGATGGCCAGCACTTGCGGGGTCTGGCCGGAAACGAACGGCACCTCTTCGAACGGCAGGGCTTTTTCCAGCAATGCCAGCTTGACCATGTTGTAGTAGTTGCTGACAGGGAATCCGTAGAGCTTGAGCATTGCGACAGCCTCCAGGCCGTGAGGGGATGGCCCGGCTGTTATAACCACTCCCTTGCGCCATGACCAGCGTCATGCATGGCATAGATGGCCAGGCATTGCCGGCGCGGGCATGGCAAACTACCCCCCTCACTACAGGAGCACTGCCATGAGCGAACCCCAGGACATCGACAACGAAGATGAAGAAGCCTTCGCCGAAGCTACCCTGACCCAGGCCATCGAAAACCAGATCGAAAGCGGCGAGCCGCCGGCGGCCCTGGCGACCTTCAACAAGCTGAAGCTGGTTGGCTATGAGCGCGAAGACATTCTCAACCTGATGGCCCATGTACT
Source organism: Pseudomonas shirazensis (assembly GCF_050496565.1). GTDB lineage: Bacteria > Pseudomonadota > Gammaproteobacteria > Pseudomonadales > Pseudomonadaceae > Aquipseudomonas > Aquipseudomonas shirazensis_A. Next base: position 55,113 of record NZ_JBNWAE010000021.1, read on the forward strand.
GGCCTTCGAGATCGACGCCATGCTCGATGCCGACCGCCCGTTCGATACCGAGTGGTATGAAACGGCCTTGCGCGCCCTGCCGGAGCTGCCACCTGAGGCGGATCAAGGCAACGCTTGAAAAGTCTGTCTACACTCCATGATCAAGCACCCGCAGTGGTGCCAAAATCCTTGTCTGGAAGTCAGGAGTCGCCATGTCGCTTACCCCCGAACTGATCGCCGAGCTGGAAGTCCTTGCGCTGTTCAATCTCGATAGCAGCCAGGAAGGCATCCAGGTCCACCAATCCGCTTCGCCAGATAAAATCGCTGCTGCCAAACGCCTCTTTGACAAGCAACTGACCGACCAGCCTGATGGTGGTTATCTGACCAGCCTGGGCCGTGATGCGGCGCAGAGCGTGCAGATTGTATTGAACATTCTCAAAGCCCCAGAAACCGCCTGAAGCCTTCGCGCCTGTTCGCGGGCCAGGTTGCTGGTCGCGAACAGGCCAACCGCCTCGCTATTAATTTGGCGTCAAAAAACCATAAATTACCCTCCATTGACCCTTGCTCAGGCTAAACTCGGCACTGCCCTGGCCTGCCCCTGAGTGCGCAATGAACCACCCTCATGAAATCCGCCCAGACCTGGACGACGGTATCGACCGCAAAGTCCTGGCCACGCTGCGCGCGCGCTTCATGCAGATCAATCAGGGTCGCCTGGGACGTGCACGGGAGGGCCTGTCAACCCGCCAGCAACAGGTCCTGACGCTGTTGCCGCTGTTGTTTCATGTCAATCACCCGCTGCTGCCCGGGTATGTCTCCGGCACCACTCCAGCCGGAGTGTGCAGGTATGAGCCAGATGCCGAGCTGATTGCCGAGGGCCAGCGCCTGGCGCGCTCGTTCAGCTACAAACCGCGACTGGGCAATGTGCCGCTGCCGATCCAGGGCCTGTACCTGATGGGCAGCCTGGGCACCCTGGCCCAGGCCGAACAGAGCGACATGGATGTGTGGGTCTGCCACGCCGCCGGACTGGACGAGTGGGCGCTGGCCGAGCTCAGGCGCAAATGCCAGTTGCTCGAAGCGTGGGCGACGAGCCTGGGCGCCGAGGCTCATTTCTTTCTGATCGAGCCGCAGGCGTTTACCGTCGGTGAGCGCGATGGCCAGCTCAGCTCCGATGACTGCGGCACGACCCAGCATTATCTGCTGCTCGACGAGTTCTACCGCACCGCAATCTGGCTGGCCGGGCGCACGCCGCTGTGGTGGCTGGTGCCGGTCTATGAAGAGCACAACTATCAGGCCTACACGCAAACCCTGCTGAGCAAGCGTTTTATCCGCGCCGATCACGATCTTGACCTCGGCCATCTGGCCCATATCCCGGTCGGCGAGTTTGTCGGCGCCGGCCTGTGGCAGTTGTTCAAAGGCATGGACTCACCTTACAAATCGCTGCTCAAGCTGCTGCTGACCGAAGCCTACGCCAGCGAGCATCCGCAGGTGCGCTGCTTGAGCCTTGAGTTCAAGCAGGCGGTGTTTGCCAACCAGCTCGACCTCGATGCGCTGGACCCGTACGTGATGGTCTATCGGCGCATCGAGCAGTATTTGCTGCGCCGCGGCGACGTCGCGCGGCTGGAGCTGGTGCGGCGTAGCCTGTACTTGAAGGTCAACAAGAAGCTCAGCGGCCGCTCGCGCAATGGTGGCTGGCAACGCCAGCTATTGGCGCGACTGGTCCGTGAATGGGGTTGGGATGAGCGCCAGCTGGCGCTGCTCGACAGCCGCAGCCAGTGGAAGGTGCGCCAGGTCGCGCTTGAGCGGCGGGCGCTGGTCGCCGAACTCAATCACAGCTACCGCTTTCTCAACCAGTTCGCCCGCGAGCAGCAGGCCAGCAGCCGCGCCGACCAACGCGACCTGAATGTGCTCGGCCGACGCCTATACGCTGCCTTCGAGCGCCGTGCCGGCAAGATCGAAGTGATCAATCCGGGGATCGCCCCGGACCTTGCCGAAGACACCCTGACGCTGGTCCATGCGAGCAATCGCAAGGAGCCCGGTGCGTTCCACTGGAGCCTGTACCAGGGCAATCTGAGCGTGGATGAGCTGGACCACTCCAGCCCGCTCAAGCGCTGCCGCGAACTGCTCGAACTGCTGACCTGGGCGCACCGCAACGGCGTTATCGACAGCAGCACACGCCTGGCCCTGCATCCGGGCGCCAGCGATCTGAGCGAGTTCGAGCTGTTCAACCTGCTCGGCAGCCTGCAACAGAGTATTGTCCTGCCCCTGGAGCCCGTCAGCGAGTTGCGCCTGCTGCAGCCAAGTGTGGCGGACGAGGTCCTGTTGCTGGTCAACGTCGGCGTCGATCCGCTGCGCCATCAGCGTGAACTGAACATCCTCATGACCACCGCCCGCACCGACTCGCTGAGTTACGCTGGCGTACGCGAGAACCTGGTGCTGACCCTCGATCAGATCACCTTGAACAGCTGGAACGAGGTGCTGGTCCAGCGCTACGACGGCGAGCATGCGCTGATGCGTTGCCTGCGTGACTTTCTCAACACCCCGGGCCAGCGCCAGCAACCGCCACGGCTGCAGGTGCGCAGCTTCTGTCACAACCGCGCTCAGGCCATTGCGCAGCGGGTCGAGGATGTGTTCGCCACAGCTCGCACATTGCTCCAGCAGCGGCTGAACTACCGATACCTGGTGCAGATCGCGCAGGACACCCATGTGCTTGAGCTGCAACCAGGTGAAGTCAACCTGGTCACCTTGACCAACCACGAACAACTGCTGGCTTATCTGGGCGAGGAGCGCAGCGAGTACAGCCCGCTGCACCTGGACGACAACGCGCTGGACGATGAGGATCTGGTCTGGGTTCTGCCCCAAGGCCAGCCGCAGTGCATCCAGGTGTTCTACCGCCTGCTCGACGGCTGGGCCGACCTGTATGTGCTGGATGAATTCAACGCCCTGTGGCAGCAGCGCCTGCCGCTGGAAGATGAAGCGCATCTGTTGCTGCCCTTGCAGCGTTTTCTGCAATCGCTGGGCATGCGCCGCGATGCCCGGCTGCCGCTGACCAGCCTGCAACAGGGCTCATTGGATATTCTCTACTACCAGCTGCTGCCTGCTGGCCTGGGCAAGGTGCGCAGCCTGGAGCCACGCCAGGCACCGAGCGACAACGGCAGCCAGCCTTATTACGAGGTGCAGGCGATCGTACAAAGCGGGATCGGCGATGAGGTGCACATCACCCTGTATTGCGATCAGCAGGAATATTCGCAGCTTGAATATGGCGATCAGCTGTACGCCGTGGTGGCGCGGCAGATCCTCGGCCAGCGGCGCAGTGCCGGGCGTTATCGCTGCTACATCACCGATCTGGATTTGTCCGAGCTGCTCGCCGACGAGCAGGGCTCGACGTGCCTGCATCTGAGGTACAAGCGCGAGCTGGAGCAGGCGCTGAATGACGGCGTCGAGCAGTTGCAGGCCTCACTGCTGTGAGGCCTGCGTGACACCTCAGAGGTCGAAGTCGCCTGCAGCTTCTGGCTGATACTCGACCGCCAGCAAGGTCAGCTTCAGGGTCTTGCCACCCGGCGCCGGCCAGTCGATCTGGTCACCTACCGACAGGCCGAGCAAAGCGCAGCCAATCGGTGCGAGGATCGACACCTTGCCTTCACCGCTGGCGTCTTTCGGGTAGACCAGGGTCAGGTGGTAGTCCTTGCCGCTGGCCTCTTCACGGCAGTGCACCCGCGAATTCATGGTCACCACGCCAGCCGGGACCTCCTCGTGACCGACTACCTTTTCGGCGCGGTCGAGCTCGTCCTGCAAGGCGGCGACACCCGGCGCGTTCTCATCGAGGCTATCGATCAGGCGCTCGAGACGTTGCACGTCCAGGCGAGTGAGGATGAGGGAAGGTTTGCGGCTCATGTTCCAGTCAGACTCCATGTTCAACAGACAATTTGCGGCGCACGAATAAAGCAAAACCCCGCCCAAGGGCGGGGTTTGTGCAGGCATTCGGCAGCGCCGACGCAGAGCCCGACAGTACCACAGCCGGACGAATACTCAAGCCCGGGCGCGCAGGGCCTCGGCTTCGCGGCAGATCTGCCGGCGGCGCTCGTCGTCGGCAGAGCGCCACTCGCGGATGTGCTCGACATGGCGCTGGCAACCGGTGCAGACGCGTTCGGCGTCCAGGCGGCAGACGTTGATGCAGGGCGATTTCACCGCAGGGCTGACGTTGCTGTATAGCGGCTTGGGCGGCCGCGGCTGCTCGCTCATGTCAGATCTCTTCAAAGTCCAGCTTTTCGCCAATGTGCCCCCAGACGATGCGTTCAAGCATCTCGCCGAGCAGCTCCTCGGTCTTTTCACAGGTCCATTTGCCGCTTTCTTCGTCGTAGTCGAAGTGGAAGCCGCCAGACTTGTCCGCCAGCCACAACTGACGCAGCGGCTCCTGCCGGCTGAAGATCAGCTGGCTGCCGTTTTCGAACTTGATGGTGAGCACGCCGGCGGAGTTTTCCATGTCCAGATCAAGATCGGCTTCATCGAACAGGTCTTCCAGCGCCTGTTGGGTGGCATCGACCAGGTCGTGAAAACGCGCTTCGCTCAAACTCATTGCAAGAACCTCGAAATTGGCTGCATACAGGCAAGCCGGGGAAGATACGGACGCTGGCGCAAGAATGCAAAGCCTCAGGCCATCTGCCGCTGCTGCAAGGATAACGCAGCAGCGGCCCCGCCAGCGTGGCTTACCGCCAGGCGGACCGGCCCTTGCATAGGCAATCAGGCAGGCGCTGGGTATACTCGGGCGCAATACTGCTTATTTCAAGGATTTCACCAATGAAGCGCCTGATTTCCTCCTTCGCGGCGCTGGTCGCGGTTGCCTGCCTCGTTTCGGCCTGCGGTCAGAAAGGCCCCCTGTTCCTGCCTGAAGACGGCAAGGACGGCAAGGCCAACAAGTCGCACCAGCACCAGCACGCTCAGCCCGCGCCGCAGCAAGAGCAAGACCCAGAGCAGCCGCCAGCGCAGTAAGGAAATCCAATGGACGCTTTCAACTACCGCGACGGCCAGCTGTTCGCGGAAGACGTGGCCCTGTCGGCCATTGCTGAACAATTCGGCACCCCGACCTACGTCTACTCGCGTGCCCACATCGAGGCGCAGTACCGCAGCTACACCGATGCCCTGCAAGGCGTCGAGCACCTGGTGTGCTTTGCGGTCAAGGCCAACTCCAACATTGGTGTGCTGAATGTGCTGGCCCGTCTGGGCGCAGGTTTCGACATCGTCTCCGGCGGCGAGTTGGAGCGTGTGCTGGCCGCTGGCGGGCGCGCTGACCGCGTGGTCTTCTCCGGCGTCGGCAAGACCCGCGAAGACATGCGCCGTGCGCTGGAAGTGGGCGTGCACTGCTTCAACGTCGAGTCCACCGATGAGCTCGAGCGGCTGCAGGTCGTGGCTGCCGAGATGGGCAAAGTGGCGCCGGTGTCGCTGCGGGTCAACCCGGATGTCGATGCTGGCACCCACCCGTACATCTCCACCGGCCTCAAGGAAAACAAATTCGGTATCGCCATTGCCGATGCCGAAGAAGTCTACGTGCGCGCCGCGCAGTTGCCGAACCTGGAAGTGGTCGGCGTCGACTGCCATATCGGCTCGCAGCTGACCACGCTGGAGCCGTTCCTCGATGCCCTCGACCGCCTGCTGGCCCTGGTCGACCGCCTCGGCGAGTGCGGCATCCTGTTGCGCCACCTGGACCTGGGCGGCGGTATCGGTGTGCGTTACTGCGACGAACAGCCGCCGTCGGCCGGTGAATACGTCAAGGCCATCCGCGAGCGCGTTGGCGATCGCGACCTGGCCCTGGTGTTCGAGCCCGGCCGCTACATCGTGGCCAACGCCGGCGTCCTGCTGACCCGCGTCGAATACCTCAAGCACACCGAGCACAAAGACTTCGCCGTGGTCGATGCGGCCATGAACGACCTGATCCGCCCGGCCCTGTACCAGGCCTGGATGGGTGTCAGTGCCGTGCAGCCGCGTGCCGGTGATGGCCGGGCCTACGATATCGTCGGGCCGATCTGCGAGACCGGCGACTTCCTCGCCAAGGACCGCACGCTGAACCTGGCCGAGGGCGATCTGCTGGCCGTCGAGTCGGCGGGCGCCTATGGTTTTGTCATGAGCTCGAACTACAACACCCGCGGTCGCTGCGCCGAGGTGCTGGTCGACGCTGACCAGGCCTTCGAAGTGCGCCGTCGCGAGACCGTCGCCGAACTGTTCGCCGGCGAAAGCCTGCTGCCGGAGTGAACCCATGCTGCTGCGTTTTACCAAAATGCACGGCCTGGGCAACGACTTCATGGTCCTCGACCTGGTCAGCCAGCACGCGCACATCCAACCCAAACACGCCAAACAATGGGGTGATCGGCACACAGGTATCGGTTTCGACCAGTTGCTGATCGTCGAAGCACCGAACAATCCGGACGTGGACTTCCGCTACCGGATCTTCAATGCCGATGGCTCCGAGGTCGAGCAGTGCGGCAACGGTGCGCGCTGCTTTGCGCGCTTCGTGCTGGACAAGCGCCTGACCGCGAAAAAGCTCATCCGCGTCGAAACCAAGGGCGGCATCATCGAGCTGGACGTGCGTAACGACGGGCAGATCTGCGTCGACATGGGCCCGCCGCGGCTGGACCCGGAGCAAATCCCGTTCCAGGCGGCCGGGCAGGCACTGAGCTACGCGCTTGAAGTCGACGGTCAGAGCTACTCGATTGCAGCCGTATCCATGGGCAACCCGCACTCGGTGCTGCGCGTCGATGACGTGCTGACCGCACCGGTGCACGAGCTGGGGCCGAAGATCGAACACCACCCGCGCTTCCCGCAGCGGGTCAACGCCGGCTTCATTCAGATTGTCGACCGCCACCGCGCCAACCTGCGGGTCTGGGAACGTGGCGCCGGTGAAACCCAGGCTTGCGGTACCGGCGCCTGCGCCGCTGCCGTGGCCGCTATCAGCCAGGGCTGGATGGATTCGCCCGTGTCCATCGACCTGCCAGGCGGGCGCCTGAGCATCGAGTGGGCGGGCCCCGGCCAACCGGTATTGATGACCGGCCCTGCCGTGCGCGTCTATGAAGGACAGGTTCGCCTCTAACCGAGTAAGCGCCATGACCGATCAGCCACAGGTTTTATCCGAACAGGCCACCGACCTCGATGCCGAGGCGGTGGTTGCCTACCTACGTGCGCACCCGGCGTTTTTTGCCGAGCACGACGAACTGCTGCTCGAGCAGCAGATCCCGCACCAGCGCGGCGACAGCGTGTCGCTGGTGGAGCGCCAGCTCAAGCTGCTACGCGACCGCAATATCGAGATGCGCCATCGCTTGTCGCAACTGATGGACGTCGCCCGCGACAACGACCGGCTGTTCGACAAGACCCGCCGGCTGATCCTCGACCTGCTCGATGCCGGTAGCCTGGAAGAAGTGGTGATGGCCGTCGAAGACAGCCTGCGCCAGGAATTCAAGGTGCCTTTTGTCAGCCTGATCCTGTTTGGCGAAAATGCCACGCCGGTCGGCCGCTGGGTCAGCAACGCCGAGGCGCAACAGGCCATCGGTGCCCTGCTGGGCAGCGGCAAGACGGTCAGCGGCAACCTGCGCGAACATGAGCTGGCGTTTCTGTTTGGCGAAGAGCAGCGCAAGGACGTCGGCTCCAGCGCGGTGGCCACCCTGGAATATCAGGGCCTGCATGGCGTGCTGGCGATCGGCAGCCACGACCCGCAGCACTACAAGAGCAGCGTCGGTACGTTGTTCCTCAGCTACATCGCTGAAGTGCTTGGCCGGGTGGTTCCAAGGCTCACCCAGACCCTGCGACCGGTGCGCTGATGGAGCGCCAGCTGGAGGCTTATTGCGCGCATCTGCGCAATGAGCGCCAGGTCTCGCCGCATACCCAGCAAGCGTACCGTCGCGACCTGGAGAAAGTCCTCGAATACTGCAGTGCCCAAGGCATCAGCAGCTGGGGCGCGCTGCACATTCAGCAACTGCGCCAACTCGTTGCCCGCCAGCATCATCACGGCCAGTCCTCGCGCAGCATCGCCCGGCTGCTGTCGGCAGTACGCGGCCTGTACCGCTACCTGAACCGCGAAGGCCTGTGCGAGCACGACCCGGCCAATGGTCTGGCGCCGCCCAAGGGCGAACGCCGCCTGCCCAAGGCGCTGGACGCCGACCGCGCGCTGCAGCTGCTGGACGGTGGCGTCGACGACGACTTCATTGCCCGCCGCGACCAGGCCATTCTCGAGCTGTTCTATTCCTCCGGTTTGCGCCTGTCCGAGCTGACCAACCTCGATCTCGAGCACCTCGACCTTGCCGATGGCCTGGTGCAGGTGCAGGGCAAGGGCAGCAAGACCCGCGTGCTGCCGGTGGGCCGCAAGGCCCGCGAGGCGCTGCAGGAATGGCTCAAGCTGCGCGGCATCAGCGCGCCACAGGACAAGGCGGTATTTGTCAGCCGCCAGGGCCGGCGGCTCGGCCCGCGGGCCATTCAGTTACGGGTCAAGGCGGCCGGCGAGCGCGAGCTGGGCCAGCACCTGCACCCGCACATGCTTCGCCATTCCTTCGCCAGCCATATGCTGGAATCGTCCCAGGACCTGCGTGCGGTGCAGGAAATGCTCGGCCATGCCGACATCAGCACCACGCAGATCTATACCCACCTGGACTTCCAGCACCTGGCAGCGGTGTACGACAGCGCCCATCCCCGGGCCAAACGCAGCAAGGGCACCGACTCATGAGCATCCAGCTGATCACCTTCGACCTCGACGACACCTTGTGGGACACCGCGCCGGTGATCCTCAGCGCCGAGACCGTGCTGCGCGACTGGCTCGAAGCCAACGCCCCGCGCCTGGGCGGCGTGGCAGTCGAGCATCTGTACGCCATTCGTGAACGCCTGGTGCAGGCCGAGCCGGGCCTCAAGCACCGCATCAGCGCCCTGCGCCGGCGCGTACTGAACCACGCCTTGCGTGACGTCGGTTACAGCGAGCAGCAAGCGCAGCAATTGGCCAACGAAGGCTTCGAGGTGTTCTTGCACGCGCGTCATCAGGTCGAGGTGTTCCCTGAGGTGCAGCCGGTGCTGGAGATCCTGCGCCAGCGCTACACCCTGGGTGTGGTCACCAACGGCAACGCCGACGTCGCCCGCATTGGCCTGGCCGATTACTTCAAGTTCGCCCTGTGCGCCGAAGACCTTGGCATCGGCAAGCCAGACCCGGCGCCGTTTCTTGAGGCCTTGAAGCGCGGTGATGCTCCGGCTGAGGCAGCAGTGCACGTTGGTGATCACCCTGGCGACGATATCGCCGGGGCCCAGCGGGCCGGCCTGCGCGCGGTATGGTTCAACCCCCAGGGCAAGGCCTGGACTGGCGACAAAGCGCCTGATGCGCAGATTCAGCGGCTGTCGCAGCTGCCTGACGTACTCGCCCGCTGGCGCTGAACAGCGGCCACAAAAAAGCCCGCAGCGACGGCGGGCTTTTTTGCAGACAACCACTCAGATAGGGCGGCTGCCGTACTTATTGTCGGGCTTCTTGGGCGGATCGGCGACCACATTGGCCTCCACTTCCTGCACCTTGCCACCGCGATTCAAGAACTCTTCCATGGCACGGGCCAGGGCGTCGCGCTCTTTCTGCTTGGCCTCCATGCTCGGCATGTCGTCTACCGTCACGGCAGCCTTGGACTTGCCTTTGGCAGCAGGTACCGGGGTGTCGTCGCCAGCGTCTTCGGCGCCGTCATCGGCAGCAGCCTCAAGACCCTCATCAGCCTCGTCTTCGTCGCCTACTTCGAGGTCGTCAGTTTCCAGATCGTCGTCGCTCATGTTCTACCTCATGGCTTGCGAAAAGCAGGTTGGTTATAGACCAGTGTTGCCGTAGACCGGCAGCCACCGGTGAAAATTCAACTGGCCGTGGGTTTGGCCACTGCCCTTGAGCACGCGCCGCTGGATGAGCAGCGCTACCCTGCAGGCCCTGCTGCTGGCAGAGCCTGACGAAATCCCTGAGCCGGTGCTGGCCATACGATATTGGCAAGCCTAGCAAAGGCTGGAAGAAGCGCGAGATTAACTCTTCAGCACTCTCCGGCGCGCATTCTAGCGTGCTCGCAGAAAAAGCAAAGCTCCATAAACGCACTGCAGGTTGTAAGTTTTTGGCATACGTCGCGAACGTAACGGATAAACCGTTTGCTCTGCACGAAACTGCGAAATTCAGGCAAAAAAATGCCCGGCGAACCGGGCAATTTTTTTTCGGCGTGATTACAGGTTGTAGCCACGCTCGTTGTGTTGCGCCAGGTCGAGGCCGACCGACTCTTCTTCTTCGGTGACCCGCAGGCCCATCACCATGTCCAGCACCTTGAGGATGATGTAGGTGACGATGGCGGTGTAGACCACGGTGAAGATCACGCCCTTGGCCTGGATCCAGAACTGCGCGCCGATGTCGTCCACCGCGCCGAAGCCGCCCAGTGCCGGTGCCGCGAAGATACCGGTGAGCAGAGCGCCGACGATGCCGCCGATACCGTGTACACCGAATGCATCCAGCGAGTCGTCATAGCCCAGCTTGCGCTTGAGGCTGGTGGCGCAGAAGTAGCAGATCACACCCGAGGCCAGGCCGATTACCAGAGCGCCCATCGGGCCTACGGTGCCGGCTGCCGGGGTGATTGCCACCAGGCCTGCCACTACACCCGAAGCGATGCCCAGTGCGCTTGGTTTGCCGTGGAAGATCCACTCGGCGAACATCCAGCCCAGTGCTGCTGCGGCGGTAGCGATCTGGGTGACCAGCATGGCCATGCCGGCGGTGCCGTTGGCAGCTGCGGCGGAGCCTGCGTTGAAGCCGAACCAGCCGATCCACAGCATGGCTGCGCCGATCAGGGTATAACCCAGGTTGTGCGGCGCCATTGGCGTGGTTGGGTAGCCTTTACGCTTGCCCAGTACCAGGCAGCAGACCAGGCCCGCGATACCGGCGTTGATGTGCACCACGGTGCCGCCAGCGAAGTCGAGTACGCCCCAGTCCCACATCAGTGCACCGTCGCCGCTCCAGACCATGTGCGCGATTGGCGCATAGACCAGGGTGAACCACACCGCCATGAAGATCAGCATTGCCGAGAACTTCATCCGCTCGGCGAAGGCACCGACGATCAGCGCGGGAGTGATGATGGCGAAGGTCATCTGGAAGGTGATGAACACGGCTTCCGGGAACGCAGCAGTCAGGCTGGCCGGGGTCACGCCGTTGAGGAAGGCTTTGGAGAAGCCGCCCACGAACGAGCTGAAGTTGAGCACGCCTTTTTCCATACCGGTGGTATCGAAGGCCAGGCTGTAGCCGTACACCATCCACAGGATGCTGATCAGGCCGGTGATGGCGAAGCACTGCATCATCACCGAAAGCACGTTCTTGGAGCGGACCATGCCGCCGTAGAACAGGGCCAGACCTGGAATGGTCATGAACAGTACCAACGCCGTCGCAGTGAGCATCCATGCGGTGTCGCCGGAGTTCAGCGTAGGGACAGCTTCCTCGGCCAGCGCGAGGCCTGGCATTGCGAGGGACAATAGGGCGCCTAGCCCTGCGATCTGACGCAGAGTCATGTTGTTTTCTCCTGGGGCGTTGGGTTTGGTGAGGCTGTGTTGTGTCGCTTAGATCGCGTCGGTATCGGTTTCGCCGGTACGGATGCGGATCGCCTGCTCCAGATTGACTACGAAAATCTTGCCGTCACCGATCTTGCCGGTGTTGGCGGCCTTGGTGATGGCCTCGATTACCCGGTCCAGATCCTTGTCGTCGATGGCGACGTCGATCTTCACCTTGGGCAGGAAGTCGACCACGTATTCAGCACCGCGATACAGCTCGGTGTGGCCCTTCTGCCGACCGAAGCCTTTGACTTCGGTGACGGTGATGCCCTGCACGCCGATTTCCGACAGCGACTCGCGAACGTCGTCCAGTTTGAACGGCTTGATGATGGCAGTGACTAGCTTCATGAAACTCTCCCGATTTGGTGGACTTGCCCCAGGAAAACAAACCCGTCTCAAGTCTAAGCGCAGTGCTCGGCTTTGTAACGCATCGTTGGCATGGCTCGGCGTCGATCTCGCAAGTGACGCTGAACGAACGCCTCGCGGCGCGGCCTGCGCACTGCCTGGTCACAAAGACCCGCATCAGTGCATGGCTCGTAAAGGTCATTGCAGAAACCTTGCCAAAACCTGGAAATGCTCGGGAAACAGCGAGTTGCGCGGAATGTTCAGGTTGGGCCAGTCGCCATCAGTGAAAACCTGCACGGTTTTGGTGCGCTGGTTATCTGCGGTATGCGCGAAAAGCGTGCGGCAAAGGGCCTTTAAACCGGCGTGCTACACTTGGGCTCTTTTTTCGATCAAGCGGACAGCCCACCATGCTCGCGCCCAAAGCACTTCTAGACGCCCTCAGCGACCAGGCCTCGCGCCTGTTCAGCGGCGACACCGCCCAGCCCCGCGCTGAACTGGAAAGCCAGTTCAAAGTGCTGATGCAGGGTGCGTTCAGCAAGCTCGACCTGGTCAGCCGGGAAGAATTCGACAGCCAGATGGTCGTGCTCGCACGCACCCGCGCGCGGCTTGAAGCGCTGGAGAAGCAGGTTGCCGAGCTGGATGCGCGGATGAGTGCTGCGCCAGCGGCGGATCAAGCGGCGTCCTGAGAAAGCGGCAGAGTCATTTGTATCGCGTTGATCTGGTTGCCAGGCCTGTGTTTGAGATCTGTGAAAGCCTGCGATACTGGGGGTGCTACGCACCCCTATCGCGACACAAGGCCGCTCCCACAGTTGACCGCGGTCGTCGTTGGTGCATGGTCCCTGTAGGAGCGGCCTTGTGTCGCGATAGGGCTGCATAGCAGCCCCGGCGTACTCGAGCCAAGCGCAGGCCCCTGCAAAACCCCGAAGCACTCTTCCCGACGCACCCACCCCACACCCCGCTACGCTGATGACGTGCCGCAGGACGCGGCGTTCATCAGCGATCACGGAGTGTCCATGTCCCTCGCCCTTGTTCACAGCCGCGCCCAGGTCGGCGTCGAGGCACCCGCTGTTAGTGTCGAGACCCACCTCGCCAATGGCTTGCCCACGCTGACGCTGGTCGGTCTACCGGAAACCACCGTCAAAGAGAGCAAGGACCGGGTGCGCAGCGCCATCGTCAACTCGGGCCTGAACTATCCCGCCCGGCGTATTACCCAAAGCCTCGCCCCTGCCGACCTGCCCAAGGACGGCGGGCGCTACGACCTGGCCATTGCCCTGGGCATTCTGGCGGCCGATGCGCAGGTGCCGGTGGCCCAGCTGAGCGAGATCGAGTGCCTCGGCGAGTTGGCCTTGTCCGGTGCCGTGCGGGCGGTGCAGGGGGTCCTGCCGGCGGCGCTGGCGGCACGCGATGCCGGCCGGGCGCTGGTAGTGCCGCGCGACAATGCCGAGGAGGCGAGCCTGGCCAGTGGCCTGGTGGTGTATGCGGTCGCCCATTTGCAAGAACTGGTCGCCCACCTCAACGGTCAGGTGCCGTTGGCGCCTTATGCGGCCAATGGGTTGGTGCTGCAGAGCAAGCCTTACCCGGACTTGAGCGAAGTACAGGGCCAGGTGGCGGCCAAACGGGCGCTGCTGCTGGCGGCGGCGGGTGCCCATAATCTTTTGTTCACCGGCCCGCCAGGCACCGGCAAGACCTTGCTCGCCAGCCGCCTGCCCGGCTTGCTGCCGCCGCTGGATGAACACGAGGCGCTGGAAGTGGCGGCGATTCAGTCGGTGAGCGGGCGTACGCCGTTGAACAGCTGGCCGCAGCGGCCGTTTCGGCATCCGCATCACTCGGCCTCCGGGCCGGCCTTGGTCGGTGGCGGCAGTCGGCCGCAGCCAGGGGAGATCACCCTCGCCCACCATGGTGTGCTGTTTCTCGATGAGCTACCGGAGTTCGAGCGGCGGGTGCTGGAGGTGTTGCGCGAGCCCCTGGAAAGCGGCGAAATCGTGGTGGCGCGGGCCAAGGACAAAGTGCGCTTCCCGGCCCGCTTTCAGTTGGTGGCGGCGATGAACCCGTGCCCCTGCGGCTACCTGGGCGACCCCACCGGGCGCTGTCGCTGCAGCACCGAGCTGATCCAGCGCTACCGCAACAAGCTGTCTGGGCCGCTACTGGACAGGATTGACCTGCACCTGACCGTGGCGCGGGAAAGCACCGTGCTGACCAACCAGCCCAGCGACGATACCAGTGCCAGCGTTGCCGCAGTGGTGGCCGAGGCCCGCGAGCGCCAGCAACGCCGACAGGGCTGCGCCAATGCGTTTCTCGACCTCAACGGCCTGCGCCGTTATTGCGGGTTGAGTGCACAGGATCAGAGCTGGCTGGAGAACGCCTGCGAGCGCCTGACCTTGTCACTGCGCGCGGCCCATCGGCTGCTCAAGGTAGCGCGAACCTTGGCTGATCTGGAGCAGCTGGACAGCATCGGTCGTGCGCATCTGGCTGAGGCGTTGCAGTACCGGCCGGGATCGTAGGCCCGCTGAGCACTGCCTGAATCACTTGCCTGCTGTGTCTTTCCAGCCACCACCCAACGCCAGAAAGACGCTGATCTGCCCCATCGCCACTTGGCTGTTGGCCGCGGCCAGCTGCCCGCGCATGTCGGTGTAGGTGCGGGTGGCCTGCAGGTCCGCCAGGAACGACTCGCGTCCGGCCTGGAAGTAGCGGTGGGTCTGCTCGGCGGCTTGCTGGGCCGAGCGTTCGGCCTCGGCCAGGGCATCGCGCCGATCGAGCAGTGCGCTGTACTGCGCCAGCCGGGTCTGGGTTTCGCGGATGGCGTTGAGTACCACGCCGTCGAAATGGGCCAGGGCGGCTTGCGTCGAGGCCTCGGCCTCGCGAATACGCGCACGGGTGCCGTTGGTGGGGATGGTCCAGCTGACCAGCGGGCCAAAGCCCCAGCGGTTGGTAGACGGCTCGCCGAGGTTGTCGAGGATGCCGATGGTGCCGACCTGGGCGCCGATACTGATGTTCGGATACAACGCACCTGTAGCGACACCGATGCTCGCGGTGGCGGCTGCCAACTGGCGTTCGGCCTGGCGCACGTCGGGGCGGCGCTTGAGCAGCGCAGCACCGTCACCCACCGGGATCAACTGGGCCAGGTGCGGCAGCTCGGCGCAATCGGCAGTGCCTGCCGGCAGTTGCTCAACCGGTTTGGCCAGCAGCGCCGCCAGGGTATACAAGCCCGTCTCGCGCTCAGCCTGAAAACGCGGCAGCTCGGCGCTCAATGATTTGAGCTGGGTTTGCGAGCGAGTGACCTGAGTTTCGTCACCGCGGCCAGCATCACGCAGGCGCTGGGTCAGTTGCACGCCTTGCTGCTGCAGGTCCAGCGACTGGCGAGCGATGTGCAGCTCTTCGTTGGCCGAGCAGACCTGGGTGTAAGCCTTGACCACGTCGGCCACCAAAGTGATGCGGGCAGTGTCAGCGGCGGCCTGGACGGCGTCGGCATTGGCCTGGGCGGCTTCAGTGCCGCGCTTGAAGGTGCCCCACAGGTCGAACTGATAGGAAGCGCTGATGATCGCTTCGCCGATGTTTGCGACCGGGACTTTTTCCGGTTGCAGGAAGGCTTCGCCAGACTCCTGCAAGCGCTGCGCAGCAAGCTTGCCGGAACCACCAAAGCCGCCCTGCGATTCAGCGACCTCAAGTTGGGCGCGGGCCTTGGCGATGTTGGCTGCCGCCACGCGCAGCTCACTGTTGCTGGCCAGGGCCTGGCGCACCAGTTGGTTCAGGCGCGGGTCCTGGTACAGCTGCCACCAGTCCTCCGGCACCGGCGCCGAGACCACGCTGTCGGCGTCCTGGCGCAAGGCGCCGTTGAGGTCACTGCGCTGGACCGCAGCGTCCTCTGGTACCTGATAGTCGGGGCCGACCATCTGGCAGGCGCCGAGTGACAGGCTCAGGCCAAGCAGCAACAGGCGTTTCATGGGCGCTGGTCCTCGAGGATAGTCACGGTGGCCGTGCGCCCGGCGATCATACGGAAGTCGGCTGGCACCTCATCGAAGGCAATCCGCACCGGGATGCGTTGGGCCAGGCGTACCCAGCTGAACGCCGGGTTGACGTTGGGCAGCAGGTTGGCGCCGCTGCTGCGGTCACGGTCTTCGATGCCGGCGGCAAAGCTTTCGACGTGGCCACGCAGGCGGGTGTTGTCACCCATCACGCGGATGTCGACAGCATCGCCAATATGGATGCCACCGAGCTTGGTCTCTTCGAAATAACCATCGACGTGATACGAGGCGCTGTCGACTACCGACAGTACTGCACGGCCAGCGGTGACGAACTCATGGGCACGCGGGGCGCGGTCGTTGAGATAGCCGTCGACCGGGCTGCGCACTACCGAGCGGTCCAGGTTGAGTTGCGCGCTGTCGACCGCGACCTGGGCCTGATTGACCGCTGCGCGAGCGCGGGCTTCACGCGATTGGCTTTCTTCCAACTGCTCTGCCGCGACCAGGTTGCCCAGCTTTTTGTTGCGGCGGGTTTCGCGGGTGGCTTGAGCGAGGGTTTCCTGGCGCTCGCTCAAGGTCGCCTGGGCGTGGCGCAGGGCCAGGCTGAAGCGGTCCTGGTCGATGCTGAAGAGCACGTCGCCGCGCTTGATCACCTGGTTGTCGCGCACCTCGACGCGCTGGATCAGCCCGGACACGTCCGGGGCGATCTGGATCACGTCGGCGCGGATGTGGCCGTCACGGGTCCACGGGGCGAACATGTAGTACACCACCATCTGCCAGATCAGCACGGCGGCAAAGGTCACTACCAGCAGGGTCAGGACCACACGGCCCAAGGTCAGCAAAGGTTTTTTCATGGCAGCATCAGGCTTCGGCAAAAGTGGTCTACCGCGCCAAGCAGCACGGCATACAGGGCAACGTTGAACAACGCCCGGTGCCAGACCAGGCGGTAGAAGTGCAGGCGCACCAGCACAGCGTGCACGCCAAGAAACAGCAGGTAGGTGCCGATCATCATCACCAGTAGCGTGGGCAGGAACACCCCGCTGATATCCAGTTCACCAATCACAGCGGAGCTCCATCGATGCCATCAGGCAGTTGCGCGGGCGCACTGGGCTCAAGCATCACCTCAACACCCGGCAGCAAGGCCAGGCGCAGGCCGCTCAAGGCGTGCAGCAAATGCACGCGGGCATCGCCACGGTCGTGCAGATCGTCCAGCGCCAGGCGCTGGCGGGCGTGCTCCATGTTGCGCAGCAGCTCTGGCGGCGCATGCAGGCGTTCGCCGGCGCGCAGGCACTGGGCATAGTGAGCGCCGACTTCCTCGATCACCGTTTGCAGCGCCTCGCGTGCTTGCAGGCCAGTGCGCGGCAGGTAGGCTTGCAGGTCGAGCAGGTTCAGGCCCACGCGCAGGTCGCGCAGGGCCACGCCGCTGTCCTGGCCAGTCTGCGACAGCCGCGGCAGGTGTTGCATGAGGCGGTCGAGCATCTGTACGCCGACCTTGCGCTGTTCGGCCAACGGCGCTGGCTGGGTGATTTCGACGATGTCGCGCCAGGCAAAGCGGGTCAGCCGCTTGGCCGCCAGCTCAACGCCGAACGGGCGCAGCAGCAGGGTCCAGATGAACGCGAACAGCAAGCCCACCGGGCCTGCCAGGTTGGCGTTGAGGAAGGTGAAGAAGTCGGCATCGTAGGCACCCTGGATGCTGACAAAGGTCGCGGTGTTGACGATGGTCAGCAAGGTGCCGAGGTAGAAGCGCGGCTGCACGGTCAGGGTGCCGACGCAGATGAACGGCACGGCGAAGGCCAGCACCAGCATCGGGAAGTCGTGCAGGTTGGGCAGCACCAGGAACAGGTAGAGGCTGGAGAAGATCACCGACAGCAGGGTCCAGAAGAAGAACCGGTAGATCTGCGGCGCGGGGTCGTCCATGGCGGCGAAGAAGCTGCAGGCGACTGCGGCGAGGATCACCGCGCTGGCGCCGTCGTGCCAGCCCAGGCCAATCCACAATGCGCAGGCGACGATGATCGCAGTGACCGTGGAGAACACCGAGTAGAGCATCAGCCCACGGTCGAAAAATGGCGTAAGCCGGCCCAGCCGCCAGTGCCGATAGACTGCCCGCCAGGGCGTAGCATCGTCAGCGCGCAAAGCATGTTGCAGAGCGCAGCAGTCCTGCCACAGGTCGACCCATTCAGTCAGTCGGTAAAGCGCGTTGGAGAGCAGTAGTTCGGGCCGCTGATCGAGCGCGGCAGCGCTTGGTTGATGAGACTCGAGCTTGTCTCTGAGGGCGCGCCAGCGCAGCACCGAAGCATCATCGGCGCTGCCTTGCAGCCACTCTCGGGCATCGGCCAGCAGCGGCTGCATCAGCGCGAACTGCGCCGGCGCGCGGCCTTCGAGGGCGCGCAGGGCGTCGTCGAGGGCATCGATGACCGGCAGCAGGTGGATCATCCGGCCACGCAGTTCGCGGGCATTCTTCACGGTATGCGGGCCGGCGCCTTCGTGACCGAGCTGGCCGATCATCATCTCGAGGCTGTTGAAGGTGGCGACCATCGAGGCGCGCAGTGCGGCGACGTTTTCTACCGCAACATCACGGGCCAGATAGCTATCGCTATAACGGATCGCTTCGGCAAACCAGTTGCCGGTCGAACCGACCACCACTGGCGCCAGCCGCCGCGGCCAGAAGATCGCGCCCACCACCGCTGCGCAAACGATGCCCAGGCAGATCTCCTGGGCCCGCGAAGAGGCGACGTCGAACACCGCCAGCGGATCGTCGACCACCGCCAGGGCAATCATCGGCAAGGTGTAACCGGCCAGCATCAACACGTAATTGTTGGCGGTGCGCAGGTTCAGCGAGAGGAACAGCAAGGTCCCCGTCCACAAGGCAATCGCCACCGATAGCAACAACGGCGACTGTACCAGCGGCGGTACCAGCAGGATCGCCCCGCCCGCGCCGAGCAGCGTGCCGAGGGCGCGGTACAGGGCCTTGGAGCTGGTTGGGCCAACGAACGGGCTGGAGACGATGTACACCGTGGCCATCGCCCAGTAGGGGCGCGGCAGTTGCATCAGCAGGGCAATGTACAGGGCGATCATCGACGCGGCGAAGGTGCGCACGCCATAGAACCAGTCGCGGGCGGGTGGCATCGAGCTGAAGAAGCCGTTCATGCCAGGCCCTCAATGGGCCCTTGAGCGGCGGCTTCGAAAGCCCGGATCACTCGCAGCGAGGCCTCCAGATCAGCCTCGCTGATGCCCTTGAGGATATCCCGCCGCAGACGCACCAACTCGCCTTCGATCGACTCGGCGAGGACCCGGCCCTCGGCAGTCAGGCTCAGTGCCTTGGCCCGGCGATCGAGCGGGTCTTCACTGCGACAGACCAGCCCGGCTCGGCACAGCTGGTCGAGCAGGCGCACCAGTGATGGGCTCTCCAGCCCGGCAGCGTGGGCCACCGCGACCTGATGCACGCCATCGCCCAGGCGCACGATCATCAGCAGCGGCACCGCGCAGGCTTCGGAAATACCATAGCTGGTCAGGGCTGTATGGCAGATACGCCGCCAATGGCGTGCGCCCACTACCATGCCGCTGCTGACTTGCAGGTGCAGTGAATCGAGTGTCATGGAGTAACCGGAAATATATTCATAGTTTGCTAACTATCAATATACGCCCTGCCCCACCCCCCGCGTCAACCGCCGGCGATGAGCTGCGCGGATGAAAGGTTGTTCATGCACTTCAGCGCTGAACCTGGTCTTCAAGCTTCATGGTCAAGGCCAGGTTGCTGCCCATCTGGATCGCCTGATCACGCCAATCCTTGTAGCGGGCAACGTTGCGGCTGCTGAAATGCACCGCCAGCTCTTCTGCTGCCTGCATCACCCCGGCGGCCGCCGCCAGCTCCAGCCAGTACAGGGCGGCCTTGATATCGGCCTCGACATACAGCCCATGCAAGAAACGATGGCCGACCTCGAACCGACAGCGCGCCTCGCCCAGTTTGGCCCCGCGCATGAACCAGCGCAGCGCCTCGACCGGGTCAACCATCCATTCCTGCTCAGCGTCGCAGACTTCCTCTTCGAACAGGTCGCCCAACGCTGCAGCAGCGTGCAGCAGGCCGCCCTCGAATGCCTGGCGATAGCATTCGGCGGCTTGCTCGTAACACACCGCCACGCCTTTGCCGAAGTAGTGCTGCTGGCCAAGATTGAACCAGGCGGCAGCATTGCCCTGCAGCGCGGCCATGCGCAGCAGATGCCCAGCCAGGACCGTATCTGCCAGCCAGTACTTGCCGTTGAGCCAGATCCAGCCAAGGTCGTTCAGTGCAGCGATGTTGCCCGCCAGCGCGAGCCGGCGCAGGTCGGCATACACCGCCTGCAGGTCGACGGCTTCATCCAGGCGATTGACCAGGCCAGGGCGTTCGCCTAACTGCCCACAGTGGCTGGGTAGGCCGACACCGGTGAACAGATGCTGACGCTGGCGTGGAGGAATCGGCACAGGGATTATCCGCGCCGGTAAAAGACGCGCGAGCAGCGAATGGATATTGCTGGCAGCAGACATGTTCATCCTCATTGAACGCTTCACAACCCAACCACAGCCGTGGTGAGGCGTGATTCTGCGGCATGCTACGACGAAACCTGTCGCGAACGATTCGAACCCAGGCAACCAAATGCAGGTTCATTGATCTGAGCGAGGTGTGGCTAATTGCCATGCGCGCCCTGTGCCGCCATTCTGGTGCGGCAAGCCTAGACAAGGACGTTAACCTTTGCCCTTCGCCACTACTCGCGCCACCCTCAGCCGTCAATGGGCCCTGCTGCGTCAGCTGCCCAGCCGCTCGCCCGGCATTACCAGCGCCGAGTTGGTCTGGGGGTTGCGTGACGTCGGCTTTATCGTCAGCAAACGCACGGTCGAGCGCGATCTCAACGAGCTTGCGTTGATCTTCCCGCTTGAGCGCAACGACAAGAGCATCCCGTTTGGCTGGCACTGGTCAGCGGCAGCGGTGAGCGAGCTGCGCGGCAATTTCGACTTGCAGGCGTACCTGCGCGGGGATGCACTGCAGCCGGTGCAGGGTGATGGCATTGAGCTGCAGGCGTGGATCAGCGATCTGCTCGCCCGGCAGTTGCGTGACGCGCCATTGACCCCGGACATGCAGTTGACCGCGCTGGAGCACGGCCACCGCCTGCGCGCGACGGTCAGCGACGGTTGGCCGCTGCGCTGGTGGCTGTTGAGCCAGGGCGACAGCCTGGTGGTAGAGCTGCCACAGTCACTGCGTGAGGAAATCGGGCGTACCTTGAGCAGCGCCGCAGCTCAGTATCAGGACTGAGTCACAGCACCCGGTGGCCCTCAGCGTTGCATCCCCCAGCGACGCACCGTAGCGCGCTCCAGCGTATTGAACACCAGCCCCTCGACCAGCAAGCCGATCAAGATCACCACCGCCAGCCCGGCAAACACCTTGTCGGTGTACAGCTCGTTGCGGTTCTGAAAGATATACCAACCCAATCCGCCCTTGCCGCTGCTGGCGCCGAATACCAGCTCGGAAGCGATCAGCGTGCGCCAGGCGAACGCCCAGCCAATCTTCAAGCCAGACAGGATCGACGGCAGCGCGGCGGGCACGAGGATGTGCACGACCAGGCGCAGGCCGCGCAGGCCGTAGTTGCGCCCGGCCATGCGCAAGGTTTCGGACACGCCCATGAAGCCTGCGTAGGTATTGAGTGCCAGTGCCCACAGCACCGAGTGCACCAGCACGAAGATCAGGCTGTTGTCGCCCAGGCCGAACCACAGCAAGGCCAATGGCAACAGAGCGATTGCCGGCAGCGGGTTGAACATCGAGGTCAGGCTGCTGAGCAGGTCGCGGCCAAACTGGGTCGATACGGCGAGGCTGGTCAGGCCGAAGGCCAGCACGATGCCCAGCAGATAGCCCTTGAGCAGCACCACCAACGAGACGCCGACCTTTTCCGGCAGTTCGCCGCTGAGCAGTGAGTCCCACAGTGCCGCTGCCGTCTGCAGGAAGCTGGGCAGCAGCAGGTCGTTGTCGGTATAGCGGGCAGCCAGCTCCCAGGCGACTGCCAGCACCAGCAGAATCACTGTCTTGCGCAGCCAGCCTTGCTGCCACAAGCGTTGGCTTAACGGCAACTGCCTTTGCAGCGGCACACTGAGCAAAGGCTGCAGCTGCACTTCATATTCCTGGCGAACAGGTGTCGTGGTCATGTCCTGTTTCCCCTCAGTAGGCGATGCGAATGTCGTTGAAGCCCAGCTCAGCGCTGTGTTCAGGTTCTGATGCCTCGTCGAACAGCAGCCGGTGAATACGCCTGGCACTGGCCTGGAAGTCGCTGGCGCCCAGGCTGCCCAGGTCATACTGGTGGCTGTGCACCTCAGCGCGAACGCGCCCTGGATGCGGCGACAGCAACAAGATACGGTTGCCGACGATCAGTGCTTCTTCGATTGAATGGGTGACGAACAACAGGGTAAAACGCACCTCCTCCCACAGCAGCAACAGTTCTTCCTGCATCTTGCGCCGGGTCAGGGCATCGAGTGCAGCGAACGGCTCGTCCATCAACAGGATCTTCGGCTGGGTCGCCAGCGCACGGGCAATCGCCACCCGCGCTTTCATGCCTCCCGAGAGTGTGTGCGGGTAGGCATCGGCAAACGCAGCCAGGCCAACTTTGTCCAGGTAATGCAAAGCCCGCTGCTCGGCCTCGTTGCGTTTGAGCTGGCCGGACACCAGCAGCGGGAATAAGACGTTCTGCTTCACCGTCTTCCAGGGTGGCAGTTGGTCAAACTCCTGAAACACCACGATGCGATCAGGGGCTGGGCCACGCACGGCTTCGCCCTGCAGACGGATCTGCCCTTCGCTGGGCTCGATGAAACCGGCAACTGCCTTGAGCAAGGTCGACTTGCCGCAGCCGGACGGCCCGAGCAGAACGAAACGATCCGCGTGGTCGACCTCGAAACTGACCTGATGAGTGGCGCGCACCACTTGCTGCGCGGTGCGGTATTCAAGGCTCACGTTATCCACAGCCAGCAATGCCGGCGTAGCGACCTGGCTCAGCTTGCTGGCCGCGTGGCCTGGCAATGGGGCAGTCATCGGCGATTAGCTCCCCTGCAGAGGACGCTCGTCCTCGAAGAAATAGTCCTGCCACGATGCGGGCTTGTTCTTGATCGCGCCGACCCGGTAAAGGAATTCGGCCAACGGGTAGGTGTTTTTCGGCGTGATGGTGAATTCGTACTGCGGGTTGTCGATCAGCCGGATCAGCGCGTCGCGATCGATCTTGGCCTTGGTCACGCGGATATAGGTATCGGCTGCGGCAGCCTTGTCGTGCTGAGCAAAGTCGGCGGCTTCAGCCAGTGCGGCGACAAAGGCTTTGTAGGTTTTCGGGTTGTCGTTGCGGAATTTTTCGGTGGCAAACAGCAGGGTCGGCGAGTTGGGCCCAAGCAGGTCATAACTGTTGAGCACAATATGCACGTTCTTGTTGGCCAGCACCTGATCCTGGAAGGGTGGGTTGGAGAAATGGCCGTTGAGTTCGGTGCCGCCAGCCAGCAGGGCTGCGGTGGCATCCGGATGCGGCACCGCGAGAGTGTATTTGTCTAGGCGGTTGTATTGCTTGTCACCCCACTGCTTGGCGGCGGCGTACTGGAGAAAACGCGACTGCACCGAGACGCCCACGGCAGGTACGGCAATGCGGTCTTTCTCGGACAGGTCGGCAATGGTTTTCACATTCGGGTTGCTGCTGACCAGGTAGTACGGGAAGTTGCCCAGCGAGGCCACAGCCTTGACGTTCTGCCGGCCTTTGGTTCGGTCCCAGACCGTCAGCAGTGGGCCGACGCCGGCGCCGGCGATATCCACCGAGCCGGACAACAAGGCGTCGTTGATGGCCGCGCCACCGGATAGCTGCGCCCAGTCGACCTTGATGTCGAGGCCTTCCTGCTTGCCGTGTTTTTCAATCAACTGCTGGTCACGCACGACGTTGAGCAGCAGGTAGACGATGCCGAACTGCTCGGCGATGCGGATCTTGCCTTCGGCATGTGCTGCGACGGGTGCTGCAAGGGTGCCGACGGCCAGGGTCGCGCCCAGGGTGATGCTCGCCGCCAGGCGGCTGATGGATTTGCGCATGGTGAGTTCTCTCGGTCGTCAGAACGGGGCATCGCCCTGGATGGTGGTGCGGAAAAGTTTGCGCCGCAGGTGAGCCGGGCAGCCGGCGGCCAGGTGGATCAGCGAGCGGTTGTCCCAGAACACCAGGTCATGCGGCTGCCATTGGTGGCGATAGATGTTCTGTTCAAGAACACTCAGGGCGTACAGCTGCTGCAGCACATCACGGCTCTCGTCTGCCGGCAGGCCAACGATACGGGTGGTGAAGCCTTCGCTGACGAACAGTGCCTTGCGGTGGTTTTCCGGATGGGTACGCACGACCGGGTGGATCACTTCCTGAACCTGCGCGAGCTGCTCGGCAGTCAGGGTCGGGCGCCAGTTGCCTTCGAACTTGGTCTCGGCATAGCGCGCTGTATACGAATGCGCGGCATCGCGGCCGGCGATGACCTTGCGCAGGGCATCGGGCACGGCGTCCCAGGCTTTGTGCATATCAGCGAACAGGGTATCGCCGCCCTCACTGGGCAACTCCTGGGCGTGCAGCATCGAACCCAGGCTGGGCAGTTCTTTGTAGGAAAGATCGGAGTGCCAGAATTTACCCGCATCGCCCAAACCAACGTTCTGGCCGTTTTCGATAATGTTGGAAACGATCAGGATTTCTGGATGACCCGCCAGCAGGAACTGTTTGAGCACATGGATCTGCAGCTCGCCGAAGCGTCGGCTGAACGCAATCTGTTGTTCGGGGGCGATGCGCTGGTCACGAAACACCAGCACGTGATGGTCGAGGTGAGCGCGATGGATACGCTGGAAGTCTTCGCTGTTGACCGGTTGAGCCAGGTTCAGGCCGATGATTTCGGCACCGACTGCGCCGGCAAATGGACGAACCTCGAAGGATTGCGAAGGTGCGCTGTCGTTGCTCGACAAGGCGCTGGAGACGGCTGGCATGTGTCACTCCCACATAGTGCGCGATGCAAAAGGCGCGCAACGATCAGAAACGCACGGGGGACTCCCGTGTGGATTCACATCGTGCGGCGCGCCGATTGGTCGGCAGGTACGCAGTGGAGTGACTATAAAGTCATAAGAACGATAGTTTAAATACCGTTAGTGCATATACATATGAACGGCTGATCAGATCAAACCGCCTTCAGGCTCTTCTTCGATCAGGTTGCTCAACCCACCCAAGGCACGCCGCGCGCTAGAGCGGCTGAGCAGCTTGGCCTGAGCTCCGGCCGGCAGGTCGGTAATGCTCAACACGCCTTTGTTGGTCAGCACTTCGATCAAGTCTTCGAGCACCCGGATCATGTCCAGATCGCTCTGTTTGAGCTGGTTGAGGCTGTTGCCAATAACATCGTCAGCCAGCCAATGCAGGACCTCGACGTGGTCACCCGGGAGGGTTTCGGTATGGCCTTCAAAAGCATTGGCGTCGACCCGCGACAGGCGGCCATCGGCGTCGCGCTGCACGTAATACAGGCTGTGATCCGTTGTCACGGTGAATCCTTCTGGTTGCAATGGGGGCAGGATAACGCTTGAGCTGGCCCAACACGACTCCGGCCTCGTTGCAGGCAAGCTGCGACGAGGCCGGAATTGAATCAGTGCACAACGTCAGCAGCAGTTGCCTGCTGCTGGCGGGTGAACATCAGCCGTTGTGGTTGTCGACCTTGATCAACGGATCGGCACCGCTGATCAACGAGTTGATGGAGCTGTTCGACCAGTTGACGCCCTGCACGGTGATAGTGGTATCGACGTGATTGGTGCCATCTTGAACGTTGAGCTTGCCATCGCTGCTGATCTGCAGAACGGTGTCACCTTGCACGGTGGTCATCTTCAGATAGTTGTCGATGGTGCTGCCCTTCTCGCCCTGAAGCAGTTCGCTGAGGTCGATACGGTCGCCTTCGGACGCCTTGAAGTCGGTGATCACATCGTTGCCGGTGTGGCCCGCTTTCCAGACGAACAGGTCGGCACCGCTGCCGCCGGTGAGGATGTCGTTGCCCTTGCCGCCGATCAGTGTGTCGTTGCCGGCACCGCCGAAGATGTTGTCGTTACCGTCGCCGCCGATCAGCAGGTCATTGCCGCTGGTCCACGCCGGTGCCGCCACGCCATCTGCGCCTGGGCCGGTACCTTGAATGGTCACGTACAGGTGCGCGGTGTCGGTATCGCCGTCCGGCTGGGTCAGTTTGTAATCGAATTGATCCATGTGGCCGACGCCGTCCTTGCTCGCAGTCGGGGTGTAGGTGTACGAGCCATCCTTACCGATCACCAGGCTGCCGTACTGACCGTTGACGGTGGTGCCGCCAGTCGGTACATCGACCCAGGCGCCGTTGACCTTGATTGCCAGGGTCGAGACTTCGCCGTCAGTGCCCCACACGTCGTTGCCAGCCACAGTGCCGGTGACAGGGGTGGCAGTCCACTCGACCACAGGGGCGCCAGGTACGGTGACTTTGAAGTCGTCGAAGCTGACGGAGGCGTTGCCCGTGTAGACGCTGCTGGTGTCGTCATGCACGGTCAGCTGCACGCGGTACTGGGCGTTCGCTTCCAGCGCATCGGTGGTGATGGTGGAGGTGCCATTAGCGATCGAGCCACCACCGGCCACGGTCCAGTTGACACCATCGGTGCTCTTGAACAGCGTCCAGGCTGCAGTGTCTTTCTCGGTAGAGAACCAGTAGTTCACCGTCGAAAGGGAAGCTACCGCCTTGAACGACATCGTCTCGCCGCCCACCGCTTTGTACAGCGGGGTCAGGATCGAGGCATCGCCGCTGTTATTACCGTTGCGATCCGTCAGTACGAGGGTCGGATTGCTGCCGCTGCTGACACTGGCATCCGCCGTGGTGCCGACCACCGAGCTCACCTGCCAGCGGCCGGTGTCGGCTGCCGGGTTAGGCGCGTCGCGATCAATTGCGTTCTCGAACTTCCACTGGTTCTTCTCGCCACTGGTGAAGCTGGCCAGCGTGACGTCGGTTGCCGCGCCCATGACTGTTTTCGAGGTCAGGGTGGCGGTCACGTCGTCATTGGCAGCGATTGGGTCGCTACGGTCGTTGACGGTCAGGGTCAGCGACGAAGAGGCCGTATTACCAGCAGCATCCTTGACGGTGAAATTGACCACTGCCGACAGCGAATTGGCCGTGTCGAAGTTGTCCTTGCCGGAGAAGGTGTAGCTGCCGTCGGCCTTGATCACCACCTTGCCGACATTGCCCAGGTCGAGGGTCTTGGAGTCGGTGGCGCTGGTGAACGAGTAGGTAACGCCGTTGTACTGCACCGACGCCAGTTTCCAGCCGTTGCTGGCCCAGCCAGCGGTACCGCTGGTGGCGTTGTCGGTGACGTTACCGGACACCGCGCTGCCGCCAACGCTACCTACCAGCGCCTGAGTCAGGGCGCTGAGCGAGGTGTCGACGACCAGGACGTGGTTGTCGTTGGCGCCTTGTGTGATGGAACCTACGGTTTCGCCCGGCTTCCAGCCGATTGGCTCCAGGTAGTTCTTGTCAGTGTTGCTCAGGCCGCCGAAGCCAACAGCATAGGAATCATTGAAGTTCTTCTGGTTCAGGAAGTTGATCCAGTTGCTTTCATTCGCGCCCTGACCGCTGGTCGGCTCACCGTCGGACATGAAGATGTTGACCAGCTTGCTGCCGCCTGCTGGTGGTGCCTGATAGTTGCCGATCACTGTGTTCAGCGCAGCATTGTAGTTGGTGGTGCCGTTGGCTTTGAGTGCGTCAATCGCGGCATAGGCATCATCCAGGTTGGTGAACCAACCCCCATCCTTGCCGGAGCTATGGAAGGAGGCGCTGCCGCTGAACGATACGATGAACACCGAATGCACGGTGCCGGAATCGAACAGGTTCTTCACCGCTTCCTTGAGCATCTGCAGGCGCGAGGTATATGGCCCGCTACCATCTGGATCGCTACCGCCATTGCCGTTGCCCGCCGGCCCCATGCTGCCCGAACGGTCGATGACCAACACCACATCAGCGCCGCCTGCGGTGCCGCTCTCGATGATCGAAGCACTGCCAGGCGCGGTGATGACCGGGCCTTTGTCGTTGTCGATGATGGTGCCGGTGGCGACGTTCTGGCTACCCACGGCGAGGTTCTCGAACACCTGATTGGTGTCGTTGACCTGCTTGATGGTGGCGGTCAGGGTCTCGCTGCTTTCGATCTTGGTGTCGTCGAAGGTCTTGACGTTGAACTCGACGCTGCTCTTGCCGCCACTTATGGTCACGCTGGTTGGCAGCGTGCCTTCAATGTCGCTGGCATCAGCATTGCCGGACCATTCCAGGTTGACCGAAACCGACTTGCCGGTTGGCACACTAATGGAGTTGCCCGACTTGTCGACCAGCTCGACCTTGTAGGTGAGGTTGCCGCCTTCGTTGACCGAACCGGTACCGACCATGCTGATCTTGGCGTAGACGGTATCGATGGTGTCGGCGATATCGGCAATCGCGGTTGCGCCGGTTTCGATCTTCTCGTAGTTACCGCCAGTGCCGCTGACCACAGTCGCGACCAGCTTGCTGGCGTCCTTGAACACGTCTTCGGTGTTCGGGTTAGGTACGCTCAGCGTGCCCTGGCCTTGGCTGTTGATCGAGACGTTGTAGTTGCTGGCGCCGACTTTGACGACCAGTACCACTGGGTCGCTGCCAGCCTGCGGCGGCTTGCTCATCTGGAAGTTGAAGATGACGTTGGCGTCGGCTTCAGTCGCAGCTTGCGGCGTGATGGTTACGCTGACCGGGGTTTCGGTGTCAGCGATTTGTGCGGTGCCAGTCGCGCCGGTTTCGATCTTCTCGAAGTTACCGCCGGTGCCGCCTGTGACAGTCGCGACCAACTCGCTAGCGTCTTTGTACACGTCTTCGCTGTTCGGGTTAGGGACCTGGATCGAGCCCTTGCCGTTGCTGTCGATGTTGACGGTGTAGTCGGTGCTGCCGATGCGCACGTTCAGTACGACTGGCGCGCTGCCGGCCTGAGGCTTGTCGCTCAGCTCGAAGTTGAAGGTGACTTTGGCATCAGCCTCGGTGGCCGGAACGCCG
>NZ_JBNWAE010000022.1:0-75694 GCF_050496565.1 Pseudomonas shirazensis
CTACAGGGATCGCGTTTAGCTGGGGGCGTTGCGTCGCACCTGGGGGCGGTTGTTAGTGTATTCGGGCACCGATAGTCCGTTCGTGTAGGAGCGGCCTTGTGTCGCGAAAGGGTCGCGTAGCGGCCCCAGGATTTTTGCTACATCGCAGAATCGCCGGGCCAGCTACGCTGGCCTTTCGCGACACAAGGCCGCTCCTACGGGGATCGCGTTCAGCTGGGGGCGTTGCGAGGGGCGCGAAGCAGTCCCAATCGGCTGAACCATCGATATACTGCGCGGCTACTGCATACCCTCGGAATACTCTATGCGTCAGGTTTTGCTTGTTGTCGATGTCCAGTCCACGTTTAGCCCGCCAGAGTGGCTGGTAGATGGCGTGCGGGCGTTTTCTGCGCGTATCCCGACCATTGCCTCGGTCGAGCTGCATGACGAGCAGGTGACGCCCTTCGAACGCCAGCTCGGCTGGCACCCTGCGGCGCAGGATGAATGCCTGGTGGAAGTCGATCAGGTGTTCATCAAGCACGGCTACGGGCCCACTGCAGCGATGCTCGACTACCTCAAGCAGATGGACGTCGAGCGCGTACTGGTGTGTGGTCTGCAAACAGAAACCTGCGTACTCGCCGCAGGCTTTGCCCTGTTCGATGCCGGCCTGTCGCCGACGCTGGTCACCGACCTCACCATCGGCTCGTCGCTGGACCGTTCTGGCAAGCTCGGCATCGAGCTGTGGCAGCACCACTTTCGCCAGGTGACTACGCGGGCCGAGGTGCTTGCCGAGTTGTAGGTCGGGGCGAACGGTCAGGGTGTGCCGTTACGCCCATGCGAGCGAAAACCTTGCCGCGTGCTCAACCGCTCGTAGTAAGCGTTGACCGCAGGCAGCTCAGGCTTGGCGTACGGCGTCGACATCCAGCGGTGCACCGACAGGCCAATGGCTATATCTGCCAGCGTAAACACCTCACCGGCGACAAAACCGCCGCTCGCCGCCAGTTGGTGCTCAAGAATGCCCATGTTTTTATCCCACTGCGCGCAACCAGCGCTCAAAGCCTGGGCATCCTGGTGCGCGGGCGACTGGCGCACCAGCGCCATGAACGGGTAGCCCCAGGACTGGTTGAGGTCGGTCGCCTGCCAGTCGATCCACTGGTCGACCCGCGCCCTGGCCTGGGCTTCAGTGGGGTAGAGCGCTGCATCGCCGTAGCGATTGGCCAGGTAGCGGATGATGCTGTTCGATTCCCACAGGGTGAAATCGCCGTCCTGAATCACCGGCACCATCGCATTCGGGTTGAGCGCCAGAAACGCCGGGTCCTGGGTCGACTGAAAGCCAGAGCCCCAGTCTTCACGCTCGAATGGAATGCCAATTTCAGCGCAGGTCCAGAGTACCTTGCGCACGTTGATCGATGCCGCTCTGCCGAGGATACGAAGCATGGTTGCGTCCTTGTCTGTGGGCTGCAGATCGTCGCTTAGGGCCTGAGCGCGGTCAAGCGTGAAAGTGCTCAGCGCAGGCTGGCGAGAACCTCGCGTGCCTTGTCCAACGCCAGTCTGGCGCGGTCATAGGCGCTGACGCCTTGCTCCATCAGTTGCCGGGTGGGGATCTCCAGGCTCAGCGGGATACCGTTCGGCAATGCCTTGAGCAAACCGTGCAGGTCACAATCGCCATCCCCTGGGAAGCGCCGTTCCTGACGAGCCTGGCGCAGGATTTCGGCCATCTCCGCAGGTCGTGGGCCCACCACGTCACACAGCTGGGCGTAGCGCAGGCGCTGTGGCGCAGTGGCGCTGGCGGCAGCCAGTGCTTGCAGCGACGAGCCTGAGCGATCGAAGTGGAAGGCATCGACCAGTACCGCGCCGTTGCTGCGCCCAGCCTGCTCGACGATGTGCCACGCCTCGGTCAGGTTGCGCACATCGGTCCAGGGCATGAACTCCAGATTGACATGGATACCGAAGGGGAGCGCCAACTCGCACAGCGCGGCGAAATTGTCGGCCGTACGCACGGGATCCGGATCGTTGCCGGCAATCAGCAGGTCGCTTGCTTCGAATTCGGCGCCGGCCTCAAGGACGGGCAGAAACGCCTGCACCTGGGTGTCTGGCTTGAGCCGCAGGATCTCGATATCCAGCACCTTGGTGCCGGTGTCGCGCAGGCGCTGCAGGGTCTGGCGCCGTAACTGTGCATCGGCTACCAGCGGGAAGTGGTGCTCTTCAGGGGTTGCAGGCTCCAGGCGCAGGCCGACATGGCTGTAACCGGCGCGCGCTGCAACCTCGACCATGTCTGGCGGGGACAGCTCGAGGACGGTCAGGGCGGCAAGGGAGAATATCTGATCGCTCATGCTTGGCTCTCTAATTGTGTAGCGGCGCTGGGCTGGCGCCGCGCCGGTTAGAATAGAGTTCCAGTTTTAATCAAATCCGGCAGCGAGGACTACTCGAAAAGCGCGCATGGACAATGCTTTCGTTCGATAATCGCCCTGATTAATTCGCCCAACGCTGGCCGCTGATTGACCCTCCTGCGTTGCTGGAATAGTTTTCCAGCAACGGAAAATCCATATGGGCTGACTTATGTAGCCCGGGACCAGGAGACTTTGATGAGCAACGTCGCAAGCACCGCAGAATCACCCTACGCAGGCCTCTTCGATCGCGGCCTTGCGGTGTTGGAACTGCTCGCCAGCAGCGCCGAAGGCAGTTCGCTGACTGACATTTCCGAGCAACTGCAGATCCCCCGCAGCGCCACCCACCGGCTGTTGAGCACTTTGTGCGACACCGGCTACGCCCGGCAGGAGCACGAGCGCGGCACGTATGTGCTGACCTCCAAACTGCAGGCGCTGGCGTTCACTCACCTGGCCGCTGACGGCACGATCGATGCGGTGCAACCGGTGCTCAACCGGCTGGCGGCCGAGGTCGGCGAGCTGGTGCGGCTGTCGGTGGTGGACGAGCAGCGCCTGACCTGGGTTGCCCGTGCGCAAGGCGCACGTTCCGGGCTGCGCTATGACCCAGACATGGGCATGGAGGCCAGGCTTTCCTGTTCAGCCAGTGGCTATGCGTGGCTGGCGAGCATGACCGACAAGCAGGCCCTGGCCCTGATTCTCAGGCAGGGCCTGGGGCAAGTGCAGAATTATGGCCCGAACGCACCGCAGACGGTGGAAGCGCTGCTGACCAATATTCAGGCCGCTCGTGAGCAAGGCTATGCGCTGGCTGTGCAGACCTTTGCCGACTGGATGTCGGCCATCGCGGTGGCATTGCATCATCCGGTCACCCACGAGGTGATCGGCGTAGTCAGTGTTGCCGGGCCGGTCTTTCGTCTTGGCGAGGCACGGCTGCATCAGATCGCGCCGGCGCTGATCGCAGCGGTGGCAGAGATCCAGCAGTTGATACCCGGCTCGCCAGCCCTGATGAGCCCAGGCCTGACCGCTCTGAGCCTCACCCCGGGGGGCCAGGCATGAACATGCGACGTATGGACTGCGACCTGCTGGTGATCGGTTCGGGCGCCTCGGGGCTGGCGGCGGCCGTTACTGCTGCGGCGCAGGGGCTGAAGGTCATTGTGGTGGAGAAACACTCATCCTTTGGCGGCGCCACGGCGTGGTCTGGTGGCTGGTTGTGGGTGCCGGGCAATCCGCTGGCCAAACGCGCCGGTATCCAGGAGGACCCGCAGCAACCCCGTACTTACCTCAAACACCAGCTCGGCGCCCGCTACAACGCCGAGCGGGTGGATGCGTTTCTCGACAATGCGCCGAAGATGGTCGCGTTTTTTGAAGAAAATACCGCGCTGCAGTGGGCCGACGGCAATGGCATCCCGGATATTCACGGGCACTTGCCGGGCGCAGCTACCCAAGGCCATCAGGTGATCGCCGCCCCGTATGACGCGCGCGCCATGGGACCGCTGATCAAGCGCATGCGCAAGACCATGCGCGAGACCTCGTTCATGGGCATGCCGATCATGGCTGGTGCTGACCTGTCAGCGTTCCTCAGCATGACCCGTTCGTTCAAGTCACTGCTGCACGTCAGCAAGCGGATGCTCCGGCACCTGCGCGACATGGCCGTGCATGGCCGGGCCATGCACCTGGTCAATGGCGTGGCGCTGGTGGGCCGGCTGGCCAAGTCAGCCGAAGACCTGGGCGTGACGCTGATCGAATCGGCGCCTGCGCAGCGTTTGCTGCAAGAGCAGGGCAGGGTTACGGGCGCGTTGGTCGATACGCCTGATGGCCCCGCGGAGATTCATGCGCGAGGTGGGGTGGTGCTGGCCGCCGGCGGCTTCCCGAACGATCTACAGCGCCGGCAAGCGCTGTTCCCGCGTACCTCGGCCGCCGAAGATCACCTGGCCCTGCCGCCGGTTCAGTGCAGCGGCGATGGCATCTCGCTGGGCGAGGCGGTTGGCGGCGTGCTCGAACGCGACGTTGCTTCAGCGGCAGCCTGGGCGCCGGTGTCGCTGGTGCGCCATGCCGACGGCAGCAGCGGCCACTTCCCGCATATCATCGACCGGGCCAAGCCAGGAGTGATCGGCGTGCTGTCCAACGGCAAGCGCTTCGTCAACGAGGCTGACGGCTACTACGACTACACCGCCGCCATGGTCGCTGCCGCGCCAGCAGGCGAGGAGGTTGCGTCCTGGCTGATTTGCGATCACCGCTTCCAGCGCCGCTTCGGCCTTGGACATTCGCGGCCGTTCCCGCTGCCGGTGGGGCCGTCGGTGCGCAGCGGCTATCTGCAGCGCTGCGCTACCCTCGAGGGGCTGGCGAAAGCCTGCGGGATCGACCCGGCAGGCTTGCTCGAAACCGTGCGCAGCTTCAATGAACATGCCCGCAAGGGTGAGGACCCGGAGTTTGGCCGTGGGCTTAGTGCCTATAACCGCAAGCAGGGTGACCCTCTAGTGACCGAGGGCAATCCGTGCGTTGCGCCGATCGAGCATGGCCCGTTCTATGCGGTCAAGGTCCGCCCTGGCAGCTTTGGCACCTTTGCCGGGTTGAAAACCAACGGCAACGCGCAGGTGCTGAACAGCGCAGGCGTGGCTATTGCAGGTTTGTATGCAGTGGGCAGCGATATGGCCAGCATCATGGGCGGCATGTATCCGTCAGGCGGGATCAACCTCGGCCCGGCGATGACCTTCGGCTACATCGCAGGTTTGCATGCTGCGCAAGGCAAATGATGGCCGTGGGTGAGACGCGCTGAACCAATTGAGCTACTACTTACTCAATAGGCCATCTACATGATGGGTTTTTGCCATGATTGATTCAGCTGCTTCATTCACCGATTCGCTCCAAGCTGGAGGGGCCTGTGCCAGGCTCCGCTAAGCTGCGCGCCCGCGCCACAGTCATTTGCCTGCGCGAAGGCAATGTGCTGCTGGTGCGCAAGTCGGGAGGGAAATGGAATTTTCCTGGCGGCGCGATCGAACAAGGGGAACTGCCGGTTCAGGCGGCTGCAAGGGAGATGAGCGAGGAGACTGGGCTCGACTGCGAAGCACTGCTGGAGTTATGCACCCTGGAAGAGGGCAGCGTGCTCCATCACATTTTCACCACGCAACTGTTCGAAGGTGCCAAACCCGCACCCGGCAACGAGATTGTCGCCTGCAAATGGGTCAAGCGCGTTGCGCTGAAAAAGACCCAACTAAACCCCAACGCTTCAGCGTTGATGGCCCGTGCGCTGCCTGCCCTGATGGCCTGAATGGCTCAAGCGCAGGCGGTTTCATTGCGCCTGGCACATTCTGCCTGGGCATCTGCGCGCTTGGCATAAGTAGGGCTCAGGCGCAGCTTGGCGACATTGTCATACAAGTCAAAGCCATTGCACGAAGGCGCGGTAAAAAAGCCTACCGCTCTGCGGTAGTGATATTCCTTGACCGGTAAAGCCGAAACCACGACAAAACGTGCGCGCATGCTGAGTGCCTCCGATGGCAATACCAAACTATTAGTCATATTGGTGGTACTAAGCAAGCAGACTAATACTAGGCCGACCGGTGGCAGCCGCGCTGACGCGCACGTGTAGGAGCGGCCTTGTGTCGCGAAAGGCGCGCGCAGCGGGCCCATGATTTGTGCTGCACCGCAATATGTCGGGCCCGCTACGCGCGCCTTTCGCGACACAAGGCCGCTCCTACGGGGACTGCGGCGTCTCAGGGCAGGCGCTGCGGGTATGGTCTATTGTGATGCGATGCATCGCGCGGGGCATCGGTTCATCACCCTACAGTTTTTGAAAACAGGATCACGGCATGCGTTTGGCTGAATTCATCCTCGACAACATCGAACCTATCCTCAAGGAATGGGAAAGCTTCGCCCGGACCCTGACGCCGGCCGCCGATGGCCTGGACTCAGTCGGCCTGCGCGACCATGCCGAGCAGATGCTGCGCACCATTGCAGCCGACTTGAAGACGCCGCAGAGCCATGCCGAGAGGATTCTCAAGTCGCACGGCGAAGGCCCTGTGCTGGACGAGACCACGGCTGCCGAGACCCACGCCGACATTCGTCAGGCGACGGGCTTCACCATTGGCCAGATGATTGCGGAGTACCGCGCCCTGCGTACCAGTGTGCTGGTGCTGTGGATGCCGCCCGCTCACCTCAGCAAAGATCAGGAAATCGGCGACATCATTCGCTTCAACGAAGCCATTGACCAGGCCTTGGCCGAGTCGGTGGTCACCTACACCCACGCCGTGGATGCCGCACGCAATGTGTTCCTCGGCATTCTCGGCCACGACCTGCGCAGCCCGCTCGGGGCCATTGCGCTGAGCTCGGAGGTCATGCTTGGGGAGAGTGATCTGCCGCCCAGAACCATGAAGAACGTGTCACGCATCCACACCAGCGTAAAACGCTCGATCACTATCGTGGGTGATTTGCTCGACTTCACCCGCACCCAGCTCGGCCCGGGCATTCCGGTATCGGTCAGTGATGGCGACTTTGCCCACGCCTGTCGGAGCATGGTCGAGGAAGCCCGCGCCTATCACCCTGATCGGGAGATCATCCTGCAGGCCGCGCCCAGCCTGACCGGCAGCTTTGACCGCGCCCGCTTGGAGCAGGTGATCACCAATCTGATCGGCAATGCCATCGAGCATGGCGAACCAGGCACGGCGGTCACCGTGACGCTCAAAGCTGCAGGCGATCACGCGCTGTTATCGGTGCACAACCAGGGGCCGGCCATTGACGCTGCGGCCAGGGCCAGCCTGTTCAGCCCAATGGTTCGCCATGTACACGACGAAGCCGGCAAATACGGTGCTGGCGCGGGCCTTGGGCTTGGGCTGTACATTGCCTCGGCCATCGTCAGCGCCCATCAGGGCAGCATCGAGGTCGAGTCGACTGCCGGCAAAGGCACCACCTTCAACGTGCGTATCCCGCTGCAGGTGGCAGCGGTTGCTCAAAAGTCGTAGCGGCCAGTGACGCCAAGCGTGCGCGGCGTGCCCAACACCCCGGTGTAGGCACCGTTCGGTGAGTTCCACAAGGTTGTGTAGTAGGTCTTGTTGCCCGCATTGCGCAACCACAGCGACAGGTCCCATTGGCCGTCGCCGAGGTCGCCGCGCACACCTGCCGAGAGATTGACCAGCGCATAACTGGGCAACTGCGCAAAGCGCGAGTCATCTACCGTGCCGACCGCGTGCGAGCGGAATGCGTAGCTGGCGTTGACGTAAGGCCGCACCATTCCTGCCTGCCATTCATAGCCGCCGTTGGCATTGAAGATCCACTTCGAGGCGCCGACCACCGCATGCCCGCTCAGATCACAGGAGGCCGGTGCGCCTGGCTGCAAGGCGACCTCAGCCGGGCAGGGCGCGTCAGCGTAGTCGCGATAGCGCACGTCGTTCCACGAGCCGTTGAGGTTCAAGGTCAGCCCGCGGATCGGCAGCAACGTCGACTCAAGCTCCAGCCCGCGGCTACGCACGGCCCCGGCATTGGTCAGGTAGCTGGTGAGGTTGGCGTCGTCATAGGCGTTGGTCTGGTAGCCATGCACCTCGGTCCAGAACAGGTTGGCATTGAGCAGCAGGCGCTGATCGAACAGGCTGCTCTTGAGACCAAGCTCGGCATCGTTGGCGCGTTCGCTGCCAATCAACAGTGAGTCGGCGCCGGCCACCGGCGCGCTGGCAACGCTGAGGTTGACTCCGCCGGACTTCTCGCCGTGGGACAACGATGCGTAGCCCATCACCTGATCATTGAAATGGTAGGCGAGGCTGACCAGCGCCGAGGGGCTGAAACTGTACAGGCCAAGGTCGCCCGAGTCGTACGCACCCAGCCGCGCCGCACGCACGTTGGCAGCAGCGCCACTGACCGGCGCGCCGCCGCTGGGCGCAATACGGCTGACCCGCGCCTGCTTGACCTCATAGGTGCCGCGCAGGCCGGCGCTCAGGTCCAGGCGTGGCGTCAGGTGCCAGGTGCCCTGGGCGAACAGGGCGAAGCTGTCGGTATCGATGCGGCCTTTACCCAGGCTGTAGACATCGTTCAAGGCGCCTTGAGGCGTGCCGTTCCAGGTGTCGGCGAGCGGGCCGTAGTCGGTGAACACTTCATTGCGCATTTCCTGGCGCATGTAGTAAGCCCCGGCCACATAGTCGAACAGCTCCCCACGCGGCGAGGCCAGGCGCAGCTCCTGCGAATACTGGCGGTCGCGCGCCGACTGGCCGACATTGCGCATCACCGGCACGTTCAGCTCGTCATCGTTGCGCGGGGTGAAGTCCCACCAGCGCCAGGCCGTGATCGAGGTCAGGGTGTAATCACCCGGCAGGGTCCAGCTGGCTTCCAGTGAGCTGCCACCCTGAAATACGCGCACGTTCTGTTCGGCATCCAGATTGACCCGACGGCCCTCGACCAACGTTGCGCCCACGGCTGCGGCGCGCTGCTGATAGCGGTTGACGCCGTTGATGGTCGGCCCGGTGCTGAACAGCGACCGGGTGCCGGCGCTGGAGTCCTCTTCGTTGTAATCGGCGATCCAGCGCAGGTTGAAGCTGTCGTTGGGTTCGAACAGCAATTGCCCGCGCAGGCCCTGGCGGGTGCCGCCACCCAGGGTTTCACCATTGAACTGGTTATCGACGTAGCCATTTTCCTCGGTGCGGTAGGCCGAGAGGCGTCCTGCCAAAGTACTGCTCAATGGCCCGCCGAGGCTGGCGTGTGTCTGCTGATAGCCGTCCTCGCCGATTGATGTGGCGACGCTGCCCTCGGAGCTGAAGGTCGGCCGCCGGGTGCTGATATTGAGCACTCCGGCGGTGGTGTTCTTGCCAAACAAGGTGCCTTGCGGGCCGCGCAGCAGTTCCAGTTGCTCGATGTCGAGCAGGTCGAACACGGCCATGCCTGGTCGGCCGAGATAGACGTTGTCCAGGTAAATGCCGGCGCTGCCCTCGAGGCCGTCGCTGGCCGGGTTGTTGCCCAGGCCGCGAATCGACAGGCTCGACTGACGGGCATGCATGAACGCGACGTTGACGCTGGGCATGGCTTGTTGCAGGTCTTGCAGCCGGTACAACCGCTGGTTCTCCAGAGTCTGCGCCGACAACACCGACATCGCTGTGGGTACGCTTTGCGCATCTTCCTCGCGGCGCCGGGCATTGACGGTAACGGTTTGCAGGGTCGCGTCGTCGGCGTGCGCCGACGCTGCCAGCGGCTCTGCGGCATGGCCTGGGCTGCACGCCAGCGCGAACAGGCCGGGGATAACACGGGGCCAGACGCACGCGCGGCGCTGATGAGAAAAACGCAGGTTCATCGGTAACTCCAGTGATGAGGCACCTCTCGCTGCGCGTGGTTTGCGTAAGCGTGATCGTAAGGGTTGAGTGGTATTGGCTCAGTCGCGCAGCCAGGGAATATCGGCAGCCTGATAGCGATGGGCGCGGAAGATCGCGTTGTTTTCACCGGGCAGGTACGCACGCGAGGCGGCGTCCGGGTAGGCGGCAAAGTGCGGGTTGATGTATTCCCACACCACTTCGCCGGCGCGGGTTACCTCGAACAGGCGACCGAAGTTGGCTTCGGTGATCAAGGTATTGCCGTTATGCAGGCGTTGGGCACCGCCCATGAACGGCGTGAAGAAGGCATAGCCTGGGCTGTCGGCGTACTGCCACTCGATGCGCTGGGTATGCGGGTCGACTTCGATGACCCGCGAGTGCGGCATCGACACGTGTGGCCGCGAGATGCCGTTGTCGAAGATCAGGATGCGCCCGTCCTCAAGTTCACTAGGGCAGTGCTGCTGGGCGACCACATCGTGACCCAGGCGCCAAAGCACGCGGTCGCTGGCCTTGTCCACGGCAATCACCGCCGACACGCTGCGCAGGCTGAGAATGACCTTGCCATCGCGGCCCGGGGTTACGGCGTTGGTCATCGGCCAGTGATAGCGCTCGAAGCAGGCGTGCAGCGGGTAGTCCTCCGGCGCCAGGTGCTCCCAGCTGCGCCATTGCCATACCAGCGTGCCGCTGCGGTCGACCTCCTTGACCACATCGCCGTAGATCACCCCGCCTGCGGCTTCGCTGCCGGGGATACCGCCCTGAATGCGCTGCGCGAACGCGGTCGGCAGTGGCTCGACGGTGGTGTAGAGCAGGTTGCCATTGGCCAGCCATTGGGCATCGTGGTGGTGCGCCAGGTCGGTGTATTCCCAGACCACCTCGCCATCCGGGGTAACCTCGCTGAAGGCACCGCCATGCCAGACCGACCAGCCGCCGAACAGCTCTGCCGAGTCAGGGTGGTTGCCGTTGTAGCCCAGGTTGCCATTGGCCAGGATCACCGCATCGCGGCCGGGCCGCTGCGGCAGTTTCCAGTGGTGCACCTGCTCACCGCGCAGGTTGATCAGGTACACGTTGCCGTCGGCGGTCTGCGGCGCAAACAGGGTGTAGCCGCCAGCCGAACGTTCGGCGTCGACGCCGATCAGGCCGGTGGCATGGCGACGCAAGGTAGTGCGGTCGAGTGCGGGCATGGCTTTTCTCCAGATGAGCGCAGCCCTGCCGACGAGTGCGGCATGGGCGCGCGGGGTTCAGGTCACGGGCGGTGGGGCAACAGCGCGTTGTAACGGTCGTCGAAGGCCTCTGCGACCTTGATCGGGCGGGGCAGCAAGCGTGCCTCGGTGAAGCAGTCGGCCAGACGTTGCTGCAGGTCGATCACCCGCGGGTCCAGCGCCACGTAGTGCAACTGCTGGCTGGCGAGCATCTCTTGCAGCAAAGGCAACGGCAGGCGGGTGACTGTGGCCAGTTGCGTGGCCCAGGCGTCGGGATGCGCGGTGGCCCAGTCCTGCGCGCGCGCCAGGCGCTGGATGAAGTCGCCAAGCGGCTCGGCCTTGACCGGGTCTTGCAGCGCCGCGAGGCTGGCGACGGTGAAGTTGAGGCCGGTTTCTGGCCATTGGCTGCCGTCGAGCAGCTTGCGTGCACCGCGCGAGGTGGCCTGGCCGACAAATGGATACCACACCGCCCAGGCATCCAGCTTGCCACTGGCGAAGGCGTTTTGCGCATCGACCGGGCTGGCGTAGATCAGCTTGACGTCGCTGCTGCGCAGTCCGGCCTGGGCAAGCGCTGCCAGCAGCAGATAGTGACCGCTGGTGCCCTTGGCCACGGCAATCCGTTTGCCCTTGAGCTCGGCGACCTGGCTAATCGACGAGTTGCCCTGAACCAGCAGGGCGTTGTTGTTCTGCGCGCCTTCGGCAGCGGCTACCACCCGCACATCAAAGCCGCCGGCCTGGGCGAAGACCGGCGGAGCATTGCCGACTACGCCGACATCGACTGCCGCAGCGTTCAGGGCTTCGAGCAATGCAGTGCCGGCCGCAAAAGGATGCCAGTCGAGGCGATAAGGCAGCCCTTGATCCTCACCCGCTGCCGCCAGCAGGGCCTGGGTCAAGCCGCTCTGGTCACCCACCTCCAGTTCGGCCACCGACGCTGCCTGAGCGGGCAGGGCGGCGAACAGCAGGCTGGTCAGCAACAGCTGTGCCAGGGGGCGCGCAAGGTACTTGGCAGGCAACGATTTTGTCGGCATCGTCTGGGCTCTTGAATTGGAAAGTGCGCTCAGTATGTCCACGCGGCCTCGTCCCCACCATGTCAAACACCCCTCGTTTTCTGCCATGGCGGCGCCGCGAACGGTACTGGTGCTGGCCTTCCCCGGCGCCTTGCTGCTCAACGCCGCCGGGCCGTTGGAGGTGTTCGCCGCCGCGCCGCGGGTACTTGCTGGCGAGTTGGCAAGTAACCCGCCGTATCGGGTGGTGTTGGCCTCGCCCGCAGGGGGCGAGGTCGAGACGATTTCCGGTATTGGGGTCATGACCCGCTCATTGCAGGAGGTCGAGGCCGAGGCAGTACTGGACACGCTGATCGTGATTGGCGGGCCGGGGGTGGCGGCGCTGGAAAGTGACACCGAGGTGATTGCCTGGTTGCAACGGCGCGCGCCAAGTGCGCGGCGCGTCTGCTCGATTGGCAGCGGCGCGTTTGCCCTGGCCGCTGCCGGCCTGCTCGACGGGCGGCGGGTGGTCACCCACTGGCAGTTTGCCGAGAGCCTGCAGCGCAGTTACCCGACATTGACCGTTGAGCACGACGGGCTTTACCTGCACGACGGCGCGCTGTGGACCTGTGGTGGCGCCAGTGCCGGGATCGATCTGGGGCTGGCGTTGCTCGAGGAGGACCTCGGCCCCCATGCTGCGCTGGCCCTGGCTCGCTACTTCACGCTGTTTTTGCGCCGCTCGGCCGAGCAGGCCCAGCTCAGTGCCCCACTGAAGGCGCAGAGCGACGCCCTGCGCAGCGACCGTGATCAGCGCCTGGTACGCCTGCATGCCTGGATTGCCGAAAACCTCAACAGTGATCTGCGCGTCGAGCGCCTGGCCGAGAAGTTCGGTATGAGCCCGCGCCACTTTGCCCGCGCCTACACCGCAGCTACCGGCGGCACCCCGGCACAGACGGTCGAGACCTTGCGCCTCGAGGCAGCCTGCCGCTTGCTCGAAACCAGCCAGGAGCCAATCAAGCGGATTGCCGAAACCACCGGCTTCGGCAATGAAGAGCGCATGCGCCGCAGCTTCCAGCGCCAGCTGGGCGTGAGCCCGTTGGCCTATCGCTCACGCTCGCGGCTCAACTCGGCGGCGCAGGACGCGCCAGCGGCAGGGCAGACCGGGTATCGCCATGCTCCCCGGCTGGCGATTGCCATGGACCACTTGGCGCAATAACCAGCGGCTATTTGCAGTTGCCTGCCTTGCGGTACCCGGCAGCCTGCGCCTGCGCTTCGGAGTCGAATGTCACCTGGTTCTTGCTGGCGACCTGGCTGTAGCTCGGGCAGCCGCTGGGCAGGTGATAGACATGGCTGTTGCGGTTGCCGATGATCGTGCCGGTGTTGGCACTGGCCAGCGACGGTTGTGGAGCAGGACGCGCTGTTTTTGCCGGGATACTGCTGACCACGCCATCGGCCACCGGCTTGTAGCCCGGCGTCCAGCTGCGGGCGCCGGTCACGAAAGGGTTGGAATGGCCCATCACAGCGCTGATGCGCCGGTCGCGCTCCTTCTCCCAGGCCGTCACCGGGTGCTGCTTGTCCCAGGCCATCAGCAGCTGTTGCTGTTGCCGCGACATGTTCAGGTTGTAGCGATCGAACATGTAGAAGGTGGTGCGTGCGACCAGGCCCTTGACCTCATCACGCGGCTCGGCAGCGCGCTGGTTGAAGTCGACGCGGGTCTGGCACTGGCCATATTGCGGGCCGACGCTTGCGGCCATGCCGTAATTGAAGTTGCTGCGGTCGCCATTCACTTCACCCACGGCCGGGTAGAGGTTGAACAGGTCGGCTTCCATGGCCTTGAACACCGGATCGTCGTTGGCGCAGTTTTCCCGGCCGCCGTTCTTCCAGCACTGGCGCTGGTGGCCGAAAGTCCAGGCCGGGACGATGTGCTCCCATTCGGTACGCTCGGCGCGGCTTTGTTGCTTGCGCGTCTGGTAGCCGCACGACGCCGGGTCGATACGGCCGCCGGACTTGCCGACCCAGGTCCATTTGCAGCCACAGTACAGCTCGCCCATGGCGCTGCTGGCCTGGTCCAGATAGATCTTCTGTTTGGCGACGACTTTGGCTTCGGTGAAGGTGGCAGGCGGTGTGGCGAAGGCGGGGTAAATGACCGCGAGGCTCAGCCCGAGGACATACAGCAGTTTTTTCATGGTCAGGCTTAGTCAGGCTTATCAGGTTGGGGGCGCGCATTATACGCACGAAACCTGTCTATCTTGCCTACATCAGGGCAGGCTTATGCTTACAGCCAAGCACCCTTTGGCCATGCAGGGGTGCTGGCTTGCAGCCATGTTTATCCAAGGTCCTGGCCCGCCAGCACGCGCGCCGCCAGGTAGCCAAAGGTCATGCCTGGGCCGAGGGTGATGCCGCCGCTGGGGTAATAGCCGCGCATGATGCTGTTCATGTCATTGCCCACCGCGAACAGCCCAGGGATCGGCGTTTGCTGTTGGTCGAGCACGCGGGCCTGGGCATCGGTGACCAGCCCGGTGAACGTACCAAGGCTGCCCGGTACCAGTTTGACCGCGTAGAACGGCCCCTGCCGGACACTGCCCAATGACGGGTTGGGGCCGTGCAAGGGTTCACCCTGGGCCCGGTTGTAGGCTGACTCGCCACGTTGAAACAGCGGGTCCCGGCCCTGGTCTGCATGCTGATTGAAGCGGGCCACGGTCGCGTGCAATTGCTCGGCATCGATCCCGCACTGGCCGGCCAGTGCCGCCAATGTGGGCGCCTTGTGCAGGTAGCCCTGGCGCACGTAGGGGGTGGTCGGAAACGGCCATGGCTTTGACCAACCGAGGCCATAGCGGCGCTGCGCGCGGTGGTCACAGATCAACCAGGCCACCGGGCTTTCATTCGGCGCGGTGGCGGCAAACAGCGCGCACATGAAGTCGTGGTAGGAGTCGGCCTCATTGACGAAGCGTTGGCCGTTTTGCCGCACCGCGATAAAGCCCGGCTTGGCCCGTTCCATAAGGTGGGCGAAGCCGCTGAAGCCGCCATCGGCACGCGGTACCCGCGACACCGGTGCCCAGGCAGCGCCATGGGCCATGTCGGCGCTCACCTGCGCACCGACGCTTTCACCCAGGCGCAGGCCGTCACCGCTGTTGCCCTTGGGGGCAGCGCTCAAGTGCTCGCTGCCGTCGGCACAGTGAGCGAGCAACTGGGCGCTGCGTTGGCGATCGTGGGGGAAGCCGCCGCATGCCAGCACGACCCCGCGCCTGGCGTGTACCTGGATACGTCGCCCGCCGTGCTCGACGGTTGCGCCGAGCACGCGCTGGCCGTCGCTGAGCAAGGCGCGGACGGGGGTTTGCGCAAGTAGCTGCACATCGCGCTGGAGGGCGCTTTTGAGCAGCCGTGCGACCAGCGCGTTGCCGTTGACCAGGTGCATGCCGCGGCCATGCCGAAGCAAGTCTCGGGCATGGCGCAATACGCGCATGCCGGCGTAGCGCAGTGAGCGCCAGCGGTGTCTGGCATTGAGCAAATGATTCAAGTCAGCGCCGCCGGCAATGCCCATGCCGGCCGGGCTGATCAGGTCGAGCGGGCGCCGCAGCGTGTTGATCCACGGCCCCAGCTCGCGGCCGTCATAGGGTTCGGCGCAGACCGAGCGGCCGCCTTGGGCATGGCCCGGGCTG
This sequence comes from Pseudomonas shirazensis, assembly GCF_050496565.1. Lineage (GTDB taxonomy): Bacteria > Pseudomonadota > Gammaproteobacteria > Pseudomonadales > Pseudomonadaceae > Aquipseudomonas > Aquipseudomonas shirazensis_A. The sequence goes on from NZ_JBNWAE010000022.1 coordinate 15,482, forward strand.
GCGTGAAAATCAGGCATCGTGCTGCCGCAGAAAAACTTCACTTCGGTGTGCTGCTGGAAGAACCCGACCATCTCCGGGCCGTGGCGCAAGTACGCCTCCAGGCGCGTATCGAGCTGATCACAATGCAGTTCGTTGCGCAGGTAAATCCGCGCCTGCTCGATGTCGGCGGCCCCGCCATCAGCGCCTGCCAGCGGGTTGCCGGGGACCCACAGCCAGCCCCCGGACCAGGCGCTGGTGCCACCGAAGACCGGCTCCTTCTCGACCACGATGACCTCAAGGCCGAGCTCGGCAGCGGTGACGGCTGCAGCCAGGCCCGAGGCGCCAGAGCCGATCACCAGCACGTCGCATTGCAGGGTTTGGCTGGCCGACAGGGCAGCAGTGTTCGACGGCAAAGCGCTCAAGGCAGCCTCCGTTGTAATGGCTTGAAGAAGCGGCTGCGCCGAGTGGGCGCGAGCCTTGGTAACCTGCGCGGTTATTGCAGCGGCGAGAAATCGGTCGGGCGCAGCAGGCGCGACTCCAGCGTGACTACCGCATCGAGCGCTTTGTTCTGGCGGGCAAACTCCAGCCAGCGCGGGTCGGCGGCCATGGCGGCGCGGCGGGCGGTGCGCTCATCCAGGCTGGTGTAGGCCCACAGGTGTACCACTTGGTTGACCTCGCCAATTTCGGTGGTGAAAAAACCGAGAAGATTGCCCAGGTGCTCTTGCTGTACTTCCAACGCAGCGCTTTTGTACAGCGCCAGCCAGTCAGCCAGCTTGGTTGGTTTCAGGGTGTAGGTGCGTAGTTCATAGAACATGCTGCTCTCCAGAGTGCTGTGTTGAATGGGTTGAGTTGGCGCTATTCAGGCGGCCGGCGATGTCTTTGGCTGCCAGGTAGGCAAAGGTCAGGGCAGGGCCGAGGGTGATGCCCGGCCCTGGATAGGTGCCGGCCACGATCGAGTTCATTTCGTTGCCGGCTGCATATAGCCCGGGGATCGGTGCGCCCTGTGCATTGAGCACATTGGCCTGGCCGTTGGTGACCAGCCCGCGCGCCGAACCGAGGTCACCGGTGTGCAGGCGAATGGCGTAGTAGGGCGGCTTGTTCAGCGGCCTCAGGCAAGGGTTGGGCGTGTGCAACGGGTCGCCCATGTAGCGGTTGTAGGGATTGCTGCCCTTGCCGAACTGGCGGTCGACGCCTGCCGCGGCGTCGTTGTTGAAGCGCTGTACGGTCTGCGCCAAATTGCCAGGGTCGATCGCCAGCTGGGCGGCCAGCTCGGCCAGACTATCGGCCCGCAGCAAGTAACCGGCTGCGATCAATGCGCTGTTGTCGACCGGCCGCGGTCGCGCCAGACCCAGGCCGTAGGTGTTCAGCGCCTCGCCGTCACAGACCAGCCAGCAGGGCGCATTGGCGCCGCCGTTGGCAAACATCGCCTCGACAAAACTGTGATAGGAGTCGGCTTCGTTGACGAAGCGCTGGCCGTCTTGATTGACGGCAATCACCCCAGGCTTTGCGCGGTCGGTGACCAAATGCGGAAAGCGCTCCTCGCTACCGTCGGCCTTGCGCAGCCGCGAGACCGGCGCCCAGAAGAAGTTGGCTGTCAGTTGCTCGCCCAGCGCTGCCTGCACTGATGCCGCCAGGCGCTGGCCATCGCCGACATTGGCTGGCGGAGACATGCTCAAGTGCGGCGCAGCGCTGGCTGGGCGCCACTCGCCGGCGTGTTCACCGGCGGCAAAACCGCCCATGGCCAGCAGCACCCCGCCACGGGAGCGCACTGCACGCTCCTCGCCGCACCACTGGATGCGCACGCCGCTGACCATACCGTCCTCGACGATCAACCCCTGCGCCGAGGCCTCGAGCCACAGCTCGACGCCATTGGCAAATGCCGTGGTGGCCAGCCGCGCGATCAGCGCATTACCGACCGTCAGGCGGGTGCCGCGCGGGTGACTGAGACGGTCCAGGCCATAACGCGCGAGCAGCTTCAGGCAATGGCCGAGCGAACGCAGTGAGCGCTTGCAGCTGAGAAAGTGCTGGATATCGACCCGATTGACCATCATCCCGCCAAACAGCAGCATGCCGTCCGGTGGTTGCTTCAGGTGTTTGAACTGCGCGCCCAGGCGGCGTCCGTCGTACTCGTCGATCTCCAGCGCCCGCCCGCTCAGGGTCGCGCCGGGCAAGTCCGGGTAATAATCCGGCGACAACGGCCGCAGGCTGTATTTGAGCTCGCTGTTTTGCTGCAGGAAACGCAGCGCCTCACGGCCATGTTCGATAAAGGCGTCGACCAGTTCGGGCTGATAGTTGGCGCCGATGACCTGCTGCAGATACAGGCGCATCTGCTCGGCCGGCAACTGCAGCCCGGCGGCCCGCGCCTGGTCGGTGTCATGCAGCCAGACCGCACCGCCGGAAATCGCCGAGGTACCGCCGAAGCGGTCGGTTTTTTCCACCAGCAGCACGTTCAAGCCAAGGCTGCTAGCACTGACCGCAGCGGCGAAACCGGCAGCACCGCTGCCGAGCACGATCAGGTCATAATTGTTGTTGTTCATATCTGTCACCTGATTGACCCTGCGGGTCAGATATCCAGCGGGGTCACGCCCATGAAGTGGCCAAGATTGCCCAACTGCGCCAGCGCCATTTCCGGGCCGGTCTGGATGGCGCAGCCCATGCCCCGGGCAAACGACAGGAACGGCGTGAACGCCGGCGCCGTGACCACGTCGGCGACCAGGGTGGTGTCGCGCAGGGTCTGCATCAGCGCGACTGGCAGTGGCATCGGCCCGTCGCCAGCAGCGCCCATGCCCACCGGCGAGGCGTTGACCACCAGGTCGAATTCGGCCAGCGAAGCGGGGCTGGCGCTTATGGCGATATGCGGGAAGGAGGTGCGCAGCAGCTCAGCCAGCGCTTCGACACGCTGGCCTTCGAGGTCGCTGATGGCCAACCTGGTCAGTCCGGCCTGGCACAGCGAATAGGCGATGGCGCTGCCAACGCCACCAGTGCCGATCACCAGTGCATTTTTATCGCGCGGATCGAAGCCCTGCTTGCGCGCGGCATTGAGAAAGCCCTCGCCATCGACGATGTCGCCGAGCAAGCGGCCATCGGCTTCACGACGAATCACATTGACCGTACCCAGCGCCTGGGAGCGTTCGCTGAGGCCGTCCAGGCGGCTGGCCAGCTGCTGCTTGTAGGGCACGGTCACCACGCACCCACGCAGATTGTGCCAGCCGCGCAGCATAGTCACGAAGCCGTCGAGGGCCGTGTGCTGCAGGTCGATGGCGAGCATGGCGGTGTCCTGACCTTGCTCGGCGAACCAGCGATTGAAGTTTTCCGGTGACTTCACCTGGGCAATCGGTGAGCCGACGATGGCGACCAGTTGGGTCGATCCCTTGATCATATGCAGCACTCGCTGGTTGGCTTTGTTGTGAGCCGATAGTGCGAGTTGCGGCTTGCAGCGACAATCAAGGTGAATGCCAGATTGGTTGATAATCGCGCTGCTGATGCGATAATCGCACTCATCTCCCAAATGAGCGCAGGCGTGATGAAGCAGCCCACTATCCACTCGCGCGATCTGATCGTCGGGCTGCAAAAAGGCCTGGCGTTGATGCAGTTGTTTTCCCAGGACCACCCGCGTTTGAGCGTGCCCGAAGCGGCGCGGCTCGCCGACATGACCCATAGCGCGGCCAGGCGCTTCCTGCTGACCCTGGTGCATGACGACTACGCGCAAACCGATGGCCGCTATTACTGGCTGACTGCCAAAGCCCTGCGCATCGGCCAGGCTTACGTCGATTCGGCGGTTTTGCCGCGCATGCTGCGGCCGATCGTCGAGCAGGTCGCGCGAACCACTCAGGAGCATGTTTCGGTCGGGGTGCGTGATGGCGACGACATCGTGCACATCGTGCGCAGCCGCTACAGCCACATCGCGTCGCTGTCGATTCGCCCCGGTTCGCGGGTGCCGATGTACTGCACCGGCAGCGGTCGGCTATGGCTGGCGAGCCTCGATGAAGAAGCGCTGGCAGGCTATTTTGCGCGTAACCCGTTGCGCGCGATTACCCCGTATACCTTGATCGACGAGACACAGGTGCGCGCTCAGATCAACCTGGCACGCGAGCGCGGGTATGTGTTGCTGGATCAGGAATACGAGGTGGGGATGCGCGTGCTGAGCGTGCCGCTGATCGATCGGGAAGGGCAGTTGCAGGCGGTCTTGACCATCACTACCCATGCCTCGCGAATGACCACCGAGCAGATGCGCGAACGCTACTTGTCGGCGTTGTATGAAGGGCAGGCGTTGTTGCGGCCGATCATGACCTTGTAGCTGAGGGTGGTTCGCCGCCAGCGCCTGAGCGCTTGCGGCGAACGTTTGTGTCAGTCAGCCTGTTCCTGGCGCAGTCGCGCCAGCAGCGCCTCTGCCGTCGCTTGCGACGATGCCGGGTTCTGGCCGGTGATCAGGTTGCCGTCCTCGACCACGTAGCTGGCCCAGTCGGCGGCTTTGGAGTAGTTGCCGCCTTTGGCCTTGAGCATGTCCTCGACCAGAAACGGTACCACCTTGGTCAGGCCGACAGCTTCTTCCTCGGAGTTGGTGAAGCCGGTCACGCGTTTGCCCTGGACGACCGGGCTGCCATCGGCGGCGTTGACGTTTTTCAGCACGCCTGGGGCATGGCACACCGCAGCTACCGGTTTGTTCGAGGCGTAGAAGGCCTCGATCAGGGTTTTTGAATCGAGGTCCTCGGCCAGGTCCCACAGTGGGCCGTGACCGCCTGGGTAGAACACCGCATCGAAGTCGTACGGGTCGATCTCGCCCAGCGGCAGGGTGTCGGCGAGTAGCGCTTGCGCTTTGCTGTCAGCGGCGAAGCGGCAGGTGGCTTCGGTTTGTGCGTCGGGCTCATCGCTTTTCGGGTCCAGTGGCGGCTGGCCGCCTTTGGGCGAGGCGAGGGTGACCTCGGCCTGGGCGTCGATGAAGGTGTAATAAGGGGCGGCGAACTCTTCCAACCAGAAGCCGGTTTTCTTGCCGGTGTCACCGAGTTGGTCGTGGGATGTCAGGACCATCAGAATCTTCATGTGAGGCTGTCCTCCAAAGCTGGATGTTTGGGTGCGTTTATTTCAGAGGCTTTGTTGGCGGATATGTTCAGCCCGTTGTTGTGCGCTTATCTGTTTTCTTTGGTGGGTTTGCCCCGGGAGGACCGCGCTGCGCAAGCCCTGCGCGAGGCCTCCCGAGGTCGCTGGTAGATCAACATCATCAGAAGCTGGCCTTGACCTGCAATCCCACCACCAGCGCATTATCAATGTCAGCCCCGGAAAACGCGCCAGGCTCGATGATGTACTGCACATCCGGCCGCAGATTCAGCCAGGGCGTGGCCTGATATCCATAACTCAGCTCGATCAACTGCTCAGCACTGTCGATATTCGGGAACTCCCGATCACTGCCAGCAGCTGCATCCTCCAGCACATCCCGACTACGCGGGTTCGGCACCGCTCGGCCATAGCCCAGCGACAAGGTGTCCCGCGGGCGGCCTGCAAACGGCTGGTACAGCACCACGCCCGTGCCATACCACTTGGTAAACGGCGAGGCCGCCTTGCTCGACGCCGAGTATTGACCAAACGCATGCAGGCTACGGCCCGCCAGCCCTGGGTCATTCCATACCGCCTGATCGATCAGCAGGTAGTGCCCACCACGGCCAGCCACTTCGTCATCACTGCCAATGCGTTTGACGTTTGAGCTGTCGTAGTAATAGCCAAGCTTGTACTCACCCGGCAATTCGCCCTGCAGCTTGTACACCAGCTCTACCGGCACCACCGTGCCTGTGGTGTGCTTGGGCCCCAGCTTCCAGGCACGGCTGGAATTGCCGTTGCTCTCGGGGTCAACGTTGAACGCCGCCACGCGCACTTGCCAGGCTGGCGTCAGGTCATATTTGACCCGCGCACCGAGCCGCGCATTGGGGTAGTTGGTCCAGCCGCTGCCGCCGGACATGTTCAGCGGATGCCCGCAGAAACCGGCGTTCATGAAGTTGCACAGGATGCCGCTGTCGAGGCCGCCGAGGTCGTTGCCCATGGCCATGTAGCCGAGCTTGATGTTCAGCGCCGGGGTGAAGTTGCGCTCGTAGCTGAACTCGGTCAGGCGTGTGTACAGGCCGCCGAAGTTTTCCTGGATCGGCAGGCGGTTGCCTACCAGTTCCTCCGAGGCGCTGTGGCCGCGGCGGTCGTTGATGCTCAGTTGGACCTTGCCGGCGTTGTCCAGCCCGTACAAGCGCGACAAGTCGAACTGCACACCCAGCTTGATGTTCTGCGAATAGCGCGCCGAGCGGTGCAGGCCGCCGTCGGCGTTGTAGGCGGTCTCGCCGCTGTAGTCGGCGCTGAACTTGACGCCATCGTCTTCAAGCTGATGGCGCAGACCGCCCCAGTCACCACTGAGGGTATTGCGCTGGAGCAGATCTGCTTCGGCCATGGCGCCGTTGCTGGCAAGTACCAGCAGCAGGCTGGCGGTGATGCGGGTAGGGGTATAACGGAACACGGAGGACATTGCGCAGCTTTCCTGGGAATCGCGGGGTGGTGATAAATAGCGCCGCTGAAAGCATGAGGCCGCTCCTGCAAAGCGTGTGCAGGAGCGGCCTCATGCCGCACGGGAGTGACGCGGGTTATGGCAAGGCGTAGGCCATTACATAATCGCCACGGTCGGTCGACTGACGCGCACCGCCAGCGGTGACGACCACGTATTGCTTGCCGGTCTTGGGCGAGACGTAGGTCATCGGGCCACCCTGGCTGCCGACGGGCAGGCGGGCTTTCCAGACTTCTTCACCGTTGCCGCTGTTGAACGCACGCAGGTAGAAGTCCTGGGTGCCGGCGATGAACACCAGGCCGCCTTGGGTCGACAGGGTGCCACCCAGGGTCGGCAGGCCAACCTTGATCGGCAGGTGCATGCGGATGCCGAGCGGGCCGGTGTCTTCAACGGTGCCGACCGGCACTTGCCAGGCGACCTGGCGGGTTTTCATATCGATCGCGGTCAGGGTGCCGAACGGCGGCGCCTGGCACGGGATGCCGGCAATCGACAGGAAGCGGTTCTTGTTCACCGCGTACGGCGTGCCTTTCAGCGGTACCGCGCCCATGCCGGTGTTCAGTGCTTCGCCACCACCGGCGGCTTTGCCCTGGTTCTGCGACGGGATCATCTGGATCCACAGACCCAGGCGCATGTCGTTAACGAAGATGAAGCCATGCACCGGATCGGTGGAGATGCTGCCCCAGTTCATGCCGCCCAGCGAACCCGGGAAGCTCAGCGACAGGTCGGTGCCTGGCGCGGTATAGAGGCCGTCGTAGCGCATCTTCTTGAAGTCGATGCGGCACAGCAGTTGGTCATACGGGGTTGCGCCCCACATGTCCGACTCGGTCAGGGTCTGCGCGCCGATCTGTGGCATCCCGACCGATTTCGGCTGGGTCGGCGAGTACGGCTCGTTGGGGATGTTGCTTGGCTTGACCGGCACTTCGTCGACCTGGGTCAGTGGTTTGCCGGTGGCGCGGTCGAGCACGTAGATCTGCCCGGCCTTGGTGCCGATCACCACCGCAGGGACGGTCTGGCCGTCGTCCTTGGTGAAGTCGATCAGGCTCGGCTGCATCGGCAGGTCGAAGTCCCACAGGTCGTTGTGGACAGTCTGGTAAACCCACTTCTCGTTACCGGTGGTGGCGTCCAGCGCCAGTACCGATGCGCCGTAGGTGTGGTCGAGCTTGCTGCGTTCTACGCCGTAGATGTCGGTGGACGACGAACCCATCGGCAGGAACACGGTATTCATTGCCGGGTCGTAGGACATCGGCGCCCAGCTGTTCGGCGTGCTGCGCACGTAGGTGCTGCCGTCAGTCGGGGCATTACGGTCTTCAGGGTTGCCTGGGTCGAAGGCCCAGCGCATTTGCCCGGTGATCACGTCAAAACCACGGATCACGCCACCTGGCATGTCGGTCTGGACGTTGTCGGCAACACGCCCGCCAACCACCACGGTGGTGCCGGCCATCAGCGGTGCCGAGGACAGCTGATAGAACGAATCCGGGACATCGCCCAGGCCTGCCATCAGGTTGACCTGACCGTTGTTGCCAAAGCCTTGGCAGAACTCACCGGTATCCGCGTCGACTGCAATCAGACGGCCGTCGATGGTGTTGGTCAGCAGGCGGCGCTGGCAGTTGGCGCCAGGGGCAACCGTCGCTGCAACGACCGGCGAGCTGTTCGGCTGGGAGGGCTGGGCCAGCGGCGCGCTAGCGTCGAAGTAGGCCATGCCGCGGCAACGCTGCCAGACTTTCGACTGGGCGTTGATGGTGTTTTTCCACAGCTCTTTGCCGGTGTCGGCGTCGAGTGCGATCAGGTTGTTGTGCGGGGTGCAGATGAACACCTTGTTGCCGACCTGCAACGGGGTCAGCTGGTCTTCGGCACCGTTGCCATCGCTGAGGGCGACATCACCGGTGTGGTAGGTCCAGGCGACCTGCAGCTTGTCGACGTTGCCCCGGTTGATCTGATCGAGGGCGGCAAAGCGGCTGCCACCTTCGGTATTGCCGTAGTGAGCCCAGTCTTTCTGCGCTTGCGCAGGTTCGACGGCGGTCAGCCCCGGGCCTTTGCCGGTTGGGGCGACGCTTGGGTGGGCGACGAACATGTTGCCCGCCGCAACCACGACCGCTATCGCCATCACGCCAGCGACGGCGTAGGCACCGCGGCCAGTGGCGGTGCCGTTGGCGCGGGCCAGCAGCGGGTACACCAGCGCGACCACGGTGCCGATCACGGCAAACATGAACAGGCGCGAGAACAGCGGCCAGAACACCAGGCCGGTATCAATCACGGCCCACAGCGCGGTGCCGAGCAGGAAAGCGGCATACAGCCAGGCGCCAGCGACCTTGCGGCGGGCGATAAGGACACCGGCGATGGCCATGGCCAGGCCGCCGATCAGGAAGTACCAGGAGCCGCCCAGGCCGGCCAGCTTGATGCCGCCGGCAGCCAGCAGCAGGCCGAGCAGGGCGATGATCACGCCCAGGCCAACCAGAATGATTTTCGAGGCGCCAGAGGCGCGCGGTGAGTCGTTCATGCCAAGGATCTCGCAGGTGGAATGCGCCAAGTTTAAGCTCTTAGCAAGCTAATTAACAAGTTGGTACATTTACGCTTGAGGCCTATTGTCGCAGGCCTGGGCTTGCCAAGATGCCTCGAAAAGCTTAGATCAAGTCGCCAACTTCAGCTTAAAAACGGCCAAATCAATAATGTGAAAATTTCGCGAAAAAGCTCGATCTGGCGTGATTGATGTGGTTTTTGCGTCTGCCCCCTGCGGTTAAGCTGACGGACTGGTCAGGTAAGCTTGGCCGGGATTGCACCCAGGCTCCGTTTGGAGCAAGGTTGGCCGATTTGGCGGACACCAACTGCGATGGACAAGCTGCTGGCAATCAAAGCCTTCATGGCAACCGTCGACGCCCGCGGCTTTTCGGCTGCAGCGCGTGGCCTCGGCGTCGCCACCTCTTCGGTGACGCGCCTGGTCGATGCCCTGGAGGCTGAACTGGGCGCCGCCTTGCTCAACCGCTCCACCCGGCAAGTCAGCCTGACCGAGGCGGGCGCCAGTTATTACCAGCGCTGCCGTGAGGTGCTCGAGGCATTGGCCGAGGCCGATGCCAGTGTCGGCGACCGTGGCGAAGAGCCTGTCGGGGTGCTGCGTTTGTGCCTGCCCGTCGAGTTCGGCCGGCGTGTGATCGCGCCGCATTTGGGGCGCTTTCTCGCCGCGCACCCGGGGCTTGAGCTGGACATCGACCTGAGTGATCGCTTCGATGACCTGCTCGAGGGCCGCTACGATGTGAGCATTCGCCTGGGTGAGGCCGCGCCCAATGACGAACTGGTCTGCCGTGCGCTCGGGCGCTTTCAGCGTTGGCTGGTGGCAAGCCCCGCGTACCTGGCTGGGCGCGCGCCGCTGAAGCATCCACAAGGTCTCAATGAACACGCCTGCCTGCGCTTTCGCTATGGGCAGTCCGCACGGCCGTGGCGCCTGTCACGCGACGAACAGGCGCTTGAGCTGGATATCAGCGGACCGCTTCGCAGCAGTAATGCCGATGTGCTGCGCGAAGCTGCCCTGAGTGGCGCCGGCATAGCCTTGCTGGCCGACTGGCTGGTGCGCGAAGACGTCGTGGCCGGGCGTTTGATGCGGCTGTTGCCTGATTGGCAGATCAGCCCCGGTGCTGCGAGCACGGCCATCAATGCCTTGTATCTGCCCAACCACCGCGGCTCACGCCGGGTGCAGGCGTTTGTCGGTTTTTGCGAGACACTGCTGGATCAATGAAAGGGTACGTCGTTGCGCCACGCGCAAAGACCTCTTGCTCAGCCGCTGGATTCTCTTGCGCTGCATCGCTGGGTAACGTGCACAGCATCTTTTCTGAACACTCACCGAGGCACCTGCACATGAGCCCATCCATCGCTGCCAGCCAGCCCTCAGCCGGAGGCCTGAGTCGGGCCCTGGTAACCTTGCTGGCGTTTTGCTGCGGCGCGATCGTCGCCAACATCTACTATGCCCAACCCATCGTCGGCCTGATTGCGCCAGACCTTGGCCTGTCAGCCGAGCACGCCAGCTTGATCGTGTCGTTGACCCAGCTCGGCTACGCGCTCGGTCTGCTGTTACTGGTACCGCTGGCAGACCTGGTGGAAAACCGCCGGCTGATGGTGGCTACCGCAGTGCTGGCTTGCATCAGCCTGGTCCTGGCGGGCACCAGCAGCAATGGCCAGGGTGGCTTGTTTCTTGGCTATGCCTTGTTGATCGGCTTCAGCTCGGTGTCGGTGCAGATGCTCATTCCGCTGGCAGCGCACCTTGCCCCCGAGCAACAGCGCGGACGTGTGGTCGGCAATATCATGGGTGGCCTGTTGCTGGGGATACTGCTGGCACGGCCACTGGCGAGCGTGGTTGCTGACCACTTCGGCTGGCGCACAGTGTTTGTCGGCGCAGCCGGGATCATGCTGGCGATCATCCTGTTGCTGGCGCTGACCTTGCCGCGCCGGGTGCCTGAACACAAAGCCAGCTACGCGCAACTGATGGCCTCGTTGGCAGGGCTGTTGCGCCGCTACCCGGTGCTGCGTCAGCGCTCGCTGTATCAGGCGTTGATGTTCGCCGCGTTCAGCCTGTACTGGACGGCGGTGCCGATGGCATTGAGCGGACAGCATGGCCTGTCGCAGAGCCAGATTGCGCTGTTTGCGCTGGTCGGTGCGGTCGGCGCAATCGCGGCGCCACTGGCGGGTCGGCTGGCCGATGCCGGCCATGCCCGCCGCGGCTCGCTGCTGGCGCTGGTACTGGCGCCGCTGGCGCTGTTGCTGGGCCTGAGTGCCCCAGGGTTCAGCGTGATCGGCCTGGCGCTGAGCGGGGTACTGCTGGACTTTGCCGTGCAGATGAACATGGTGATCGGCCAGCGTGAGGTGTACGCGCTGGACCCGGCCAGCCGTGGCCGATTGAACGCGCTGTACATGACCAGTATCTTCGTCGGCGGCGCAGCGGGATCGGCACTGGCCAGCCCACTGTATGAGCAGCTGGGCTGGCATGGCGTAGCGCTGGTGGGCGCCGCTCTGCCACTGCTGGCGCTGGGCATATTCGTGCTGCACAGCCGGCGCGGTTGAAGGCGCCGCTTGAATGAGTGCAGAGCGAGCCGACTCGGCTCAAGCGATCATTGCGGCGCACCGAACAAACCGGTCCAGTAGATTCCGGCATCACTCTTGGGGTCCACGGCGTAAGCCGCGCCCAGTTCGCGGAAGTCCGGGTTCATCAAGGTCGCGCAATGGCCTGGGCTGGCCAGCCAGCCATCGATGACCTTGCGCGGCGTGTCCAGCCCGGCCGCGATGTTTTCGCCGACCAACCGGTAGGAGTAGCCGGCCAGTTCGGCGCGGTCACCCGGGGTGCGGCCATCACGGTCGATATGATCGAAGAAGTTCTGGTTGGCCATCGCCCGGGTATGGTCGGCAGCAACGCCGGCCAAGGTGGCGTTCCAGCTCAATGGCGCGGCGGCAGCGAACGGCTGGCCACCGCATTGGCGGGGCACCTGGCGCGCTGCATTGATCTCTTGCAGCAGCTTCTGGCCCTCGGCCTGCCAGTCACCGAGGCGACCACTGAGCAGCGGCCGGGCCAGCACGATGCGCCAGTCGCGGCCTTCCTGGCTGACGCCGATGTCGACGAACTGCGGGTCGAGCACCACCTGGCAGAAGCTTTCGGCAATGGCCTTCATCGCCGCCGGCGCATCGCGCGGCCCGGATAAGCTGATCGCCTGCACGTTGACCATCGGGTAAGCCGCGCGCGACATCGCCTGCTGCAGGTCGCGGGTGCCTTCCGGCGACAGCGCCAGGCGGGTATCGCTGCTCAGCGGCGGCAGCTCCAGCGAACCCTCGCCGGCGCAGCTCTGCGGCTGGCTGCGGTAGGCGTTGATCGACGCGATCAGTTGCCCTTCCTCGCTGGTGAACGCCTGGGCGCCACAAGACACACCAAGGCCCAGCGTCAGCACGGTAAGACAGGCAACGGATGACAGGACGCGCATGTGTATCTCCCTATCTGGCAGCGCGAAACTCGGCGCTGCTCATCCTACACAAGCATCTGGCTTTTGGCCCTGCGTCGTGCGGTGCAATTGAACGGCCGATTGTCGAACATTATCGGCAAAAGAGGGAGTAGACCTTTCTTGCCGAAAAAAGTGCGCTACTTGCTGGGAATTATTTGCATTCTCAGCAGGGCGCTGGCCGTTCCTGTCCGCAGGCCAACAGCAGTGCAACAGTTTGCCCGTCGCCATTCACTGCCAATAAGGTCAAACCCAGCAAAATCAGGGAGTTGAAACCAGGCACAAGTCCTGCAATAGCCCTTGCACACCCTTTGGGCCCGTGCAGGAGCATCCTTGAAAAACTCCATCCTACCCCTGACCTTGCTCAGTGCTGCATTGACCCTGGTTGGCTGCGAACGCACCGAGCAGGTCAGTGCCCATGGCGATCAGCCGGTCCATGGCGGCACGCTGGTGTACGCCACCGACCGCGAGCCGACGTGCCTTGATCCGCATGTGGCCGGTGACATGCCGCAGGTATTCGTTGCCCAGCAATACCTCGACTCGCTGGTGTCCATGGACAGCGAGGGGCGCATCGGCCCGTGGCTGGCCACGCACTGGCAAGTCGCCGCCGATGGCCTCAGCTACACCTTTCAGCTACGCCGCGACGTGCGCTTTACCGACGGCACACCGTTCAACGCCGAGGCCGTCAAGGACAACCTCGATCACATGGCCAACCCCAAGACTCAGTCGAGTACCGCCGGTGGCTATATCCGCCAGTATCGCGGCACCGATGTGATCGACGAGTACACCGCCGTGGTCCATCTGGCAACGCCCTATGCGGCGTTTCTTGAAGTGCTGGCGCAGGGCTTTCTCGGTATTCAGTCGCCTACCGCGCTCAAGCGCAGCCGTGACGTCAACTGCGAAAGCCCGGTCGGCAGCGGGCCGTTCAAGGTGGCGCGTTGGGACCGGCAGAACCAGGTCGAGCTGGTGCGCAACCCGGACTACAACTGGGCGCCGCCAACCGCCCAGCACCAGGGCCCGGCTTACCTGGAACGGATCGTGTGGAAGTTCATCCAGGAACCGTCGGTACGCTTTGCCTCGCTGCAGGCTGGCGAAGTCGACGTGATCGAAGCCTTGCCGCCCGAGTCCCACGAGGCGGCACGGCGCAACCCGGATGTCGAGCTGATCGTCGCCCAGCGCCCGGGCAACCCCACCAACGGCACGTTCAACCTGCGCCGTGCGCCGTTCGATGACATCCGCGTGCGCGAAGCCTTTGTGCGCAGCGCCGATATCGAGGGCGCGCTGAAGAGCGTTTATTTCGGTGAGTTCCCCCGCGCCGGCGGCCCGCTGAGCATGGCCACGCCGTACTACAGTGCCGACTTCGAGCACAGCCAGGACTACCAGCCGGCCCGCGCCGCCAAGCTGCTCGATGACGCCGGCTGGACCAGCCGCGATGCCGAGGGCTACCGCAGCAAGGACGGCAAGCGCTTGCGCGCAACGGTGCTGATCGGCGCACGCACGCCGCCGTCGGAGCTGACCTTGTGGGAGCAGGTCCAGGCCACCACTCGTGAGGCCGGCATAGAACTGGTGCTGGAGCAGATGAGCGATGTGCAGGTCACGGCCCGGCAGGCCGCCTGGGACTACGACATCCGCGTTGGCTACTGGAACACCAACACCCCGGACGTGCTGCGGATCATCTTCAGCTCGGCCTTCGTGCAGCCGGCCGGGGTCGGTGGCTACCATCAGAATTCCTCCGGCTACGCCGATCCCGGCTTCGACAGTCTGCTCGATCAGGCCCTGGCCACGCAGCAGCCGGAGCAGCGCCGCGCCCTGTATCAGCAGGCTCAGGCGCAAGCCGCCGGGCAATACCTGCAGCTCACCACCTATCCGCAAAGCACCCGCCTGGGCATCTACAAGACCGCCCGCGGCGTACGCCTGGAGCCGTCGTTGGCGGTCACTTACCTGTATGACGCCTGGGTGATCAAATGAGCAGTACAACTGAACTGGCAATAACCGACCCGCGCAGCGAGCGCCTGGCCGCACTCGGCCGCCGCGCCGTAATCCGCTTTGGTGGCGGGTTGCTGGTGCTGTGGGCCGTGGCGACGCTTACGTTTTTTGCCTTGCGTCTGATGCCGGGCGACCCGGTGCTGGCGATTCTTGGTGGCCCCAGCGGCAACCCCAGCCCGGAAACCATCGAAGCCACGCGCCTCGAATTCGGCCTGGATAAACCGCTGGGCGTGCAATACCTGCTGTATCTGGGTCGCTTGCTGCAAGGCGACCTTGGCGTGTCCTACTCGCAGCACTTGCCGGTGACGCGGGTGCTGGCCGAGCAGGGCGGGGCGACGCTTGAGCTGACCATCGCCGCGCTGCTGCTGGCCTGGGTACTGGTGTTGTTGCTGACGGTGATTACCGCCGGGCGCGGCCGGGTAATTGGCGGCCTTGCCTCGCTGGCCGAAACCCTCAGCGCTGCCTTGCCACACTTCTGGCTTGGCGTGGTGCTGCTGGCGGTATTCGCCTTCGGCTTGCGCTGGTTCCCGCCGGCGGGAAGCGACAGCCTAGCCAGTTTGGTATTGCCGGCGTTTTCTCTGGCCATTCCGCTGGCCGGCTTCATCGCCCAAGTGACCCGCGAGTCGCTGGAACTGACCCTGGAACAGCCATTCATTCTGACTGCCCGCAGCCGTGGCTTGAGTGACCTGGCGGTGCGCTTCCGGCATGCCTTGCGTCACGCCTTGTTGCCCGGGGTATCACTGTCGGGTTGGGCCATCGGCGCGCTGATCAGCGGCGCGGTGGTGTGCGAAGTGATCTTTTCCCGCAAGGGCATCGGCCGCCAGCTGTATCAAGCGGTGCAGGCCCAGGACATGCCGCTGGTGATCGGCATCAGCCTGGTGGTCGCCGCGGGCTATGTGCTGGCCAACATTCTGGTGGACTTGCTCTACCAGTGGATCGACCCCCGCCAACAGGAGGTCACGCCATGAGCGACCTGATAATTGACCGTGTGCAGGCGCCGCTGCGCCGTCAGCACCGATTCAACCTGCCGCCAGTCGGCGCAAGCCTGGCCCTGCTGTTTCTGGCCGCGTTACTGCTGGCTGCGCTGTTCCCCCATCTATTTACCCACGTCGACCCACTGGCCATCGTGCCGCGCGATGCGTTCCAGGCGCCGAGCTGGGCGCACTGGCTGGGCACTGATCAATCCGGGCGCGACATCTTTGCGCGGATCATTCACGGCGCCCGCCAGAGCCTGTTGATCGGCGTTGCCGCCACGGCGTTGTCGATGACCATCGCCATCAGCCTGGGCTTGCTTGGCGGCCTCGGCGGTGCACGGGTCGACCGCGCTGTCGGCTGGTTGCTGGAGGTGTTGTTTGCTTTCCCCAGTCTGATTCTGGCGCTGCTGTTCGTGGCCGTATTCGGCAGCGGCGTCGGCACGCTGATCGTCGCCACCGGCCTGGGCGGTGCACCCGGTTACGCGCGCATGGTGCGCGGCCAGGTGCTGGCCGTGCGCAACGCCGGCTACATCGAAGCGGCGCGCGCGCTCGGCCATCCCACCTCGCGGATTGTGCTGCGCCAGCTGCTGCCCAATGCGATGCGCCCGCTGGTGGTGACCATGACTATGGGTGTCGGCCAGGCCATTGTCTGGGCCTCGGCGTTGAGTTTTCTCGGCCTCGGCGCCCGGCCGCCGGCGCCGGAGTGGGGGACCATGCTGTCGATGGGCCGCGACTTCATCGCCAGTGCCTGGTGGCTGACGTTCTTCCCCGGGCTGTTCATCGTTCTTACTACCCTGGCCACGACGGTTACAGGGCGCTTCATCCAACAACGCCTGGAGGGTCGCCAAGCATGAGTGACAAGACCTTGATCGTCGACGGCCTGACGGTGTCGTTTGCCGGCCAGAGCGTGGTCCGCGACCTGAGCTTTACCCTGGCGCCTGGGCGTTGCGTGGCCCTGGTCGGCGAGTCTGGCTCGGGCAAGAGCGTCAGCGCTCGGAGCCTGGTCGGCCTGACCGGCGCGGGCGCCGAGGTGTCGGCGCGTCAATTGCGCTTTGCCGACCACGACCTGCTTGATCTCAGCGAGCGTCAGTGGCGGCAGGTGCGCGGCAAGGACATCGGCTTTGTCCTGCAGGATGCGCTGGTCTCGCTCGATCCGCTGCGGCCGGTCGGTAAAGAGATCCTCGAAGTGCTGCAGACCCACGGCTATGGCGACCGCCAGCAGCGCGCCGCACGGGTCCATGAGTTGCTGGAACTGGTCGGTGTGCCGGACCCTGCACTGCGCGCCCGCCAGCGCCCCGGGCAGTTGTCGGGTGGCCTGCGCCAGCGCGCCTTGATCGCCAGCGCGCTGGCGATGCAGCCGGCGCTGGTGATCGCCGACGAGCCGACCACCGCACTGGACGCCACCGTGCAGGCGCAGATCCTCCAGGTGTTTCAGCAGATCAAGGCTCGCGGTGCGTCGTTGCTGATCATCAGCCACGACCTGGCCGTGGTCGCCCAGCTGGCGGACGAAGTGCTGGTACTGCGCCATGGCGAAGTGGTCGAGCAGGGGCCGATGCAGCAGGTGCTGCGCGAGCCTCGGCATGCCTATACCAAGGCCTTGCTGGCAGCGGTGCCAGCAGAGCATCCGCGTGGCACGCGCTTGTCGCCGCAACGCCTGAGCAGCATGCCCAGGTTGGTCAGGCGTGGTCTGGGCGAGGTCCTGCTCGAAGGCCGTGAGCTGGGCAAGCGCTACACAGGTCCGGACGGGCTGGCCCGGCAAGTGGTGCAGGGCGTCAACTTCACCCTGCGCGCGGGCCGTACGCTGGGCATCGTTGGTGAATCCGGCTCGGGTAAAACCACCGTGGCGCGCCTGGCGCTGGGCTTGCTCACGCCAGATCAGGGCCAGGTGCTGTACCGCAGCAAACCCTGGAACCTGCCCGACGATGCCATCGCCGAGGCCAGCCGCAGGCCCCTGCGCCGCGAAATCAGCGTGATCTATCAAGACCCGCTTGGCTCATTCGACCCGCGCTGGACGGTTGCGCAGATCTTGGATGATGCCTTGCAGGTCGCCGGCGTCGAGGCGCCAGCGCGGCCAGCGCGGATTGCCGTGTTGCTCAATCAGGTACGCCTCGCCGCAGACCTGGCCCAGCGTCGACCGTTGCAGCTTTCGGGTGGCCAGCGTCAGCGCGTGGCGATCGCCCGCGCCATTGCCAGCGAGCCGAAGCTGATCATCTGCGACGAGCCGGTGTCGGCGCTGGACGTTTCGGTGCAGGCGCAGGTGCTGGATCTGCTCGCTGATCTACAGGACGAACTGGGCCTGGCCTACCTGTTCATCTCCCACGACCTGGGGGTGATCCGCCATGTCAGCGACGACGTGCTGGTGATGCGCCACGGCCAGGTGGTTGAGCACGCACCGGTCGAGCAGCTGTTCCAGCAGCCGGCCCATGAATACACCCAGCGTCTGCTTGGCTCAGTACCGCGCCTGCCCAGCGCGGGCACTGAATTGGTTGTACCGCCGCTCGACCTCGAGCACGAGGCCTTCGACCTGTTCGACGAAGCAAGACTGTGGAAAATCGCCATCTAAGGACTGCCCCATGACTACCTTTCAACGTTTGCCCGCCCAAGCCCCAGCCACCTCCGTGGCCGCGCTCAAGGCTCGTGTCAGCGCCTTGCTGCCGGCGATTGCTGCCGGCGCTGCCGAGCGTGAGCGCGAACGCCGGCTACCCTATGCGGCCATCGCCGAGCTGGCCGCGGCCGGCCTGTACACCGTGCGTATCCCGCAGCAGTACGGCGGCCCCGGTGGCAGCGTCAGTGATGTGATCGAGTTGCTGCTGCAGGTGGCCGCCGCCGACTCCAACGTCGCCCAGGCGCTGCGCCCGGGCTTCGCCTTTGTCGAAGGCCTGCTCGCGGCCAGCGCCGAGGGTGCCGAACAGGAGCGCGAGCGCTGGTTTGCCGTGTACCTGCAAGGCGCAGTGATCGGCAATGCCGGCTGGGAACTGGGCGGTGCCAATGGCGCGATTGCCGCGCGCCTGGTGCGCGAGGGCGATCACTTTCGCGCCAACGGCAGCAAGTTCTACAGCACCGGGGCGCTGTTTGCCGACTACGTCAGTGCGGTGGCCCTGGACGAGGACGAGCAGCCGGTGTCGTTCATCTTGCCGCGTGACCGCGAAGGGCTGGAGCTGGTCGACGACTTCGATGCCATGGGCCAGCGCCTGACCGCCAGCGGCACTACCCACCTGCACAACGTGCGGGTCGAGGCCAGCGACATCCGCACGCGCACCGTGGAGGAGGGCAAACGCACTATCGTCACGCCGTTCCTGCAGCTGTTTCTCGGTACCGTATTGGCCGGTATCGCTCGCAATGCCCTGAACGATGCCAGCCAGTTCGCTCGCGAACATGCTCGGCCGATCAAGCACAGCAGCGCCAGCCAGTCGGTCGACGACCCTTACGTGCAGCTGTCGGTGGGCGACATTGCCGCCAGGGCTTTCGGTGCCGAGGCACTGGTGCTCAAGGCCGCCGCCAGTATCGATCGCGCCTGGGCCGCGCAGCTGGATGAAAGCACCGTCGAACAGGCTGCACTGGAAGTCGCGCAAGCGCAGTACCTGGCAGCCGAATTGGCGCTCAAAGCCGGCGAAACCCTGTTCGATGTCGGCGGTGCCTCGACCACTGGCCGCCAGCACAACTTTGACCGCCACTGGCGCAATGCGCGCACGGTGGCCAACCACAACCCGCGCCACTGGAAGGCGGCGGTGGTCGGCGCCTGGCAGCTCAAAGGTACCCGGCCGCCTGTTTCGGGGCTGTTTTGACGGCCCAGCCGGCGGCGCTGGTCGGCCATCTGCAAAGCCCCAAGGTGCCGGTGATCATCGGTGCGGCGCTGTTCATGGAACTGCTCGACAGCACGGCGGTGATGACCGCGCTGCCGAGCATGGCCGCCGATTTTGGCGAGCCGGGGCTGCGCATGAACCTGGTGGTCTCGCTGTATATGCTGGCCCTGGCGCTGTGCGTGCCGATCAGCGGCTGGGCTGCCGAGCGTTTTCGTCCGCGCCAGGTGATGCTGCTGGCGATGGGTTTGTTTACCGGCGCCTCGCTTACCTGTGCGCTGGCTGACACGCTCTGGCAGCTGTGCCTGGGGCGCATGCTGCAAGGTGCCGCCGCAGCACTGATGACGCCGGTGGGGCAGGTGATCATCCTGCGCTGGTCGAGCCGCGATCAGCTGCTGCAGTCGATGTCGTGGCTGGCATTGCCGGCTTTGGTCGGGCCGTTGCTGGGGCCGCTGTTGGGTGGTTTGTTGGTGACGGTGCTGTCGTGGCACTGGATCTTTCTGATCAACCTGCCGATCTGTCTGCTCGGTTGCTGGCTGATCCTCAAGCATGTGCCGGACTTCCCGGCGCGCCGCGTGCCGCCGCTGGACTATCGCGGCCTGCTGCTCAGCGGCGGCGCGTTGGCGCTGCTGGTGGCGGGCCTGGAGTCGCTGGGCCTAGGCCAGTTGCCGCGGCCATGGGCACTCGGGCTGATCGCCGCCGGCGGGCTGTTTGCCCTCGGCTATTGGCTGCATGCCCGTCGCCATGCCAGTCCGCTGGTTGACTTGAGCCTGTTGCGTCTGCGCAGCTTTGGCGTCGCCCAGGCCGGCGGTGGGCTGTTCCGGCTGGGCTCGGCGGCGCAGCCGTTTCTGCTGGTGCTGTTGCTGCAGAACAGTCTGGGCATGAGCCCATTGGCGGCCGGTTGGTTGATGGTCAGCGGCGGCGTCGGCGCGTTGTTGATGAAGTTGCTGGCCGTGCCGTTGGTACGCCGCTACGGCTACCGCCGGGTGCTAAGCTGCAACGCACTACTCAGCGGCGTCGGCATCGCCCTTTGCGCGGCGTTCGACCGCGACACGGCGGTGTGGTTGATGGCAGTGGTGCTGTTTGCCGCAGGCCTGGTGCGCTCGTTGCAGTTTTCCACCCTGGGGGCGGCGAGCTATCAGGATGTGCCAGGCGAGCGCTCGGCGGCAGCCAGTTCGCTGTCGGCGATGTCGGTGCAGTTGACAATGGCCATGTCGGTAAGTCTGGCTGGGGTGATGCTGGGAATACTGGCCGCAGTCGATGGCCGGGTCGAGACGTCGGTCGAGGATATCGCTGCAGTGATGCTGTTGTCGGCGCTGCTGTGTGTGCTGTCGGGTCTGGTGTTCCGGCGTTTGGCCAACTGACTGAGCGGGACCGCACACCAGCCCCGCACAGTTGGCGATCAGTGCGCGCCGGCGGCCTTGCTCAGGTCGCTCTCGGCCCACTCGGTGTAGATGCAGGCATCGGCCACCGCCCAGCGGACCTTGACCGTGTCGCCCGGCTGCATCGGCATACCGGCTGCCGACAAGGCCTTGACCGTCATCTCGGTGCCGCCTGCGCTGACCACATGGCAGGTCTGGCTTTCACCGAGGAACAACACCTCGCTGACCTTCGCGCTAACCTCGTTCCAGCCTGCCGGCAAAGGCTCGCGCGCTGCCTGCTCAGCGCTCAGGGCAAGGGCTTTTTCCGGGCGCACCATGATCAGCGCGTCCTGCCCGGCGACCAGGCCCGGGGTCAGGCGAATTGCCAGTGGCTGCCCTTCGAAACTGCCGGCGCCATTGCTGCTGGCCTTGATCCGGAAGAAGTTCGAGTTGCCCAGGAACGACGCGACAAAGGCATTCGGCGGGTTCTGGTAGAGGTCATAACCGCTGCCCAGACCGACGATCTTGCCGTGGCTGAAGATGGCAATGCGCTGCGACAGGCGCATGGCTTCTTCCTGATCGTGGGTCACGTAGACGATGGTGATACCCAGGCGACGGTGCAGTTGGCGCAGTTCGTCCTGCAGGTCTTCGCGCAGCTTCTTGTCCAGCGCGCCGAGCGGCTCGTCCATCAGCAGGATGCGTGGCTCGTAGACCAGCGCGCGAGCAATCGCCACGCGCTGCTGCTGGCCGCCAGAGAGCTGCGCCGGGCGGCGATGAGCGAACTGCTCGAGCTGCACCAGCTTGAGCATGGCGTCGACGCGCTTGCTGATCTCGCTGGCGCTGAGTTTGCGGATCGCCAGCGGGAAGGCAATGTTGTCGCGTACCGACAGGTGCGGGAACAGCGAGTAGCGCTGGAACACCATGCCGATGTCGCGCTTGTGCGGCGGCACATTGACCAGCGATTGCCCGTCGACCAGGATCTCGCCGCTGCTCGGCGTCTCGAACCCGGCCAGCATCGACAAGGTAGTCGACTTGCCCGAGCCGCTGGAGCCGAGGAAGGTCAGGAATTCGCCGTTCTGGATGTCCAGATTGATGTTATCGACGGCGGCGAAATCGCCGTAATGCTTGTTCAGATTACGCAGGCTGACCAGGGTCTTGTTCGGCGCGTTGTCTTTCATCACTGCACTCATTGTTGTTATCTCCGGGCACTCAGGCGCTGACTGGATTGCGCCGGCGCAGGGCGGCGGCGATGAGCATGACCAGGAGCGACAGGCCGATCAGCAGCGTCGAAGCGACTGCGATCACCGGGGTCAGGTCCTGGCGCAGGGTGGTCCACATTTTGACCGGCAGGGTCTGCAGGTTGGGGCTGGCCATCATCACGCTGAGCACCACCTCATCCCACGACACCAGAAACGCGAACAGGCCGCCGGCGATCATCCCCGGACGAATCGCCGGGAACGTAACCTTGAAAATCGCCTGCAAGCGCGAGGCACCGCAGATCACTGCAGCGTCTTCGATCGACTGGTCGAACAGTTTCAGCGAGTTGATGATCGAGATGATGGTGAAGGGCAGGGCGACGATCACGTGGCTGACGACAAAAGCGAACAGCGTGCCGGTGTAGCCGAGCTTGAGAAACAGCGCGTAGACCGCCACGGCGATGATCACCAGCGGCACGATCATCGGCAGGGTGAACAGGCCGTAGAGCATTTCCCGCCCGGGGAAGCGCCCACGCACCAGGGCAAAGGCGGTCGGCAAGCCCAGTGCTACTGCGCACACGGTGGTGAGCACGGCAACCTTGAGGCTGGCCAGGGCGGCGTCCATCCACTCCGGGTTGGAGAAGAATTGGCCGTACCACTTCAGGGTCCAACCTGGCGGTGGGAATACCAGCCATTGCGAAGAGCCGAACGACAGCAGCACGATGAACAGGATCGGCAGCAGCAGAAACGCGGCAATCACACCGGTGGTGGCATACAGGCCAAACCGCAGCGGGCGGCCCATGGCATTTGGAGTCAGGAGCATCGCGGCTTACCTCGCATTGCCGACCGGGGATTCCGGCTGCAGCTTCAGGTACAGGTAGAAAAGCACCAGGGTGATCAACACCAACAGTGCGGCGGCAGCGCTGGCCAGGCCCCAGTTGAGGAACGACTGCACCTGCTGGACGATGAACTCGGGCAGCATCATGTTCTGCGCACCACCGAGCAGGGCCGGGGTGACGTAGTAACCGAGCGACATGACGAACACCATCAAGGCCCCGGAGAACAACCCCGAGCGGCACAGCGGCAAGAACACCTTCCAGAAATTGGTCCACGGGCTGGCGCCACAGATGGAGCCTGCCTGCAGCACCATCGGATCGATGGCGTGCATGGTTGCCTGCAATGGCAGCACGATGAACGGGATCATGATGTAGCTCATGCCGATCACCACGCCGGTCAGGTTGTGCACCATTTCCAGCGGCGCATCGATGATGCCCATCGCCATCAACGCCTTGTTGATCACCCCCGAGGCCTGCAGTAGCACTAGCCACGAGTAGGTCCGTGCCAGCAGGCTGGTCCACATCGACAGCAGCACGATATTCAGCAGCCAACGGCCCCAGCCCTTCGGCACCAGAGTGATCGCCCAGGCCAGCGGAAAACCCAGCAGCACGCTGATCAAGGTCACCAGCCCGGCCACCGAGAAGGTGTTGAACAGCACCCGTGCATAGGCCGAGTTGGCGAACAGCTGCTCGTAATTGCCCAGCCCCGGCACCGGTTCGAGCACGCCGCGCAGGAGCAGGCCGATCAGTGGCGCAAAGAAGAACAGGCCAAGGAACACCAATGCGGGCAGCAGGTTACGGCTGCCGCGCCAGCGTTGGCCGATGCCACTACGGCGGGTGGCCGTGCCAGGTGCGCCGGTGCCGCTGGGGGCACCTTGCGCGTTGTGCAGGGCGTTGATGGCGACTTTCATTTGACCAACCACTCATTCCAGCGCGCAGCGATGGCCTGGCCGTTTTTCGCCCAGTAGGCGAAGTCCAGCGTGACCTGATCCTGGGCGTAGGCGGTGGGCAGGTTGGGCGCCAGTTCAGGTTTGAGCTGGCTGACGCTGTCGAGGTTGACCGGGGCATAGGCGGTGAGGTTGGCGAACTCGGCCTGGCCCTTGGCGCTGCTGGCGTTGGCCAGGAATTTCATCGCCGCGTCCTTGTTCTTGGCGCCTTTGGGGATGACCAGAAAATCGGCCATGACCAGGTTCTGCTTCCAGCTCACACCGACGGGTGCGCCGTCTTGTTGCAAGGCATACACGCGGCCGTTCCAGAATTGCCCCAGCGACACTTCACCAGACGCCAGCAGTTGCTGCGACTGGGCGCCGCCGCCCCACCAGACGATGTCTTTCTTGATGGTGTCGAGTTTCTTGAAGGCGCGGTCCAGGTCCAGCGGGTACAGCTTGTCGGCGGCTACGCCGTCGGCCAGCAGGGCCAGTTCCAGCACGCCAGGGCTCGGCCACTTGTACAGGGCACGCTTGCCGGGGAAGGTTTTGGTGTCGAACAGCGCCGACCATTCGGCCGGCTTGTTGCCGCCAAGCTTGCCTTCGTTGTAACCGAGCACAAACGAGAAGAAGAACGAGCCGACGCCATGGTCGGAGACGAAGCGCGGGTCGATTCGGTCGCGCTTGACGGTGTTGAAATCCAGCGGCTCGAGCAGGCCTTCGGAGGCGGCGCGCAGAGCAAAGTCGGCTTCGACGTCCACCACATCCCACTGCACGTTGCCACTCTCGACCATGGCCTTGAGCTTGCCGTAGTCGGTCGGGCCGTCCTGCACCACCTTGATGTTGCTCTCTTTGGAGAACGGCTCGGCCCACGCCTGCTTCTGCGCGTCCTGGGTCGTGCCGCCCCAGCTGACGAAGTTGAGGCTGTCGGCGGCCTGGGTGGCCTGGCAGGCCAGGGTCAGCAGGCTGGCGGACAGCACTGCGCTTACACGTTTGCTCAACAGCATGGTTACGCCCTCGTTACTTTTGTTATTCGAGGCGGGTTCTGTCACCCGCCAATATGTTCGGGAGCAGCGATTTCAACGATGTGGTGTGGCCGTTTTTGAGTGTAGGAGCCGGCCAGGATTTTAAGGTCTACGGGATATCATATTATGGTATTCCAAACTTTTCGCAAGAGGCATCCGGGTACCGGCGGTCAGCGATTGTTCAAAGTGCAGCCGGCTCGAACGGGATGCTTTGCACCACTTCAAGCTCATAACCAGCCAAACCTGCGTACTTGAGCGGTGGGCCCAGATGGCGCAGCTTGCCAACGCCCAGGTCCTGCAGAATCTGCGCGCCGGTGCCGACTTCCGAATACACCTTCGACTGGCCACGCTGATACGGCCGTACGGGCTGGGTGAGGTGCGGTACGCGCTCCAGCAGTGCCTGCGAAGACTCGTGATTGGCCAGCACCACAACTACCCCCGAGCCTTCTTCGGCAACCCGTTGCAGGGCGGCCCACAAGGTCCAGTTGGCGGGGCCGGCGTACTCGGCACCGACCAGGTCGCGCAGCGGGTCGATCACATGCACGCGCACCAGGGTGGGGTGTTCGCGGCGGATATCGCCCATCACCATGGCCATGTGCACGCCACCTTCGATACGGTCTTCATAGGTCACCAGACGGAAGGTGCCGTGCACGGTGGGCAATTCGCGTTCGCCGATGCGCTTGATGGTCTGCTCGGTGCTCAGGCGGTAATGGATCAGGTCGGCGATAGTGCCGATCTTGATGCCATGCTGCGCGGCAAACACCTCCAGGTCTGGGCGGCGGGCCATCGTGCCATCGTCATTGAGCACCTCGACGATGACCGAGGCCGGGCTGAAACCGGCCAGGCGCGCCAGATCGCAGCCAGCTTCGGTATGCCCAGCCCGGGTCAGCACGCCGCCTTCGCGGGCGCGCAGGGGGAAGATATGCCCCGGCTGTACCAGGTCCTCGGGGCGTGCATCGGCGGCCATCGCTGCCGCCACGGTGCGGGCGCGGTCAGCGGCGGAGATACCGGTGGTGACGCCGCTGGCGGCTTCGATGGAAACGGTGAAAGCAGTGCTGAACACGCTGCCGTTGCTTGGCACCATCTGCTCAAGGCCCAGCTGCTTGCAGTGCTCGTCGGTCAGCGTCAGGCAGATCAGCCCGCGTGCCTGGCGCGCCATGAAGTTGATCGCCTGCGCGTCGCAGCGCTCGGCCGCGATCAGCAGATCGCCTTCGTTTTCGCGGTCTTCATCGTCCACCAGCAAGACCATCTTGCCTTGCCGATAGTCCTCGAGAAGTTCTTCGATGCTGTTGAAAGCCATGCTGCACGCTCGCTGTAGTTTGTGGATTATTGTGGTATACCATCATACACAACAATCTGAAAAACTGGAGAGCAGCGGATGAAGGCCTACTGGATCGCCCACGTCGATATCAGCGACCTCGAGCAGTACCAACAGTACACCCAGCGCGCGCCTGCAGCGTTCAAGGCCTACGGCGGCAAGTTCCTCGCCCGGGGTGGCCGCAGTGAAGCGCTGGAGGGCAGGCCGACGCCGCAGCGCAGTGTGGTGATCGAGTTCGACTCCTATGAGCAGGCGCTGGCCTGCTATCGCTCGGCAGAATATCAAGACGCCTGTAGCCACCGACAAGGGGTGGCCAAGGCTGAAGTGATCATTGTTGAAGGGTTCGAAGGCTAAACCTGCGGGGGGCTGTACTGGCCCCTTGCTTATGCCATCCCAGGCAGCTCGTTCGGGCGCAGGTCGAATACCAGCACTTCGGCGTCGTGGCCGTTGGTAAGGCTCAGCACCTGCTCCTGGCGCAGCCGCACGCCATCGCCTTCGCTGAGTAGTTGGCCGTTCAGCTCGATGCTGCCGCGGGCAACATGGACATAGGCATGGCGGTTTTCCGGCAGCTTCAAGGTGGCACTCTCATCACCGTCGAACAGCCCGGCATAGACCTTGGCATCCTGGCGCACCTGCAGCGATCCCTGGGCACCATTCGGCGAGATGATCAGGCGCAGGCGACCACGTTTGTCGGCAGCGCTGAAGTGCTGCTGCTGATAGCGCGGCACGGCACCCTTGACCTGCGGCACGATCCATATCTGCAGAAAATGCACCGACTCGTCATGGCTGTGGTTGAACTCGCTGTGAGCCACACCGCGGCCAGCACTCATCAGTTGCACGTCACCGGGGCGGATCACCGAGCCGGTGCCGAGGGTGTCTTTGTGTTCCAGTGCGCCTTCCAGCACGTAGGAGAAAATCTCCATGTCCCGGTGCGGATGCTGACCAAAGCCCTGACCGGGCGAGACGCGGTCGTCGTTGATCACCAGCAGGTCGGAGAAGCCTTGCTCGTCTGGGTCGCGATAGCTGCCGAAGGAGAAGGTATGGAACGATTTCAGCCAGCCATGAAAGCCCAGGCCGCGGTCTTGTGCTTTGCGAAGTTTGAGCATGGTGATTCTCCTGTGAGCCTGGGCCGGTAGGGCTTCGGGCTGTTGATGGGAGAAGATTACTGTCAGCTACAACGATGAAAAACTAGCTAAGACGAGATTTACTGTCAGTGCAATGCTGACAATCAGCGCGAGGTTAAGCGATTAGTACCTGCAGTGGCCGTGACAGCTTGGCTAAGCAGGTTCGTTTCTGCCGCATCGAGAAACGACACCAAGGCCTCTGCCGCGCATGTTTCAGCGAAAACAGAACGCATGCCACTCAACCGTCACAAAGCTGTAACAAGAGTGCTGCAATGTGTGCGGGCCATCACACGGAGCGCCTTTTCCATGATACGCCTGATGAAGTCTGCTGCACTTGCCGTTGCGGTATCTCTTAGCGCCACTTCGGCAACCTTCGCCGCAGAAAGCGTGCGCCTGACCGGTTCCGGCGCCAGTTTCCCAGCACCGATCTACCTGACCTGGTTCAAGGATTTCAGCAAGAACACTGCTGGCGTCACCGTTGACTACCAGTCCAAGGGGAGCGGGGCAGGGGTTCAGGACTTCCTGAACAAGACCGTCGACTTCGCCGCCAGTGACTCGGCGATGAAAGACGAAGACATCGCCAAGGTCGGCGAAGGCGTACAAATGCTGCCAATGACCGCCGGCGAAATCGTTCTGGCCTACAACCTGCCAGGCAATCCCAAGGGGCTGAAACTGTCGCGTGAAGTGTATTCGAACATCTTCCTCGGCAAGGTCACCCAGTGGAACGACCCCCAGATCGTTGCCGCCAACCCGGACCTGAAGCTGCCGGCCACGCCGATCACTGTTGTTGTTCGTGCTGACTCCAGCGGTACTACCGCGGTGTTCACCAAACACCTGTCGGCAATCAACCCTGCGTTCAAAGAAGCACTGGGTGAAGGCAACACCGTCAACTGGCCAGCTACTGACAAGTTCATCAAGTCGCCGAAAAACGACGGTGTGACCGCTACTGTTCGCCAGACCCCAGGCGCCATTGGCTACATCGAATACGGCTTCGCCAAGCTGGCCAAGGTCGACTTCGCCCAGCTGGAAAACAAAGCCGGCAAATACGTCGTGCCGAACGCCGAGAGCGGTGCCGAAGCCTTGGCTGCGGTGAAAATGCCTGAAAGCCTGGTCGCCTGGCTGCCAGACCCGGACGGCGCCAAGTCGTACCCGATCACTTCCTACACCTGGATGCTGTTCCGCAAGGACAACGGCAACCCGGCCAAGGCCAAGGCGATGCGTGAAATGGTCGAGTACAGCCTGACCAAGGGCCAGCAGATTGCTGACTCGATGGGCTACATCCCGCTGCCGCCGTCGGTTGTAGAGCAAGTGCGCAAGGCCTCTGCAAATATCCAGTAACACTGCCAGGTCGCTGCGGACTGAGCCTTCAGCCCGCAGCGTTTGCTCCCTGTCCCGGAACTCGCCAATGAACACACCTTTTGCCATACCGGATAACCCCGACTCAGCGTGCCGGCCACCGTC
Source organism: Pseudomonas shirazensis (assembly GCF_050496565.1). Taxonomy (GTDB): domain Bacteria; phylum Pseudomonadota; class Gammaproteobacteria; order Pseudomonadales; family Pseudomonadaceae; genus Aquipseudomonas; species Aquipseudomonas shirazensis_A. Next base: position 43,972 of record NZ_JBNWAE010000022.1, read on the forward strand.
CACCAAGGATTTTCTGGTTGACCGCGCCTTCCGGGCGCTCGCCCGCATCGGCGTGGTGCTGATCCTGGCGCTGGTGGTTGCGCTGGTTTTCGAAGTCGGCCGCAAGGCACTGCCCGGTATGGAGAAGCACGGTTTCGACGTGTTATTCGGCACCGTCTGGGATGTCAACCAAGGCAAGTACGGCATTCTTCCCGCTATTTGGGGCACGCTTTACAGCGCCCTGATCGCCTTGCTGATCGCAGGTTTCTTCGGCGTCAGCATGGCCATTTTCCTGACCCAGGACTTCCTCCCGGCAAAGCTTGCAGCGGTGTTTCGTACCATCGTCGAGCTGCTCGCCGCGATCCCCAGCGTCGTTTACGGCCTGTGGGGCATCTACGTGGTGATCCCGGCGATCCGTCCGTTGACCGCGTGGCTGAACAGCGAACTGGGCTGGATCCCCTTTTTCGGCTCGTCCCTGAGCGGCCCAGGCTTGCTGCCTGCCGCGCTGGTACTGGCCATCATGATTCTGCCAACCATTGCCGCTGTGTCCCAGGACGCCCTGACCAGCGTGCCGATGAAAACCAAACAGGCCGCGTACGGCATGGGCACAACCCACTGGGAGGCAATCCTCAAGGTAATGGTGCCGGCCGCTGCAACCGGCATTTTCGGTTCGCTGGTGCTTGGCCTGGGCCGCGCCTTGGGTGAAACCATGGCCTTGGCGATGTTGGTGGGCAACGCCAACACCATCACCCTGTCGCTGTTCGCCCCGGCCAACACCCTGGCCGCCTTGCTCGCGCTGAACTTCCCGGAAGCCGGGCCGAACGAGGTCGAGGTGCTGATGTACGCCGCACTGGTGCTGATGTTCATCACCCTGCTGGTGAACGTGCTCGGCTCGATGATCATGCTCTACGCGCAACGGGGTAACAAATAATGACTGACCTCTCGTCGCCAACAGCTGCAGTGCCAAGCTTGCAACGCCGGTTCGAAGGGCGCGCCCTGCGCAGCCTGAGCCTGACCACGCTGGTCTGGTGCACGGCGTTTCTGGCCAGCGTGCCGCTGATTTCCGTGTTGTACATGCTGATCATGCGCGGCGGCGCTCGCCTCAGCCTGGAAGTGTTCACCGAACTGCCACCGACCGGTTTCGAAATGGGCGGCGGTTTTGGTAACGCCATGGCCGGTACCTTCGTCATGGTCGGCATCGCTGCCGCGATCGCCGTTCCGGTCGGCATTCTGGCCGCCGTATTTCTTGCCGAACTGGGCCCTGAGAGCAAGCTGGCAAACGCGTCGCGCTTCGCCGCACGGATGCTCACCGGCCTGCCTTCGATCCTCGCCGGGGTGTTTGCCTACGCGCTGGTGGTCATGACCACTGGCACCTATTCAGCACCGGCCGGTGGCGTGGCGCTGGCGGTGTTGATGCTGCCGATCGTGGTCCTGACCGCTGAAGAAGCGATGAAGATGGTGCCCAAGATCATGAAGGACGCCGCCTACGGCATGGGCTGCACCCGCGCCCAGGTGATCTGGAAGATCGTGCTGCCCACCGGCCTGCCGGCGATCCTCACCGGCGTCATGCTGGCGGTTGCCCGCGCTGCCGGCGAGACCGCGCCGCTGCTGTTCACGGCGCTGTTCAGCAACTACTGGATCTACCATGACGGCAGCCTGGCCGTGATGAACCCGACGGCATCGCTTGCCGTACTTATCTACAACTTCTCCGGCATGCCCTTCGACAATCAGCTCGAACTGGCATGGGCCGCCTCGTTGGTATTGGTGATGATCGTGCTGGTAGTCAATGTCGTCAGCCGTATCTTCGGCAAGCCCAAGTACTGAACTCAGGAGCAACTGAATTGAACGTATCCACTGCGCGAAAAGCCGCTCCGTTTGTCAGCCAGGCACCCGTGGTAATGGACTGCAAACTGGACAAGATTTTCTACGGCAACTTCCTCGCTGTGCGCGACAGCCACGTGCCGATCGAGAAGAACAAGATCACTGGTTTCATCGGCCCGTCTGGCTGCGGCAAGAGTACTGTGCTGCGCAGCCTCAACCGCATGAACGACCTGGTCAAAGGCTTCCGCTTCGAAGGCCATGTGCACTTCCTCGGCCAGGATGTGTATGGCAAGGGCGTCGACCCGGTCGTCGTGCGTCGGTATATCGGCATGGTGTTCCAGCAGCCCAACCCGTTCTCGATGAGCATCTTCGACAATGTGGCGTTTGGTCTGCGCCTGAACCGTTACAAGGGTGACCTCGGTGACCGCGTCAAGCACGCGCTGCAGGGCGCTGCGCTGTGGGACGAGGTCAAGGACAAGCTCAAGGCCAGCGGCCTGTCGCTGTCCGGTGGCCAGCAACAGCGGCTGTGCATTGCCCGTGCCATTGCCACCGAGCCTGAAGTGCTGCTGCTGGATGAACCGTGTTCGGCGCTCGACCCGATTGCTACCCGCCGGGTGGAAGAGTTGATGGTCGAGCTGAAGAAGGACTACACCATCGCTCTGGTGACCCACAACATGCAGCAGGCGATCCGTGTGGCTGATACCACGGCGTTCTTCTCGGTGGACATTTCCCAAGGCACGCGCACGGGTTATCTGGTCGAGATGGGGCCGACCACGCAGATCTTCGAAAGCCCGCGTGAGCAGCTGACCAATGACTACATCAGCGGCAAGTTCAGTTGATTCGAGTCAGTCTCAGCGCTGTCGCCTTTGTTAAATTGTTTCTCGGGATTGCCAATGTCTGCAACACGTCGTCTTGATCTACGCGCTATAGAGCGCGCATTGCGGGAGGTGCAGAGCCGCTTCGGCGAGCTGAGCCAGCACTTCACCGAGCAGCGCGATCCGTTTACCGACGAGGTGCTGCAGAATGTGCTGGAAGGCTATGCCCTGGTAGATGATTATGTTGCCCGCGGCATCGACCTGTTCGATCTGCAGCAGCTCAACCTGATGCTCGAGATCAACGCCACCGTGCTTTGTGGCAGCGACCCTGCGCGGCGGGTTGAATTCGCTCAGCACCTGGCTGCAACCGAAGAACACTTCTTCAACAACGTTGAAGGCGGCATCAAGGATTTGTACAACTGGTACTGCTCGTACCACAGCGATTCGGTTTGGAAGCGCGCAGCTGGAGTGTATGTGCGCATCCTCAGCAAGCCACAGCTGTTTATCGAAGGTAACAACCGCACAGGCTCGCTCCTGGTCAGTTACCTGTTGATGCGCGAAGGGCTGCCGCCGTTTGTGCTGACGCTGGACAACGCCGAGGGTTATTTCAACCCGTCCTCGGTCATCCGCAACTCCGCCAAACACGGTGTCAAAGCCTTGTACGAATTGCCCAAGATCAAAAAGAAGTACGCCGCCTTCCTCGAGGCCAAAGCACCGGCCGCTACGGTGTTCTTCCTCAACACGCCGCCTGCGCGCCGTTATCAGGGGACCCACCGATGAGCCGCTTGGCAGTGCTGCAACAGTGCCAGGCCGGCATCGCCCGTGGCTGGCAGGCTGCGACGCGCCTGCTGAACCGTCCACGCGTGCGTATTTCGTTCGATATCGACGACACCTTGGCCTGCCACCACCACAATTGCCCGGCCGAGAGCAGCAAGCTGCCAGGCTTCATGCATGACTGGCTGGGTGAACCGCTGCGCGCCGGTACTCGCGAGCTGATTCGCGATCTGCGCCGGCAGAATTGCAGCGTGTGGATCTACACCTCGTCCGGCCGTACCCCGGCCTACATCAAACGCTGGCTGTTGCTGTATGGCATCCGCGTCGATGGCGTGGTCAACAATGACCGGCATTTGCATGTGATGGCCGAGCATGGGCTGTCACGCCCTCCGTCCAAACATCCGGGTCTGTTCGATATCGATCTGCATGTGGATGATTCTGACGGGGTTCGGGCTGAGGGTATCGATCACGGTTTTCGCGTCGTGGTTGTTTCTCCGCAGGATGACAACTGGACGCAGAAGGTCCTGGATGCCACTGCCAAGGTGCATGCGCAACTGGCCTGGCATCAACCACAGCGCTATGGCCAGCTGACTCGCCAGAGTGTGGCGCCACAGTGGTCTGCGAATCAGTCGCTGGGCCAGTAGGTAACGATTCGATTACAGCTTGCAGGTGCCTGGCGTGGGCACCCCGCGAGATCATCACCGCCTTACGCCGATCGGTTTCGAAAATCACAGACTTCGTCTACAAGGCCACCTGTTATTATGCGTGGCTGCGCCGAACTATCATTGCTTGGCAGGTAAGCTAGCCTGAGGATTGATCTCGAGCTGGCGCAAGTCAGTGGAAAGGAGGGGTATTGATGGAGGTCTGTTACGACCCTGAACGGATGACGCTGAGTTACGCGCAATCTACGACGACGTTAGGTAGCAACGAAGGCGACATGTTGCTGGCCCTGCTCGAAGGTATAACTGATAAAGAAGCGCTGATCTCACGGGTGTGGGGCGGGCGAGGATTGGTTGTTTCTGACAGCAGCTATTACAAGACAGTGCATGCACTTCGCGCTAGCTTTGTTGAAATTGGCCTATCCCGTGATAGTTTGAAAACGTTGCCTAAACGAGGGTTGGTGCTGCTGTGCGAGATTGCACTGGTGTCCACGGAAAGTGCACCTGTGCGCAACGTGCCTGTTCAACTACCGCGTGACAAAGAACTGGCGGATGGCGATGGGCGTGCTGTCGACGATCACAGTAAGTTAGCTAATGTGCATGCACCCTTTGCCGAACCCAGCACGGCCTTGGTGGTTGACCCGCCTGCATCGTGTGGCGGGCTGCCAAGAAGAAACAGTCAGTTGTTTTTGCCTGTTCTGGTTTTCCTTGGTGCTTTACTGCCGCTGATTTATGCATACCTCATATTCCATCAGCCGCCGGACCTGGAAGCATGGAGGCGCGTGTGGGAAGGTGAAGATGCAACACTCTACGCCGAACTCAGTGAAACCAGGTCGAAGGATGAGGTGTTGAAGGCAATGTCCGGGTTTGAGCCGCCATTGCTTTTAAAAGACACCAACTATTATGTGCGCAAGCCGCTGAGTCAATTACTGGTAAGTTGTGTAAAGCCAGAGAGCCACGGGGAGGCACTGTGCGTAAACTATCTGCGCGTTGGCAAAAAGTGATTGCGCTGACGTCACTTTGCTCGATCGTGGTCTTCGGTGGCTTGATCGCCAGGTATGGCATCTCCGTCTATAGAGATATTCCGCGAGCGCCCTGTAGCGCCTCTATCGATTTCGTCCATGTCGAAGAGGGCGTGGGCCTGTGGCGCGGAGTAGGGGACATGACGATTGACCCCAATGAAGGGGCAATCTATGCCTATTATCAGGTGACGTCCCCACAGGGCACCCAATATTTGTATGACCGACGTTTCGACCTGGTGATGACACACCTGGATACGTCGCGTTATCTGTTCAAGACGCGCGCTGTGTCAACATTCGAAGGTGATACGGCTGGAGCGGATATTCCCTTTATGGCGCGTGGTTTTCAGGGCGGGGTAATGACATTCAATTTCTTCTCCGACTTTGAATACTACTTCAATGTGAATAACTTGATTGTCGGCGTGTGTCACGTGCCACGCTAGTGACAGCCCGACTGACGCCGCTGGCCAGGCGGCGTGCAGGGGGCGGTAAGAAAAAGTAAGAGGCCGGCATTCGAGCTGCTCGATGATTAAGATCAAGTAAGATTCAAGTAAAGCCCCTCCCGTTCAAGCCATGTATCGTGGCGTCCAAGTCAAGCAGGGTCTTTCCTGACCCGTACCGATAAAACCAATATCCGGGGTTTGACGAAAATCATGTCTGTGAATTGGACATGTCTATAGTAAGTCGGTCGGTGAGGGCTCAGTGGTTAAGGCTATTCTTTGTGGTGTGTTGGTTTTTTTGAGTGAATGCAGTCTTTCTCTTGCGGATGACCTCAGGAACTGCCAAGAGCAGAGAGACGATATTGTTTATGAAATGGGTCAGGCAAAACGCTATGGCAACGTCCATAAGCAGCGCGGGTTGGAAACGGCGTTGAGCCGAGTTGAACGTTACTGTCAAGACGATGAGCCCGACCCACGGGTGGATCAGTTGTCTCGTGCGCACACGGATGTCCGCCGCAGAGAGGATCAACTCGAGGTGGCAATAGACTCCGGGTCGTCCCGCATGGTTGAAAAGTACAAGAAGAAGTTGGCGCAAGCGCGTGCAAGGCTGCGCGACCTGTCAGATAAATGAATGTAGCCGTTTGCATAGGGTGAGGGTGGTGCTGAGTGACAGTTGTAAAATCTTTGATGTGTACATGTGCAATCGTTTTTTGCTCGCTTGTTGCGGGGTGTACTGCGAGCGATTGGGTAAATGTGGCGGGCGGCGTCATGCAGGGCCGGGACGACTATGGTAAATCCCAGCGAGCCACGCGTTTGAAAAATGCTAACAACGCTGCCAAGCGAATGAAGAGGAATAATTGTGTTAGCCAATGTAACTAAATCGATTGTGTGCTGCGGTGTGCTGACTTTCATGATCTCTGGCTGTGAATCGACATCTGCGGTAACGACAATGTTCGCCTTCAGCGATACGCCGCTGGCACAGGCCACTGTTGAAGCAGGGGCGACCCGCGAAGATATCTTGAAGGTAGAACAGCCCGAAAACAGCACCCGCCTCGCGAGTGGAGGCCTGTGCTTTGACTACGCAATGCGTGGAAAAGGAAGAGTCTCACCTTATTATGTTGCTTTCACCACCAATGGTCATGTCATGAACTACGGCTGGACAACCTGCGCCGCCGCCGCTGCACGGGGCAACCTGAGTTCTAACGAAGCGCTCAAGCAACGGTTCTAATCTTCCTTTGCGAAGTCCCCACGTCTTTAGGTTCTTTTCATGCGCACGCTATGTCTTTCGTCCGTCTGCGGTCTTTTGCTGTTCTCGACTCAAGCGATGGCGATCAATGATTTCTGGGCCGAAACCCTGATTTCCAGTACCAGTACGGCAACCACTTACCTGACATCACGGGATCGAAAACTGATAGGCACGGCTCAGGATGACGCAACCAGCTTTGTCGCAAGCGGCGGTGACGTCAAAGGGGTCTACCTTGAGGCAGCGCTGGATAGGCTGCGCACGTCTTATCCGCAATTGCGTGCCAGTGACATGGACCTGGCGCAATACATACTGACCCTCGATCCTGCCTGATGAGCTGCTCTGGATCTCAATTCGCCCGGTGATGCCTGCGCGTGCAGCGAAGAGAAATGACTTGGTATCGGACGCTATTGTTAAATAGAATCAATACCATTCATTGATGTGCAGAGCCTCGCCCCATGTTTGACGCCGTTACGCCACCCGATCAGCGCCTGAACGTCCTGTACCGCGAGCATCGCAGTTGGCTGGAAAACTGGTTGCGCCACCGCGTCGGCAACAGCTGGGATGCGGCCGACCTGAGTCAGGATACCTTCCTGCGGGTGCTCTCCAGCGCGCAAAAGCTTGAAGAATTACGCGAGCCACGGGCCTATCTGCTGACCGTGGGCAAGCGCCTGCTTAGCAACTTCTACAGCCGGCGTAGCCTGGAGGCGGCCTACCTCGAAGCGCTGGCGCAGCTGCCAGAGGAGTGCGTGCCGTCTCCAGAACAGCGCTGGCTGCTGCTGGAAACGCTACAGGCGCTGGACGAGCTGCTGGATGGCCTGCCACGGCTGGTGCGCCGGGCATTTCTCTGGAGCCAATTGCACGGCCTGGGTTATCGCGAGATCGCCGAGCGGCTCGACGTGTCGGAGCGCACGGTCAAGCGCTATATGGCGCAAGCGTACGAACACTGCTTGCTGGTGCAGCTTTGATGCGCACGGCACCCTCCAGCGAGATGCAACAGGTTGCCCGCGCAGCGGCGCGCTGGTTGGCGTTGCTGGAGTCAGGCACGGCCACCGAAGCTGATCACATCCGCCTCCAGCACTGGCGCAACAGCAGCGCCAACCATGAACACATCTGGCAGAAAGCGCAGCAGTTGCGTCAGCGATTTGAAGCCCTGCCGCCGGTCTTGGCCATGGCTTCACTGGATCGTCCCGACCTTGCGCGCCGCGCGGCCATCAAGCGCGCGTTGGGTATTGCCGCAGTCTTGCCAACCACTTGGTTGATCGCCCGGCAGGTGCCCATGCAGGTGTGGCTGGCCGATGTGCACACCGCCATCGGCGAACAGAAAACCCTGCAGCTGGCCGGCGGCAGCCTGCTGCAGTTGAACACCGACAGCGCGGTCAACGTCGACCTGAGCAAGCGTGAGCTGACCTTGGTGCGAGGTGAGATGGCACTCAGGGTGGACGGCAGCACTGGGCTGACCATTCACATGCCGTACGGTCGGGTCGTGGTTGGCCGCAGTGATGTGTGCGTGCGCCTCAATGACAGCGACTGCCAGATCAAAGTCGCCAGCGGTACAGCCCAATTGCACCCATTGCAGGGTCCGGTGATGCTCTTGCGTGAAGGCGAGCAGGTCAGTTTGCGGCCAGGCGGGGCGGGTGAGGTCGGCCGCTTCGATGCTTCGCTGCCCGGATGGCGCGAGGGTGTGTTGATTGCGCAGAACCAGGCGTTGGGCGATTTTCTGCGCGAGCTGCGGCGTTTCCGTCCGGGGTTGTTGCGTTGGGCGCCAGAACTGGAAAATCTGCGGGTGATCGGCAGCTTTCGTCTGGACGACACCGACCGTGTGCTGTCACTTCTAGCAGCGAGCCTGCCGCTCGAGGTGCATTCACGCACCCGCTATTGGGTCACCTTGATGCCGCGCAAAGCTCATGTGTAACAAAACCCAGGGCTTAAAGCATGTCCCTTTTTTTCGCCTCACCGGTCATTCCAGGTAAGTGAACTGAAAACGAGAGCTTGCCCCCTATGTCCGTCGTGATGCTTGGCCGTTCAGGCCGTGAGTCTTTGTTGCGCGTAAGCCTGGTGCTGAGCCTGAGTGCTACACCACTTTTCGTCCCGCTCAGTTGGGCCGATGACGCCGCCCGCCGCAGCTACGAAGTTTCCGCCGGCAGCCTGGGTGCTGCGCTGACCCGTTTTGCCACGCAGTCAGGGGTCAGCCTGTCGGTGAGCCCTGGTCTGGTCAACGGCCGCAACAGTGCCGGGCTGTCGGGCAACTACAGCGTCGAGGAAGGTTTTGCTCAACTGCTGCAAGGCAGCGGATTACGGCTGCAGTCGACAGGTGCTGATGCGTACACCGTGGTGCCGCTAACAGAGGATGCCAGCACATTGGAAATTGCGCCGACCACGATCAGCAGTGGGCACGTGGCCGATGACGGCGTGCCCTACGCCGGTGGCCAGGTCGCTCGCCGCAACTCGCAAGGCCTGCTTGGCTCGCGTGACTTCATGGACACGCCGTTCAGCATGACCACCTACACCAGCCAGACGGTGAAGAACCTGCAGGCGCGCACCCTCAACGATCTGGTCGCCAGTGACCCCTCGGTGCGCGCGACCAACCCTGCAGGTGGCCGCTTCGAGCAGTTCACTATCCGTGGCCTGAGTCTGTTCAACAGCGATGTGTCCTACAACGGCCTGTACGGTGTACTGCCGACGTATTCCATCGACATGGAAATGGCCGACCGCGTTGATATCCTCAAAGGCCCCAGCCAGCTCGTCAACGGCATTTCGCCGCGTGGCAGCGTCGGCGGTGGTATCAACGTAGTGCCCAAGCGGGCAGGGGATGAGCCGCTTACCGAGTTCACCGGCAGCTACGCCTCGGACAGCCAGGTGGGCGGTGCGCTGGATATCGCCCGACGCTTTGGTGAGGGTGATCAGTTCGGCATGCGCTTCAACGCGGTCAAACAGTCCGGTGACACCACCTGGGATCACCAGAGCGTCAACCGTGAAATGGCCGTGCTGGGCCTGGATTTTCGCGGTGAAAGGCTGCGCCTGTCCACCGACCTCGGCCACACCCAGCGCGACACCGACGCCCCGCAGGAGCGAGTGCTGATCGGCGCCGACGCCAAGGTGCCAGACGCCAAGGACGTACACCGCAACTACGCCCAGGCCTGGACCAAGGCGCGCACCGAGGACACCTTCGGCACTGTGAACGGCGAATACGACTTGAGCGATTCGCTGATGGCCTATGCCGCGTTCGGCGCGCGCGAGAGCAACCATGATTTTCTCCGGCACAACGTACCGGTCAGCAATGATGCCGGTGACTTCAGTGTGTTGCCGCGCGATTTTACCCGCGACGAATCGGTGCGCACGGCAATGGCCGGGCTGCGCAACTGGTTCAGCACTGGCCCGGTCAGCCATGAGGTGAATCTGTCGGCCAGCTACTTCTACATGGACTTCACCAACGGTGGCGCACGTTACGCCGCAAGCCCCAGCAATCTGTACAACCCCGGCGCCATCCCCACGCCAGGAACCCCGACACGCCCGGATGCCGAGGTATACACCGAGAATCGTTTCACCAGCGTAGCGCTGGCCGATACCCTCGGCTTCTTCGACGACCGCGTGTTGCTGACGGTGGGCGCACGTTGGCAGCGGGTGCAGGTCGACGACTGGCGCGATGGCGTCAAAGGCGCCACCGCCTATGACGAGGAGAAGGTCTCGCCATCGGGCGGCGTGGTGTTCAAAGTCAACCAACAGTTTTCGCTGTACGCCAGCTATATGGAAGGTTTGAGCCAAGGCAAGATCGCCCCCTCGACCTCGCGCAACTCGGACGAGATCTTCGCGCCGTTCATCAGCCGCCAGATCGAAGTGGGCGCCAAGTACGATCTGGGCAGCTTCGGCCTGACCGCCAGCGCCTTTCGCATCAAGCAACCTGCCTACGAAACCAACGCCGCCACGCGCGTGTTTGGCCCTAACGGCAAGCGTGAAAACAAGGGCATCGAGCTGAGTGTGTTCGGCGAACTGCTCGACGGCGTCCGCCTGCTTGGCGGGGTGATGTTTATCGACAGCGAGCTGACTGGCACGGTAGGCGGCATTGCCGACGGCAACCGCGCCCCGGCCACGCCTGAATACAACGTCAGCCTGGGCGCCGAATGGGACGTACCTGCGCTGCAAGGGTTGACCCTGACCACGCGCGGTATTCACTCCAGCTCGCAGTACCTCGACCAGGCCAACAGCAAGAAGATCGACGGCTGGGAGCGCTTCGACCTCGGTGCGCGCTATGCCTTCAAGGTTTCGGACAAGGATGTGACGGTGCGAGCCAGCGTCGAGAATGTGCTGGATGATCGCTACTGGGTTTCGGCGGGGGCGTCGGATGACAGCGAGCCGGGGTTGAGCTTGTCGACGCCGCGCACGTATCTGGTGTCGGCGACTGTTGGGTTTTGATTGCTAGGCTTGGAATGGCTTGCCCGGCGCGGGGCGTAGCGCCGGGCGGCTGTTCCTGAACGAGTCGTGGTTAGGTTAGCTTCGGTAAAACCTAGCCCGCAGGCACGAGAATCACGAAGTTCTTCTTCATGTCTTCCAACACAGTCCATTTGCCCTTGGCGCCTGGTTCGATGATGAACGTGTCGCCAGCGGCCAGCGTGACAGGTGCGCAACCTTCAAGCTCGATGACGCAGCGGCCGCTCAGAACGTGGCAGAACTCCCAGACTTTGTAGTCGATGCGCCACGCGCCGATGCTGGCTTGCCATTCTCCGCTAATGCGACCTTGCTGTTCATCGTGGTAGTACTTGGACGTCAGCGTGTGCGGGGTGCCTTCAAGGACTTCTTCGAAAAACGGCAGGTCGCGTACCGGTTGGATATCCAGCTCGCGGAATACGGTGAGATTCTTGTTCATTGATTGTTCTCGGGCACGTTGTCGATAGGGCGATACATCAAATGGGCTGCACCGGTCACGCGCAGCATCGGGTGGGCGACGATCTGGCAGGTTTTGACGATGTGAAAACCGTGACGTTGGTAGAAGCGGAGCGCACCGAGGTTGTCGGCATAATCGATCAGGCATAGCCCCTCCAGCCCAGCGTCCTCGGCGCGCTGCTGAGCGTGGCGGAGAAACTCGACGCCCAGCCCCTGGCCACGCCATGCTTCATCCAGCGCCAGGCTGGAGATGTACAAGGTGTCGGGTACTTCCAGGTCGGCATAAGGCGCAAGGACCGGATCGGTCTCGGCAGGCGCCTCAGCGCTCGCGCGCAAAACATAGCTATGCATCATGCCGATCACGTGCCCATCGGAAGTGGCCATCAGGCAATTCTTGTAGGAGAAGTCGCCTTGCTCCCGGGCATAGCGGGCCGCACCGACGCTCAGCAAATCTTCACCTGGTGCGGCGAGCTTGCTCCAGATGTAATCGGCCATGCCCTCCGAAGTCAGTTGAAAGAAGCGCGCGATATCGTGCGCGTCCGAGGCTTGCGCGGGTCTGAAGTCGACAGGCATGTAGGTACTTCCATGGGGTGAGGTGGTCAGCTTTGAAGGGCTGCGCCTTTAGCAGCGGGCAGGGTAGGCGAGCTGGACGGAGCCCATCATGCTCTGGGCGAACATCGTCAGCACGACATGCGACATTGCGCTCTATCAAGCAGCCGCCACCTGTCCGTTGCTGATGTTGCTCACTTCAAACTGCCCCACCAGTTTTTGCAGCTTGTTGGCATTGAGCCTCACGGTCTCGGCACTGCCTTGCAACACCACGACCGTCTCACGCATTTGTGCCGAAGAGTGGTCGACCTGTTTGATTGTCTTGCCGTAGTCAAGGCTGCGTTTGTTCAACTGCTGAATGACCGCAAACATGCTTTCCACCGCCTGATGCAACTGCACGTTTTCCGAGGACGCATCTTCAGCCAGGCGCAGGCTGTTATCGACGTCCTTGACGCCTTCCTTCATGAAGCTGACGGCGGTTTGTGTTTCATTCTGCAAGCCCTCGACCATCTGCCGGATATCATCGGCAGCCCGAGAAGTACGTGAGGCGAGGCTACGTACCTCATCGGCAACCACGGCAAAACCTCGGCCATGTTCGCCTGCGCGCGCGGCCTCGATGGCAGCGTTGAGTGCCAGCAGATTCGTCTGGTTCGTGATGTCACTGATCAGGCCGGTAATGTTGCCGATTTGCGTCATGCGGCTGTCGAGTAACTGCACGCTTGCAGAAGAGCGCTCGACCACATCCCGAATCGACTGGGTGCCTGTCTGCACCGCGAGAAACTGCTCGCGAGCACGGGTTACGACCTCGTCCATCGCCTGTTTCATTTGTTCAGCGCTGGCCGAGGCTTGTTGAATTTCACCCAATTGCTCTTCAACGATGATCATCATGCAATGCACCGCTTCGGCCACCTCGGTCGAGGTGATGGCGGCTTCCTGGCTGCGCCCCAGCATCATCTGATTAGTGACGCCGACGGTGCGACTTGCCTTCACTACCTGGCCGACCACCGAGTCCAGATTATCGATGAAGCTGTTGATCCAACGCCCCATGTCGCCGGTCTCGTCGTTGGCCATTCGCGTGGTGTCGAGACGCTGACGAAGGTTGCCCTCGCCCTCGGCAATGGTCCTGATCACGCCTGTCATCTCGCTCAACCTTTGTGCAAGCCGTTTGGGCCCCAACAGGCTGAACAGCGCAGCGGCGCAGACCATGGCCAAAACCTCCATGGCATCGATCATGCCCTGCGCCAAGCCGCTGTAATGTTGAATCGCGTAATTGCAGGCAAACAGCCCTGTCATGGTTGCGAGATAAGGTTTCATCAGGCCATAACTGAGTGAGCGCCGACGGTAAACTTCCTCCAGATCGGCCTCGCACATCATTCCCCACCGATCAGGTGAACCTGGCAGTTGGAACGTAACCCCCTTGCCCACCACCGGGATGTGCCGATAGTCCGAATAACCGGGATACGTCACGAACAGATTGCAGCCCATGCGGATCGTTTCGCGCACACCTGGATGCAACTCTTGGGTCGCCGGGTCGGTGAAGCGAAGTTCCAACTCAGTGTGTCGTTGAATCTGCACGGTCTTGTAAGGGGTGCGTACGCCACTTTTCAGATTGTCTCCGTGGGTAAACGTGCCGTCTTCGAAACGTGAACGCGACAAAGCGGTTCCCGCTGCAACCGCAGGATCAAAGCGTGATTGCGCCATGAACAGATAATTGTCGCCCGACTCAGCATAGATGTGCCCGGCTTCGCGTTGTATGAGATCGCCCAAGACATCGTTTGGCACGCGACCGCAAAGGCAGCCTTGAACTTTCCCTTCGGCCATCAATGGCTGATAGAACATCAACGTGACTTCATCGTGGAAGCGTGAAGTCGATGGTCCGATCTGCAACGTCAATGGATCGATGTAGGGGCCATGTAGAAACGGTGCTTTCAGCCCTTCGGCCAAGGCAGGGGTGTTCTCAAGCTTATTGTTGCCGCGTCCGCTCCAGGTGGAGGCGATGACCTTGCCGTCGACACCCACAATAAACAGCTCGGAAAAATCTTCGGCTTGGCGGAGCTTGTCTATCAGCGGACGACTGTCGGTGTGGGCAATATCCCGACCGAGCGCTTCCGCCAGTTCCGCCAGGTGTTCCCATTGCTCGCGGGTCCAGTTGTGCAGCAACTGCACGCGGGTTTGTGCAATGGCTTCAAAAGTTTGTTCGATCACAGGATAAGCCGACCGATTGAGCCAGCATGACCACCCCATCGCAATCTTTCCTGTTTTGCCGAACCAGGGTAGCCAGTGCTTTTCGCTAGAGGATAACTGCATGACCTTACTTGAAAGCGACATTTGCCTCTCCAACGGCGACATTCGGATGGCAAATTGATAGCAAATAACAAGCCAAGTCGTAAGCACCCTACCGATTGCCTTAATCTCTGGGCCGTCTGCGGTGGAACGCATCGCTGGCGCGTGAGCCCGAAGTACTGGATGCTTCAGCGTGGTGCGCGAAGCTCCAGGTGCACTGAAAAAGTGCTGATTCACGACTGAGGGACCACACCTGCGTAGGCCACAGGCGCCCAGCGCGCGCCTGTCAACAGCACACAGAACGAGTCGCAGGCGCGGGCTGGGCACGTACAGCCCACCCGCCGATTCCAGCACACATACCCCGCCAAACAACCGCGCATCTGGCGCCTGGCCCAACTGCGCAGGTACTCTGTGCCCCCGTCGACGTGTAGCCGCAGCCGAAGGATCACCGCACATGACCCGCCAAGCCCTGAGAACCTGGTACCTGGTGCACAAGTGGACCAGCCTGGTCTGTACCCTGTTCCTGCTGATGCTGTGCCTGACCGGCCTGCCGCTGATCTTCCACGAAGAAATCGAAGCCGCCTTCGACCCGCACCCGGCGCCCAAGGTGCTGCCGGCCGATGCCCCGGCCATCGACTACGACAAGGTCGTTGCCGGGGCGCTCGCCGCGCGCCCGGGCGAGGTGGTGCGCTTCGTCGGCCTGGATCCGGACGACCCCTACGGCGCGGTATTCACCGGCAATACCCTGGTGCCGCCACCGCTGGACGGCCATGTGCATCTGTTCGACAAGCGCAGCGGCGAGCTGTTTGCCCCCGAGCCGCCCGAAACCGGCTTCATGGATGTGATGCTGCGCCTGCACACCGACCTGTTCCTCGGCCTGCCCGGCTACTTGCTGCTGGGGGCGATGGGGCTGTTGCTGGTGGCCTCGCTGGTTTCGGGCGTGGTGGTCTATACCCCGTTCATGCGCAAGCTCGAGTTCGCCACCGTGCGCACCGGGCGCAGCCGCCGCCTGCAGTGGCTCGACCTGCACAACGTGCTGGGCATGGTGACCCTGGTGTGGGTGCTGGTGGTCGGTGTCACCGGGGTGGTCAACACCCTGGCGCTGCCCATCGTCGGGCTGTGGCAGAACGGCCAGTTGGCCGAAATGACCGCCCCTTATAGAGATGCGCCGCCACTGAAGACCCTCGGCTCGTTGCATGCCGCGCTGGAAACGGCGCGGGCCGCAGCGCCCGAGCTTGAGCCGGTATTCGTCGCCTTCCCCGGCACCTTGTTCAGCAGCCAGCACCACTACGCGGTGTTCATGCGCGGTAAGACCCCGGTCACCTCGAAGCTGCTCAAGCCGGCACTGATCGACGCCCAGACCGGGCAGTTGACCGACATGCGCGACATGCCCTTGTACGTGCGCGCGTTGCTTATTTCCCAGCCGCTGCACTTTGGTGACTACGGGCGTCTGCCGCTGAAGATCGTCTGGGCGGTGCTGGATGTGATCGCCATCCTGGTGCTGGGCAGCGGCGTCTACCTGTGGTGGGGGCGCCGTCGCCAGGTGCCGGTGTTTGCCGCAGAACAGGAGGCCAGGGCATGAAGCGCGGGCTGTGGATGATCTTTCGCTGGCCGCTGCTGATCGGCCTGCTGGCGGCGCTAGGGTTGTTGTCGGCGTTGCTGGGGGACGGGCTGTACGACGTGGTGTCGTGGCTGGCGTTGGGGTTGCCGCTGTTGGTGGTAGCGGCAGTTCGCGCGTGGCGGCGGGGCAGTCGCGGGCCTTTGTAGGCGCCGGTTTGCCGGCGATGAGGCCAGGGCAGGCTCCAACAAAACCCCTAAAGCGCCTTCTCCCGGCAATGCAGCAGCGCATCTCGGATCATCGCGTTCACCAACGGCGGCGACACCCCCAGAATCTTGGCGATCTCGCGCTGCTTCATGCCATGAATACGGCACATCTCGAAGGCATAGCGGGTGCGTTCGGGCAGGTCGGCCAAGGCCCCGCTAACCCGCTCCAGCACCTGCTGGTCCGACACCAGCGCCTCGGGGGTATCGCCGAAGATCGTCGCCGACTCGCTGCTGTCGGTGTCAGAGCACATCAGCCGCTCCTCGAACTGGCGACGCCGGTAATGGTCGATCGACAGGTTGCGCACCACCCGCGTTAGGTACGAAGCCTGCGAACGGATCTGCTCTGTTTCGCCAGCATCGTCCACCTTCATGAACGCTTCATGAACGATGTCTTCGGCGTGGCTGCGACAGCCAATGATCTTCGCGGCAAGCCCGATCAGGCGCGAACGCTGGTCAAAGAACACGTCAAGCAAGGGGGAACCGCTGCGGGCTGCACCGTGTTTTTGCATGAGGCACCTGATCCATTCTTGAAGTCTGCCAGCGAGGACGGAGAATCTAGTATTGTTAAGAACTATTTGCAACAACTCTCCGATTTCGCTGCAGGCAGGATCTGACAATCGGTTACGAAACAGTCTTCTGAAGTTATTCGATAGTCATTCGTCGATGTAGGAATTGCGCTGCAGGCCATTGCGCCAGGCGCCTTCAACCAACAGAGACAGAGAGATTTCAGATGGCTTTCGACCGCGAAGACGCAACGTTCAAGGTACTGGTCAACGTCGAGGAGCAGTACTCGCTGTGGCCTGACTACAAGGCCGTGCCGGCCGGCTGGCGCGAAGCCGGCAAGAGTGGCGCCAAGCAGGAGTGCCTGGACTACATCGAATCGGTCTGGACCGACATGCGCCCCCTGAGCCTGCGCCAGCACATGGACGGGCAGGCCGGCCGGTGAGCGCCGTGCTGACCCTGTTCTGCCTGCCCTATGCCGGCGCCAGCGCCATGGGCTATGCGCGCTGGCGGCGCAGCGCCCCGGCCTGGCTGGACATTCGCCCGCTGGAGCTGCCAGGGCGGGGCAGCCGCGCATCCGAGCCGCTGGCCACCGACCTGGTCGACCTGGCCGCGCAACTGGCCCGCGAGCTGCGCGGCGAAACCTGGCGCCCCTACGCGCTGTTCGGCCACAGCATGGGCTCGTTGCTGGCCTTCGAGCTGGCCTGCGCCCTGCGTGCCCAGGGCCTGCCGCCGCCGCAGGCGCTGCTGGTGTCCGGTGGTGCGGCGCCCGGCATGCGCGACTATTTGCGTTTTCGCACGCCGATGAGCGACGAACAACTGCTGGCCGAGCTGGGCGCGCTGCAAGGCACCCCCGACGAAGCCCTGCAGGACCCGGAGTTGATGCGCCTGGCCCTGCCGGTGCTGCGCGCCGATTTTCTGCTCTGCGGTCGCTACCGCTTCCAGCCCACCGCGCCGCTGCAATGCCCGCTGCACGTGCTGGCCGGCAGCCAGGACAAAGCCAGCGAAGCGCAGCTGCTGGCCTGGCGCACACTGGCCGCAGTCGGCTTCAGCCTCAAGCTGTTCGACGGTGGCCATTTCTTCATCCAGTCCCAGGAGCGCGCCGTGCTCGCGCACCTGGCCGAATGCCTGGCGCCCCATGCGCCCGCGCCGGCCGCCCGCCCCGATTCCCACTTCTTTGCAAAGGTGTGACATGACAGCTCTCCATGGCTCCCTGGTCGAGGCGCTGGTCGCCCATGCCGGCCAGCAAGGCAGCAAGCCTGCGGTGCATTTTCTTCTCGACGGTGAAAGCCAGCGCCTGACGCTGGGCTACGCCGAACTGGACCGCCGCGCTCGCGCCCTGGCTGCCGAGCTGCTGCGTCACACCCAGGCCGGGGAGCGCGCGTTGCTGCTGATGCAAAGTGGGCCCAGCTACGTGGTGTCGTTCTACGCCTGCCTGTATGCCGGCATCATCGCTGTGCCGGCGCTGCCGCCCGAGTCGCTGCGCCAGTACGAACTGAGCCGGGTGCGGGCGATCCTCGACGACGCCGAGCCACGCTTGGTGCTGACCGAGGCGCACCTGGCCGACTCGCTGCAGCAGGCCTTCGCCGAGGCGCTGCCGCCGGTACTGGCGGTCGACGCCCTGGCGCTGGACGAAGCTGCAGGTTTTACCCCGCAGCCGCCAGCGGGCGAGGCGGTTGCCTTCTTGCAATACACCTCCGGTTCCACGGCCACACCCAAGGGCGTCGAGGTCAGCCACGCCAACCTGGTGGCCAACGAAAACATGATGGTGCGCGGCTTCGATCTGAACCCGGGCGACACCTTCGTCAGCTGGCTGCCGCTGTACCATGACATGGGCCTGATCGGTTGCCTGCTGCTGACCATTTACCGCGGCGCGACCCTGGTGCTGATGTCGCCGCGCCAGTTCGTCGAGCGCCCTGCGCGCTGGCTCGAAGCGGTCAGCCAGTACCGCGCCACCCACTCCGGCGCGCCGGATTTTGCCTTCCGCCTGGCCGCAGAGCGGGTCAGCGACAGCGTGCTGGCCAACCTCGACCTGGGCAGCCTGCGGGTGCTGTTCTCCGGTTCCGAGCCCATCCGCCAGGACAGTCTGCAGGCCTTTGCCAAGCGCTTCGGCGCCTGCGGCTTCAACCCGCTGGCGTTCCTGCCGTGCTATGGATTGGCCGAGGCCACCCTGTTCGTCACCGGCACTACTGCCGACGAACCCTTCGTCAGTGCCAGCTTCGACAGCCATGCCCTTGGCGAGCACCGCGCCGAACCGGGGCAGGGCAGCCTGTTGATCAGCAGCGGCATCCTGCACCCCGGCCTGGACGTGATGCTGGTCGACCCGGCCAGCGGCCAGCGTCAGCCCGACAGCCGCATCGGCGAGATCTGGACCAGCGGCGACAGCGTTGCCCGTGGCTACTGGCGCAACCCCGAGGCCACCGCCCGTGCTTTCGTAGAGCGTGACGGGCGCACCTGGCTGCGCACCGGCGACCTCGGGTTCTTGCGCGAAGGCCGCCTGTTCATCACCGGCCGGCTCAAGGACATGATCATCGTCCGTGGCCAGAACATCTACCCGCAAGACCTCGAACGGGCCGTGGAATACAACGTCGAAGGCGCGCGCAAGGGCCGGGTGACCGCCTTTGTGGTCGACCAGGCCGACGGCGAGGGCATCGGCATTGCCGTAGAGATCGGCCGCGCCACTCAGCGCAAGATTGGCGCCGCCCAGCTGTGCGCCGAAGTTGACCGTGCGCTGGCCGATGTGTGCCAGCAAACCCCGGTATGGGTGGCCCTGCTGCAGCCCGGCGAGCTGCCCAAGACCTCCAGCGGCAAGCTGCAACGCTCGGCCTGCCGACAAATGCTCGAACGTGGAGAACTGGACTGCTTCCACCTGCGCCGCTACGACCAGCGCCCGCAACGCCATGGCCAGGCCGTGCAAGGTGAGCACCAGCAGCAACTGGCGGCAGTGTGGGCCGAAGTGCTCGGCCAGGGCGAAGTGTTCGCCGACGACAACTTCTTCGCCCTGGGCGGCAACTCCATCGCTGCCGCGCAAATCATCGGCCGCCTGCGCGAGCGGCTGGGGGTAAGCCTGCCCTTGGCCTGCCTGTTCGACCACCCGGTGCTGGCCGCCTTCGCCGGGCAAGTGGCCGAAGCCGCCGCCCATGCCCAGCCGTTGCTCGCTGCCGACCCCCAGGCGGCCCTGGTGCCATCGTTCGCCCAGCAGCGCCTGTGGTTCGCCTGGCAGCTGGAACCGCACAGCTCGGTGTACAACGTGCCGATGGCCCTGCACCTGCGCGGCCCGCTGGACAGCGAGGTGCTGCGCGCCGCCTTCGCCACCCTGCAGCAGCGCCACGGCGTGCTGCGCACCACCTTCCACGCCGACGGCGAGGGCGTGCGCCTGGTGCAGCACGATAGCCTGGCGCTGGCCTTCAGCGTCGAGCAGGTCGCAGACCTTGCCGAGGCCCGCGAGCGTGCGGCGCAACAGGCGCGCCAGCCTTTCGACCTGGCCGCAGGCCCGTTGCAGCGGGTGTGCCTGCTGCGCCTTGCGCCCCGCGAGCATGTGCTGCTGCTGACCACCCACCACATCGCCGTGGACGGTTGGTCGATGCGCAACCTGGTCGACGAACTTGAGGCCCTGTACGCCGCAGGCCTTGCCGGGCGCGACGCCGCGCTGCCGGCGCTGGCGGTTGGCTACGGCGATTTCGCCCGCTGGCAACGCGCACTGCTGGCCGGCCCCGAGCAGGCCCGGCAACTGGCTTACTGGCAGCAGGCCCTTGCCGGCGAGCAGCGCTGGCTCGAGCTGCACAGCCAGCGCCCGCGCGGCACTGGCGCCAACGCCGTGTGCGAGCAGTTCAGCTTTAGCGGCGTGCAAACCAGCGCGCTGCGCGCCTACGCCAGTGCCCGTGGCGTAACGCCTTTCATGCTGCTGCTCGGCGCCTTCGCCATCAGCCTGCGCGAGCAGAGCGGCGAGTCGCGCATCCGCCTGGGCAGTGACATTGCCAACCGCAGCCACCCGGCCGCCGAGCCGCTGGTGGGCTTTTTCATCAACCAGCTGGTGCTGCAACTGGACCTGGACCTGGCCGCCGGCAGCGATGCGCTGCTCGAGCAATGCCGCCGCGTGGTGCTTGGCGCCGCCGGGCACCAGGACCTGCCGTTCGAGCAACTGGTGGAGGCGCTGCGCCCACCCCGTCGGGCCGGGCGTTCGCCGTTCTTCAGCATCAAGCTCAACTACCAGGAGGGCGAGCCGCCGCTGCCGCGCCTGCAGGATGTGCGGGTCGAGGCCCTGGCCACCGAACACCAGGCCGCCGAGCTGGACCTGATCCTCGGCTTCTACAGCAGCGCCGGGCGCCTGGAAGCCCGCTTCGAGGTGCCTCAAGGGCTGTTCCAGGCAGGCGAACTGGCCGAGCTGTTCGCCCAGATCCAGGCCGTACTCGACTGCTGGCTGGGCCAGCCCGGCCGCACCCAGGCCGACCTGCTGGAGGCCGCCGCCCAGGTGCGGCGCGCGGCGCGCAGCGCCGACAACCAGCAGCGCCGGCAACTGCTCGACAGTCAACGGCCGATGCGCCGGCGCGCCGTGCAGTCCACCCCTAACGCACAGAGTGTTCAGGAGCAATGATGAACGACGCCAAGGTCACGGCACTGCCCAGCATGGGCCGTGCACGCAGGAGCATCACCGCCGGCCAGCAAGAGCGGGTCGTGTTCACCCCGTTGCTCGAAGGGCATGCCCTGCCGGCGCTGTGCCGGCCACGCTTTGCCGGCACCGATCTGGTGGCATGGCTGGCGCAGAACCGCGAACAGGTGGAGGCGCGCCTGCTGGAACATGGCGCCATCCTGTTCCGTGGTTTCGACGTGGAGGGTATCGACGGCTTCGACCGCTGCGTGCAGGCGGTCTCGGGCGGTGCGCTGGAATACCTGTTCCGCGCCTCGCCACGCACCCAGATCACCCGCCAGTTCAACATCTACAGCTCTACCGACTACCCCAGCAACGAGCGCATCTTCCCGCACAACGAACATTCCTACTCGCCGGTGTTCCCGCTGCATTTGTACTTCTACTGCAACCTGCCGTCGCTGACCGGCGGCGAAACGCCGCTGGGCGATACCCGTGCGCTGCTGCAGCGCATTGACCCGGCGGTGCGCGAGGAGTTTCGCCAGCGCCGCATCATGTACGTGCGTAACTACGGCGACGGCATGGGCCTGCCCTGGCAGACCGTGTTCCAGAGCGAAGACCGCGCCGAAGTGGAAGCCTACTGCGCGGGCATCGGCATCCGCCCGGAGTGGAAGCCCGGCAACCGCCTGCGTACCCGCCAGGTTGGCCCTGCCATCGTCCGCCACCCGCGCAGCGGCGAACAGCTGTGGTTCAACCACGGCACCTTCTTCAACGCCCTGACCCTGCCCGACACCCTGCGCGCCGCGCTGATCGCCGAGTTCGATGCCGACGACCTGCCGCAGAACACCTTCTACGGTGACGGCGCGCCGATCCCCGACGAGGTCATCCGCCACCTGCAGCAGGCCTACCGCGACGTCATGGTGGAGTTCCCCTGGCAAAAGGGCGACGTGGTCCTGCTCGACAACATGCTCTCGCTGCACGCCCGTAACGCATTCACCGGCCCGCGCAAGATTCTCACCGCGATGGCGATCGCCCAGAAAAGCGCCGACCTGGCACAAGATTGAGGTTTTCCCACATGCAACTGCCTGCCCACCAAGACGCCTTCCCCCTTTCTGCCCAGCAGGGCGCCGTGCTGGTTCGCCCCGGGCAACCGCTGGTGGCCTTCGCCCGTGTGCGCGTGCCGGGTGCCTATGACGATGCCCGCCTGGGCCAGGTGCTCGCCGAGCTGCAACGTCGCCACGAAGTGCTGCGCACCCGCTACCTGCGCCTGGACGGCCTGCGCCGCCCGGTGCAGGTGGTGGAGCAGGGCGCCCCGGCGCCGCTGCAGCCGGTTGCCGGGCGCGAGGACCTGGAGCATGCGCCCTTGGTCGCGACGGTAGAGCAGGTGGAGGGTGACAGCTTCGTCGTGTGCCTGGGCCTGGCCCTGGCCAGTGTCGACCGGCAGGCGCTGCAGCAACTGGCCAACGAGCTGCGCGCCGGTTACGCCGGCAGCCTGGCGCCGGCCGACGAAGAGGCGTTGCAGTACATTGACTATGCCTCGTGGCAGGGCGAACTGGCCGGTGAGGACATGGGCCTGCGCGGCGCCGCCTACTGGCGTGGCGTGCTTGACGCCATCACGCCACGGACGCCGCTGCCATTCGAACACCGCGTGGGAGCGGGCTTGCCCCGCGATGCAGCCCGGCAGGTCACCCTGCAAGCCGCCTCCCTGCTGCAAACCCTCGATGCCCGCGCCAGCGAGCAAGCCCTGGCCAGCGACGACTTGTTGCTGTTCCTGTGGGCCGCTTTCCTGTGCCGCCTGGGCGAGCAGAATCAGGTCTCGCTGCTGGCCTGCGTAGACGGTCGCAACGCCCAGATCGAAGGCATGCTCGGGCGCTTCGAACGGCACATGCCGCTGAACCTGGCATACCCCGCCGACGCCACCCTGGCCCAGGCCCTGGAGGAGTTCCGCAGCCGCCTGGAGCAGGCCCGTTCGTGGCTTGAGTGCCTGGACGAGGTGGCCATCGAAAATGCCGACAGCCTGTACGCTTTCGCCGCCAGCCACACACCGCTGGAGGGCGTCGAGTTGCAACTGGACGCCAGCGTACTGCCGCCGCTAGGCCTGGCTCGCGTGGGTCATGAACTGCAACTGCACTACGTTGCCGACCAGCTGGAGCAGGAGGTGGCCGCGCTTTGGCTTGGGCAGTTCGCGGTATTTGCCGCTCAGGCGCTGGGCGACTTCGAGCAGCGCCTGGCCCAGGTCAGCCTGCTGGGTGAACAGGAGCGTGCGCGCATCCAGGCCTTCGAGCAGGGCGCGGCCATGCCGCTGACCAGCCCAAGCTTGCTGCACCGGTTGTTCGAGCAACAGGTGGCCCGCCAAGGCCAGAACGCCGCCGTGCGTCAGGGCGACCAGGTGCTCGACTACCTTCAGCTGGAGCAGCGCGCCAACCAGCTGGCCCAGGCCCTGCAGGTGCAGGGTGTCGGGCGCGAAAGCATCGTTGCCGTGTACGCGCCGCGTTCGCTGGCCGCGCTGGTGGCGATGTTGGGCATTCTCAAAGCCGGTGGCGCCTACCTGCCGCTGGACCCGGACTACCCGGCCGAGCGCCTCGGCTTCATGCTGGCCGACGCCGGTGCCCAGTGCCTGCTGGCGTTGGATGCCCCGGCTGCCGACCTGGTGCTGCCCGCCGGCCTGCCTGTGCTGTCGCTGGCCGAGGCCTCGCCGCTGTGGAAGGGCCCGAGTGCACCGCTGGCGGTGGCGGTCGGTGGTGACGACCTGGCTTATGTCATCTACACCTCCGGCTCCACCGGCACGCCCAAGGGCGTTGCCGTAAGCCACGCCAACGCCCTGGCCTCGACCCTGGCGCGTTTCGTTCACTACCCGGCGCCGGTTGAATCCTTCCTGCTGCTGTCGTCGCTGTCGTTCGACAGCTCGGTGGCCGGGCTGTTCTGGACCCTCGGCCAGGGCGGCTGCTTGCACCTGCCGAGCGCCGCCCAGGCCAAGGACCCACAAGCCATTGCCGCACTGTTGGGCGAGCAGGACATCACGCACTACCTGGCCTTGCCAGGGCTGCACGCCGAAGTGCTTGAGCACCTTGGCCAGCACGCCCTGCGCACCGTGGTGGTGGCCGGTGAAGCCTGCACCCCGGCGCTGCTGGCCCGCCACCAGGCGCGCCTGCCCGGCGTGCTGCTGAGCAACGAATACGGCCCCACCGAAGGCAGCGTCTGGTGCACGGCGTGGAACGCAGGCCAAGGCCCTGTGTCCATCGGCCGCCCGGCGCCGGGCATGCGCGTGCTGCTGCTCGACGCCAACCGCGAGCCGGTGGCGGTGGGGCAGGTGGGCGAGCTGTATGTCGCCGGCCCCGGTGTCACCCGCGGCTACCTGGGCCGCCCGGCCCTCACCGCCGAGCGCTTCCCGACCCTGACCGATGGCAGCCGAGGCTACCAGACCGGCGACCTGGCGCGCTGGCGCGCCGACGGCCTGCTGGAGTTCCTTGGCCGGGTCGATGCCCAGGTGAAAATTCGCGGTTTCCGTATCGAGCTGGGCGAAGTGGAGGCGGTGCTGGCCAGCTGCGCAGGCGTTGCCGAAGCCGCAGTGGTGGTACGCGAGGGCGCCAGTGGTGCCCAGTTGGTGGCCTTTGTGGTCGGCGCTGATGAAGACGGGCAACTGGCCGACCGCCTGCAGGTGGAACTGGCCCGGCGCCTGCCTGCGCACATGGTGCCCACCGCCCTGCGCAGCCTGGCACGCCTGCCGTTGATGCCCAACGGCAAGGTCGACCGCCGCGCTCTAGCCGCCGAGGACGTGGTCTGCCAGGCCTACCAGGCGCCGCAGAGCGCACTGCAATGCCTGCTGGCCGGTATTTGGCAGGAAGCTCTGGGGGTCGAACGGGTCGGGCTGCAGGACAACTTCTTCGCTCTGGGCGGCCACTCGCTGCTGGCCACCCGCCTGCGTGCGCGGTTGCAGGAGCAGATGGGCATCGAACTGCCGCTGCGGCTGTTCTTCGAAGGCGAAACCCTGGAGCGATTCGCCGCCAAGGTGGCCGAGCTGCAACAGGCCCCGGGCAACGACTTGGACGCCCTGGAAAACCTGTTCGCCGAAGTGGAGGCACCATGACTGTGGTTGATCGTTCCCTCGCCCTGGCCCGGCGCTTCGCCGAGCTGGACCCGGCCGCCCGCCGCGCCCTGGGTGAAAAGCTAAAGGCCCAGGGCATGAGCCTTGAAAGCCTGCCGATTCCGCCGCGTGCCGAAGGCCAAGATGTGGTGGCTGCCTCCTATGCCCAGCGCCGGCTGTGGACCCTGTGGCAGCTCGACCGCAGCAGCGCCGCCTACAACCAGGCCGGCGTGCTGCGCCTGGACGGCGCGCTGGATATCGCCGCCTTGCAAGCAGCCGTGAACGCCCTGCTGGCGCGCCACGAAATCCTGCGCACCCGCTTTGCCGAAACCGATGGCCAGCTCACCCAGGTGGTAAGTCCGGCGGCCAGTCTTGCCTTGGCCAACCTCGACCTCAGCGCCAGCGCCGACCCGCAAGCGGCGCTGAAGGCCGCCTTGCAGGCCGCTGCCGGCCAGGCCTTCGACCTGTACCAGGGGCCGCTGCTGCAGCTCACACTGGTGCGCCTGGGCGAACAGCGACACGGCCTGCTGCTGGCCATGCACCACATCATCTCCGACGGTTGGTCGATGCAGATCCTGCTCGACGAACTGGCCCAGGGCTACGCCGCCCACCTGCAAGGCCAGGCGCCGCAGTGGCCGGCCTTGGCCGTGCAGTACGCCGATTATGGTCTGTGGCAACGCAACTGGCTCGAGGCCGGCGAAGGCGAGCGCCAGCTGGCCTACTGGCGCGCCACCCTGGGTGAGCGCCCACCCATTCTCGAACTGCCCGCCGACCGCGCGCGCCCGGCCGAAATGAGCCAGCGCGGCGCAAGCCTTGGCTTCGAGGTGCCCGCAGCGCTGACCGCGCAGCTCAAGGCCCTGGCCGCCGCCAGCGGCACCAGCCTGTTCATGGTTTTGCTGACGGCGTTCAAGGCACTGCTGCACCGCTACACCGGCCAGGAAGAATTGCTGGTGGGCGTGCCGGTTGCCAACCGCCAGCGCGCAGAAGTGCAGGGGCTGATCGGCTTTTTCGTCAACACCCAGGTGCTGCGCAGCACGCCCCACGCGCGCCTGCCGTTCCGTACCCTGCTGGGCGAGGTGCGCCAGGCCGCCGCCGCGGCCCAGGACTGCCAGGACCTGCCGTTCGAAGAACTGGTGGACGCCCTGGGCGTGGAGCGCAGCCTGAGCCGCAACCCGCTGTTCCAGGTGATGTTCAACCACGAGCAGCGCGGCGCCAGCAGCCTGGCCGGCCTGCCCGGGTTGCAGGCCTGGCTTGAGGTGGCGGCCCCGGAGGTTGCCAAGTTCGACCTCAGCCTGGACACCGAAGAGCTGGCCGACGGCCTGCTGCGCGGCGCCTTCACCTATGCCACCGACCTGTTCGACGCAGCGCGCATCAAGCGCCTGCGCGGGCATTTTTTGCGCCTGCTGGGCGACTGCGCCGAGCACCCCGACAGGCCGCTGTGCGACCTGGCCATGCTCGAGCGCCACGAGCAGCAGCAGGTGGTCGAGGCCTTCAACGCCACCGCCGTCGACTACCGCCAGGTGCAGTGCCTGCAAGTGCTGATCGAAGCCCAGGCAGCCGCCACGCCCGATGCCACGGCGCTGATCGCCGATGGCCTTGAACTGAGCTACACCCAACTCAACACCCAGGCCAACCGCCTGGCCCATTACCTGCGCAGCCGCGGCGTTGGCCCCGAGCAACTGGTAGGCATCTTCGTCGAGCGCTCGCAGGCCATGGTGGTGGCCCTGCTCGCCGTGCTCAAGGCCGGCGCCGCCTACGTGCCGCTGGACCCGGACCAGCCCGATCAACGCCTGGCCTACATGCTCGAAGACAGCGGCGCGAGCCTGCTGCTGACCCAGCAGCAGCTGCTCGGGCGCCTGCCCGCAGGCGGGCGCGAAGTGCTGTGCCTGGACGTTGATGCCGGGCAGTTTGCCGCCAACCCCGACAGCAACCCGAGCCTGCAAAGCCACCCCGACCAGCTTGCCTACTGCATTTACACCTCCGGCACCACCGGCCGGCCAAAAGGCGCGGGCAACAGCCACGCCGCCCTGTGCAACCGCCTGCAATGGATGCAGGCCACCTTTGGCCTGGGCGCCGGTGACCGGGTCCTGCAAAAGACCCCGTTCGGCTTCGACGTGTCGGTGTGGGAGTTCTTCTGGCCGCTGATGACCGGCGCCACCTTGGTGATGGCGCCGCCCGGCGCCCACCGCGACCCCGCCGAGCTCAAGGCGCTGATCGCCGGCCACGGCATCAGCGTGCTGCACTTCGTACCATCGATGCTGCAGGCCTACATGGCCAGCGAAACCCTGGCCGGCTGCCCCAGCCTGCGCCTGGTGATGTGCAGCGGCGAGGCACTGCCGCTGGACCTGCAACAACGCTTTCTGGCCCAGAGCAGCGCCGGCCTGCACAACCTGTACGGCCCCACCGAGGCAGCCATCGATGTCAGCCACTGGGCCTGCCACGACGCCCCGGGCCTGGGCAGCGTGCCGATCGGCCGGCCCATCGCCAACCTGCGCCTGTACGTGCTCGACGGTCAGCTGCAGCCGGTGGCCAGCGGCCTGCCGGGCGAGCTGTACATTGGTGGCGTGGGCCTGGCCCGCGGCTACCTGGGGCGCCCGGGCCTTACCGCCGAGCGCTTTGTCGCCGACCCGTTCGGCCATGGCGTGCGCCTGTACCGCACCGGTGACGTGGCGCGCTGGCGTGACGACGGCGCGGTGGAGTACCTGGGGCGCATCGACCACCAGGTGAAGATCCGCGGCCTGCGCATCGAGCTTGGCGAAATCGAGGCGCGCCTGCTGGAACACCCGGCCGTCAGCGAGGCGGTGGTGGTGGTTAGCGAGGCCGCCGCCGGTGCCAAGCAGTTGCTGGGTTATGTGGTGGCAAGTGCCGACGACGGGCTGGCCGATGTCTTGCGCCTGCAACTGGGCGAGGCGCTGCCGGACTACATGGTGCCGGCGCAGGTCATCGTGCTTGCGCAGATGCCACTGAGTGCCAACGGTAAGCTCGACCGCAAGGCGCTGCCGCAGCCGCTAGCGGTCGAGCGTACCTATGACGCCCCCCAAGGCGAGGTGGAGCTGGCTCTGGCCAAGGTCTGGCGCGAGGTGCTGGGTATCGACCTGGTGGGCGCCCAGGATAACTTCTTTGAGCTGGGCGGCGATTCGATCATCGCCATCCAGGTGGCCAGCCGTGCCCGTCAGGGCGGCTGGCAGTTCGGCCCGCGCGAGCTGTTCCGCCACCAGACCTTGCGCCAGCTGGCCCAGGTGGCCACACCGCTGGGCGGGCAGGGCGCAGGTGCCGCGCGCCCCGAGCGCGGGGCGATTGCCCTGACGCCGTTGCAGCAGCGCTTCTTCGCCATGCCCATGGCCCAGCGCGGCCACTGGAACCAGGCCCTGCTGCTGGCGCTGGATACACCACTGGCCGCTGAATCACTGGAGCAGGCGCTGAACGCGGTGGTCGCGCACCACGACGCCTTCAGCCTGCGCTTCAGCCAGGGCGAGCAGGGCTGGCAGGGCGCGTACGCGGCCAACCTCGCCGTCGAGCTGTGGGAGCGCGAAGCCGAGGACGAGCAGGCCCTGCTGGCCATCGCCAACCAGGCCCAGCGCAGCCTGGATCTTGCCGCCGGCCCGCTGCTGCGTGCCGTGCTGGTCAACCAGCGCGGTACAGGCCAGCGCCTGCTGCTTACCGCCCACCATCTGGTGGTGGACGGCGTGTCGTGGCGCATCCTGCTCGAAGACCTGCAACAGCTGCTGGCCAACCCGGCCGCCAGCCTGCCACGGCGCAGCCACGCCTTTGGCGACTGGACCCGCTTCCTTGTGCAGCACGCCCAGGCCAGCGCAACCCTGGCGCAACTGCCTTGGTGGCTGGCCCAGCTGGGCGAAGCCGCAGCCGAGTTTCCGGGCGCCCGGCACGCCGGCCCCGCGCCGGTGGCTGAAGCCGTCACCCTGCCGCTTGCGCTGGACGAGCAACTGACCCGCCAGCTGCTGCGCGATGCCCCGGGCGCCTACCGCACCCAGGTCAACGACCTGCTGCTGTGCGCCCTGGCCCGCGCCTGGCAGCGCTGGAGCGGGCAGCCGGAGCTGTTGGTGGAGCTGGAAGGCCATGGCCGCGAAGAGCACCTGGCCGGGCTCGACCTCAGCCGCACGGTGGGCTGGTTCACCACCACCTACCCCCTGCGCCTGGCAGTCAGTGATGACCTGGGCCACAGCCTTAAGGCTATCAAGCAGCAACTGCGCCAGGTGCCGGACAACGGCCTGGGCTTCGGCCTGCTGCAACAGCTGGCGCCTGCCGAGGTGCGCGCCCAGCTGGCGGCGCGGCCACAGCCGCGCATCACCTTCAACTACCTGGGCCAGTTCGACGCCAGCTTCGCCCCCGGCATGCGCCGCGCCGAACAAACCTGCGGCGACAGCCAGGACTCAACCGCACCCCTGGCCAACTGGCTGTCCATAGATGGCGGGGTCAACGACGGCCGCCTGCAACTGGGCTTTACCTTCAGCCCGCAGCAGCTCGACGCCCAGGGCCTGGCGCAACTGGTAGCGCTGTTCGAGGGCGAGTTGCAGGCGCTGGTCGGCCATTGCCTGGCGCCCGATGCCGGTGGTGCCACGCCATCGGACTTCCCCCTGGCCAACCTCGACCAGGCGCAGCTCGACGCTCTGGGCCTGCCGATCACCCAGGTGCAAGACCTCTACCCGCTGTCGCCGATGCAGCAGGGCATGCTGTTCCACAGCCTGTACCAGCCCGGCGACGGCAGCTACATCAACCAGGTGCGCATGGACGCCGAAGGCCTGGACCCTGCGCGCCTGCGCGCGGCCTGGCAGGCGGCGCTGGACAACCACGCCGCGCTGCGCACCGCCTTTGTCAGCACCGCGGCGGGGCAGCCGCTGCAAGCGGTACTGCGCCAGGCGCAACTGGCCTGGCGTGAAGCCACCGGCGGCGACCTCGACGCCCTGGCCGCCGACGAGCGCCGCCCCTTCGACCTGCAGCAACCGCCGCTGATGCGCCTGCTGCTGGTGGCTACCGATGCCGGCCGCCACCACCTGGTATGGACCTGCCACCACCTGCTGCTGGACGGCTGGAGCCAGGCGCAACTGTTCGCCGAGGTGATGCAGCGCTACGCCGGCCAGGCACAACCGGCACTCGTGGGCCAGTACCGCGACTACATCGCCTGGCTGGCCGGGCGCGACCAGGCTGCCAGCGAGCAGTTCTGGCGCGAGCAACTGGCACCCTTGCAGGCGCCGACCGCGCTGGCTGGCGCGGTGGCCCTGGAGCAGCCCGGCAGCGGCACTGCCGAATACCGCGCAAGCTTGCCGGCCGCCGCCAGCGAGCATCTACACAGCTTCGCCCGCCAGCGCAAGGTGACCCTCAGCAGTCTGCTGCAGGCCGCCTGGCTTTTGCTGTTGCAGCGCTACACCGGGCAGGAGTGCGTGGCCTTCGGTGCCACCGTGGCCGGGCGCCCGGCGCAGTTGCCGGGCATCGAGCAGCAACTGGGCCTGTTCATCAACACCTTGCCAGTGGTCGCCAGCCCCGAGGGGCAGCAGACCGTCGGCCATTGGCTCGAGCAGGTGCAGGCCTTGGGTGTGGCCGTGCGCGAGCACGAACACAGCGCGCTGTACGACATCCAGCGCTGGGCCGGGCAGGGTGGGCAGGGCTTGTTCGACCAGATTCTGGTGTTCGAGAACTACCCGCTGGACAGCGCCATGCTCAGGGGCCAGGACGACGGGCCGCGCTTTGCCAACCTGGTCAGCCGCGAGCAGGGCAACTACCCGCTGATGCTGCTGGTCAACCAGGGCGAGGCGCTGAGCTTCTGCTACAGCTTTGACCGGGCACGCTTCGATACAGCGGCCATCGCGCGGCTGCACGGGCACCTGCAGCAACTGCTGCAGGCGTTGAGCGAGAGCGCCGAGCGCCAGCTGGGGCAACTGCCGCTGCTGACCGGCGTTGAACGCGATGAGCTGCTGGCAGCGGGTGCTGCCGATAGCCATGGCATCGGCGCGTTCGACCTGGTGGCGCAGTTCGAGCAGCAGGTTGCCCGTGTGCCTGAAGCAATCGCCGTGCGCCAGGGCGAAGGTTCGCTCAGCTACGCCGAACTGAACCGCCGCGCCAACCAACTGGCCCACCGTCTGCAAGCGGCCGGCGTTGGCCCGGACGTGCGCGTGGGCGTGTGCCTGGAGCGCACCCCGCAATTGCTGGTGGCTTTGCTGGCAGTGCTCAAGGCCGGTGGTGCTTACGTGCCGCTGGATCCGGAGTTCCCAGCCGAGCGCCTGCGCCATATGCTCGACGACAGCCGTGCA
>NZ_JBNWAE010000023.1:0-56913 GCF_050496565.1 Pseudomonas shirazensis
ATAGGCCAGAAGGTGTAAACCTTATTCAGGACGGGACAAACGCCCCAAAAAAGTAACCAAAAAAGGGCTCGCTCCTACATCCGGCCCCTTCGCTGCGCTGCGGGGTCCCCTCGCTCCGGCCTTGCTCCCGGGCGGACCGCGCTGTACGGGCCATCCTGGCCCGCAGCGCTTGACGGCCATCCATGGCCGTCACCTCCCTTCGCAAGACCTGCGCTCGGCCTCCTGAAGTCGCAGTAGATCAAGATCAAAAGCAGATCAAGATCAAAGGCACGCCTCGCTGCGCTGGCGCAGAGCGGGATTGGTGTGGCTGTTTGATTTTTGTTTGGTTTGAGATTGCCGGGGCTGCTTCGCAGCCCTTTCGCGACACAAGGCCGCTCCTACAGTTGACTGTGCAAGCTCGTTAGATATGGGTGTTCTCGGTCGGCGTAGGAGCGGCCTTGTGTCGCGAAAGGCCAGCGGAGCTGGCCCGACAATCTAACATCGAACCACAATCGCGAAACCCACGCTCCCCCCGCTCTGCGCCAGCGCAGCGAGGCGTGCTCTTGATCTTGATCCACCGGCGACTCAGGAGGCCGAGCGCAGGTCTTGCGAAGGGAGGTGCCGGCCATGGATGGCCGGCAAGCGCTGCGGGCCAGGAGGCCCGTACAGCGCGGTCCGCCCGGGAGCAAGACCGGAGCGAGGGAACCCCGCAGCGAAGCGAAGGGGCCGGATGTGGAGCCAAGCCCTTTTTTGGTTACTTTTTTGGGGCGTCTGCCAAAAAAGTGACTCGCCGTAAAGGCGAAAGGGGCCCGACCAGCCAACACAACCAACGGATAAGCCCCCCCCTTTTTCAACCCTGCTGCAACCGCGGCCCAAACACAATAATCGTGGCCCCAACCACACACAACAAAGCCCCAACCCAATCGCTCCCCAACGGCCGAACCCGCTCAACCAGCGCCAACCAAAATAGCGAAGAAACAATATAAATCCCGCCATAAGCCGCATAGGCCCGCCCAGCATAGGCCGCCTCAACCCGCGTCAAAATCAGCCCAAACACACTCAGACTAACCAGCGCCGGCACCACCCACCAGGCACTCTTGCCCAACCGCAGCCACAGGTAAAACGCATAGCACCCGCCAATCTCGAACAACGCCGCAAGAAAGAACCAGAAGTAATTGACCACTGCCCACACCCGCACAGATCCAAAACTGCCGAGCATACCGCACTCGCCGACTACTGCCGCGCCTTGGCCCGCATCTTCACCGCCATCCCGGCCATCTCCGCATACAACACCTCCGGCGTCTGGCACTTGAGCTTCCAGGCCGCCCGCCCCGCCTCATGCGGCAAGATCAAAAACTCATCCGCCGCAATCCGCTCATGCATGTAATCGGCAATTTCCGCAGCACTGATCGGCGAGCCCTCGAGCAACTTGCCCACCTGGGCTTTCATCGCCGGGTCCGGCCCGCGGAACGAATCCAGCAGGTTGGTCTGGAAGAACGACGGGCACACCACATGCACCGCCACCTGCACCTGACGCAGCTCGACCAGCAGGCTCTCCGACAACGCCAACACCCCCGCCTTGGCCACGTTGTAGTTGCTCATGCCCGGCCCCTGCATCAGCGCCGCCATCGAGGCGATGTTGACGATCCGCCCCTGGCTGCGCTCGAGCAACGGCAAAAACGCCTTGCAGCCTTTGACCACGCCCATCAGGTTGACCGCCAGTTGCCAGTCCCAGTCCTCCAGCGACAACTCCGCAAAGAACCCGCCCGACGCAACCCCGGCGTTGTTGACGATCATGTCGATGCCGGCAAAGCGTTCCTCACAGGCCTGAGCCAGTGCCGTCAGCTGGCTGTAGTCGCGCACGTCGCAGCGCTGCACAAAACCTTCGCCACCAGCCGCCTGCACCAGCTCCAGAGTCTCGCGCAGGCCGGCTTCGTTGACATCGGCCAGCGCCAGCCGCCAACCCTCGCGCGCCCAACGCAGGGCAATTTCACGGCCGAGGCCAGACCCGGCGCCGGTGATCATCATTCGCTTGTGCATGCTGCAGGCCTTGTTCGGTGGGCAATAACGCGAGTCTAGCCAAGCCCGGCAAGAGCCTGGTGCGCTATCGAAATGCTGAATGAGCGAACATGCCGACAAGGCAGATAATCGATGGAATTTTCTTGTAACAGCCGCGGTCGGAAATGTAAGCGGCCAGGATTGCCCGGCCCCTTCCCCCACGAAAACACGCAAGGATTCTGCCCATGACCACGATCCTCATCATCATCCTGATTCTGCTGCTGGTTGGCGGTTTGCCAGTCTTCCCTCACTCGCGCAGCTGGGGCTATGGCCCGTCCGGCATCATTGGTGCGGTACTGGTGGTCCTGTTGGTGCTGTTGCTACTTGGCATGATATGACCCGGCACCGGTTCGGCTGACAGCTTCTCCAGCTGTCGTTCGAGCTGGTGTATGGCCAGGTGCAGCGCGTGTATTGCGCGCTGCACTTCGGCCACATTGCCTGGCTGTTGACGACAGCATCGCTCAAGTTCCTCACACGCTTTCAACAACGGCCCCGCTCGGGCTATCTGCGCCCCGCCTTTGATCCGATGGGCCAATACGGCCAGTTCTTTCGGATTGTTTGTTTGCTGCTGTAACCGTCGTAAATCCTCGGTCAAACTCCCGCGCAAGTCCTTCAATAAGCCGCGCAAGGCCTGCTGATCAGCGCCGACCAGACGTTGCAGATGGGCAAGGTCCAGCGCTGCATCTTCTCTGCCCGGCCCGGCCTGCGACGCGCCAGCGGTCCTCGCACCTGGGCCGGTCGCCAATGCTGCGGCCAGGCTGCTCAGTGCCAGCGGTTTGAACAGGCAAGCGTCCATACCTGCCGCCCGGCAGCGCTGGCGTTCCTCCTGCACCGCATTGGCGGTCAGCCCGAGCACGCGGCACCTGGGCCTTTGCGTACGCCGCTCATGCAGGCGAATGGCCCGGGCCAGCGCGTAGCCATCCAGGCTTGGCATGCTGCAGTCGCTGATGACCACATCGAATGGCTGGCCAAGCCACAGGCGCAAGGCTTGCGCACCTTCTTCGGCAATGCAGGTGCGGTGGCCGAGGTATTCCAGTTGCTGGGCCAACAGCAGGCGGTTGGCGGGATAGTCGTCGACCACCAGCACCCGCAGGTGGTGCTCGGCTGCAGGCGGCACGGCGCGCGGCGCCGGCTGGCGCTGGCCGTGCCAACGCTGACAACTCAGCAGGATCAACGCCTGTGTGCCGGCGCCGAGCACACTACGCAGGCGTAACTGGCCGCCCATCAGCTCGCACAGGCTGCGGCTGATACTCAGCCCCAAGCCGCTGCTGCAACGCGTTGATTGCTTTTGCCCGGCCTGGCGAAACGGCTGACCCAGTTCGGCCAGGTCTGCCTCGGCGATACCACTGCCGCTGTCCTTGACCAGCAGCTCCAGCGCCAGACTTCCGCCACGCTCGCGCACACACAGACTGACCTCGACGCGTCCCACGCGAGTGAACTTGATCGCATTGCTCAACAGGTTGGCCAGCACCTGCTTGAACCGCAGTGGGTCGAGCAGAACCTGGACATCGCCCGCACCCTCGCAGTGCAGCAACAGCGTCAGGCCTTTACGCCGCGCCTGCTGTTGAAACAGTTGCACCACCTGCTCGACCTGCTCGCGCAACTGCACCGGCTGCAGTGCCAGCTGCAGTTGCCCGGCTTCGATGCGGGTGATGTCCAGAATATCGCCGATCAGCGCCAGCAAGCCGCGCCCGGCATCGGCCGCCACATCAATCGCCACACGGTCCAGTGTGCCTTGCTCGGCCTTGTGCTGGGCCAGTTCAAGCATGCCCAGCAAGGCGTGCATGGGCGTGCGAATCTCATGGCTCATGGTCGCCAGAAAACGCGTCTTGGCCTGGTTGGCGGCTTCCGCCATGTGCTTGGCCTGGTGCAGTTCAGCATGCAACCGGCGCAGGTAGCGGACCCACAGCAGCGCCAGCAGCAACAGCAACAGCACCAGGCCGAAACCGAGCAGGATCTTCAGGCGCTGACGCGGCCACAGACCATCGGCGACGATCATCGGATTGCGCCAGCGTCGCACCAGCGTCTCGGTCTCGCGCGGGGTCAGGCTGAGCAGGGCCTTGTTCACGATACCCTGCAGCTCGACCTCGCCCCGCAGGCTGGCCAAGGCAAAGTGTGCAGGTGGCATGGCCAGGCTGGCGCTGATGCGCAGCTGGCCTGGGTACCAGCGCGCGATCAGCGGGCGCGCATCGTCGAGTGTCAGTACTGCAGCTGTCGCCCGGCCGCTGGCCAGCGCTTGCAGCGCGGCCAGCGGCCCTTGGGCCTGGAGCACGCGCACCTGTGGATAACGCTGGGCCAGTTCATCTTGCACCGCGCTGCCCCACACCACTGCCAGCGACTGCCCCGCCAACTGGCCAAGGCTGCTCGGCGCGGCCGGCTCGGTACGGCTGACCAACACACGCGCAGCGCTCAGGTAAGAGCGACTGAAGCTCAACTGCTGGGCCAGCGCCGGGCTCTGGGGCAAGCCGGCGATCAGCTGAGCATGGCCCTGGCGCAACTGCCCAAGCATGCCCTCGACGCTGCTGGCGGCAGCCAGCTCGAACTGTAAACCGCTGCGCCGGCTGATCAGTTCCAGCACCTCCACGCTCAGACCGCGCCAGTGGCCGCTGCTATCGCGGTAGCTCAGCGGCAGTGATTGCTCGTCGAGCAGTACCTTCACCGTTGGATTGGCCTGCAACCAGCGTTGCTCATCTTCGCTCAGCTGCAGCGGCGCCGCGCTTGCAGGGGCTGCGCCGGTCACGCTCCAGCGCTGCTCGATGCGGGCGCGTTGGCTGGGCGACAACCCTTTGAGCACTGAATCGAGCATGTCAGCCAACGGTGCTGCGTCGCGGCGCAGGGCAAAGCCGATATCCTGCCCGGCCAGGCCTGCACTGCCGATTTCCTCGATACCGCGCAGCGAGGTCCGCGCCAGGGCATAGCGCCCCGCCAGGGCGTGCCCCAGATACAGGTCGGCCTGGCCCAGGGTCAGTGCGGCCAGCGCGCTCAGCGTTGTCGGATGCAGCTCGATCCGCGCCAGCGGATAGAGCTGGCGCAACTGCTCGACGCTGCGATAGCCCTCAACTGCAACCAGCCGAAACGCAGCGCCCGGCGGCGGCGCGGGCTGATCGCCTTGGCGTGCCATCAGCAGCGGCTGGTCCTGCGCATACGCATGCGACAAGCGCAGGCCTGCGGCCAGGGCACGCTCGCGGCTTACCGAGCCGAGCAGGTCAACCATGCCATCGCGTAATCCGGCCACGGCGGCGTCAAACGAGGCAAAGGTATGCACGCTGATGGACAGGTTCAGTTGCTCGGCCACAAGCCCGGCATAGTCGGCAGTGATACCTTCATAGGCCTGCCCAGTGCCGAGGATGTCCAGTGGCGCATCGTCACGCGCGATCACCCCAAGGCGCAGTTGCCGGCGCCCCCACAACCAGCGCAGATCAGCATCGTCGGGCTCGACTCGCTGGTCATCGAGGTTGGCCCTGGCGTGCAACAACGGGGCGGCACCAGCCGGCAGCGTGAACAGCGCCAGAACGCCGCACAGGGCTGCCAGAAAGACACGCGGGCGCACCGGCTGACGACGTCAGAGCAGTTGATTGCGGCGGGCGAAATCCGCCAGATCGATCAACGAGTGCAGGCGCAGTTTTTCCAGCAGCCGGCTCTTGTAGGTGCTGATGGTCTTGTTGCTGAGCAGCATCGTTTCGCCGATGGCCTTGTTGCTCAAGCCGCGTGCCAGGTGCTGCAACACCGTGAGCTCGCGGTCGGTGAGGCCGGCAATGCACTCCCGTTCGCTGGCGCGCAGGTCCTGGCTGCGCACCGAACTCAGGGCCACATCGGGGAAATAGGTAAAGCCGGACAACACCGCACGCACCGCCTTGTTCAGTTCAGCCAGATCGTCGGTTTTCGACACATAGCCCGCGGCACCCGCCTGCAGGCAGCGCAACGAGTAGGCTTCGGCCAATTGCGAAGTGAGGATCACCACCTTGGCCGGTTGCGCCAAGCTCTTGAGCCTGGCGATCACCTCCAGGCCATCCAGCCCAGGCATGGCGATATCGAGGATGATCAGGTCCGGCGCATGCTCACGGGCCAGCAGTACAGCATCGACGCCGTTGTCGGCCTGCGCCACCACCTCGACCTGTTCCTGGCGCAGCAGCATGCACACCGTGGTGCGGATGAATGGGTGATCATCGACCACCAATGCTCTATGCATGGTGCGCTCCGCCGGCATTCAGGCAATCAGAGTTCTGCATCGAAGATCACCGTGGCTTCGCCGGAATAGGTCGTGCCCGGTTGCTTGAGCATGGCCTGCACACCGTTGCGGGCCACGCTGAAGTGGAGTTGGCCGCCGCGGTTCAGGGTTGGCTGCATCGATTCGAACTGCAGCGCTGCCGGACGTCCAGTGGGCAACGACAGTCGGGTCACCGGCCGGCCCTGGTGGCGGATGCCTGCAGGCAAGGTCAGGGCAATGTCCACCGGGACTTGATCATTGTGCTGATTACGAATGCCGCATTGATCACCAAGCGTGTACTGGCAAGTCTTGTAGACCTTGAACGGCCCGGTTGACCACAGCCTGAACGGCAGGTCACGGTACAACTGCGACGGCGCCGCAGCCCCGCCCAGCCATGCCTGCCAGCCGCCTTTGGGCTCCAGCACCGCCCGCTCGGAGCCGGGTGGAAACTCAAAGATGAACGCGTGCTGCACATCGAGCACGAAATTGACCGTGAGGCTGTCGCCGCTCAAAGAGGTGACACCGCTGCCAAAGTCAAAATCACCGCCCGGCCCGATGCTGTATGTCCGGCTACCGCGGTAGATGCCCGCGGCGAGGCGATAAGGCGGCGGGATATCAAGCAGGAACGACAAGCCCATCTGGGATACATCAGAGTTGTCGACGTGACCATCAGGCGCCCAGGAATAACTGGCCCAACACGGCTCCGGCGCCTGCGGCTGGCGCATATAGGTATGGAAGGTGACCGTACGCGCAGCATGACTGGAGAGCCGGTTGCCATTGCTGCAACCGCCCTGCACATCGCCCTGCAACGGGCTGTAGCTGAAGTTCGACGGGGTATGCACCTGTTGGCTAACCGAGAGGATGTCAAAGTTCATCCGACGCATTTCACCGCTGAGCTCGTGAAACACCTCGACCTGTTTGCGTGCCGGAAGCTTCAGGTAGTACCTGTCGCGCAGATCGCCCGCGCTTTGCTGGCTGCGTTTGGAGTAGGCAATCGGCACGTCGACGGTGGATTTGCCGTTACACAGTCCCGACCACAGCCGACACAGCGCAGCCGGTGGCGTGGTATTGACGAATCGCCCGCTGCCACCGCCGCGATACTCGGCGCTGATGGTCACCTCCAGCGCCTGTGCCATTGGCAGCCAGCCGAGTATCGCCATGGCCGCACCCGCCCAACGCAGCATGTATCGAAGGCTATGCGCACTGCTCACCCGGGCACCACCAGTGTCTTGCGCTGGTCGCCTTCGTACATCTCGAACTGGAACACCGGCTTGCCCGCCACCGGCTCGAAGCGCCGCGTACTGCCGGGCAACAAGTGATGCTTGGTGGCGGCTTCGCATTTCTGGTCGGCCGCCTGGCACTGGCGAAAGTGATCCAGCACCACCGTGGCGTTGCCTTGATTGACCACCTGCAGGCGACCGCCCTGGCCCGTTACATCGGTCTGATACTGCGCCGCCGCCGGGTGCACGAACAACAGTGTGCCGTAGCCGGCCAGCAGGTTGACGCCCGCCTTGAGGCTGTCGCGATAGCTTTCGGCCTCCGCTTCGGTGACGGCAAAGCCATCGCCCTGCTCGGGCAATACCGGGATGAAGCGCAGGCGGAAATAGCGCTCCTGGGCTCGCTCACCGCGGTACAGCAAGCGCACCGCCTGCATGCCACGGGCGGGGATGATCAGCCGCGCCGGGCTGGCGATCAGGCCGCGCTGCTCCAATGGCAGTTGCGTCTGGTCGATCTCGCGGGGCACGCCGTTGGCGTCGTACACCAGTTCGGCGACGCTGACCTTGACGAAGGCGGTGCTGTCGCCGCCATTGCGCACCCGTTTGAGCAAGGTGCTGCGGTCGCCTTCGAGATAGTCGTACAGCCCCCCGACATTCAGTTCCGGCGCAGCCTGCAGCGGCAATGGCGCCAGCAGTAGCGACAGGTAAAAGAGTTTCCACGGTTTCATCTGCAACCTCGTTTGATGGTGCCAGGCAAACAGCCAGCGCTCATTTGTGCACATGGGCTGCCGGCAAGAAAGTCAGACCGTTCCGATAAAAAAGAAGAAATTTCCTAGAGACGACTGCTACTCACAGCTCAGCATCGAAGACCACCGTCACCTCACCGGCAAAGCGTGTCCCAGGTTGGCTGAGCATGGTCTGTACTGCACTGCTGGCGGCTTCGAAATGCAGTCGCCCGGGACGGTCGCTGACAATGGTCAGGTGCTCGAAGCGCAAGGCCGCGCCGGGGCCGGTCGGAATCGCCAGGCGGCGCACTGGCTGGCCGCTATGCACGACGCCCTCGGGCAGGCTCAAGGACACCTCGACCGGTGCCTGGACCCCGGCCGGATTGCGGATCGCGCACGCTCCGGCGAGGGTGTACTGGCAGCGTTTGTAGACCTTGAACGGCCCGGTCGACCACATGCGCATCGGCACGTCCCGATACAACCGTCGCGGCGCGCCACGCCCGCCCAGCCAGGCGTTCCAGCCACCTGGGGGCTCAAGCACGGCGATATCCGAGCCCGCCGGAAATTGCAGGACAAAGGCGTGCTGGACGTCCAGCTCGAAGTCCACTACCAGCGTGTCGCTGCTCAGATCCGAGACCTGATTGCCGAAGTCGAAGTCGCCGCCAGGGCCGATACGAAAGGTCACGCT
Source organism: Pseudomonas shirazensis (assembly GCF_050496565.1). Lineage (GTDB taxonomy): Bacteria > Pseudomonadota > Gammaproteobacteria > Pseudomonadales > Pseudomonadaceae > Aquipseudomonas > Aquipseudomonas shirazensis_A. The sequence continues at coordinate 8,875 of NZ_JBNWAE010000023.1, forward strand.
ACCGCGATAGAGGCCTTGGCCGAGGCGGCGCGGTGGTGGCAGGAACAGCCGATAACTGATGCCGAAATCGGTGAAGTCGGTGACCCGCACGTCGCCCACGGAGCCGTATGTAGCACTTGAATAGCACGGCTGCGGGCTGCTCGGATTACGGACGCTCCACAGGTAGGCGCCGAATTGGAAGTCAGGTTCTGCCAACTCTCCGGTGACGAACTGGCAGCCGCCTTTTACATCGGTTCCGCTTGCCGGCGAATAGTCCTCACTGCGGACTTGATAAGCCTGGGCGAAGGCGGTGATCTCGAAGCTGACTTCATGGCTTTCGCCAGTCCCTTGATGCACGACCTGCACTTTGCGCGTGCCAGGTACCTTCATGTAGAACTGATCCCGCGCATCCGGTGCGCGATAGATCGAAGTCTTGGCGAAGCTGATCGGCACGCCAACGGTCTCCATGTCTTCGCAAGTACCGAGCCAGCCGGAGCAGAACGGGGCCGGTGGCGTGGTGTTCTCGAAGTGCCCGTCTGTACCGCCCTGATAACGGGCGCTGATGGTCACCTGCGCAGCCTCGACCATCGGGCTGCAGGCAATCAGCAAGGCGCCGGGCAGCGTCAACAGCAACCGAAAAAGTCTACCGTTCATCCTCGTTCTCCTGTGCTCAGCGGGTCACTGCCACCCAGCAGTTGCGGTGGCGCGCAGACCTGATCACCGGCCAGCAAGACGTTGCCCTCGCGAGGCAGCTGCTTTGGCTCAAGCCTGAGCAGGCAAGCGACCTTGCCCGCATGGCGTATCTCCAGCGTCGGCGTGCCTTCGCTCATCTCCACCGCAAAGATCCCGCTGGCCTCGCTGACGCTGCGGCTGGCGTGATTGATCACCAGCGCACCGCGCATGGGCTGGCGCTGCTGATCAAGCAGGCGGCCAAGCACGGTCACCGTGCGCAATACCTTCAACTGGCGATACTCGACGCCGCCGCGATTGAGGTGGTAGTCCAGGCTGGCCGGCTGAATCACCGCGTCGGGGTCATGTTTGCCAGCGAAATCGAACTGCACGGTCCCGGCCCGATAGGCACTGACAGGGATAATGTTGCGCCCTGGGCGCAGGGTGGCGCCCAGCCCGTTGAGGTCATCGGCGCGCAGCTCCAGGTCATCCAGATCGCTGTCGATGTCGACCACCAGGCCGGCTTCGTGGGGCAGGTATTGGCCACTCAGGGCCAGCTTGCCGCCGCCCACGGCCAGCGTGCTCTGCAGGTTCAGGCCGGCACTGAGCTGGCCGCTGTAGGACGACGACTGCGCGTAGGCGTCGCCATACACCTGCTGGTTCTGAAACTGGGTGTTGGCGCCGAAACCTGCACCGTAGCGGTCGACATTGAGCGTGCCGCCTACACTGCGTATTGCGCCCAGCTGCACGTCCTGCTGATAGCTCAGCGATGCATTCTGATCGCGTCCGCCATCGTGCGAAGTGCGACTGCCGAGGCTGGCGGCGATGCGCTGGCCCGGCCCACCGAGGCTCATGCTCAGGCTCAGATTGACCCCACGGTTGCGGCTGTCGCCCGTGCTTGCGGTGCCAGGGCGGTCGAACAGCGACAGGCGCCAGTTGGCATCCGAGCCGCCGAGCTTACCGTAGTAAGACCAGCCCAGATCGATCCCCAAGCCGTTGGCGGCACCTGAGCTGTGGTCCAGACGCAGGCTCGCCGTGCTGCGCGCATCAAGGCGCTGGCTGAGGGACAGCGAACTCTGGCTGATCTCCTGCTGGCGGCGTGCGCCACGCCAGCCTGAATTGCCGGTGTCGATCCAGGTGCGGCTGTGGCTTGCCACCAGCGAGCCATTGGGCAGGTTGCTGATCACCTGCAGGTCGTAACCGGTGCCTTGGTTGTCGCTGCGGTAAACGTTGCCATACAGCTTAAGCTGGTCGAGCGCGTCCCAGTCCAGCGAGGTGCCGTACTGCATGGCTTCGTCGACCCGCTGTGCGGACACACCGAGCACGGCGCGCGGGTGCAGCAGATAGTTGGCCAGCACGCCCGCGCCGAGGCTGTCCTGGTAGTCCTTGTCCCAGTTGCTCAACAGGTTGCTCTGGCGGCCGGCGTAGACGTTGTAGCGCCAGCGGCTGTCGGGGTTGCTCCAGTTGTTTGGTTTGTAGATGAAAGCGTCGCTGCGCGAGGTTTCCTGGCCGTCTTCGAGCAGGCGTACCTCAATCTGATAAATGCCGCCGGGCAATACCCGCGTGTCGAGGGTCTGCAGACCGGCCTGCACCGGCTGACTGTTGATCAGCACGCCGTTGCGGTAGATCTCGACCACGCCGGGCCGATTGGGGGTGACATAAACGGGGGTGGCACTGGCCTGGCCGTTGTCGATCAACAGGCTGTCACTGCTGCCGAACATCACCCCCAAGGTGGTATCCGGGCTGCTGCCCAGCAGGCGCGGCTGGCGGGTCAGGCCTTGCGCGCTCGGGGTGAAATAGCCCAGCCGCAGAAATTGCTGGTCGAACAAACGCTCGGCGTACAACTGATCGAGGCGGTGACGGACCCGGTCGGATTGCTCGTTGCCGCGGTCAAACTGCGCATCGGCAAGGGTTGTCCAGTTGCCGATGCTGCCTTGGCCCTGGGCGGCGAAGCGGCCGTTGGTCTGGCTGCCGTTGCGCACCAGGTTGAGCTGATTACGCAGCAACAGGCCGCTGCTGCCCTGCTCGGGGAGGGTGTAATAGCGCGGCTGCTCGAGGTTGGCTTCGGCGCTGGCGGTCACCAGCGACAGCTGTGAATTGACCAGACTGTAATGAATGGCCTGGAGCCCATCGGCACAGTCGCTGACGCAGGCCCCCAGTGCTCGCCCGTCAGCCAGGCGCTGCAACCAGCGGCTGCGCAGTTGCGCCGGTTCGCGGCTTTCCTGGGTGTCGGTGAACTCCAGCAACTGGACCTGGCCGGCGCGGCTGAGCACCACCATCGCATCGCCCAGGTAACGGCCATTCAGATCGACGCGCACCGCGAGCGGCACATCAAAGAAATGCGCTTCGAATTCTTTCGGCAAGCCTTGCGCTTGGCTCACCATGTTCAACGCTGCCGGCGGCGCCGCCCAGGCTGGCAACAGCGCGCAGCAGGCGCCGAGGGCGATGCCCCAACGCCGGGTAACAGCATATATAGGAGTGGACGGCATGACCCTGCCTGCAAGCAATGACCGCCCTCGCCGCCGGCGAGCAGCCGGGCGGCAAAGGGGGTACTAACGGATGAAGAGGATGCGCTGCGGGATGCGATCAAGGGATCGGCGCGGCGGTCTCGAACATCATGCTGACCAGGCCTTGGTAGCTGCCTGGCTGATAACCACCAGCCGGTACGGTTGGCTCGACCATGAAGTCCAGAGTCGTGCCGGTAGCGGCTTGTGGCGCTGCGAGCACCTCGGTTGCGGTGGTGGTCAGGGTGGTAGCGCCAACCTTGACGTTCAGATCGATCACATTGACACCGCTGGTGACGGCGGCCGGGGTCAGCAGGTGCGCGGTGATCGGGCCGATAGTGCTTTTGGCTTGCAGTTGCTTGCGGATCGGCTCGAGGGTGCCTTGAAACGAGTTCCAGGCCATGTCTTGCGGGTCGTTCATCCAGTTGCCGCCGACCGGCTCGACATAGAACGCAGCAGTCGGGACGGTAGCGGTGATCAGCACCTGTTTCTCGATCGGGTCAGCTGCGATGGCCGAGTTGGCGGCCAGAACAGCCAGGGGAAGAGCCAGCAGAAAAGCTTTCACGAATGTATCTCCTTGAATCCTGCAATCAACGCCACAGGAAGCGTGCACAAGCGGCACAGCGCCGTTGGCAGGAGCGATTATTCGGAAATGCCGGTGGGCAAACTCTAGGATCGGTCTGACCGCGCTTGGGAAATTTCCCAGCGTGAGGGTTGCGCAGGGTGTGCCGCGCCAGAAACGACAACGCCCCGCAATGCGGGGCGTTGTTCAATGCTCAGAGCAGGTTAGTGAGAAACCGCACCACTGGCGCCCAGGCCGGTTTGCGAACGGACGAACTGTGGGTAGAACAGCGCGCGCTCGTTGACCGCTTCCTTGGACTTGTCGGTGACCGAGAAGAACCAGATACCGACAAAGGCAATCAGCATGGAGAACAGTGCTGGGTACTCGTACGGGTAGATGGCTTTTTCGTGACCAAGGATCTGCACCCAGATGGTCGGGCCAAGGATCATCAAGCCAACGGCACTGATCAGGCCCAGCCAACCGCCGATCATGGCGCCGCGGGTGGTCAGCTTCTTCCAGTACATCGAAAGCAGCAGAACCGGGAAGTTACAGCTGGCCGCGATGGAGAATGCCAGGCCAACCATGAAGGCGATGTTCTGCTTCTCGAACAGAATGCCCAGGCCGATAGCCAGGATGCCGAGGAAGATCGTGGTGATCTTCGACACGCGGATTTCGTCCTTGTCGTTGGCCTTGCCTTTGCGCCAGACGCTGGCATACAGGTCATGCGACACCGCCGAGGCACCGGCCAGGGTCAGGCCGGCAACCACTGCGAGGATGGTGGCGAAGGCCACTGCCGAGATGAAGCCGAGGAAGATACTGCCACCCACAGCGTCAGCCAGGTGCACCGCAGCCATGTTGTTGCCACCCAGCAGTGCGCCGGCGGCGTCCTTGAAGTCCGGGTTGGTGCTGACCAGCAGGATCGCGCCGAAGCCGATGATGAAGGTCAGGATGTAGAAGTAACCAATGAAGCCGGTCGCGTACAGCACGCTCTTGCGCGCTTCCTTGGCATCGCTGACGGTGAAGAAGCGCATCAGGATGTGCGGCAGGCCGGCGGTACCGAACATCAGTGCCAGGCCCAGCGAGAATGCCGAGATCGGGTCTTTGACCAGGCCGCCGGGGCTCATGATCGCTTCACCCTTGGCGTGTACCTTGATCGCTTCGGAGAACAGCGTGTTGAAGTCGAAGTTGACGTGTTTCATCACCATCAGCGCCATGAAGCTGGCACCGGACAGCAGCAGCACGGCCTTGATGATCTGCACCCAGGTAGTGGCGAGCATGCCGCCGAACAGCACGTACATGCACATCAGGATGCCGACCAGGATCACCGCAACGTGGTAGTCCAGGCCGAACAGCAGCTCGATCAGCTTGCCGGCACCGACCATCTGCGCGATCAGGTAGAACGCTACCACCACCAGCGAGCCCGAGGCCGACAGGGTGCGGATCTGTTTTTGCCCGAGGCGATACGAGGCCACGTCGGCAAAGGTGTATTTGCCCAGGTTACGCAGGCGCTCGGCAATCAGGAACAGAATGATCGGCCAGCCGACCAGGAAGCCGATCGAGTAGATCAGGCCATCGTAGCCGGAGGTGAACACCAGCGCCGAAATACCCAGAAAGGACGCCGCCGACATGTAGTCACCGGCAATCGCCAGGCCGTTCTGGAAACCGGTGATCTTGCCGCCGGCTGCGTAGTAGTCCGAGGCTGACTTGTTGCGTTTCGAGGCCCAGTAGGTAATCCCCAGAGTGAACAGGACAAAGGCCAGGAACATGAGAATGGCAGCCATGTTCAGGGGCTGTTTCTGCACCTCGCCGGTGAGCGCGTCAGCCGCCCACACAGCGGGTGCGAAGACACCGCAGGCCAAGACGGCCAAAGTTTTGGTAGGTCGCATCATTGCTTGGCCTCCGCCAGAATTGCCTTGTTCAGTTCGTCGAACTCGCCGTTGGCGCGACGCACATAGATGGCGGTCAGCACAAAGGCTGAAAGGATCAGACCGACGCCCAGGGGGATGCCCCAGGTGATGGACGATTCAGGGCTGATCTTGGCGCCGAGAATGTGCGGGCCATAGGCGATGAGCAAGATGAATCCGCAGTAGAGGCCGAGCATGATTGCTGAAAGAATCCAGGCGAATCGCTCGCGTTTGCTGACCAGTTCCTTGAAGCGGGGACTGTTCTGTATCGAGAGGTAAATGCTGTCGTTCATTGTTTTTGTCCTAGCAGCACAGATTATGGATAACCCACCTGTAACTTTATGCTGCTGTTGGACGCCAACCAGACGACCTTAGTCTTAGATGCAAGAGTGTTTTGCAGTTTTGGTAACAAACATCAGGCAGTGCAGTGTTGGTTTGGCTGAAAACAGCGCGCCCAAGGCGACGACTCAACCTTGGGCGGCGATGCTGCTATGGCTCGATCAACGCGTTACTTGGCAGTCCACTCCGCCACGCGCTCAGGGTGTTTGGCGACCCAATCCTTGGCCGCTTGTTCTGGTTTGGCACCATCCTGAATGGCCAGCATGACTTCGCCGATCTCATCCTTGGACTGCCACTGGAACTTCTTCAGGAACGCGGCAACTTCCGGGGCTTTTTTCTCCAGGTCCTTGCTGCCGATGCTGTTGACGGTCTCAGCCGCGCCAAACACGCCTTTCGGGTCTTCGAGGAACTTCAGCTTCCACTTGGCGAACATCCAGTGCGGCACCCAGCCGGTAACCGCGATCGACTGCTGCTTGGGATACGCGCGGCCCAGTTCGGCGGTCATGCCTGCGCCGGAGCTTGCCTGCAGCTTGTAACCGGTCAGGTCGTAGTCCTTGATCGCCTGCTCGGTCTTGATCATCACCCCCGAACCTGCGTCGATACCGACGATCTTCTGCTTGAAGCTGGTGTCGGTCTTGAGGTCTTCAATGCTGTTGGCCTTGACGTACTCAGGCACGATCAAGCCAATCTTGGCGTCTTTGAAGTTAGGCCCGAAGTCGACCACCTTGTCCTTGTTCTTGGCCCAGTATTCGCCATGGGTCACCGGCAGCCAGGCCGAGAGGATCGCATCGAGTTTGCCGGTGGCAACCCCTTGCCACATGATCCCGGCCGCTACCGCCTGCAGCTTGACGTCATAGCCGAGCTTTTCCTTGATAACCTCGGCGGCGACGTTCGTGGTCGCAACACTGTCGGCCCAGCCATCGACATAACCGATGCTTACTTCTTTAGCCATGGCCTGCCCAGCGCTCATGGCCAACAACAGGGCGGACCCCACCCCCAGCATACGTCGCATGTTCATCAATGCATCCCCTCGTCAGGTCTCGGAGATAGCATCATCAACCTGCAACAAAGCGCGACCTGCTCCAGCCGCGACCTTTACCTTAATCAGATGCGACAGCACTTGGCCATTAGCGCCATCGGCCGTCATTGGCCTGCGCGATCCTTGCATGCCAATGCGTTGGCGCCGGCGATTTGCGGCTATCATCTAGCCCTTTGCGCCTGACGATGGACCGCCCGATGCCCCGCTCCGCCCGCAACCTGCTGCCACTTTATCTGTTCGCCTGCCTGCTCGCCCTGGCCGGGCTGGGCGCGCTCTGGTACGGGCTGGGCAAGCCAGTCCTGTTGCCCGACGCCGCCAGCCCGACGCATAAACTGCAATGCGCCTCGTATACCCCGTTCGACAAGGACCAATCGCCGTTCGACCAGCCGTTTCTCCTGCGCCCGGCGCGGATGGACGCTGACCTGGCCCTGTTGGCCGAGCGTTTTCAGTGCATCCGCACCTATTCGATGACCGGTCTTGAGGCGATCCCGGCGCTGGCGCGCAAGCATGGCCTGAAAGTCATGCTCGGCGCCTGGGTCAATGCCAACCCGGTCGACAGCGACAAGGAAGTCGCACTGCTTATTGCCGCCGCCAATGCCAACCCCGATGTGGTCAGTGCGGTGATCGTCGGCAACGAGACCTTGCTGCGCAAGGAAGTCACCGGCGAGCGTCTGGCCGAGCTGATCACGCGGGTCAAGGCCCAGGTCACGGCGCCAGTGACCTACGCCGATGTCTGGGAGTTCTGGCTGCAGCATCCACAGATCGCGCCAGCGGTGGACTTCCTGACCATTCACCTGCTGCCCTACTGGGAAGATGACCCACGCAGCATCGACCAGGCGTTGGCCCATGTGGCCGAGGTGCGCCAGGTGTTCGGCGCGCGTTTTGCGCCCAAGCAGATCATGATCGGCGAGACCGGCTGGCCGAGCGAAGGCCGCCAGCGTGAAACCGCATTGCCCAGCCGGGTCAACGAGGCACGCTTCATTCGCGGCTTTGTGGCGATGGCCGAGCAGAACGACTGGAGCTACAACCTGATCGAAGCCTTCGACCAGCCCTGGAAGCGCGCCAGCGAGGGTGCGGTGGGCGGTTATTGGGGGTTGTACGACGCCGACCGGCAGGATAAAGGCATTCTCGAAGGGCCGGTCAGCAACCTGGCGTTGTGGCCACAGTGGTTGGCGGCGAGTGCGTTGTTGCTGCTGGCAGCACTGCTGTTTGCCGGGCGCCCGGCCAATGCCCGGGCCGCGCTGGTGCTGCCGCTGCTGGCGGCGATCGGCGCTGCCAGCCTTGGCCTGTGGGGCGAATTGATGCGCACCAATGCACGCTTTGCCGGCGAATGGCTGTGGGCAGTGTTGCTGGCAGGCCTGAACCTGCTGGTGCTGGCCCACGCCCTGCTGGCTTTGGCGCAGCGCCAGGGTTGGCGTGAGCGGCTGTTTGCCTGGTTTGAAGGGCGCGCCGGCTGGCTGTTGCTGGCGGCGGGTTTTGCCGCTGCAGTGAGCATGCTGGCGATGGTCTTCGAACCGCGTTATCGCAGCTTCCCGACTGCCTCGTTGCTGTTGCCGGCGCTGGTGTACTTGCTGCGACCAGTCGAGGCGCGCCGGGCCGAGGTGGCCTTGCTGGCATTCATCATCGGCGCCGGGGTGCTGCCGCAGTTGTACCGTGAAGGGCTGGCCAACCAACAAGCCTGGGCGTGGGCAGTGGTTAGCGTGCTGATGGTCGGCGCGTTGTGGCGCAGTTTGCGCACGCGCTGATCCTCATGCCAGCCTGGCGGCTTGCGGCTGACGCACCAGACGCAAGCCGGCCAGAACCACGGCAAACACGGCGATACTGGCGGTGTACAGCACCAGCGCGCTGAGCCCGAACAGCAGGCCGACTGCGGCCAGGTACCAGCCGGCGCGGCCCTTGACCAGGTGTGCGAGCACGCTCAGTGCCACGGCAGCCCAGGCAATCAACTGGAAATGAATCGCCAGGCCGAGCAGCGAGCGCAACTGGCATTGCCAGTACTGCGCAGGCACGCCGCACAGGCCAACCCACTGGCCGTCTTCCATCAGCCCGTAGCGCACGCCATAGCTGGCCGCCAGCCACAATGGCAGGCACAGCAACAGGGCAATGACGGGCAGTGAACGAGGCATGAAGATCTCCGGGCAAAAGTAAACGAACGCCAGCATAATCATTGGCAACATCTGCGCAAGGCAAGATTTCCCGCTAGCAGCTATGTTGCTCATAGCGATACTTACCGCGCCATTCATTGGCACGGTAAAAACTGGCATAACAAATGGCCACACACCCGGCAACTTTGCCTGCTGGGCCGTGGTCAGAGCCTGCGTACGGTCATGCCTTGCCGAATTTTCTGGGGGATTCAATGCTTCGATCACTGCGCCTCGCTGCCCTTCTGGGTGGCTTGCTTATGGCTGCGGCCGCCTCGGCGCGGGATATCGACGCCGCCAGCTATGGCTTTCCATTGACCAATCCGTTCGAGGCGACGATTGCCACCACTCCGCCTGAACTGCGGCCGACGCTGCCCAGTGATGAAGACATCACCCAGGACGACTACAGCCTCACCCTGCGCCCGGAGCGTGAGTTCACCCTGCCGGACAACTTCTGGCCGGTGAAAAAGCTCAAGTACCGCATGGCCCGTCAGGACCACGAAGCGCCGCTGATCTTCGTCATTGCCGGCACCGGCGCGCCTTACAGCAGCTCGACCAACGAATACCTGAAAAAACTCTACTACCAGGCAGGCTTCCATGTCGTCCAGCTGTCGTCGCCGACCAGCTGGGACTTCATGAGCGCTGCCTCGCGTTTTGCTACCCCTGGCGTGACCAAAGAAGATGCCGAGGATCTGTACCGGGTCATGCAGGCAGTGCGTGCACAGCACCCGCGCCTGCCGATCAAGGACTTCTACCTCACCGGCTACAGCCTGGGCGCCCTTGATGCGGCGTTTGTCAGCCACCTGGACGAGACCCGGCGCAGCTTCAACTTCAAGCGCGTGCTGCTGCTCAACCCGCCGGTCAACCTCTACACCTCGGTGAGCAACCTCGACAAGCTGGTGCAGACCCAGGTCAAGGGCATCGACCGCAGCACCACGTTCTACGAACTGATGCTGGAAAAACTCACTCGCTACTTCCAGGACAAGGGCTACATCGACCTCAACGACGCGCTGCTGTATGACTTCCAGCGCTCGCGCGAGCACCTGTCCAACGAGCAAATGGCGATGCTGATCGGCACTTCGTTCCGCTTCTCGGCGGCCGACATTGCCTTTACCTCCGACCTGATCAACCGCCGCGGCCTGATTACCCCGCCAAAGCAGCCGATCACCGAAGGCACCAGCTTGACCCCGGCATTCAAGCGCGCCCTGCAGTGCGACTTCGAGTGCTACCTGACCGAGCAGGTGATCCCGATGTGGCGCGCCCGCACCGACGGCGGCAGCGTGCTGCAACTGGTCGATCAGGCTAGCCTGTATGCCCTTGAAGGCTACCTGAGCAAAAGCCCGAAGATCGCCGTCATGCACAACGCCGACGACCTGATCCTCGGCCCTGGCGATATTGGTTTTCTGCGTAAAGTATTTGGTGATCGGCTGACCCTGTACCCGCACGGCGGCCATTGCGGCAACCTTAATTACCGCGTCAACAGCGACGCCATGCTGGAGTTCTTCCGTGGTTAAACGACTGCTGCTCGTCACCGCTTTGCTCGCCGCCGGGTATGCCCAGGCCGAGGAGATCGCGCCGCGTACCAGCGTGATCGATGCCAACGTAGCCGATGCGCCGGTCGAACAAAGCGATGGCTTTCTCGACCCGCTGCGCGCGCTCAAATTCAACCCTGGCCTGGACCAGCGCGAGTTCGAGCGCTCGACCCTGACCGCGCTGAACGTCTACGACCCGCTGGAGTCAGTGAACCGGCGCATCTACCACTTCAACTATCGCTTCGATCAGTGGGTACTGTTGCCTGCCGTCGACGGCTATACCGCGATCACACCACGCTTCGTGCGGACCGGGGTGAGCAACTTCTTCAACAATCTTGGCGATGTGCCCAACCTGTTCAACAGCGTGTTGCAGCTCAAGGCCGAACGTTCGGCAAAGATCACTGCACGGTTGATGTTCAACACCATCATTGGCGTTGGCGGGCTGTGGGATCCGGCGACCAAGATGGGCCTGCCGCGCCAGAGCGAAGACTTCGGCCAGACCTTGGGCTTCTATGGTGTACCCGACGGGCCGTACATCATGCTGCCGATCCTGGGCCCATCGAACCTGCGCGACACCACCGGCGTGGTGGTGGATTACGCCGGCGAACAGTCGATCAACTACCTGGACATGGCCAATGTCACCAGCGATCACCCGGAGATCCTGTTCCTGCGTGCGGTGGACAAGCGCTATACCACTGCCTTCCGGTATGGCCAGCTGAATTCGCCGTTCGAGTACGAGAAGGTGCGCTACGTCTATACCCAGGCGCGCAAGTTGCAGATCGCCGAGTAACCCTCTGCCGAGCAGGGTCCTTGTCGGGGCGCCGGATCTATGCCGCGCCGCTGAATTGTCGGGGCCGCTGCGCGACCCTTTCGCGACACAAGGCCGCTCCTACAGGGACCGCGCAAAAAGGAAATACGCGGCCCCTGTAGGAGCGGCCTTGTGTCGCGAAAGGGCTGCAAAGCAGCCCCGCCGATTCAGCGAAAGGGCATAAATAGTGGGGCCGCAAAGCGTCCCAAAAACTCACAAGCCAAGAAACCGGCTCAGCTCCCCACACTTGGCCAAAGCATCGCGCCGGCCCAGCTCGATCAGCTCACTGCAATAACTCGCCTAGAACAGCAGATAACTCAACACCCCTGCCCCACTCGTGCCGGTTGCCCCCGTCCCGCGCAGGAACATGCGCAAAGCCGCCGGCAATTGGCGTCGATGACGCAATCACCAATACCTCGATCGGCACCAGGCCCAGCGCCCGCGCATTGAAGTGTACTGGCAGCATGTGGCTGAGGTGATTAAGCCGTTGCAACAGTTCGATGTCGTCTTCCAGGCTGTCGATGAAGCGCGACACCACCGGGGTGGTGGTGGATTACGCCGGCGAACAGTCGATCAACTACCTGGACATGGCCGATGTCACCAGCGACCTCCCGGAGATCCTGTTCCTGCGTGCGGTGGACAAGCGCTATACCACTGCCTTCCGTTATGGCCAGCTGAATTCGCCGTTCGAGTACGAGAAGGTCCGCTACGTCTATACCCAGGCGCGCAAGTTGCAGATCGCCGAGTAACCCTCTGCCGAGCAGGGTCCTTGTAGGAGCGGCCTTGTGTCGCGAAAGGCCCGCGAAGCGGGCCCAGCCCTATCAGCGGCGAAGCTGAGATCTGGGGCCGCTACGCGCCCCTTTCGCGACACAAGCCGCTCCTACAGGAAACTCGGTAGCGGCCTAAAGTTGCACAATTGCAGACTCAACTCACAAGCCAAGAAACCGGCTCAGCTCGCCACGCTTGGCCAAGGCATCGCGCCGGCCCAGCTCGATCAGCTCACTGCAATAACTCGCCTCGAACAGTAAATAGCTCAACACCCCTGCCCCACTCGTGCGGGTTGCCCCCGGCCCGCGCAGGAACATGCGCAAGGCCGCCGGCAACTGGCGTCGATGACGCGCGGCGATTTCATCCAGCGGCTGGCTCGGCGCAACTACCAGTACCTCGATCGGTGCCAACCCCAGCGCTCGCGCATTCAAGTGTGCCGGCAGCATGTGGCTGAGGTGGTTGAGCCGTTGCAACAGTTCGATGTCGTCTTCCAGGCTGTCGATGAAGGTGCTGTTAAGCATGTGCCCGCCGATCTGCGCCAGGCTTGGCTGGCGACCGCTGAACAGACGCTGGCTGGGCAACGGCGGCGCCGGCCGTTGCGGGTTGCCACTGACGCCGACCACCAGCACCCGGCTCGCGCCTAGGTGCAAGGCAGGACTGATTGGCGCTGACTGGCGCACCGCACCATCGCCAAAGTACTCGTCGCCAAGCTTGACCGGAGCAAACAGCAAAGGGATCGCCGAGCTGGCCAGCAAGTGCTCGATGCTGAGTTCGGTCGGCACGCCGATACGGCGGTGACGTAACCAAGGCTGAATCGTCTCGCCGCCTTGATAGAAGGTCACTGCCTGGCCCGAGTCGTAGCCAAAGGCGGTGATGGCCACGGCGCGCAATTGCTCGCTGGCCAGCGCTTCGCCAATGCCGTCCAGATGCAGGTGCGCCTGCAGCAGGCCGCGCAACGGGCTGCTGTCGAGCAACGCCACCGGCACATCGCCGCCAAACCCCAGCAGGCTGTGGCTGACAAACCGGCTGGCCTGGCGAATCACCCCAGGCCAGTCGCTGCGCAGCACCAGATGGCTGCTGAAGTTCTGCCAGAAGGCGGTCAGGCGCTGCACCGATTCGGCAAAACGCGTGGCACCGCTGGCCAGCGTCACCGCATTGATGGCCCCGGCCGAAGTGCCGACGATTACTGGGAACGGGTTGGCCGCGCCAGGCGGCAGCAGCTCGGCGATCCCCGCCAGCACGCCCACCTGATAGGCCGCGCGGGCGCCGCCGCCAGAGAGAATCAGGCCAGTGGTTGCAGTCATTTGATCCTCCCTGGATGCGCTGGCGTCAGCGCTGCTTCTTGTCGTACAGCCGTGGCGCGCCTTCAGGACGGGACTTGAAGCGGCGGTGCGCCCACAGGTACTGCTCCGGGCATTCACGCAGCACGCTCTCGACCCACTGGTTGATGCGCAGGCAGTCAGCCTCCTCGCTCTCGCCCGGGAAGTCCTGCAGCGGTGGATGCACCACCAGACGGTAACCGCTGCCATCCTCAAGCCGGCGCTGGGTGAACGGAATCACCCGCGCTTTGCCCAGACGGGCAAACTTGGTGGTGGCGGTAACCGTCGCCGCCGGGATACCGAACAACGGCACGAACAGGCTCTGCTTGGCGCCGTAGTCCTGATCCGGTGCGTACCAGATCGCGCGGCCGCTGCGCAGCAGCTTGAGCATGCCGCGCACGTCCTCACGCTCGATCGCCAGCGAATCGAGGTTATGCCGCTCGCGGCCACTGCGCTGGATGAAATCGAACAACGGATTGCCATGTTCGCGGTACATGCCGTCGATGGTGTGCACCTGGCCGAGCAGTGCAGCGCCGATTTCCAGGGTGGTGAAGTGCACCGCCATCAGAATCGCGCCCTGGCCATCGCGCTGGGCGGCCTGCAGGTGCTCAATACCTTCGATATGCGCCAGCTGCGCCAGCCGGGCCTTAGGCCACCACCAGCTCATGGCCATTTCGAAGAAGGCGATGCCAGTGGAGGCGAAGTTTTCTTTGAGCAACTGCTGCCGTTGGTCGGCGCGAAGCTCAGGGAAGCACAGCTCAAGGTTGCGCGCAGCGATGCGCCGACGCTCGCCGGCAAAGCGATACATCACCGCGCCCAGCGCACGGCCCAGCGCCAGCAATGCCCGGTACGGCAGTTGCACGGTCAGCCACAGCAGCCCCAGGCCCAACCACAGCCCCCAGAATCGCGGGTGGAGAAAATAACGACGAAAACGCGGGCGTTTCATTCAAGCTTCCGGAAAGACAAAGGCCGCGCATTCTACAACGGATCGTCGCCGGTTGCGGGCAACCCGCGTTCTCGTTATAAGTCAGGGCACTTTTTCCGTTACAAGCCGTCTATGCAGACCATGAGCCCAAACCACACCCCCGAACACGCCCCCGCGTTCCAGCTCAAGGGCAGCATGCTTGCCATTACCGTTCTGGAACTGGCGCGCAACGACCTTGAATCGCTGGACCGCCAGCTGGCGGCAAAAGTCGCCCTGGCGCCGAATTTCTTCAGCAACACACCACTGGTGCTGGCGCTGGACAAACTGCCGGCCGGCGAAGGCGCCATCGATTTGCCCGGGCTGATGCGCATCTGTCGCCACCATGGCCTGCGCACCCTGGCGATTCGTGCCAACCGTATCGAAGACATCGCTGCAGCAATTGCCATCGACTTGCCGGTGCTGCCGCCGTCCGGTGCCCGCGAGCGCCCACTGGAACCTGAGCCGGAAGTGAAAAAGCCCGAGCCAGAACCAGTACCTGTCGCACCAGCCGAGCCGGAAGTGCGCCCGACCCGGATCATCACCACACCTGTACGCGGTGGCCAGCAGATCTATGCCCAGGGCGGCGATCTGGTGGTGACCACTTCGGTCAGCCCGGGTGCGGAACTTCTTGCCGATGGCAACATCCATGTCTACGGCGCAATGCGTGGTCGGGCCCTGGCGGGGATCAAGGGCAACACCAAGGCGCGCATCTTCTGCCAGCAGATGACCGCAGAGCTGGTCTCGATTGCCGGTCAGTACCGGGTCTGCGAAGACTTGCGCCGCGACCCGCTGTGGGGTTCGGGGGTACAGGTCAGCCTGTCTGGCGATGTGTTGAACATCACCCGGCTTTAACGGATACTTGCGGCATTTTTAGAGCAACTTTTTCATCGTTGCCGTTTTGTGCTTTTTCAGGGGCTGTGGCCCCGACTATTTTATTTAGGGGTGAAACACCTTGGCCAAGATTCTCGTGGTTACTTCCGGCAAAGGGGGTGTGGGCAAGACCACCACCAGCGCCGCCATCGGTACCGGCCTGGCCCTGCGCGGGCACAAGACTGTCATCGTCGACTTCGACGTCGGCCTGCGTAACCTCGACCTGATCATGGGCTGCGAGCGTCGCGTGGTGTATGACTTCGTCAACGTGGTCAACGGCGAAGCCAACCTGCAGCAGGCCCTGATCAAGGACAAGCGCCTTGAGAACCTGTTCGTGCTGGCCGCCAGCCAGACCCGCGACAAGGACGCGCTGACCCAGGAAGGCGTCGAGAAGGTCCTGATGGACCTGAAGGAAAACTTCGAATACGTGGTCTGCGACTCCCCTGCGGGTATCGAAAAGGGCGCTCACCTGGCCATGTACTTCGCTGACGAAGCGATCATTGTGACCAACCCGGAAGTGTCTTCGGTACGCGACTCGGACCGCATGCTCGGCCTGCTGGCGAGCAAATCGCGCCGCGCCGAGCGTGGTGAAGACCCGATCAAGGAACACCTGCTGATCACCCGCTACCACCCAGAGCGCGTGAGCAAGGGTGAGATGCTGGGCGTCGAAGACGTCAAGGACATCCTCTCGGTGGACCTGGTCGGCGTGATTCCGGAATCGGAAGCCGTACTGAAAGCCTCGAACCAGGGCGTGCCGGTCATCCTCGATGACCAGAGCGATGCAGGCCAGGCCTACAGCGACACCATCGACCGCCTGCTCGGGAAGACCCTTCCTTTGCGGTTCATCGAAATGCCGAAGCAAGGATTCTTCGCGCGCCTGTTTGGAGGCAAGTAAACCATGAACCTTTTTGACTTCTTTCGTGGCAGACAGAAACAGAGCAGTGCGTCGGTAGCGAAAGAGCGTCTACAGATCATCGTGGCGCACGAGCGCGGTCAGCGCACCACGCCGGACTACCTGCCGGCGCTGCAGAAAGAGCTGGTCGAGGTGATCCGCAAGTACGTCAATATCGGCAACGATGACGTGGTGGTTGCCCTGGAGAACCAAGGTAGCTGCTCGATCCTCGAGCTGAACATCACCCTGCCCGAGCGTTAATAAACGCTGCGGGCACACCTGCAGGAGCGGCCCTGAACCGCGAAGCAGCCACTGACGCAACCAGGACAGCTGGTGCCGCCCGTGGCTGTTTTGCGGTTCAGGGCCGCTTTTGTCAGTTTTTCCAGAGAAGACGCAACAATGCCCCTGTCGAACGTGCACATCCTTCATCAGGACGACGCTGTCCTGGTCATCAACAAGCCGACCCTGCTGCTTTCAGTGCCGGGCCGCGCCGACGACAACAAGGACTGCCTGATCACCCGCCTGCAGGAAAACGGCTACCCGGAAGCGCTGATCGTGCATCGCCTCGATTGGGAAACTTCGGGGATCATCCTGCTCGCCCGGGACGCCGACAGTCATCGTGAACTGTCGCGCCAGTTTCATGATCGCGAAACCGAAAAGGCCTACACCGCACTGTGCTGGGGCCAGCCGGCGCTGGACAGCGGCAGCATCGACCTGCCACTGCGCTACGACCCGCCGACCAAACCTCGGCACGTGGTCGACCACGAGCAAGGCAAGCATGCACTGACCTTCTGGCGCATCGTCGAGCGCTGTGGCGACCATTGCCGGGTCGAGCTGACGCCGATCACCGGCCGCTCGCATCAACTGCGCGTACACATGCTGTCGATCGGCCATCCGCTGCTCGGCGACCGGCTGTATGCCAACCCCGAGGCGCTGGCTGCCCATGAGCGGCTGTGCCTGCACGCGAGCATGCTCAGCTTTACCCACCCGGTCAGCGGCGAGCGCTTGAAGTTCGAGTGCCCGGCACCGTTCTGAAGTCGCTGTGCGCCGACACAAAACGTCGCAGAACTGCGTTAAACTCGCGCCATTGCTGTCTGGAGTGAACTATGCGCGATGTTTTGAACCAGGGCCTGATCGAATTCCTCAAGGCCTCCCCGACGCCCTTCCACGCCACGGCAAGCCTGGTCCAGCGCCTCGAAGCCGCTGGTTTTCAGCGCCTCGACGAGCGTGACAGCTGGGCCACCGTGCCTGGCGGGCGTTACTACCTGACCCGCAACGACTCTTCGCTTATCGCGATCAAGCTGGGTTCGCTGTCTCCGCTGCTGAGCGGTATCCGCATGGTTGGCGCGCACACCGACAGCCCATGCCTGCGGGTCAAGCCGCAGCCTGAACTGCAGCGTCACGGCTTTTTGCAGTTGGGCGTCGAGGTCTACGGCGGCGCGCTGCTGGCGCCGTGGTTCGACCGTGACCTGTCGCTGGCCGGGCGGGTGACCTTCCGCCGCGATGGCAAGGTCGAAAGCCAGCTGGTCGACTTCAAGCTGCCGATCGCGGTGATCCCCAACCTGGCGATCCACCTCAATCGCACCGCCAACGAAGGCTGGCCGATCAACGCCCAGCTCGAACTGCCGCCGATCATCGCCCAGGTGGCCGGTGACGAGCGGGTCGATTTCCGCGCTGTGCTCACCGAGCAGTTGGCCCGCGAACACGAACTGAATGCCGACGTGGTGCTCGACTACGAGCTGAGCTTCTACGACACCCAGGACGCGGCCCTGATCGGCCTCAATGGCGACTTCATCGCCGGCGCCCGCCTCGACAACCTGCTGTCGTGCTATGCCGGCCTGCAGGCGATGCTGGCCACCGACAGCGACGAAACCTGCGTGCTGGTCTGCACCGACCATGAAGAAGTCGGCTCCAGCTCGGCCTGCGGCGCCGACGGCCCAATGCTCGAACAAACCCTGCAGCGCCTGCTGCCGGATGGTGACGAGTACGTTCGCGTGATCCAGCGTTCGCTGATGATCTCGGCCGACAACGCCCACGGCGTGCACCCCAACTACGCCGACAAGCACGACGGCAACCACGGACCCAAGCTCAATGCCGGGCCGGTGATCAAGGTCAACAACAACCAGCGCTACGCCACCAACAGCGAAACCGCCGGGTTCTTCCGCCACCTGTGTATGGCCGAAGAAGTCCCGGTGCAGAGTTTTGTGGTGCGCAGCGACATGGGTTGCGGTTCGACCATCGGCCCGATCACCGCCAGCCACCTGGGGGTGCGCACGGTCGATATCGGCTTGCCGACCTTTGCCATGCACTCGATTCGCGAGCTGTGCGGTAGCCATGACCTGGCTCACCTGGTCAAGGTCCTGGGCGCGTTCTTCCGCACCCGCGAACTGCCTTGAAGGCAACCTGCCGAGGGTCAATGGCCACCCTCGGCGCAGCCGCTATGCTGGATGCATAGTGGCTTTCCAGTTATTCCGCAGAAGGATTCTGTCGCATGTCGCCCTTTCTCTCGTTGTTCGTTCCGGTATTTCTGTTCCTGATGCTGCTGACCATCGGCTTCAGCCTGCGCGAGCGCAACGCCGGGGTGCTGATGATGTGGATCGGCACCTTGGGCATTTTCGGCATCATGTGCTGGAAGATCCTCGAGAAACTGCCCACATAAACCTCTACACTCGGTCGATCGATCGTCCTGAGGTAGTTTTTCCGGTGCCTGTCTTCCTGCGTTGCCTGACCCTGCTGCTGTTGCTGTTCATCACGCCGAGCTACGCCGCCGGCATTCCCGGCCTGCTCGGCTCGAGCGCGCCGGCACAACCGCAAGCCAGCGAGCCGCTGGCCAAGTCGCTGGACGAGGTGATCAAGAACCTCGAAAACGACCAGCAACGCAGCAAGCTGCTGGCCGACCTGAAAAAACTTCGAGATGCCAGCAAACAAACCCAGGCCAACCCGGAACAGGGTGTGCTCGGGCTTATCAGCGGCGCCTTGCATGACATTGAAAAGCAGTTCAGCGGCGATGAAAGCCCGTTTCGACGCTGGTCGCTTGAAATCAGCCAGGCCCAGGATGAGCTCAGTGCGCTGATGGTGCCGGTGCAGCAGTGGCCGGCGATTCTGTTCGGCTTCGCGGCAGTGATTGCGGTGTGGAGCCTGTTGGCCATGCTGTTCAATTGGATCAGCCAGCGGGTACGCCTGCGCTTCGGGCTCAAGGCAGAGCTGCCGCAGCACCCGCGCACCGGTGACCTGGTGTTGTTCGCACTGCGCAAGCTGGGGCCCTGGCTGGTGGCGCTGATCTTCACCGTCTACCTGAGCTTTGCCCTGCCACCGTCGCTGGGCAAGTCGCTGGCGATGGTGCTGGCCTATGCCCTGGTGGTGGGTACCTGCTTCTCGGCAATCTGCGTGATCGCCTTCTCCCTGCTCGATGGCCCACACCGCCACCGCGCCCTGCATATTCTGCGGCATCAGGCCTTCCGCCCGCTGTGGCTGATCGGCAGTTTCGCAGCGTTTGGTGAAGCGATGAACGACCCGCGCCTGACCGCTACCCTGGGCATCCACCTGGCCCACGCCCTGGCGACCCTGGCCAACGTGCTGGCGGCGCTGTGCACCGGGTTGTTCGTGCTGCGCTTCCGCCGCCCGATCGCCCACCTAATCCGCAACCAGCCACTGTCGCGTCGGCTGAACCGGCGCACCTTGAGTGACACCATCGAGATTCTTGGCAGCTTCTGGTTTATCCCGGCGATGATTCTGGTAGCGATCTCACTGGTGGCCACCTTCGTTTCCGCTGGCGATACCAGCACTGCCCTGCGCCAGTCGCTGATGTGTACCGTGCTGGTGGTGGTGTGCATGGTGGTCAATGGCCTGGTGCGCCGCCACGCCGCCAACCCGAAGCGGATCAATCGCCGCCAGGCGGTGTATGCCGAGCGCTTGCGCAACTTTGGCTACGCCCTGCTGCATGTGCTGATCTGGCTGGTGTTCATCGAGCTTGGCCTGCGCGTCTGGGGCCTGTCGATGATCGGCTTTGCCGAGGGCGAGGGCCATGACGTCAGCCTGCGTCTGCTCGGCCTGGCCGGTACCCTGATCGCCGCCTGGCTGGTGTGGATCCTCGCCGATACGGCGGTGCATCATGCACTCGTGCGCTCGCGCCGTGGCCTGGCCAACGCCCGCGCGCAGACCATGATGCCGCTGATCCGCAACGTCATGTTCGTGGCCATCTTCATCATTGCGGTGATCGTCGCCCTGGCCAACATGGGCATGAACGTCACGCCGCTGCTGGCCGGTGCCGGGGTCATCGGCCTGGCCATCGGTTTCGGGGCGCAGTCACTGGTCGCCGACCTGATCACCGGGCTGTTCATCATCATCGAAGACTCACTGGCAATCGACGACTACGTCGAAGTCGGCGGCCATCTGGGCACCGTCGAGGGCCTGACCATCCGCACCGTGCGCCTGCGCGATATCGACGGCATCGTGCATACCATCCCGTTCAGTGAAATCAAGAGCATCAAGAATTACTCGCGTGAGTTCGGCTACGCGATCTTCCGCGTGGCCGTGCCCCATGGCATGAGCATCGACAAGGCCATCACGCTGATCCGCGAGGTCGGCCAGACCTTGCGCAGCGACCCATTGATGCGCCGCAACATCTGGTCGCCGCTGGAGCTGCAAGGGGTGGAGAGCTTCGAGGCTGGCCAGGCGATCCTGCGGGCGCGCTTCAAGACCGCACCGATCAAGCAGTGGGAAGTGTCGCGGGCGTTCAACCTGGCGCTCAAACGCCAGCTCGATGAGGCCGGCCTCGACCTGGCGATGCCGCGCTTGTCGGTGCAAGTGGTCACGGCAGGTGGCGGCGGGATGAGCGAAGCGGTTGCCGGCGAAACACCGCCAGCAAAGCCGTCTCTATAATCGCTCTATAATCGCTCTATAATCGCTCTATAATTGCCTATAAATCTTTTGGGAGGCACCGTAAGGTGTCTTCCAGCATGCAGCTCTGCATGGAAACCAACTACCCCGCCTCCGCCCTGATCCGCACTGCATCATGGCGCCAGTACTCCAGGTCGCAGTCGATCAGATGTCCCTGCTGATCGCAGTTGACCCGGGTTACCTGCAAGCCCGGGCTGCCCGCCGAGATCTTCAGCGCGCTGGCGGCAGCCAGGGGCAGCGCGGTGGGCAGGATCTCGAAGCTGACCCGGCCATATTCGATCTGATACTCGCGAGCGTAGATCTCGGTCAGCGACTGGCTGAGGTCGTGCTCGAGAATCTGCGGGAAGTACGCCGGCGCCAAGTAGTGCTCGGTATACAGCACCGCGCGACCGTCAATCCGCCGGACCCGGCATATCTGCACCACGCTGGACAACCCCGGCAGGCGTAGGCGCGCGCAGATCGCCGCCGAGGCCGGCTGCAGGCGCGCCGATAGCAGCTCGGTGGCGGGCACCCGCCCCTGCTCGCGAACCATCGCGTGGAAGTGGCTGCGGGCGATCAGGTCATAGCTCAGCCGCTGCGGCGCAACGAACCAGCCACGGCGCTCTTCGCGGTAGATCAAGCCCTGTGCCTCCAGCTGCAGCAGCGCCTCGCGCAGGGTGATTCGCGTGGTGGCGAAGACCTCGCTGAGCTTGCGCTCGGCCGGCAGTTTGCCGCCCGGCGCCAGCAGGCCGTGTTCGATCTGCTCCTGTAGGGCATGACAGATGACTGTTACCGCGCGCGCTGGCGTCGCTTGCATCAAAGTTTACCTATCTGGACTAGTCCAGCCCCACAACAGGGCAACTGGAGAATAGTGCAAGCCTAGGCACAGGCCATGAACATCCGGTTACAGGAGCACTTGGGAGCGTCGGCGAAAATGCATCAGGCCAGGCGGATCAGGGCCTGGTATCTGGTCTACGCTGTATTTTCAGGCATCTCGATAGGCCGGCCAAGGCGCTGACCTACATCAAACTGTCACGCTGGCAGCCTACCTTGGCGCAAGGTTTGCTGACCTAGACCACACATCGTCAAACGCGCGGTTTGCATCCTCATATCGACTGCAAGGCATTCCCACCCAAGGAGCTTCGGATGAAACAGTTTTTCATGGCGTCATTGCTCGGTTCGGCCATCGCCCTGTGCACCTCGGCAATGGCCGCCGACGACCTCAAGACACTGGAAGATGCGGCCCGCAAGGAAGGCGCGGTGAACAGCGTGGGCATGCCCGATGCGTGGGCCAACTGGAAGGCCACCTGGGACGACCTGGCCAGCAAGTACGGCCTCAAGCATATGGACACCGACATGAGCTCGGCGCAGGAAATCGCCAAGTTCGAGTCGGAAAAAGACAACGCCAGTGCCGACATCGGCGACGTCGGTGCAGCCTTCGGCCCGATCGCCTTAGCCAAGGGTGTGAGCCAGCCGTACAAGCCAAGCACCTGGGATCAGGTGCCGACCTGGGCCAAGGACAAGGATGGCCATTGGGCGCTGGCCTACACCGGCACCATTGCCTTCATCATCAACAAACAGTTGGTCAAAGAGGATGAGCGGCCAAAAACCTGGCACGACCTCGAGAAGGGCAAGTACAAGGTTGCCATCGGTGACGTCGGCACCGCAGCCCAGGCGGCCAACGGCGTGCTCGCCGCCGCCATCGCCTACAAGGGTGACGAACACAATATCGAGCCAGGTCTGCAGCTGTTCACCAAGCTCGCTCAGCAAAAACGCCTGTCGTTGGCCAACCCGACCATCCAGACCCTGGAAAAAGGCGAAGTGGAAGTCGGCGTGGTCTGGGACTTCAACGGCCTGAGCTACCGCCAGCAGATCGACCCGGAGCGTTTCGAAGTATTGATCCCGTCTGACGGCTCGATCACCTCGGGCTACACCACCATCATCAACAAGTACGCCAAAAACCCCAATGCGGCCAAACTGACCCGCGAATACATCTTCAGCGACGCCGGCCAGATCAACCTGGCCAACGGCCACGCGCGGCCGATCCGTGCCGAGCACCTGAAGCTGCCGGCTGAAGTACAGGCCAAGCTGCTGCCCAACGAGCAGTACGCGCCGGCCCAGCCGATCAAGGACGCCACGGCCTGGGAAACCACCTCCAAGGCGCTGCCGCAGAAATGGCAGGAGCAGGTCATCATCGAGATGGAGTAAGGGCTAGTTCTCCAGCGCCTGATGCGGCCTTTTCGCGGGTAAACCCGCTCCCACAGGTTGCGCAGGCGCTTCATGGCCTTGGGTAGAGCACATGACCCTGTGGGAGCGGGTTCACCCGCGAAAAGTACACCGCGGTAATAACGGGAGTCTCCATGCAACACAACGTCATTCTGGTCCTGCTCGACGGCCTCAACCACGAGGTGGCCCACCATGCGATGGGCCACCTGCACGCTTACGTCGAAGCTGACCGCGCTGCGCTGTACCGGGTCCAGTGCGAGCTGCCGTCGCTGTCGCGGCCGCTGTACGAGTGCATTCTCACCGGCGTACCACCGCTGGAAAGCGGCATCGTCCACAACAACGTCAACCGCCTGTCCAACCAACGCAGTGTGTTTCACTACGCCCGCGAGGCAGGCCTGGGCACCGCGGCCGCCGCGTATCACTGGATGAGCGAGCTGTACAACCGCTCGCCGTTCGACCCGCTGCGCGACCGCCACACCCATGCGCCGAAACTGCCGATCCAGCATGGGCTGTTCTATTACGCCGATCACTACCCCGACTCGCACCTGCTGGCCGACGCCGAGTACCTGCGCCGCCGCCACGCTCCGAATTTCCTGCTGGTGCACCCGATGAACATCGACGATGCCGGCCATCGTCATGGCCTCGACAGCAGCCAGTACCGCAACGCCGCCCGCGGCGCCGACATCCTCCTGGCTGACTACCTGCCGCGCTGGCTCGAAGAGGGTTACCAGGTGCTGGTGACCGCCGACCATGGCATGAACAACGATCGCTCGCACAATGGCCTGCTGGCCGAGGAGCGTGAAGTGCCGCTGTTCGTCTTCGGCAGCGCGTTCAGCCTCGACCAGAATGCCAAGCCGCTGCAGACCGAGCTGTGCGGCACGATCTGCGAGCTGCTTGGTGCGGCGCATGACAAAAGCGTCTGCCGCGAGCTGCTGTCGTGATGGCCGGCAGCCGCGGGCGCTACCTGGCCATGCTCTGCCTGCTGCCGTTCGCGCTGTTCTTTCTGGTGTTCCAGATCGCGCCGCTGGGCTGGGTGGCGATTCACAGCGTGCAGGCCGAGGGCGGCTGGAGCCTGGACAACTTCAGCAAGGTGTTCGCCTCCAAGTTCTATCTGCAAGCCTTGCAGCGCAGCCTGGAGATCAGCTTCTGGTCGAGCCTGTTCGGCATCATCATCGCCACCCTTGGCGCCTACTCGCTGCGCCAGGTTGACTCGAAGCTGCGCGACTTCGTCAGTGCCTTCGCCAACATGACCAGCAACTTCGCCGGCGTGCCGCTGGCCTTCGCCTTCATCATCCTGCTCGGCTTCAACGGCGCATTGACCTTGCTGCTGAAGCAGATCGGCCTGCTTGAAGACTTCAGCATTTACTCCAAGACTGGCTTGATCCTGGTGTACACCTACTTCCAGATCCCGCTCGGCGTGTTGCTGCTGTACCCGGCGTTCGACGCCCTGCGCGAAGACTGGCGCGAATCCGCGGCGCTGCTCGGCGCCAGCCACTGGCAATTCTGGCGGCACATCGGCCTGCCGGTGCTGACCCCGGCGCTGCTGGGCACCTTCGTGATTCTGCTGGCCAACGCCCTCGGTGCCTACGCCACGGTTTATGCACTGACTACGGGCAATTTCAACGTGCTGCCGATCCGCATCGCGGCGCTGGTGGCGGGAGACATCAGCCTCGACCCGAACCTGGCCAGCGCTCTGGCGATGGTGCTGGTAGGGCTGATGACGCTGGTCACGGTGGTCCATCAATGGCTGTTGAAAAGGAGCTACCATGCGCGCTGAATCCCGCCCTGGCGGCTGGTACCACCGCGCCGTGGTCTACCTGCTGTTTCTGATCCTGCTGCTGCCGCTGGCCGGCACCTTGCTCTACTCGCTGTCGACCAGTTGGTCGGCGAGCCTGTTGCCTAGCGGCCTGACCTTCAAATGGTACGTCGCACTGTGGAGCGAGCCGCGCTTTCTCGCCGCCTTCGGCCAGTCGCTACTGGTGTGTGTCGGCGCGCTGCTGTTGTCGGTGGTCCTGATCCTGCCGTTGTTGTTCGTGGTGCATTACCACTTCCCGCGGCTGGATGCGCTGATGAACATCCTCATCCTGCTGCCGTTTGCGGTGCCGCCGGTGGTGTCTTCAGTGGGCTTGTTGCAGCTGTATGGCAGCGGGCCGATGGCGATGGTCGGCACGCCGTGGATCCTGATCGGCTGCTACTTCACCGTGGCCCTGCCGTTCATGTACCGGGCCATCACCAACAACCTGCAGGCGATCAACCTGCGCGACCTGATGGACGCCGCCCAACTGCTCGGCGCCAGCACCTGGCAGGCGGCGTTTCTGGTGGTGCTGCCGAACCTGCGCAAGGGCCTGATGGTGGCGCTGCTGCTGTCGTTCTCGTTCCTGTTCGGCGAATTTGTGTTCGCCAACCTGCTGGTCGGCACCCGCTACGAAACCCTGCAGGTGTACCTGAACAACATGCGCAACAGCAGCGGCCACTTCAACAGCGCGCTGGTGATTTCCTATTTCGCCTTCGTCCTGGTGTTGACCTGGGTGGCCAATCGCTTGAACAAGGACAAACCCTGAGATGAGCTTCGTCAGCGTAGAGAAACTGCAAAAGAGTTACGCCGGCAGCCCGGTGTTCGACGATATCGACTGCCAGATCCAGCGCGGCGAATTCGTCACCCTGCTCGGGCCGTCGGGTTGCGGCAAGTCGACCTTGCTGCGCTGCATTGCCGGCCTTACTCCGGTCGACAGCGGCCGGATCCTGCTCGACGGCCAAGACCTGGTGCCGCTGAGCCCGCAAAAACGCGGCATCGGCATGGTCTTTCAGAGCTATGCGCTATTCCCCAACATGACCGTCGAGCAAAACGTCGCCTTCGGTTTGCGCATGCAGAAAACCCCGGCTGAAGAAAGCCGCACGCGGGTCCGCGAAGTGCTCGAGCTGGTCGAGCTGGGCAGCTTTGCCGGGCGTTATCCGCATCAGTTGTCCGGCGGCCAGTGCCAGCGCGTGGCGCTGGCCCGTTCACTGGTGACCAGGCCGCGCCTGTTGCTGCTGGATGAGCCGCTGTCGGCGCTGGATGCACGTATTCGCAAGCACCTGCGCGAGCAGATCAGGGCGATTCAGCGCGAGCTGGGGCTGACTACGATCTTCGTCACCCACGACCAGGAAGAAGCACTGACCATGTCCGACCGCATCTTCCTGATGAACCAGGGCCGGATCGTCCAGAGTGGCGACGCCGAAACCCTCTATACCGCGCCGGTGGACCTGTTTGCCGCAGGCTTTATCGGCAACTACAACCTGCTCGATGCCGACAGCGCCAGCCGCCTGTTGCAACGCCCGGTCAGCAGCCGCCTGGCGATCCGCCCCGAGTCGATCAGCCTGAGCCTCACCGGTGAACTGGACGGCCAGGTGCGCAGCCATAGCCTGCTCGGCAACGTCATCCGCTATCGGGTCAAGGTGCGCGGGGTCGAACTGGTGGTTGACGTGCTCAATCGCTCGTCAGAGGATCTGCATGCGGACGGTCAACGGGTATCCTTGGCTATCGACCCAACGGCGCTACGCGAAGTGGCATAGAAGTAGCTCAGGAGAAGTACCGATGGCTTTGGCAATTTTCGATCTGGATGAAACCTTGATCCACGGCGACTGCGCGTCGCTGTGGAGTGAGCACATGGTGCGGCTGGGCTGGGTCGATGGCGAGTCGTTTCTGCGCCGTGACCGCGAGATGATGGAAGCGTACAGCAAGGGTGAGATGGCCATGGAAGACTATATGGCCTTCAGCCTCGAGCCGATTGCCGGGCGCACGCTGGAGGAGCTGGCGCACCTGGTCGAGCCATGGGTTGAAGATGTGATCGAGCCGATCATCTACGGCGACGCCTGCCGCTGCATTGCCGAGCACCGCAAGCAAGGTGATCGGGTGCTGATCATCTCGGCCTCCGGCACTCACCTGGTCGGGCCGATTGCGGCGCGCTTGGGCGTTGAGGAATACCTGGCGATCGAGCTGGAAGCGGTGAACGGCGTGTATACCGGCAACACCCACGGCGTGCTGACCTATCGCGAAGGCAAGATCACCCGGCTGCTGGAGTGGCTCGATCAGGAGCAGGAAAACCTCGAGGGCGCGAGCTTCTATTCGGACTCGCGCAATGACCTGCCGCTGCTGCTCAAGGTCGATCATCCCAGGGCGGTCAATCCGGACCCGGTCCTGCGTGCCCATGCCGAGCAGCATGGCTGGCCGATCCTCGACTGGAAGTGAAACAGCCGGGGCCTGCGCCCCGGCATGGCTGACTCAGTCCAGAGTATCGTCGATCACCAGCACCAGCTTGCCGGAGACCTGATTGGTCGCAAGCTCTGCGTAGGCGGCTTCGGCGAACGCGACCGGATAGGTATCCACCAACTGCGCCTTGAGCCGACCATCGGTGAATAACGGCCAGACCTGCTGGCCGAGTTCCTTGAGCAGTTCGGCCTTGAAGTCATCATCGCGATTGCGCAAGGTCGAGCCGGTCAGCTGCAGGCGCTTGCCGAGAATCTGCGCCAGGTCCAGTTCGAACTTGCGCCCGCCCATCAAGCCGATCATCACCCAGCGCCCGTCGCGCGCCAGCAGCTCGACATTGAGCGGGCCGTAGCTGGCGCCAACCGGGTCAAGGATGACGTCGAACGGGCCCAGTTGCTTGAGATTATCGAGGTTGGCGTTGCGCACCACGCCACCGGCAGCGCCCAGCGCCTCGCAGTAGGCCAGCCGCTCTGGCGAGCCGACGCTGACCCAGACCGGATTGCCCAGCGCCTTGCACAGTTGAATCGCCGCCGAGCCGACGCCACTGGCGCCGGCATGCACCAGCAGTTTTTCGCCAGGTTTGAGCGCGCCGAGCTGGAAGATATTCAGCCAGGCCGTGGCATACACCTCGGGGATCGCCGCCGCCTCGTGCAGGCTCAGGCCCTCGGGCACCGGCAGCACGTGGCGAGCATCGACCACCACTTCCTCGGCCATGCCACCACCCGCCAGCAGCGCACAGACGCGCTCGCCGACGCGCCAGTCGGTGCCGGGGCCGACTTCACTGATAATCCCGGAACATTCCAGCCCCAGATACGGGCTGGCGCCCGGCGGCGGAGGGTAATTGCCCGCGATCTGGAGCATATCCGCCCGATTCAGGCCTGCCGCGGCTACGCGGATGCGTACCTGGCCGGCATCACAGGTCGGGCGCTCGGCCTCGACCCACTCCACATGTCCGTCAACGCCTTGCAATGCCTTCACAGTGCCTCCATAGTTGAGTCATGACTGAGCCCGGGATCGCCTTGTCCCGGGCTTTTTGCAGTATTTGCCCGGCTCCATGGAACCGGCGAACGGAATAGACGGCCTACTATGCGTGATCAATTGCCTTTACGTCGAATCAGCATGAAGCATTTTCTGCCCAGCACCGCCCTCGCCCTGCTCATTGGCGTTGGCAGCCTGACGCTTGGCGGCAATGCGGCCGCCGCCAACAAGTGGGAAAGCCTGCAGCCAGACCGGGACGAGGTGGTTGCCAGTCTCAATGTGGTCGAGCTGCTCAAGCGCCACCACTACAGCAAGCCGCCACTGGATGACGCCCGTTCGGTGATCATCTACGACAGCTACATCAAACTGCTCGATCCATCGCGCAGCTACTTCACGGCCTCGGACATCGCCGAGTTCGACAAGTGGAAGACCCAGTTCGACGATTTCCTCAAGAGCGGTAATCTTGATCCGGGCTTCACCATCTACAAGCGTTACCTGAACCGCGTCAAAGCCCGCCTGGACTTTGCCCTGGCCGAACTCAACAAGGGCGTCGACAAGATCGACTTCACCGTTGACGAGTCGCTGCTGGTCGATCGCAAAGACGCGCCATGGCTGAAGAACGACGCCGAGCTGGACGACCTCTGGCGCAAACGCGTCAAGGATGAAGTGCTGCGCCAGAAGATCGCCGGCAAGGACTTCAAGCAGATTCAGGAAACCCTGATCAAGCGCTACAAGAACCAACTTGCGCGGCTTGACCAAACCCGTGCCGAAGACATCTTCCAGGCTTACATCAACACCTTCGCCCAGTCCTACGACCCGCACACCAACTACCTGTCGCCGGACAACGCCGAAAACTTCGACATCAACATGAGCCTGTCGCTCGAAGGCATCGGTGCGGTGCTGCAGAACGACAACGATCAGGTCAAGATCGTCCGCCTGGTACCGGCCGGCCCTGCCGCCAAGACCAAGCAGGTCGCCCCGGCCGACAAGATCATCGGTGTGGCCCAGGGCAACAAGGAAATGGTCGACGTGGTCGGCTGGCGCCTGGACGAAGTGGTCAAGCTGATCCGCGGGCCGAAAGGTTCGGTGGTGCGTCTTGAAGTCATCCCGGCCAGCAATGCGCCGAGCGACCAGACCAGCAAGATCGTCTCGATCACCCGTGAAGCAGTCAAGCTTGAAGAGCAGGCGGCGAAAAAGTCGGTGCTCAAGCTCAAGCAGGACGGCCGTGACTACAAGCTGGGGATCATCGAGATCCCGGCCTTCTACCTCGATTTCAAGGCCTACCGTGCCGGCGATCCTGAGTACAAGAGCACCACGCGCGACGTCAAGAAACTGCTCACCGAACTGCAGAACGAGAAAGTCGACGGCGTGGTCATCGACCTGCGCAACAACGGCGGCGGCTCGTTGCAGGAAGCCACCGAGCTGACCAGCCTGTTCATCGACAAGGGCCCGACCGTGCTGGTGCGCAACAGCGACGGCCGCGTCGATGTGCTTGAAGATGAAAACCGCGGCGCGTTCTACAAAGGCCCGCTGACGCTCTTGGTCAACCGTCTCTCGGCCTCGGCCTCGGAGATTTTTGCCGGCGCCATGCAGGACTACCACCGCGCCTTGATCATCGGCGGCCAGACCTTCGGCAAAGGCACCGTGCAGACCATCCAGCCGCTCAACCACGGTGAGCTGAAACTGACCCTGGCCAAGTTCTACCGGGTTTCCGGGCAGAGCACCCAGCATCAGGGCGTGCTGCCGGATATCGACTACCCGTCGATCATCGACACCAAGGAAATCGGCGAGAGCGCCCTGCCCGAGGCCATGCCATGGGACACCATCAAGCCGGCGATCAAGCCTGCCGTGGACCCGTTCAAGCCGTTCCTCACCGAGCTGAAGGCCCGTCACGACGCCCGTAGCGCCAAGGATGCCGAGTTCACCTACATCCGTGACCGCCTGGCCCTGAGCCAGAAGCTGATGAGCGAGAAGACCGTCAGCCTCAACGAGCAGACCCGTCGCGCCCGCCACGATGAAATCGAGGGCAAGCAACTGGCCCTGGAAAACATCCGCCGCAAGGCCAAGGGTGAAGAGCCGCTCAAGGAACTGAAGAAAGAAGACGAAGACGCGCTGCCGGTGGAAGATGAAAACACCAAACCGGAAGACGACGCCTACCTGGCCGAAACCGGGCGCATCCTGCTTGATTACCTGAGCCTGAGCTCGTCGGTAGCCAAGAAGTGATCGCCGGCTAACGCCAGTCGCAAAAAAGGGGGACGCATTGGCGTCCCCCTTTTTTTATCGACCGCGGCGCTCGGCAGTGCGCTGCGCACCCCTGTAGGAGCGGCCTTGTGTCGCGAAAGGGCTGCGAAGCGGCCCCAGGATTTATGCAGCACCGCAAATCGCCTGGCCCGCTTCGCGCGCCTTTCGGACCGGTCCGGCGTCCCGGCAAGGCCGCTCCTACACCGACCGGGTTGTTCCGGGCTCGGCATAGGGGTGCTCGAATACCCTGGCCACTTCCGAGGCGTGCCAGGAGGCTGCCTCCATGCCATCGACCGGCCCGGTAAACCTGCCCAGGCGCTCGGCACATTCGAAAAAGCCGGTACGCGGCAGGCGGCTGGCGCCCTGGCTGATCACCAGCGAGCTGCGCAGCGGCTGTTCGGCGCGTGCGTCGATGGCGGCCAGATGCTCCAGTGCGGCGGTCAGCGTCTGCATGGCCGGGGTTGGCAATTGCAGGCGCTCGAGCAGGGCACGGTAGGTCAGCAGGTGGCGCTGGCGGCGCGCCATGTCCAGCTCGCCGAGCAGCCCGTCCCAATGCTGGCGGCTGATCCTGACGGCGCTCATGACGGCTCGCTCCAGCCAGCAATGCCCAGGTGCCAGGCCAGGCTGCGCAGGATCGGCGCACCGGCTTCACGCTCACCGGCTTCGATCATGGCCAGGTAGGCCGGGCTGATACCGACGCTGCGTGCCAGCGCTTCAGGAGCAAGGCCCTTGGCCTCACGCAGGCGAGCCAGCTCGGTGATTGCCGGTAGGCTGGCAGGCGCTGCAGCAGGACCTGCTGGCGTCTGCTCTACCTTGGCGAGGCTGGACGCAGGCGCCTGGCCGGCAGCGACCAGCAAGGCCTGATACTGCTCCCAGGGAATGACGGCGTATTCGGGCTTATCGTCCCGGCTGATGACCTGAATTTCCATTGCAACCCCTCACGTAGGACTACTGCATGTAGCCCGTAGGCATAACCTTTATGCCAATTATATGACCAAGCGCGAGGGTCTGTGCAGATCAGGCTGAATTCAAGGCGTACCGCGCTCCAGGCGCAGGGCCTCGGGGGTGTCTGGCAGGCGCTCTACCACGCGCAGACGCTCCGGCGTTTGCGCGTCGCGCCAGGCCTTGAAGCGGCCCAGTTCGTCGGCCACGGTCTTCAATACCCAGCCGAGCACGGCGATGTCATCGAGAAAACCGACCCCCAGCAACCAGTCGGGGATCGCATCCAGCGGGCTGACGAAGTACAGCAGGCCGGCGACGATGGTCACCAGCGCCTTCGGGCTGATGGCGCGGTACTCGCCGCGCCACCAGGCCAGGCACAGGCTCTGCATCAAGCGCAGATCCTCACGCAATTGGCCTAGTTTTGGGCCTTTGCGTGCAACGGCAAACAACAGCGCCGGTAACCTACCACGGCTAAGCAGGCGCTCGGCCAGAGGCAGAAATCGGCTGAACTTCCAGGGTGCACTCATGGGGCCTCCGGGCGATGAGGTTATCCACATTTATTGTGGATAACCTTGTGAACAGGGCACAGTTTCCGCCGCCCCGTGCCGACAGGGCAAGGGTCGCGCTTAGATCGGGCGTTTTTTACCCAATCGTGACAGTCGCGCAAACGTTTTGCGTCATCGGGCAGACATGTTCGGCCACCCCAACTCGGACAAGCAATGCCGGCCGAGGTTCGCCTGGGTGCCCGCAAAAACGACAACGCCCCGTCGAGACGGGGCGTCGTAGACACGCTAAGGCTTACTGAGCTGGCGCTTCAGCTGGCGGCTCGGCGCCTTCGAGCTTGCTCGGATCTTTGATCGCCAGCAGTTCCAGGTCGAACACCAGTACCGAGTTGGCCGGGATCAGCGGGCTTGGGCTCTGTGCGCCGTAAGCCAGCTCAGCCGGGATGTACAGCTTGTACTTCTCGCCGACGTGCATCAATTGCAGGCCTTCGACCCAACCTGGGATCACGCCGCTGACCGGCAGATCGATCGGGCTACCGCGCTCGACCGAGCTGTCGAACACCTTGCCATCGATCAGCTTGCCTTCGTAGTGAACGGTCACCACGTCAGAGGCTTTTGGCTGTGGGCCATCGGCTTTCTTCACGACTTCGTACTGCAGACCGGAAGCGGTGGTCACGACGCCCTGTTTCTTGGCGTTTTCTTCGAGGAACTTCTTGCCAGCCGATGCGGCTTGTTCGCTCGCTTTGGTCAGGCGCTCTTCGGCACGCTTTTGCAGCGCGGTGAAGGCCTCGACCAGTTCGTCATCCTTGATGCGCTGCTCTTTCTTGCTGACAGCGTCATCGATACCCATGGCGACTGCTTTCGAATCAAGATCTTCCATGCCTTCCTGAGCCAGGCTCTTGCCCATGTTCAGGCCGATACCGTAGGAGGCTTTCTGTGCCGGGGTTTTCAGCTCGACGTCGCTGGTCTGAGCGTCGCAGCCCGCCAGAACCAAACTTACCAGGGCAACCGCAGCCGCCAAACGATGTTGTTTCATGCTAGTTCCTTGTTCATGCGCCATAAGGGCAATCAGGGTAAAGCCGCGAGCTTAGCAGGCGGTCGTTACCAATGGCTACCGGCATAGGAGCCGCTTGCGGGCAGTAAGTTCAGTAGGTGAAAGGTTGTTCATGGCGGGGGATTGGGCTTGGTTTGAGTATGTCGGGGGCTGCTGCGCAGCCCATTCGCGACACAAGGCCGCTCCTACACAGACCGCGCAACCAAGGCATACGCGGTCCCCTGTAGGAGCGGCCTTGTGTCGCGAAAGGGGCGCATAGCGCCCCCAGCAATTCCGGATATAACTCATCACGGATAAACCCCATCACGATATTCCCCAGCCAACTCCCGCAACACCTCGCACACCCACTGCGCCGGCAGGCTCTGCGGCAGCGCGGCATTGCGACAGATACCTACCGAGCCACCCGGCTCATAGATGCCCAGGTCCAGCTCGACCAGCTCGCCGCGGCCCAGATCGATCAGCACCGCGTCACGCGGGGCAACCC
Organism: Pseudomonas shirazensis; assembly: GCF_050496565.1. Classification (GTDB taxonomy): domain Bacteria; phylum Pseudomonadota; class Gammaproteobacteria; order Pseudomonadales; family Pseudomonadaceae; genus Aquipseudomonas; species Aquipseudomonas shirazensis_A. Next base: position 42,717 of record NZ_JBNWAE010000023.1, read on the forward strand.
AGACCGCATCGCTGCCCAGCAGATAGCGCCGGCTCAGCGCCAGCGACAAGGTCTCCAGGCGTTGCGCCGGCATGTGGATGCCGCACTGCACGAACAGGCTGTCGGCGTGTTGGCGAATAGTGGTGCCGAGCGGAGGCAACACCAGCGGATAGTCGCCAACCCGGCTGCGCTCGAGCGGCTGCAGCGCCAGCAGCGGATGGCCCGGACGCACCACCAGGCTCATCGATTCGCTGTACAGATGCTCGAACGACAAGCCCTGGATCTGCGGGCTGTCGGTCATGCGCCCGACCACCAGCTCCAGCTCACCCAGGCGCAACTGGCCGAGTAACTGCGCACTGACCCCAGTGACCACACTGATCAGCAACGCCTGATGGCGCTGATGCAGGCGGCACAGCGCCTCGGGCATGAGCAGGCCTTCGACGGTCGAGAGCACGCCAATGCGCACCTGCGACGGCGCGCGTGCCTCACCGCGCACACTGTTCACGCCATCGCGCAGGGCCTGCACGCTGGGGCCGGCGTAGCGCATAAAGCGGGTGCCGGCGGTGGTCAGCTCGACGCCCAGCCGAGTGCGCTCGAACAGCCGCGTCTCCAGCAACTGCTCAAGCTCCTTGAGGGTCTTGGAAATCGCTGGCTGGCTGATCGCCAGAACGTCAGCCGCACGCGCCAGGCTGCCCTGGCGGGCGATTTCCAGAAAGCACAGCAAGTGGCGGTACTTGATTCGAGTATCGAGATTCATGCGTAAGAGCAGCTCTGCCCGCGATCAGCGTCGGTCCGCCATCTTAGCGCATCGCTACCTCGACAGCCTCCCCTGCCAGGCGCACCGGCCAGGTACGCAGCGCCTGCTGCGGGTCTTCCAGGCAGCGCCCGCTGCGCAGGCTGAAGTGCTGCTTGTACAAGGGCGCCGCCACCGTCAGCTCGCCACCGATGCTGCCGATCAGGCCGCGTCCGATGATATTGGCGCCCGAACGCGGGTCGCGGTTGGCCACGGCATACAGCGGCTGAGCCTGGCCAGGCAGGTAGAACAGCGCCACCTGCTCGCCGTCCACCCACACCACCACACCGGAATCGGCGACCAGATCGCCACGCTGGCAAACCGTTTGCCAATTCTGTTGTTGCGCCACTGCGACATTGGATGAGCTCATCAGACGGCCTCCTCGACGGTTGGGATCAGGTGCAGCGCGGCCACCGGCCGGCGTTGTTCGCGTTCACGCACAAAGTGCACGTCAGGGTCAGCGCGCTGATCGTTGACGAAGGTGCGGAAGCGCTTGAGCTTCTCAGGGTCGTTGAGGGCGTTGGCCCACTCGCATTGGTATTGATCGACGACGTGCTGCATCTGCGCTTCGAGCTCGCTGCCAAGCTGCAGGCTGTCGTCGAGGATCACTGCCTTGAGGTAATCCAGGCCGCCTTCCAGGCCCTCGCGCCAGACCGAAGTGCGCTGCAGTTTGTCGGCGGTGCGGATGTAGAACATCAGCACGCGGTCGATCATGCGGATCAGGCTGTCGTCATCAAGGTCGGTGGCGAACAGCTCGGCGTGTCGCGGGCGCATGCCGCCGTTGCCGCAGACGTAGAGGTTCCAGCCCTTGTCGGTGGCGATCACGCCGATGTCCTTGCTCTGCGCCTCTGCGCATTCGCGGGTGCAACCGGACACAGCAAACTTGAGCTTGTGCGGCGAGCGCAGGCCCTTGTAGCGGTCTTCCAGGCGCAGGGCCATAGCCACGCTGTCCTGCACGCCGTAGCGGCACCAGGTGCTGCCGACGCAGGATTTGACCGTACGCGTCGACTTGCCATAGGCGTGGCCGGTCTCAAAGCCCGCAGCGATCAGCTCGCCCCAGATCAGCGGCAACTCGTGCAACTGCGCGCCGAACAGGTCGATGCGCTGGCCGCCGGTGATCTTGGTGTAGAGGTCGTATTTCTTCGCCACCTGGCCGATCACGATCAGCTTGTCCGGGGTTATCTCGCCACCGGGAATGCGCGGCACCACCGAGTAGGTGCCGTTTTTCTGCATGTTGGCCATGAAGGTGTCGTTGGTGTCCTGCAACGGTACCAGCGCGGCGTCCATGATCGGCTGGTTCCAGCACGAGGCCAGGATCGAACCTACCGCCGGCTTGCAGATGTCACAGCCGACATGGCCGTTGCCGTGACGCTCGAGCAACTCGTTGAACGTGCGGATGCCCTCGACCCGGACCAGCCCGTAAAGCTCCTGACGGGTATAGGCGAAGTGCTCGCACAGGCTCTTGTCGACGGTGACGCCGCGGGCGGTCAACTCGTGCTCGAAAACCTGCTTGAGCAGCGCCGCGCAACCGCCGCAACCGCTGGCCGCCTTGGTGCAGCTCTTGACGGCGGCGAGGTCGCTGCAGCCGCTGTCGATGGCCGCACAGACCGCGCCCTTGCTTACATTGTGGCAGGAGCAGATGGTCGCCGTATCGGGCAAGGCATCGGCACCCAGCGCCGGTGCGCCGCCGCCCTGCGGCAGGATCAGCGCGGCCGGGTCAGCGGGCAGGGCAATTCCGTTCTGGCAGTACTGCAGCAGGGTGTCGTAGTAGCTGTTGTCGCCGACCAGCACCGCGCCGAGCACATGCTTGCCGCTGGCATCGACCACCAGCCGGCGATAGGCCGCGTTGGCCTCGTCGATGAAGCGGTAACTGCGTGCACCGGGAGTCGCACCATGGGCATCGCCGATCGAGCCGACATCGACTCCAAGCAGCTTGAGCTTGGTCGACATGTCGGCGCCGGTGAACGGGGTAGACGTTTCACCCAGCAACAGTGCAGCAAGGTTGCGCGCCATGCTGTAACCGGGCGCGACCAGGCCGAACACGCTGCCGTTCCACGAGGCGCATTCGCCGATGGCAAATATCTGCGGGTCGCTGCTGCGGCAATCGTGGTCGATCGCCACCCCGCCCCGCGCACCAATCTCCAGGCCGCAGGCGCGGCCAAGAGCGTCCTGTGCGCGGATACCGGCGGAGAACACGATCAGGTCGGTTTCAAGAAATTCGCCACCGTCGAAATTCATCCGGTAGCGGTACTCACTGCCCGTGCTGATCGACTGGGTGGCGCGTGACACATGCACACCGACGCCCAGCGCCTCGATCTGCGCTTTCAAGGCAGCGCCGCCTTCACTGTCGAGCTGCACCGGCATCAAACGCGGCGCGAACTCGACTACGTGTGCTTCCAGGCCCAGCGACTTCAGGGCGTTGGCTGCTTCGAGGCCAAGCAGGCCGCCACCGACCACCACACCCCGGCGGCTGCCGCTGGCGGCGGCGCGAATGGCGTCGAGGTCATCCAGGGTTCGATAGACCAGCCGCGATGTGCCGCTGGAACCTTCGACCGATGGCACGAACGGATAGGAGCCGGTGGCCAGGACCAACTGGTCATAGCCATAGCGGCCCTCGGCGGTGACAACCTCACAGCGCTCGCGATCGATCTCGAGCACGCCCTCACCAAGGTGCAGGTGCACGCCGTGGCGATCGTAGAAATCCGCCTCGCACATGGCCAGCGCTTCGCTGTCGCTGCCGGCGAAGTACTCTGAAAGGTGCACGCGGTCGTAGGCGCGCTGACGTTCTTCGCCGAATACGCGTACCTCGAAGCGCGCCAGCGCGCCGCGCTCGACCAGTTGCTCGACGCAGTGATGGCCGACCATGCCGTTGCCGACGATGACCAGTCGCTGAAGTTGTCCGCCGTTCGCTGTTGCCTGCATAGCCGATCCTCGATCACGGGTTGGCGGTGTTGGCCGCCGCAAAGACAAAAAAAAACGCCTGGAGCCGAAGCTCCAGGCGCCTTTGCCTGTTCTCATCTGGGTGAGGCCCCTGATTGATCGCCGTTGATCAGTGGGGCGTGTTGTGGATGGGGTGTAGCAGGGACTGTGCCAGGTCTGGGGTTTTGAGGTGAACCTTGGGGTCGCTTTGCGGCCCTTTCGCGACACAAGGCCGCTCCTACAGGAGATCGGCGCTGGTGAAGACGGGTGGTGGTGAGTAAGCCGATGCATTGCTTGCGGGGGGGGTTCGACTCGTGTTGGTGCACGCGTCCCCATCCTGGGGCACGGCGCTGCGGTGGCAAGGCTGGGGGCCATGGGGATATGCTGCAGCCTGATTCAAGCGAGGTCTTAGAAGCGCCAATGTCCCAAGTCATCCTCAAGACACCTGAACAACTCGAGCTGATGCGCCGCGCCGGCCAGTTGCTGGCCAAGGTATTCGCCGAGCTCGACGGTTTTATCCGTCCCGGCATAACGACCATGCAGATCAACGACCACGCCGAGGCGTTCATCGTCCAGACCCTGCGCGCCAGGCCGGCCAGCAAGGGCCAGTACGGTTTCCCCTATTCGCTGAACACTTCGGTCGATCACGTCGTCTGTCACGGCATGCCCAAGGCTGACGAAGTACTCGCAGAAGGCTCGATCGTCAACGTCGACATCACCCTGGAACAAGGCGGCTATATCGCCGACTCGTCGAAGATGTACCGCATCGGCGCGATCAGTGCTGAAGCCGAGCGGTTGGTAGAAACCACTTATGACGCGCTCTGGCGCGGCATCGAGCAGGTTCGCCCGGGGGCAACCCTGGGTGACATCGGCCACGCCATCCAGAGCACTGCCGAAGCGGCCGGGTACAGCGTGGTACGCGAATACTGCGGCCACGGCATCGGCCAGCAGATGCACGAAAAACCGGAGATCCTCCACTTCGGCCAACGCGGCATGGGCATGAAGCTCAAGCCGGGCATGGTCTTCACCATCGAGCCGATGATCAACCAGGGCGCGCGCGGCACCCGCGAGCTGAAAGATGGCTGGACGGTGATCACCCGCGACGGCGCGCTGTCGGCGCAGTGGGAGCACACCGTTGCGGTCACCGCGGACGGTTATGAAGTGCTGACCCTGCGCGAGGAAGAACGTCTGGCCGGAAAAACGGTCAGCTGAAGCGCCATCCCGAGCAGGCCATTTGCCGCCGCGCTGGCCGCTATTTACAATCGCCACCCGCAAGGCCGGCCGCCCTCCCCTGTTCTGCGCCGGCCCAGGAGTCCGTGTCATGGAAGAAACCGCGCAGCATTGGCTGCATGCCTTGTCCGCACCGATGGCTGCCCTCAACGGCGCCAGCTACACCGCGCCGGACTATCACGAGGGCGACGACCAGAGCGACCTCGAACGCTGGTGGGGCATCAGCAACCGTGCGCAGTTGCTGGATATCCTCGGCATGGCTGACAGCGGCCACGCCACCGAACTGTCCGAAGCCTACTGGCAGTTCCAGCGCTGTTTGCCCAGCCAGTGGCAAGCGCTGCTCGAACGCCTGCCCGAACGCGACCGGATCAAGTACCAGTACGCCGCCCGCACCTACCCTGACTGCGGCCCCGGCGGCACCCGCGCCTGGGACCTGGGGCGGATGAGCTTTCTGCTGCGCGCCGGGCTGAAAAAGTCCTATATCACCGCCGAAGAAAGCCTCTACCTGCACTACCGCCTGGCCTTGCGTGCCCGCCATTACTACAACAGCTGGGACGCCTACCTGGCCGGCTACCTGTTCGGCAAGGCGCTGTGGAACGTCTCTGACAGCAGCGACCAGGCCCTCGCCGCCGAACTCGAGCGCCAGGGCAGCGAGCACTGGAACCGCTGCATCCTGCTCAACCTGCGCCTGGGTGCCAGTGAGCTGCTGGCCAGCCTCAGCTGGGACTTGCCATTACCCGAACCGGAACGCCCGGCATCGCTGGAAGAGGACTGCTGGTCATGAGTTGCTGGATACGCCTTGGCCTGGAACCGACCCAGGATCTCAATCTGATCCGCCAGGCCTACCGCGGCCTGCTGCCTGCGCATCATCCGGAAACCGACCCGCAAGGCTTCCAGGCGCTACGCGAGGCCTACGAACAAGCGCTGCTTCTGGCCCGCGAAAGCGAGGCCGACGCGGCGCCGGTCGTCGAAGCCGAAGCCGAAGCCGAAGCCGAAGCCGAAGCCGAAGCCGACGAGATGTCAGCCGCCTTGCGCGGTTTTCACCGGCTGCTGGAAGAGCCCACCCTGCGTTTCGATCCGGCCGCATGGCAGGGCTACATCGTCGAGCTCGACGAACTGCCGTTGGACGAACTGGAACAACTGAGCTGGCAGCTGCTGCATGAACTGCGCAGCTGCGGGCCGATTTCGCACCGCTGCGCCGGCCTGCTGGCACAACGCCTGGGTTGGGCTGAACAGTTGCTGCGCCTGCAAGACCCGCAGGAGGTCGAAGCATTTCTCCAGCGCCTGAACGAACCCGATCCGTTCGATACCGCCCTGATGCGCGACTGGCCACCCGCTGCGCAACTGGAGACGTTGTGGTACTTCCGCAGCCTGGAATACTGTTTCAATCAGCGCCCGCTGTTCGAGTACGAGCAGTTTGTGCAGGCACACACCTGCCTCGCCTTCCCCAACGACGAAGCCCTGCTGCAACGCCTGCTGGTTCAGTTCTGCCAGGCCGGGATCGGCAGCCAGACCCTGCACGCGCAGGTGCTGCAGCAACTGCAACAGGCGCCCGACGATGGCGACCTGCTGTACCTGCTGGCGCGCCAGGCCGAGGCGCTTGGCGCCGAACAACAGGCACTGGACTGCTGGCTGCGGCTGTGGCGCGAACATCGCCACCCGCAGGCCGAGCGCTGGCTGCTCAACCTCTGTTCACGCCACCAGCCGCAGCGCTTGCCGCTGCTGATCCAGGCGTTCGACCTGCAGACCCCGCGCGACAGCTGGCCGGCCGACCTCGCCGACCCGGCGCAGGCCTGGGGTAGCCCGTCGCAGAGCCCGCAGACTTTGTCGCGCTGGCTCGAAGCGGCGCGGCTTGAACTGGGCGACATTGCCGCGACCTTTATCGACTGGCGCCTGGACGGTGACGACGAATTGCCGCTGCTGGCCTGGCTGCTGCAGGAGCAGCCGGACGCAGACTTGCAGCGCTTGTACTGGCTGGCCTGGGCCCTGCAACGCGGTGAGGCCGAGCTGCTGCGTCTGGTAATCGCTGAGCCAGCGCGGGAGGACACTCTCGATAACCTGATCCTGGAAGGCTTGCAGGCGCAAGCGGCGCAGCAGTTGCGCTGGCTGGAGCAGTCGCCGGTGGTACAGGCACTAGTGGACCTCTGCGCAGCCAATGATCCACGCGCGCAGTTGCCCGAAGCGCTGCACGAGGATGCCATTCGCCCGATCTGCCGCGAATGGCTGCGGCGTATGCGGGTGTATCCCGAGCACGCCCTGCATGAACTCAACAGCCAGTTCGACATGCGCCGCATGTTCACCCGGCCGTTCGCCCTGCAGACGCAGGAAGCCCTGGCCGCCCATGGCGCGCCGCTACCAGCGCCGGCAGCAGGCGAATCCCTGTGGGCCTGGCACCGTCAGCAGCTGTTCATGCTGGCGCTGTTCGACCAGCCAAGCCGCTGGCTGGCCTTGATCGACCCGCAACTGCCTGGGCAACTGCACTACCCTGCCGAGCACCCGTTCGCCGCCCTGCACAGCGCGTTGTTGCAGGCCATCGCCGGGCCACATGGCAGCAGCGATGTGCTGGCTGCGCTGGATTACAACGAACCGCTGCAAGGCCTGCTCGCCAGCCGCGTGCTGAGCCTGCGTACGGCGCTCGACAGCAGCCGCCTGCCCACCGCTGCGCAGTTGCTGACCTGCCTGGAAAACGAACCGGCAGTGCTCGACGATTACCCACTGGGCAAAATGCTGTTCTGCGCTGTGCTCTATCACGATCGCAGCCTCGACGAGGCCCAGCGCACCCGCCTACGTGATCGCCTAGAGGCGCTGTACATCGAGGACTATTGGTACGAGCCATTACGTCGCAGCCTGGTGGCCGGCAAGTGCACACATCCAAGCGGGCAGCTATTGCGTAAACAAGGCATGGCCAGCGCCCCGTTCAACGACGCCCTGGATGCCCTCGACAGCCTGCTCAATGACTGCGCACCGCCGAAAACGCGGTTGTTGCGTAGGTTGCAGAAAGCCAAAGACAACGTCGACCTCGACCCCGGCCTGCGCTGCGCGATCATGGCCCTGTTGGGCTGGACCGAACGCATGCTGCGCAACAACAGCAAGCAGGTGGCGGAGCCGATGTGGGCGGTGTGGAAGCTCAACAGCCGCCTCGACCGCAAGGGCTTCGGCCTGCATCTGTTGGCGGTGATCGCCTGCGGCAGCCTGATGACCTTGCTGCCGGCGATGGCGGCGCCGATGGTGCTGCTGATGGTCAGCGCCATGCTGCGGCGCCTGCGCGACCTCGGCCAGGGCGTACCGGTGCTGATCCTGCTGGTGGTGCTCAGCCGGGTGCTGCCGGTGGTGCCGCTGATACTGTTGAGCCTGCCAGGCGACAAGCTGCCCAACCGCTATGGGCCAGTGCCGGGCAAGGCAGCCGATCTGGAGGGTGGCTTGCAGGCCGCCTTGCGCCGGATGAACGGCTGAGCCGTCACCCTGTTCAAGGCAAAGGGCCGCAGTGCGGCCCGGGTCAACTTCAGTAACGCAGCTCGTCCAGCGCCTGGCTCAATTGCTGGCGTTGGCGGCTGATCTCACTGGCCTGCTGCCCCGCCAACACCCCATTGAAGGCATCCAGCCAACTGCCGATCAGCTCGCGCTCATCGCCCAGGCTCTGCATCCAGGCCCGCTCCAGCCGCGCCAGCAGGGTGCGGTTGGGCAAGGCGTCGCGTGGGTGAATTTTCAGCCGCGACAAGCGCTCATGACTGGCCTGGCGCGCGTCCTGATCCAGCCCGGTCGGGCTGCGGTCGATGCTGTGGCTGTGTTTGAGGCCGGTTTCGATGAAGGTCACATCGACTTCGAGCAAGCCGTTGATGTCGTAGCTGAAACGCACATCCAATGACTGGATCTGCCCGGTCGGCTGCAGCGGGACCTCGAAACTGTCGACCAGAATATTGTCGCGCACCCAGGGCCGCTCGCCCTGATACACCGCGATACGCACGGTTTTCTGCTCGGGATGAGTGCTGTAGAAGCGCTCGACCCGCGAGGTGGGGATCACCGTGTTGCGCTCGATGATCGGCGAAAACGCGCCGGCGCTCTGCTCGCCCCGCTGCGAGGCAATACCCAGGGTGTACGGGCAGACGTCGGTCAGGATCAGCTCGTCGATGGCCGCATCGCGTGCCTTGCAAGCCGCCTGGCTGGCGGCGCCGAGGGCGACGATGGTGTCTGGGTCCAGGTGCCGGTACGGCAGCCGGCCAAACAGCTTGGCCACCAACTGCTGCACCTGCGGCATGCGCGTGGCGCCGCCGACCAGCACCAGGCTGTCGAGCTCCTTGGGGCTCAGGCGCGCATCGCGCAGGGCCTGCTCGATCGGTGCGCGCACCCGCACCAGCAACGGCGCCCAGATGCCCTGCAGCTTGAGTTCGTCGAGCTGCCATTCGCGGGCCTGGCCGTCGCCTTGCCAGGTCAAGGTCCATTGGCCCTCGCCCAGCGCGTGTTTGAACTGATCGATGGCGTCGTGCAGGCTGGCCAGCGCCTGTGGCTCGAGTTGTTCGAGCTTGAGCCCCCAGTCGCGCAGGCATGCCAGCAACAATGCGTCGGTAAAGTCTTCACCGCCCAGATAGTTGTCACCGGTGGAGGCATGCACTTCGATCAGCGGCAGCGCGTATTCCAGCACGGTCACATCGAAGGTGCCGCCGCCCAGGTCGAACACCAGTGTGCGCTCGAACTTCTGTTCGTGCAGGCCGTAGGCCATGGCTGCTGCGGTTGGTTCGTTGATCAGCCGCTGCACCTTGAGCCCGGCCAACTCTGCGGCAAACACCGTGCGCTTGCGCTGCTCGTCACTGAAATAGGCCGGCACCGAGATCACCGCTTCGCTGACCGGGCAGCCCAGATACGCTTCGGCATCCTGCTTCAAGGCACCCAGCACCAGCGCCGACAGTTCTTCGGGGGTAAAGCGGTGCTCGCCAAGTTCGAAGCGCTTGTCGCTGCCCATAAACCGCTTGAAGGCAGCTGCGCTGCGCAGCGGGTGGGTGGTCAGGCGGGCTTTGGCGGCTTTGCCGACCAGAATACTGCCATCCTCATCGACGCTGACCACCGATGGCGTCAGTACGTCGCCGAGAGCGTTGGCGATCAAGTGGGCCTGGCCATCCTGCCATACGGCGATCAGGCTGTTGGTGGTGCCCAGGTCGATACCGAGCAAGGGCGCCGCAGCGGCGGGCGTTGGAGAGGTACTGGCATCCTGCATGGTCGGTCTCTTGCGTGCAATGAAGAGCCGGAGCACAGCCTGCTGGCCGCGACCGGCGGACAAGGCATTCTGACGCAATGCCAGAAACAAAAAAAGCGACCCTAAGGTCGCTTTCTCTGTCGCTTCAAGGTGTTCAGTGGGCCTTGAAGCTCAATATGGCGCAGCGGACGGGACTCGAACCCGCGACCCCCGGCGTGACAGGCCGGTATTCTAACCGACTGAACTACCGCTGCGCTATACATCGAGTGGTGGGTGATGACGGGATCGAACCGCCGACCCTCTGCTTGTAAGGCAGATGCTCTCCCGGCTGAGCTAATCACCCTTCGTCTCGGTGTGGCGCGCATTCTACGGAGGACGTACCACCCTGGCAAGCACTTTTTTCAAATAATTTTGCAGGCCTTTCAAGGACCTAGCGCAATCACGCTTTTATTGACCATTAACCGCCTGATGGCCCTCTGACAGGGTTGGCCGCATGGCCCCACTCGGAGAATAATGCCCGCCTTATGCATTAAGGAGAGATCTACCCCCATGTGGTTCAAGAACCTGCTGACCTACCGCCTGACCCAGGAAGTCCCATTCGAGCCTGAGGCACTGGAAACTGCCCTGGCCAGCAAGCCGGCCCGTCCGTGCGCCAGCCAGGAGCTGACCACCTATGGTTTCGTCGCGCCGTTCGGCAAGGGTGAAGACGCCCCGCTGGTGCATGTCAGCGGCGAGTACCTGCTGATTGCCGCGCGCAAGGAAGAACGCATCCTGCCCAGCAGCGTCGTCAACGACGCGGTCAAAGAGAAAATCGAAGAGATCGAGACCGAGCAGATGCGCAAGGTCTACAAGAAAGAACGCGACCAGATCAAGGACGAGATCATCCAGGCCTTCCTGCCACGCGCTTTCATTCGTCGCTCGATGATCTTTGCCGCCATCGCCCCACGCCAGGGCCTGATCCTGGTCAACTCAGCCAGCGCCAAGCGCGCCGAAGACCTGCTGTCGACCCTGCGTGAAGTCATGGGCTCGCTGCCGGTACGTCCGGTCACCGTGAAGGCTGCGCCTAGCGCGACCATGACCGAGTGGGTCACTTCGCAGGCGGCTCAGGACTTCCACGTCCTGGACGAGTGCGAGCTGCGTGACACCCACGAAGACGGCGGTATCGTCCGCTGCAAACGTCAGGACTTGAAAAGCGACGAGATCCAGCTGCACCTGGGCAACGGCAAGGTCGTCACCCAGCTGGCCCTGGCCTGGCAGGACAAGCTGTCGTTCGTGCTCGACGACAAGACCGTGATCAAGCGCCTGAAATTCGAAGAACTGCTGCAAGAGCAGGCCGAGCAGGACGGCGGTGAAGAAGCGCAGCAGCAGTTCGATGCGAGCTTCCTGCTGATGATGATGACCTTCAAGGAATTCCTGCCGGCGCTGTTCGAAGCGCTGGGTGGTGAAGAGATTCCGCAAGGCGTCTAATTGCGGCCTGGGGTTGCCCGCGCAGCCCCATTTGCATCGACTGGCTACTTAATAGAAGAACAAGGATTGCCCCATGCGTGCCCTCGCCGCCCTCGGCCGCTTCGTCGGCAACACCTTCGCCCTTTGGGTATTACTGTTTGCCTGCCTGGCGTTCCTGCAGCCGCAATGGTTCATCGGCCTGAAGGTAGCCATCGTGCCGCTGCTTGGGCTGGTGATGTTCGGCATGGGCCTGACCCTCAAACTCGACGACTTCGCCGCCCTCGCCCGCCAGCCCTGGCGGGTTGCGCTGGGTGTGGTCGCGCATTTTGTGATCATGCCGGGCATGGCCTGGTTGCTGTGTCAGCTGTTCCATCTCCCGGCAGAGATCGCCGTCGGTGTGATTCTGGTCGGTTGCTGCCCGAGTGGCACGGCCTCGAACGTGATGGTATGGCTGTCCAAGGGTGACCTGGCGCTGGCGGTGGCGATCGCGGCGGTGACTACGCTGCTGGCGCCGCTGCTGACACCTGCGCTGATCTGGTTCCTGGCCTCGGCCTGGTTGCCGGTTTCGTTCATGGACATGTTCTGGTCGATTCTGCAGCTGGTGATGCTGCCGATCATCCTCGGCGTGCTCGCCCAGCGCTTGCTGGGGGCACGGGTGCAGGCTGCAGTGCAGGTGCTGCCGCTGGTTTCGGTGGTGAGCATCGTGATGATTGTCTGCGCAGTGGTTGCGGCGAGCCAGGCGAAGATTGCCGAGTCGGGTTTGTTGATCATGGCGGTGGTGATTCTGCATAACAGCTTTGGCTATTTGCTTGGCTACCTCACCGGCAAGCTGTGCAAGTTGCCGCTGGCTCAGCGCAAGTCACTGGCGCTGGAGGTGGGCATGCAGAACTCGGGGCTGGGCGCGGCGCTGGCGGCGGCGCATTTTTCGCCGTTGGCGGCGGTGCCGAGCGCGTTGTTCAGTGTGTGGCACAACATCTCTGGGGCGCTGCTTTCAACCTGGTTCCGGCGTATGCAGGAACCAGGGGAGACGCAGGCCGAGGTCAGGCCTGAGGCGCACTGACCTTGCCTTGGTAAATGCACTTGTGCAATATAGTGCACACGTGAGGACGACCTCACCACGCACTGCGTGATCAGCCTGGGGACGGCCCCATCCTTAATACGATGGAGACTCACAGATGTCCTGGATCATTCTGTTTTTCGCCGGCCTGTTCGAAGTGGGCTGGGCGGTGGGCCTGAAATATACCGACGGGTTTACCCGGCCGTTGCCTACGGTGCTTACCGTGGGGGCAATGGTGATCAGCCTTGGCTTGCTGGGGTTGGCCATGAAGGAGTTGCCGCTGGGGACTGCTTATGCCATCTGGACTGGGGTGGGAGCAGTGGGCACGGTGATTGCCGGGATCATTCTGTTTGGGGAGTCGATGGCTTTGATTCGGCTGCTTAGTGTGGCTTTGATCATTACTGGGTTGGTGGGGTTGAAGGTTAGTGCTAGCTGACTAGATTGCTGGCGCGTGGGGGCTTATCCGGTTGCTGTGGTGGCAGGTCGGGCCCCTTTCGCCCTTACGGCGAGTCACTTTTTTGGCAAACGCCCCAAAAAAGTAACCAAAAAAGGGCTTGCTCCTACATACGGCCCCTCCGCTGCGCTACGGGGTTCCCTCGCTCCGGTCTTGCTCCCGGGAGGACCGCGCTGTACGGGCCTCCTGGCCCGCAGCGCTTGCCGGCCATCCATGGCCGTCACCTCCCTTCGCAAGACCTGCGCTCGGCCTCCTGAAGTCGCAGGTAGATCAAGATCAAAAGCAGATCAAGATCAAGGGCACGCCTCGCTGCGCTGGCGCAGATCAAAAGCGAAGGTCAAAAGCGTGGGTCAAAAGCGTGGGTCAAAAGCTGGGGCCGCTGCGCGACCCTTGGCGGGGGGGGGGGGGCGCCCGGCCCGCCGGGCGCGGGGGGGGTTGGCTGTGTGGGGTGTGGGGGGGCGGGGGGGGGGGGGGTTTGGATGGGTAGGGGGCGGGCGCCGCCGCCGGCCCCCCCCACGACCGGTCGGCCAACCCCCGCGCGATTACCGGTATGCGACCGCCAATGCCCCCGCGGTGACCCGTACCGGCCGCGCGTGCTCGTCCATGTGCAGCGTCACCGACTTGCCATCGGCCAGCGACGCGGCCACCGCCACGCTCGCGCCGAGGTCGTGCGCCCTCTCCTCGCGGGTCACATCGTCATGCGGCAGCCGGCGCTCCTTGCCGGTGAACCGCATGCGGTTGTACTCGGCCCAGGCGATCAGCAGCGCCGCGCAGCACACCAGCATCACCGGCAGCGCGATCACCACGAACGGATCGACCGTCTGCTTCTGTTCGTACAGCTGCGCCCACGCCATCCGCCCGCCGAGCAGCCACGAGATCAGCGTGACCAGCGGTGCCCACAGGTAGAAGTAGAACGCCCAGAAGGCGATGGTCACAAAGCCCCAGGCGGTGCGCTGCAGGCGCGGTTGCTGGCGCGGTTTCTGGATCAGCCGCGAATCGAAGCGGCGGGTGGATTTGACGGTGTTCATCGGATACCCCGGTCAGGACTGACCCAGACCGCGCGCTTGCCACGACGTTTGAACAACGTCTTGGGGAACGCCACCAGGGTCGTGAACAGACTGATGAGCCAGT
>NZ_JBNWAE010000024.1:0-54191 GCF_050496565.1 Pseudomonas shirazensis
CCGGACCGCCGCGAAGGGCTGCAAAGCAGCCCCAACATCAGCAATAAAACCTTGAAGAACCGGTACTAGCAGCTCGAATCAGCGCTTGAGGCCGTAGCTCTCGTCGAGCATGCCCGGCGAGTTGGGCGTCTTGGGCGCGTAGTCACGCGGCACTTCGGCGGTGTCTTTTGGCGGCGTCAGGCGATCGCGATGGCTTTGCGCAGCCTCCGAGTGCAACGCTGCCAGCAGGCGCTGACGGGTCAGCTCGTCCAGGGCCAGGCGGTTGGCACCGTCGGCCAGGTGATCCTGCACGTCCTGGTAGCTCTGGGTCAGGCGTTGAACCAGGGCTGCGGTGCTGTTGAAGTGGGTGACCACTTCACTTTGATAACTGTCGAAACGTTGCTGGATATCATCCAGCTGACGCTGTGTGCTGCTGGGCGCTGCGTTGGGCAGCAGGCGGGCCACGACGAAGCCGACGACTACGCCGACGACCAGGGCCAGGGTCGGCAACAACCAAACAAGGAGCGAGAGTTCCACGAGTCCTTCCTCTATAAACGGCTTTGCTTTACGTTAACGGCTCAGACCTGCGCTGTATACCGCGAACGATCGCAAATATTTCAGAACAGAATTCATCAGCTAGACGAGTCGACCCCTTCCGAGGTCACGGAGTAGTGCTTTGCTTATCCGCGAAACCCCCTTGTTCATCGATGGCCCATGCGGCCAACTGGAAGCCTTGCAGCTGGAAGTGGCCGAGCCGCGCGGCGTCGTGCTGATCTGCCACCCTAATCCGGTGCAGGGCGGCACCATGCTCAACAAGGTGGTCTCGACCCTGCAACGCACGGCTCGCGATGCTGGCTACAACACGCTGCGCTTCAACTACCGCGGCGTCGGCCAAAGCGCTGGCAGTCATGACATGGGCGCAGGTGAAGTGGCGGATGCCGAGGCTGTCGCCGCCTGGGTGCGGACCAACTACACCGAGCTGCCGCTGGTGCTGATGGGCTTCTCGTTTGGCGGTTTCGTTGCCGCGAGCCTTGCCGGGCGCCTGGAAAGCCAGGGCGCAACGCTGCAACAGCTGTTCATGATCGCACCTGCAGTGATGCGTTTGAATGACGACTTCCCGCTGCCGCAGGTTTGCCCGTTGACCGTCATCCAGCCGGACACCGACGAAGTCGTCGATCCGCAGCTGGTTTACGAATGGTCCGACAGCCTGTCGCGCCCCCATGAGCTGCTGAAAGTGGCAGAATGCGGACACTTTTTCCATGGCAAGCTGACCGATCTGAAGGATCTGGTGCTGCCGCGCCTCTCGAACTGAGCCAAGCCTGATCAAGCGATTACCCATGACTACGCGCATTCTTACCGGTATCACCACCACCGGCACCCCGCACCTGGGCAACTACGCCGGCGCCATTCGCCCGGCCATCCTTGCCAGCCAGCAGCCCGGTGCCGACTCGTTCTACTTCCTGGCCGACTATCACGCGCTGATCAAGTGCGATGACCCGTTGCGCATCCAGCGTTCGCGCCTGGAGATCGCCGCCACCTGGCTGGCGGGCGGGCTCGACCCGGACAAGGTCACCTTCTACCGTCAGTCCGACATCCCCGAGATCCCTGAGCTGACCTGGCTGCTGACCTGCGTCGCCGGCAAGGGCCTGCTCAACCGCGCCCACGCCTACAAGGCGTCGGTGGACAAGAACCTGGAAAACGGCGAAGACCCGGATGCCGGCGTGACCATGGGCCTGTTCAGCTACCCGGTGTTGATGGCGGCGGACATTCTCATGTTCAACGCGCACAAGGTGCCGGTCGGCCGTGACCAGATTCAGCACGTGGAAATGGCCCGCGACATTGGCCAGCGCTTCAACCACCTGTTCGGCCAGGGCAAAGAATTCTTCGCCATGCCCGAGGCGGTGATCGAAGAGAGCGTGGCGACCCTGCCGGGCCTGGATGGGCGCAAGATGTCCAAAAGCTACGACAACACCATCCCGTTGTTCGCCAGCGCCAAGGACATGAAAGACGCTATTTCGCGCATCGTCACCGACTCCCGTGCCCCTGGCGAAGCGAAAGACCCGGACAGCTCGCACCTGTTCACCCTGTACCAGGCCTTCGCCACCCCGGCGCAATCGGCAGAGCTGCATGAAGCGCTGCTGCAAGGGCTGGGCTGGGGTGAGGCCAAACAGCGTCTGTTCCAGCTGCTGGACGGTCAACTGGCCGCGCCGCGCGAGCATTACCATCAGCTGATCGCACGTCCTGCCGACCTTGAAGACATCCTTCTGGCCGGCGCGGCCAAGGCGCGCAAGAGCGCGACGCCGTTCCTTGAGCAACTGCGTGAAGCGGTCGGCCTGCGCTCGTTCCGCAGCAGTGTTCAGGTCAGCACCGAGGTGAAGAAAAAGGCTGCCAAGAGCGCCCGTTTTGTCAGCTTCCGTGATGAAGACGGCAGCTTCCGCTTCCGCCTGCTGGCCGCTGATGGCGAGCAGTTGTTGCTTTCGCGCAGCTTCGCCGACGGCAAGAGCGCCGGTGCAGTGAGCAAGCAGTTGCAGCAGGGTGGTGAGGCTGATGTGCGTGTCGACGGCCTGAGCTTTGCCCTGTGGCTGAACGGTGAGCAGGTCGCCGACGGCCCGCAGTTTGCCGATGCACAAGCACGCGATGCTGCCGTGCAAGCTCTGCATGTAGCGCTTCAACCACAAGCTGACTGAGGCATTTCGCCGCAAGTCTGATTGCCATTATGCGGGCCCGTCGCTACAGTGACGGCCCGCTTTTGTTACCTCGCCAGCGAATTATGACGCCTTTAGAACGATATCAAGCAGATCTCAAACGTCCCGATTTCTTCCATGATGCGGCGCAGGAAACAGCGGTGCGTCATCTGCAGCGTCTCTACGACGACCTGGTCGCGGCGCAGAACAACAAACCCGGCGTGTTCGGCAAGCTGTTCGGCAAGAAAGACCAGGCCCCGGTCAAGGGCTTGTACTTCTGGGGTGGGGTAGGGCGCGGCAAGACCTATCTGGTCGACACCTTCTATGAGGCGCTGCCGTTCGAGCAGAAGATGCGCACGCACTTCCACCGCTTCATGAAGCGCGTGCACGAAGAAATGCGCACGCTCAAGGGTGAGAAGAACCCGCTGACGGTGATCGCCAAGCGCTTCTCCAACGAAGCCAGGGTGATCTGCTTCGATGAGTTCTTCGTCTCTGACATCACCGACGCGATGATCCTCGGCACCTTGATGGAAGAGCTGTTCAAGAACGGCGTATCACTGGTCGCGACCTCCAACATCGTGCCTGACGGCCTGTACAAGGATGGCTTGCAGCGTGCGCGCTTCCTGCCAGCCATCGCCATGATCAAGCAGTATACCGATGTGGTGAACGTCGACAGCGGCGTCGATTATCGTCTACGCCACCTCGAGCAGGCCGAACTGTTCCACTTCCCGCTCGATGCCGCTGCGCACGAGAGCCTGCGCCAGAGCTTCAAAGCGCTGACTCCGGAGTGCACGCAGGCGGTCGAGAACGACGTGCTGATGATCGAGAATCGCGAGATTCACGCCCTGCGTACCTGTGACGATGTCGCCTGGTTCGACTTCCGCGCCTTGTGCGACGGGCCGCGCAGCCAGAACGACTATATCGAGCTGGGCAAGATCTTCCATGCCGTGCTGCTGAGCAATGTCGAGCAGATGGGTGTGGCTACCGACGATATCGCCCGGCGCTTCATCAACATGGTCGATGAGTTTTACGACCGCAACGTCAAGCTGATCATTTCGGCTGAGGTTGAGTTGAAGGATCTGTACACCGGCGGGCGGTTGAGCTTCGAGTTCCAGCGCACGTTGAGTCGTTTGCTCGAGATGCAGTCGCACGAATTCCTGGCTCGGGCGCATAAGCCTTAGGCCGGCTTAACTGGGGCCGCTTTGCGGCCCTATCGCGACACAAGGCCGCTCCTACAGGGACCGCGTCGTCTGGACGGTACGCGGTCGGTGTAGGAGCGGCCTTGTGTCGCGAAAGGGCTGCAAGGCAGCCCCATTGCGGCTCACGCTTCCTGCATGAACTGCTGACGATACTGATTCGGCGACAACTCGGTATGCTGGCGGAACAGGCGGGCAAAGAAGCTCGCATCGTCATACCCCACCTCATAACTGATGGTCTTGATGCTCTTGCGGGTGCTCGACAGCAAGCCTTTTGCAGTCTCGATGCGCAGCCGTTGCAGATAGTGCAGGGGCTTGTCGCCGGTAGCCGTCTGAAACCTGCGCATGAAATTGCGAATGCTCATGCCATGGTTGCGGGCAACGTCTTCAAAACGGAATTTGTCGGCGAAGTGCTCTTCGAGCCAGTGCTGAATCTGCAGGATTATCAGGTCCTGGTGCAGCTTTTGCCCACCAAACCCCATGCGCCCCGGGGTGTAGTTGCGTTGCACTTCATAAAGGATGTCACGGGCCACCGCACGGGCGACATTGGCACCGCAGAAGCGCTCGATCAGGTAGATGTACAGGTCGCAGGCCGAGGTGGTGCCGCCCGCGCAGTACAGGTTGTCGGCATCAGTCAGGTGCTTGTCCTGGTTCAGCCGCACAGTCGGGAAGCGCTCGGCGAAGTCAGTGAAGAAGCGCCAGTAGGTGGTCGCTTCCTTGCCATCGAGCAGGCCCGCTTCGGCCAGCCAGTAGACGCCGCTGGCTTCGCCGCAGAGCACCGCGCCACGCGCATGCTGCTCGCGTAGCCATGGCAAGACCTGCGGATAACGCTGCTGAAGGTTGTCGAAGTCATCCCAGAACGCCGGCAGGATGATCACATCGGCATCGCCCAGGCCGCCGTCTACCGGCACCTGCACGTTGCTGAAGCTGTCCACCGGTGCAGCGTCGGGGCTGACCAGGCAGATTTCGAACATCGGTTGCAGGCCCAGGCCCATCTGCTTGCCGTAGCGCAGGCTGGCCAGGTGGAAGAAATCCTTGGCCTGCATCAGGGTCGAGGCGAACACATTATCGACGGCCAGAATGCTGACGCGCCGCAGTGAAGCGGTGGGTTGGGTAAAGATCATTGTCATTGTTCTTATAGGGTAGAGTGGTCAATCACCGGCTGGATCGTCTTATTTTTTGGCGATTGTGTCTACCCCGTCCCGATCCGGCTGGCAGCGGCAGCGAGCTGACCCGCTGCCGCTTTGCTACGGGTGCATCACGGTGCCGGGTTTGGCTGATCCTGGTGCACCGCTTCAATGGCCGCCAGCAACTCATCGCTCAAGCTCAGGTCGGCGCTGGCGAGGTTGCTTTCCAGTTGTTCAAGGCTGGTTGCGCCGATGATGTTGCTGGTCACGAACGGCTGACGGGTGACGAAGGCCAGGGCCATCTGTGCCGGGTCCAGGCCATGCTCGCGGGCGATCTGCACATAACGGCTGCAGGCGGCCACGGTCTGCGGGTTGGAGTAGCGGGCGAAGCGGTTGAACAGCGTCAACCGCGCGCCTTCAGGTTTGGCGCCGTTTTCGTACTTGCCGGCAAGCATGCCAAAGGCCAGCGGCGAATAGGCCAGCAACCCGCATTGCTCGCGGATCGCCACTTCGGCCAGGCCGATCTCGAAGCTGCGGTTGAGCAGGTTGTAAGGGTTCTGGATCGATACCGCCCGCGGCCAGCCGCGGCTCTCGGCCAACTGCAGAAACTTCATCGTGCCCCATGGCGTTTCATTGGACAGGCCAATGTGACGGATCTTGCCGGCACGGACCTGCTCATCGAGTACTTCGAGGGTTTCTTCCAGAGGCGTGAAATGGTCCTGCGGCAGGTGCTGGTAGCCAAGCTTGCCGAAGAAGTTGGTGCTGCGCTCTGGCCAATGCAGCTGATACAGGTCGATGTGGTCGCTTTGCAGGCGCTCAAGGCTTGCATCCAGCGCGGCAACGATGTGCTGGCGGTTGTGCTTGAGCTGGCCGTCGCGGATGTGGCTGATGCCATTGCCTGGGCCGGCCACCTTGCTCGCCAGCGTCCATTGGTCGCGATCACCGTTGGCCTTGAACCAGTTGCCGATGATTCGTTCAGTGGCGGCGTAGGTCTCCGGGCGCGGCGGCACCGGGTACATTTCGGCGGTATCGATAAAGTTGATGCCGCCGGCCTTGGCCCGTGCGATCTGGGCAAAAGCCTGGTCCTGATCGTTCTGCTCGCCCCAGGTCATGGTGCCCAGGCACAGGGCGCTGACGTTGAGGTCGGTACGGCCGAGCTTGCGGTATTCCATCTGGAAGCTTCTCTCTGGCGAAAAAGACCATAAAAGCAGGTTGAATTTTTTTCTGCAATCTGGATAATCCTGCCCCTCTCCGTTTTGCGGAAGTGATGCACTGCATTACGAGAGAAACCCGCCGGATATTGGACGTGCCCGACCCGAGCCCCCAATAGCGTCCGTATTCGGCTGCGTGCTTGCTTGTCAAGTTGCGCACTATCCAGTAAGATTCGCCGTCTATTTTTTATTGCTTGGGCGGCCTCTGAGGCTTTAGAGATAATGAAAACTTTTACTGCTAAACCAGAAACAGTTACGCGCGACTGGTTCGTCGTCGACGCCGCTGGTCAGACCCTGGGTCGTCTGGCTACCGAAATCGCTCTTCGTCTGCGTGGCAAGCACAAAGCTGAATACACCCCTCACGTTGACACCGGCGACTACATCGTCGTCATCAACGCCGAGCAGGTTCGTGTCACTGGTGCTAAAACTACTGACAAAATGTACTACTCCCACTCCGGCTTCCCAGGTGGTATCAAGGAAATCAGCTTCGACAAGCTGATCGCCAAAGCCCCTGAGCGTATCATCGAGACCGCGGTCAAGGGCATGCTGCCTAAGAACCCGCTGGGTCGCGACATGTACCGCAAGCTGAAAGTGTACGCGGGCGCTGTTCACCCACACACTGCTCAGCAGCCTCAAGAACTGAAGATCTAACGGGATAGTTCATTATGTCGGCGACTCAAAATTACGGCACTGGCCGTCGCAAGACCGCAACCGCTCGCGTTTTCCTGCGTCCAGGTACCGGTAACATCTCCATCAACAACCGTCCTCTGGACACTTTCTTCGGTCGTGAGACCGCTCGTATGGTTGTTCGTCAACCGCTCGAGCTGACCGAGAACGTTGCCAAGTTCGACATCTACGTCACCGTTTCCGGTGGTGGTGTCAGCGGTCAAGCCGGTGCGATCCGTCATGGTATCACCCGCGCTCTGATGGCCTACGACGAAGCCCTGCGCCCTGCTCTGCGTCGCGCTGGCTACGTAACCCGCGATGCTCGTGAAGTCGAGCGTAAGAAAGTGGGTCTGCGTAAAGCACGTAAGCGTCCTCAGTACTCCAAGCGTTAATTTCGCTTCGGCAGTCGAAAAAAGCCCGGTTCCTTGGAACCGGGCTTTTTTTTTGCCTTGAACTAACCTGTCAGCATGTCCGCGGCGAGTCGCCTTATAGACGCAGATCAAGCAAAGCGAGGGTTGTAGCCCGGCCGGGGCTAATCATCTTGTCAGTGTGTGGATTTGTTTCTTACCATGGCGACCAAAATTTAGTGCCACAGACATTCACAAAATACAGGCCTGGTTCAACAGGCCAGAGCAGCTGATGGGAGAGGACTGAATGAGTAATGACGGCGTCAACGCAGGCCGGCGCCGCTTCCTCGTAGCCGCCACGTCCGTGGTGGGTGCAGCGGGGGCTGTGGGGGCTGCGGTACCGTTCGTGGGGTCATGGTTTCCCAGTGCCAAGGCGAAAGCCGCCGGTGCACCGGTGAAGGTCAATATTGCCAAGGTTGAACCCGGCCAGCAGATGGTTGCTGAGTGGCGCGGGCAGCCAGTATTCATCGTGCGACGCACAGAAGAGATCCTCGGCAATCTCAAGAAAATCGTCGGCGAGCTCGCTGATCCAGAATCGCAGGCCTCGGTGCAGCCGACTTACGTCGACCCCGAAGTGCGCTCGATCAAGCCGGAAATCCTCCTGCTGGTTGGTCTGTGCACCCACCTCGGCTGCTCGCCGACCTTCCGTCCTGAAGTGGCGCCGGTCGATCTGGGGCCCAAGTGGGTAGGCGGCTATTTCTGCCCCTGCCACGGCTCTCACTACGACCTCGCTGGCCGCGTCTACAAGTCCCAGCCGGCACCTCTCAACCTGCCAGTGCCTCCGCACTCATACGAGACGGACGACATCATCGTCATCGGCGTCGATCAGGAGAACGCATGATGAGCAAGTTCATGGACTGGATCGATGCGCGCTTCCCCGCGACCAAGATGTGGGAAGAGCATCTGAGCAAATATTACGCGCCGAAGAACTTCAACTTCCTGTACTTCTTCGGTTCGCTGGCGTTGCTGGTGCTGGTCAACCAGATCGTTACCGGCGTCTGGCTGACCATGAGTTTTACCCCCTCGGCCGAAGAGGCATTCGCCTCGGTCGAGTACATCATGCGCGATGTCGAGTACGGCTGGATCCTGCGCTACCTGCACTCCACCGGCGCCTCGGCGTTCTTCATCGTGGTCTACCTGCACATGTTCCGCGGGCTGCTCTACGGCTCTTATCAGAAGCCGCGTGAGCTGGTCTGGCTGTTCGGCATGCTGATCTATCTGGCGCTGATGGCTGAAGCGTTCATGGGCTATCTGCTGCCTTGGGGCCAGATGTCCTATTGGGGTGCGCAGGTGATCATTTCGCTGTTTGGCGCCATCCCGGTGATCGGCGATGACCTGACCCAGTGGATTCGCGGCGACTACCTGATCTCGGGGATCACCCTGAACCGCTTCTTCGCCTTGCATGTGGTGGCTTTGCCGATCGTCATTCTTGGCCTGGTGGTGCTGCATATCCTGGCGCTGCACGAAGTCGGCTCGAACAACCCTGACGGCGTCGACATCAAGAAGCACAAGGACGAAAACGGCATCCCCCTCGACGGTATCCCGTTCCACCCGTACTACACCGTCAAGGATATCGTCGGCGTAGTGGTGTTCCTCTTCGTGTTCTGCTCGGTGGTGTTCTTCTTCCCGGAAATGGGCGGCTACTTCCTCGAAAAACCAAACTTTGAGCAAGCCAACGCGTTCAAGACACCCGAGCACATTGCTCCTGTGTGGTACTTCACACCGTTCTACGCGATCCTGCGCGCGGTGCCCGACAAGCTGTTCGGCGTGATCGCCATGGGCGCCGCCATTGCTGTGTTGTTCGTGTTGCCCTGGCTTGACCGCAGCCCGGTACGTTCCATGCGCTACAAGGGCTGGCTGAGCAAGATCTGGCTGCTGGTGTTCTGCGTCAGCTTCGTGATTCTCGGTGTGCTGGGTGTGTTGGCGCCTACGCCGGGGCGGACCCTGCTGTCGCAGGTCTGTACCGTGCTGTATTTCGCCTACTTCCTGCTGATGCCGTTCTACACAAGGCTGGAGAAGACCAAAGCGGTTCCGGAAAGGGTGACTGGCTGATGAAAAAGCTTATTGCAGTACTGTTCCTGGCAGTGATGCCTGCCTTGTCCTTTGCCGCGGAACACGGCCTGGAGCTGGACAAGGTCGATATCGACCTGAGCGACAAAGCCGCCATGCAGGACGGTGCGCGGACCTTTGCCAACTATTGCATGGGCTGCCACAGCGCGAAGTTTCAGCGCTATGAGCGGGTCGCGGATGACTTGGGTATACCCCATGAGCTGATGCTGGAAAACCTGGTGTTCACCGGTGCCAAGATTGGCGACCACATGCAGATCGGCATGCAGCCTGCTGATGCCAAGACCTGGTTCGGCGCTGCGCCGCCAGACCTTACCCTGGTTGCAAGGGTGCGTGGTACCGATTGGCTGTACTCGTACCTGCGCAGCTTCTATGAGGACAAGTCGCGGCCATACGGGGTCAACAACAAGGTCTTCCCCAATGTCGGCATGCCTAACGTGCTGGTTGGCCTGCAGGGCAATCAGGTGATTGGCTGCAAGCAGGTGCAGAGCGTCGTCGATGGCAAGAAGCAATATGACCCGTTGACGGGCAGCCCATTGACCCATGAAGCATGTGATCAGCTGACCATCGAGCCGAAATCCGGTACCCTGACGCCCGAGCAGTTCGACGAGAAGGTCAAGAACCTGGTGACCTTCCTGGCCTATTCGGCCAACCCGGTCAAACTGGAGAGCCAGCGCATCGGTACCTATGTGTTGCTGTACCTGGCTTTCTTCTTCGTGTTCGCCTACTTGCTCAAGCGCGAATACTGGAAGGACGTGCACTGATCACGCAGTAGTTTCTGGTTAGTTGAACGCGCCCTGAGGCGCCCCGTGCAACTGCATTGGGCCTCTCAGGGCGCGTTTGCATTTGTGTTTTACAAGCATCCCCACGAGGAGGCGCTGCATGGGCGTAACCAACAGGTTAGCCTGCTATTCCGATCCCGCTGATCATTACTCGCACCGGGTCCGCCTGGTGCTCGCCGAAAAGGGCGTCAGCGTGCAGATCATCGACGTCGATCCTGGGCGTGTGCCACCCAAGCTGGTTGAAGTGAACCCCTACGCCAGCGTGCCAACCTTGGTCGATCGCGATCTGGCGCTGTACGAGTCGACCGTGGTCATGGAATACCTCGATGAGCGCTATCCGCACCCGCCACTGCTGCCGGTG
This sequence comes from Pseudomonas shirazensis, assembly GCF_050496565.1. Lineage (GTDB taxonomy): Bacteria > Pseudomonadota > Gammaproteobacteria > Pseudomonadales > Pseudomonadaceae > Aquipseudomonas > Aquipseudomonas shirazensis_A. Next base: position 10,481 of record NZ_JBNWAE010000024.1, read on the forward strand.
TACCCGGTCGCACGCGGCAACAGCCGCCTGCTGGTGCATCGCATCCAGCGCGACTGGTGCTCGCTGGCTGATGTGCTGCTCGACAAGCGCAGCTCCGAGGCTGCGCAGGTAAAGGCGCGCAAGGAGCTGCGCGAGAGCTTGACCGGGGTTGCGCCATTGTTCGCCGAAATGGCCTGCTTCATGAGTGATGAGCAAAGCCTGGTCGATTGTTGTCTACTGCCCATACTCTGGCGTTTGCCGGTGATGGGTATCGAACTGCCGCGGCAAGCCAAGCCGCTGCTTGATTATATGGAGCGACAGTTCGCCCGCGAGCCATTCCAGGCGAGCCTGTCTGCTGCTGAACGTGAAATGCGCAAGCTTTAAGGAGCCGTTGATGAACTCCAGTCGCCCCTATCTGGTTAGAGCACTGTACGAGTGGATCGTCGACAACGATTGCACGCCCCATATGCTGGTCAATGCCGAGTTCCCGGCTGTCCAGGTGCCCCAGGGCTTCGCCAGTGATGGTCAGATTGTCCTGAACGTGTCGCCCAGTGCGGTGCGCAACCTGCACATGGATAACGACGCAGTGAGCTTTGAAGGCCGCTTCGGCGGCGTCGCGCATTCGCTGTTCGTGCCCACCGGCGCGATCCTGGGCATCTACGCCCGCGAAAACGGCCAGGGTATGGTGTTTGAGCTCGAGCCTTCGCTGCTGGATGACGAAGAGCTTGAGGATGAAGTGGACGAGCCGGACAACGACGGTCCGCCTGAAGGGGGTGGCCAGCCGCCGCGTCCTAGCGGCCGACCGAGTCTGAAGGTGGTCAAGTAACGAAAAAGGCGATCCGGGAGGATCGCCTTTTTTGTATGTGCGGTATCGGCAATTACAGGTCGGTAATGGTACGAACCTGATCCTTGTTGATGCGCGTGCGCTTGCCGTCCAGCTGTTCGAATTCATAGAAGCCAGAAGCGCGATCGAAGTGGGGCTGGTCCAACGCCTGCAGTTCACGGCCATCATTGAGGGTGATGATGCTCGGGCTGGAGCAGCCAGCCAGGGATGCGCAGGCGCCGATCAGCAGCGCGGGCAGCAGAAACTTGGTCATGGAGTATTTCCTGGATCAGGTGAGGAGGGCGGGAGGACGCAGCCCTCCCGCCGGGTGTGACTCAGTCGATGTATTCGAACAGTTTGACGATCTTCTGCACGCCGGAAACGCTTTGCACCACGCTGGTTGCAGCGTTGGCTTCGCCCTGGGTAACCAGGCCGAGCAGGTAGACGATACCGTTTTCGGTGATGACCTTGATGCGCGAGCCAGGCACATTGGCGTCGCCAAGCATCTGCGCCTTGATCTTGGTGGTCAGCCAGGCGTCGTTGTTGCGCGCCAGAATCGAAGACGGCTGCATCACCTGGATTTCGTTGTGCACCTTCTTGACCCGTTGCACCTGGCCGGCAGTTTGCTCGGCGAGGCTCTTGAGGTCGGCGCGCGGGGTTTGCCCGGCCAGCAGGACAACGCCGTTGTAGCTGCTGACAACGATGTGCGAGCCTTTGTCCAGGTCAGGGTTGGCCTTGGCGATGTTGACCGAAACCTTGGTTTCGATCAGCGAATCGTCAATCTTGCTGCCGATGGTGCGGGTGCCGCGATCATCCTCGATAGGATTGTCGCGGGTAGAGGTCAATACCGAACTGCAGCCGGAGAGGCTCAGGCACAGAGTCAGGGCCATCAGGCCAAAACGCTTGGGGATCATTCTTCACTCCCGAACAGTTGGCTGTCGATCAGATCACACAGGCAATGGATCGCCAGCAGGTGGACTTCCTGGATGCGCGCGGTCACGTTCGACGGGACGCGAATCTCGACATCTTCGGGCAGCAGCAGCGAGGCCATGCCACCGCCGTCGCGCCCGGTCATTGCTACGACAATCATTTCACGATCATGTGCCGCCTGGATCGCTTGAATCACGTTCGCCGAGTTACCGCTGGTTGAGATCGCCAGCAGCACGTCGCCGGGCTGGCCGAGGGCGCGGATCTGCTTGGAGAACACTTCGTTGTAGCTGTAGTCGTTGGCAATCGAGGTGATCGTCGAGCTGTCGGTGGTCAGTGCGATCGCCGGCAAGCTTGGCCGCTCACGCTCGAAACGGTTGAGCAGCTCGGACGAGAAATGCTGAGCATCGCCGGCTGAGCCGCCGTTGCCGCAGGCGAGCATCTTGCCCTCATTGAGCATGGCATTGACCATGACCAGGCTGGCCTGCTCGATATGCGGCGCCAACATGTCCATTGCCTGTTGCTTGGTGTCGATGCTGGCCTGAAACAGCCGGCGAATTCGGGATTGCATGTCCATCTGGTGTGACCTTAAGAGGGGCGGTGGCCCGCGCGACGCGCAACAGGGACCAGCCCGCGAAACATAGAGCAAAAAATTCGCAGTGGGTTCAGCATTCGAAGGCGTTTTTCAGCCATTGCAGCGGTTGCCCTGCATGGCCGCTGCCTTGTAGAGCGATGACATCGAAGCGGCAGGGGTGATTGGCCCAGCGGAACTCCTTGTGCAGAAACGTGGTGGCGGCCAGCGCCAGGCGTTGCTGCTTGCGCCCATCGATACTGCCGAGGGCACCGCCGAAGTCTGCGTGCAGCCGATAGCGGACTTCGACGAATACTACTGTATCGGCGTCGAGCATGACCAGATCAAGCTCGCCTCCCTTGCATCGCCAGTTGCGCGCCAGCAGCTGCAGACCCTGCCCGAGAAGATACTCCAGGGCGTAGTCCTCAGCATCCAGGCCGGCGCGACCAGGCGATGCCGCCTGCATCAGCGCGGCGTATCCGGCAGGCGCTTGACCTGGCCGCCGGCGAACTCTGCCCATGGCAGTTGACGCTCGATGCGCTGGCTTGGATTCATGCTCAAGCTGCCGGACAGGCCCTGTACGCGGTTGTCAGGCAGCGCCTTCAACTGGCCCAAGCGCGGGGCCAGGCTGTAGGCATCGACGCCCATCGCATAGAGCCTGCCGAGGCTGCCAGCGGCTTGCGGCCACTGCTGCACGACTTGCTGGCGCAGGCTGTTGCTGGAGTCGAGCAGCCACGGCGTTTCGCAGAAGCGGATGCCGGTCATGTCGTTGTACTGGTTGACGTCACCGCTGGCGCTGTACAGGTTGGAGGTGGCGTATACCGGCACATCCCCTGCGTACTGGAAGTTCAGCGTCGGCTTGATCTGTTGCGCCTGCTGCGGGGTCGCGGCGAGGAAGATGAAGTCAATGTCCTGGCGGCGTGACGGCTGGGCGGCAACATTGCCACCGACCGTGCTTTGCAGGCTCTTGGCGCGGCCTTCGCTCTGGCGTAGCTGGAACAGTTCGGCGATTTGCTGGGCGAGGGCGACTGGCTGAGCGATACGCTCGGCTGCCAGCAGGGTGCCGCCGTTGCTTTCCCAGTCCTTGCGGAAGGCAGCCAACACGCGGTCGCCCCATTCGCCGCTCGGCACCAGCGCAACAGCGCGGACCAGGCCGTCGGCGCGCGCACGGCGCGACACTTCACGAGCTTCGTCTTCTGCGGCAAGGCCAAACTGGAACAGCTGCGGCGGTGCGCTCTGGCCGGCTTCGGCGTAGTTCAGGGCCAGGGTGGGCAGTGGCAGTTGCGGGTACGCGGCGAGTTTTTTCACCAGCGGTTTCTCCAGCGGGCCGACTACCAGTTGCACGCCATCGGCCTGAGCCTGGCGGTAGAAGTCGTCCAGCGAGCTGATCCGCGAGCTGTCATAGACCTGGATCGCAGGGGCCTGTTGACCGGCCTGCTGGGCCTGGAAGTGTGCGGCCATGAAGCCGTCACGCAGGGCGCGGGCGACGCCGGCCAGCGAGCCTTCCTGAGGCAGCAGCAGGGCGATCTTGGTCAGGGGCTGGCTGGCCAGTTCCTTGAGCTTGGTCAGCGCGCTCGGCAGTTGCTTGGCGGCGGGGTGCTCTGGATGCTGGTTGCGCCAGGCGTCGATGGCAGCCTGTTGTTGCTCCAGGGTGCCGGCGCTTTTTACCGCCAGGGCCAGGCTGGTCCAGCCGGCCAGGGTGTCGTTGCCAGTCGATTGCAGCTGCTCGGCAGGCAAGGCCGCGACCAGTGCCCAGATCGCGTCGTTGTTGGCGCTGGCAGCCTGGCCGCTGAGCAGAGGCGCCAGTTGCACGCGCTGCTGCGCTGCGGCCAGGGTCTGGCCGTCGGCTTCGAGGGCGGCGGCATGCACGCTGTAGGTGCGCGCTTGCAGCTCGGTCGGCATCTCGCCCAGACGTTGCAGGCTCGGATGGGCGAGGGCGGTCAGGGCTGCCTTGGGCTGGTTACGGCTCATTGCCAGCTCAGCGCTCAAGGTGCTGGCGAACACCTGCTGCGCAGGCTTGAGCGAATCCAGTGGCACCTGCTCGAGAATCCGCGCTGCGCGTGGATAGTCTTTTTGCTTGTAGGCCAGGTCGGCAGCGCTCAGGCGCAGCAGGGCTGCGTCCTCGGGCGACTTGCTGGTGGCTGCCTTGTCGAGCAGTTGCTCGATACTGGCGTCCGGGGTGCGCGGGAGTTCGCCCAGGCTGGATGAGGGCGAGCTTGCGCAAGCTGCCAGCAAGGCAGCGAGGCAGAGGGCTGTGAGCAGCCGCAGACAAGCGATCATGTAAAAGTCCTGTTACTCGATCTGGTTGGCCGACGATTGTACCCAACCACTGGCCGGGGCGCGATGTCGCTGACGTGCAACCTTCACTATAGGTCGCTCGAAGCGCACCGCCGGCGAAGATGTTTGCGCCCTGTTACCGGTGCTCGGGCTACAATGGCGCCTTTGATCCGAAAGACAGGTGCGCGCAGTGACAGATGTAGCAGGGGCTTCCAAATCCACCACGGGCACGCTGTACGTGGTGGCCACGCCGATCGGCAACCTCGACGACATGAGTGCCCGCGCGCTCAAGGTGCTGGCGGACGTAGCCTTGATCGCTGCCGAAGACACACGCCATTCAATGCGCCTGATGCAGCACTTCGGTATCAACACGCCGCTGGCTGCCTGCCATGAGCACAACGAGCGCGACGAAGGCGGGCGTTTTCTGACCCGCTTGCTGGCGGGCGACAATATTGCGCTGGTGTCTGACGCCGGTACGCCGCTGATTTCCGACCCCGGTTATCACCTGGTGCGCCAGGCTCGCGCTGCCGGCGTGAAAGTGGTGCCCGTGCCCGGCGCTTGCGCGCTGATCGCTGCGCTGTCGGCCGCAGGCCTGCCGTCTGACCGGTTTATCTTCGAAGGTTTTTTGCCTGCCAAGACCGCCGGGCGGCGTGCTCGCCTGGAGCAGGTCAAGAAAGAGCCGCGCACGCTGATCTTCTATGAGGCCCCGCACCGCATTCTGGAATGCCTCGATGACATGCGGGCGGTGTTCGGCGCGGACCGCCCGGCGCTGCTCGGGCGTGAGCTGACCAAGGCGTTCGAAACACTCAAGGGCTTGCCGCTGGGCGAGTTGCACGCGTTTGTTGCCGCCGACAGTAATCAGCAGCGCGGCGAATGCGTGGTGTTGGTGGGTGGCTGGAGTGCGCCCGAGGACGAGCAGGCGATCAGTACCGAAGCGCAGCGCGTGCTGGACCTGCTGCTGGCTGAATTGCCGCTCAAGCGCGCGGCGGCACTGGCTGCGGAAATTACCGGGGTGCGCAAGAACCTGCTGTATCAGGCAGCTCTGGAAAAACAGAAAGCCGATTGAGCAATCCTGACATCCTGTTGCTCTAAAGCTTGTTCTTGAGCGCGCCTGACGTTACCCTTGTCGGCGGAGAGTCGATTGGACAGTCGCTGCCTTCTTTTGTTCCGCAAAAGAGGGGGGAGGAAAGTCCGGGCTCCATAGGGCAGAGTGCCAGGTAACCCCTGGGAGGCGTGAGCCTACGGAAAGTGCCACAGAAAATAACCGCCTAAGCACTTCGGTGCCGGTAAGGGTGAAAAGGTGCGGTAAGAGCGCACCGCGCGACTGGCAACAGTTCGTGGCTAGGTAAACCCCACTCGGAGCAAGACCAAATAGGGTTCCATTAGGCGTGGCCCGCGTCGGAACCGGGTAGGTTGCTAGAGGCGTCCAGTGATGGCCGTCGTAGAGGAATGACTGTCCTCGACAAAACCCGGCTTATAGATCGACTCTCCACCTCTCCCTCCCTGCTGTAATCGACAGCAGAAAGCACCTTGGTAATACCGAAAAAATCTTACTCTTAATAAATCACTTTAACTTCGGTCGCTATCTGACTGAGTTCGTACGTTTTTTGCCCGTCATTTTTCTTTTTCTTCATCTTCTTTCATCTCTTTGTTGAGCTAAATCGCCGCCCTGTAAGGGATTTCCCTGCGAGCGCGCCTTGACGGTGTGCCGGGCGGATTCCTATAGTGTGCGCAAGTGGCAGAAAGTGGGTTGAAGTGGGTTTTCTGGCACAAAAACGATAACATTGTGGGGAATCGCAGCCGTGTTCCGCGGAGCCAATGCCGTCAGCCTTGATGCAAAGGGAAGACTCGCCATGCCGAGTCGGTACCGTGACGAGTTGGATTCGCGTTGCCAGAGCCAGCTGATCGTGACCATCGATGCGGTCGATCGCTGCTTATGTGTATATCCCCTCGATGAGTGGGAACAGATAGAAGCCAAATTGCGTGCCTTGCCGTCGTTGCGTGAGGAAAACCGCCGCCTGCAGCGTTTGCTGATCGGCAATGCGGTGGACCTGGAGCTAGATGGCAGTGGTCGTTTTCTGGTACCGCCGCGCCTGCGTGAGTACGCCAATCTGGACAAGAAGGCGATGTTGGTGGGGCAGCTGAACAAATTTCAGCTGTGGGATGAGGATGCCTGGAACGCGGTTTCGGCAGACGATCTTGCAGCTATTCAACAACCGGGCGCTTTGCCTGACGAATTGCGTGACCTGATCCTGTGACCATAGATAGCGGCTTCAACCACATCACCGTGCTGCTCGACGAAGCTGTCGAGGCACTGGCCCTGCGCGCCGATGGCTGCTACCTCGATGGTACCTTCGGCCGCGGTGGCCACAGCCGCCTGATCCTCAGCAAGCTGGGGCCGCAGGGGCGGCTACTCGGGTTCGACAAAGACCCACAAGCGATTGCCACGGGGCAAGCGCTGGCGGCCGAAGACGGCCGCTTCGTCATTGTGCAGCGCAGCTTTGCCGAGCTGGGCGAAGAAGTAGCCGAGCGCGGCCTGGCCGGCAAGGTCAGCGGGGTGCTGCTGGACCTGGGTGTGTCTTCGCCGCAGCTCGATGACCCTGAACGCGGCTTCAGCTTCCTCAACGACGGCCCGCTGGACATGCGCATGAACCCTGCGCAAGGCATCAGTGCCGCCGAGTTCATCGCCACCGCCCCAGCCGAAGAAATCGCCCGCGTCTTCAAGCAGTACGGTGAAGAGCGCTTCTCCGGGCGCATGGCCCGGGCAGTGGTCGAACGCCGCGAAAAGCAGCCGTTCACCCGTACTGCTGACCTGGCCGAAGTGCTCAAGGTCGCCAACCCGGCCTGGGAAAAGGGCAAGAACCCCGCGACCCGCGCCTTCCAGGGCCTGCGCATCCACGTCAACAACGAGCTTGGTGACCTGGAGGCGGGCCTGGAGGCTGCGCTGGATGCACTGGAGATCGGAGGCCGCCTGGTGGTGATCAGCTTCCACTCGCTGGAAGACCGCATCGTCAAGCTGTTCATGCGCAAGCTGGTCAAGGGCGAGGCGGACAACCTGCCACGCAACCTGCCCGTGCAGCACACCGTCTTCGAGCCAAAAGTGCGCTTGATCGGCAAGGCGCAGTTCGCCTCCGAAGCCGAGCTCAAGGCCAACCCCCGCTCACGCAGCGCAGTCATGCGTGTTGCGGAGAAGCTCCGTTGAGCAAGCTCTTCGCCAAGCCATTGCCCGGCGGCAGCTCGCTGATGCTGCTGCTGTTCATCGCTGTGCTGGTTTCAGCGGTGGCGGTGTCCTACAGCGCGCACTGGAACCGGCAGTTGCTCAACACCTTGTTCGGCGAACTGAACGAGCGCGACAAGGCGCAGGCCGAATGGGGCCGGCTGATCCTTGAGCAGAGCACCTGGACTGCCCACAGCCGCATCGAAAGCCTGGCCAGCGAGCAGTTGAAAATGCGCGTACCTGCCGCCGACGAAGTGCGGATGGTGGCGCCATGATGAAACTCGAAGGCGCACTCTACCCTTGGCGCTTCCGCGTCGTGATCGGCCTGCTGGCGCTGATGGTCGGTGCCATCTGCTGGCGCATCATCGACCTGCAGGTCGTCGACCGCGCCTTCCTCAAGGGCCAGGGCGACGCGCGCAGCCTGCGCCACATTCAGATTCCGGCACACCGCGGGCTGATCACTGACCGTAACGGCGAGCCATTGGCGGTCAGTACCCCAGTGACCACCCTGTGGGCCAACCCCAAGGAAATGCAGCCTTACAAGGAGCGCTGGGCGCAACTGGCGGCTGTGCTTGGGCAAAATCCGCAGCAACTGACCGAGCGCCTCACCCAGCAGGCCAACAAAGAATTCATCTATCTGGTGCGCGGACTCACCCCTGAGCAAGGCCAGCAGGTTCTCGACCTGAAAGTACCGGGTGTGTACGGGCTGGAAGAATTCCGCCGCTTCTATCCTGCCGGGGATGTCACCGCACACATGGTTGGCTTTACCGACCTTGACGACCACGGTCGTGAAGGGGTCGAGCTGGCCTATGACGAATGGCTCGCCGGCGTGCCTGGCAAGCGCCAGGTGATCAAGGACCGGCGTGGCCGCTTGATCAAGGATATTCAGGTCACCAAAAACGCCAAGGCCGGTTCGACCTTGGCGTTGTCGATCGACCTGCGCCTGCAGTATCTGGCTACGCGCGAACTGCGCAATGCGATTGCCGAGCAGGAAGCCAAGGCCGGCAGCCTGGTGATCATGGACGTCAAGACTGGCGAAGTGCTGGCGATGGTCAACCAGCCTACCTACAACCCGAACAACCGCCGCAGCATGGTCCCGGCCGCGATGCGCAACCGGGCCATCATCGATGTCTTCGAGCCCGGCTCGACGGTCAAGCCGCTGTCGATGAGCGCCGCCCTGCAGAGTGGCCGCTGGAAACCGACCGACAAGGTCGAAGTGTATCCGGGCAGCCTGCAGATCGGTCGCTACACGATCAAGGACGTTTCGCGCAGCGAGGGCCCGGTGCTCGACCTGACCGGCATCCTGATCAACTCCAGTAACGTTGGCATGAGCAAGATCGCCTTCGATATCGGCGGCGAAGCCATCTACCGGGTGATGTCGCAGCTGGGTCTGGGCCAGTACACCGGCCTGGGCTTCCCTGGCGAGCGCGTCGGTAACCTGCCTAACCACCGCGAATGGCGCAAGGCCGAGACTGCGACCCTGTCGTATGGCTACGGCCTGTCCGTGACCGCCCTGCAGTTGGTACACGCCTACGCGGCACTGGCCAACGACGGCAAGATGGTGCCGTTGAGTATCGTCAAGGTCGACAAGACCCCTGACTTCACCCAAGTGGTGCCCAAGGAAACTGCCGAGACCATCCAGGGCATGCTCCAGCAGGTGATCGAAGCCCCGCGCGGTGTGTACCGCGCGCAGGTGCCGTTCTATCACGTTGGTGGCAAGTCCGGTACGGCGCGTAAGGCTACCGTCGGCTCCAAGGGCTACACCGAAAACGCCTACCGCTCGCTGTTCGCAGGTTTCGGCCCGATGAGCGATCCGCGGTACGCCATCGTCGTGGTCATCGATGAGCCAAGCAAAGGCGGCTACTTCGGTGGCCTGGTCTCGGCACCGGTATTCAGCAAAGTCATGTCCGGGACCCTGCGGTTGATGAACGTACCACCAGATAACCTGCCACCGCCTGCACCTGTTGCGCCTGCCGTGCCAGCGCAAGTGAATGCCGCCGTAGCCAAAGGAGGGCGTGGTTGATGACGATGCCATTGAGCAAGCTGTTTGCCCATGCCAGCCGCGATCCGATGATCCGCGAGTTGACCCTGGACAGCCGGGCCGTGCGCCCGGGTGATCTGTTCCTGGCCGTGCCAGGTGCGCTGGTCGATGGACGTGACCATATCGCCGACGCCTTGCAGCGCGGCGCGGCTGCCGTCGCTTATGAAGAACAGGGCGCCACGGTGCTGCCGCTGACCGACGTTGCACTGATTCCGGTCAAGGGCCTGATCGCGCAGCTGTCGGAGATCGCCGGGCGTTTCTACGGTGAGCCGAGCCGTCAGCTCAACCTGATCGGCGTCACCGGCACCAATGGCAAGACCAGCGTGACCCAGCTGTTGGCACAGGCGCTGGACGCCCTCGGCCAACGCTGCGGCCTGATCGGCACCTTGGGCACCGGTTTCTCCGGCGCGCTGCAGAGCGGCCGCTTGACCACGCCTGACCCGATTGCAGTACAGGCAACCCTGTACGACCTGAAAAAAGCCGGCGCCAAAGCCGTGGCCATGGAAGTGTCGTCGCATGCTCTGGAACAAGGCCGCGTTGCAGCCCTGGCGTTCGACATTGCCGTGATGACCAACCTGTCGCGTGATCACCTTGATTACCACGGCAGCATGCAGGCGTATGAAGCAGCCAAGGCCAAGCTGTTTGCCTGGCCGAACCTGCGTAGCCAGGTGGTCAATCTGGATGATGAATTCGGTCGGCGTCTGGCCGAGGACTTTGCCCGCAAGCCGATCGCCGATCACGTCGAAACCCGCCTGCTCAGCTACAGCCTGGAAAATCCAGAAGCTTCGCTGTACTGCCGCGAAGCCAGATTCGACGACGACGGCGTGCGTGCGGTGCTGGTGACAGCGCAGGGCGAAAGCATCCTGCGCAGCCAGCTGCTCGGTCGCTTCAACCTGAGCAACGTGCTCGCCGCGATTGCCGCGCTGATGTCGCTGGATTATTCGCTGGACGAAATTCTCAAGGTCGTGCCAACCCTGCAAGGGCCGGTCGGCCGCATGCAGCGTCTGGGTGGCGGTGACAAGCCGTTGGTGGTGGTCGACTATGCGCACACCCCGGATGCCCTCGAAAAAGTGCTCGAAGCCCTGCGTCCACACGCCCACGGCAAGCTGCTGTGCCTGTTTGGTTGCGGCGGTGATCGTGACCGCGGCAAGCGCCCGTTGATGGCAGAAGTCGCCGAGCGGCTGGCTGATCGCGTGTTGGTCACTGACGACAATCCGCGCACTGAAGAGCCAGCGGCCATCTTCGACGATATTCGCCCGGGCTTTGCCAAACCGACAGAAGTCAGCTTCGTAGCTGGCCGCGGCGCCGCGATCGCGCAGTTGATCGCCTCTGCTGCGGCCGACGACGTGATCGTGCTGGCCGGCAAAGGCCACGAGGACTATCAGGAAATTCACGGCGAGCGCCATGCGTTCTCCGATCTGATCGAAGCTGAGAAAGCGCTGGCAACCTGGGGGAATCCGCATGCTTAAGCCCCTGAGCCTGAGTCAATTGACCGCGCCGCTGCAGGCGCGCCTGGTCGGCACCGATGTCAGCTTTGATGGTGTCAGCATCGACAGCCGTAGCGTCGGCACCGGCCAACTGTTCATTGCTCTCACCGGCCCACGTTTCGATGGCCATGATTACCTGGCCGACGTCCAGGCCAAGGGTGCCGTCGCGGCATTGGTCGAACGTGAGGTCGAAGGCGTCGATCTGCCGCAACTGGTTGTCGCTGATTGCCGTGTGGCGCTGGGTCAACTGGGCGCGCTCAACCGTGCCGGGTTCGACAAGCCAGTAGCAGCCATCACCGGCTCCAGTGGCAAGACCACTGTGAAAGAGATGCTTGCCTGCATCCTGCGCACCCGTGGCCCAGTGCTGGCGACCCGTGGCAACCTCAACAATGATCTGGGTGCACCGCTGACCCTGCTGGAAATCGCCAGTGAGCACAGCGCGGCGGTGATCGAACTGGGTGCCTCGCGCCTGGGCGAGATTCGTTACACCGTTGGCCTGACCCAGCCGCAAGTCGTCATCCTCAACAACGCCGGCACCGCCCACGTTGGCGAGTTTGGCGGCCCGGAAAAAATCGTCGAAGCCAAGGGCGAAATCCTTGAAGGCCTGGGCGAGGGCGGCACCGCGGTGCTCAACCTGGACGACAAGGCGTTTGCCATCTGGCATCAGCGCGCTGGCGATAAACGCGTGCTGAGCTTCGCCCTGAATAACCCGCAGGCGGATTTTTACGCCAGCGATATCGGTCGCGATGCCCGTGGCTGCCCGGCGTTCACCTTGCACAGTGCCGCCGGTTCGGTGACGGTGCAGTTGAACCTGCTTGGCATCCACAACGTCAGCAACGCCCTGGCTGCGGCGGCTGCGGCTTATGCTCTGGGCGTGAGCTTGCCCGGTATTGCCGCTGGCCTGAACGCGGTGCAGCCGGTCAAGGGCCGTACGGTCGCGCAGATCACTGCCAATGGCGTGCGCGTGATCGACGACAGTTACAACGCAAATCCCACCTCGATGTGTGCGGCCATTGATATACTCGCCGGCTTTTCCGGGCGCACCGTTCTGGTGCTCGGGGATATCGGCGAACTGGGTCAATGGGCGCAGGAAGGCCACCAGCTGGTGGGCGACTACGCACGCGGCAAGGTCGATGCCTTGTACGCGGTAGGTAGCAACATGACTCATGCGGTCCGGGCGTTTGGCGCCGAGGGCCGACATTTCGCAACTCAGGCTGAGCTGATCGACGCTGTTAGCAGCGAAACCGCCAGCGACACCACAATCTTGATCAAGGGCTCGCGCAGCGCTGCGATGGAAAACGTCGTGGCTGCACTGTGCGGTGTCAGCGGGGAGAAACATTAATGCTTTTGCTGTTGGCTGAGTATCTACAGCAGTTCCATAAAGGCTTTGCGGTCTTCCAGTACCTGTCCCTGCGCGGGATTCTGGGTGTTCTGACTGCTTTGTCGCTGTCGCTGTGGCTGGGCCCCTGGATGATTCGCACCTTGCAGATCCGTCAGATCGGCCAGGCAGTGCGCAACGACGGTCCGCAATCGCACCTGTCCAAGTCGGGCACCCCGACCATGGGCGGCGCGTTGATCCTGTCTGCAATCACCATCAGTACCTTGCTTTGGGCTGACCTGAGCAACCGCTATGTGTGGGTTGTGATGATCGTCACTCTGTTGTTCGGCGCGATTGGCTGGGTCGACGACTACCGCAAGGTCATCGAGAAAAACTCGCGTGGCCTGCCAAGCCGCTGGAAGTACTTCTGGCAGTCGGTGTTCGGTCTGGGCGCGGCGGTGTTCCTCTACATGACCGCGCCGACCAGCGTCGAAACCACCCTGATCGTGCCGTTCGCCAAGGACGTCACCATCGCCCTGGGCATCGGTTTCGTGGTGCTGACCTATTTCGTCATCGTCGGCTCGAGCAACGCGGTCAACCTGACTGACGGCCTCGACGGCCTGGCGATCATGCCAACGGTCATGGTCGGCGGCGCGCTGGGGATCTTCTGCTACCTGTCGGGTAACGTGAAGTTCGCCGAATACCTGTTGATCCCTTATGTGCCAGGCGCTGGCGAACTGATCGTGTTCTGCGGCGCGCTGATCGGTGCCGGCCTGGGCTTTCTCTGGTTCAACACCTATCCGGCTCAGGTGTTCATGGGCGACGTCGGCGCACTGGCGCTGGGCGCTGCCCTGGGCACCATCGCCGTCATCGTTCGGCAGGAAATCGTCCTGTTCATCATGGGCGGTGTGTTCGTCATGGAAACCCTGTCGGTGGTGATCCAGGTCGCCTCCTTCAAGCTGACCGGCAAGCGCGTGTTTCGCATGGCGCCGATTCACCACCACTTTGAACTCAAGGGTTGGCCCGAGCCACGGGTGATTGTCCGCTTTTGGATCATCACCGTGATTCTCGTGCTGGTCGGCCTTGCCACCCTGAAGCTGAGGTAGATGAGCGTGTCATTGATCGCTTCCGACCAATTCCGCATCGTTGTCGGCCTCGGCAAGAGCGGCATGTCCCTGGTTCGCTTCCTGGCGAGCCGGGGCATTGCCTTTGCGGTCGCCGACACGCGCGAGCAACCGCCGGAACTGGACACCTTGCGCCGGGATTACCCGCAGGTGGAAGTGCGCTGTGGTGAATTGGACGTCGAGTTCCTCTGCCGCGCCAACGAGCTGTACGTCAGCCCGGGCCTGGCACTGGCGACGCCTGCCTTGCAGGCTGCCGCCGCGCGCGGGGTCAAGCTGTCTGGTGATATCGAGCTGTTTGCGCGTAACGCCAAGGCGCCGATTATCGCCATCAGTGGCTCCAATGCGAAAAGTACGGTGACCACCTTGGTCGGCGAGATGGCGGCCAAGGCCGGCAAGCGTGTGGCGGTTGGCGGCAACCTCGGCACGCCGGCGCTGGACCTGCTTGACGACAGCATCGAGCTGTACGTGATGGAGCTGTCCAGCTTCCAGCTGGAAACCACTGACCAGCTCAACGCCGAAGTCGCCACCGTGCTCAATATCAGCGAAGACCACATGGACCGCTACAGCGGCCTGCCGGCCTATCACCTGGCCAAGCACCGGATTTTCCGCGGTGCCAATCAGGTTGTGGTCAACCGTCAGGACGCCCTGAGCCGGCCACTGCCGGTCGAGGGCCGGCCATGCTTCAGCTTTGGTTTGAACACGCCGGACTTCAAGGCCTTTGGCCTGCGCGAAGTCGATGGCGAAAAATACCTGGCCTTCGAATTCCAGAATTTGATGCCGGTGCGTGAGTTGAAGATTCGTGGTGCACATAACCAAAGCAATGCGCTGGCCGCACTGGCCCTGGGGCATGCCGCAGGCCTGCCGTTCGAGCCGATGCTCGCCGCGCTGCGCGAATTCGCCGGCCTGGCGCACCGCTGCCAGTGGGTTCGCGAGCACAACGCCGTCAGCTGGTACGACGACTCCAAGGCGACCAACGTCGGTGCGGCCCTGGCCGCCATCGAAGGGCTGGGCGCCGACATCGACGGCAAGCTGGTGCTGATCGCCGGCGGCGACGGCAAAGGCGCTGACTTTGCCGCCTTGCGCGAACCCGTCGCACGCTACTGCCGCGCAGTAGTGTTGCTGGGCCGTGATGCTCAGCGTCTGGGTCAGGCCTTGGCCGAGCAAGTACCGCAGATTTACGTCAACACGCTTGATGAAGCTGTGCTGCAGTGCGCTGCGCTGGCGCAGCCCGGCGATGCCGTGCTGCTCTCGCCAGCCTGTGCCAGCCTCGACATGTTCAAGAACTTCGAGCAGCGCGGGCAACTGTTCGCGCAAGCGGTGGAGGGCCTGGCATGATTTTCGGCATCCTCAAACCGTACCCGTCGCCACTGATCAGTGGCCGTGGCATCGACCTTGATTTCGCCTTCCTTGCCGGCTGCCTGGCATTGCTCGGCCTGGGCCTGGTGATGATCACCTCGGCCTCGTCGGAAGTGGCTGCAGCGCAGTCAGGCAACCCGCTCTATCACATGTACCGCCACCTGGTGTACGTGGCCATCGGCCTGGCCGCCGGCGGCGTGACCATGCTGGTGCCGATCGCCACCTGGCAGCGCATGGGCTTCATGATGCTGATCGGCGCCTTTGGCTTGCTGGTGCTGGTATTGGTGCCGGGTATTGGCCGTGAAGTGAACGGTTCGATGCGCTGGATTGGTTTCAGCTTCTTCAACGTGCAGCCGTCGGAGATCGCCAAGGTCTTCGTGGTGATCTATCTGGCTGGCTACCTGGTACGCCGTCAGCAGGAAGTGCGTGAAAGCTGGATGGGCTTCTTCAAGCCGTTCATCGTGCTGTTGCCGATGGCCGGGCTGCTGCTGATGGAACCGGACTTCGGCGCCACTGTGGTGATGATGGGCGCCGCTGCCGCGATGCTGTTCCTCGGCGGGGTGGGGTTGTTCCGCTTCTCGCTGATGGTGGTGCTGGCGGTGGTGGCCGTGTTCGTCCTGGTGCAGGCCCAGCCTTATCGAATGGCGCGGCTGATCACCTTTACCGACCCGTGGTCCGATCAGTTCGGTTCCGGCTACCAGTTGACCCAGGCGCTGATCGCCTTTGGTCGCGGTGAGTGGTTGGGGGTTGGCCTGGGCAACAGCGTACAGAAGCAGTTCTACCTGCCCGAAGCGCATACCGACTTCGTCTTCTCGGTACTGGCTGAAGAACTCGGCGTGGTCGGCACCCTGTGCACCGTGGCGCTGTTCGTGTTCGTTACCGTGCGTGCCTTGTACATCGGCCTGTGGGCCGAAAAGGCCAAGCAGTACTTCGCTGCTTATATGGCGTTCGGCCTGGCATTCCTGTGGATTGGTCAGTTCCTGATCAACATCGGCGTGAACGTCGGCCTGCTGCCGACCAAGGGCCTGACCCTGCCGTTCCTCAGTTACGGCGGCAGCTCGCTGGTGATCTGTTGCGCCTGCGTCGGCTTGTTGTTGCGCATCGAGTGGGAGAGTCGTACCCACCTGGGCAGCGAAGAGCATGAATTCAACGAAAGCGATTTTGCCGAGGAGACCAGCAATCATGGCCGCTGACGGTAAAAACGTATTGATCATGGCCGGCGGCACCGGTGGCCATGTGTTCCCGGCGCTGGCCTGTGCCCGCGAATTCCAGGCACGCGGCTACAGCGTGCACTGGCTGGGTACCCCGCGCGGTATCGAAAACGAGCTGGTGCCGCAGGCGGGTCTGCCGCTGCACCTGATTCAGGTCAGCGGCCTGCGTGGCAAGAGCAAGCTGTCGCTGCTCAAGGCGCCGTTCACCCTGATCAAGGCGGTGCTGCAGGCGCGCAAGATCATCGCCCAACTCAAGCCAGTGTGCGTGATCGGCTTCGGTGGCTATGTCACCGGGCCCGGCGGCGTCGCTGCCAAGCTGTGCGGCGTGCCGCTGGTGATTCACGAGCAGAACGCCCGCGCCGGCACTGCCAACCGTCTGTTGGTACCACTGGCTGCGCGAGTCTGCGAGGCCTTCCCGGACACCTTTGCCACCAGCGACAAGCGCCGTACCACGGGTAATCCGGTACGTCCGGAGCTGTTCCTCGAGGCCCAGCGCGCCCCTCTCGGCGAGCGCCGGGCACGGCTGTTGGTGCTGGGCGGTAGCCTGGGTGCGGAACCATTGAACAAATTGCTGCCTAAGGCCCTGTCGGAAGTAGCCCCTGAGCTGCGTCCGGAGGTGTTCCACCAGGCTGGCAAGCAACACGCGCCGATCACCGCCGAGCGTTATCGCGAGGCTGGCGTCGAAGCGCAGGTCGAGCCGTTCATCAAGGACATGGCCCATGTCTACGGCTGGGCCGATCTGGTCGTGTGTCGCGCCGGCGCCCTGACCGTCAGCGAACTCGCGGCGGCAGGCCTGCCTTCGATGCTGGTGCCGTTGCCGCACGCCATCGACGACCACCAGACCCACAATGCCCATTATCTGGCCCGGGAAGGCGCTGCCTTCCTGCTGCCACAAGCGACAACTGGCGCAGCGCAACTCGCTGACCGCCTGAACGAGGTGCTGATGCAACCCGAGAAACTCAACACCATGGCCGGCACCGCACGGCGCCTGGCCAAGCCTGCTGCAACCAGCACCGTAGTCGATATCTGCCTGGAGGTGGCCCATGGTTGAAGCACAAAAAGCCATGCCACAACCAAAGATGGGCCGTATTCGCCGTATCCACTTCGTCGGTATCGGCGGCGTGGGCATGTGCGGCATTGCCGAAGTCCTGCTCAACCTGGGTTATGAAGTGTCTGGCTCCGACCTCAAAGAGTCGCCGGTCACCCAACGCCTGCAGTCGTTCGGCGCACAGATCTTTGTCGGCCACCGTGCCGAAAACGCCGCCAATGCCGATGTGCTGGTGGTGTCCAGTGCGATCAACCCGGCCAACCCGGAAGTCGCCACTGCGCTGGAGCGTCGCATCCCGGTAGTACCGCGTGCGGAGATGCTCTCCGAGCTGATGCGCTATCGCCATGGCATTGCCGTGGCCGGTACCCATGGCAAGACCACCACCACCAGCTTGCTGGCCTCGGTGTTCGCCGCCGGTGGGCTGGATCCGACCTTCGTCATCGGTGGTCGCCTGACCGCTGCGGGCACCAATGCCCAGCTCGGTGCCAGCCGTTACCTGATTGCCGAAGCCGATGAAAGCGATGCCAGCTTCCTGCACCTGCAGCCGATGGTTGCCGTGGTCACCAATATCGACGCCGACCACATGGCTACCTACGAAGGCGACTTCAACAAACTGAAGAAGACCTTTGTCGAGTTTCTGCACAACCTGCCGTTCTACGGGTTGGCAGTGATGTGCCTGGATGACCCGGTGGTGCGCGAGATTCTGCCGCTGGTGAAACGTCCGACCGTGACCTACGGCTTCAGCGATGAGGCGGACATCCGCGCCATCAATGTGCGCCAGCAGGGCATGCAGACCCACTTCACCGTGCTGCGTCGCGACTGCGAGCCGCTCGATGTGTCGGTCAACATGCCTGGCAACCACAACGTGCTCAACGCGCTGGCGACCATCGCCATCGCCACTGACGAAGGCATCAGCGATGCGGCCATCGTTCAGGGCCTGTCGGGTTTCCAGGGTGTAGGTCGACGCTTCCAGGTGTATGGCGAACTGCCGGTCGAAGGCGGCGAAGTGATGCTGGTCGACGACTACGGTCACCACCCGACCGAAGTGGCTGCCGTGATCAAGGCCGTGCGCGGCGGCTGGCCGAGCCGGCGCCTGGTGATGGTCTATCAGCCGCACCGTTACAGCCGCACCCGTGACCTGTATGACGATTTCGTTCAGGTCCTGGCCGACGCCAACGTGCTGCTGCTGATGGAAGTCTACCCAGCCGGTGAAGAGCCAATCCCGGGCGCCGACAGCCGTCAGCTGTGCCACAGCATCCGCCAGCGTGGTCAGCTCGACCCTATCTACATCGAACGCGGCGTCGAGCTGGCGCCGTTGGTCAAGCCCCTGCTGCGTGCCGGCGACATCCTGCTGTGCCAGGGCGCGGGTGACATTGGTGGCCTCGCCCCACAACTGATGAAAAGCCCGCTGTTTGCCGGTGCCGTCGCCAAGCAGGAGAAGTCGCAATGACCGCCACTTACGCCCAACTGCACTCGACGCTCGACGTCACCGCCTTTGGCCGGGTAGCGGTGCTGTACGGTGGCAAGAGCGCCGAGCGCGAAGTCTCGCTCAAATCCGGTGAGGCGGTAATCGGCGCGCTGCAAAGCGCGGGTGTCGACGTCGTCGCCATCGATGTTGGTGATGATCTGCTCGAGCGTCTGCAGCACGAGAAGATCGATCGAGCCTTCATCATTCTGCACGGCCGTGGCGGTGAAGACGGCAGCATGCAGGGCCTGCTCGAGTGTCTGGGCATCCCCTACACCGGCAGCGGCATCCTCGCTTCGGCGCTGGCCATGGACAAGTTGCGCACCAAGCAGGTGTGGCAAAGCCTGGATATTCCAACCCCGCGTCACGCGGTATTGGCCAGCGAACAGGACTGTATTGCAGCCGGCACGGAACTGGGCTTCCCATTGATCGTCAAACCGGCCCATGAAGGCTCCAGTATCGGCATGGCCAAGGTGAACAGCACGCAAGAGCTGGTCGCCGCCTGGCAAGACGCCGCCAACTACGATTCGCAAGTCCTGGTCGAGCAATGGATCCACGGCCCGGAGTTCACCATCGCCGTATTGCGTGGCCAGGTGCTGCCGCCGATCGCCCTCGGTACGCCGCATGTGTTCTACGACTACGACGCCAAATACATCGCCAATGACACCCAGTACCGCATTCCGTGCGGGCTGGACAGTGTCAAGGAACAAGAGCTGATCGATCTGACCGCGCGCGCCTGTGATGCCATCGGCATCGAAGGCTGGGGCCGGCTGGATGTAATGCAGGACGAGCAGGGCCGCTTCTGGCTGCTCGAAGTAAACACCGCGCCAGGCATGACTGATCATAGCCTGGTGCCCATGGCGGCCCGCGCGGCCGGCCTGGACTTCCAGCAGTTGGTGCTGGCGATCCTGGCTGCCAGCGTCGAGACGCGAGGTTAATCAGCATGCAAGGCGCGATGCTTCGTCAGCAGCCTCCCGCACCCGGCCGTAACAAGCCGGTGCCGCGCGGTGCCAGCCGAATGGTGGCCCAGGAGCCGATGTCTGCGCGCCTGCCCAAGGCCAACTTCAGCGCGCTCAAGCGCCTGCTGTGGCCGGTGCTGCTGGTGGCTGCGGGCTTTGCTGCCTACGAAGGCGCTGTGCGGTTGATGCCTTACGCTGACCGGCCGATCACCAAGATCGCCGTGCAGGGTGACCTCAGCTACATCAGCCAGCAGGCGGTGCAGCAACGTATCGCACCGTTCGTGGCGGCCAGCTTCTTCAGCGTCGACCTCGGCGCCATGCGTGCCGAGCTTGAACAGATGCCGTGGATTGCCCATGCCGAAGTGCGCCGGGTCTGGCCGGACGAAGTGGTCATTCGCCTGGAAGAACAACTGCCCGTAGCGCGCTGGGGCGATCAGGCGTTGCTCAACAACCAGGGCGAAGCGTTCACCCCGCGCGAGCTGGCCAACTACGAGCACCTGCCGCAGCTGTTTGGGCCCCAGCGTGCTCAGCAACAAGTCATGCAGCAGTATCAGGTGTTGAGCCAGATGCTGCGCCCGATGGGCTTCTCGATTGCGCGGCTGGAGCTGCGTGAACGTGGCAGCTGGTTCCTGACCACCGGTGCCGGCAGTGCCGGCCCAGGTATCGAACTGCTGCTCGGGCGCGACCATCTGGTCGAAAAGATGCGCCGTTTCATTGCCATATACGACAAGACACTCAAAGAGCAGATCACCAATATCGCCCGCATTGATCTGCGCTACGCCAACGGCCTGGCTGTTGGCTGGCGGGAACCGATTGCACCGACGACGGCCCAACCCGCCGTTGCGAAGAATTAGAGAGAGGCAGGACCATGGCAAACGCGCATAGCGGCAAAATGATCGTCGGGCTGGACATTGGCACCTCCAAGGTGGTGGCGCTGGTCGGTGAGGTCGGCGAAGACGGCACCCTGGAGATTGTCGGCATCGGCACTCATCCCTCCCGCGGCCTGAAGAAGGGCGTGGTGGTGAACATCGAGTCGACCGTGCAGTCGATCCAGCGCGCCGTCGAAGAAGCCCAGTTGATGGCGGGCTGCCGCATTCACTCGGCTTTTGTCGGTGTGGCCGGCAATCACATTCGCAGCCTCAACTCGCACGGCATCGTCGCGATTCGCGACCGCGAAGTCAGCACCGCCGACCTCGAGCGCGTGCTCGACGCTGCCCAGGCAGTGGCGATTCCGGCTGACCAGCGCGTGCTGCACACCCTGCCGCAGGACTACGTGATCGACAACCAGGAAGGCGTGCGCGAGCCGCTGGGTATGTCGGGCGTGCGTCTGGAAGCCAAGGTGCACGTGGTCACCTGCGCGGTCAACGCGGCGCAGAACATCGAGAAGTGCGTACGCCGCTGCGGCCTGGAAATCGACGACATCATCCTCGAGCAACTGGCCTCGGCCTACTCGGTGCTGACCGATGACGAGAAAGAGCTCGGCGTGTGCCTGGTCGACATCGGCGGCGGCACTACCGATATCGCCATCTTCACCGAAGGCGCGATCCGCCACACCGCAGTGATCCCGATTGCCGGCGACCAGGTCACCAACGACATCGCCATGGCCCTGCGTACACCGACTCAGTACGCCGAAGAAATCAAGATTCGCTACGCCTGCGCCCTGGCCAAGCTGGCCGGTGCCGGCGAAACCATCAAGGTGCCAAGCGTTGGTGACCGGCCGCCTCGCGAACTGTCGCGTCAGGCCCTGGCCGAGGTGGTCGAGCCGCGTTACGACGAGCTGTTCACCCTGATCCAGGCTGAGCTGCGTCGCAGCGGCTACGAAGACCTGGTCCCAGCCGGCATCGTCCTCACCGGCGGCACGGCGAAGATGGAAGGCGCTGTGGAGCTTGCCGAAGAGATTTTCCACATGCCCGTTCGCCTCGGTGTCCCGCACAGCGTGCGTGGCCTCAGCGACGTGGTACGCAACCCGATTTACTCCACCGGTGTGGGCCTGCTCACCTACGGTCTGCTCAAGCAGTCCGAGGACCTGACCCTGACCGGCAATAGCAACAGCAACAACAGCTATGGCGAGGAACCGAAGGCTCCAGTGCTTGAGCGTCTCAAGCGCTGGGTCCAGGGCAACTTCTAAGTTTCAAAGCAGTAGTGGTAGGCGAAACAACTAGAGAACTGTAAGGAGAGGGAAAATGTTCGAGCTCGTAGACAACGTCCCGCAAAGCCCGGTCATCAAGGTGATCGGCGTCGGTGGTGGTGGTGGCAACGCCGTCAATCACATGGTCAAAAGCAGCATTGAAGGCGTCGAGTTCATCTGCGCCAACACTGATGCCCAGGCGCTGAAAAGCATTGGCGCCCGGACCATCCTGCAACTGGGTACCGGCGTCACCAAGGGTCTTGGTGCCGGTGCCAATCCGGAAGTCGGTCGTCAGGCCGCGCTGGAAGACCGTGAGCGCATTGCCGAAGTGCTGCAAGGCACCAACATGGTCTTCATCACCACTGGCATGGGTGGCGGTACCGGTACCGGTGCAGCGCCGATCATCGCCGAAGTGGCCAAGGAAATGGGCATCCTCACCGTTGCGGTGGTGACCCGTCCGTTCCCGTTCGAAGGCCGCAAGCGTATGCAGATCGCCGACGAAGGCATCCGCATGCTGGCTGAAAGCGTCGACTCGCTGATCACCATCCCCAACGAGAAGCTGCTGACCATTCTCGGCAAGGACGCCAGCCTGCTGTCGGCCTTTGCCAAGGCGGACGACGTGCTCGCCGGTGCCGTGCGCGGTATCTCCGACATCATCAAGCGTCCCGGCATGATCAACGTCGACTTTGCCGACGTGCGTACCGTGATGGGCGAGATGGGCATGGCGATGATGGGCACTGGCTGCGCCAGCGGTCCGAACCGTGCGCGCGAGGCCACCGAAGCGGCCATTCGCAACCCGCTGCTCGAAGACGTCAACCTGCAGGGTGCCCGCGGTATCCTGGTGAATATCACCGCAGGCCCTGACCTGTCGCTGGGCGAGTACTCCGACGTCGGTAGCATCATCGAAGCCTTCGCCTCCGACCACGCGATGGTCAAGGTTGGTACCGTGATCGACCCGGACATGCGCGACGAGCTGCACGTAACCGTCGTGGCCACTGGCCTGGGTGCGCGCATCGAGAAGCCAGTCAAGGTTGTCGACAATACTCTGCAGACCGCTCAAGCGGCCTACGAGGCGTCGAACCCGGCTCCAGCTCGTCAGGAGCAGCCAGCGGTCAACTACCGTGACCTGGAGCGACCAACCGTGATGCGTAACCAGGCCCATGCAGGTGCCGCCGCAGCCGCTAAACTCAACCCGCAAGATGACTTGGATTACCTGGATATCCCAGCCTTCCTGCGTCGTCAGGCTGATTGATGGAATTTATCAGGGCTATAAAGGTGATTGGTATTCAGCAAAGGACGGGTCTGTTATCATCCTCAGCCTTTGTTGATACCAATTCGCAATTTGCGCTGAAGCGGCCAATGCCATGATTAAACAACGCACCCTGAAGAACATTATCCGTGCCACAGGTGTCGGTCTGCACTCCGGTGAGAAGGTCTACCTGACCCTCAAGCCTGCGCCTGTGGATACCGGCATCGTCTTCCGCCGCGCCGACCTCGATCCTGTGGTCGAGATTCCGGCTCGTGCGGCCAACGTTGGCGAGACAACCATGTCGACGACGTTGGTCAACGGTGACGTCAAGGTCGATACGGTCGAGCACTTGCTCTCCGCCATGGCGGGTCTGGGCATCGATAACGCCTACGTCGAGCTCTCCGCCTCGGAAGTGCCGATCATGGATGGCAGCGCCGGTCCCTTTGTATTCCTGATTCAGTCTGCCGGCCTGGAAGAGCAGGACGCAGCCAAGAAGTTCATCCGCATCCTGCGGGAAGTGTCAGTGGAGGACGGCGACAAGCGCGCAACCTTCCTGCCTTTCGAAGGGTTCAAGGTGAGCTTCGAGATCGACTTCGATCACCCGGTCCTCAAGGACCAGACCCAAAGTGCCAGCGTCGACTTCTCCAGCACCTCGTTCGTGAAAGAAGTCAGCCGTGCACGAACCTTCGGGTTCATGCGCGACATCGAGTACCTGCGCGAGCAGAATCTGGCACTGGGTGGCAGCGTCGATAACGCCATCGTTGTCGATGAGACCGGCGTGCTCAACGAAGACGGCCTTCGCTCCGAAGACGAGTTCGTCAAGCACAAGATTCTCGATGCCATCGGCGATCTGTATCTGCTCGGCAACAGCCTGATCGGCGAGTTCAAGGGCTACAAGTCCGGACACGCGCTGAACAACCAGCTGCTGCGCAAGCTGATTGCAGAAAAAGATGCCTGGGAAGTGGTCACCTTCGAAGATGCCAGTACGGCACCGATCTCCTACATGCGCCCTGTTGCGGCTGTGTAAGTTCGAACACTCTCTAGTTCGTTGAGGCCACCTTCGGGTGGCCTTTTTATTGCGCCTGATTCAGCGCTGATCCTTGTTCTGGGCATGACTGGCCAGGCGCTCCAGAGCGGCCTTGAGCTTGGGGTCGTCAATGCCCGCGGCGGTTTCGCGAAGGCTCTGCGCGGCATCGCCGGAGAGCTGGGTCGGATGCCCGCCGCGTTTGGCCGGGATCACCGGTGGCTGCACTTTGAACAGGATCCGCCGCAGGTTGGCGAACACTTCCAGTTCGAGCAGTTGCCGTTGCAGGCGTTTTTGCTGATAGCGCAGACGCGTGGCCCAATGGCCATCAGTGACCACCAGCAGCAACACACCGTCGCGCCAGGAGGCTACGTGGCAGTGCTCTCGGGCCGCCGGTTGCAGCTGACTTTCGACTAAACGCTGCAGATGCACCAGGCGTTCAGCCTGATTGAGCAGCAGCCGTAGCGGCCGAACTTCACGCAGGAGCGCGGCCGGCAGCCGGGCGGGCGAGGGTTTGTAAGCCATGACGGTACGCAGGAAGTTACAGAATGGCCATCTTAGCATCTGCGTGCGTCGCGCTGAGTGATTGCCGCTGGGCGCAGGTGATGCAGTTGCCCTGGATCAGCACGCCATGGCCCGGGTGCAGGCATGTTACGCAGGATAATAGTGATTCTCGGCAGCTTTCATCTTCAGCAAACCTTGAACTTGTAATAATCACCCTCATCTAAGAACCGTCCCCACCCTAGCGCTGTGCCAGCATCGTGGCAATCCACCACTTTCCTCACCATCGTTTCCGGGTAGAATGCTCGTTCGCATGCGGCCCAAGGGCTGCTCGGGCGACTCATGGGGCCGCCCTCCATCCCTAAGTGTGGAAGATCCTGCCGATATGTTTGCGCCTTTGTTAAAGAAACTTTTTGGAAGCAAGAACGAGCGCGAGATCAAACGCCTGCTCAAGACGGTGAACACCGTCAATGCCTTCGAAGAGAAAATGTTGGCCCTCTCCGATGAGCAACTGCGCGGCAAGACCGCCGAGTTCAAAGAGCGTCTGGCCAAAGGCGAAACCCTCGACCAACTGCTGCCGGAAGCCTTTGCTGTAGCCCGCGAGGCCGGCAAGCGTGTGATGGGTATGCGCCACTTCGACGTCCAGCTGATCGGCGGCATGACCTTGCATGAAGGCATGATCGCAGAGATGCGTACCGGTGAAGGCAAGACCTTGGTCGGTACCTTGGCGGTGTACCTCAACGCATTGTCCGGCAAGGGCGTGCACGTGGTCACGGTCAACGACTATCTGGCCCGCCGCGACGCCAACTGGATGCGCCCGCTGTATGAATTCCTCGGCCTGTCGGTTGGCATCGTCTCGGCCTTCCAGCCGCCGGAAGACAAGCGCGCCGCCTATGCTGCCGATATCACCTACGGCACCAACAACGAATTCGGTTTCGATTACCTGCGCGACAACATGGCCTTCAGTGTCGACGAGAAGTTCCAGCGTGAGCTGAACTTCGCCGTGATCGACGAAGTCGACTCGATCCTGATCGACGAAGCGCGGACCCCGCTGATCATCTCCGGCCAGGCCGAAGACAGCTCCAAGCTGTACATCGAAATCAACCGCCTGATCCCGCAGCTGACCCAGCACATCGAAGAAGTCGAAGGCCAGGTCACCCAGGAAGGTCACTTCTCGATCGACGAGAAGAGCCGTCAGGTCGAGCTCAACGAAGCCGGCCACCAGTACATCGAAGAGATGCTCACCCAGGCCGGCTTGCTGGCTGAAGGCGAGAGCCTCTATTCCGCGCACAACCTGGGCCTGTTGACCCACGTCTATGCCGGCCTGCGCGCGCACAAGCTGTTCCACCGCAACGTCGAGTACATCGTCCAGGACGGTCAGGTGCTGCTGATCGACGAGCACACCGGTCGGACCA
Organism: Pseudomonas shirazensis; assembly: GCF_050496565.1. Lineage (GTDB taxonomy): Bacteria > Pseudomonadota > Gammaproteobacteria > Pseudomonadales > Pseudomonadaceae > Aquipseudomonas > Aquipseudomonas shirazensis_A. The sequence continues at coordinate 36,601 of NZ_JBNWAE010000024.1, forward strand.
TGCCGGGTCGTCGTCTTTCCGAAGGCCTGCACCAGGCTATCGAAGCCAAAGAAAACCTGAACATCCAGGCCGAAAGCCAGACCCTGGCTTCGACCACCTTCCAGAACTACTTCCGTCTCTACAACAAGCTGTCCGGCATGACCGGTACCGCAGACACCGAAGCGTTCGAATTCGCCCAGATCTACAACCTCAACGTGATGGTCATCCCGCCGAACAAGCCGTTGGCGCGTAAAGACTTCAACGACCTGGTGTACCTGACCGCCGAAGAGAAGTACCTGGCGATCATTGCCGACATCAAGGAAAGCATGTCCAGCGGGCGTCCGGTGCTGGTCGGTACGGCGACCATCGAGACCTCCGAGCACATGTCGGCCTTGCTCAACAAGGAAGGCATCGAGCACAAGGTGCTCAACGCCAAGTACCACGAAAAAGAAGCCGAGATCATTGCCCAGGCCGGTGCGCCAGGTGCCTTGACCATCGCCACCAACATGGCCGGCCGTGGTACCGATATCCTCCTGGGCGGCAACTGGGAGTCGGAAGTCGCGGCACTCGAAAACCCCACCGCCGAGCAGATCGCGCACATCAAGGCTGACTGGCAGAAGCGCCATCAGCAAGTGATCGAGGCCGGTGGCCTGCACGTGATCGCCTCCGAGCGCCACGAGTCGCGCCGTATCGACAACCAGCTGCGTGGCCGTTCCGGTCGTCAGGGTGACCCGGGTTCGAGCCGCTTCTACCTGTCGCTGGAAGACAGCCTGATGCGCATCTTCGCCTCTGACCGGGTGAAGAACTTCATGAAGGCCCTGGGCATGCAGTCCGGTGAAGCCATCGAACACCGCATGGTCACCAACGCCATCGAAAAAGCTCAGCGCAAGGTCGAAGGGCGCAACTTCGATATTCGTAAGCAACTGCTCGAATACGATGACGTGGCCAACGAACAGCGCAAGGTGATCTACCACATGCGCAACAGCCTGCTGGCTGCGCAGGACCTGGGCGGCACCATCGAAGAGTTCCGCAAGGAAGTCCTCGACACCACCATCAGCCAGCACATTCCGCCGCAATCGCTGCCTGAGCAGTGGGATGTGGCCGGACTCGAAGCGGCGCTGGCCAGCGACTTCGCGATCAAGCTGCCGATCCAGCAATGGCTGGATGAAGACGATCATCTGTACGAAGAGACCCTGCGTGAGAAGCTCCTGAGCGAAATCACCAGCGCCTACACCGAGAAGGAAGATCAGGCCGGCGAAGAGGCTCTGCGCACCTTCGAGAAGCAGATCCTGCTGCGCGTGCTGGACGACCTGTGGAAAGACCACCTGTCGACCATGGACCATCTGCGTCACGGTATTCACCTGCGTGGTTATGCGCAGAAGAACCCGAAGCAGGAGTACAAGCGCGAGTCGTTCACGCTGTTCCAGGAACTGCTCGATTCGATCAAGCGCGATGCCATCCGTGTCTTGTCACACGTACAGGTTCGCCGCGAAGACCCGATCGAAGAAGAGGCCCGTCTGCGTCGCGACGCCGAAGAACTGGCCCAGCGCATGCAGTTCGAGCATGCTCCGGCGCCAGGCCTGGAAAGCGAGCAGCTGAGCGAAGAGGGCGTTGAAGTCGCCGTTGCCGCTGCGCCGGTTCGTAATGACCAGAAGCTGGGCCGTAACGAGCCGTGCTGGTGTGGTTCGGGCAAGAAGTTCAAGCATTGTCACGGCACCATTGAGTGATCCGAGGCTTCTTGTTGCTGGCTTGAGATTTTGGGGCTGCTGTGCAGCCCATCGCGACACAAGGCCGCTCCTACAGGCACCGTAAAGGTGTCAGTTGGGGCGGCTTTGTTTCATGGAACCTATCTGTTTTTATCCTAGGAGCGCTCTAATGGCTGTTGGTCTTGGTCCTTTGCCTACCCTGCACCCGGTTCCCGGTTTTGAACTTGGCATCGCTTCGGCGGGCATCAAGCGTCCTGGGCGCAAGGACGTCGTGGTAATGCGCTGCGCCGAAGGCTCCAGCGTGGCTGGCGTGTTCACCCTCAACGCGTTCTGCGCGGCGCCGGTGATCCTCGCCAAGCAGCGCGTTCAGGGCACCGTGCGTTACCTGCTGACCAATACCGGCAATGCCAACGCCGGCACCGGCGCACCAGGCCTGGCCGCTGCCGAGCGCACCTGTGCCAAGCTCGCTGAGCTGACCGGCGTCGACGCTCAGGCGGTGCTGCCGTTCTCCACCGGTGTGATCGGTGAGCCGCTGCCGGTCGAGAAGATCGAAGCCGCGCTGCAGGCGGCACTGGACAATCTGTCGGAAAACCACTGGGCCGAAGCCGCTACCGGCATCATGACCACCGACACCCTGCCCAAGGGTGCCAGCCGTCAGTTCCAGTTCGATGGCCAGACCATCACCGTCACCGGCATCAGCAAAGGCGCCGGCATGATTCGCCCGAACATGGCGACCATGCTTGGCTACATCGCTACCGACGCCAAGGTCGCTCCGGCGGTGCTCAAGGACCTGATCCTCGACGGCGCCAACAAGTCGTTCAACCGCATCACCATCGATGGCGACACCTCGACCAACGACTGCTGCATGCTGATTGCTACCGGCCAGGCCAAGGTCGCTGAAGTGACCGAAGCCAAGGGCGAGCTGTTCGACGCCTTGAAGCAGGCCGTGTTCGAAGTTTGCATGGAAGTCGCCCAGGCGATCGTGCGTGATGGCGAAGGCGCGACCAAGTTCGTCACTGTGCAGGTCAACGGTGGCGGCAATCATCAGGAATGCCTCGACGTCGGTTATGCCGTAGCGCATTCGCCACTGATCAAGACCGCGCTGTTCGCCTCTGATCCGAACTGGGGCCGTATCCTCGCTGCCGTCGGCCGTGCCGGCGTGCCTGAGCTGGACGTCAGCCTGATCGATGTTTTCCTCGGTGACGTGTGCATCGCCAGCAAAGGCGGGCGCAGCCCAAGCTACACCGAAGAGCAAGGCTCCAAGGTGATGGCCGAAGAAGAGATCACCATCCGTATCGAACTGGGTCGCGGCCAGTGCAGCGAGACCATCTGGACCACCGACCTGTCCCACGAATACGTCAAGATCAACGCCGAATACCGGACCTGATCATTGGCCTGCGCCCTGGTCCGGCCACTGGCCGGGGCGCCTGACGCAGCAACGGAGGGTACAAGGTGCAGCGGATTCATGTAGTAGCGGCAGTTATCCGCGGTGGCGATGGGCGGATCCTCATCGCTCGTCGCGCCGATAGCCAGCATCAGGGCGGCCTGTGGGAGTTTCCCGGGGGCAAGGTCGAGGCCGGCGAAAGCGTCGAAGCAGCGCTGGCCCGTGAGCTGCGCGAAGAACTCGGCATCGAGGTCAGCCGTTCACGGCCGCTGATCAAGATCAGCCATGACTACCCGGACAAGCAGATCCTGCTCGACGTGCGTGAGGTTGACGCATTCAGCGGCGAGCCGCATGGCGCCGAAGGTCAGCCGCTGGAGTGGGTCGCGCCGCGTGACTTGCACCAGTACGAGTTCTCTGCGGCGAACAAGCCCATCGTCGCCGCTGCACGCTTGCCGGATCAGTACCTGTTCACCCCTGACGGCCTCCAAGTGCCGCCGATGTTGCGCGGTATCCAGAAGGCTGTGGCCAATGGCATCAAGCTGGTCCAGCTGCGCGCGCCGGACATGTACGACCCCAAATACCGTGACGTTGCGGTAGATGCGGCTGGACTGTGTGCGGGCAAAGCGCAACTGATGCTCAAAGGTCCGTTGGAATGGCTGGGCGACTTCCCCTCGGCCGGCTGGCACCTGACCGCCGCGCAACTGCGCAAGTACGCGGCCAAGGGCCGACCGTTCCCGGAGCACCGTTGGTTGGCAGCGTCTTGCCACAATGCTGAAGAGTTGGCCCTGGCGGCGCAGATGGGGGTCGACTTCGTCACCCTGTCGCCAGTGCAGGCGACTCAGACCCACCCCGATGCACAGCCACTGGGTTGGGAGCAGGCTGCGGCGTTGATTGATAGCGTCAGCTTTCCGGTGTTTTTGCTGGGCGGCGTCAGTGCTGCCGACCGTGAGCGGGCCTGGCAGGCAGGTGCGCAGGGTGTGGCGGGTATCCGCGCGTTCTGGCCTGAGCTATAAGTATGGACGGGGCCGCAGAGCGGCCCCAAATCAGCGGCTGGGTAGCAGGATCAAACCTCAGGCTTTTTCGCCGCCTGCCACAACACTTCAGCAACCCCCTGTCGGCGGCCAATGATACGCGCTGCAACAAACAGCAAATCCGACACCCGATTGATATACGCCAAACCAACCCCTTCCAGTGGCTCCAGCGCATTCAGCGCCTGGCAGCGGCGCTCCGCGGTGCGTGCCTGGCTGCGGCACACATGGGCTTGCGCGACCAACGCCGAGCCGCTGGGCAGGATGAAATTTTCCAGCGGCCCCAGCTCCTCGTTCCAGCGGTCGATGGCCGCTTCCAGGCGCTCGACTTCCGCCAGGCTCAGCGCCTGATAACTGGGCATCGCCAGCTCGCCTCCGAGGTCGAACAAGCGGTGCTGGCAAGGTGCAAGGACCTCGCTCAACTCAGCCAGCCCGGCGTCACTCAAGCCCGCCAGAAGTACACCTAGCTGGCTGTTGAGGGTGTCGACCTCGCCGATCGCTTCGATCCGTGGGTGGTCCTTGGGCACCCGGCGGCCGTCGCCGAGGCCGGTTTCGCCTTTGTCGCCGGTGCGGGTGTAGATTTTCGACAGGCGAAAGCCCATGTCATGTCTCCGTTGGGGCCGGTGCCGCAGGCACGGGCGAGCCGAGGGGCAGGCGCAGGGTGAAGCAGGTGCCCTGGCCGGGCGAGGACTGCACCTCCATCTGCCCCTTGTGGTTGTTGGTGATGATGAAGTACGAAACCGACAGGCCCAAGCCTGTGCCCTGGCCGATCTCCTTGGTGGTGAAGAACGGCTCGAAGGTACGCTTGCGCACGGCTTCGGGCATGCCGATGCCGTTGTCCTCGACCTGGATTTCTGCCCACGGCGGATTGAGCCGGGTGCGCAGGATGATGCGCCCGGGCTCGCTCGGATGCGGGCGCAAATGGATCGCTTGAGCAGCGTTTTTCAACAGGTTGAGCAGTACTTGTTCAAGCTCGTTGGCGGTGCATGGCACCGGCCCCAGCTGTGGGTCGAACTGGCGGACGATGGCCTGGCCCTTGAAGTCGAAACCAATCGCCAGGTCGAAGTCGTTGCCGGCAATTTCCACCGCCTGGTCGATTAGCGCGGGCAGGCTGCAGGGGGCCAGTTGGCGATTGCTGAGGCGGCTGAAGCTGAGCATATGGGTGACGATCTTGGCCGCACGGGCGCCCGCTTGCTGGATGCCGTCGAGCAACTGCGGCACCTCGCGGCTGTGCAGGTAGCGGTTGATCTCGGGCAGGTCCAGGCCGAGCTCGGCGGCCTGCTCCTGGTTGCGCGGCAGGTCGGGCGACAAGCGCCGGCGGATGTTCTGTACGTTGTGCAGGATCGCCCCGAGTGGGTTGTTGATCTCGTGGGCCATGCCGGCGGCGAGGCCGCCCACCGAGAGCATCTTCTCTGACTGCACCATCATCTCTTCCAGCGACAGGCGCTGGGTGATGTCATCGATCCGGATCACCACGCCGCGCCCGCCACCACCGGTCAGTGGGTAGAAAGTCAGCGCATAATGGCGGGCGTCGTCACCTTTGGGCCAGGTGACCCGCTCGATCTTGGTCACCCGGTGCTTTTCGACGGTGTCCTTGAGCTGCGGCAAAAATGGCTTGAGCGGTTCGAAGGCGATGAAGATCGGCTGGTTCAGCGCCTCATCCAGGCGCGTGCCCGAGAGGGCGCTGGCTTCCTGGTTCCATTGGGTCACGTACAACTGCTCATCGAGTGCTATCAACGCCGATGGCATCGAGTCGATGATGCTGTTGAGGTAATTCTGGAAACCCGTGAGCTTCTTTTCGATCTTGCTGCGGACCTGAACTTCCAGCTCCAGCTTGCGGTTGGTATTGCGGGTTTCTTCAGCCAGGCCCTGGGCCTGGTCGTAGGCAGTCTGGAATTCGTCGCGGGTGCGCTTGAGCTGTTGCTCGCGGGCCTCGATGCGCGACAGCATGGTATTGAAGGCGTTGGCCAGGCTGCCGATTTCATCGTCGTTGCCGCGCTGCGCACGCAGGGCATAGCTCTCTTCACGGGTGACCTGGCGGCTGAGCTCTTCCAGCTGATTGATCGGCTGGGTGATCAGGCGTTTGATCTGCCGGGCGATCACCAGCCAGAGCAGGATGCTGAACACCAGAATCGCCAAGCTGGCGGTCAGCGTGCCGGTGTAGAACGCAGTCGGCAGCTCGCTGCTGGCCACCAGCAGAAGAAACGCCGGCGGGTTGCCCGGACGCGGCAGGCGAATCAGTTGGGTGCTGCGAAACTCCATCAGGCGCCAACCGTCTATGTTGCGATAGCGCTTGGGCAGGGCTAGCGGTTCGCCGTGTTGCAGTTGCGCGAGCATGCGCCCGTCGCTGCCGTAGACCGCTGCGGCGCGCAATGGGGTGTAGCTGTCGAGTTCCTTGAGCAAGGCGTTGGCGTTGTCGCTGGAATCACCGGCGCGGGCCGACAGCTGCGGGTTGGCGACCAGCCTGCCGATGGTTTGCAGCGCCTGTGGCGCCATGCTTTCCTGGGTGATCCAGTAGGCCGCGCTGATAAAGGCCAGGTTGGCCACCAGCAGGATGGTGATCAGCAATACCAGCAGGGCCGCAAGCAGTTTCTGCCCGACCGGGAGGTTATCCAGGCGTTGGCGCAGTTTCATGGGCAAGGCAGTGTCCGTATCCGGGTCAAAGGGCAGCGATCAGTCACTGGGCAGGCCGCGTGCCTGCAGGTTATCGACCAATCGCTGACGCAGGTGTTCCAGCTTCACCAGGGCCAGGCCATGGCGGTGGGCAGCGCGGCAGGCGTAGCCGAGCAGGTAGTGCAGCTCGGTGCGGCGGCCATGGCGCACGTCTTGATACATGGAAGAATAATTGGCTGCGGTCGCCAGAATCACCCGCTGCACTTCTTCGTTCAGGCCCTCGGCCGCTTGCGGTTGGCCGCAGCAGTGCAGCAGTTGCGCCAGCTCGGCGCACAGCGCATCCACCTCACTCAAGTGCTCGAGCAGGCCACCGTTCTGGCAGTCGTGCAGTACGGTCAGCGGGTTGATCGCGCAGTTCAGGGCCAGCTTGCGCCACAGCCGGCTGAGAATATCCACCGTCCACTGGGCCGGGATGCCGGCCTCCTCGAGGTCACTGAACCACTCGGGCGGGGCGGGGTTGAGCGGGTCGCCCAGCCAGTTAAAGCCGTGCCCGGCAAATTGCACCTGCCAGTCCGCCGGACGAAACGCGCCTTCGGTACTGGAGGCAAAGATACAGCGAGCATGGGGCACTTGATCGGCTACCTCGTCCTGGCTGCCAAGGCCGTTCTGCAACAGAATCAGCTCGGCGCCCGCAGCCAGGCGCGGGGCCAGCCGAGCAAGGGCAGGGGCGGCGTCGTAGGCTTTACAGGCCACCAGCAGGCGATGAATCGGCGCGTGCGCTTCGTCGGCCTCGGCGGGGATGGCAAAAAAGCTGCTGTGCCCTTGCTCGATCAAGGTCAGGCCGCCAACGGCCTGGTACGCCGCCAGGCGCTGCGGGTCGCGCAAGATCAAACGGACCGCCTTGCCCGCACGGGCCAGCCGGCAGGCCCAGAGGCTGCCCAGGCTGCCGGCGCCGAGAATATGCCAGGTGCTGCTCATCTACGTTTCGCAACCCGTTATAATGTGTTCCGCATTTTAACCATCAAACCCTGCGCGCTCCATCTTCACGCTGAGCGCGGCGCTTTCATATTGGAGAACAACCATGCCTTCGTTCGACGTGGTATCGGAACTGGACAAGCACGAAGTGCAGAACGCAGTCGACAACGCCATCAAGGAGCTGGACCGCCGCTACGACCTCAAAGGTAAGGGTAGCTTCGAATTCAAGGAAAAGGACCAGACCGTGCTGATGACCGCCGAGGCCGAGTTCCAGCTCGAGGCGATGGTCGAGATCCTGCGTGGCGCACTGGTCAAGCGCAAGATCGAAGTGAAGTGCCTCGAGGTCAAGGACGCCTACGCCTCGGGCAAGGAAATGAAACAGGAAGCGACCTTCCGCGAAGGCATCGACAAGGAGTTGGCGAAGAAGATCGTCGCCCACATCAAAGACGCCAAGCTCAAGGTCCAGGCCGCCATCCAGGGCGAGCAGGTACGCGTCACCGGCAAGAAGCGTGACGACCTGCAAGAAGCGATCGCCGCACTGCGCGCCAAGGAATTCGACATGCCGCTGCAGTTCAACAACTTCCGCGATTGACCTGGGCGCAGGAACCCCATTGCCACACTGAGGTCCATGGGGATCCTCGCTGCGGCCTGTCTGCGGCCTGCTTCACTGTGTACATGCCGTTTGGCATCAGGAGAAAGTTATGGATTTGACCAATGAGGTCGATCAACTGGTTCGCCAATCGCAAACCTGGCTGCCCTTGATCATGCAATACAGCAGCCGCCTGCTGCTGGCGCTGCTGACCCTGGCGATCGGCTGGTGGATTACCAACAAGCTCAGTGCCCGCCTGGGCAAGCTGGTAGGGCTGCGCAATGCCGACCTGGCCTTGCAGGGCTTCATCAGCACCCTGGCCAATATCATCCTGAAGATATTGCTGCTGGTCAGCGTTGCTTCGATGATCGGTATCGAAACGACCTCGTTCGTCGCGGCCATCGGTGCTGCCGGCCTGGCCATTGGCCTGGCGTTGCAGGGCAGCCTGGCCAACTTCGCCGGTGGGGTGCTGATCCTGCTGTTCCGCCCGTTCCGCATCGGCGACTGGATCGAGGCGCAAGGCGTCAGCGGTACTGTCGACAGCATCCAGATCTTCCACACCGTGCTGCGCACCGGTGACAACAAGACCGTGATCATGCCCAACGGCAGCTTGTCCAACGGCATCATCACCAACACCAACCGTCAGCCGACGCGCAAGGTGGTGTTCGATGTGGGCGTTGATTACGAAGCTGACCTGCAGAAGGCGCGCAACGTGCTGCTGGAGCTGGCCAACGACCCACGCGTGCTGCCGGACCCGGCGCCGCAGGCGGTGATCTCGACCCTGGGCGACAGCTCGATCACGGTGTCCCTGCGCCTGTGGACGAAAACGGCCGACTACTGGGACGTGATGTTCATGCTCAACGAGCGCACTCGCGACCGGCTCAAGGCAGAAGGGATCGATATCCCGTTCCCGCAACGGGTGATCCGCGTGGTGCAGGAGACTGCCGCACAGTAAACCGCGTTCGCTGTAAATGCGCGGGCTTGTTCCGCGGGTGTACCGCCGCAACGATGTTGCTGGCGCTGGGCACTCGCGGGCAAGCCCGCGTTTTGTTTTGTCCCTGATTACACTTGTTCACAGCCAGGACGTGCCATTTCTGGCATATAACCTGACCCCTTTCGTACCCATTGATGTCTGCCATGAAACCACTGCTGTTTATCACCCCGGCCCGCGCCTTGCTGTTTGGCCTGACTCTGGCCCTGTTCGAGCTGCTCACCTATCTGGCCAGCGATGCGGTCATGCCGGCGATGCCGGATGTGGTCGGCGAGATGAACGCCAGCGCGGAATACATCCCGCACGCGTTGAACCTGTACCTGCTGGGCGGGGTGGTCCTGCAATGGTTGATCGGCCCTTTGGCCGATCGCTACGGCCGGAGGCCACTGCTGATCGGTGGCTGCGTGATCTTTGGTGTGGCGTGCCTGGCGACTTTCTGGGTGCATGACATCGGCCTGTTCAACCTGCTGCGCCTGTTGCAAGGGATCGGCTTGGGCTTTGTCGTCACCGTCAGCTACCCGGCATTGAACGAGGCCTTCAGCGAGGCCGATGCCGTACGCATGATGGCCTTGCTGGCCAATATCGCCTTGCTCTCGCCCTTGCTCGGGCCGCTGGTAGGCACGTTGATGCTGCAGTGGCTGGATTGGCGCTGGTTGTTCGTGGCTTTTGCCGTGGGTGCCCTGCTGACACTGGGACTGCTATACCGCTTCATGCCGGAAACCCTCGGCGTCGAGCGCCGCGACGGTACCCGCCTACCATTCACGCCGATTCACCTGCTGCCGCTGCTATCGGGCTATGGTCAGTTGCTGAGCAATCGCCGCTTCGTCGCCGGCAGCGCTGCGCTGGGCCTGGTCGGCTTGCCGCTGATCGGCTGGATTGGCCTGTCGCCGGTACTGCTGATTCACGACGAGGGCCTGAGCAAGATGGCTTACGCCTTGTGGCAACTGCCGGTATTCGGTGGCTTGATCGCGGGCAACCTGATCATCAACAGTATTGCTGAGCGCTACCCATTGGCTGCGCTGGTGCGCGGCGCACTGTGGCCGTATCTGGCGGGGTTGGGCTTGATGATGCTGGCTACCTGGCTGTGGCCGTCGGTTACCAGCGTGGTTGCGGGCATGACCCTGTATGCGCTGGGGTTGGGCGTAGCCAATGCCGTGCTGTACCGCATGACCTTGTTCGCCAGCGAGCAGAGCAAGGGCCTGGTCTCAGCCATGCTCGGCATGATCACCATTGCCGTATTGGGGCTGGGTGGCGCGCTGCTGGCGATGATTGGCGCGGGCGCCAGCTTGCTGCACTTCGCCGTCCTCGCCGGTATAGCCGGAGCGCTGGCGCTGGTGCCGCTGTGGTTTGTGGTGGGTGGCAAGGGCGCTGGCGCGACCGTCGCGCAGTGAAACGAGCGCCGCTGTGCCTGTACAGGCGACAGCGGCGCAACGTTCGACTAAGGCTGGTCTGGGGTCGGGCCGGGCACCGGCTCCAGCTTGCCGCGTCGAGTCTCCTGGCGCCACTGCAGGAGAATCAGGATCAACGTTGGCACGCCCAGCAGCGCGGTGATCAGGAAGAAGTCGTGGTAGCCGAACTTCTCCACCATCACCCCCGAATACCCACCGATCAGCCGCGGCAACAGCAGCATGATCGAGCTCAGCAGGGCGTATTGGGTAGCCGAGAACTTCAGGTTGGTCAGGCTCGACAGGTAGGCAACGAACGCCGAAGTGGCCATCCCTGAGCTGAAGTTGTCCAGCGAGATGGTGACCACCAGCATCTCCACGTTCGGCCCCATGTCGGCCAGCATCAGGAACAGGATGTTGGTGCTGGCCGAGGCCACGCCGCCGATGAACAGGATCGGCATGATGCCGAAACGCACGATCAGCAAACCGCCGGCGCCGGCGCCAAGCAGGGTCATGATCAGGCCAAAGATCTTGCTGACGCTGGCGATCTGGTCCTTGGTGAAGCCCATGTCGATGTAGAACACGTTGGCCATCACGCCCATGACCGTGTCGGACATGCGATAAGTAGCGATCAGCCCAAGCAGCAGTAACGCCTGCCAGCGATAGCGGGCAATGAAGTCGTTTACCGGTGTCAGCACCGGCGCCAGGCCGCGACGGCCGAGCGATGACAGGCAGGCCCAGGTCAACAGCGCATAGAGGACCAGGCGCATGAAGGCGCGGTCTTCCAGCACCAGTTGCACCACGGTTGAGTCGCCAAACACCACACTGGCCCAGTCGGTGTTGTACAACTGGGTGAAGCTGGCCGGTACCGACACCAGCAGAATGATCAGCACGAACACCGATGCCAGCTGATGGCTCAAGCCATAGCGAGCAGCCGACAGCTGAGTGCGCAGTGGCACTGGCGGTTCACGCATGATCAGTGTGGTGAATACGGCCGGCAGCATGATCACGCCGAACAGCACATAGGTGCCGGTCCAGGCCTGGTGCAGATAACTGAAGCCAGTGGAGCCGAACCATTCAGCGAAGAACAGCGCGCCGGCCGTGGCCAGCAGGGCTGCAACCCGGTAGCCGGCCATGTAGCTGGCGGCTAGCGCAGCCTGGCGCTGGTCATCGGCGATTTCCAGGCGATAGGCGTCGACGGCGATGTCCTGGGTCGCCGAGGCGAAGGCCACCAGCACGGCAAGGGCGATCAGCCAGGACAGGTGTTTTTGTGGGTCGCACAGGCCCATGCCGACCAGTCCGACGACCACCAATATTTGCGACAACAGCAGCCATGAACGGCGTCGGCCCAGCCCGCCGAGCAGCGGCAGGCGCCATTGGTCGAGCAGTGGCGACCAGACCCACTTGAAGGCATAGGCCAGCCCGATCAGGCTGGCATAGCCGATCGTCTCGCGGGCCACACCGGCCTCGCGCAGCCACACTGAAAGGGTTGAAAACACCAGCATGTAGGGCAGGCCGGCAGCGAAGCCCAGCAGCAACAGCACCAGAGTTGACGGGCTGGCATAGGCAGCGAGCGCAGCGCGCCAGGTTTTACGGGGCATGGGCCAACATCTGCCTCAAGGTTACGAAAACAAAGCGCGCACTCTAACCGCTGTGCTCCATCGGGCGCCAGCCATGGCGCAACATATCCACACGATTATTGGCTACATTGACGCCTTCGGCGCGTAGTCGAGCGCGTTGTTCGTCGCCTGAAGGTGTGCCCGGCTGCAGGCTCAACCGGCCACTCGCGCCGATCACCCGGTGCCAGGGCAGACGGCTGCCCTGCGGCAGTTGGCCCAGCGTGCGCCCGACCCAGCGTGCAGCCCGGCCAAGACCAGCCAAATCCGCCAACTGGCCATAACTGACGACCTTACCCACGGGCACTTGGCCGAGGGCGGTATAGAGTGCCGTTCGTCGGGCTTCGGCATCCTCTGCCGAAAGGCGTGCAGCGCCAGACATCAGGCGTAGCCCGGCGATCGGCGAGATTGCCGGCGAAGTGGCTTATAAATGAGAGTTGAACTCATTGGCATCGGTTTGGTCTGTCCTTGCTCTGGTCGCGCGTATCTGGATAATGCCCGGCTTTTTTCCGCAAACCGAGCCCGTAGTCAGCTTATGTATTCTAGAACCTTGCTCTGCCTTCTCGCCGCTTCCCTGTGTACCCCAGCGTTCGCCGACACCGTCTGGATGAAGAACGGTGACAAGCTCAGTGGCAAGATCAAAGTCTTCGATGGCGGCAAGCTGCTGCTGGAAACGCCCTATGGTGGCTCCATCGCGCTGGACTGGAAACAGGTACAAACCCTCGAAAGCGATCAGGAGCTGCTGGTCAAACAGGATGCCTATACCGGCGAAAAGGCCAAGTCGCTGCAGGCGGCCGAGCCGGGCAAGGTGACCCTGGCCAATGGCGAGGCGCCGAAAACCGTCGAACTGGCCAGCATCGAGCAGATCATGAAGCCGCGGCCGGTGGTCGAGGATCTGGTCTGGAAAGGCAACGTCGACCTGGCCATGGACTTCAAGCGCGCCGAAAACGACACCGACGATTACGATGTTGGCTTCAAGACCTCTGCGCGTCATGGCCGCTGGCGGCACAACGCTCAGGGCGAATACAACCGCGAGAGCAAGGACGACGTCACCACCACCAACAACTGGAGTGGTGAATACGCGCTTGACCGCTTCATCACCGACAAGTGGTTCTGGCAGGGTCGTCTCGAGTACAAGCGTGATCATATTGAAGACCTGGCCCGCCAGCGCACGGTCGGTACCGGCCCGGGCTACCAGTTCTGGGACGACGAGCTGGGGGCGTTCTCGCTTGGCTCGCTGCTCAACCGCACCGACTATCAGTACCGCGATGGCGGCAAGGACAATTTCTACTCGGCTGCCATGAAGTGGGATTACACCCGCTACCTGATCGGCAAGAACGTCCAGCTGTTCACCAATGGTGAGCTGGGCAAACCGCTGGGTGGGGTTGCCGATTACTCCCTGGATGCCGAAGTCGGCCTGCGCTACAAGGTCACCGAGTGGGCCTCGCTCAACCTCAAGGCCGAGAAGGAAATGATCCAGGGCACCAGCAACAGTGACCTGGACAAGACCCGCTACACAGCAGGCTTTGGCGTCGCCTGGTAAAACTGCGCTGTTGCACTTCTGGCGTGGCGGTCACGGCTGATAAATGCTTATCTTGTCAGCTGACCCGCCTGCCGCCAGGAGCTTCTGTTGTGAGTAACGTCGTAACCAACACCGCCCTTCGCCCCGCCCGCGAACTTCTGCTCAAGGAATACCGCGGCGTCCTCTCGACCCATTCCAAGTCGATGCCCGGCTTCCCGTTCGGCTCGGTTGTGCCGTATTGCCTGGATGCCGAGGGTCAGCCGCTGATCCTGATCAGCCGCATCGCCCAGCACACCCACAATCTGCAGAAAGATCCCAAGTGCTCGTTGCTGGTGGGCGAGCGCGAGGCCCTCGATGTGCAGGCAGTCGGCCGGCTGACGGTGATGGCCGAGGCGCACAAGCTGACCGACGAGGGTGCCATCGAGGCAGCAGCGGCTCGCTACTACCGTTACTTCCCGGACGCCGCCAACTACCACAAGGCACACGATTTCGACTTCTGGTGCCTGCGACCGGTGCGCCATCGCTACATTGGCGGCTTTGGTGCGATCCACTGGCTCGATCAGGTGACACTGGCCAACCCGTTTGCCGGCGCCGCTGAGGCCAGCATGGTCGAACACATGAACAGCGACCACGCAGCGGCCATCGCTCACTATGTCGCCCTGAGCGATCTGCCGGATACGCCTGCCGCTGAATTGGCAGGTATCGACAGCGAAGGCCTGCACCTGCGCATTGGTCAGGCTGTTTATTGGCTGCCATTCCCGAAGACTTGCAATACGCCGACACAAGTGCGCGAAGCCCTGGTATTGCTGGCCCGCGCCGACAAATGGCCGGCTGTGGATGAAACGCAGGGTTGAAATAGCGACCTTGCGCATCCATGTGTTGTCCTAGTGGAAGGTTGTCTTCCGTCGAGGAACCCTTGATGCGTGCTTTTTTATTGTTGTTGCTGCTGTTTCCGGTGCTCGAACTGTTCGTGTTCGTCAAAGTCAGCGCCGCGATCGGTTTCTTTCCGGCGTTGCTGCTGATCATCGGCGGCTCCGCGTTGGGCTTGCTGGTGATGCGGGTGGCCGGTATCGCCACCGCACTGCGTGCCCGTGAGAGTCTGCAGCGAGGCGAGCTGCCTGCTGAGGACATGTTCCAGGGCTTGATGCTGGCAGTGGCCGGCGTACTGTTGCTGATTCCAGGCTTCATCAGTGATGTGCTCGGCCTGATCTGCCTGATGCCGTTCACCCGCCATTTTGCCGCGCGCAAGCTGCGTCAGCGCGCCGAGGCGCAGGCAATGCGGCAGCGGGCATTCCAGGATGATCCCTTCGCAGCACGGCCGCCCGAAGGTGGCCACCGGCCAAACGTGATCGAAGGCGAGTACCAGCGTCGCGATCAGTAACCCTGTGCGGTTTGTGAGCAAAGCGGCCCCGGAAGGGGCCGTTTGCATTTGCGCGGGCAGCTGTTGAAAAAAATTTCACCGGTAAGCCCTTGTAATTGTTTCGCTCGGCCTCATCTATGTGGTCACCGCAAGGTTTCTGGTGGCAACGCCAGACAAGACAAAGGGGTTCGCCGAATGCGGGCCCCTACCGGCAACGCCGGAATGCATCAACCCGCCGGTCTCGACACCGGCCGATGAAAACCACTAATTGGGAGAGATCGACAATGAAGCTTCGTCCTCTGCATGACCGCGTCGTAATCCGCCGCAGCGAAGAAGAATCGAAAACCGCTGGCGGTATCGTTCTGCCAGGTTCGGCCGCTGAAAAACCAAACCGCGGTGAAATCGTTGCCGTCGGTACCGGTCGCATCCTGGACAACGGCGAAGTTCGCGCGCTGGCCGTGAAAGTGGGTGACAAAGTGGTCTTCGGCCCGTACTCGGGCAGCAACACCGTGAAAGTCGATGGCGAAGATCTGCTGGTGATGGCTGAGAACGAGATTCTCGCCGTCGTCGAAGGCTGATTTTTCCGACTTCCCGTTACTCCAAAGAATTTCAAGGATTAAACGATCATGGCTGCTAAAGACGTAAAATTCGGCGATTCCGCCCGCAAGAAAATGCTCGTTGGTGTCAACGTTCTGGCTGACGCTGTCAAAGCCACCCTCGGCCCGAAAGGCCGTAACGTTGTCTTGGCCAAGAGCTTCGGCGCGCCAACCATCACCAAAGACGGTGTATCGGTTGCCAAAGAAATCGAACTGAAAGACGCTTTCGAAAACATGGGCGCTCAACTGGTCAAGGAAGTTGCTTCCAAGGCCAACGACGCTGCCGGTGACGGCACCACCACTGCGACCGTTCTGGCTCAAGCCATCGTCAACGAAGGCCTGAAAGCCGTCGCTGCCGGCATGAACCCAATGGACCTGAAGCGCGGCATCGACAAGGCCACCATCGCCGTCGTTGCCGAACTGAAAAACCTGTCCAAGCCTTGCTCCGATTCCAAGGCAATCGCTCAGGTCGGTACCATCTCCGCCAACTCCGACAGCTCCATCGGTGAAATCATCGCCGAAGCCATGGAAAAAGTCGGTAAAGAAGGCGTCATCACCGTTGAAGAAGGCTCGGGCCTGGAAAACGAACTGTCGGTTGTCGAAGGCATGCAGTTCGACCGTGGCTACCTGTCGCCGTACTTCGTCAACAAGCCAGACACCATGGTCGCCGAGCTCGACGGCCCACTGCTGCTGCTGGTTGACAAGAAGATCTCCAACATCCGTGAGCTGCTGCCAGTTCTGGAAGCCGTTGCCAAGGCCGGCCGTCCACTGCTGATCGTTGCCGAAGACGTTGAAGGCGAAGCCCTGGCTACTCTGGTAGTCAACAACATGCGCGGCATCGTCAAGGTTGCAGCGGTCAAGGCACCAGGCTTCGGCGACCGCCGCAAGGCCATGCTGCAGGACATCGCTGTCCTGACTGGCGGTACCGTCATATCCGAAGAGATCGGCCTGTCGCTGGAATCGGCTACCCTGGAAAACCTGGGTAACGCCAAGCGCGTCATCCTGTCGAAAGAAAACACCACCATCATCGATGGCGCTGGTGTTGAAGACGACATCCAGGCTCGCGTTAAGCAAATCCGCGCTCAAATCGAAGAAACCTCGTCCGACTACGACCGTGAGAAACTGCAAGAGCGTCTGGCCAAACTGGCTGGCGGTGTTGCCGTGATCAAGGTCGGTGCTGGCACCGAAGTTGAAATGAAAGAGAAGAAAGCCCGCGTTGAAGACGCCCTGCACGCTACCCGTGCAGCCGTTGAAGAAGGCGTGGTGCCTGGCGGTGGTGTTGCCCTGGTCCGTGCTCTGAGCGCTATCATCGACCTCAAAGGCGACAACGAAGACCAGAACGTCGGTATCGCTCTGCTGCGTCGTGCGGTTGAATCGCCACTGCGTCAGATCGTTGCCAACGCCGGTGACGAGCCAAGCGTCGTGGCCGATAAGGTCAAGCAGGGTTCGGGCAACTACGGCTACAACGCTGCTTCCGGTGAATACGGCGACATGATCGAAATGGGTATCCTCGACCCAGCCAAAGTCACCCGTTCGGCACTGCAAGCCGCTGCTTCGATCGGTGGTCTGATGATCACTACCGAAGCGATGATTGCTGATGCTCCGGAAGACAAGTCAGCTGGCGGCGGTATGCCAGACATGGGCGGCATGGGTGGCATGGGCGGCATGATGTAAGCCAGCCTTAGCGCCTGCTGTACCGAAGAGCCCCGCCTAGTGCGGGGCTTTTTTATGGGCATCACCAGGATGAACTCATCACTCCTGTAGGAGCGGCCTTGTGTCGCGAAAGGGTCGCGTAGCGGCCCCAGGATATATGCAACACCACAAGATCGCCGGGAACGCTACGCGCT
>NZ_JBNWAE010000025.1:0-53857 GCF_050496565.1 Pseudomonas shirazensis
CGGTCGGAAAGGGCCGCAACGCGGCCCCAGCAATCTCAAATCCGCACGCAAATCCCGCCCCCTCGACATCCCCCACCACCAAGGTGCGACAATATTGCACTTTGATGACGTGACTTTCCCCTGCACCCTCAACGTCAAGACTTAACCCACGGGCACCTTGCGCCTGTGCAAAGACTCTTTCAGCACCCCTGTGCTGACCGTCCTGGATGTCCCTGCGTCCAATTACTTGAGGTAACAAGCAAGATGGCTAAGGCCGCCGATGTCGTTGTGCAATGCCTGGAAAACGAAGGTGTCGAGTATGTATTCGGCATCCCTGGTGAGGAAAACCTCGACCTGCTCGAATCCCTGCGCAAGTCGAAGATCAAGCTGGTACTGACTCGCCACGAGCAATCCGCAGGCTTCATGGCCGCCACCTATGGCCGTCTGACCGGCAAGACCGGCGTCAGCCTGTCGACCCTTGGCCCAGGCGCGACCAACCTGGTGACCGCCAGTGCCTACGCCTACCTCGGCGGTATGCCGATGATGATGATCACCGGCCAAAAGCCGATCAAGAAGTCCAAACAGGGCCGCTTCCAGATCATCGATGTGTGCGGCATGATGGCGCCCATCACCAAGTACACCCATCAGTTCGCCTCGGCCGACAACATCCCTGCACGCATGCGTGAAGCCTTCCGCCTGGCGGAAGAAGAAAAGCCCGGCGCAGTGCACCTTGAGCTGCCAGAAGACATCGCTGCCGAGCAAACCGACAGCATGCCGATCCCGCCAAGCCTGAGCCGCCGTCCACTGGCTGAGCACAAGGCCGTGGAAGCCGCTGTCGAGAAGCTGCAGAACGCGCGCAGCCCGATCCTGGTGATCGGCGCCGGCGCCAACCGCAAGATGACCGCCAAGGTCCTCAAGCAACTGATCGACAAGACCGGCATCCCGTTCATCACCACTCAAATGGGCAAAGGCGTGGTCGACGAGCGCCACCCACGCTTCCTCGGCAACGCCGCGCTGTCGTCCGGCGACTTCGTCCATCGCGCCGTCGAAGCTGCCGACCTGATCATCAACATCGGCCACGACGTCATCGAGAAGCCACCGTTCTTCATGGTCCGTGGCGGCACCGAGGTCATCCACATCAACTTCCGTTCTGCCGAAGTCGATGCGGTGTACTTCCCGCAGATCGAAGTGATCGGCGACATCGCCAACGCCGTCTGGCAGATCGGCGAAGCTTTGACCGATACCAGCCACTGGGACTTCACCCGTCTGCTGACCATCCGCGAAGCCAACGAAGCACAGATCGCCGAAGGCGCCGACGACGACCGCTTCCCGGTCTACCCGCAGCGCCTGGTTGCCGACATCCGCCGCGCGCTGCCGTCCGAAGGCATCGTCGCCCTCGACAACGGCATCTACAAGATCTGGTTTGCCCGCAACTACAAGGCGCACAAGCCCAACACCGTCCTGCTCGACAACGCCCTGGCAACCATGGGCGCCGGCCTGCCATCGGCGATGGCCTCGCACCTGGTCTACCCGGATCGCCCGGTGATTTCTGTGTGCGGCGACGGCGGCTTCATGATGAACAGCCAGGAACTGGAAACCGCAGTACGCCTGGGCATGCACATCACCGTGGTGATCCTGCGTGACGACGGCTACGGCATGATCCGCTGGAAGCAGGCCAACATGGGCTTCACTGACTACGGCCTGGACTACGGCAATCCCGACTTCGTCAAATACGCCGAAGCCTACGGTGCCAATGGCCACCGCGTAGAAAGCGCCGAAGGCTTCCTGCCGCTGCTCGAGCACTGCATCAAGACCCCAGGCGTGCACGTGATCGACTGCCCAGTCGATTACAGCGAGAACGACCGCATCCTCAACAGCGAGCTGCGTGAGCGCGCGCTGGCGGTGTAACGCTTAGGTCAAATCAGGGCCTATATGTGCAAGGCCGCTTCTGCTGAGTAAGTGCAGCCCAACAGCTGTATTTATCTTTGCAGGAGCGGCTTTGTGCTGATCTTAGCTTGCAGCTTAAATCGCACCCCCAGGCCCCACTATAAAATGCTGACCGCGTAGTAATTACATCCCGCCAAGTAACGCCGCTCTAGCCTCAAGCTTGCCCTTCAATTACTTCGAAGGACTGAGGCAATGACCATTGGATCTACTCACAACCATCCCGCAGATCTTGCCGTAGAGCCAGCGCTCCCAGCTCAACCCTGGGCTGCACGCTTCCCCAATCCACCAGACCTGTGTTTTGACTATCGCCGATTGGTTGAGCAGCACGGGGGTGTCGCTCAGGCAACGGCGAAGGATCAGCGCATTTGTATCGTCGGTGCAGGCGTCACCGGGCTCACCGTGGCCAGAGAGCTGCTGCGCTGCGGCTTCAGCAATATCACACTGATCGAACAGGCCCAGCGCGTCGGTGGCAGGCACTTGACGTTACCCAGTGCGACTGAGGCAAACCCGCGACCCTCGACCCCTTTCGAAATGGGTGCCATGCGCATGCCATTCTTCAACCGCACCGGTGAGTCGCCCAAAGACGGCCGTTCGCTAATGGCGTACTACTCCAGTCTGTTCGATCTGCATCTCTCGGACTTTCCAAATCCGGGCACTCCCTGGGTAACGGGTACAGGTATTTACCTGGAAGAAGGGCAGTTTGACGGCAGTGCTGAGCCAACGTTGTTGGTCTGGCGCAACCCAACCGGCGAATCGCCGCCCCCTACTGCTCGCTTGCAAATTGTCCACGGCAAGTGGAAGCGTTTTGCCGAGCAACTGGCCGAGCGCGTTGCCCAGGTTTACGGGACCGTCGCCTGGGAAGAATTCTGGGCTGCAACTGTTGCTCGCTACCATAAACTGTCCTTTCGGGATCTGGTTCGGCTGCCAGCTTTGGAGCTATGGCGTGAAGATAACCCAGGGGACTTTGGCGGGCTGGGCATGGATGCCGATGAGTCGGCGATCTTCTATTCCATCGGTATCGGCGATGGCAGCTGGGGCGCGTTTTATGACGTCTGCTGCCTGTACCCGTTACGCACAGCCATCTTTGGCTTTAGTAGCCACCTCCAATTAGTTCACGGTCGGGTAGATGAACAGGGTGTACCTCTTGCTGCGCCTTGGTTGGGCCGGCCCGCACTGCCCGACAGCAGCGAGCTGATGTTTCAGGGGCCGCGCTATCTCGGCTTGGCGGCGCTGGATGAGTGTCTGTTGTTCATGCCCATCGAGCAGTCCGATAAATCCTTATATACCCATCTCGCTGCGCGTGAGGATGGCCTGCTTACCGACAGCGCCGTCTGTGGGCTGAGCAAGTTGGCTAATGGCCGCATCAGAGTCGATTACCGCTGGCATCACAGCAGCCCTCAAAACGAGCAGTTACGAAGCGGTGACCATGACACCGTGATCGTTACCCTTCCGTCATGGTTGATCGAGACCAATATCAAACTCCAGGGGTTCAGCTCTGCAGAGTTACCCCAGCGCATCATCAAGGCCTGGAAGACTGCTCACTGGGAGACCAGTTGCAAGGTCTACGCGCCACTGAGTAAGCGCTTCTTCGACGAGGGCTGCAAGATCCCACAGATCCTGGTCACCGACAGCTTCGTCCACGATGTCTACGCATATCGCTACAACGCTCACTACGCTCAGGACTGCATTCTGCTGAGCTACACCTGGGAGGACGATGCTACCAAATTGGCGGCTTTCACCGATGTTGAGCTTGGGCACAAGTGCCTGGCCGAGCCCGACAGAATTCTGATGCGCTGCACAAATATCCAGCAGCTGATATCGCCCTACGTTGACGCCAGCAACATTCAGATTCAGCGTTGGGTAACAGATCGTAACGCGCTGGGCTGCGCCAAGCTGTACCGCGCCGGCACCTACTACGACGCAGTTAGCTTGATGAAGTACAACCGCGACCTTGCTGCTGGTTCCGGGCTGTATCTGGTCGGGGAATCGTTTTCGGTCGATGCCGGCTGGACTGAACCATGCCTGCGCACTGCCATCGACGCGGTGATCAATATCTGCGAACGCAGCGGTGCAGTATTCAACGGAGGCTTCACCCTGGCGGATTATCCGCATTACCAACTGCAAAAATGAGCCGGAGCGGGGCAGGGACCCTGTCTGCTTCCTGCCTACGCTGTGGATTTTTCCTACCTTTTTGCCGGAGCCGGCTGGCTGTCGGAAACTTTGCTATCCCCGCTTTACTGGCCTCCTTCCCATAACCACAACAAGGAAGCCACCATGCCCCATACCCCGAATGCCGTCAGCCCGGTACGCATCGCTGTGATCCAGTACGACCCGCAAGTGGGTCTCGAACACTGTGACGGCAACTTGAGCAAAGGCCTGGCGTTGGCTCGCCAGGCCGTGCGCGAGGGTGCCAATCTCATCGTGCTGCCTGAGCTGGCCAACACTGGCTACACCTTCCATAGCCGTGCCGAGGCCTATGCCCATGCCGAGCCGCTGGACGGCGGTCGTAGCCTTGACGCATGGAGCAGCTTCGCCCACGAGCATCAGGTCTATTTGGCTGCAGGCTTCGCCGAGCGTGATGGCCTCAAGCTGTATGACAGCGCCGTGCTGTTCGGCCCCGATGGCCTACTCGGGCACTACCGCAAGGCGCACCTGTGGAATCAGGAGAAGCTCTGGTTCACCCCGGGGAACCTCGGCTTCCCGGTATTCGAGACCCCTATCGGCCGCATCGGCTTGATGATCTGCTGGGATATCTGGTTCCCTGAAGTGCCCAGGCTCATGGCGCAGCAGGGCGCGGATATCATCTGCAGCCTGAACAACTGGGTGTGGACGCCGCCGCCGTTGTTCGATGATGCCGGGCGCTGCATGGCGTCCTACCTGACCATGACCGCAGCCCACGTCAACAACGTCTATATCGCCGCGGCCAACCGCATCGGCAAAGAGCGTGGCGGGCGATTCCTCGGTTGTTCGTTGATTGCCGGCACCAACGGCTGGCCCATCGGCCAGGTTGCCGATGCCGAGGCTGAGTGCATCGTCTATGCCGACGTCGACCTGAGTACTGCGCGTAGTGCGCCGATCTGGAACAGCCTCAACGACCTGCCTCGCGACCGCCGTACCGACCTCTACGATGCGACTCTCGGTTATCGCCTGCATCCAGCGCTGCCGCGCTGAGGAGGGGTGATGAACCGTACTCTATCGGCATCGCCCAGCGGTGCCCTGGAACTACTGCTGATCGGGCTGGCCGGCACCTTGGCGACCCTGTTGGTGATCGGCGAGTGGCCCGCTTACGCGCAGGTTGCGTCGACCCTAGAGCAGCCCATCAGTTACCTGCGCTGGATTGTCGGCGACATCAGTGAAGTCGCTTTCTACAAGCATGAGTTGCCAGCGCTTGGCCTGTTGCTCGGTGCCGGCATTGGTCATTGGGCTCACCGAGACGGGCGCCGCTGGCAGGGTTTCGCCATCTGCTACGGCACCGGTTTATGGCCATGGCTGCTGCTCAGTTCGCTGCTGGGGTTGCTGCTGAGCCATGTGCTGTGGGGGTGGACGCTGGCCAGCGGCGACTGGCAACCCACCTTCGTCGCCTTTGTCTCTTTGCCGGCGGCGATGGTGCTGCTGTTCGGGGGTGGTTGGCGGGTAGCGCTCAGTGGCGCACTGCTGGGCGCGGTGTTGGTCACGCCTGCCAGCCTGCTGCTGGTGAACTATGTCTGTTACCCGCTGCAGTTGCCGGTGGTGGTAGGCAACGTGCTTGGCATGGCGCTGGCCAGCGTAGGGGCGTTTGTCCTGTACAAACGCTTCCCGCGCCTGCTGGGCGAACGCCGCGATTCTGCTCTGAGCGATGCTCCGACAATCAGCGCAAAACCCGACCATGGCGTGCTCTGGACGCTGCGCCGGGTGCTGGCTGATTTCAGCGAAGCACCGTTCTTCGGCAATGAGTGGGCCAGCCTTGGCCTGCTGCTTGGGGTTCTGCTGGCTCATGTACTGGCGCCCGCAGCCGCGGCGTATGGCTCACTGCTGGTATTGGAAATGGTCGCAGCCCAGGCGCTGGCGTCGCTGCTGGGCGTGTTGCTCTGGCGGCGACAGTGGATGACACGCGGCTGGTATCCGACCTACATTCCTATTGTCTCGGTGGTGCCAGCCGCGCTGCTGACTCTGGGCGGTAGCTGGCAGGTCATGCTGCTCAGCGCCAGCCTCGGCGCACTTTTCGCGCCGCCGCTGGCGGTCGCGATCAGTGCTCGGTTGCCGAGCCATATGCACGGCTATATCGGTAACGTGCTGTCGATGGCGATCTGCACGTTGGCGATAGTGCCGTTGCTCAGTTTGATTGCAGGAGAAGCAGGATGACTCACATCAGCAAGCGAGCTTTACTCTCGATTGGCAGCCTGGGGGGCACCGTCAGCATGCAGGCGGCGGCACCTGGGCAAGGCGTCACGCCAACGCTCGACTGCCTGGGCCTGTTGGCCGCAGTCCCGCAATTGGCGGAGCTGGCCGAGCTGCGAACGGCCACCCTGTGCTTGCTGCCAAGCGCGTCACTGGGCTTTGCGCAGCTGTTCGGAGTGCTCGCCTGGGCGCAAGCTGAGGTAGAGCAGGGCGCCCAGGCCGTGGTCATTACCCAAGGCACCGATACGCTTGAGGAGACGGCTTATTTCCTCCACCTGCTGTGGTCATCGCCAACCCCGCTGGTGCTGACCGGCGCGATGCGCTCGGCCAGCCAGCCGGGCGCCGATGGGCCAGCCAATCTGCTCGCGGCAGCTCAGGTCGGGTTGGCAACAAGCAGTCGCGGGCGCGGTGTGCTGGTGGTCATCAATGATGAAATCCACAGCGCCGCCAAAGTCCGCAAGGTCGCCAGCGTGGCGATGGCGGCCTTTGCCTCGCCCGGTGATGGTTGTGATGGTTATCTGCTGGAAGGCAAGCCGGTCTATCGCCAGCCTGGTGCTGCCCGTAGTGTCTTGCCGTTACCCACCAATCGTGACCATACCGTCGCGCTGCTGGAAGCGAGCCTGGATGCTGATACTCGTCTGTTGGAGGCGCTCCCCAAGCTCGGCTATGCAGGGTTGGTGGTAGCCGGCTTCGGCGCCGGACATGTGTCGGCAAGCTGGGCCGAGGCGCTGCAGAGGATCGCCGAACAGATACCGGTGGTGATCGCCACGCGCACCGGCAGCGGGCCGACGGCCACTGCCACCTATGGCTTTGTCGGCGGCGAGATTGACCTGCGCGGCAAAGGGATGCTGATGGCAGGGCGCTTGTGCCCGCGCAAATGCCGGATTCTGCTCTGGCTGTTACTCGGCTGTGGTCTTGAACAAACCCTCGAGGAGCATCTGAGTCAGTACTGAGCGACGCCGGCTGTGGCGGCACTCACTGCAACCTGCCACGAAAGCCGGCTAGCTATGCTAGGGTGCCTGCATATCCCGTAGTGCAGGAATTCGCCGAACCATGCTGCCCCGTCTTGAAGAAAAAGAACTCGCCCGCCTCGAAGATTTGCTGATCACCTACGGCAACGATTTCTCGGTACTGAACCTGGCCGAACTCAATGGTTTTTTCACCGCGCTGGCCAGTTCCCCGGTCAAGGTCAACCCCGAGCAATGGTTGCCCGCAGTCAGCGGTGGCAAGGTGCCGAAGTTTAAGCGTCCTGCTCATGAAGAAGCCTACACCGCTCTGATGTTGCGCTATTGCAACGACGTGGCCGCGGAGCTGGCCGAACAGCTGGATGAATTCGAGCCGTTGTTCGAAGAGAGTGAAGGCGAAGAGGGCGTAGCTATCATTCTGGAAGAGTGGTGCTTCGGCTACATGCGTGGCACGCAAGTCGCACAGTGGGGCGAGCTGCCCCCAGAGCAGGACGCCTTGCTCAAGGCCATTTCCTTGCATGGCCTGGAAGACAACTTCGAACTGCTCGACTCGATGAGCTTCGATGAGCTTCAGGCCTGCGTGCCACTGGTGATCGACGCCGCGCGCGGCCTGTATCGCTATCAGAAGCAACATCGCCACTGAAACCCAAGGCGAGCGGCTGGCCCGTGATCAACTGAACGATTATTTCGCCTGGCGAAATTATGGATTGTCACGGGCACTGATTCTATTGGCTGGCGGATGGGCGCAGGATTACCTGCATCGCCCACCCACCCCGGAGTCAGGACCATGCCAACCCCTATCAAGCTCTACAACTTCCCCAAGTCCGGCCACGCTCACCGCATCGAGTTGATGCTGTCGTTGCTTGGTCTGCCGACTGAACTGATCTTTGTCGACCTGGCCAAGGGCGAGCACAAGCAGCCCGCGTTTCTCGCCATCAACCCGTTTGGCCAAGTACCGGTTATCGACGACAACGGCACGGTCATCGCTGACTCCAATGCCATCCTCGTTTACCTCGCCAAGACCTATGACCAAGGCCACTGGCTGCCCGAGCAACCACTGGCTGCGGCCAAGGTGCAGCGCTGGCTGTCGGTTGCCGCGGGGCCGTTGGCCTTTGGCCCCGCTGCGGCGCGGTTGATTACAGTCTTCGGCGCCTCGTTCAATGCGGAAGAAGTGATCGGCCGCGCGCACAACCTGCTCGCAGTGATCGACCAGGAGTTGGCCACACAACCCTTCCTCACCGGCACCAGCCCAACCATCGCCGACGTCGCCAACTACTCCTATATCGCCCACGCGCCTGAGGGCAACGTGTCGCTGGAGCCGTACGCCAACGTCCGCGCCTGGCTGGCCCGCATCGAAGCGCTGCCCGGCTTTGTCGCCATGCCGCGCACTGCCGCCGGCCTGCACAGCGCCGACTGATCTGGCCCATGCCCTGCGAGGGACGCCGTCATGCACACGCAATCCAATGATCCGAGCTCGCCTTGGCATGCCGGCGAGAGAGCCTTGCAAGAAAAAGCCGGCGTCGCCGAGCGGATGGCCGTGTTCGGGCAAAAGGTCATTCGTGACTACATGCCCGACCAGCACCGCCAGTTCTACCAGCAACTGCCGTTCATGATTGCCGCCAGCGTGGACCCTCAGGGTCGGCCGTGGGCGACCTTGATCGAAGGGGCGGACGGCTTTGTCAGTTCGCCGGATCCGCGTCAGCTGCGCCTGGCCGCCAAGCTTGCCAAGGATGATCCAGCCGCCGCTGGGCTGGCCGCCGGGCAGGCGATTGGCATGCTTGGCATCGAGCTGCACACGCGTCGGCGCAACCGTATCAACGGCGTGATTCAAACGGCACTGGCTGGTCAACTCGACGTGCAGGTCGAGCACGCTTTCGGCAACTGCCCGCAATATATCCAGCTGCGTAACTATCGGCGTGTCGAAGGGCGCGCGCAGCCCCGCGAGGACGCGACCTCGCTGGACGCATGGGCCACAGCGCTGATCGAAGCTGCCGACACCCTGTTCGTCGCCAGCTACGTCGAGCATGCCGGCGGTCAGCGCTCGGTGGATGTTTCCCACCGTGGCGGGCGGGCCGGCTTCGTCAAGGTCGAGGGCAATCGCCTGACCATCCCGGACTACGCCGGCAACCTGCACTTCAATACCCTGGGCAATCTACTGGTCAATCCACGCGCCGGCTTGCTGTTCGTGGATTTTGCCAGTGGCGACGTGCTGCAGCTGTCCGGGCGCACCGAGCTGCTGCTGGACAGCCCGCTGACCGAGGCATTCGAAGGCGCCGAGCGGCTGTGGGTACTGGAAGTCGAACAGGTGGTGCGACGCCCCGCGGCGGTGTCGCTGCGCTGGGACTTCGAGGCCTATGCGCCAACCAGCCTGGCCACCGGCACCTGGACTGAAGCGCAGCAGCGCCTGCAACAGGCTCAGCGCCAGCAGGATTGGCTCGCCTGGCGAGTGAGCAGGATCGAGCAAGAGAGCCGTGATATTCGCTCGTTCTATCTACAACCCGCCGACGGTTCAGCGATAACCTTCGCGCCTGGGCAGCACATCCCGCTGCGCTTACCGCTTGATGCGCAATCCACGGTGATCCGCACCTACAGCCTGTCCAGCGCGCCCTCGGACGGCTACCTGCGCATCAGCGTCAAGCAGCAGGGCGCAGCGTCGCGCTATCTGCATGAGCAGGTCGGTGTTGGTGATGTGCTGCACGTGCGCCTGCCGATGGGCAGCTTCAAGCTCGACAGCAGCAGCGAGCGGCCATTGGTGCTGATCGCGGCAGGGGTCGGCATTACACCGCTGCTGGCGATGCTGCGCGAGCAGCTGGCGCTCAGTGCTACGCGGCCTGTGCATCTGTTCCAGGGCGCCCGCAGCCTGGCCGAGCTGCCATTTGGCCAAGAGCTAAGGGCATTGCACCAGCAGGCCGGTGATCGCCTGCATCTGTACCGAGCGCTCAGCCAGCCCGAAGCCCCAGCGGTACTTGGCCAGGACTTCGAGATAGCCGGTCGGCTTGGCATCGAGCAGATCAAAGCGCGCCTGGCGCTGGATGACTATGACTTCTACGTTTGCGGCCCGGCCAGCTTCACCCAGGATATTTATGACGGCCTGCGCCGGTTGAGCGTGACGGACGCGCGCATCCATGCCGAGGCCTTTGGCCCGTCGACGCTGACCCGTCACGGCGACGGTGCTCAGCCTGCGCTGCAGCAGCCACCCGCAGCCACTCAGCCAGTACCGGTGCATTTTGCCGGCTCGGCCAAGGAGGCGCGCTGGACGCCTGGCTCCGGCAGCCTGCTGGAACTGGCCGAGCGCCGCGGGCTGACGCCGGAGTTCAGTTGCCGTGGCGGTTCCTGCGGCACCTGCAAGACGCGCATCGTCAGTGGCCAGGTGCACTACCCGCAGCCACCCGCTGAGTTGCCCGAGAGTGGCAGCGTGCTGATCTGCTGCGCTGTACCGGCAGATGACGGCGGCCAGCCGCTGGTGCTTGATCTTTGATCGATGCGCCCTTGTGATCAGCCGCCCGCCCCGGGAATAATCGCAGCAGGATACACACGGGGGCGGGGCATGGATCAGATCCATCTGATGAAGGTGCTGATTGCGGTGGGTGAGCTGGAGAGCTTTGCCGCAGCGGCGCGCAAGCTCGGCCTGTCGCCGGCGGCGGTAACGCGGGCAGTCAGTGCCCTGGAAGAAGCGCTCGGGGTCAAGCTGTTGCAGCGCACCACGCGCAATGTGCGCCTGACCGAAGCCGGCAGCCGCTACCTGGAGGACAGCCGCAACATCCTCGCCAGTATCCACGAGGCCAACGAGGCGGCAGCCGGGATCAACGCCGCACCCAAAGGCAATCTGTCGGTAACGGCGCCGTTGCTGTTCGGCAAGGCCTTCGTCATGCCGTGCATCGTTGACTACTTGCAGGCTTACCCCGAAGTGGACGTGTCCGCCTACTTTCTCGATCGAGTGGTCAATCTGGTGGAGGAGGGCATGGACGTTGCCGTGCGCATCGGGCCATTA
Organism: Pseudomonas shirazensis; assembly: GCF_050496565.1. Classification (GTDB taxonomy): domain Bacteria; phylum Pseudomonadota; class Gammaproteobacteria; order Pseudomonadales; family Pseudomonadaceae; genus Aquipseudomonas; species Aquipseudomonas shirazensis_A. The sequence continues at coordinate 11,260 of NZ_JBNWAE010000025.1, forward strand.
CCCGATTCGGGGTTGAAGGCTGTGCGCGTCGGCCAGGTGCGCCGGCTGTTGTGCGCTTCGCCTGAATATCTACAGCGCCACGGCACACCGCAGCATCCCGCCGAGTTGGCCGAGCATACGATGATTGCGGCCAGCGGCGTGTCACCGCGGCTGGACTGGACATTCGGCCCTGAACAGGCGCCTGTGCAGGTGCGGGTCAAACCCCGGCTGACAGTGACCAGCAACGATGCGGCAATCGTCGCCGCCACGGCGGGGCTGGGTATCGCGCGGCTGCTCTCGTATCAAGTGGCAGCGGAGCTGGCGGCGGGGCGCCTGCAGGTGGTGCTTGAGGATTACGAGCAAGCGCCGTGGCCGATCCATGTGCTGCACCGCGAAAGCAAATACGGCTCGACCAAGGTCCGGGCGTTCATCGATCGGCTGGCCAGCAACCTGCGGGCGCACCATTACCTCAATTGAGTGCTTGGTACTGCATTCTGAAACCCAGGCTGACGTGCTCGCCCTTGCGTAGCAGGCGCAAGCCGGGGCGCCCAGGCAAATGATGTGCATTGATCGGATGGCTGACTGGTTCGAAGCAGAAGAACGGCTGGTCCTGCGGACAGAACAACAGGTAATGGTCGGCTCCGCTGGCGCTGCAGTGTAACTGATAGCCGGCTGCCGGCTGGACAATCGTGCACTCGCCTTGCCAGCCGCTGAAGGCATGATCAACCACTGTCGCTGGCAGCTCACTCAATTGCTCGAAGCGCCATTCAGGCGGGATTCCGACTTGGCGCGACGGCAAGCAACCCTCATCGCCGATCCATACTTGACGCGCCGGGGCCAGCAACAAGGTGTCAGCATAGCGGGGCAGATACGGGTGCAGCCCAAGACCATGCCAGCAGGGCAATTCATCCAGATGGATGACCTGCAGATCCAGGCTCAGGCAGCCCTCGGCAAGGCTGACATGCAGCACCGCCCGATAGGCAAAAGGCAGCTCGCTGTTCAGCGTCAGGCACGCATGATCAGCACCTTTATGCGTCACTTGCCAGGGCTGCTGCCAGGCGCTGCCATGGATCGCATAAGGCGAATGCTCGGTGTTCGCTGGCAATGCCAGCCAGCCATCGGGGCGGGCGAAGCCGCCGCCATCGATCCGGTTCGACCACGGCACCAGCGGATAACACCCCAGGCGCCGCGGAGAGCCGCTGTCCAGCGCCGCTTGATCACTGTGGCGCAGCAATGCCTGGCCACTGCCTTTGACCTGCCAGTTGACCAGGCTGGCGCCTAGTTGCGGGGCCAGGCTCAGGCGTGTCAGGCGGTCTTCAAGATGCAGTTCGAACAAAGCCATTTAGCACGCTCCAGGTGCAAACACGATGATCAGGCCGAGCGCCGATAGGTCAGCAGCACAATCCCGCAGACCACCACCGCGCCGCCGATCAACTGCATGCCGCTCAGGCGTTGATCGAGCAAGGCCCAGGCCAGCAACAGCGTGGCGATCGGCTCGATGTTCATTACCGGCGCGTTCTGCGCCATGTTCAGCCGCGGCACGCAGACGAACAGCAAAGTAAACGCCACGCCATACAGCACCACCAAGCTGGCCAGAGCGATCCAGCCGGCGCTGCTGCTAGGCAGTGACAAGCCCGCCGGCACCCAGCCGCCGACCCCGGCCACCAGCATGCTGGCGAACACGATCATCAGGGTCAGCAAGCTACGCACCGGCCCGCGCACGCTGGCCAGCTTGTGATCGGTGATCCACAAGGCGCAGGCAAATACACACGCAGCGCAGAAGGCCAGGCTCACGCCGAGGGTCCAGTCCGGGTTGGCCTCGGCGCTGTCGGCCAGGCGTGACGGCACATCCAGCGCCAGCACCAGGCCGAGCAGGATCAGCCCCATCAGCAGCACGGTGCGCCGGGTCGGCCGCGGCCCGCCGAGGGCCCAGCTGAGCAGTGCCAGCAGAATCGGGAAGGTGTTGCCGACCAGCAGCGCCAGCGCCACCGGGATCCGCGCCACCGCTGAGTACAGGCACAGGCTCTGGGTGGCAATCAGCAGGCCCAGCAGCAGTTGCCAGCGCCGCGAACCGGCGGGCAGGCCCAGCGACTGGCGCTGCCACAGCACCAGTGCCGCCAGCGCCAGCAGGGTGATCCCGGAGCGACACAGAATCGCCAGCAACACGCCGGTGTCGTTATCAAAGGCGATCCGCGCGGCGATGTGGTTGCCGGCAAAAGCACAAGCCAGCAGCGCCAACAGCGCCACCGCCAGCTTGCGCGGAAACAGGGAGGTATTCGAAGAGGAGGCGACAGCCATGTGCACAAATCCGTTTGCAGGGGGAGGGCGAGCCCGCAGGCCCGCCTGTCACGGTTACAGCACTACGCTCGGCAGCCACAGCGAGATAGCCGGGATATAGGTCACTGCCATCAGCACCAGGAACAGCGCCACATAGAACGGCAGCAGTGCCTTCACCGTCGCCTCGATGCTGACCTTGCCGATGGCCGAGCCAACGAACAGCACCGCACCCACCGGCGGCGTGATCAGGCCGATACCCAGGTTGACCAGCATGATCATGCCGAAATGCACCGGGTCGACGCCGATGCCAGTGATCACCGGCAGCAGAATCGGCGTCAGGATCAGGATCAGCGGCGCCATGTCCATCACCGTGCCCAATAGCAGCAGCATGAAGTTGATGCACATGAGGATCACGTAACGGTTGTCCGACAGGGTCAGGAACAGCGTGGTGATCTTCGACGGGATCTGCATCAGCGTCATCACGTAGCCAAAGCTTGCGGCAAAGCCGATCAGGATCATCACGATCGAGATGGTCCGCACCGTGCGGTGCATCAACTTGGGCAGGTCGCGCCACTTGTAGTCGCGGTAGATGAACATGGTCACGAAGAACGACCAGACCACGGCAATCGCCGCCGACTCGGTCGCGGTGAACACCCCGGACAGAATGCCGCCAAGGATGATCACCATCGCCATCAGGCCCCACAGCGCTTCACCGGCGATTTTCAGCGCCTGGCGCAGCGGGATAACCTCACCCTTGGGGTAGTTGCGGCGCTTGGCGAAGATCAGGCACAGGCCCATCAACACCGCGCTCATCAACAGCCCAGGCATGACCCCGGCCATGAACAGCGAGGCAATCGACACCGTGCCGCCGGCCGCCAGTGAGTACAGCACCGAGTTGTGGCTGGGCGGAGTCAGCAATGCCTGCACCGAGCCACTGATGGTCACCGCCGTGGAGAACTCACGCGGATAGCCCTTGCGCTCCATTTCCGGGATCAGCACCGAACCGACCGATGCAGTGTCGGCCACCGACGAACCGGAGATCGCGCCAAAGAAGGTCGAGGCGGTGATATTGACCAGCGACAGGCCGCCACGGACAAACCCCACCAGCACCCCGGCAAACGCCACCAGCCGCCGCGACATGCCACCCTCGGCCATGATCGCGCCGGCCAGCACAAAGAACGGAATCGCCAGCAGCGAGAACTTGTTAACCCCGCTGGCGACCTGAATCATCATTGCCTGCAGCGGAATATCGATCCACCAGGCCCCGACCAATGCAGCCAGGCCCAACGCATACGCCACCGGCATGCCCAGCAGGATCAGGGCGATGAAGCTGCCCAACAAAATGAACGCATCCATTTATGCCGCTCCTTCGCTTTCTTCGACGACATCGAAGCGCATTACCTGGCGATGGCTCTGATCGCCGTAGAAGAGTTTTTCCAGTACGAACAGCAGAGTGATCGCCCCGCCGACCGGGATCGGCGCATAGGTCATGCCCACACGGATCGACGGCAAGGTGGCGAGAAACTGGTTCCAGGTGGTGATGCACAGCTTGATGCCATAGAAGGTCATGAACGCGCAGACCAGCAGCATCAGTACCTGCACCAGCAATGCCGCCGCCTTGCGCCGCGCTGGCGGCAGGCGATCGGTCACCGTGGTCACGGCCATGTGCGCACCCGCCCGATAGCTGGCGGCCGCGCCGATAAAGGCGAACACCACCATCAGCAGGATCGCCACCGGCTCCGGCCAGCTCGAACCGCTGCCGAGCACGTAACGGGCGAAGATGCCCCAGGGAATGATCAGCGTCATGGTCAGGATCGACAGCCCCGCCACCCAGATGCAACCGCTGTACAAGGTATCGTTGACACGCAACACAAGTGTTTTCATAAAGCACCACCGAGGCTGCACGTTGCCGTGCAGCCGCATCTAGCTGGGGAGGGAGCCGCAGGTCATTGGACTTCGGCGATACGCTTCATCAGGTCGGCGTATTGCGCGCCGTACTTTTCCCGTACCGGCGCGGTAGCGTCGAAGAACGGCTTCTTGTCGACTTCGATGAACTCGACCCCGGCGGCCTTGAGTTTCTCTTCACTGGCGGCCGACTTGGCGTCCCACAACGCACGCTCTTCCATCTGCGCTTCACGGGCGACTTTCTTGACCAGGGTCTGCTGCTCAGGGGTGAGCTTGTCCCAGGTGCTCTTGGACATCACCACCGGCTCAGGCAGGATCAGGTGGCCGGTCAGGGTGAAGTACTTGGCACTCTGGTAGTGGTTGTGCTCGAGCAGGGTCGGCGGGTTGTTTTCCGCGCCATCGATCACCCCGGTCTGCAAGGCGCTGAAGATCTCGCCGGTGTCCATGGCGATACCGTTGCCGCCCATCGCATTCATCATGTCGATGAACAGCGGGTTGCCCTGCACGCGGATCTTCATGCCCTTGAGGTCTTCGATCTTGCGCACCGGTTTTTTCGTGTAGATGCTGCGCGTGCCGCCATCCATCCAGGCCAGGGCGACCAGGTTGAATTCGGAATTGGTGATCTTGTCGAGGATCTCCTGGCCGATCTCGCCATCGATGATCTTGCGCATGTGCTCGTGATCGCGGAATACGAACGGCATGTTGAACACGTTCACATCCGGCACCACCGGGCCGACGATACCGAGGCTGACCCGGGTCATCTGCACCGCACCGATCTGCGCCTGTTCGATGACTTCCTTCTCCGAACCGAGCACACCACCGGCGAACATCTTGAAGGTGATCTCGCCATTGCTGGCGGCTTCGAGCTTCTTGCCCATGTTCTGCTCGGCGACTACGGTCGGGTAGCCGGCGGGATGGATCTCGGCGAACTTGATATCCAGCGCCGAGGCGGTGCCGGAGAGGCTGATCGCCAACGGGAGTACGGCCAGAAGCAGCTTGCGTTTGAAGACCATGGTGACGCTCCAGTGTTGTTATTATTTGGGTATCGCACGGTGTAACGGGATTCGGTTCAGCCGCGCCAGGCGGTTTCTGGCAGGCCCTGCACGCCCGCTTCCAGGGCGAACACGCCACCAGCCAGCGGCTGATCGTGCAGGTCGCCGCCGGGGCGGATCGAGGTCACGAACAAAGTGTCCAGGTTGCGTCCGCCAAAGGCGCACATCGCCGGCTTTTTCACCGGCACATTGAGTGAGCGGTCCAGCCGCCCATCAGGGGTAAAACGGTGCACCTGGCCTGCATCGTTGCCGCAGATCCAGTAGCAGCCGTCGGCATCCACGGCGGCGCCGTCAGGCCTGCCGGGGAAGCCGCGCATATCGACGAACAGGCGCTGGTTATGCGGAGTGCCGGTGTCGATGTCGTAGTCGAACTGCCAGATCCGCTGTACGTCGGGGTGTGAATCGGACAGGTACATGCGCGTGCCGTCCGGGCTGAACGCCAGGCCATTGGGCACGATCATCTGCTCCAGCTGCAGGTGCAGTGGCTGGCCCTCGCCGTCATACCGATACAGCGCACCCAGCGGTGCCGCCTGCTGCATGTTCATCAGCATAGTGCCGGCCCAGAAACGGCCTTGACGGTCGCAGCGGCCATCATTGAAGCGCATGCCTTCGGCGCCATGTTCAACCGCGCTCAGCAGACGGCTGTCGAGCTTGCTCTGGGCATTGGCAGTCAGCGCATAGACGCCATCTTCCATGCCGGCAATCCACTCGCCGTTGCTTGAGCGGGCGATGCAGGCGAGCATCTGCGGCGCTTGCCAGCTTTGATGAGCGCCATCTGCGGCCGTCCAGCGGTGCAGCTGGCCGGCAGGGATATCGACCCAGTACAGCGCCTGCTCGGCAGCATCCCACACCGGGCTCTCGCCGGTGGCATTGCGCGCATCCACGATCAGTTCGTAGTTCACGGTAGACAGCCTCCTTGCGCGTGGTGAATCAGTCGAATGGCCCGGCAGCGACAAACGCGCCACCCTGATACACCATCGCCGGATCATCGGCGGCTGGCGCTGGTTGCGCTTCGACCTTGGCGCGGAACACCTCGGAGGAGTCCTTCGGCTGGTAGCCCAGGTGCGCGGCATGGCGGTTGTCCCACCATACGTCACGGTTGGCCGAGGCGCCGTAGACCACGGTGTGGTCGACCTTTTCGGTGAACAGGCCGCGCTCGATCAATTGGGTCAGGTCGTCATAGCTCAGCCAGGTGCTGAGCATCCGCCGGTTCTGCGGTTCGGGGAACGACGAGCCGATGCGGATGCTGACAGTCTCGATGCCGTAGCGATCGAAGTAGAAGCTGGCAACGTCTTCGCCGTAGCACTTGGACAAGCCGTAGTAGCCGTCCGGGCGCCGCAGGGCATGGGCGTCGATCTGCTGGTCCTGTTTATAGAAGCCGATGGTGTGGTTGGAGCTGGCGAAGATGATCCGCTTGACCCCATGCTTGCGCGCCGCCTCGTAGAGATGGAACACGCCGCAGATATTCGGGCCGAGGATTTCTTCGAAAGGGCGCTCGACCGAAACACCGCCGAAGTGGCAGATGGCATCGACGCCTTCGACCAACTGATGCACGGCGGCCTTATCGGCCAGGTCGCATTCGACGATTTCTTCCTGCGCACTGGTGGCGGGCGCCATCGGTGCGATGTCGGAGAGGCGCAGTACTTCGGCGTAGTCCTTGAGGCGCTCGCGAAGCACTTGGCCGAGGCCGCCTGCGGCTCCGGTGAGCAGCAGGCGCTTGAACGGTGTGATAGTCATGGCAAGCTCGTTTGTTTTGAGTTGTTGTAGGTTGTCGTATGACTGTGCTGGATTATCGGTAGTGATTCGCAAGGTTGTCAATGCTTGCCGTGTCTGTTTTTGTCACTGCCAAAGCCTCCCCGCGACCCCTGTAGGAGCGGGTTCACCCGCGAAGAGGCCCGCACTAATACTCCAATACTCCTGTTACAGCAGCGACAGCGGATAGTTGAAGATCAACCGGTTCTCGTCGAACTCGTTGCTGCTGAAGTCGCGGCGGATGGTGGAGTTGCGCCACTTGATGCTCAAGTCCTTGAACGTGCCGCTCTGGATCACGTAGGCCAGCTCCGACTCACGCACCCACTCCTTGCCATCGGTAACCGCGCCACTGTGCACCTCGCGGCCACTGATATAGCGGTTCATCAGGGTCAGCCCAGGCACGCCGACTGTGGTGAAGTTGAAGTCATGCCGAGCCTGCCACGAACGCTCGTTGGCATTATCGAAGCTGGCGTTGTAGCTGTCGTTGGCCAGGGTGCCGCCGCTGGTGCCGTTGACCCGCATCCAGGTATCGCCACTGACCTTCTGCAGGCCGACATAGAAGGTGTTGCCGCCGACCTTGGCCGAGAACATCGCCGAGTAGGTCTTGTTGTCCAGCTCGCCCGCGCGCTTGGCGCCGTCGTCTTCACCCTGGAAGTAACCTAGGTTGGCGCCCAGGGTCCAGCTGCCGACCGGCTGGCTGTGGCTGACCTGCAGGTATTGCTGCTGATAGACATCCTTGAGCACCGCATTCCACAGACCGAACAGCGTGCGGTCCTGGTTGAACTTGTACTCGCCACCGACGAAGTTGAAGCGGTCCGACGCAGCGCCGCCGTAGATCATGTCGTCCATGCTGGCGTCGTTACGCGGGCTGTTGCCCCGGAACTGGCCGCCGTACAAGGTCAGCCCGGCGATCTCGTTGGACGTCACCTGACCACCGCGGAACGTCTGCGGCAGCGAACGGCCGTCGTCCGAGCGCAGGATCGGCAGCACCGGCATCCACTCGCCGATCTTCAATTCAGTCTTCGAGATCCGCGCCTTGCCCGCCACCGCCAGGCGGCCATAGTCATCTGCCGGCCGGCCATCGTCATGCCGCGGCAGCAGCCCGGTGCCGTAGGTGCCGCCACCGCCATCAAGCTTGACCGACCACAGCCCCAGCACATCCACGCCAAAGCCGATCGGCCCCTCGGTGAAGCCCGAGCGCGCATCGAGGATAAAGCTCTGGGTCCATTCCTCGGCCTTGCTCTGCGGGTTGGCCGGGTCGACGAAGTTGCGGTTGATATAGAAGTTGCGCAGGCCCAGCGTGGCCTTGGCGTCCTCCATGAAACCTGCGGCAACGCTCACCTGCGGCAATGAACCGAGGGCAGTTGCGCTGAACAGCGCGAGGGGAAGGTGTTGGCGGATTTTCATTATTGTTGTGCTCCCTGAGGGTGAAACTTTCCGTATGCCAGGCGCATGCAAGCGGCCAGCGGCAGTGGCGGGGTATTGGCGAGGCCGGTCAGGCCAAACGGTTTCGAGCCTGCGCGCGAGGGCTAGCTGCCGCGGGCAGTGCTGGGCTGAAGAGGACGGAGAAGGCGAACAGCGTGGGGGAGGGCTGAGATCGTCATAGGGGCTTCACTGGATTGTTGTTTTTGTTGTGTGTTGTCGTACGACTTTACGGATTATTAACGGCGGGGAAAAAGCTTGTCAATGGGGGGATAGGCGGGATTAAGCGGCGAGGTCAAGGATAATACGCGCCCGAAGGCTCTGTTGCGGGGTGTTTGGGGTTGCCGAAGACATCGTATGACGGGCTGAAAGCGGGGGCCGCTGCGCGCCCCTTTCGCGACACAAGGCCGCTCCTACAATAGACCGTGCAAGCCCGTTAGATACGGGTGTACTCGATCTGTGTAGGAGCGGCCTTGCCGGGGCGCCGGACCGGTCGGAATGGGCCGCAAAGCGGCCCCGGCAATCTAACTGACAGCCCTGTTAGAGGGCTTCACCAAGATCAATCCCAGCTCAACGCCCCACCAGTCTGATACTCAATCACACGCGTCTCAAAGAAGTTCTTCTCTTTCTTCAAGTCCATGATCTCGCTCATCCACGGGAACGGGTTGGTGGTCCCTGGGTACTCTTCTTTCAAACCGATCTGAGTCAGACGACGGTTGGCGATGAACTTGAGGTAGTCCTCCATCATCGCGGCGTTCATGCCCAGCACGCCGCGCGGCATGGTGTCGCGAGCGTATTCGATCTCCAGCTGGGTCCCTTGCAGGATCATCTGGGTGGCTTCTTCCTTCATCGCCGCATCCCACAGGTGCGGGTTCTCGATCTTGATCTGGTTGATCACGTCGATACCGAAGTTCAAGTGCATCGACTCGTCACGCAGGATGTACTGGAACTGCTCGGCAACGCCGGTCATCTTGTTGCGACGGCCCATCGACAGGATCTGGGTGAAGCCGCAGTAGAAGAAGATGCCTTCCAGAACGCAATAGTAGGCGATCAGGTTGCGCAGCAATTCTTTGTCGGTCTCTGGGGTGCCGGTGTTGAATTCCGGGTCGGAGATGGCGCGGGTGTACTTCAGGCCCCAGGCAGCCTTCTTCGCGACCGACGGGATCTCGTGGTACATGTTGAAGATCTCGCCTTCATCCATGCCCAGCGACTCGATGCAGTACTGGTAGGCGTGGGTGTGGATCGCCTCTTCGAAGGCCTGGCGCAGGATGTACTGGCGGCACTCCGGGTTGGTGATCAGGCGGTACACGGCCAGGGCCAGGTTGTTGGCAACCAGCGAGTCGGCAGTGGAGAAGAAGCCGAGGTTGCGCATGACGATGCGGCGTTCGTCTTCGGTCAGACCGTCCTGGTCTTTCCACAGGGCGATGTCGGCGGTCATGTTGACCTCTTGCGGCATCCAGTGGTTGGCGCAGCCGTCGAGGTACTTCTGCCAAGCCCAGTCGTACTTGAACGGTACCAGCTGGTTGAGGTCGGCGCGGCAGTTGATCATGCGCTTCTCGTCGACCGCAACGCGGGCCGCGGAGCCTTCCAGTTCAGCCAGGCCTTCGGCGATGTCGAGGTCGTCCAGGGCAGCCTTGGCACGCTTGACCGCGTCCGAGTCGGCAGCCGTGGCAGCACGCGCTTCAAGAGCGGCGGCGCCACCGGCGCTGTCGAGCTTGTCGAGGGTGGCGGCAGCTTTGGCCTGCGCCGGGGTGCTGTTTTTTACGGCAAGTTCGTCGTCTTCTTTGTCGAATTCGTCCCAGCTCAGCATGTCATGGCTCCTGCTAGAGGGTTGCGCGCGGCAACCGGTTGGATTTTCAAGTGATGCCTGTACAGCGCAATGCCCACAAGGCGTTACGGCGGGCGCTGAGAGCGTGCTCTCGTCACATTTAAAGGTGTCTGGCTCAGCACATGGCCTGTCCTCGAACGAGGGGCCAGGGCGCTGGAAATCTTGTCGTCAACTCGCCCTTTCGGGGGGCGCGAAGTATACCGGAAACGAGGCTGGATCGGGGCGCCTCGGGCGCTACAGATGGTAATTGTTTGACCCGCAGAGCACGCCTGTGTTCACTCGATTCCGGCTGCTTGTTACGGGGTGTGAGTCTAGCGCTAAATACGATTTGTTCCTACATCTTGTGCTGCTTTATTTTGCCGCACACTGCATATGGTGTTTTGTCTTGATCAAGATCAAGCAGGCGGATTGCCTGTAAGCGCCTGATGGCAGGGCGCAATCGGGCGTGGCAAGAGCCTCGCCAAGCCTGACTCAAGCGCTGCCGAGCAGGCAAAAAAAACCGCAGCCATTACCGAGTAGGCAATGGCTGCGGTGGTGTCAGCTCAGCGCTGCGCCGGCCTTATTGGCAAGCTTCGCAATCCGGCTCGTCGATCGCGCAGGCCTTCGGCACAGGTGCTGGACCTGCGGCCTGGACCGGGGCGCTGTCGCCGCCGCTGGAAACGGCGTTGAGCTTGCCGGTGTTGATGGTCGACTTCTCGGTGCTGGTCGCGGCCAGGGCGCGGAGGTAGTAGGTGGTTTTCAGGCCACGGTACCAAGCCATGCGGTAGGTCACGTCGAGCTTCTTGCCCGAAGCGCCGGCGATGTACAGGTTCAGCGACTGCGCCTGGTCGATCCACTTCTGGCGACGGCTGGCGGCATCGACGATCCACTTGGTGTCGACTTCGAACGCGGTGGCGTAGAGGTCTTTCAGCTCTTGCGGGATACGCTCGATCTGCTGCACCGAACCGTCGTAGTACTTCAGGTCGTTGATCATGACCGAGTCCCACAGGCCGCGAGCCTTGAGGTCGCGCACCAGGTACGGGTTGATCACGGTGAACTCGCCGGACAGGTTCGATTTCACGTACAGGTTCTGGTAGGTCGGCTCGATCGACTGCGATACGCCAGTGATGTTGGCGATGGTCGCGGTTGGCGCGATGGCCATGATGTTCGAGTTACGAATACCTTTTTGTACGCGAGCACGTACCGGTGCCCAGTCGAGGCTCTCGTTGAGGTCGACGTCGATGTACTTCTGGCCACGGGCCTCGATCAGGATCTGTTGCGAGTCCAGTGGCAGGATGCCTTTGGACCACAGCGAACCCTGGAAGGTCTCATAGGCGCCGCGCTCGTCAGCCAGGTCACAGGAGGCCTGGATGGCGAAGTAGCTGACCGCTTCCATCGACTTGTCGGCGAACTCGACGGCAGCGTCGGAGCCGTAGGCGATGTGCTGCAGGTACAGTGCGTCCTGGAAGCCCATGATGCCCAGACCGACCGGACGGTGCTTGAGGTTCGAGTTACGCGCCTGCGGTACCGAGTAGTAGTTGATGTCGATAACGTTATCGAGCATGCGCACGGCAGTATTGACGGTGCGTTGCAGCTTGGCGGTATCGAGCTTGCCGTCAACGATGTGGTTCGGCAGGTTGATCGAGCCCAGGTTGCAGACCGCGATCTCGTCCTTGTTGGTGTTCAAGGTGATCTCGGTGCACAGGTTCGAGCTGTGGACCACGCCGACGTGCTGCTGTGGCGAGCGCAGGTTGCATGGGTCCTTGAAGGTCAACCATGGGTGGCCGGTCTCGAACAGCATCGACAGCATCTTGCGCCACAGGTCTTTGGCCTGAATGGTCTTGAACACCTTGATCTTGTTGTACTCGGTCATGGCTTCGTAGTACTCGTAACGCTCTTCGAAGGCCTTGCCGGTCAAATCGTGCAGATCAGGTACTTCGTTCGGCGAGAACAGGGTCCACTGGCCGTCATCGAAGACACGCTTCATGAACAGGTCAGGGATCCAGTTGGCGGTGTTCATGTCGTGGGTACGACGACGATCATCACCGGTGTTCTTGCGCAGCTCGATGAATTCTTCGATGTCCAGGTGCCAGGTTTCCAGGTAGGCGCAGACCGCGCCCTTGCGCTTGCCACCCTGGTTGACCGCAACGGCGGTGTCGTTGACCACTTTGAGGAACGGCACGACGCCCTGGGATTTGCCGTTGGTGCCCTTGATGTACGAGCCCAGCGCGCGCACCGGGGTCCAGTCGTTGCCCAGGCCGCCGGCAAATTTCGACAGCATGGCGTTGTCGTGGATCGCGTGGTAGATGCCCGAGAGGTCATCCGGCACGGTGGTCAGGTAGCAGCTCGACAGCTGTGGACGCAGGGTACCGGCGTTGAACAGGGTCGGGGTCGAGGCCATGTAGTCGAACGACGACAACAGGTTGTAGAACTCGATCGCACGGGCTTCCTTGTCTTTCTCTTCCAGCGCCAGGCCCATGGCCACGCGCATGAAGAACACCTGCGGCAGCTCGAAGCGCACGCCATCCTTGTGGATGAAGTAGCGGTCGTACAGGGTCTGCAGGCCGAGGTAGGTGAACTGTTGGTCGCGCTCGTGGTTGATCGCCTGGCCCAGACGCTCAAGGTCGAAGTCGGCCAGTGCCGGGTTCAGCAGCTCGAACTCGATGCCCTTGGCAACGTAGGCAGGCAGGGCCTTGGCGTACAGCTCGGCCATCTCGTGGTGGGTGGCGCTTTCGGCAACATTGAGGAAGCTCAGGCCTTCGGCACGCAGGGTGTCCATCAGTAGGCGGGCGGTGACGAACGAGTAGTTCGGCTCACGCTCGACCAGGGTACGGGCGGTCATCACCAGGGCGGTGTTGACGTCCTTCAGGGCGACGCCGTCGTACAGGTTCTTCAGGGTTTCGCGCTGGATCAGCTCGCCATCGACTTCAGCCAGGCCTTCGCAGGCTTCGCTGATGATGGTGTTGAGGCGGGCCATGTCCAGCGGTGCCTTGCTGCCGTCGGCCAGGCTGATGCGGATCGACGGGTGCGGCTCGACCACGGCATCGCTGTTGGCGCGGGTAGCACGCTCTTTGGCGCGCTGGTCGCGGTAAATGACGTAGTCGCGGGCGACTTTCTGCTCGCCGGCGCGCATCAGGGCCAGTTCGACCTGGTCCTGGATTTCTTCGATGTGGATGGTGCCACCCGACGGCATGCGACGCTTGAAGGTTGCAGTGACCTGCTCGGTCAGACGCGCAACGGTGTCGTGGATGCGCGACGAAGCGGCGGCAGTGCCGCCCTCAACTGCAAGGAACGCCTTGGTGATGGCCACGGTGATCTTGTCGTCGGTGTAGGCGACGACAGTGCCGTTACGCTTGATCACACGCAGTTGGCCAGGCGCAGTGGCAGCCAGATCCTGGTTCGAATCAGCGGCCTGCGGCGCTTGGGCCTGCGGGTTCTCGCGAGTTGTGTCGGTTTGCATCGGTGGGTGTCTCCACAGTTTCAATAGTGTTCGGGCGTGTTATCCACGCCCACCGTTCCATCCGCCAGTTGGCTTGCTCGAGCGGGGAACCCACGCGCACGTGGATCCGCCAGCTCGGGCGCGCCGACTTCGGGACAGACTCAGGAATAAGGGGCAATAGCTTGCCGCTCCCTGGCCGAAGTCAAAGGTTCTGCGTTACAACGCAAAATCTGTTGCTGCCGGGGTCACCAGGCTATGCCTGCAACACCCGTACCCGAACAAGGCCTCGTGCAAGGCTTGCCTCGGTCTGCCTGCGCAGGAGCGCTTTGGCTGCTTGTATTGCCATAAGTTCAGGTCGAAAAAACGCTTGAATTTCGTCGCTGACTTGTGTTCTCGATTTCGGCTCAACCCCAACATGTAGTGGTTCGCCGCGATAGGGATACAAGATAATGCGGTCTGAGGGTGTTTGCAAGGCGACCGCCTGTGGATAACGTGTGTACAGATTGTGTGTGATTCGTGGGTATCGGCTGTAGGCCTTGTCCTCACGGCTTTTCACTTTTTTTCCGCACCGGAATGACCCGTTGCAGAATGTTACTGCTGTGCGGCGCATCACGCTAAATCGTTCTGGTCTGTCTCGGACCAACGGCACCGGCGGAGCTGATTGGCAGGCGCGGATGTGCGACGTAGTATCCATGGACAAGGCTACATTCAGGTGACCAGCGGCAGCTCACCCATAACAACAGAGGCCAGGCATGGACCAACCCAGCAACCGCATCCTTATCGTCGAAGACGATCAGCGTCTCGCCGAACTGACCGCCGAGTACCTGCAGGCCAATGGCTTCGAGGTTGCGGTCGAGGCAGACGGCGCGCGCGCGGTGCGGCGCATTCTCGACAGCCAGCCGGACCTGGTGGTGCTGGACCTGATGCTGCCCGGGGAAGACGGCCTGAGCATCTGCCGGCGGGTACGTGGCCAGTATCACGGCGTGATTCTCATGCTGACCGCCCGCAGCGATGAGCTCGATCAGGTTCAGGGGCTGGACCTGGGCGCCGACGACTATGTCTGCAAGCCGGTGCGGCCGCGGCTGTTGCTGGCGCGTATCAATGCCTTGCTGCGGCGCAGCGACAGCCCTGACAGCAAAGTGCAGGCGCTGCGCTTTGGTCCGCTGCAGATCAACAACAGCCTGCGCGAGGCCTGGCTCGATGAGCAGCCGATCGACCTCACCGGCGCCGAATTCGACCTGCTCTGGCTGTTGGCCAGCCATGCCGGCCGGGTGCTGTCGCGCGAGCAGATATTTACCGCCTTGCGCGGCGTCGGCTACGACGGCCAGGACCGCTCGATCGATGTGCGTATCTCCAGGATTCGCCCCAAGATCGGTGACGACCCGATTCATCCACGCCTGATCAAGACCTTGCGCAGCAAGGGCTATCTGTTCGTGGCTGAGGCGGCGCCGGCCTGATGAAGTCGATTTTTCTACGTATCTATGGCGGCATGCTGGCGGTACTGGTGCTGGTTGCTGTGCTCGGCGTGGTCAGCCTGCACCTGGTCAACCTGGTGCGCGCCGAGCAGCATCGCGAGCGCCTGGCGCAAGGCACGTTCAGCCTGATGGCCGACAACCTCGCGCCGCAGAACCCCGTCGAGCGCCAGCGCTCGCTGTTGATGTGGGAGCGCCTGCTTGGCGTGCCGCTGGATGTTCAGCCAATGGCCGCGCTGACCCTCGACGGCGGCCAGCGCGCGCGGCTGTACCGCGACCTGGTAGTGGTCGACAAGACCGGCCCGCATGCCGCACGCGTGTTGCGCCGGATCGGCCGCGAAGACCAACTGCTGGTGGCCGAGGTCAAGCAGATCAGCGAGCAGTTGGCGCGGGCCACGGTGTACTTGCTGGCTGATGAACTGGTGCGCTACCCGGTCAGCGAACAGCCGCAGCGGCTGGCGCAATTAAGGCAGAGCAAAGGCTTTGGCTTCGATATCGGCCTGCAACGGTTGGAGCGGGCGGCGCTGGATGACGACCAGCGCCACCGGGTCGAGGAGGGCGATACGGTGATGGCGCTGGGCAAGGACGGTGATTCGGTGCGGGTGTTCTCCGGCGTGCCCGGTTCACCCTGGGTGCTGGAGATCGGCCCGCTGTACCAGCTCAATCCCTATCCGCCACAATTGCTGATTCTGATCGCGTTTCTCGGTTTGTGCCTGATCGGCCTGGTGGTGTACCTGCTGGTGCGCCAGCTGGAGCGGCGCGTGTCCGGCCTGGAAGCCGCCGCCACGCAGATCGCTCAGGGCAGCCTCGATACCCGCGTGCCGGCCGGCGGCGCCGATTCGGTAGGGCGCCTGGCGGCGGCATTCAATGGCATGGCCGAACACCTGCAGCGCTCGCTGAACATGCAGCGCGAGCTGGTCCGGGCGGTGTCGCACGAGCTGCGCACACCAGTGGCACGGTTGCGCTTTGGCCTGGAGATGCTTGAAACCGCCAGCACCGATCAGGCGCGGGCCAAGCACCTGGCGGGGATGGACGGCGATATCCAGGACCTGGACAAGCTGGTCGACGAAATGCTCACCTACGCGCGTCTCGAACAGGGCGCGCCGGCCTTGCAGTTTCAGGCCGTCGACCTGGATGCCCTGCTGGCGCGGGTCATCACCGAGCTGGCGCCGCTGCGCCCGCAGATAAATGTGCTGCGTGGCCTGTGCCAAGGCGCCGATGAGGACGGCGCCTGGGTCGAAGCCGAGCCGCGCTATCTGCACCGTGCGCTGCAAAACCTGGTTGCAAACGCCATGCGCCACGCCGAGGGCGAGGTGCGCGTGAGCTATCACTTGGGCCAGCAGCGCTGCCGGATCGATGTCGAGGACGATGGCCCGGGCGTGCCGGAAAGCGTCTGGGAGCGCATCTTTACTCCATTCACCCGGCTGGACGACAGCCGCACCCGGGCCTCGGGCGGGCATGGTCTGGGCTTGTCGATCGTGCGCCGGATCATCTACTGGCACGGTGGGCGGGCGGTAGTTGCGCGCAGTGAAGGCTTGGGTGGGGCGTGCTTCAGCCTGAGCTGGCCGCGCCAGCAGGAAGCTGAAGACTAGACGCTGACCAGGCTCAACAGCTGCCCGTGGTTGACGCAGAACTGGCCATTCAGCTCGACGCCGTGGCGCCATTCGGGCGACAGATCAGTCAGCAGGCGCAGGCGCGCCAGGCCGTCTGCAGACCATTCCAGCAGCTCTGCATGCTCGAAATAAAAGCGCTGCTGGGTCAGTGGATAGAGCGTCTTGAACAGGCTTTCCTTGAGCGAAAAGGTCAGCGTCACGGCCAGTGCCAGCTGGCTGCGGTCGAGCCGTTGCAGCTCGGCCGGGGTGAGGATTTCTTCGGCGAGGCGTTCGGCGCGAGCTTCATCCAGCAGCGTTTCCTGATCCAGGCCGATGCCTCGGCAACTGGCAGCGTCGGCGACCACGGCGGCGGCCCAGCCTTTGCCGTGGGTGATCGAGCCGCGAATGCCTGCCGGCCAGATCGGTGAGCGGTCGGCATGGGTCGCGGGCACATAGTCACGACCGTCCAGTTGCTGCAAGGCGGCGCGTGCGCAGACGCGGCCGGCCAGGTACTCGGCCTGGCGCTTGGCTACGGAACGCTGGAGGCTGGCGCTGGGCTCGATGCCGGCGCGCTGGAAGTCGTCGGCAGCAAGCCTGGCCGGGTCGAACGCACAACTGACCAGCACCGCGCCGGAGATCGGACGCGGTAGGGGCCAGTGGTGTTGCAATGGGTCGCAGCAGGTCGGCAGTCGGTTCATGGCGCTATTGTGCCAGAGCTGGCCACTGCCAGCGCAGCGGTCACTTGAACAGCTTGTCCAGAAACGCCTGCATATCTGCCCAAGAGCTTTTGTCGGCCGCCTGGTCATAGCCGATATCAGGCCCGCCATGCTCGCCGTGACTGAGGCGGTCGGCATCGGGGTTGCTGAAGCCATGCTTGGCGCCGGCGATGCTGACAAACTGATAGTCGGCCTTGGCCTTGTCCATCTCTTCTTTGAAGGCCGCGACCTGCTCCGGGGTGACCATGCTGTCTGCCGCGCCGTGCTCGACCAGCACTTTGGCCTTGACGCTGCCGGGGCTGGCCGGGGTCTGCGTGACCAAGGCACCGTGGAAACTCACCACCCCGGCCAGCGCTTCGCCACGCCGGGCCGCGTCGAGCACGACCTTGCCGCCAAAGCAGTAGCCAATCGCGGCGAGTTTGTCAGGGTCGGTTTTCGGTTGAATCTCGAGCAGTTTCAGGCCTGCATTGAAACGCTTGGCGGCGGCATCCGGGTTCTGCAATGCAGCCTTCATGAACGCCATTGCATCGGCCGGGTGCTCGGTGTGCTTGCCATCGCCATACATGTCGATGGCAAGTGCGCTGTAACCCAGCCCCGCCAGATCGCGGGCGCGGCGCTTGGCATAGTCATTGAGACCCCACCACTCGTGCACTACCACGACGCCCGGCCGTTTGCCGTCAATAGCATCGTCATAGGCGTAATAGCCAACCAGGCGCTTGCCGTCGGCATCCTGATAAGGGATTTCGCGGGTCTGCACCGCTGCTTGAGTAAGGCTGGCGCAACTCAACAAGGCCAGGGCAAACAGATAACGCATGGTCGCAACTCCTTTCAGGCGAGGGGAGCGCAAGCTGTTCAGCGGCGGTTCAGGCAGGGTTCAGCCGCGGTTCAGGGCGCCTTGCTTACTCTAGCTTCCAGACCGAAACAGCGCATCCAACTGGAGTAAGAACCCATGAAAACAGTCAATACCCTGCTTGCAGCAATGGCCGTATGTGCCGCCGGCTTCAGCGTTCAGGCCAATGCCGACGACACCTTCGCCAGCCTGACCTACGGCCAGACCAGCGACAAAGTACGCAAGTCCGGCCTGCTCTCGCGCAGCACCGACAACCTCAATACCGATGGCGTGATCGCCAAGGACGGCACCTGGGGTGTGCGTCTGGGCAAGATGAACAACGAAGGTCGCTACTACATGACCTACGACAACGTCTCCGGTGACCACAGCGGCCTCAAGCTGCGCCAGGAAAACCTGCTCGGCAGCTACGACCTGTTCCTGCCGGTGGGTGACACCACCAAACTGTTCGGCGGTGCCAGCCTGGGCCTGACCAAGCTGACCCAGGAATCCTCCGGCTACAGCCGCGACACCAACTACGGCTACGCTGCAGGCCTGCAGGCCGGCGTCATCCAGGAAGTCACCGACAACGCCTCGGTCGAACTGGGCTACCGCTACCTGCGCACCAACGCCAGCACCGAGCTGGTCGAACACGGCGGGCCGAAAATCGGCAGCATGAGCCTGACCAGCAGCGCTCAGACCTACCTCTCGGCAAACTACAAGTTCTAAGGCGTGCTGGTACTCTGTACCGGCGTTCGCAACGCTCAAGGCTGCTGGCTCGCCAGCGGCCTTGAGCCGTGCCTGCGCCAGAGAGGCAAGACAGCATCGTGATGGTCATAAGGAGAAGGGCATGAAACTGCTGGTGGTCGAGGACGAGGCGCTGCTGCGCCATCATCTGCACACGCGCCTGAGCGAAACCGGCCATGTGGTCCAGGCGGTCGGCAATGGCGAAGAAGCCCTGTACCAGGCCGAGGAGTTCGCTTTTGACCTGGCCATCATCGACCTCGGCTTGCCGGGCATGAGCGGCCTTGACCTGATCCGCCAGCTGCGCAGCCAGGGCAAGAGCTTCCCGATCCTGATCCTCACCGCACGCGGCAACTGGCAGGACAAGGTCGAAGGCCTGGCCGCAGGCGCCGATGATTATGTGGTCAAGCCGTTCCAGTTCGAAGAGCTCGAAGCGCGTCTCAATGCCTTGCTGCGTCGTTCCAGCGGCTTCACCCAGTCGACCATCGCGGCCGGGCCACTGGTGCTCGACCTCAACCGCAAGCAAGCCAGCCTTGACGATCAGCCGCTGGCGCTGACCGCCTACGAATACCGCATCCTCGAATACCTCATGCGCCATCATCAACAGGTGGTGGCGAAAGACCGCCTGATGGAACAGCTCTATCCAGGCGATGAAGAGCGCGACCCGAATGTCATCGAAGTGCTGGTCGGCCGCCTGCGCCGCAAGCTCGAGGGCGAGCACGGCTTCAAACCGATCGATACCGTGCGCGGCCTGGGCTACCTGTTCACCGAGCGCTGCCGATGATCCGTTCGCTGCGCGTGCGCCTGATGCTGGCGGCGGCGCTGCTGGCGCTTTTGTTCATGCTGGCGCTGCTGCCGGCCTTGCAGAAGGCCTTCAGCCTGGCCCTGCAGGAGTCGATCGAACAGCGCCTGGCATCCGATGCGACCACGCTGATCTCCGCCGCGCGTATCGAGCAAGGCCGCCTGCAGATGCCCGATCTGCTCCCCGATGAGCGCTACAACCTGCCTTATACCGGGTTGATCGGCTACATCTTCGACCGCGACGGCAAGCTGGTCTGGCGTTCGCGGGCTACCGCCGACCGCCACATCAACTATCAGCCGCGCTATGACGGCCGCGGCAACGAGTTCGCCCGCATTCGCCAGGACAACGGTGAAGAGTTCTTCGTCTATGACGTGGAAGTAAAACTGCTTGGCGGCAAGAGCGCCGCCTACAGCATCGTAGCCCTGCAACCGGTACGCGAGTATCAGGACACCCTCGAAGGCCTGCGGGAGAAACTCTACCTGGGCTTCGGCGCTGCCTTGCTGGCCTTGCTGGTGCTGCTGTGGGCCGGCTTGACCTGGGGCCTGCGCTCGCTGCGCCGGCTGAGCGTAGAGCTGGACCAGGTCGAGAGCGGTGCTCGCCAGGGCTTGAGCGGCGAACACCCCCGCGAGCTGTTGCGCCTGACCGGCTCGCTCAACCGCCTGCTGCACAGTGAGCGCGAACAGCGCCAGCGCTACCGTGACTCCTTGGACGATCTTGCGCACAGCCTGAAAACGCCGCTGGCGGTGCTCCAGGGCGTGGGCGAGAGCATGGGCCACGGCAGTGGCGAGCGCGAGCAGGCGCGGGTGCTGCAGAGCCAGATCGAGCGCATGAGCCAGCAGATCGACTACCAGTTGCAGCGCGCCAGCCTGCGCAAGAGCGGCCTGGTACGTGACCGTGTCCAGCTCGCGCCGCTGCTCGAAAGCCTGTGCAACACCTTGGCAAAGGTCTATCGCGACAAGCATGTGGCGATCACCTTGGTGGTCCCTGCGCAGGCTGAAATCCCCATGGAGCAGGGCGCCGCGCTCGAGCTGCTGGGCAACCTGCTGGAAAACGCCTACCGGCTGTGTCTGGGTCAGGTGCGGGTGACCTTGAGCGAGACCCCCGACCGCCTGCTGTTGTGCATCGAAGACGACGGCCCGGGCGTGCCGGCCGATCAGCGCGAGCGCATCCTCCAGCGCGGCGAGCGGCTGGACCGCCAGCATCCGGGGCAGGGCATCGGTCTGGCCGTGGTCAAGGACATCATCGACAGCTACGACGCCCAGCTGAGCCTGGACGATTCGCCGCTGGGCGGGGCTGCCTTCAGGATCGTCTTCAAGCGCGGCTGACCCCGCGCCCGGGCGGATTCCCGCCAACCCGCCCGTTCATTTCCCGCGAACGGGCGGAAATCCGCCAGCTCAGGCTCGTATTGCTGCCCTGTCCTTGGGCATGCCACCCCCTCTAGATACAGGCTTTGCACCTCATTCGGGCACTTTGGCATCGCCCTTGCTATTCACTTGGCAGAGGCCTGCAAAGGCAGCTCGAACACAACGACAAATCCCTCCGGGTGCAGGAGGGTTAGCGCTTTAGGTGCCCCCGCCCTGGGAAGGGTGGAAACCGGCACACTCGAGGAAATAAGCCATGACGACTCGTCAGCCGCTGTACAAATCGCTGTATATCCAGGTGTTGGTTGCCATCACCGTCGGTATTCTGCTCGGTCACTTCTACCCTGAAACCGGCGTTGCGCTCAAACCCTTGGGTGACGGCTTCGTCAAACTGATCAAAATGGTCATCGCCCCGATCATCTTCTGCACCGTCGTCAGCGGTATCGCTGGCATGCAGAGCATGAAATCGGTCGGCAAGACCGGCGGCTACGCGCTGTTGTACTTTGAAATTGTCTCGACCATCGCGCTGATCATCGGCCTGGTTGTCGTCAACGTGGTCAAGCCAGGCGCTGGCATGCACATCGACGTCACCACCTTGAACGCTAGCAGTGTCGCTGCCTATGCCGCCGCCGGCGCGCAGCAGAGCACTATCGGCTTCCTGCTCAACATCATCCCTAACACCGTGGTCGGTGCCTTCGCCAACGGCGACATCCTCCAGGTGCTGATGTTCTCGGTGATCTTCGGCTTCGCCCTGCACCGTCTGGGCAGCTACGGCCGGCCATTGCTGGACATGATCGATCGCTTCGCCCACGTCATGTTCAACATCATCAACATGATCATGAAGCTGGCTCCGATCGGTGCCTTCGGTGCCATGGCCTTCACCATCGGCCAGTACGGCGTCGGCTCGCTGGTGCAGCTGGGCTACCTGATGGCCTGCTTCTACATCACCTGCCTGGCGTTCATCCTGATCGTCCTCGGTGGTATCTGCCGCGCGCATGGCTTCAGCGTACTCAAGCTGATCCGCTACATCCGTGAAGAGCTGATGATCGTCCTCGGCACCTCGTCCTCGGAATCGGCACTGCCACGCATGCTGGCCAAGATGGAGCGTCTGGGCGCGAAGAAGTCGGTGGTAGGTCTGGTAATCCCGACTGGCTACTCGTTCAACCTTGACGGTACTTCGATCTACCTGACCATGGCTGCTGTGTTCATCGCCCAGGCGACTGACACGCAGATGGACATCAGCCACCAGATCACTCTGCTGCTGGTCCTGCTGGTTGCTTCCAAAGGCGCTGCTGGCGTCACCGGTTCGGGCTTCATCGTCCTCGCCGCGACCTTGTCCGCTGTTGGCCACCTGCCGGTTGCCGGCCTGGCGCTGATCCTCGGTATCGACCGCTTCATGTCCGAAGCCCGCGCCCTGACCAACCTGATTGGTAACGGCGTAGCGACCATCGTGGTTGCCAAGTGGGTCAAGGAGCTGGACGAAGACAAGCTGCATGCCGAACTGGCTTCGGGCGGCTCGCCGCTGACCGACACCCGTCCAACCGACGACCTGGGTGTAGCTGAAGGTCCAGCGCGCTCTTAAGTCGTCAGGCAATAAATCTGGGGCTGCTTCGCAGCCCTTTCGCGACACAAGGCCGCTCCTACAGGTGACCGCGCTAGCCCATCATGCGCGGCCGTCTGTAGGAGCGGCCTTGCGTCGCGAAAGGGCCGCGCAGCGGCCCCAAATTCGCCCAACCCCCGCAAAACCCACCAGCTTCACTCCACCCGCGTCAACCCGCTATACACCAGCACCTGCCGACAGCGCTTGCACAGATACCGCCGCCCCTGGCGCACCATCTTGTGCCGCACCGCCGTAAAGGCAAAATCACTCTCTGGGCATGGGCACTGATAGATATAACGCGTCGCCGTACGCCGTTGCACCGCATAGTTGTGGCAGCGATTGGGCGGCAGTTCGTAAACCCCGCGCATGATCAACTGCCACTCTTCGCCATGGGCCTGGATACTGTCGCCGAACAACTGATGGGCAACCAGATGCGCCACTTCATGGGCCACAGTCTGGCGCAGAAAATCCTCGTGGTTTTCCCGGTACAACTGCAGATTGAAGCGCAGCAGGTTTTCATGCAGATGGGCAACGCCGGCCTTCTGGCCGCGCAGCTTGAAGCTCACCTGTGGGCGGATGAAGCTTCGTTTGAAGAACGCCTCGGCTTGCTGATAGCAGGCTTCAACGCGGGATTCGAGCAACTCGGGCATGGCGGTCAAGGTTCTCCTCAGCCGCGCATTATGCCGCAACCCCCCAGAGGCTGCCGAGCCATCGGTCAGCACACAGTCAAAGGCCGCCTTACGGCGGCCGGTGACTTGATGCCCCAGTGTTGGTCTGGATCTAGTTGGTATACACAGGCCCCACGCCCAGGCCCCAGATAACTACCGTGGCCGCCATGATCGCCACCAGCACCACCAGGCCTACCGCCAGCACGGAGCTGGAGAACAGGAAGCCTTCATCGGCAGGGATGTTCATGAATGTCGGCAAGCCCACGTACAGCAGGAACACCGTGTAACTGATGGCCGCCGTGCCGATCACCATGCCCAGCCACAGGTGTGGGTACAGCGCCGCCAGCCCAGCGACGAACAACGGCGTCGCGGTGTAGGTGGCAAACGCGATGCAGCGTGCCATCGATGGTGTGGCGTCATAGGTGCGCGCCATCCAGTGGATGAAAGCGCCCATTACCGCGACGCCGATCAGCATCGCCAGGTACGACATCACGCTCATCCAGAACGCGCTTTCCACGGTTAGCATGACCGCCGGTCGGTCACCGATCACCCAGCCGACTTGGGTGGTGCCGATGAACGCTGAAACGACGGGGATGGCCGCCAGAATCAGGGTATGGGTCAAGTACATGTGGCTGATCGATTCTTCCTCGCCACGAATCTCCTGCCACTCTTGGTCGGGATGGGTAAACAGCCCAAGAACGTGATGGATCATACCGGTCACTCCTATGGTCGTTGCCTGACGCACCCCAGATGGAGCACATGCGGCCCGCGGCCAGGCACCGAAGCAAGCGGTAATATGGCCTTAAGTCGCAGTATAGGAAGCACATCCCCGCGCAATAGGCGCTTTTTAGAGCAAATCGCGCTGTCGCCGCAGTTGTTGATTCCGTTGCAGTCTTTGGTCGGCCTGGCGCGGTTAATTGTCGTGAAAGCCTTCGCCCGCGCCGGCTTTATGCGTAAAATGCTCGGCTTTTGTCACACCTCGCGGATTCCAAGCGCTATGGGCACCCTCTCGGTCAACCAGAACAAACTGCAAAAACGCCTGCGTCGTCTCGCCGGCGAAGCCATCACCGACTACAACATGATCGAAGATGGCGACAAGGTCATGGTCTGCCTGTCCGGCGGCAAGGACAGCTACACCATGCTCGATGTTCTGCTGCACCTGCAGAAGGTGGCGCCGATCCAGTTCGAGATCGTCGCGGTGAACATGGACCAGAAGCAGCCAGGCTTCCCCGAGCATGTCCTGCCGGCCTACCTGAAGACCCTGGGCGTCGAGTATCACATCGTCGAGAAAGACACCTATTCGGTGGTCAAGGAGCTGATCCCGGAAGGCAAGACCACCTGCTCGCTGTGCTCGCGCCTGCGCCGCGGCACGCTGTACACCTTTGCCGACGAAATCGGCGCGACCAAGATGGCCCTCGGTCATCACCGCGACGACATGGTCGAAACCTTCTTCCTGAACATGTTCTTCAACGGCTCGCTCAAGGGCATGCCGCCCAAGCTGCGCGCCGATGATGGCCGCAACGTAGTGATCCGGCCGCTGGCCTACTGCAGCGAGAAGGACATCCAGGCCTACTCGGACATGCGCGAATTCCCGATCATCCCGTGCAACCTGTGTGGCTCGCAGGAAAACCTGCAGCGCCAGGTGGTCAAGGAAATGCTCATCGACTGGGAGCGCAAGCACCCAGGCCGCACCGAGAGCATCTTCCGCGCGATGCAGAACGTGGCGCCGTCGCAACTGGCCGACCGCAACCTGTTCGACTTCACCAGCCTGAAAATCGACGAAACCGCGGCGCCGCGCTTTCTCGATGTGGTGAACATCTGACCCATGCGTGATTATCAGTGGCTACATGAGTTCTGCCTGAATCGCTTTGGCTCGGCCAAGGCCCTCGAAGCGTTCCTGCCGCAACCGCGCACCCCGGCGCAGTTGCGCGACATCAGCGACGACCGCTACCTGTCGACGCTGGCGCTGCGGGTATTTCGCGCAGGCCTCAAGCACAGCCTGGTAGATGCCAAGTGGCCGGCCTTCGAGCAGGTGTTCTTTGGCTTCGATCCGGAGAAGGTGGTGCTGATGGGCGCTGAGCATCTGGAGCGGCTGATGCAGGACACGCGCATCATCCGTCACCTGGGCAAGCTCAAAAGCGTGCCGCGCAACGCGCAGATGATCCTCGACATCGAAAAACAGCACGGCAGCTTTGCCAGCTTCATCGCCGACTGGCCGGTGACCGATATCGTTGGCCTTTGGAAGTACCTGGCCAAGCATGGCAATCAGCTCGGCGGTCTGTCGGCACCACGCTTTCTGCGCATGGTCGGCAAGGATACTTTCATCCCCACCGACGACATGTCAGCCGCGCTGATCGCCCAGGGCGTGATCGACAAGGCGCCGACCAGCCAGCGTGACCGTGCGCTGGTGCAGGAGGTGTTCAACCAGTGGCATGCCGAAAGCGGCCGCCCACTGTGTCAGCTCTCGGTGATGCTGGCGCACACCGTCAACCACTAACCCAGTCGTTACACGGTCCCTGTTGGAGCGGCCTTGCCGGGGCGCCGGACCGGTCGGAAAGGGCTGCGTAGCGGCCCCAGGATTTGTGCTGCACCGCAAAATCGCCGGGCGCGCTGCGCACGCCTTTCGCGACACAAGGCCGCTCCTACAAAAAGCGGATCAGCATTCGCCCGCGAGGCGTCGCTCGTGCTGAAACTTCCAGCGCACGTACAGCAGTGCGCTGACGAACAGGCTCAGGCTCACCAGGGTTTCCATCCAGCCAAACAGTGCCCGCGCTGGGTCGAACGCCGCCAGCACGCCTTTGATGAAGTAGATATTGACCACGAAGCAGGTCCACGCATGGGCCCGGGCGCTGCCCATCAGCATGCCTGGCAGCACCAGCAGCAGCGGGATCAATTCGACCGCAAGGATCACCTCGACCCGCGCCCCGTGCAGGTTGGCAAACCACAGGTTGTTGACCAGCAGCAGGGCGATCAGGCCCACCAGGCAAGCCAGGCTCAGCGCGCGGGTCAGGCGCAGTCGCGGCGCCAGCCAGGCCAGCGCCGGCAGTGGCTTGGCACGCTTAGCCACGCGCGCCACCCAAGGCCTTGGCCGTGTTCGCCAAGCGTTGCCCGAGTGCCCGGCACAGGGCGATCTCGTGGCTGTCCAGCTCGCGCTTGCCGTCGGCGCCGGCATGATGACTGGCGCCATACGGGGTGCCGCCACCGCGGGTTTCCAGCAGCGCCGACTCACTGTAGGGCAGGCCGGTGATGAGCATGCCGTGGTGCAGCAGCGGCAGCATCATCGACAGCAGGGTGGTTTCCTGACCGCCGTGCAGGCTGGCAGTGGAAGTGAACACGCCCGCCGGTTTGCCGACCAGTTCACCGCCCAACCACAGGCTGCTGGTGCCGTCGAGGAAGTACTTCAGCGGCGCCGCCATGTTGCCGAAGCGGGTCGGGCTGCCGAGGGCAATCCCGGCGCAGTGGCGCAGGTCGTCCAGGCTGGCGTACAGCGCACCGCTGGTTGGGATATCGGGAGCCACAGCTTCGCATTCGGTGGAAATCGCCGGCACGGTACGCAGGCGCGCTTCCAGGCCAGCCATCTCGACGCCGCGGGCAATGTGCCGGGCCATCTCGCTGGTGGAACCGTGCCGGCTGTAATACAGCACCAGGATATAGGGCTCGCTCACGGCAGGATCTCCAGCACTTTTTCCGGTGGACGGCCAATCACAGCCTTGTTACCCGCTACCAGAATCGGCCGCTCGATCAATTTGGGGTGGGCAACCATGGCCTCGATCAGCTGTGCTTCGGTCAATGCCGGGTTGGCCAGCTCAAGAGCTTTGTATTCGTCTTCACCGCTGCGCAGCAACTGCCGCGCACTGATGCCAAGCTTGCCCAGCAGCGCCGTCAGGGTAGCGGCATCCGGTGGCGTCTCCAGGTAGCGCACGATGTGCGGAGCAAGGCCGCGTGCCTCGAGCAGCTCGAGTGCGCCACGGGATTTCGAGCAGCGCGGGTTATGATAGAGAGTCAGATCAGTCATGACGGGTCGCATCCAGCTGGGTGTGGCGGCTATTCTAACCGCTGCGGCTGAATTACAGGTTTGAAATACTTCGAGAAGGATTGACCCATGGCAAAGCGTTTGGCGGCGGCACTGGCCATCACAGCAAGCCTCTTGCTCGGCGGTTGCGGTGCCGATTATGGCGTGGACCAGCACGGCAATACGGTAAAGGCCGAGCAGATCGAGGGGCAGTGGCTCGTGCTCAATTACTGGGCAGAGTGGTGTGGCCCGTGCCGTACCGAAATCCCCGAGCTGAATGCCGCCGCCAAGCAGTGGCAGGCTGACGGCATCAAGGTGATCGGGGTCAATTACGACGGGTTGCAGGGCGACGATCTCAAGCAAGCGTCGCAAACCCTGGGCATCGACTTCACCGTGCTCGCCCAGGACCCGGCCGAGCGCTACGAGCTGCCGCGCAGCGAAGCCTTACCGGTGACTTACATCATCGACGACAAGGGCAAGGTGCGTGAACAGCTGCTTGGCGAGCAGACCCTGGACGGGCTGCAGGCCAAGATCAAGGCACTCAAAGGCGGCGCGTGAAGGTCAGGCGGGACCGCCAGCGCGGTCCCGCCCAGCCCCTGCATGCTTGCCCCCTGCGCGGCAATCGATCGCTCACTTCTTGCTCTGGAGGTGTGGTAACAGGTCAAGCTTGGCGCCAGATTGAACATTGGAATCACTGAGCGTCTTGGCATTATCAAGTTGTTTACCGGCGAAAAGCAGTCGTTGTTCCTCTTGCGAGATACCCTCACTCTGTTGGATCTTCGCCTTTACAGCCTGAATCGTGTCGGATGGCTGAACTTCCAAGGTGAATGTTTTACCTGTGAGGTTTTTGACAGTAATTTGCATGACACCGCCCTCATTTTGTATGAGCGATGATTATCAGACGGCGCCGAAGGCACCCTCAACTGGCAAAAATATCAGGTTCCAATCACTGCGCTGGTTGCAGGCTGCTGTTCAACCTTCTTCAGGCCAGAAGCGCAGCGGCTTGCCATCAGCCGGCCAAAAACGGATCTGCTCGATCGCCGACACGTCCCAGCGTTGCACAGTCTCCAGCGCCTGCAGGAAGCGCTGTTCCTGCTCCATCAGCGCGGGCGCGCAGAGCTTGCGGGTCTTGCCGATCTTGCCGAAGCTGAGCTCGTCGCCCTTGAGGGTGTACGGTGCAAACCAGTGGTTGCAGCCGGCATTGCCGTAGGCGCGGCCGTCTTCACCCAGGGTCAGGGTCAGGTTGCTGTAATCCATCAGCGGGCGCTCACCGATCCACTCCAGCACATAGCTCTGGTCCTGGCGCAGCGCAGACGGCTGCGAAGCGCAGCCCAGCAAGCTGCCGGCAATCAACAGCGCGCTCAACAGGGTTTTCACTGGGCGGCCTCCTGGCAGCGCGGGCAGATGTGTTTGTCGCCCTTGCTGGCCCAGCCCAGTGCCGCTACGCGCTCGCTGGCGGCAGGCTTGTGGCCTTTGCTGCCGAGCTTGGCGTCCACGGCGAATTCGAAGTCGAGCACGGCTTCACAGCTGTCGCACTTGATCTGCCAGTTGAGAATCGCCAGCTCCTTGAACGCCGGGCCGCTAGCCACGGCAACCCACTGGCCGCTCGGGTTGATCAGGTGGCGCACGCTTTCGACGGTCAGGCGCATGCTCAGGTCCTTGCTGCCCTTGAGCGTCACCAGCAGGACATCGTCCTTCTGGATCGAACCACCGTTACCGGTCACCTGATAGCGCCCCGGCACCAGCGCGCGGCATTCGATCAGGGTGTGTTGCGGGTTGAATAGGGTGTAGCGGAAATCGTGCTCGACCATGGGTCCTCCAGAAATGCCGCGTATCCTAGCATCAACTTGCGAGCAGATTCTGCGGCTTGCCTGCCGCCCAGCAGATGATGTTGTCCAGGGTGGTGCTGGCGATCGCCTGCAGCGCCTCATGGGTGAGGAAAGCCTGGTGGGCAGTGATGATCACATTGGGGAAGGTCAGCAGCCGCGCCAGCACGTCATCCTGCAGCGGCTGGTCGGAGCGGTCCTCGAAAAACAGCTGGGCTTCTTCTTCGTAGACGTCCAGGCCGAGATAACCCAGCTGGCCACTCTTGAGCGCATCGATCAGGGCCGGGGTGTCGACCAGCGCGCCGCGGCCGGTGTTGATCAACATGGCGCCGGGGTGCAGCGCCGCCAGGCTCTGGGCATTGATCAGGTGGCGGGTGTGCTCGGTCAGCGGGCAGTGCAGGCTGACGATGCGCGCCTGGGCCAGCAGCTCGGGCAACTCCAGATAACGCGCGCCAAGAGCGAGCATCTCTGGGTTGGGGTAAGGATCATATGCCAGCAGTTGGCAGCCGAAGCCGGCCATGATCCGGGCGAAGGCCAGGCCGATCTGGCCGGTGCCGATCACCCCGACGGTCTTGCCGTGCAGGTCGAAGCCGGTCAAGCCGTGCAGGGTGAAGTCGCCTTCGCGGGTGCGGTTGTAGGCCCGGTGCAGGCGTCGGTTTAGGGCCATGATCAGCGCCACGGCGTGCTCGGCCACTGCGTGCGGTGAGTAAGCCGGCACCCGCACCACAGCCAGGCCCAGGCGCGCGGCGGCGGCCAGGTCGACATGGTTGTAGCCGGCCGAGCGCAGCGCGATCAGGCGTGTGCCGCCCGCCGCCAGGCGCTCCAGCACGTCGCTGTGCAGCTCGTCATTGATGAACGCGCAGACCACCTCGAAGCCATCGGCCAAGGCCGCGGTGTCGATTGTCAGCCGCGCAGGCTGGTAATGCAGGTCCAGATTGCTGTCGCTGCACACCTGGCTGAAGCTTTCCTGATCGTAGTGCTGGCTGCTGAACAAGAGAATGCGCATGGCAGAGGTCCTTTGCGGCTGAGCAGAGCAGTGTAGCCAGCCTGGCAGGCAGTGTATTGACCCAGGCCAGCGCACCAGGCGAGGGTCACAGGCTTAACTGAGGCTGCTCGGCTAACCGCTCGATCGCCTGATCGAGCTCATCCAGCGCCTGCATGGCCTGGGGGCTGTCCTGCTTGAGCAGGGTTTCGCTACGCTGGCAGGCTGCGCGCAATTGCGGCACACCGCAGTAGCGCGAAGCGCCATTGAGGCGGTGCACGCGTTCGATCATTGCCTCGCGGTCACCCGCCACCCGTGCCACCTGAATGGCCGCGCGGTCAGCCTCCAGCGAGGCGAGCAACATGCTCAGCATGTCCGCTGCCAGATCAGCCTTGCCGGCTGCCAGGCGCAAGCCTTCTTCGGGGTCGAGCACCTTGAGTTCGCTGCTTTCCGGCAACCGCTCCAGCGGCCGTTCCTGCTGCGGTGGGCCCAGGTTGAGGCCGGTCCATTTCATCACCACCTGAGCCAGCTGACGCTCGCTGATCGGCTTGGTCAGGTAGTCATCCATGCCGCTGTGCAGCAGCGCGCGCTTCTCGTTGGCCATGGCATGCGCGGTAAGGGCGACGATCGGCAGCGGGTTGCCGGTCTGGCCGCTTTCCCACTGGCGGATCTGCTCGGTGCAGGCGCGGCCGTCCATACCCGGCATCTGCACATCCATCAGCACCAGATCAAACGCTTCGTCCTGCACCGCCTCGACCGCCGCATAGCCGTTGTCGACCGCCAGCACTTCGGCGCCGAGGCCCTCGAGCAGGGTCTGCACCAGCAGCAGGTTGGCCGGGTTGTCGTCGACGCAGAGGATCTTCGGCATGCGCTGGGTACCGGGCATACGCACTTCGCTCAGTTGCCGGCGCGGCTGGATCAGCTCCAGCAGCAGCCGGCGCAGCTTGCGCGTGCAGGTCGGCTTGGACAGCAACTGGCCGTGCGGGTTGGGCAGGCTGGGGTGATACAAGCCCTGCTCGGTGGTGGGGCAGAGCACCACGCACAGGCACTGCAGGCGCTCCAGCTGCTGGTTGTACTGGCCGAGCAGCTCGGGCGAAAGGTTGTTCAGGTTGGCGCCGAGTACCGCAAATTCGAACGGTTGCCCGGCCTGATGGGCGGCTTGCACGCCTTGCACCAGTTGCTCGAACGAGGCAAACACGCTGACGCTCAGGCCGCAGTCCTGCAGTTGATGCTCCAGCGCCTGACGGGCCAGCTCATGGCCGTCGACGATCGCTGCACGGCGACCCAGCAGCGCTTGCAGCGGCAGTTCCGAGCCATCGTCGTGGGCCTTGGGCAGGTTGAGGCTGACCCAGAACTGCGAGCCCTCGCCGGGCGCGCTGTCGACGCCGATTTCGCCGCCCATCTGCTCGATCAGGCGTTTCGAGATTACCAGCCCGAGGCCGGTACCGCCGGGCTGGCGCGACAGTGAGTTGTCGGCCTGGCTGAAGGCCTGGAACAGCGTTCGCACGTCCTCTGGAGTAAGGCCGATGCCGCTGTCCTGCACGCTGATGCGTAGCTGCACGTGGTCGCCTTGTTCGTCTTCGAGCATCGCCCGCACGACGATGGTGCCTTCGCGGGTGAACTTGATCGCGTTGCTGACCAGGTTGGTGAGAATCTGCTTCAAGCGCAGTGGGTCACCGACCAGCGACAGCGGCGTATCGCGGTAGACCAGGCTGAGCAGCTCAAGCTGCTTGGCGTGGGCGGCCGGGGCGAGAATGGTCAAGGTGTCCTGGATCAGGTCACGCAGGTTGAACGGGATGCTGTCGAGCACCAGCTTGCCGGCCTCGATCTTGGAGAAGTCGAGGATCTCGTTGATGATCCCGAGCAGGTTGTCGGCCGACTGCTCGATGGTGCCGAGATAATCCAGCTGACGCGGCGCCAGTTCGCTCTTCTGCAGCAGATGGGTGAAGCCAAGGATGCCGTTGAGCGGCGTGCGGATCTCGTGGCTCATGTTGGCGAGGAACTCGGACTTGATCCGGCTGGCCTCCAGGGCCTCCTTGCGAGCCATGTCCAGCTCGATGTTCTGGATCTCGATGGTTTCCAGGTTCTGGCGCACGTCCTCGGTGGCCTGGTCGATGCTGTGCTGCAGTTCTTCATGGGCACTGTGCAGGGTCTCGGCCATGCGGTTGATGCCGGCCGCCAGCTCGTCCAGCTCATGGCTGCCCATGGCCGGCAGGCGCGCTTCGAGGTGGCCGTCCTTGAGCTGCGTGACCGCCTCCTTGATCCGCCTGATCGGGTCGTTGATGGTGCGGCTCATGCGCAGGGCGACCAGCGCAGTCACGATCAGGCAGGCGAGAATCAGCAGCACGCTGGTGAACAGGTTGCGGTAACCGCGCAACAGGGTACCGTCGTGCGACAGCTCGATTTCCACCCAGCCGAGCAGGCGCTCGGCTTCGGCCGGCACGGCGTCGGCCGCCAGGTCGCGGTGATGGCCGAACACCGGCATCAGATAGCGGGTGGCGTCATTGCCAGTGCGTTGCAGCAGTTGCGTGCCGCTGCCGCCGCTGGGCGGCTGGTTGAGCATGCTCGGCCCGGCATGGGCCAGTTGAGTGCGCTGTGGGGTCAGAAACACCACGGCGCGCACGTCACTCTGCTCCAGCGCCTGGCTGGCAATCCTTTCCAGCTGGTCAGTGGCATGGCGGGCGAGAGCGGGCGCCGCCAGCGGGGCCAGTTGTTCGGCAATCATCTTGCCGCGCTGGAGCAACTGGGTGCGCAGCTCGTTTTGTTGCAGCCAGGTGAAATAGATGCCCAGCACCAGCGCCATCAAGGTAGCCGGCAGCAGCGCCAGCAGCATGACCCGGCTTCGGATTCCCAAACGATCGAGCACACTCGCCTCCTGTGATGTGCCTGATGGCCGTCGCCGAGCGGGACGGAATAGTTGCCGAACGTTACTCCGGCTGCGGGCGTAAAGCGATCATTTCAGCGCCCCAGGCGGGCTGGCAGGCTGCGCTTGCAGGCGGAGGTGCTGATGGTTTAGTCGTAATCCAGTTGCCTAGCCTTGAGTTACTGGCCAATAATCGCGCAATTGAGAATCAATGCCAGAAGCCAATGAATCCCGTAGCCATTCAGCACTCGAACATCCTAGCCATCGAAGACGACCCGGTCCTCGGCGCCTACCTGCACGAAGAACTGCAGCGCGGCGGGTTCCAGGTGACCTGGTGCCGCAACGGCCTTGACGGTCTGGAAACAGCAGGCCGGCAGGTGTTCGATGTGGTTCTGATGGATATCCTCCTGCCGGGGCTGAACGGCCTCGATGCACTCGCGCAGCTGCGCCGCCATAGCGCCACGCCAGTGATCCTGATGTCTGCCCTGGGCGCCGAAGCGGACCGTATCACCGGCTTTCAGCGCGGCGCCGATGACTATCTGCCCAAGCCCTTCAGCATGGCCGAGCTGCAGGTGCGCATCGAGGCGATCCTGCGCCGGGTCGAGCTGGAGCGCCGGCGCCAGGCACCGCAACCTGTCGAGCCAAGTGAGCTGCGCTTTGATGAAGCTATCAGCGATGTTTGCCTCGGCTCCAGCTGGGCCGGCCTGACCCCCAGCGAATATCGCCTGCTCGACACCCTCTACCGCAGTCCGGACGAGGTGCTGAGCAAGCCCCTGCTGTATCAGCAAGTGTTGCAGCGGGGTTACTCCCGCCACGATCGCAGCCTGGACATGCACGTCAGCCAGATCCGCCGCAAGCTCAAGGCGGTCGGTTACCACGAGCGGCAGATCGTCACCGTGTGGGGCAAAGGTTACGTGCTTAGTGCCGGCGAGGGCTGAACATGCTTGATCGGCACTCGTTGTTCTGGCGCCTGGCGATTCTGCTGGTGGGCTTCTGTCTGTTGATGATCGGCCTGAGCTACAGCTGGGGCCGCTACATGGAAACCCAGAATGCATTTCTCTCCAAGCCCGCCCGGCAACTGCTGCAGGCCTACGCGGTCGAGGCCGAGCAGGCCTGGCACGAGGGTGGCCAGGCCGGTATCGATCAATGGTTGCAAGGTATGCGCGCGCGCGAGCAGGGCTTTGTCGGCGTCATCAACAGCCACCTGCATAGCCTCAGCAGCACCCCGCTAACGGCCGAGCAGACCCAGCGCCTGACCCGTCTGCGCCAGGTCGACTGGCCGATGAGCCGACGCAGTGTCGATCAACCCTGGCTGCGCTTGCCGTTCGCCGACCCCGCCGCGCAGGCCATGCTGGTCATCGAACTGCCCAAGCGGCTCAACCCGGGCCAGTACCTGTGGCTGTGGCGGATCCTGATCAACGGCGTGATACCCGGCCTGTTCACCTTACTCCTGTGCGTGGGCCTGTACCGCATGCTGATCGTGCCCTTGAACCAGCTCCGCGAGCAGGCCAATGCCTGGCGCGCCGACCAGCTCTCGGCGCGGCTGGACGCGACCACCACGGGCCGGCATGACGAGCTGGGCGAGCTGGCGCGTGCCTTCGACCAGATGGCCGAGCGCCTGCAGGGCACAGTGGCCTTGCAACAACAACTGCTGCGCGACCTGTCCCATGAAATGCGCACGCCGCTGAGCCGCCTGCGCGTGGCCGGCGATGGCGAGGCTGACCTTGGGCGCCTGCGTGAGCGCGTCACGCGGGAGGTCGATTGCATGCAGCAGCTGGTCGAAGACACCCTGCAACTGGCCTGGCAGGACGCCGAACGGGCGCCGATGAACCTCGAACCGATCCAGCTGCAGGCGCTGTGGGACATGCTCGCCGAGGACGCCTGCTACGAAAGCGCCTGGCAGCCTGCACGTCTGCGCTGTGAATTGCCGGCCACTTGCTGGGTGCAGGGCAACCTCAACCATTTGGCCCAGGCCGTGGAAAACCTGCTGCGCAATGCCATTCGTCATTCGCCTGGCGACGGCGTGATCACCCTCGGCGGCCGGCGTGAGGGCAGTTACTGGCGGATCTGGCTGGAAGACCAGGGCGGGGGCGTGGCCGAGGATGATCTGGAGCGCATCTTCGCGCCGTTTTCGCGGCTGGATGGTTCGCGCCCCGGCGACGGCGGTTTCGGCCTGGGCCTGAGCATCGCCCGCGGCGCCATTCAACGCCAGGGCGGCACGCTCTGGGCCGAGAACGGCAAGCGCGGCCTGCGCCTGTGCATGCGCTTGCCGGCGCATGTCGAAGCAAGCGAAGCGGCACCTGCACAGACGGTATATAGCTGACAGCTATATCAACCACAGATTGCGTGATATGGCCGGCAAGGGAATGCCGGTATGATAGGCGCCCCTGTCGTTTTGATTGCGAAAGACACCATGACCCTGCAGTACCCAACCATCGCCGATTGCGTCGGCAATACGCCTCTGGTTCGCCTGCAGCGCCTCGCAGGTGCGACCAGCAATACCTTGTTGCTCAAGCTCGAAGGCAACAATCCGGCCGGCTCGGTCAAGGACCGCCCGGCACTGTCGATGATCACCCGCGCCGAACTGCGCAACCAGATCAAGCCCGGCGACACCCTGATCGAAGCGACCTCCGGTAACACCGGTATCGCCCTGGCCATGGCGGCGGCGATCAAGGGCTACAAGATGGTCCTGATCATGCCCGACAACTCCACTGCCGAGCGCAAGGCAGCGATGACCGCCTATGGCGCCGAGTTGATTCTGGTGAGCAAGGAAGAGGGTATGGAAGGCGCCCGCGACCTGGCCGAAAAGCTGCAGGCCGAAGGCCGCGGGTTGATCCTCGATCAGTTCGCCAACGGCGACAATCCGTTGGCCCACTACACCAGCACCGGCCCGGAGATCTGGCAGCAGACCCAGGGCAGCGTCACTCATTTCATCAGCTCGATGGGCACCACCGGCACCATCATGGGCTGCTCGCAGTACCTCAAGGAGCAGAACCCGGCGGTGCAGATCGTTGGTCTGCAGCCCATGGATGGATCGTCGATCCCCGGCATCCGTCGCTGGCCTGAAGAGTATCTGCCAAAAATCTTCGACGCCGCTCGGGTCGATCAGGTGATCGACATGTCCCAGGCCGAAGCCGAACACGTCACCCGTCGTCTTGCCCGTGAAGAGGGCATTTTCTGCGGTGTGTCCTCTGGTGGTGCGGTGGCCGGCATGTTGCGCCTGTCGCAGCAGGTGGAAAACGCCGTGATGGTCGCGATCGTCTGCGACCGCGGTGATCGTTATCTTTCCACTGGCCTGTTCGACGCGACCTGATGACCAAGAAAAGTAAAGGCGGCCTGCGCTTCCAGCCGGCTGGCGGCGATCGTGCTGCGCAAGTTCCCGTGGGCAAAAAGCAGCGCCTGGACATCGAGCGTCTGGCCGGTGACGGCCGCGGCATCAGTTTTCATGAAGGGCGGACCTGGTTCGTCAGCGGCGCCCTGGCCGGCGAAGCAGTCGAAGCGCGGGTGCTTGGCGCCCGTGGCAAGATCGTCGATGCGCGCCTTGAGCGGGTCCTGCAAGCCAGCCCCGAGCGGCGCCCGGCGCCGTGCCGGCACTATGATCGGTGTGGCGGCTGCAACCTGCAGCACCTGCCGCATGCCGAGCAGTTGGCGCTCAAGCAGCGCATGCTCGCCGAGCAGTTGCAGCGGGTCGCCGGGATTCAGCCAGAGCAGTGGGCAGCGCCGTTGTCCGGGCCTGAATTCGGCTACCGCCGGCGCGCGCGGATTGCCGTGCGCTGGGACGTCAAGAGCCGTCAGCTGGAGGTCGGTTTCCGTGCCGAGGCCAGCCAGGCGATCATCGCCATCGACGAATGCCCGGTGCTGGTACAGCCTTTGCAGACGATCCTGCGGCATTTGCCAACGGTCCTGCGCAGCCTGAGCAAACCGCAGGCGCTGGGCCATGTCGAGTTGTTCAGCGGCAGCGCCGAGGCCGTCCTGGTGCGCCATGTGGCGCCGTTGCCGGAAGACGATCTGGCACGGCTGCAGGCCTTCTGCAAAGAGGCGGGCGCCCAGCTATGGTTGCAAGGGGAGGGCGAGCCTGCGCCGGTCGAGGCCGGGCAGACACTCGGTTTCACTTTGCAGCCGTGGCAGATGCAGCTAGCGTGGCGCCCGGGCGATTTTGTTCAGGTCAACGCCCAAGTCAATACGGCCATGATCGAGCAGGCCCTGGCCTGGCTCGCACCGCAGCCTGACGAGCGTGTGCTGGACCTGTTCTGCGGCCTGGGCAACTTTGCCCTGCCGTTGGCCAGGCAGGCCCGCGAAGTGGTGGCGGTGGAAGGGGTGCAGGCGATGGTCGAACGGGCGGCAGCCAATGCCCGTGACAACAATGTGCATAACGCGGCGTTTTTTCAGGCCGATTTATCTCAACCTCTGGCGGGTGCCGAATGGGCCGCCGAGGGTTTTTCTGCGGTACTCTTGGACCCACCGCGCGACGGTGCTTACGAGGTGGTGCAAGGCATCGCCCGCCTCAAGGCCAAGCGCCTGGTGTATGTCTCGTGTAACCCGGCGACGCTGGCGCGTGACGCGCAGGTGCTGGTCGCCCAAGGGTACCGGTTAACAAGGGCCGGGATTCTCGACATGTTTCCTCAGACGGCGCATGTCGAAGCCATGGCGTTATTCGAAGTGGGCTAGCCAACGCTGGCCCTCTTGGTGCGGCTTCCAGGGAATGGTAGGCGCACGGTGATTGTCAGTGCGGCCGTGGGCTGCGCTGTATGGAAAGGTAAAGCAAAGATGGTACAGGTGAGAGTGCACCAGCCGGTCAACAGCGACGGCAGTATCAATCTCGAAGCGTGGCTGGATCATGTGGTGAGCGTCGATTCGGCGCTGGACCGGGTGAACCTGAAAGAAGCCTGCGAGTTCGCCCAGGAAGTCGAGAAGAAGGGCAACCCGGCCAAGCATTCGTGGGCAGACGGTACGTCCAGTTTCCAGGCGGGCCTTGAGATCGCCGAGATCCTCGCCGACCTCAAACTCGACCAGGATTCGCTGGTCGCGGCGGTGATCTACCGCGCGGTGCGTGAAGGCAAGGTCACCCTGGCCGAGGTCGGCCAGCGCTTTGGCCCGGTAGTGTCGAAGCTGATCGACGGCGTGCTGCGCATGGCCGCCATCAGTGCCAGCCTGAGCCCGCGCCAGTCGCTGGTGCTCGGCTCGCAGGCGCAGGTGGAAAACCTGCGCAAGATGCTCGTGGCCATGGTTGACGACGTGCGCGTCGCCCTGATCAAACTGGCCGAGCGCACCTGCGCGATTCGTGCGGTGAAAGCCGCCGATGAAGAAAAACGCCTGCGCGTGGCCCGCGAGGTGTTCGACATCTATGCGCCACTGGCGCACCGGCTGGGTATCGGGCATATCAAGTGGGAGCTGGAGGACCTGTCCTTCCGTTACCTTGAGCCTGACCAGTACAAACAGATCGCCAAGCTCCTGCATGAACGCCGGCTGGACCGCGAGCGCTTCATCAACGATGTGATGAACCAGCTGCAGAACGAGCTGCTGGCCACCGGCGTCAACGCCGATATCAGTGGCCGGGCAAAACATATCTATTCGATCTGGCGCAAGATGCAGCGCAAAGGCCTGGAGTTCAGCCAGATCTACGACGTGCGCGCTGTGCGCGTGCTGGTCCCGGAAATCCGCGACTGCTATACCGCGCTGGGCATCGTCCACACCCTCTGGCGGCACATCCCCAAGGAGTTCGACGACTACATCGCCAACCCCAAGGAAAACGGCTACCGCTCCCTGCACACCGCAGTGATCGGCCCGGAGGGCAAGGTCCTCGAGGTGCAGATCCGCACCCACGGCATGCACGAAGAAGCCGAGCTCGGCGTCTGCGCGCATTGGCGTTACAAGGGCACCGACGTCAAGGCCAGCTCCAACCACTACGAAGAAAAGATCTCCTGGTTGCGCCAGGTGCTGGAGTGGCACGAAGAGCTGGGCGACATCGGTGGCCTGGCCGAGCAGTTGCGCGTCGATATCGAACCGGACCGGGTGTATATCTTTACCCCCGACGGCCACGCCATCGACCTGCCCAAGGGCTCGACGCCGCTGGACTTCGCCTACCGCGTGCACACCGAGATCGGCCACAACTGCCGCGGCGCCAAGATCAACGGCCGCATCGTGCCGCTCAACTACAGCCTGCAGACCGGTGAGCAGGTCGAGATCATCACCAGCAAGCACGGCAGCCCAAGCCGCGACTGGCTGAACTCGAACCTTGGCTACGTCACCACCTCGCGTGCGCGGGCGAAGATCGTCCACTGGTTCAAGCTGCAGGCGCGCGATCAGAACGTCGCCGCCGGCAAGACCCTGATCGAGCGCGAACTGAGCAGGCTCGGCCTGCCTCAGGTCGATTTCGATCGGTTGGCCGAAAAAGCCAACGTGAAAACCGCCGAAGACCTGTTTGCCGCACTCGGTGCCGGTGACCTGCGCCTGGCGCACCTGGTCAACGCTGCCCAGCAGCTGCTTGAGCCGGAGCGGATCGAGCAGATCGAGCTGACCCCGCGCAAGCCCTCTGGCGTGCGTAACGGCAAGCGTGCCGATATCCAGATCCAGGGTGTCGGCAACCTGCTGACGCAGATGGCCGGCTGCTGCCAGCCGCTGCCCGGCGAGGCGATCGTGGGTTATATCACCCAGGGCCGCGGCGTGACCATTCACCGCCAGGACTGTGCCTCGGTGCTGCAACTGAGCGGGCGTGAGCCGGAGCGGATCATCCAGGTCAGTTGGGGCCCGGTGCCGGTGCTGACCTACCCGGTCGACATCATCATCCGCGCCTACGACCGCCCAGGCCTGCTGCGTGATGTGTCGCAGGTGCTGCTCAACGAGAAGATCAACGTGCTGGCGGTCAACACCCGCTCGAACAAGGAAGACAACACCGCCTTGATGTCGCTGACCATCGAAATCCCCGGTCTGGATGCCCTCGGGCGTCTGCTCGGGCGGATTTCGCAGTTGCCCAACATCATCGAGACGCGGCGTAACCGTACCCCTTGAAACCGCGGTGAGCCCTTCGCGGGTGAACCCGCTCCCACAGGTTGATCAAGGCCCTGTGGGAGCGGGTTTACCCGCGAAAAGAGCGCAACCGAAGGACCTGCCATGACTTACACCCTTGAAGACCTGCTGCACCTCATGGCCCGTCTGCGTGACCCGCAGCATGGCTGCCCATGGGACTTGAAGCAGGACTACGCAAGCATCGTCCAACACACCATCGAAGAAGCCTACGAGGTGGCCGACACGATCGAGCGGGGCGACTTCGCCCACCTGCAAGGTGAACTCGGCGACCTGCTGTTCCAGGTGGTTTACTACAGCCAGCTGGCTCGCGAAGAAGGCCGTTTCGAGTTTGCCTGCGTGGTCGACGGCATCACCCGCAAGCTGATCCGCCGCCACCCGCATGTGTTCCCCACCGGCGAGCTGTACGCGCCGCTGGACACGCCGAGCCTGAGCGAAGCCCAGGTCAAATCGCGCTGGGAAGAGATCAAGGCCCAGGAGCGCGCCGAACACAGTGTGCCTGAGCAATTGTCATTGCTTGACGACGTTCCCGCGGCCTTGCCCGCCTTGTCGCGCGCCGCCAAGCTGCAAAAGCGCACGGCCACGGTCGGTTTCGACTGGCCAGACCCGCTGCCAGTGCTGGACAAGGTCCGTGAAGAGCTGGATGAAGTGCTGCAGGCCATGGCCGATAATGACGCCGATGCGCTGGAAGACGAGATCGGCGACCTGCTGTTTGCCACCGTCAACCTCGCCCGCCATCTCAAGCAAGACCCGGAAAACGCCCTGCGTCGCGCCAATCGCAAGTTCGAGCGGCGTTTTCGCTTCATCGAACAGGCCTTGCGCGACAGCGGCAAGCCTATCGAATCCTGTAACCTTGATGAATTGGACGCCCTTTGGGGTGAAGCCAAACGCCAAGAAAAGAACCTGCCCAGCTGCGGCTGAGCTGTTGCATAAGTGAGTGAACATCCATGAGCCTTTCCCTTCGCGACCAATTGCTCAAGGCCGGTCTGGTTAACCAGAAGCAGGTCCAGCAGACCAACAAAGCAGAAAAGAAACAGAAGCGCCTGGAACAAAAAGGCCAGGTAGAGGTGGACGACACCCAGCAGCGTCTGGCCAAAGAGGCCATGGCCGAGAAAGCCAAGCGCGATCAGGAACTGAACCGCCAGCAGCAGGAGAAGGCCGAGCAGAAGGCCCGGGCGGCGCAGGTCAAGCAATTGATCGAAGCGACCCGCCTGCCCAAGTTGACCACCGAGGATTACTACAACTTCGTTGACGACAAGAAGGTCAAGCGAATTGCCGTGAACGCGCTGATGCGCAGCAAACTGAGCAATGGCTCGTTGGCTGTAGTGGCGTTGGGTGGGGGTTACGAGGTGATTCCGCGGGAGGCGGCGGTGAAGATTCAGGAGCGTGATCCTGGGC
Organism: Pseudomonas shirazensis; assembly: GCF_050496565.1. GTDB lineage: Bacteria > Pseudomonadota > Gammaproteobacteria > Pseudomonadales > Pseudomonadaceae > Aquipseudomonas > Aquipseudomonas shirazensis_A. The sequence goes on from NZ_JBNWAE010000025.1 coordinate 52,778, forward strand.
GGATTCTGTTGCTTAACACGCATGTCGAGGAAGCCGATGAGGATGATCCGTATGCGGCTTACAAGATTCCTGATGATTTGATGTGGTAACACCCGTCACGGGTAGTGTCTTGAGTTACAAAGGGCTGCTTGGCAGCCCTTTTTCATGCGGCGCCTGGTAGCGAAACTGCCAGGCGCGTTGATCGATACAGGGGTTATTGCTGGCGCTGGTTCTCGAGGGTTTCGAGTTCGGCGCGGTATTGCTGGGCTTCGTGTTCCTGATGGAACATGCCGACCAGTTCGCCCTGCTGGTGGACATCCCAGATCCGCACACCGGCGGCCAGGCCTTCATGGGACATTTTCGATTCGTCGCGTTCGGTTACTTGGACTGTCATCGTTGAAAACTCCACTTTGAGTTGGCTGCGGCAGAGTGTCGCAGGACTTAGTTATAGGGTTTATTAGCAGGCTAAGTAAATAAACTCGGCATGAAGGATTTTTCATCGACCTAGGGTCGCGCGCTTTCTGAACAGCTTTACCGGGGCGCCGGGCCGGTCGGAAGCTTGGCTAGCTTTGGCTCCTGTGCGGCGGGATCAGGCGTCCGGCAGGGCAGCACTTTGCCATAGGTAGCGAACTTTCCTACACCCTTATCAGAAACCGTCTAGGTCCCTGAAAAGCATCAGCTCGGTATGGTTGGCAGGCAACAAAAGCCGTGAAAACACGCGGCCCCGCCCCCAGCCCCGTCGGCAACTCATCGATCCTATCGGCGACGCTTGCAGACGCTGATAAGGACGCCACCATGATCAGCATGGACAAGCTCTTCGCTATTAATCGGGCTGCCTGCGAAGCCCTCAGCGTACCGCTAGCCGCAGGCCCAGCAGTCAGCTGCACCCGCAGCTTCACCATTCTGCCGCTGCGCTACGCCGCCGTCGGCGGCAACGCCGGCTTGCGCGAGCGCCTGCCGCAATTGCCAGACAACCTGCATCACGCGCATCAGGCTGGCGCCTTGACTCAGGCTGCCTACGCGATACGGCCACTGCGTGAAGGATTTCTTTACGTCATGGAAGATCGCCGCATCGGCAACCAATTTTTATTTCTTGACCCT
>NZ_JBNWAE010000026.1:0-45469 GCF_050496565.1 Pseudomonas shirazensis
ACAGGTGGGCGCCGAGGACAACTTCTTCGAACTGGGCGGTGACTCGATCGTTTCGGTACAGGTGGTTGCCCGTGCCCGCGACGCCGGTTTGGCCCTGACCCCGCGCGATTTGTTCCTGCACCAGAGCGTTCGCGCCCTGGCGGCCCAGGCGCAGCCGCTGCAACAGGCCGCCACCCAGGTTGTGGCACGGCTGGACCTCAGCACCCTGAGCGACGCCGAGCGCGCCGCGCTGCCGGTGGCGCTGGAGGCCGTGGAAGACATCGTGCCGCTGTCGCCAATGCAGCAAGGCATGCTGTTCCACGCCCTGGACAGCGGCACCGACCTGTACGTCAACCAGCTGGATGTGGTGATCGACGGCCTCGACGCAGCGCGCTTCATCGCGGCCTGGGACGAAGTCAGCAACCGCCACGACAGCCTGCGCGGCAGCTTCGTGTGGCAAGGCTTTGCCGACGCCATGCAGGTGATCCAGCAATGCGTCAGCCTGCCGACGGAGCAACTCGACTGGCAGGGCCGCACCTTTACTGCCGAGGAGGCCGAGGCCGTTGCCCGTGAGCAGCGCGAGCGCGGCTTCGACCTGGCCCAGGCGCCGTTGCAGCGCTTGCTGCTGGTGCAATTGGGCACGCGCCGCTACCGGCTGGTGTGGACCTACCACCACCTGCTGCTCGACGGCTGGAGCCTGTCGCTGCTGATCGGTCAGGTGCTGCGCCGTTACCTGGGCCAGGCGCTGCCCAACCCGGGCCGCTACCGCGACTACCTGGATTGGCTGCAAAGCCGCGACCCGCTGGCTAGCGAGCGCTTCTGGCGCGAGCGCCTGCAAGCGCTGGAAGAACCCACCTTCCTGGCCCAGGCCCTGGCCGGCGAGCGTGGCGAGGCGGCCCACCAGGCCATCTACAGCCACCTCGACCAGACCCGTACCGAGCGCCTGAAACAGTTCGCCCGCAGCCAGCGGGTCACCCTCAACACCCTGGTACAGGCGGCCTGGCTGCTGCTGCTGCAACGCTACACCGGCCAACGCTGCGTGGCCTTCGGTGCCACCGTGTCGGGCCGCCCGGCAGAACTGCCCGGCGCCCAGGACACCCTGGGGCTGTTCATCAACACCTTGCCGATCGTCCAGGCGCCACGCCCCGAGCAACCCCTGGGCGAATGGTTGCAAGCCCTGCAGGCCTACAACCTGGCGGCCCGCGAGCACGAGCACACGCCGCTCAGCCAGGTGCAGCGCTGGGCCGGCCGCGGCGGGCAGGCGCTGTTCGACAGCATTGTGGTATTCGAAAACCAGCCGGTAGACCGCCTGCTCAGCGAGTGGGACGACGGTGAGCTGCAGTTCGAGACCGTGCGCGGCTATGGCGTGACCAACTACGCCATGGACCTGATGGTGACCCTCGGCGACAGCCTGGAAATCGAGTACATGTTCCTGCGCCAGCACTTCAACCTGGCCGAAGTGGAGGGCATTCGCCGCCACCTGGAACAACTGCTCGAAGGCTTCTGCGCCGGCGCCGAGCGCCCGTTGGGCGAGCTGGCCATGCTCGCCGAGGGCGAGTTGCTGGCGCGGGCCGAGGCCAACCGCCTGCCGGCGACGCGCCCGTTGCCGACGGTGACCGAGGGCATCGCCGAATGGGCACGCCGCAGCCCGGACTCGGACGCCGTGCTGTGCGGCGAGCAGCGCCTGAGCTTCGCCGCGCTGGAGGCGCGCGCCAACCGCCTGGCGCACTGGCTGCAGGCGCAAGGCGCAGGTCCGGAGAAGGTGGTCGGCGTGGCCCTGCCACGCAGCGCCGACTGGCCGGTGGCACTGCTGGCGGTGCTCAAGTGTGGCGCTGCCTACCTGCCACTGGACACCAGCCACCCGGCCGAGCGCCTGGCGTTCATCATGCGCGACTCAGGCATGCACCTGCTGCTGGCCCATTCGAGCCTTGCGCAGCAGCTGCCCGCGCTGGGCGACGTACCGCGCGCCGAGCTTGACCACCTGGCGCTGGATAGCCTGCCGGCCACCGCCCCGTCCGTGGACCTGCACGCCGACAGCCTGGCCTACCTGATCTACACCTCCGGCTCCACCGGCCAGCCCAAGGCCGTGGCGGTGGCCCATGGGCCGCTGGCCATGCACTGCGAGGCCATCGGCGAGCGCTACGGCATGAGCCCGTCGGACCGCGAACTGCACTTCATGTCATTCGCCTTCGATGGTGCCCACGAGCGCTGGCTGGTGCCGCTGCTGTTCGGCGGCAGCGTGCTGCTGCGCGACGATGAGCTGTGGACCCCCGAGCAGACCCTGGCCGCCATGGGCCGCCACGGAGTCACCGTGGCGGCGTTCCCGCCGGCCTACCTGCAGGCCTTGGCCAGCCAGGCCGAGGCCGACGGCACGGCGCCGCCGGTGCGGGTGTATTGCTTCGGTGGCGACGCGGTGCCGGACGCGGCCTTCGAACGTGCCCGCGCGGCCTTGCGGCCACGGGCGATCATCAACGGCTACGGCCCGACCGAGACGGTGATCACCCCGCTGCTGTGGCGCGCCGAGGGCGATACTACCTGCGGCGCGGCCTACGCGCCGATTGGCGAGCGGGTTGGCGCACGCACCCTGCATGTGCTGGATACCGAGCTGAACACGGTGCCCGAAGGCGTGGCCGGTGAGCTGTACATCGGTGGCCAGGGCCTGGCCCGTGGTTACCACGGCCGCCCGGGGCTGACCGCCGAGCGCTTCGTCGCCGACCCGTTCAGCGACGGCGGCAGGCTGTACCGCACCGGCGACCTGGTACGGCGTCGCGCCAATGGCACCTTCGATTACCTGGGCCGGCTGGACCACCAGGTGAAGGTGCGTGGCTTCCGTATCGAACTGGGCGAAATCGAGGCGCGCCTGCGCCACCAGCCAGACGTGCACAGTGCCGTGGTGGTGGCCCGCGACGGGCAGGGCGGCAAGCAACTGGTGGCCTACGTGGCCGCCGCGGCCAGCGAAGGGCTGGGCGAGTCGCTGCGCCAGCGCCTGCGGGCGCGCTTGCCCGACTACATGGTGCCGGCCCACGTGGTGCTGCTGCCGGCGTTGCCGCTGAACGCCAGCGGCAAGGTCGACCGCTTGGCGCTGCCGGCGCCGGTCATTGGCCAGGACAGCCGCTTCGTCGCCCCGCGCAACGAAGAGGAGCAGGTCCTGGCTGGCATTTGGCAAGCGGTGCTGGGTGTCGAGCGGGTTGGCGTCGAGGACAACTTCTTCGAGCTGGGCGGCGATTCGATCCTCAGCCTGCAGGTGGTGTCGCGGGTACGCAACCACCCCGGCCTGCAACGGGAAATCCGCCTGCGCGACCTGATGCGCCGGCCGACCATTGCCCAGTTGCTGGCTGATGCGTCGCCGCAGGTCGCGCAGCAGGGCGAAGTGCAACTGGCCGATGGCGAGCTGTTCAACCTGCTGCCGATCCAGCAGTGGTTGTTCGAGGTGCCGATGGCCGAACGCGGGCACTTCAACCAGGCGTTGTTGCTGGATGTGCTGCAGCCCTTGCAAGGCGATGCCCTGCAACAGGCTGTGGAGCAGTTGCTGGTGCGCCACGAGGCCCTGCGCCTGCGCTTCGTCGAAGGAGCAGGGGGCGGGTTACAGCGCTATGCCAGCGTAGAAGAAGCGGCCCAAGTGCCGGTGTTGTGGCAGGAGCAACTGGCCGACAGCGCCGCCATGGAGGCGGCCATCCAGCGTGCCCAGCGCAGCCTCGACCTGACCCAGGGGCCGCTATTGCGCGTGCTGCATGCGCGCCTGGCCGAGGGCGGCGAGCGCTTGTTGCTGGTGGTGCACCACCTGGCGGTGGACGGGGTGTCGTGGCAGGTGCTGGTCGAAGACCTGCTGGCGGCCTACCAGGCGGCGAGCCGCGGCCAGGTGGCGCAACTGCCGGCGCCGACCAGCCGCTACCGCGATTGGGCCCGGCGCCTACAACAGCTGGCCCGCAGCCCCGAGGGCGAGGCCGAGCTGGGTTACTGGCAGCAGCACTTGGGCAGCGATGCACCAGCCGAACTGCCGGTGGACAACCCGCGCGGGCGCAACCTGGTGGGAACCCAGGCCGAGGCGCACCTGCGCCTGGACAGCGAGGCCACCGCGCGCCTGCTCAAGGTGGCCCCGGCAGCACTGCAGGCGCAGATCAACGACCTGTTGCTGACCGCGCTGTCACGGGCCGTGTGCGGCTGGAGCCAGGCGGCTTCGATGCTGGTGCAGCTGGAGGGCCATGGCCGTGAGGACCTGTTCGACGAACTGGACCTGAGCCGTACCGTGGGCTGGTTCACCAGCATGTTCCCGCTGCACCTGAACCCCGGTGCCGGCACGCCGGGCGAGTCGCTGCGGGCAGTGCGCGAGCAACTGGCGCAGGTGCCCGGGCGCGGGTTGGGTTACGGCGTGCTGCGTTACCTGGGCCGCAGCCAGGTGCGTGAAGCCCTGGCGGGCCTGGCGCAGCCGCGCATCACCTTCAACTACCTGGGGCAACTGGACCAGGCCAGCGATGGCCAGGGGCTGTTTGGCGCTGCCGGCGAAAGCCTGGGCGACTTCCACAGCCCGACGGCGCCGCTGGCCAACTGGCTGGAGATCATCGGCCAGGTGCAGGACGGTGAGCTGGCCATGCGCTGCATATACAGCCGCAAGCGCTACCGCCCGCAAACCGTGCAAGCGCTGATGGAGGCCTTCGAGGCCCAGCTGCACGAGCTGATCAACCTGTGCGGGCGCCCGACATGAGCCGTTCGCCTGCTATTGAAGGATTAACCGGTATGTCTTTGCACCCTGAATTGAGCGCGTTCCTGGACCTGGTGGAGGAGGGCCGGCTCGCCGGCCGCCCGCCGCTGCATGCCCTGAGCCCGCAGGCCGCGCGTGAGGAGTTCGAGCAGGCCTCGCGCGGGCTGGTCTGGGCCTGGCCGCAGGTTCAGCGCCAGACGCTGAGCGCCCGCAGCCGCGACGGCGCGGTGCTGGGTTTGCGCCTGTACAGCCCGCCGCAGGCCGGCGACCGGCCGTTGCCGGTGTTGCTGTACTTCCATGGTGGTGGCTATGTGGTCGGCAGCCTGGATTCGCATGACGGTATTTGCGCCGAACTTGCCGCGCGCACGCCTTGCGCGGTGCTGGCGGTGGATTACCGCCGGGCGCCGGAGCAGCGCTTCCCGACCGCGGTGTTCGATGCCGAGGACGCCTTGGCCTGGCTGCTGGCCGAGGGCGCGGCCCATGGCCTGGACGTTGCCCGCCTGGCCGTGGGCGGCGACAGCGCCGGGGCGACGCTGGCCACCGTGCTGGCGATCCAGGCGGCGCAGGCCGGCACGCCGCAGATCCGCCTGCAGCTGTTGTGCTACCCCAGCACCGATGCGTCGCGCACCACGGTGTCCAACGACTTGTTCGACGAGGGTTATTTGCTGGAGAGCGCGACGCTGGAGTGGTTCTACCAGCAGTACCAGCGCATCGCGGACGACCGGCTGGACTGGCGTTTTTCGCCGTTGCTGTGTGAAAACCTGAGCGGTGTGGCGCCGGCCTTCGTCGCCCTGGCGCAGTATGACCCGCTGCTGGATGAAGGCCAGGCCTATGCCGAGCGCTTGCAGCAGGCGGGGGTGGCGGTGAACTGCCAGCGCTATGCCGCGACGCACGACCTGTTGCGCATGGCGGCGATCATGCCGGGGATTGATGAGGTGTATGGGCAGATGGCGGGGAGCCTGGGGGAGGCGTTCAGGGCTTGAGGTAGTTCGCCGAAAGATCTTCAGCGCCTATGAGATCGAGCGCCGCGCGGGCGGCGCTCGATCTCATAGGCACTGAAGAACCCTCGGCGAACCCCTGCCAGCCCTCATGCGCTGCCAAGGCTTGTCCCGCGATGAATCAGCCGGCGAGCACCGGCCCGAAATCGCTGCGCTCGAGCAGCATCAGCGCGGCGCGCTTGTGCGGGAAGTCGAATTCCTTCTCCATGTTGAACCCCACCGACTCCATGTAGCCGATCATCTTCGCGTTGTCGGCTCGTGGCTCGGCCACCACGCGGGTGGTGCGTGGCTCGTCCAGCAGCAGCCAGCTCACCAGCGAGCGCAACCAGCAGTCGACCTTGGCCGGCCCGCGGTGGTGTTCCTCGCCCACCAGCATGTGGATACCGCGGTCGAATTCGCCGGCCGGGTAGAACGGCGCAATGCGGTCGTCCTGGGCCCAGTACACCTCGTAGTAGGCGAACGGCTCGTCGTCGAAGCAGCCGATCAGGCTGAAGATATGCGGGGTGTCGGCGACCTTCTGCAGGTATTCGCGGTGCTCGTCGAGGCTGCCTTGCTCCTGCCAGAAGTGCGCCACCCGGGCGCTGTTCTGCCAGCGGTTGAAGCGCTCAAGATCGGCCTCGATGTCCAGGGTGCGCAGCGAGAACCACGCCCCCACGCGCTCGTCGAAACGCCGGTACAGCTCGCCGCTGGGCTTGCTGCGGGGCAGGGCGGGGCGCAGTGGCCCGGTGCTCATGTTCATGCGGCAGTTTCCTTAAGGCGCTGGCGTTCGTCGCGTAGTTCGGTGGCCTCGGCGTTGGCCAGCAGAGCTTCGGAGATTTCCCAGGCGCGCGCCGGCAGCACCGACAGCAGGGTATCGCTCAGGCCGTGGTTGGCCTCGGAGAAGCCTTGCACGAACACGCCGGCTTTCAGCGCCGGGGTGGCGCGCACGCGGTAGCTGCGCTCCACGTCGAAGTCGCCCAGGTACTCGGCCAGCGGCGCCAGCAGGGCCTTGTGCGACTTGCGCTCGTAGCCGGTGGCGAGAATCACCGCATCGTAGTGGTGGGCCTCTTCCTGGCCGGTGGCGATGTCGCGCACCTGCAGGCGCACGCCGTGCTCCTGGCTGCTGGCGTTGAGCACCTGGGTGCGGCAGCGGAAGGCGTGGCGCTGTTTGCCCGAGACTTTCTGGCGGTAGAAGATGCCGTAGATCTGCTCGATCAGGTTCAGGTCCACCACCGAGTAGTTGGTATTGTGGAACTCGCTGATCAGCCGCTCGCGCTCGGTTTCGGGCTGGTCAAAGAACAGGTGGGTGTTTTCCGGGGCGAAAATCTGGTTGACGAACGGGCTGTCGTCCGCAGGCTTGAGCACTTCGCTGCGCAGCACCAGGTCGACGCGTACGTTGGGGAAGCTGTCGTTGAGGTCGATGAAGGCCTCGGCGGCGCTCTGCCCGCCGCCGACCACGGCAATGCGCATCGGCTCGCCACGGGCGCAGCGCTGCTGGTTGATGCGGCTCAGGTACTGCGAGTGGTGGAACACCCGAGTGTCGTCGCGCAGGCCCTGAAACACCGTGGGGATGCGCGGCGTGCCGCCGGTGCCGACCACCACCGAACGGGTGCGCCGGCGGTGCTCGCGGCCATGGCTGTCGACCGAGATCACGTCCAGCAGCTCGATGTCGCCACCACCGTTGTTGACCGGCTCGATGCGCTCGACGCGCTCGCCGTACTGGCACTGGTCGGTGAAGTGGGTGGCCACCCAGCGCAAATAGTCGCTGTATTCCATGCGGCAGGGGTAGAAGGTGCCGAGGTTGATGAAGTCGATCAGGCGGCCGTGCTGCTGCAGGTAGTTGACGAAGCTGTAGCGGCTGGTGGCGTTGCGCAGGGTGACCAGATCCTTGAGGAACGAGATCTGCAGTTCGCTCTGGCTGACCAGGGTGTCGCCGTGCCAGTGGTAGTCGGTCTGGCGGTCGAGGAACAGGCTGCGCGCGCGGCGGGCGCCGTTTTCGGCCTGCTCCTCCAGGGCGATGGCCAGGGCCAGGTTGGATGGGCCGAAGCCGACGCCGATAACGTCGAAGAACTGGGTGCTGGGCATGCGCGGATCCTCCTTTGATGGGCTGCCCTGGGTCGCCAACAGGGGGCGGTGCAGGGCCGTTCATCAGCGTTGACGAATGAGCGGCAGGGATGTTCAGCGATACCTGTACCGGCGACGGGGTTAATTCTTAAAAACGCAGAATTGGCCCCCCCAGGCCACCACAAGCCATTGACATGGAGTAAGCTTGGCGAAATTTCCATACCGCCAGCCGCATATGCCAACCCCTCCCCAAGCCCCTAAGACTCCCAGCGAAATGGCCGCCGACTGGTGCGTGCGCCTGCATTTCGATGATGAGTGCAGCGACGCCGACCGCATCGCATTCCTGCGCTGGTACGACGCCGACCCGGTGCATGCGGAGGAGTACCTGAACATGTGCCGGGTGTGGCAGGTCAGCGAACAGCTGCCGCCGCGCCCGGCAGCACCCGCAGCGCTGCCTGTGCGCCGCCGGCGCACTGGCGCCATGCTGGCGCGTGCCGCAGCGGTGCTGCTGGCGGTAGGTGGCGCCTGGGCCGCAGGCTGGTCGTGGGGCGTGCTGCCCGGCAGCGTGCGTTACTACATGGCCGAGCAGGGCCGCCGCCAGGTGCTATTGCCCGACCATAGCGAGGTGGAGCTGAACCTGCGCACAAGCCTGCTGTACCTGGGTTTTCGCGACCAGCGCCAGGTACTGCTGCGCGATGGCGAGGCCTACTTTGCCGTGCGCCGCGACCTCGACAAACCCTTTGTAATCAGCGCCGACAATGCCCGGGTGCGGGTGACGGGCACGCACTTCAATGTGTGGACCGCCGAGGTGCAGACCACCGTCACCGTGACCGAGGGCACCGTGCTGGTGTCGCGCAACGACGGCGGCGAGGGGCGCAACGACGGCGCCGAGCTGACCGCCGGCATGCAGGCGGTGGTACGTCACGGGCGCATGTTGCAGCTGGGCCGCACCGATCCGGCGCGGGTCCTGGCCTGGCGCAACGGCAAGCTGATGCTCGATGACATCAGCCTGCGCGACGCCCTGCCGCGGATCAACCGCTACCTCGAGGTGCCGCTGCAACTGGACGCCAGCAGCACGGTCGGCGAGCTGCGCTTTGGCGGCATCTACGACACCCGCGACCTGAGCCAGTTGGTCAAAGCCCTGCCACGGGTGTTGCCGGTGCAACTGCGCCAGGGTGATGGCGTGATCATGATCTCGTCGCGCTGAGGCGTACGCCGGGACCGGTACAGGCAACACGAGATAGGCGCCCCCAGAAAATTCGCTGAACAAAAACCAACCTCATTCGTCGTTCAGGCAAGACCCGCCTGGAACCCCGACGATGAGCACTCCTCCAAAAACCAACCTGCGTGAACTGACCCAGATTCTGCGCCCGTTCTGGCCGCTGCTGCTGGTCTCGACCGTGCTGGGTATTCTCGGCGGCCTGAGCATCACCGGCCTGCTGGCCACCATCAACCATGCTCTGCACGCCGAAGGCGGCGCCAGCCGCGGCCTGCTGCTGGGCTTTGCCGGCCTGTGCCTGCTGGCGCTGCTGGGTTCGGTGGTTTCGGACATCGGCACCAACTACGTCGGCCAGCATGTGATCGCCCGGCTGCGCAAAACACTTGGGCTGAAGATTCTCAGCGCGCCGATCGACCAGCTGGAGCGCTACCGCAGCCACCGGCTGATCCCGGTGCTGACCCACGACGTCGACACCATCAGCGATTTTGCCTTCGCCTTCGCACCGCTGGCGGTGTCGGCCAGTGTGACCCTCGGCTGCCTGGTGTACCTGGTGCAACTGTCGCCGGCAATGTTCATCACTACCACCGTGGCCATTCTGCTGGGCTCGGTGGCGCAGTTCTATGCCCGCTCCCGGGGGATCAAGGGCTTCTTCGAGGCCCGCGACCTGGAAGACGACCTGCAAAAGCACTACCGCTCCATCGCCGAGGGCGCCAAGGAGCTGCGCATCAACCGCCCGCGCCGCCTGCGCCTGCTGGGCGAGAGCATCGAAGGCACTGCCGATGCGATCTGCCAGAAGCAGGTCAACTCGATCAACCAGTTCGTCGTGGCCAAGGGCGTGGGTTCGACCCTGTTCTTCATCGTCATCGGCGTGGCGTTGGGCTTTCAGGCCATGTGGCCGAGTACCAGCACCGCCACCCTCAGCGGTTTCATCCTGGTGTTGCTGTACATGAAAGGCCCGCTGGAGCACCTGCTGGGCACGCTGCCGAACATCGGCCGCGCCCAGGTGGCGTTCCGCCGGGTAGCGGAGCTTTCGGAACTGTTCAGCTCGCCTGAGCCCTGCCTGCGTGAAGCCAAGGATGCCCCGGCCCGCACCGCCATCGACAGCATCGAACTGCGCGACGTGCACTACCAGTACGCCACTGAAGACGGTGCCCCGGGCTTTGCCATTGGCCCGGTGAACCTGTCGCTGCGCAAGGGCGAGATCGTGTTCATCGTCGGCGAGAACGGCGGCGGCAAGACCACCCTGATCAAGCTGCTGCTGGGCCTGTACGTGCCGCAAAGCGGCAGCGTGCTGCTGGACGGCGCATCGGTGGGGGAACAGCAGCGTGACGATTACCGCCAGCTGTTCACCACCGTGCTGTCGGACTTTTTCCTGTTCGAGGACCTGGTACAGGCCGGCGGCGATGTGCCGGCCGATGCCATGGCCTACCTGGAACGCCTGGAGATCGCCCACAAGGTCAGCCTCGACGATGGCCGTTTCTCCACCCTCGACCTGTCCACCGGCCAGCGCAAGCGCCTGGCACTGCTGCAGGCCTGGACCGAAGGCCGCCCGGTGCTGGTGTTCGACGAATGGGCCGCCGACCAGGACCCGACCTTCCGCCGCATCTTCTACACCGAGCTGCTGCCCGACCTGCAGCGCCTGGGCAAGACCATCGTGGTGATTTCCCACGACGACCGTTACTTCGACGCTGCCGACACCTTGCTGCGCATCGAGCAGGGCCGCCTGGTACGCCAGCACGCTGGTGCCACCGAGGCCGACCTGACGTGACCCTGGCCGAGCGCCTGCCGGCGGACCTGCAGCCGCTGGCCGCACGCTGGCGGCAGTTGCCGCACAGCGATGCGCCGTCGCTGAGCCGCTGGCTGGAGCCCGAGCTGCTGGGCGCTGCCCTGGCGCGTTATGCCCGCACCTGGCCGCAGGCCGACCCGCGGGCGGTGGCATCGCACTGGCACCAGGCAAGCTGCGCGCTGCTGCTGCCGCCGCTGCTGCTGGGCGGGCTGCTGGAGCCCGAGCCGCCGAGCCTGGACCCGGCCCGCCTGCGCATGACCGTCGACGCCCAGGGCGCGCCGGCCGAGCTGCACCTGCCGCTGCCCCCAGGCGCGGTACCTGGCGAGCGCAATGGCGCGCGCCTGCTGGACCTGCTGCAAGAACAACTGTTGCACCCCCTGGTCAGCCGTTTCGCCGCCCACACCGGGCTGGCACCGCGGCTGCTGTGGGGCAACGTGGCGCTGTGCATCGACTGGGTGCTGGACATGGCCCAGGGCTGGCTGCCCGACCGTGCGCTGGGGGAAGCACGCGCGCATTTTCGCGATACCCGTCGGCAGGATGCCTGCGGTGCCTTGCGTGCAGCCCTGCGGCGCGATGCTGCCGGGGTGACGCGGCGGGTCTGTTGCCTGCGTGAGCGCCTGCCGTTGCAGCGCTGCGTGGTCTGCCCGCTGGCCAGGCGCCAGAACCTTATCAATACGCCAACATAACCATAATTGTCAGGAGCATCATGAGCGCTTTTTCGTTGAATCAACCGGCCATACGGCTGCGCCGCTGCATCGCCGCCGCCACCCTGGGCCTGGCCATCGCCGCTGCACTGCCGGCCCAGGCCGAGCCCGTGCGCATCGACATCCCGGCCAAACCGCTGGCCTCGGCGCTGTCCGACCTGGGCAACCAGGCCAACCTGCAGATCATCTACAACCAGGACACCGTCTCGGGCCTGCGCAGCCGCGGCGTGTCCGGGCAGATGGAGCCGGAAGAGGCGCTGCGCCAGTTGCTGCAGGGCACCTCGATCGCCTACCGCATCGAAGGCAACCACGTCACCCTGCAGGGCAGCAGTGACGATGCGGCCTTGATGCTGCCGAGCACCAGCATCTCCGGCCAGGCCTACAGCTCGGTGACCCCGGACGATGGCTACGTGGCCAAGCGCGCTTCGGCCGGTACCAAGACCGACACGCCGATTCTGGAAACCCCGTACTCGGTGTCGGTGGTGACCCGCGAGCAGATCCAGGCCCAGCAACCCAAGACCGTGGCCCAGGCCCTGCGTTACACCCCGGGCATCAACTCGGAGCTTGCCGGCCCGCAGTTCGTCACCGACCAGTTGACCATTCGCGGCTTCCAGCAGGGCACCGGGCGCATGCTGCGCGATGGCACCCGCACCTTTCTGCCGGACTTTCTAGGGTGGGACGCCCCTGAGCCCTATGGCCTGGAGCGCATCGAAGTGCTGCGCGGGGCCAGCTCGGTGCTGTACGGCGCCTCCGACCCTGGTGGCCAGATCAACCTGGTGAGCAAGCGCCCGACCACCGAGCCGCTGCGCCAGGTGCAGTTGCAGGCGGGCAACCATGACTACAAGCAGGCGGCCTTCGACCTGGGCGACAAGCTGGACGAGGAGGGCGTGTGGAGCTACCGCCTGACCGGTCTGTTCCGCGAAGCCGATGCCCAGGCCGACCACATCACCAACCGCCGCGAGTACCTGGCCCCGGCGGTGAGCTTCCGGCCCAACGCCGACACCGAACTGACTGTGCTGGCTGAATACCAGAAGCAGACCGGCAACTTCGCCAACCCGCTGCCGGCCCAGGGCACGGTGTTTCATGACCCGCGCGGGCGCCTGGACCGTGACACCTATGTCGGCGACAGCGCCTACGACTACATGACCAACGAGAAAACCTCGCTGGGTTATGTGTTCGAGCACCACCTGGACGAAATCTGGACCCTGCGCCAGAACGTGCGCTACAGCGACTACCGCCAGTCCAGCGCGGAGATCGCCATCCTCATGCCGATCGCCGACCAGTACATGCGCTACGCCGATGCGCGCAAGGGCGACGGGCGCCTGTTCACCATGGACAATCAGGTGCAGGCCAACTTCGCCACCGGCCCGGTGGAGCACACCCTGTTGACCGGCGTGGACTACAACAACGGCAAGTTCGACCAGGACCAGTCGCTGAACCTGATCAACGGCCTGTTTGACGTATACAACCCGGTGTATGGTCAGCCGCTCGGCTTCACCCCGTTCAGCCGTGCCAGCTACGAGCAGAAGCTGTCGCAGACCGGTGTGTACCTGCAGGACCAACTGAAGATCGACAAGTGGGTGTTTCTGCTCGGTGGCCGCTACGACTGGGCCAGCAACCAGAAGGACGACCGCGACCCGCAGACCCAGAAGGACGAGAAGTTCAGCGGCCGTGCCGGCATCGTCTACCTGTTCGACAACGGCATTGCCCCGTATGCCAGCTACAGCGAGTCGTTCCTGCCGGTGATGGGCGTGACCGCCAACAACTCGCAGCTCGACCCGGAGGTCGGCAAACAGTACGAAGTGGGTGTGAAGTACGAGCCGCCGGGCGGCAACAGCCTGTACACCCTGGCAGTGTTTGACCTGACCAAGCAGAACGCCACCGAGAACGTCAACGGCTTCTCGCGCCAAGAAGGCGAAGTACGCTCCCAGGGCGTGGAGCTGGAAGCCAAGACCGAGATCAGCAAGGGCTTCAACGTGATCGGCAGCTACACCTGGAACGATGTCGAGGTGACCAAGTCGGACCTGGGCACCAAGGGCAATACGCCGTTCCGCATCCCTGAGCACATGGCTTCGATCTGGGGTGACTACAGCTTCCAGGGCGGCCTGCTCGAAGGCCTGCGCATTGGCGCCGGCGCCCGTTACGTGGGCAGCACCTACGGTGACTCGGCCAACAGCTTCAAGGTCGACAGCTACACCGTGGTCGACGCGCTGGTAGCCTACAATCTGGGCAAGGTGGACAAGTCGCTGGACGGGCTGGAGGTGTCGTTGAACGCCACCAACCTGTTCGACGAGGACTACGTGGCCGGCTGCTTCAGCAACGTGGGTTGCCAGTATGGCCAGCAGCGCACCTTGTACGGCACTGTGACCTACAACTGGTAAGCCGGCGCACCGGCAAGGGCGGCTGCGCAGCCATCACATGATGACGTTCAGGTCGCCCTTGATCACGCATTCGTACGGGTCACCGCCCATGTCTTCGGGCAGAAAGGCGGTGAGGTCGTAGGGCAGCAGCGGTCATCTGGCATTTAGAGAGACCGGAGTGATTTACTGAGCACGACGCCCGTAACGAAGTGCCCGGTAGTCTTTACGTTCCCATCGGCGAGGAAAAAGCTAATCAGAAGATACATCGCCGCGGGTACTGTACATGTTGTTCCAAAGAGAGCATGAGCTTCCAGTCGTTCGCAAGCGTTGCTCGAGGGTGACTAAGGTGTTGAAGGCAGCAATCGGGCTCATCCAGAGGTTTGCCTGAAGGAGGGGACGTTAAAGACTCTCAGGATCGCCAAAAAACATCTGAATCCGCGACCGCAACCACCGCTCCGCCGGATCATTATCCTGAGCCCCACGCCAAGCCATATGCAGCTCGAAGCTACGCACTTCAATCGGCAGATCCTCGGCCCGCAACCCACCACCAGCGGTCAGCACTGCCGCGGTGTAATCCGGCACTGTGGCAACGATGTCAGTCCCGCCCAGCAAACTCCCCAACCCATTGAACTGAGGCACTGCCAGCACCACGTGGCGCTTGCGGCCAATCTCATCCAGCGCTTCATCGATGAACCCGGACAGGTCGCCAGCGAACGAGACCAGCGCATGCGGCCGGGCGCAGAAGTCGTCCAGGGTGATGCTGCCGGGCATGCTGTCGGCGCGCAGCAGCTTGGGCTTGCTGCGGCGCAATACCTTGCGCTTGGCATTGGCCGGAAGGTCGCTGGTGTAGCTCACACCCACCGAAATTTCGCCTGAGCCGAGCAGGGTCGGCATCAGCAGGTAGTTGACCCGGCGCACCACCAGCACGATCCCCGGGGCTTCGGCGCGGATGCGTTTGAGCAATTGCGGCAGCAGGGCGAATTCGGCGTCGTCGGACAAACCAATGCGAAACACCGAGGTACTGGTAGCCGGGTCGAACTCGGCGGCGCGGCTGACGGCGGTGGAGATCGAGTCGAGCGCGGGGGAGAGCAGGGCGAAGATTTCCTGCGCGCGCGCCGAAGGCTCCATGCTGCGGCCGGTACGCACGAACAGCGGGTCGTCGAACAGATTGCGCAGGCGCGACAGCGCGGCGCTGATCGCGGGCTGGCCGAGGAACAGCTTCTCGGCGGCGCGAGTCACGCTGCGTTCGTGCATGAGCGTCTCGAACACGATCAGCAGGTTGAGGTCTACACGACGCAGGTCGTTACGGTTCATCGATGCGCTTAGCCTATCGCCAGAGGTGGGCAGGGGTGAATCTTACGGCCAAAGGCTGTTACCCTGCACCGATTTCCGGGAGCCAATCTGCAATTTTGCAGGGGGCCCAATCAATGACAGGCATGTCGACTATTAATCGCCACTGATGGTCTAACGGTGAAAGCCCGGATAAAGTTCGTGGTAATACGAGATTCACACAGGCGAGGTATGCGATGTCCCGCATGATCCGATTCCACTCCTTCGGCGCCGCCGATGTGCTCCGCATCGAGGAGCAGGGCGCGCCGTCGCCTGCTGCCGGCGAGCTGCAGATCCGCGTCGAAGCGATTGGCGTCAGCTGGTACGACGTGCTCTGGCGGCAGAACCTGGCACCGTCCAAGGCGCGCTTGCCAGCAGGCATCGGCCATGAAATGGCCGGTGTGGTCACCGCTGTAGGTGCTGGCGTCGACGATATAGCCGTGGGTGATCGGGTAGCGAGCTTCCCGGCCACCAGCGCCAATGATCATCCGGTGTACGGTGACGTCATCGTCTTGCCGCGCACGGCGATCACCCGCTACCCGGATATTCTCTCCCCGGTCGAAGCGAGCGTGCATTACACGCCGCTGCTGATCGCCTACTTCGCCTACGTTGATCTGGCGCGGGCCAAGGCTGGGCAAACCGCGCTGGTCACTGATGCCAGCCACTGCGCCGGGCCGGCGTTTGTCCAGTTGGGCAAGGCACTGGGGCTGAAGGTGTTTGCTGCAACCAAGGAGCCGGAACAGCGTGAGTATCTGCTGGGCCTGGGCGCCGACAAGGTCATCGTCACCGAGGAGCAGGATCTGCTCATGCAGATCGGCAAGTACACCGACGGGCGCGGCGTGGACATGGTCCTCGACGGCCTGGGTGGGCCGCAGATGTCGCTGTTGGGTGATGTGCTGGCGCCGCGTGGCAGTCTGGTGCTGTATGGCCTGCAGGGCGGCAACCAGACGCCATTCCCGGCGTGTGCGGCGTTTCAGAAGAACATCCAGTTCTACGTGCACTGCATTGGCAACTTTACCGGCAAGCCGGAGCTGGGGATCAGCCAGGATCAGGTGGCATTGCAGCGCGCGCTGCGCGATATCAACCAGTTCACGGCTGACCAGTTGCTGACGCCGCAGATCATCAAGGTCTATCCGTTCAGCCAGGTGGTCGAGGCTCATCGCTACATGGACGAGTGCCCATGCGGCGGCCGGGTGGTGCTGGACATGGGCCAGGTCTGAAACCTGCTGCCGCCAGGCTGGCGGTTTTCAGTCCACCTTGGAGAGGGCCGCATTGCGGCCCTTTTTCGTTGTTGATTGCGACTAATTTCGTATCAAAGCGTTACTTCGGATAAATCCTACACGCTTTAAGTAAATATCCTACAGCTTACCCTGTCGCTGAAACTTCCCCGTCTAATTTACGATTGAGCTGCTTGATTGTTGTGCTTGCTTGCTGATGGTTTTCTCGTTAATTCTTGAATGAAGTTATTCCCAGAGCTGTGGCGTTAATCGCCCAGGACGAACTCATCAGCTTGCGAGGCTCACAGGACACGCCGCGCTCGCAGGCGCTCAGGTGCCGGTCCGGAAGAGGGGCGAGCGAGCACGTGTTTCTAGAAGGTGTGCAGCTCAGCAACTAAATCATGGTTTCGCAATTGCTTGTGGGAAATTTCCCAAAAGTTTATCGACACATTGAGATTGCCCATACTTGGTAGTTCGAGGATGAGTGGTCTGAAACAGGGAGTGCCGTCATGAGCAATATCCATGAACAAGCGTTGGAATATGTCTACACGCAAGTGCTTGATCACTTGATGGAGCATATGTCGCAAGCACTGCGCGCTTCGATGCAGTTGCTGATTCAACGGCTGATGGTCGCAGCGGGAGGGGTTGACTGTCTTGGCCAATTTCAACTGCTGGTGATTCACGGCGCAGACCGTGACAGCGCTTTGTTGCTGAGCACGCTGCGCGCAGCTCAACTGACCATCGCCCAGCGTGCGCCGCAGACGTTCAGGCTGAAAGTGCTGGTTGCCTCGCTGCCGGCGGCCAGCGAGGCCGTGCTGGATTATCACGAGCGGTGTTTCAGCACCCTGTTTCTGCAGGACGATCCGCGCGTGGAGTTGCTGATGATCCAGGGCCAGCACCTGGTGCCCTTCAGTCGCAGGCCGCAAACCCAGCACGTGGACTGGATACCGACCCGCGATGCGTTATTGCTGTTTGGTCACCTCAATGGCGGCGCGGCAGAGGCGCTGCTTGGCAGCCGCCTGCATTTGCAGATGGCCAGCGCATGTAACCAGGTGCTGAGCGATGCGCAAGGCGTACTGGCACTGATCACCATGCTGCCGCCCCGCCAGCGCTACCGCTACCTGGCGTGGTGCCGGCGTTGTTTGCGGTTGGCTGAGGAGCCCGGTTTGCATCCACTCTCGCTGGATATCGCCTACCTGATCAGGGCACTGGCCTGGCTGCATGACGTTGTCGCTATGCCGTCGCACGCTGCGCTTGCGCCTGCTGATAGCGGCGAGGGTGCGTCCTTGCAGGTGATCGCAGTTGACGACCTGCTCGATCAAAGGCCGGCAGACCTTGAGTTCGAGCGGCTGTTGAAAGTGCCCCTCGTCGCGGCTGAGTGTTTGCCACCGCTGGCGGTGTGCTTTGAGGTGGATGCCCTGACCCAGCTTCGCCAGTTGCGCGAGCGCATTGTCCATCGTCGGGTCAAGGGCGCAAACCTGCGATTGGGCCTCAAACCCCGCACAGCGCAGGCCGCCGACGAGCTGGCGCAAGCGCGGCTGACGGAGGTGCTGGAGCTGACTGAGAAGCAGTTGATCTGCTTGCTGCATGCCCCATTCGCAGGTCACGGTGCTGGCCTGGTGAGCTTTATCGAGTGCTATCACCCAGGGATGCTGGTGGCCATGCCCTACCTGCATCGGGGCCTGCTGGGCAAAACATGCCCCGATGGCGTCCTCCATTGGCTGGTCGAGGCCAGCGGCTTGAGCCTGGTGCAGTTGCGTGCGGTGTATGGGCGGCAGGTGGGGCAGCCGGCCAGGCGCATGCTGGAGTACCTGGCTCGACGCGACATGGCCCTGCGCTTGCTGCGCAGGGCCGATGAGCTGACGACCACTGATCCGGAGTGCTTGCCAGGGTCGGCTATCTGTATGTATAAACAGTAGCTGTCCCCGCTGCCTGACCCGTACCGTGATTGCCCATTCCGTCGAAGACCCGCTCTACTACCTGCATAATTTTCGCCAGGTGCTGGGGTGGGTCGCCCAGCGTTACCATGATCTGCTCGATGAATCCGAGCAGGCTTTTTTGACGGCGTTCGAGCGCCTGCCGCAGCCCGCTCAGGCGCTGCTGGTCCGTATGGTGATGCGCAAAGGTGAGCTGTTTCGCACTGACAAGCTGACCTATGCCGAGATTGGTGATGCTCACTCAGCCCTGCGACCGCTGGGGGAGCTGGGCTGGATCTGCGAGCGCGCGCCTCTGACCCTTGAGCAGTTGTTTGCCTTGCTGCGCAAGGACGAACTGGCAACATGCTTTGCCGCGCAATTGGCCAGGCCACGGGCAGCCAAGGCTGATCTGCTGCTGCAGCTGCAAGCCCTGCAGCTGGAACCAAGGCCGCTGGCACAATGGTTCGTCGGCTATGACGTGAAGGTCATCCACTGGCGATTGCAGCCGCTGTGTGATCGGTTGCGGCTGCTGTTTTTTGGCAACCTCTACCAGGACTGGTCGGACTTCGTGCTCGCCGATACCGGCGTGCTGCGCTTTGAAAAAGTCCCCTTCAGTGATGACTCGCGCGCCCTGCGTAAACGTGCCGAAGTCGACCTGGCCATGGCCCTGCATCACTGCGCCGAGCGCCTGGAGCAGGGCGAGGCGCCGGCAACCCTGCTGGCGGAACTCGACGGCCTGCACAGTGACAACCCCTGGCTGGCGCGGCGGCGCTCGCGGTTGTTGTTCAGCGTTGGCCAGCACTGCGAACGCTTGGCCGAATGGGAGCTGGCATTGGCGGTCTACCAGCAGAGCCAGCATCCTGAGGCGCGTATTCGCCAGGTGCGCGTGCACGAGCGCAGCGAGCAATGGAGCAGGGCGCACAGGCTTGCTGAGCAGATGGCCAGTGCGCCTGCCAACCCGCTCGAAACACAGGCCCTGGCGCGCATGCTGCCGCGCCTGGTACGCAAGCTCGGCGGGCCACCGACGCCGCGGCGGCGGGCTGGCGCGGTTACCCTGCTCGAACTCGAACTGCCCGCCGAGATGGCTGCGCTGGGTGTCGAGCGGGCCGTGCAGGAGTATCTGGCACAGGAGGGTGGTTCGGTGCACTACGTCGAGAACACCTTGTTCAACAGCTTGTTCGGGCTGCTGTGCTGGGAGCCGATCTTCGCGCCCGTGACCGGGGCGTTTTTTCACCCGTTTCAGAGCGCGCCGCAGGACTTGCATGACGCTGACTTTCGCGAGCGCCGCAGTGCGCTGTTCGACAGCTGCCTGGGGCGGCTTGATGATGCCAGCCATGGCGAGTTGATCCGCGCGTGTTATCAGGCCAAATACGGCCTGCAGTCGCCGTTCGTGTTCTGGTCAATGCTACCCCAGGAGCTGCTTGAACTGGCCCTGTGCTGCCTGCCGGCAATGCATCTGAAACAGTGCTTCCTGCGCTTGCTGCAGGACATCCGCAACAACCGCACAGGCATGCCTGACCTGATTCAGTTCTGGCCGGAGCAGGGCAGCTATCGCATGATCGAGGTCAAAGGACCGGGCGATCGGCTCCAGGACAATCAGCTGCGCTGGATCGAATTCTGCCGCGAACACGGCCTGCCGGTTACCGTCTGCCATGTGCGCTGGGCGCCTGTCCAGGCATGAGTTACACCGTCGCCGTACGCGCCTTGTGCGAGTTCAGCGCCAAGGTCGGCGACCTCGACCTGCGCTTTACCCCATCACCCACTGCGCAGGAGGGCATCGCCGGCCATCGCCGAGTAGTGGCGCGCCGCGAGATGGGTTATGAAGCTGAAGTCAGCCTGCAAGGCCAATACCTCAGCTTGCAGGTGCGTGGCCGTGCTGATGGTTACGATCCTGCGCGCAACCGTCTCGAAGAAATCAAGACCCACCGCGGTGACCTGTCGCGCCAGCCCGCCAACCATCGCCAGTTGCATTGGGCGCAGGCCAAGGTCTACGCCTGGTTGCTGTGTCAGGCGCGGCAGCTGCCGAGTATCGACGTGGCGCTGGTGTATCTGGATGTCGACAGCGACCGCCAGACGCTGATCAGCGAGCACTACAGCGCTGCAGACCTGCAGCTGTTTTTTGAGGCTCAATGTCAGTGCTTTCTGGCCTGGGCCCAGGCACAGGAGCAGCGTTTGCAAGCGCGCAATCAGGGCTTGCAGGCAATGAGTTTCCCCTACCCGCAATTTCGCCAGGGCCAGCGCCAGTTGGCCGAGACGCTGTACAAGGCCGTCAGCACCGGTCGCTGTTTGATGGCCCAGGCCAGTACCGGTATTGGCAAGACCCTTGGCACGTTGTTTCCATTGCTCAAGGCGGTGGTGCCGCAGCAGCTCGACAAGCTGTTCTTCCTGACCGCCAAGACCCCGGGGCGGGCACTGGCCCTGGATGCCCTGCGCCAGCTCACCGCCGCCAGCCCGCAGCCGGCCCTGCGCAGCCTTGAGCTGATCGCTCGGGACAAGGCTTGCGAGTATCCAGGCAACGCTTGCCATGGCGAGTCGTGCCCACTGGCCAAAGGCTTTTACGATCGCCTTCCGGCTGCGCGCGAGGCCGCTGGTGCTGCGCCGCTGCTGGATCGTGAGGCGTTGCGCGAGGTCGCGCTGGCTCATCAGGTGTGTCCCTATTACCTGGGTCAGGAGATGGCGCGCTGGGCTGATGTGGTGGTGGCCGACTACAACTATTACTTTGATGGCCATGCATTGCTGTTTGGCCTTTCGCAGCTCAATCAGTGGCGCGTGGCAGTACTGGTGGACGAAGCACACAACCTGGTCGAGCGTGGCCGGGCGATGTACAGCGCCAGTTTCGATCAGGGCCAGTTGCTGACGCTTCGGCAAAGCAAACCGCAGGGGCTGAGCAGCGCGCTGGATCGGCTCAACCGCCAATGGAATGCTTTGCATAAAGACCAGCGCGCGCCCTATCAAGCCAGCGAGCGCCTGCCGGATGCCTTTATCGGGGCATTGCAACAATGTGTTGGCTTGATCCAGGAGCAGCTCAACCAGTCGCCGCTGGGCATTGATCCGCTGCTGCTGCAGTTCTTTTTCCAGGCCCTGCAGTTCACACGCATTGCCGAGCTGTTCGACGAGCACTTTCTGTTTGATGTCAGCGTGCGTAATGGCCCGCGTAACAGGCGCCTGAGCACGCTATGCCTGCGTAATGTGGTCCCGGCTCGCCTGCTCGGACCGCGCATGAGCGCTGCGCGCAGTGTGACGTTGTTTTCTGCCACGCTCAGCCCTCGGCATTACTATGCCGATCTGCTTGGGATGCCGGCCGACACGGCCTGGCTCGATGTGGCCGCGCCGTTCCAGGCCGAGCAATTGCAGGTACGCATCATCAGCCAGGTGTCGACGCGCTACCGCGAACGGCACGCCTCGCTGGCGCCCATCGTCGAGCTGATCGCCGAGCAGTACCGCAGCAAGCCTGGCAACTATCTGGCCTTCTTCAGTAGCTTCGAGTACCTGCAACAGGTGGCCAAACTGCTTGCCGAGCGTTATCCGCAGTTGCCCCGCTGGGAGCAGGCCAGCGGCATGGACGAAGCTGCGCGCGAAGCCTTTCTGGCGCGGTTCGTTCCAGAGGGTGAGGGGATTGGTTTTGCGGTGCTTGGCGGCGCATTCGGCGAAGGGGTCGACTTGCCGGGAACCCGCTTGATCGGCGCATTCGTCGCCACGTTGGGTTTGCCGCAGGTCAACCCGATCAACGAGCAGTTCAAGCAGCGCTTGGCCCGGCAATTCGGCGCTGGCTTTGATTACGCCTACCTGTACCCTGGCGTACGCAAGGTGATTCAGGCTGCCGGGCGGGTCATTCGCGGCGATCAAGACCGTGGTGTGTTGCTGTTGATCGACGAGCGCTTCGCTGAAGAGCGGGTACAGCAGATGTTTCCCACGTGGTGGCAGATAGCTAGCGAATAATCCCGGCAGGCCCCATCGCACGGCATTGCAACTCCCAGTACACTGCGTGTTCCAACACTCACATTCGTTGAACTCGAGGTTTTTGCATGACGCTCAGTCCTTTGGCAGGCAAGCCGGCTCCGGCCAGTGTGCTGGTCGATCTTCCCCGCCTGTTGACCGCCTATTACACCGGCCGCCCTGATGCGTCCGTGGCAGCCCAGCGCGTGGCCTTCGGCACCTCGGGGCATCGCGGTACGTCGCTGGAGCTGAGCTTCAACGAAGCGCATGTGCTGGCGATCACCCAGGCCATCTGCCTGTACCGTGCGCAGCAAGGTATCGACGGGCCGCTGTTCATCGGCGCCGACACCCATGCGCTGTCCGCGCCGGCGGCCGCCAGCGCGCTGGAAGTGCTGGCCGCCAACGGCGTGCAGGTGATGCTGTCGAAAGACGATGAGTACACCCCAACGCCTGCGGTGTCGCACGCGATCCTTTGCTACAACCGCGGCCGCCAGAGCGGCCTGGCAGATGGCATCGTCATCACCCCGTCGCACAATCCGCCACAGAGCGGCGGGTTCAAGTACAACCCGCCCAACGGCGGCCCGGCCGACAGCGACGTGACCAAGTGGGTCGAGGCCAAGGCCAACGAACTGCTTGGCGCAGACCTGGCTGGGGTAAAGCGCATGGACTATGCGCAAGCGCTGCAAGCGTCGACTACCCAGCGCCACGATTATTTGGGCAACTACGTCGCCGACCTGGAAAACGTGATCGATTTCGACGTGATCCGCTCGGCCAACCTGCGCCTGGGCGTCGACCCGCTGGGTGGTGCCGGGGTGCGTTACTGGCAGGCGATTGCCGACCACTACCAACTCAATCTTGAAGTGGTCAACACCGAGGTCGACCCGACCTTCCGCTTCATGTGCGTCGACTGGGACGGGCAGATCCGCATGGACCCGTCCTCGCCGTACGCCATGCAGGGCCTGATCGGCCTTCGCGATCGCTTCGACGTGGCCTTTGCCTGCGACCCTGACCACGACCGGCACGGCATCGTCACCGCCGATGGCCTGTTGCAACCCAACAACTACCTGGCCGTGACCATCGACTACCTGTTCCGCAATCGCCCGCAATGGCGCAGCGATGCGGCAGTGGGCAAGACCGTGGTCAGCAGTGGCTTGATTGACCGGGTCACGGCTGCGCTGGGCCGCACGCTTTACGAAGTCCCGGTCGGCTTCAAGTACTTTGCTCCCGGCCTGTTCGACGGCTCGCTGGGCTTTGGCGGTGAAGAAAGTGCCGGCGCGTCATTCCTGCGTCGCGACGGCTCGGTCTGGGCCACGGACAAGGACGGCCTTATCCCAGCCTTGCTTGCTGCGGAGATGACGGCGCGCACCGGACGTAATCCGAGCCAGATCTATGCAGACCTCACCGCGAAGCTGGGCAAACCCTACGCAACTCGCGTCGAGGCCAAGGCCGATCCACGCCAGAAAGCCCTGCTGAGCAAGCTGGCGCCGGAGCAGGTGACGTCGACCGAGCTTGCTGGCGAGCCGATTGAGCAGATCCTCAGTCACGCGCCGGGTAACGCTCAGGCGATTGGCGGGCTCAAGGTAATGACGGCCAATGGCTGGTTCGCCGCACGGCCCTCGGGCACCGAAGACATCTACAAGATCTACGCCGAGAGCTTTATCGACGAGGCGCACTTGCAGCGCTTGGTCAAGGAGGCTCAGGTGCTGGTGGATGCAGCTATCGCCTGACAAGCGACCTGATTGTGATATCGAAAGCAGAGAAGGGGCCTTGTGCCCCTTTTTTGTGGAAGTTTCGGCCTAGAGAGAAGTGGCATTCACGCCAATCATCGGCAATTTACATAGCCCCCTAATCAAGGCTTTGACATTCACTGCCTAGGCAGTAATATTTATACACACATTTGTCTGAGCTGGGGCGCAAGCCGATGTCGCATTTCAGTCCTGAAAACTTCCAGACCTGCACGATCGGCATGCTGCTGGGCCGAGCGGCGCTGCTCAAGGACCGCATTCTTGACACGCACCTCGAAGGCGAAGGGGTCACCGCCGCGCAATTCAAGGTGCTGATCATCGTTACCCAATACCAGGTCGACACTCCAGCCGAGCTGTGTCGCTACCTAGGCCTGGACAGCGGCTCGATGACCCGCATGCTCGACCGTCTCGAGCTCAAAGGGCTGATCTTGCGCAATCGCTGCCCCGAAGACCGCCGTCAGGTGCGCCTGGCACTGACTGCCGACGGCCAGCGCTTGGCCGATCGCGTGCCCGAAGTCGGCGCTGCAGCAATGAACGAACTGGTCGGCGTGCTCCAGCCTGAAGAATTGCAGACCCTCGAAGGCCTGTTGGCCAAGGTCCTGCTCAATGCCGGCGACCCTCTGACGATCCGCCGCTTCGGCGATCGTTGATCCCTGTTACGAATTCCCCAAGGTACTGTCATGGCCACTCCTGCGGACACAACCCAATCTTCCCCGGCTCCCGAAAATTCGCGCAAGCGCAAGACCTGGCTGCTGGCCGTGCTCCTGCTGGTGATTCTCGGTGGCGCTGCTGCCTGGGCCTGGTACAGCCTGGTCGGGCGCTGGCACGAGAGCACCGATGACGCCTACGTCAACGGCAACGTGGTGGAAATCACACCGCTGGTGACCGGCACCGTTACCAGCATTGGCGCTGACGATGGCGATCTGGTGCAGGCCGGTCAGGTCTTGCTGCAATTCGATCCCGCCGACAGCGAGGTTGCCTTGCAGTCATCCGAGGCCAAACTGGCGCGTACAGTGCGTCAGGTCCGCGGCTTGTACAGCAACGTCGACTCGCTCAAGGCACAGATGCAAAGCCGTGCTGCGGAACTGAAGAAAGCCCGCGACAACTACAACCGGCGCAAGGTCCTGGCCGAGAGCGGGGCAATCTCCCGTGAAGAGATCTCCCATGCCCAGGATGACCTGAGTTCCGCGCAAAGTGCCTTGGACAGCGCCCAGCAGCAGCTCAATACCAGTACTGCACTGGTCGACGACACGCTGCTGGCCTCGCACCCGGAGGTGATGGCTGCCGCTGCTGATGTACGCCAGGCGTACCTGGATAACGCCCGTACTACCTTGGTCGCGCCGGTCACCGGCTATGTTGCCAAACGCACCGTGCAGTTGGGCCAGCGCTTGCAGCCGGGCACTGCGACCATGGCCGTGATCCCGCTGGATGAGGTGTGGATCGATGCCAACTTCAAGGAAACCCAGTTACGCAATATGCGCATCGGCCAGCCGGTCGAGATCAGCGCCGACCTGTATGGCAGCGACATCAAGTACACCGGCACCATCGACAGCCTCGGCGCCGGTACCGGCAGCGCTTTTGCCTTGCTGCCTGCGCAAAATGCAACCGGCAACTGGATCAAGATCGTCCAGCGGGTGCCAGTGCGTGTGCACCTTAACCCTGAGCAACTGCGCGATCATCCGCTGCGCATCGGCTTGTCGACCGTGGTTGAAGTCGATCTGCACGATCAGACCGGCCCGATCCTGGCGCAACAGCCTCCGCAACAAGCCAGCTACAGCACTCAGGTGTATGAGCGCCAACTGGTCGATGCCGACCGGCTGATCGCGCGCTTGATCCATGACAACAGCGCCGCAGGCAAGACGGCGCAGCGATGAACAACAACGGCGCTGCGCAGTTCACTCCGCCAAGCCTGCTGCTGACCACCATTGGTCTGTCGCTGGCGACGTTCATGCAGGTACTCGACACCACCATCGCCAACGTTGCCTTGCCGACCATTTCCGGCAATCTGGGCGTCAGTTACGAGCAGGGCACCTGGGTGATCACCTCGTTTGCGGTGAGCAACGCGATTGCCTTGCCGCTGACCGGGTGGCTGAGCCGGCGCTTTGGTGAGGTCAAGCTGTTCATCTGGGCAACGCTGTTGTTCGTGATGGCGTCGTTTCTGTGCGGGATCGCCCAGTCGATGCCTGAGCTGGTGGGCTTTCGGGTGTTGCAGGGCGTGGTCGCCGGGCCGCTATACCCGATGACCCAGACCTTGCTGATTGCTGTGTATCCGCCGGCCAAGCGGGGGATGGCGCTGGCGCTGCTGGCGATGGTGACGGTTGTTGCACCGATTGCCGGGCCGATCTTGGGCGGCTGGATTACTGACAGCTACAGCTGGCCTTGGATTTTCTTCATCAACGTGCCAATCGGCCTGTTCGCCGCTGCCGTGGTGCGCCAGCAGATGCGCACGCGACCGGTAGTGACCAGCCGGCAACCGATGGACTACATCGGCTTGATCACCCTGATCATTGGTGTGGGCGCGCTACAGGTGGTGCTCGACAAGGGCAATGACCTGGACTGGTTCGAGTCGTCGTTCATCATTGTGGGCAGCCTGATCTCGGTTGTGTTCCTGGCCATCTTCATCATCTGGGAGCTCACCGACCGCCACCCGGTGGTGAACCTGCGGCTGTTCGCCCACCGCAATTTTCGCGTCGGCACCATCGTCCTGGTTGGCGGCTACGCGGGCTTTTTCGGCATCAACCTGATCCTGCCGCAATGGCTGCAGACGCAGATGGGCTATACCGCCACCTGGGCCGGGCTGGCTGTGGCGCCGATTGGCTTGCTGCCGGTGATCATGTCGCCCTTCGTGGGCAAGTATGCGCACCGCTTCGACCTGCGGGTGCTGGCCGGCCTGGCATTTCTCGCGATCGGTGCAAGCTGTTACATGCGTGCCGGCTTCACCAGCGAGGTGGACTTCCAGCACATTGCCCTGGTGCAACTGTTCATGGGCATCGGCGTGGCGTTGTTCTTCATGCCAACCTTGAGCATTCTGCTGTCTGACCTGCCACCGCAGCAGATCGCCGATGGCTCGGGGCTGGCGACATTCCTGCGGACCCTGGGCGGCAGCTTTGCGGCATCGCTGACAACCTGGATCTGGATTCGCCGGGCCGATCAGCATCATGCCTATTTGAGTGAGCACATCAGCCAGTACGACCCTGCTACTCGGCATACACTTGAGCAACTCGGGGGCGCCAGCCCACAGAACTACGCGCAGCTTGAGCAGATCGTCAACAGCCAGGCCTACATGATGTCGACGGTGGACTACTTCACCCTGATGACCTGGGTATTCGCCGGCCTGATCCTGTTGGTGTGGTTCGCCAAGCCGCCGTTTACGGCCAAGGCCGGCCCGGCCTCAGCGGGGCATTAGTTGTCAACGCGGGCAGGCCCGCGTTAGCCTTGTGCCATCAGTCGCCCAGGGGCAATCGATGGACAAGGTTATCGTGATTACCGGTGCCAGCCGCGGCATCGGTGCCGCTACAGCGCGGCTTGCCGCCGAGCAAGGCTACCGTATCTGCGTCAATTATCATGCTGACGATCAGCCTGCCGAGCGCATCCTTGCCGAGGTCCGCGAACGCGGTGCCGAGGCGATCGCCGTGCGTGCCGACGCCAGTGTCGAGGACGAGGTCATCCAACTGTTCCATCGCGTTGACCATGAGCTGGGGCCGGTGACGGCACTGGTCAACAACGCTGGGACGATTGGCCCGCAAAGCCGCCTGGAAGACATGTCCGAGTTCCGCCTGCTCAACCTGATGAAAACCAACGTGGTCGGGCCAATGCTTTGTGCCAAGCATGCGCTGCTGCGCATGGCCCGTCGGCACGGCGGGCAGGGTGGAGCGATCGTCAATGTGTCGTCGTTGGCGGCGCGCCTTGGGTCGCCCGCAGAGTACGTTGATTACGCTGCGTCGAAAGGGGCATTGGATACGTTCACCATTGGCTTGGCCAAGGAAGTGGCCGGCGAAGGCGTGCGCGTCAATGGGGTGCGGCCTGGGTATATCCATACCGGCTTTCATGCGTTGAGCGGGGACGCCGAGCGCGTGCACAAACTTGAGGCCGGGCTACCGATGGGTCGTGGCGGCCAGCCAGAGGAAGTCGCTGAAGCGATCCTCTGGCTGTTGTCGGACAAGGCGTCCTATTCGACCGGCACCTTCATCGAGCTGGGCGGTGGGCGCTGAGATTCAATACTTGCCTGCTGCGTATCAAGGCGGTTCCTGCGTATTCAGTAACTGCGTAACGCGCTGAGCCAGGCTTGCCAGGGTGAACGGCTTGAGCAATATCTGCGCCTCGTCGAGCGGAGAACTCTCGGGCAATGTCTGCGGTTCTTGCGCGGTGATGAACAGCACCACGGTCTGGGCATACAACTGCTGGCAGGCTTCAGCCAACTGGCAACCATCGAGCCCGCCCGGCAGGCCGATATCACTGATCAGCAGGTCTGGTTGCAGGCCGCCTTGCAGCGCGTCCAGCGCCGCTGTGCCGGTTTCGAATACATGCACGTGGTGGCCGAGGTCTTCCAGCACTTCGACGATGACCATGCGCATGGTCGGCTGGTCTTCGACGAGCATGATTATCCGGCTGGGCTGGACTTCGCTGATTGTCGGTTGCGAAGTGTGTTCAACCGCAGGGGCGGGCGTCTGGACTGGTCGCCTGGGCAAGTAAAGGTGCACGCTGGTGCCCTCACCAAGGAGGCTCTGGATATGCACCTGACCGCCTGACTGGCGCACGAAGCCGTACACCATCGATAGGCCGAGCCCGGTGCCCTCGCCGAGTAGCTTGGTGGTAAAGAAAGGCTCGACAGCCCGCTGCAAGACTTCTTGACTCATACCTGTGCCGTTGTCACTGACCGTAAGCCGCACGTAGTCGCCAGTGGGCAGGTCGAGCGACCGCATCTGTTCGGCTTCGGGGCTGCTGCAGTTGGCTCCGCTGATCAGCACTTGGCCGCCAGCGGGCAGGGCATCACGGGCGTTGATACATAGATTCAGCACAGCGCTTTCGAGCTGCGGTGGGTCGGCAAAGACCGCCCACAGGTCATCGGGGAAACGGCTGCGTAGCTCGATGGAATGGCCAATGCTTTGCTGGAGTAGAGCCTGAATGTCGCCCACCAGCAGGTCGATCCTGATCGCCTGCGGCAACAGGGTCTGCTTGCGCGAAAAGGCCAGCAAGCGGTGGACCAGCGAAGAGGCGCGTTGCGCCGATCCATTGGCGGTGGCAAGCAGAGGTTGCAGCGCATTGAAGCGTCTTTGGTCGATACGTTGTTGCATCAACTCATGAGCGCCCAGCACTGCGCCGAGCAAATTGTTGAAGTCATGGGCAATGCCGCCACTCAACTGCCCTACGGCTTCCATCTTCTGTGCTTGGCGCAGCGCTTCGCCTGCTTCGCGCAGGCGTTGCTGGTCACGCACGCGCTCGCTGACGTCATAGGCGAACAGATAAGCACCCTGGATCGTACCGGCTGGATCCCGTAAAGCATTGAAGCGCAGTTCATAATGGCGCCGTTGTGCTGCCTCACCAAAACCCTCGATCACGGTGATCCGTTCGCCCGCCAGTGCGCGCTCCCAAAGGGGCATGATCAGGTCGCGGTCAGCGGCGTTGCGGGTCATCAAGTCGGGCATGTACTGGCCGACGCGCGGCATTTTTCCGCACAGCTGCTGAAAGTCCAGGCGGGCCTGGCGATTGATTGCCAGCCAGTTTCTGTCACGGTCGATAACATGCACGTTGGCGATGCTGTGATCGACCAGTTCCGCGAACAGACGACGCTCCGCCAGCGCTGCGCTGGAGCGCAGCTCCAACTGCTGATTCAGCAGTTGCAGAGCTGCGTCGGCGCGGCGTTGCTCGGTAACGTCCTTGAACAACACGGCAACCCGGTAAGCCGTCGCCGGTTCTATGCGGAAACAGCTGAGGGCCAGGACCCGGCCTGTAGCGCTCAAGCAATGTTCCAGCTGGGCGGGCTCACCTGAGCGCAACACCTGGCTGTAACACTCTACCCAGAAGTCGGCCTGGTCGGGCGCTACCTGGCGGATGCTCTTGCCCGCCGGATCAAGCCCGGCGTGGGTCATGCAGGCAGCATTGGTCAGGATGTGCTTGTAGTCGCTCAGCGGGCCATGCGGGCCGTCGAAGAACTCGATGATGCAACAACCGATGTCCATGTTATCGAAGACGAAGCGATAAAGACTGTGCTCGTTTGACTGGCGCTGCGCGAGTTGTGCTTCAAGGTCAATGTTGCGTTGCTGCAAAGCATCCAGTTGCTGGTGCAAGGCACGCAGTTGAGGGTCGTGCATATGTGCATCCTGCGCTATATATCACCGCGCAACTGTAGCCTGACTGGTCGGTCACTGCTAGAACGAGCGCACAATTCGCCCCAGGGTCTCCATTGCTTGCTCGGCGCTTGCATCCCATGGGCTGCCGTAATTCAAGCGAATGCAGTTGCCGAAGCGCCGGGTCGGCGAAAAGATCGGCCCAGGTGCAATACTGATGCCTTGTGCGGCAGCCATGTGAAACAGCTTCAACGCATCCATTTGCTCTGGTAGCTCAAGCCACAGGAAATACCCACCAGATGGCTGGCTGACCCGCGTTTGCGCCGGGAAGTAGCGCGCAATCGCTGCCAACATGCTCGCCTGTTGACCCTCGAGCGCATAACGCAGTTTGCGCAGGTGGCGGTCATAGCCGCCGTGCTGCAGGTAATCGGCGATGGCCGCCTGCGCAGGCATGGATGCGCACAGCGAGGTCATCAGCTTGAGCCTTTCGACCTTCTGCGCAAAGCGCCCGGCAGCGACCCAACCGATGCGATAGCCTGGCGCCAGACTTTTGCTGAACGAGCCGCAGTGCATCACCAGGCCATCGGTGTCGTAGGCCTTGGCCGGTTTGGGCGCTTGTTGCGAGTAATAAAGCTCGGCATACACGTCGTCTTCGATGAGCGGCACCTGATGGCGCCGCAGCAGCTCGACCAACTCCTGTTTCTTGTGGTCGGGCATGCTCGCACCAACCGGGTTCTGGAAGTTGGTCATGCACCACACCGCCTTGACCGGGTGCTTGTCCAGGGTCTGCGCAAGCACGCCAAGGTCCATGCCTTCACGCGGGTGTACGGGGATTTCCACAGCCTTGAGCTTGAGCCGCTCCAGTACCTGCAAGCACGCATAAAACGCCGGCGCCTCGATGGCCACCAGATCGCCTGGCTCGGTGACTGTCTGCAAGCACAGGTTCAATGCCTCGAGTGCGCCATTGGTGATCAACAGTTCTTCCATCGGCAACATCAGCCCGGCGACCATGTAGCGCAGGGCGATTTGCCGGCGCAGTTGCGGGTTGCCTGGCGACAGGTCGGTGACCGCCATGCGCGGGTCCATCGCGCGGCTGGCGCTGGCCAGTGAGCGCGACAGGCGTTGTAGCGGGAACAACGCAGGGCTGGGGAATGCCGAGCCAAACGGGACCGTGTTGGGGTCTTTGATCGAGTCGAGGATGGAAAACACCAGCCCGCTGACGTCAACCTCGGTTGACTCGCTGACGGGCGCCATGATCTGTGGCTCATTCATCTGCTGCGGCGCATGCGCATTGACGAAGTAGCCTGAGCGCGGCCTGGCACGGATCAAACCTCGCCGCTCGAGCAGGTAGTAAGCCTGAAACACTGTCGACGGGCTGACCCCGTGGGTCTGGCTGGCGTAGCGTACAGATGGCACCCGCTGGCCGGGGCCGAGTACCCCGGAGCGGATCAGTTCAGCAATGTCATCGGCAAAGCGTTCGTAGCGTTTCATGGGCGCTCGGCAGGCATGGTAATGGCTCAGTGTAAGGGATCAGCGGTTCAACGGCGCGACGAAGCGGCTGCGGGCGCTGCTGCGAATGCTTGGCTCGTCGCTGTCCTGGATCTCGAAGGTCAGGTCCTGGGCGCTGCTGCTCGGACGCTCGGCAAGCATCGCGACCGATACCGGCAGCTCGCCCATTTCGCCGGCGCGCAAGGTGAATTCAGTGTTGCCGTGCAGCTCGAAGCCGTCCGCATCCACCAGGCGCAGCTGATAGTGCTGTGGCTGCTGGGTCTTGTTGATGACCTTGAGCAAGTAGATGTTCTCGATCTGGCCCAAGGCGTTTTCGCGGAACAGGCCGCGGTCCTTGATTACGTCTAGGGAAACCATCGACCGCTCCTGCAGAGCGAGCACCAGTGCACCGATCATGACCACCAGCGCAGTCACATAGCCGAGCAGGCGTGGGCGCAGCCAGTGGGTGGAGCCGCCTTGCAAGGTGTGCTCTGACTTGTAGCCGATCAGGCCGCGCGGGTAGCCCATCTTGTCCATCACCCCGTCGCAGGCATCGATGCAAGCGGCGCAGCCGATGCAGGCCATCTGCAGGCCTTGGCGGATATCGATACCGGTCGGGCAGACCTGCACGCACAACGTGCAGTCGATGCAGTCGCCCAGCTGCTGCGCGCGCGGGTCGCTGCCTTTCTTGCGTGGGCCTCGCGCTTCGCCGCGGCGCGGGTCATAGGCGACGGCCAGGGTGTCCTTGTCGAACATCACCCCCTGAAAGCGCGCGTAAGGGCACATGTGCATGCACACGGCTTCGCGCAGAAAACCGGCATTGAGGTACGTGGCACCGGTGAAAAACAGCACCCAGAACAATGCAACACCCGTTAGCTGCAGGCTCAGCAGCTCCTGTGCCAAGGGGCGGATAGGGGTGAAGTAGCCGACAAATGTCAGCCCGGTGAGTACGGCAATGGCCAGCCATAGCGCATGTTTCAAGCTCCGCCGGGCCACCTTGTTCACGCTCCACGGCGCCGCTGCCAGCTTGATGCGTTGATTGCGATCGCCTTCGCTGATTTTTTCGCACCACATGTACAGCCAGGTCCAGGTGCTCTGCGGGCAGCTGTAACCGCACCAGACTCGGCCTGCGAAGACGGTGATGGCAAACAGTCCAAAGGCGCTGATGATCAGCAGCGCCGACAGCAGGATGAAGTCCTGCGGCCAGAAGGTGGTACCGAACACGTGGAATTTGCTGTCAGCAAGATCCCACAGCACTGCCTGGCGGCCGTCCCAGTCCAGCCAGGCCGTACCAAAGAACAAAGCAAACAAGGCACCGGCAAAACCGATCCGAAGATTACGGTAGATGCCGCTGAAGCTGCGCGTGTGAACGGCGCCGCCGCTGTAACCGCTGCCTCTGTGGGCTGCTGGGGGTGTTACCTCAATCACGTGGTACGGAATTTTATCGCTCATGTCGCGTGGCTCATCAGGCTTCAACAGACCCGGGCACTATGGGCCGGTGACTGTTTGCAGCACAGACTCAGCTAAGCCGATAAAAACCGTATCAGGTACCTCGCGGTCAGCGCCAAACCCTTATATTACCGAGCCAGGCTCACTTGCCTTCAGATGCCTGCGGCTATCCACCGCACCGATAACAGTGAGCGCGTCAGCCTCGGCCTCGGTGATCGGTATGCGCTCCCCCGCAAGCACGGCGACAGACATGCGCAGCTGCTCGTCAGTGACAATCTCGACTTCCGGGCCCGTGCCCTCGATCCGCAGCTTGTCGCCGATGAGCGTGCAGTGGCGGCTGTTCTGGTCAACTTCTATAGGCATGTCAGCGTCCTCTGGGTGGTTGCTAGTAGTGACCGCACGGGTACCCGGGTTGCTGCATTGGCTGATCAAACGGCACTTCGGCGTGGGCTGAGGTGTCAACCGTCAACACAGGCAGAGGAGGGTGTTGATGGACAGCGGCTGGGAGAGGATTCTGGGTACTATCCAGGCCGAGTTTGCCGATGTGACCAACGTCGAGGAGGTCACACGCATTCTGGTGCGCTTGCTGATGGCCGCGCTGTTGGGCGCCGTGCTGGGCTTTGAGCGTGAGCACCGCGGCAAGTCTGCCGGCGTGCGCACGCACATGCTGGTATCACTGGGTGCAGCGCTGTTCGTGCTGGCGCCGAGTATGGCCGGCGCAGATGCTCAGGCGCTGAGCCGGGTCATTCAGGGTATCGTTGCCGGTATCGGCTTTTTGGGTGCGGGCACCATTCTCAAAGGCAATGGCAAGGATCCCAGCCACGTCAAAGGGCTGACTACTGCGGCGGGCTTATGGATGACTGCAGCCATTGGTACGGCTGCCGGGATGGGGCGGGAGGCGACCGCGCTGATCAGTACGATCCTGGCGCTGCTGGTGCTGAGCACCATGCCCAAGCTGGTAGACAAGGTCGAGGGAGGTAACGATCAGAAGCAGCGGGAAGAAGAGGGCTGATAGCACTGAGGGGAGCCGAAGCTCCCCTCAAATCGTTGCTGCCTGCTCTGTTGTTATTATTGAAGACTGGCCTTTTGTTGTTTTTGTAAGCCTGCCTCGGTGCCGCGAGCAACCCCCATGCGGGGTCAAGAGCAAACGTATTTTTTTGAGCGCTGACCTGCTTTCATCATGTTGATCCGACCGTGACTGTGGCTACCTGGAGGTAGTTTTGTTGTTCTGTGTCAGGCCGCGGGGTTAATCCCCAGGAAACCAGTTCTACTCCAAAAAAATCTGCTTGCTACGCCTCTGCCGTGTTGTTCTTGTTATGTCAGAGCCGTTACCTGTTGTTTTTATTGGGTGTCACGTTTTTGTTCTTGTTATGTCAGAGATATAGCAGGTGGCGTGCCAACTTTTTAAATTCCTTAAAAATCAGGGGGTTGGTCATTTCATGCGTCTTGCCGCTGCGGGAAATTCTGTCGAATTGTTTCCCTGTTACCCGAATTTTCGCTGCGGAACGTGGGGCCGGTAACACCAGGCCCACACATTGATGACATTAGTGTGACTCATTGTGCGCTACGGGCCCGCACGACACGTGAGCCTGTCGGTCGCCCCAGCACCTGGGTGATGCGCTGGCCGGCGGCGACCAGCCGATCGAGGTCTATGCCGGTCTCGATCCCCAACCCCTGCAGCAGGTAGAGCACATCTTCAGTGGCAATATTGCCGGTCGCGCCCTTGGCGTAAGGGCAGCCGCCAAGCCCGGCGACCGAGCTGTCGAACACCTGGATACCTTCCAGCAGGCTGGCGTAGACGTTGGCCAGGGCCTGGCCATAGGTGTCGTGGAAGTGCCCGGCCAGTTGTGCACGCGGCACCTGCGCCGAGACCACTTCAAACAATCTGCGTGTGTCACCGGCAGTGCCGGTACCGAGGGTGTCGCCCAGTGACACTTCATAGCAGCCCATGTCATGCAGCGCCTTGGCGACCGGAGCGACCTGCTCGGCGCGGACTCTCCCTTCATAAGGACAACCAAGCACACACGACACGTACCCGCGCACGCGCACGCCATGGCTGCGCGCTGCTTCCATGATCGGTTCGAAGCGCTGCAGGCTGTCACTGATCGAGCAGTTGATATTGCGCTGTGAGAACGCCTCGGTAGCAGCGGCGAATACCGCTACCTCTTTGACACCCGCAGCAACCGCGTCTTCAAACCCACGCAGGTTCGGCGCCAACGCTGCGTAGGTGACTTCGGGATGATGCTTGATTGCGGCGAAAACTTCGGCCGAGCCGGCCATCTGCGGAACCCACTTGGGCGAGACGAAACTGCCCACTTCGATGTAGGACAAACCGGCCTCGCTCAGGTCATCGACCAGGCGCACCTTGTCGGCGACGCTGATCGGCTGGGCTTCGTTCTGTAGGCCGTCGCGCGGGCCGACTTCAACCAGGCGGACGTGTTTAGGCAGTGACATGGCAGGGTTCCTGTGGCGGGTCAGCAAGGGCTGTCGGAAGGTTTGGGCGTGGCGGCAAGCGCTTGCTCACAGCGCTCCTGAGCGGTATCCAACTCGAGGTACATCTGCTCGATATCAAGCATTTGCTGCTCCAGCTGCGCGCGGCGTTCGGCAATTTTCACCAGCATGCTGTTGAGCTGTTTGAAGTTGCCACCGCGTGGGTCGTACAGCTCGATCAGCTCGCGGCACTCGGCCAGGGAGAAGCCGATGCGCTTGCCGCGCAGAATCAGCTTGAGCGTAACCTTGTCGCGGGCACTGTAGATGCGTTCCAGCCCGCGCCGCTCAGGGCTGATCAAGCCTTGCTCTTCATAGAAGCGGATGGCCCGTGTCGTGATGTCCAACTCACGGGACAGGTCGGAGATGCTGTAGGTCTGGGTGCTCATGCTTGGGCTCGGAAGATTCATCGCACTAAGCTACTGGGAGCTTTACGTTTACGTCAAGGTGTCCTGACCTTATCGGCGCTTGGCGCAGTACGCGGGTGGTTCAGCGCTGGCAGGCGTGCTACAAGTCAGGTTGATCATTTATAAATTGAATCCTCTGATGTCTATCAGCGTTAAATCGAATAGGGCGTTGTTCGATCTCGACTTGTTGCGGGCGATCGTCGTGGTGGCCGATTGCGGCAGCTTCACAACTGCTGCAGCCCGCTTGCACTCGACTCAATCGACCATCAGCCAAAAAGTCAGGCGGCTGGAAGAAATGGTCGGCCACCGCTTGCTGGTGCGTGGCAATCGTGATGTGTTGCCTACCGATGCCGGGCAGACCCTGCTCGGCTATGCCCGGCACATGCTGGCGCTCAACGATCAGATGCTCGAGGCCCTGGCCGGCGCGATGGTCGGCACTACAGTGCGGCTTGGCGTGCCGGAGGATTTTGTCGGCGGGCGCACGACCAATGCGCTGTCTGATTTCAGCCGGCGCCATCCGCAGGTCAAACTCGAGGTGACCAGCGGGCTGTGTCGCGACCTCAGCCAAGCCTACGACAATGGAGAGCTGGACCTGGTGCTGCTCAAACAACGGCGCAACAGCCGCGAAGGAGTGGCCTGCTGGCCCGAGCGTCTGCAGTGGATCGACAGTGCACGGCTGCCGGCATTCGAGCTGGACCCGATTCCGCTGGTGACCTTTCCCCCGCGTGGGCTGTACCGCGATGACATGATCAACGCCATCGAAGGCATGGGCCGGCGCTGGCGCATCAGCTTTACCAGCTCCAGCCTGAGCGGGATTCAAGCGGCGGTTGCCGATGGTATGGGTGTGAGCCTGCTGCCGCCCCGTGCTGCAACCTCTGAGCACCGCGTACTGGGTACCGAGCACGGTTTGCCAGAGGTAGACAGCTACGAGATCGTCATCGTGCACCGGCCAACTGCCGAGCAGATGGTGCGCTCATTGGCGCAGGTGCTTACCGAGCTGTTAGTGGTTCATGCCATCTGACAGGCACGTAGATTGTCCTGTCAGCGAGACAATCAGTGCTATTCACGCTGTCTACTGCACGATTGTCACCGCGGGTAAGCTTGTAGCCAGTCAAAAAGGAGACCTCTCATGAAAGACATTCTGGGTGTTCATCAGGCCCCGGCCGGGCACTGGGTGGGCGACGGTTTTCCAGTACGCAGCCTGTTTACCTATGACCAGCTGGCCCGGCATATCAGCCCATTTTTATTGCTGGATTACGCCGGCCCATATGACTTTTCGCCCACAACCGCTCGGCGCGGGGTGGGCGAACACCCGCACCGCGGCTTTGAGACCGTGACGATCGTCTACCAGGGCGAAGTCGAGCATCGCGACTCCACGGGTGCCGGCGGTTTGATCGGGCCAGGGGATGTGCAGTGGATGACCGCTGCCGATGGCATCATCCACGAAGAATTCCATTCGCCAGCGTTCGCCCGCAGCGGCGGAGCACTTGAAATGGTGCAGCTGTGGGTCAATCTGCCAGCGCGGGACAAGCGTGCCCCGGCGGGCTACCAGACGCTTTTGGCAGCGAATATCCCGGTTGTGCCGCTGGCCGACCAGGCAGGCAACCTGCGGGTGATCGCTGGCGAGTTCGATGGCGCCGCCGGCCCCGCGCGCACGTTTACCGAGATGGACGTGTGGGATGTGCGCTTGAATGCCGGCGCAGCATTGCAACTGCCGGTAGCCGCCGGACGTAACGCCGCTGTCGTCGTGCTGCGCGGTAGTGTAACGGTCAATGGCGACCGCGAGGCGGGTCCGGCCAGCCTGGTACTGCTCGACCGAGCCGGTACCGGGGTTCACCTTGAGGCGCAGCAAGGGGCGGTACTGCTGCTGCTCAGCGGTGAGCCTATCGACGAACCGATCATCGGTTATGGGCCTTTCGTGATGAACAGCGAGGCGCAGATTGCCGAAGCCTTCGACGACTATCAGGCTGGCCGCTTTGGGCAGATGGGTGGTGGACACGGCCCTGCGCACTGATCGCCAGCCACAGGCGGACCGCCCGTCGCGCCATGTCTCTGGCAGAACGAACGGTCGCCGCCGCCTGACGATCTTCCACTAAGGTGCTAGTGGATTGCTGCGCATTGGATGTTCTGGCGAATGGACCGCCGCTTGAACGCGAGCAACATCGGCTGACGCCTCGCCCTAGACGGCGTACTCAAAGACAACAGGCCATCCCATGTAGAGGGTCGTACCATGTCGTTGATAGGTGTTTCAATGCTGGAAATGCGGCAAATCATCGAACAGGCCTGCCTGCCTGATCGGTGCGAGGTCAGCTGCCCTGATGGGGCCAGCCTGACCATTCGCCTGGGCGAAGGTCCAAGCCTTAAGGACTGCGTGATCTTGACTGA
Organism: Pseudomonas shirazensis; assembly: GCF_050496565.1. GTDB lineage: Bacteria > Pseudomonadota > Gammaproteobacteria > Pseudomonadales > Pseudomonadaceae > Aquipseudomonas > Aquipseudomonas shirazensis_A. The sequence goes on from NZ_JBNWAE010000026.1 coordinate 38,435, forward strand.
TGTACCGATCGACAGCCTCAATAGCTGCCGTGACCTGGTAGGCCTGGTCGAGGAGCTTCGTGCTCAGCAACGTCAGGCTCAGCAGCCGGTCATGACCAAGCGGATCGCCTGATCGCAACTGCTTCCAGTCACTGCAGTTCGACCAGCAGGTTGATCCCGCCGTCGCCGCACTTGCCGTGTCGGCGTACCACTCCGTGATAGCTGCGCCCGTCAAAGCTGAACGCTACGCTGTGAGCGCTCTGTAACTTCGCGGGCAGCGGCGGCGATACATGCAGCCTGAGTGCTGGCGCGCCTTGCAGGTTAACCGGGGCAAATTGCACATGGCATTCGGCGCGGTGTGCCACGGGGCCAAACAGCGTGTCGCGCACGTAATTCAGCTCCAGGCAGGCGCTGGCGGCGCGGTAGGTGCTTTTACTCGCAGGGCGGTGCTCGGGTGGGCATTCGGAAGCAGGCATTTCGAGACTCCTGACTGGCTGAGGCATGTATCAGGATATTGAAGCTGGGGGCGGGCAGACGTTCAGTTAAATGAGCGTTTGTTGAAGATGAGGTGTGGGGCTGGGTAATGTTGGGGCTGCTGTGCAGCCCCGATGTACCTGTATTCAACCTTGCGAGATTCAGCGCTGCGGATTGAGTGTCAGGTGCACGTGGCGGTTGACGTCCTTGTACAGCAGGTAGCTGAACGGACCCGGACCGCCGGCATAGCAAGCTTGCGGACAGAACGCGCGCAGCCACATGAAGTCGCCAGCTTCGACTTCGACCCAATCCTGGTTCAGGCGATACACGGCTTTGCCTTCCAACACGTACAAACCGTGCTCCATCACATGCGTCTCGGCGAACGGAATCACGCCGCCGGGCTGGAAGGTGACGATGTTGACGTGCATGTCATGGCGCATATCGGCCATGTCGACAAAGCGCGTTGTGATCCAGCCACCGTTGGTGCCCGGCATCTCGATCTTGGTCGCGTTGTCGCGGTGGGTAACGAACGCTTCTGGAATATCCAGGCCTTCGACGCGCTGGTAATGCTTGCGCAGCCAGTGGAAGGTGACGTTGGCCTTGCTGTGGTTTCGCAGGCTCCACTCGGCGCCTGGTGGAATGAACGCATAACCGCCAGGAGCCAGGGTGTGATGCTTGCCCTGCAGGGTGATGTCGATTTCACCCTCGACCACGAACAATACCGCTTCGGCATTCGGGTCCAGCTCTGGACGCTCACTGCCGCCTTCCGGGGCGACTTCAACGATGTACTGCGAGAAGGTTTCGGCAAAGCCGCTCAGCGGACGAGCGATAACCCACATGCGCATCTTGTCCCAGAACGGCAGGTGGCTGGTGACGATGTCACGCATCACGCCTTTGGGGATAACGGCATAGGCTTCGGTGAACATGGCACGGTCAGTCAGCAGCTCGGTTTGAGCGGGGTGCCCACCGTGAGGGGCGAAGTAGGAATGGTTCGACATGGACAGTCTCGACTTGTTGTTCTCTCCCCGTGCCGGAAACCGCACCGGCCGGTGCGCCGCAGGGGATGCACGGACAGGATAGGGTCCGTGCACAGCCATCCACAAATTAAATGTTGAAATACCCGCTATTCGATTACTGAATGCTCACTTTGCGCCCCGCGTGTTGTTCGGGCAAGCGATCACCCTGGCCGAACAGCTTGTGGCGCAAGGTGCCTTCAGCATAGGTCAGCGGGTAGCGGCCGCGCCGCTGCAGCTCTGGAATCAGCAGCTCTACGACATTGCTCAAATCATCCGGTTGTACGGCGTAAGTGAGGTTGAAACCATCGACGCCGGTCTGGTCGAGCCAGCGCTCCAATTGGTCGGCAACCTCGCTGGCAGAGCCGATCAAGACTGGGCCGCGCCCGCCAAGGCCGATGAATTCGGCGGCTTCGCGCACGGTCCACTGCCGGCTTGGGTCGGCCGCGGTAAAGGCGGCCAGGGCCGCGCGGCCCGCATCATTCTCGACGTATTCAATCAGCGCATCTGGGTCGAGGCCGGCGAAGTCGATGCCTGTCCAGCCGGACAGCAGCGCCAGCGCGGCGTCGAGATCTACATAGCTGCGGTACTCGGCAAAGCGCGCCTGCGCCTGCTCATGGCTGTCCGCGACAATCAGCAGTGCCTGCGCGTAAATCAGCACCTCGTCAGGGCCACGTCCTGCCGCGGCGCTGGCCTGGCGCACGCCGTCGGCGTAGCGCCGCAGTACGGTCGGCGTCGGCCCGCTGATGAACACGCACTCGGCGTGCTCTGCAGCGAAGGCCTGACCGCGCGCGGAGGCGCCGGCCTGGAACAGCACAGGCGTGCGCTGCGGCGAGGGTTGGCAAAGGTGCATCCCAGGGACCTGGAAGTGCTCGCCGTGATGGCCAATCGGATGGACCCGCGAGGGTTCTATGTAGCGGCCCGATTCGCGGTCCAGCAGTACTGCATCGTCATCCCAGCTTTTTTCCCAGAGCTTGTACAGCACCTGCAGGTATTCATCCGCAAGGTCGTAGCGCTGGTCATGGCCCAACTGCCGAGCCAGGCCAAGATTGCGTGCAGCGCTGTCCAGGTAGCCAGTGACGATATTCCAGCCGACCCGACCATTGCTCAGGTGGTCCAGGGTAGACATGCGCCGTGCGAACGGATACGGGTGCTCGTAGGTCAGTGAGAAGGTCACGCCGAAGCCCAGATGCTCGGTGACCCCGGCCATGGCCGGGACCAGCAGCAGGGGATCGTTGACCGGGACCTGCACGCCACCGCGCAGGGCCGCTTCGGGGCCGCCTTGGTAAACGTCGTAGATGCCCATGACATCGGCAATGAACAGCGCGTCGAACAGGCCACGTTCAAGCAGACGAGCCAGGTCAGTCCAGTAGTCCAGCCGATTGAACGCCACGCTGGTATTGCGCGGATGGCGCCACAGCCCGGGGGACTGATGGCTGGCGGCGTTCATGCTGAAGGCGTTGAAGCGAATCGGGCGGGGCATGCGAGGCGTTCCTTGGCGTCAGGGCAGGACGGCGGTCGGGTACACCGCGTCAGCTACGTTCAACTTGTGCGGGATCAGCCCCAGGCCCTGGAAGGTGTCGGCCAGTTTTTGCTGCTCGGCGACGATGGCCGGGGTGATCGGCACGGCGTTGTAGTTGCGCCGCTCGCTGGCCACTTCCAGCACTTCGGGCTTGATCCCCAGTTGCGGGGCCAGCAGGCTGGCGACTTCCGCTGGCTTGGCATTGGCCCACTGGCTGACCTTGGCCAGCTCGCTGAAGAAGGTCTTCAGCCATTCGCGGTGCTGGTCGGCAAAGCTTGCGGTGGAGAGGTAGAAGGTGCGGTTATTGGTGAGGCCGCTGCCATCGCGCAGATTTTTCAAGCCCGGTTGCTGTTCGGCTGCTGCCAGGAACGGGTCCCACAGCGTCGAAGCCTGCACGCTACCCGATTGCAGCGCGGCGACCGCATCGGCGGCGTTGTTGACGTAAGCGGGGGTGATGTCCTGGTAGCTCAAGCCGGCTTGCTGCAAAGCAACGGCCAGCAGGTATTGGGCATTCCAGCCGCGGCCGGTGGCAACTCGCTTGCCTTTGAGCTCCTGAACGCTGGTGATGTGATCCTGTTCGCGTACCACCAGCCCAATCCCGCGCGGGTAGGGTTGTTCAGCCGCCAGATAGACCACAGGCTTGCCGGCGGCCTGGGCGAACACCGACGGTGCGTCAGCGGCGTGACCCAGGTCGATGGCACCGGTGCTCAGCGCTTCGAGTAGTTGCGGGCCGGCGGCGAATTCGTGCCAGCTGACCTTCACGCCCTGTGCTGCGAGGGCCTTTTCCAAGGCGCCGGTGCCCTTAAGGATGTTTACGCTGTTGAATTTCTGGTAACCGATGCGCAAGGTCTTGGCATCGTCGGCGATGGCTTGTGACCAGGGCAGTAGGGAGCCGACGACACTGGCCAGCAGGCCGCCGAGCAAGAGGCGGCGAAGAGGAGAAAAGGCACGGTTGGACAAGGCGGGTGCTCCTGAGCGAAGGCTGGAAGGTGGGCTCCAGCGTAAGGGAGGCGGCTCAGGGCTTTCAATTTTTTAATTCCATTTGGTTAGATTGTTTTGTTCTTTTTATATCCTTTTGTGTTTTCAGGGTTTCAGCGTTATTCGTTGTTTTTCAGCGCTGCGACCAGCAGTAGCGATTGCGGCACGGGGCTTTGAGGATGCTGCGGTTCCTGCAGTTGGATGAGGTTTAGTCCGGCCATGTCCAACGCGGTGAGCCAGCTTGTCAATGTGCGCATGTACCACGGCATCGGCTTCCAATCACCCTCGAACCCAGCGAAGGATTCTTCACGCCAGCCATCTTGATAAACGCCGTTGGCGGCGCTCCATGGGTGTAGCGACTGGATCACAAGCGCGCCGCCCGGAGCCAGTAGCGCGGTCATCGCACTGAGCAGCGGGATGATGTCTTGATGGAGCAATGCGAAGTTGGCGCAAATCGCGTCGTAGCCGTTGCCGATTTCTACATCGCCGCTGGCGAGTTGTTCGTAGCTGCAATGGTGAACGGGTGATGAGCCGGCTGCGCGTGCGGCCGCGACCAGGGTTGAGTCGCCATCCACGCCTACGGCTTCGATACCCCGAGCAGTTAGGGCGCGCAACAGCCAGCCCTCACCGCAGCCAAGGTCGAGAACCCGCTGTGGCTGGCGTGACAGGATGGCCAGCAGGATCGCTTGATCGGTGACCTGGCGGCGGCTTTCGATGCAGCCACTGCGTACAGCTTCGATCCAGGCGTGGGCGTTGTCATGCCAGCTTTGCTGGAGGCGGGTTTCAGGGTTGGGGGAGGGCATGGTTGGCTCCGGTAGTGATAGATACGTACAAGCTTAGGCGGTGCACTAGGCCTAGCGACATCGATGCTTCACCCGACCAGCCAGCCGCTGTCGCCTTCAATCAGCGTGCCGCCATGGTCAGTGGTGTCCCCAAGTCGCGCCACGGCCTTGCCTGCGATGGCATAACTTGGCGAGCCGCTTTCAATGACGGCGCCACAGCTTGTGCGGTCGCCAACACAAGCGACCTCGCGCCCGCTGACCATTGTCGCAGATGTGCCCGAGACCACTTCGCCGATGCCGTGAATAGGGCAGTCATGTTTGTGGCCGATCAGCACAATGGGTTTCATCGGTGGAGGACTCCTTGGCTGTAGTGGATTGGTTGCCGGGCTTGGCTCGCCTACGGGTGGCGCGTGGTTTTTTCGCCGGCCGCTGGCCCGGGCGTATGGCCCAAAGATGGGCGTTCGCACGCAGGCGCTCCTGGATATGAGTCGGCCTGTCGGCCAAGGTGGTGAGCGGCGGGATTGGTTTACCGGGCAGTCCTGCTTCGCGGATGATTTTTGGCCAGCGCGGCTTCCAGCACAGCAGCAGGCTTAGCCAGTGGCCCAGGCCGATGATGAGGAAGGCGGGCGAGATAAGAACAAGGCCTAACTTGATGATCCGCGACGAATTCCAGAAGTAATGGGTAAGGCCCTCGAACTGCGGAGTGAATGCCTGCCATGGCCAAGGGAAGTGTGAAGTGATGCGTGGGCGGGGTAGGCCCTCGGGGCCTTCGTCCATGAAGCGGCGGATGAATTCCCATTCGGCTTGGATTTCAGCTTGGTTGTTTCCTGCTTTGCCGACCCACGCACACTCTGGATAGTGGCTTCGTGTAAACGATTGTGACCAATATAGGAATAGCGGAAACCCAACCCCTCCTGCGATTGCAGAGTTGTGATTAGCGCCAGAACTGCTTACGCCAATCCATGGGAGTGTCACTAGACCACCGCAGTAATGCGGTCGATGTAGATAGACCTGTTGAGTTTTGCGATTGAAGCGTATGATTAAATGTCGTGACGTGAATATCTCTAGTCGCGATATTGGTAATCCTAGTTTAACGTATGCAATGGTAAAGCCAGAGCTCAGAAGTCCAAGGTAGATGCTGAGTGCAAGTGCGAAAAAATCCACGGTAGAACCGTCGACGGGATCTTCATACAGTACGGCTAAGGCGAAATTTACCGAGCCTGCTATCCCTGCTGTGATAGTGGCAAACAACGCTAAGGACAATATGGTGATAAGGCCGCGCTTACCTTCTCCCATACCGCACCTCATTTCTATGTTCGTATCATCGTATACATAAACCGCCCCCCTTGAAGCGGGTGCCAAACTAGCACTCAATCTTGCGGCAGCAAGGCTTGCGATTTCGTCGCCTTCATACGCGGGTATGTCCGTAATGTCAATGTCGTTGGGGAGCTTGTTTCGTGGTTCATCAGTCTCGGATCGTATTACAGTCTGCCAGTAGCCCCATTCAAATAAGAACATTAGAGGGTCTCCGATACGGCATTAATAAATGATGCAAGCTCTTCTTGGTCTAGCTCATAAGATTTGGTGTTTTTGCTTCGGCTGAAGCAGCATTTTTCACACCATTTCTCCAGTTCGTTCTCATCTATTATCAAAAGTGTAAACGTCATTCCGATAGCTAGTACGCCACCTATCCACCCCATTCGACTTAGTAGCAATAGCAGTGCGCGGTTCCCTGCTAGCGTCTTGGAGAATGCAGCCAAAAGTTTTGCGGGGCCGCTTATGTGTTTACTAGATGCATTTAGCGCTAGCCACCGGAAGTAGGCGCCAGCTTGGGAGAACGCGATCCCCCCTTGCCCGCTCAGAAGGGTAAAGGTCGCGAAAGCCCTCGTTGAGTAGGCTCCGGCTAACATGCCTTTTTTGAGATCGCGTGTGTCTCTGTAATTGGCGCCTGCGCTGAGGGCATCGTTGATGTCCCACGCGATGCTCACTGCTCCTCCTGCGCTGGCCATTGCGGCCCCCCAGACACGATACCGCCCCAGGCTGATACTCGCTCCCTTCGCCGAGGCACTCCTCCGGTCAAGAGATGCCAGTGCCTGCTCTGTCCCAACTGCCAACAACTCCATCCCCGCCGCCGCGCTCGTCAACGCCCCCGCAGCCACTTCGCTCCAGAACCGTCGGTCCTTGTCTTCTCGCCTGCCTTGCAGCAGCAACAGACTCGCTTCCAGCAACAGCAGCGCGCTGCTGACCCGCAGCCGGTAGAAGCTGTTGCTGTGCGCGCCGTTCAGAT
>NZ_JBNWAE010000027.1:0-39205 GCF_050496565.1 Pseudomonas shirazensis
TAACAGCCCCTAAATCAAATGGACAGTGCAAAGAAAACCGCCCACCCATACATCAGGCCTCTTCACAAAGCCGAGCCAACGTCCGAGCCCACTGCGGATGATCATTCAAACAAGGCACCAGCACCAACTCCTCCCCACCAGCCTCGATAAACTGCTCCCGCCCCCGATCCCCAATCTCCTCAAGCGTCTCAATACAATCAGCAACAAACGCCGGGCACATCACCAGCAACCGCTTCACCCCAGCCTTGGCCAACTCATCAAGCCGCGTCTCGGTATAAGGCTCGATCCACTTGGCCCGCCCCAACCGCGACTGGAACGACGCCGACCACTTGCCATCCGGAATACCCATCGCCTTGGCAAACGCCGCCGCACTGGCCAGACACTGCGAGCGATAACACACTGCCCGCACATTCGCGCAGGCCTGCTGGCAGCAATCAGCACTCTGGAAACAATGATTGCCGGTCGGATCAAGCTTCTTCAGGTGCCGCTCAGGCAGCCCATGGAAGCTCAACAACAGATGGTCATAGTCTTCCTGCAGATAAGGTCGCGCACTGGCCACCAACGCATCGATATAGCTCGGCTGATCATAGAACGGCTGCAACACCCGCATCTCCAGCGGCAACTGGTGCTGCGCAATGGTCTGCGTCGCCAGTTCGATAACGGTGGTTACCGTGCTGTCAGCGAACTGCGGATACAGCGGCGCCAACGTCACCTTGCGTACGCCCTGCGCAGCCAGGCGCTTGAGCACCTCCGGCAGCGCCGGCTGGCCATAGCGCATGGCCACTTCCACCGGGCCGTGCGGCCAATGCTCATGCATGGCGGCCTGCAGACGGCGGGTCAGCACCACCAGCGGCGAGCCCTCATCCCACCAGATCGAAGCGTAGGCATGCGCCGACTGCTCAGGCCGCTTGATCAGGATCAGCGACACCAGCAAGCGCCGCACCGGCCACGGCAGGTCGATCACGTACGGGTCCATCAGAAACTGGTTGAGGTAGCGGCGCACGTCGGCTACCGAAGTGGAGGCTGGCGAACCCAGGTTGACCAGCAGCAGGGCATGATCGGTCATGCAGCGTCCTATGTCAGAGGCGGCCGGACAGGTTGTCCAGCGCCGATTGCAGATCGTTAAAACGGAAGGTGAAGCCAGCCGCCAGCAAGCGCGTCGGGCGCGCGCGCTGGCCGCCAAGAAGCAGCGTCGACAGCTCGCCGAGCCCGGCCTTCAACACCAACGCTGGCACGGGCAACAACGCCGGTCGATGCAGCGCCTTGCCCAGGCATTTGGCAAAGGTGCGGTTGCGTACAGGCTCTGGCGCGCAGGCATTATAGGGACCGCTGGCATCGTTGTGGCGCATGAGAAAATCTATCAGGGCGATCTGATCATCTATATGGATCCACGGCATCCACTGCCGACCGTTGCCCAGCGGCCCGCCCAGGCCGAGTTTGAACGGCACGCGCAGGCGCGACAAAAAGCCGCCATCGCTGGCCAGCACCAACCCGGTCCGCACCAACACAACGCGGATGCCAAGCGCTTGAGCACGCTGCGCGGTTTCTTCCCAGGCGATGCACAGCTGGCTGGCGAAGTCCTCCTTGACCGGTTGCGAAGCCTCGGTCAGCTCACGCTCACCGCCATCGCCATACCAGCCCACTGCTGAGCCTGACACCAGCACTTCAGGGCGCTGCTCGCGCTTTTGCAGCCACGCCAGCAACTGCTCGGTCAAAGTAATGCGGCTGGCCCAAAGCAGGTTGCGCCGCGCTGCGGTCCAGTGCCGGTCGGCAATCGGTGCGCCGGCCAGATTGATCACTGCGTCGATCGGGTCTTCGGCATCCAGATCATCCAACTGGCCGATACCGCGCACGCCGTTACCACAGAGCATCGGCACCTGCTCCGGACGCCGGCTCCAGACCGTCAGCCGATGGCCCTGGCCAGCCCACAGGCGGCAGAGATGCTTGCCGAGCAAACCGGTACCGCCTGTCAGCAATATATGCATGGCTGTGTCCTCGCAGATCGTCGGGGTGGTCTATTTTTAACAACAAGGCACTTTCTTGACCGCACGCTCTCGGATAAACATAGGCCAAGCTGGCCTGTAGAGCGGAATAACCTTATACAAACTTTTCGCATTGTACAGGTTTGCAAGACCGCGTAATCTGCTTCGAGCAAGGTTAGAAGAGGCCATCATGACAGTACCTATTGCCATCATTGGTGCCGGCATTGCCGGCCTTTCCGCAGCCCAGGCCCTGCAGGCCGCCGGGCAGACTGTGCACTTGTTCGACAAGGGCCACGGCAGTGGCGGGCGCATGGCCAGCAAGCGCAGCGATGCCGGTGCCCTCGACCTGGGCGCGCAGTATTTCACTGCCCGCGACCGGCGTTTCGTCGAACAGGTGCAACAGTGGGAAGCCGCTGGCCATGCCGCGCAATGGAAGCCGCAGCTATACAACTATCGCGATGGCGTCCTCAGCCCCTCCCCAGACGAGCAGGTGCGCTGGGTCGGCGTTCCACGCATGAGCGCCATTACTCGCGGCCTGCTAAAGGACGTCACAGTCAATTTCGGGTGCCGCATCGCCGAGGTGTTTCGCGGCAAGCAGTACTGGCACCTGCAGGATACCGAAGGCTGCAGCCACGGCCCCTACAGCCGCGTTGTGATTGCCGTACCCGCACCGCAAGCCACGCCACTGTTGGCCGCCACCCCGAAATTGGCAGCGGTCGCCGCCGGCGTGCAGATGGAACCCACCTGGGCCATCGCCCTGGCCTTCGAGACGCCACTGCAAACGCCCATGCAAGGTTGCTTCGTGCAGGACAATCCACTCGACTGGCTGGCGCGCAACCGCAGCAAACCAGGGCGCGACGAGCAGCTCGACACCTGGGTGCTGCATGCCACGTCAAACTGGAGCAAGCAACACATCGATCTCAGCAAAGAGCTGGTGATCGAGCAGTTGAGCGGCGAATTTGCCGAGCTGATTGGCTGCTCGGTGCCGGCCCCAAGTTTTGCCCTGGCCCACCGCTGGCTGTATGCCCGGCCTGCCGGTGGCCATGAATGGGGCGCGCTTGCGGATGCCGACCTGGGCTTGTACGCCTGCGGCGACTGGTGCTTGTCTGGCCGGGTCGAAGGCGCTTGGCTGAGTGGCCAGGAAGCGGCAAGACGCTTGCTCGAGCATCTGGAATAGACTTCGTTGTAAACCTGTACAGAAAAAACTGTTTGCATAAGCGTGTGGCTGTGCTGGAATAGACTTGTACACAAGGAGCAACCTTGTACAGGTATTCTGGAGGCAGCGATGAACGCGTCGGCGAAACCCCGCATTGGCATCAGCGCCTGCCTGCTCGGCGAGAACGTGCGCTACAACGGCGGCCACAAGGCTTCGGAGCTCTGCTTGAGTGCTTTCGAAGCGCATTTCGACTGGGCACCGTTGTGCCCTGAAGTCGCCATCGGCCTGGGCATTCCGCGCGATCCGATCCGCCTGGTGGGTGATCCGCAGCACCCCGAAGTGGTTGCCACGCGTAACCCCGGCGCCAACTACTCTGCCCCACTGCGCGCCTACGGCGAGCAGATGGCTGATGAAATAGGCGATATCTGCGGTTATATCTTCATGCAGAAGTCGCCCTCATGCGGCCTGGAGCGGGTCAAGGTTTATCAGGACAACGGCCACCCTGCGCTCAAAGGCGGCCGCGGTGCCTACGCCGACGCTTTCTGCGCGCGCCGCCCCGATCTGCCTGTCGAAGAAGAAGGCCGCCTGCATGATCCGGTGCTGCGGGAGAACTTCATCAGCCGCGTGTATGCCTACGCCGATTGGCAGCAGCAACTGGCTGCGGGGCTGAGCCGGGGTGCGTTGGTGAGTTTTCATTCGCGGTACAAGTATCTGCTGATGGCAAACAACCCCAAAGCCTATCGCGAGCTTGGCCGGATGTTGGGCAGCATGCGCAAGGATGACGACCCGCAGCAGGTCGGCGCGCAGTACTTCAGCCTCTTGATACAGGCACTGCGCCGCCCCGCCAACCGTGGCACCCACTGCAACGTACTGCTGCATTTGAGCGGCTATCTGCGCGACGCGCTGGACCAAGGCGACCGCGCCGAGCTGCAACAGGTGATCGGCCAATACCAGCAAGGCATCGTGCCCCTGGTAGTGCCTATGACCCTGCTCAAACACCACCTGCGGGTTCATCCAGACCCCTACCTCAGCCAGCAGGCCTATCTGCAGCCCCACCCCGAGAGCCTAGGTTTACGCAATGCAGTCTGAAGATTTGATGCCCATCGGCGAGCTTGCTCGCCGCACTGGGGTAAACCCGGTCACCTTGCGCGCCTGGGAGCGTCGCTATGGTTTGCTCAAGCCGCAACGCACGGCCAAGGGGCATCGTTTGTATGGCACCGACCAGGTCGAGCAGGTGCAGGCGATCCTGCGCTGGCTCGAGCGTGGCGCTTCGGTCGGCCAGGTCCGTGAGCTGCTTGAACACGCCCCAAGCGTTGCCCCGCAAGGCGACTGGCAACTGCGTGAGCAGGCGTTGATCGAAGCGGTGGGCAACCTGTCCCAGCGTACCCTCGACCAGCAGCTCAATCAGGCGATGGCGCTGTACCCGGCCGTCACGCTCTGTGAACAGCTACTGCTGCCGTTGCTGCACAGCCTGGCTCGGCGCTGGCAAACGCATTTCAACGCCCGCCTCGAGCAGGCGTTTTTTCACACCTGGCTGCGCAGCAAGTTCGGCGCACGGGTGTATCACGACAATCAGCAGCTTGCAGGGCCGCCGGTGCTGTTGGTGGTCGACAGCGATCGCGGCTTCGACGCGCATCTGTGGCTGTGCGCCTGGCTGTTTACCAGCAGTGGCCGCGCTGTCGAGGTGCTCGAGTTTGCGGTCGCCGGCGCGCAGCTGCAACGCGCAGTGAGCGAGCTGCAAGCGCAGGTGCTGGTACTGCTGCTCGGTCCGCGGGTTGACTATGCCGCCCTCGAGCGCGCACTGCATGGCATCGATGCGGCAAAACTGCTGGGTGGCGAAACAATCGCCCTGCACCAGACCCAACTGGAAGCCATGCAGCAACCCGGCCTGTCCCTGTTCGACACACCGCAGGCCGCCTTGCGCCTGCTACAGCAAGCTGCGCTCACCCCGACAGAGACGACTTCTTCATGCAATTGATGTGGCTGCGCAGCGACCTGCGCATCGATGACAACAGCGCCCTCAGCGCTGCCTGTGAACGCGGCCCCATCGTGGCCGTGTGGATAGCCAGCCCCGGGCAATGGTTGAGCCATGACGATGCCCCGTGCAAGGTCGACTTCTGGTTGCGCAACCTGCGCGAATTAAGCCAATCACTGCAGCAACTGAACATCCCGCTGCTGATTCGCCATACCGACGACTGGGCTCAGGTGCCGCAAGTGCTGCTGGATATCTGCCGGGAGCATGCGGTGGAAGCAGTGCACTGGAATGACGAGTATGGCGTCAACGAGCAACTACGCGATGAGCGCGCAGAGGCTCTGCTGAGCGGCAGCGATATCAGCGTGCACCGTTACCTTGATCAATTGCTGCTCAGCCCAGGCACCGTGCTGACCAAGGCCGGCCAGTATTTTCAGGTGTTCGGCCAGTTCAAGCGTGCCTGCCTCGAGCGTCTGCAGCATGGCATGCCTGGCATGGCCAGCAGAGTTGCGAAACAAGCTGCGACGAAGATCGCCAGCGACCCGATCCCATCTGCCTTCGACGGATTTACCGAGCCCACTCAAGCGTTACGGGAGTTGTGGCCCGCCGGTGAAACAGAAGCGCAGCGGCGCCTGGCCGAGTTTGCCGAACACAGCATCGATGATTACCTGCAACTGCGCGATTTGCCAGCCGAACCCGGCACCAGTCAGTTATCCGCCTACCTGGCAGCGGGGGTCATTTCCCCTCGCCAATGCCTGCATGCGGCGTTGTCGGCCAATCGCGGTGAGTTCGACAGCGGCAGTGCCGGCGTGCAAACCTGGATCAACGAACTGCTCTGGCGTGAATTCTACAAACACATCTTGGTCGGGTACCCACAGGTCTCGCGCCACCAACCGTTCCGCGCGCACACCGCTGCCCTGCCCTGGCGCGATGCACCGGAAGATTTGCAGGCCTGGGAGCAAGGCCGTACCGGCTTCCCCATCATCGACGCCGCGATGCAGCAATTGCTGACAACCGGCTGGATGCACAACCGCCTGCGCATGATCGTCGCGATGTTCCTGAGCAAGAACCTGTTGATCGACTGGCGCCACGGTGAACGCCACTTCATGCGTCATCTGATCGATGGCGATCTGGCCGCCAACAACGGTGGCTGGCAGTGGAGCTCATCGACCGGCACCGACTCGGTACCGTATTTCCGTATCTTCAATCCGGTGACGCAATCGCAGCGTTTTGACCCAAAAGGCCGCTTCATTCGTCAGTGGCTACCCCAATTGAAGACCCGCGACGATAAATCCATTCATTTGCCCGTGAAATCTGCTGATCTTTTTGCTACAACCTCTTATCAGAGTCCAATTGTGGATCTCGCAAGCAGTCGCCAGCGCGCATTGGAGGCCTTCAAGGGCTTGCCCGCTCGGCAGGATTAGAGGGCAATGTGTGATTCGCACAGGCAGTTTTTGGATCACCGGCGCCACCAACGGGCTTGGTCTGGCGCTGGTGATGGAGTTGCTGAGGCAGGGCCAACGGGTTGCAGCAAGTTGCAATGACAGCCGCCTTGTAGAGTCGCTGACAAGGGATCACGGTGAGCGCTTTCTGCCGCTGCCGTGGCAGCTGCATGACCATGCCCGGGCTACCGAGGCCGCGGCGCAGGTGCAGGCCGTATGGGGCTCGTTGGATGGGTTGATCATCAATGCCGGGACTTGTGATTACCTGGCGCCGGAGCTGCCAGACGACAAGGTGCTGGAGGCGATCGTCACCAGCAATCGGCAAGCCAGCAGCCATTGCCTGGTGGCAGCTGCGCCTCTGCTGGCCAACGGCAATTCGCCTCAAATCATGGCCATTCTCAGCCGCTACTCTGCGATGCAGCTGCACCATCCCAATCAGCCGCTCAATGCCAGCAATAGCTTGGCGCACTGGTTCCGCGAGCAGCGCCCGGCATTGCAGGCGCATGGCATCGATTTGACCGTGGTTGCACCACAATCGCTGCAGGCGCCCGCAACAGCCGCTCACGCCGTGCCCGAACAGTGGACAGCCGAAACCGCAGCGCAAGTGCTGGTCAGCAGCCTGCCTGAACGGGAGTCGGAACTGGTGTTGGAAGTGTGGAGCCTGAGCAGCCTGTGGCCGCTACCCCAATAGCGTGATACCGGGGCCACCTGGCGGCCCCGGCTACCTACGGCGCGTTTACAGCGCCATACGGTAATGCAGCGAGTAGCTCTCTACGCCATCGTTGGGCTGCTTGATCCCGGCGTTGGAGTAGTGGATCGCGCGCACGCCGATCTCGTGGCCACCGGCAAAGCGCAGACCGAAGCCGATACGGTCTTCGAACTGGAATGACGAGCCCAGGTCATTGCTTTCCAGCTTGGTGCGCGAGAACGCAGCGACACCGATGCCCGCTTCAATGTAGGGCTTGACGCTGTCACCGGCGAATTCATAGACGAAAACCGGCGCAAACGACAGGCTGTGGTTGCTGGCAGTGGTGTCGCCATCCCAGAAGGTATAGGCGCCATCCCAGTAGCCGGTTACCCGACCAACGCTGGTTTGCCACCAGCTGGCATCCCAGTTCGACTGCAGCCCCAGGCGATAGACCATGGTGGAGTCGCCGGTCTGCCCTACCGAAAGCGATACGTCCGCCGCCTGTGCCGCAGTCATTTGCCCCATTGCCAAAGCGGCAGCCGCCGCCAAACCAAGCAGTTTCTTCATGAGAAACATTCCTATCCTTTACTGTTTTAAGTGTTATGCCTCATCGGCACCCAATAGAAATCAAAGCTTGTACGATAGTTCAGCTTTCTAGGTGGCTTTTCACATTTTTTTTACAATGGGAAGCTTCGCACACTGTCGGACTTCTTCCACAACAAAGGTAGGATTTTTCTTAAATTGTCCGGATCACTGCTGGTCCAGAAGCCGGTCTGCTGCGGCGGTCCCCCTGCCAACAGGTCACGTTCGCCGAGCAAACGCTGAAGTTGCCGGGCGACCGCAGCGCCGGTATCGATGATCGCCACATCTGCCGGGACCAGTTCGGCCAGCAGCGGGCGCAAGAAGGGATAATGCGTACAGCCCAGAATCAGCGTATCACAGCCCGCCTGCAGCAGCGGTTGAACATAGCCTGCGAGCAACTGGCGCAAATCGGCGCTGATAAGGTCACCGGCTTCGATCCGCTCGACCAGCCCCGGGCAGGGCTGGGTGATGACCCGTACATCGCTGGCGAAGCGGTCGAGCAAGGCAGCAAATTTGGCACTTTGCAGGGTACCGGTGGTGGCTAGCACTCCCACTACACCTGAACGGGTCGCTGCCGCCGCCGGTTTTACCGCAGGTTCCATTCCCACCAACGGCCACTGCGGGTACTGCTCGCGCAGATCAGCCACGGCAGCCACAGTCGCGGTGTTGCAGGCCAGCACCATCGCCTTGGCACCTTGCTGCTGAAAAAACTCAGCAATAAGCCGCAAGCGCTGGCGGATGTAGTCAGGGGATTTTTCGCCGTAGGGAACGTGGCCACTGTCGGCCACGTACAGCAGTGATTCGTTCGGTAGCCGGCGCTGGATCTCGGCAAGTACCGACAAACCGCCGACCCCCGAGTCCATCACGCCGACCGGCGCCGAGCGCTCAGCCATGGCGCTGGGCGCACACGGCGCAGGCCGGGTCACGCTTGACCCGCAGCTCGCGCATGCGCGTGGTCAGTGCATCGATCAGCAACAGGCGACCGACCAGCGGCTCGCCGAATTCGGCCAGCAGCTTGAGTGCTTCAAGTGCCTGCAGGCTACCGACCAGGCCTACCAGCGGGCCGATCACGCCGGCTTCGCTGCAGGTCAGTTCGGCCTCGCTGCCATGGCCATACAGGCAGTGGTAGCAGGGGCTGCTGTCACGCCGGGTGTCGAACACCGACAGCTGACCTTCAAGGCGAATTGCCGCGCCGCTGACCAGAGGCCTGGCCGCAGCCACGCACGCGGCGTTGACCGCCTCGCGGGTGCTGAAGTTATCCGAGCAATCCAGCACCACATCGACCGCTGACACAGCCGCTGCCAGGGAATCCTCGTCCAGCGCCAGGCGGTGAGCCACCAGCTTGATCTCAGGGTTGATCGCCTGCAGGCGCTTGATCGCCGAGTCGACCTTGCCCATGCCGACACTGTCGGTGTCATGGATGATCTGCCGCTGCAGGTTGGTCAGGTCGACCGTATCGAAGTCGGCCAGGTGCAGCTCACCAACCCCCGCCGCTGCCAGGTACAACGCCACCGGCGAGCCGAGGCCGCCGACGCCGACCACCAGCGCCTTGCTCTGCTTGAGCCGCAACTGGCCGTCGATATCCACTTGAGCCAGCAGGACCTGCCGGCTGTAGCGCAGCAGTTCCTGATCACTCAGCATGGCAGGCGCCCCAGCGAGATGCGTTCGTGGCCGCCCAGGTCACGCCGGCTGGCGACCTCGGTAAAGCCCTGTTGGCTGAGCAGTTCACGCACAGCATCAGCCTGATCATAGCCGTGCTCAAGCAACAACCAGCCGCCTTCGACGAGGTGCGCAGGCGCCTGGGCGATGATCTCGCGCAGATCATCCAGGCCATCGTCACCAGCTACCAGCGCACTGCTCGGCTCGAAGCGCACATCGCCCGCGACCAGATGCGGGTCGCCAGCACGAATATACGGCGGGTTGCTCAGAATCATCGCGAAGCGCTCGCCAGCCAGGGCGTCAAACCAGTGGCTCTTGCGCACCTCGACGTTGCTCAATTGCAAGCGCTGACGATTGCGCTCGGCTAGCGCCACGGCGGCGTCGATGCGGTCTACTGCGACCACCTGCCAAACCGGGCGTTCGCTGGCCAGGGCCAAGGCGATCGCGCCGGTGCCAGTGCCCAGATCGAGCAACCGCGCCGGGCCGCCGGCCTGCAGCTCCAGCGCGGTTTCAACCAGCAGTTCGGTATCGGGCCGCGGGATCAGGGTGTCTGGCGCAACCTCGAGGTCGAGTTTCCAAAACCCTTGCTGACCGAGAATATAAGCCACTGGCTCGCCGTCACGGCGGCGCGCGAGGTAGTCGGCAAACACCTGCGCGGCCTCACTACTGACGATGCGCTCAGGCCAGGTGTGGAGAAAGCTGCGCGACTTGCCCAGGGCGGCCGCCAACAGCAGCTCGGCGTCGAGCCGCTCGGTCGGCGAATCTGGCAACTGCGCGTTGCGCAGCAGGCTGGCAATAATGGTCATCAGTCCCCCAGGGCAGCCAATTGATCGGCCTGGTATTCGGCCAGCAACGGTTCGATCACGGCATCGACGCCACCGGCGAGGATGTCATCCAGGGAGTACAGGGTCAGGTTGACGCGGTGATCGGTCACCCGCCCCTGTGGATAGTTATAGGTGCGAATGCGCTCGGAGCGGTCACCCGAGCCGACCAGCAGCTTGCGCTCGCTGGCGATCGCGTTCTGCGCAGCGCTGGTCTGGATGTCGTTGAGCTTGGCCGACAGCCAGGACATGGCACGGGCGCGGTTCTTGTGCTGCGAACGCTCTTCCTGGCACTCGACCACGATGCCGGTCGGTAAGTGGGTGATGCGGATCGCCGAGTCGGTCTTGTTGATGTGCTGACCGCCGGCGCCGGAGGCGCGGTAGGTGTCTACGCGCAGGTCGGCCGGATTGATCTCGATCGCCACCTGCTCGTCAGGCTCGGGCAGCACGGCCACGGTACAGGCGGAGGTATGGATACGCCCTTGCGACTCGGTCTCCGGCACCCGTTGCACACGGTGCGCGCCGGACTCGAACTTGAGCTTGGCGTAGACATTGTCGCCTTCGATACGGGCAATGATCTCTTTATAGCCACCGTGCTCACCGACGTTCTCGGAGAGAATCTCCAGACGCCAGCCGCGCTTCTCGGCGTAGCGCGAGTACATGCGGAACAGGTCGCCAGAGAAGATCGCCGCCTCGTCGCCGCCGGTGCCAGCACGGATTTCAAGGAACACGTTGCGGCCGTCGTTGGGGTCCTTGGGCAGCAGCATGCGCTGCAGCTGCGACTCCAGCTCGAGCAACTGCTCCTTGGCTTCGCGGACTTCCTCGACGGCCATCTCGCGCATGTCCGGGTCGCTGTCCTTGAGCAGCGCCTGCGCGCCCTCGAGGTCAGCCTGGACCTTGCGCCACTGTTGATAGGCGCTCATCACCGGCTCGACTTCGGCGTATTCCCTGGAATAGGCCCGGAAGCGCGTCTGGTCGGCAATCACCTCGCCGTCACCCAGCAGGGCAGTCAGTTCCTCGAAGCGGTCCTGGAGGATATCCAGTTTATTCAGCAGCGACGCTTTCATTGCGGGGGTTTGTCCGTGGAGCCCTCGTTGAGGGCAAAGAGTTCCTGGGCCATGGCCAGCGCATCGACGCGGCCCTCGGCCGAGAGCTTTTTCAGCTGCACGCTGGGCGCGTGCAGCAATTTGTTGGTCAGCCCTCGGGCCAGCTGGGCCAGTACGTCCTCCGGGTTGCCGCCGTTGGCCAGCAGCCGCTGGGCCTTCTGCAGCTCTTCATCGCGCAGCCGTTCACTTTGCTGGCGGTAGGCCTTGAGCACATCGACGGCAGCCAGCTCGCGCAGGCGCACCATGAAGTCGCCGGCGCCGGCCGCAACCAGCTCTTCGGCAGCCTGCGCCGCGCCCTGACGGCTTTTGAGGTTTTCGGCGACGACATCGTGCAGGTCATCAACGGTATACAGGTAGACGTCATCCAGCTCGCCGACCTGTGCCTCGATGTCGCGCGGCACGGCAATGTCGACCATGAAGATCGGCTTGTGCCGGCGTTGCTTCAGCGCACTTTCGACCGCGCCCTTGCCCAGGATCGGCAACTGGCTGGCGGTGGAACTGATGACGATGTCGCTGTGCGCCAGCTCCTGGGGGATGTCCGCCAGCAACACGGCATGGGCGCCGAACTGCTCGGCGAGCATGCTCGCCCGCTCCAGGGTGCGGTTGGCCACGACGATACGGCGCACGCCCTGCTCATGCAGATGGCGGGCAACCAGGGTGATGGTTTCACCAGCACCGATCAGCAGCGCCTGGCTACGGCCCAGGTCACTGAAGATCTGCTTGGCCAGGCTGGCCGCGGCAAACGCCACCGACACCGGGTTCTCGCCGATCGCGGTGTCGGTCCGTACCTGCTTGGCAGCGCTGAAGGTAGCCTGGAACAGGCGCCCCAGCAGCGGGCCGATGGTGCCGGCCTCGCGCGCCACGGCGTAGGCCGACTTCATCTGGCCGAGGATCTGCGGCTCGCCCAGCACCAGCGAGTCCAGCCCGGAGGCGACCCGCATCATGTGCCGCACGGCGTCATGTTCCTCATGCACGTAGGCGCTTGCGCGCAGTTCATCTACGCTGAGCTGGTGGTAGTCGGCCAGCCATTGCAGCACCGCGTCGGCGGTCAGGTGGTCCTGCTCTATGTAAAGCTCGCTGCGGTTGCAGGTCGACAGGATCGCCGCCTCGCGGCTGGCGGTCAGTCGGCAGAGCTGCTGCAGGGCGTCGACCAGCTGCTCGGGCGTAAACGCCACGCGCTCGCGTACGTCTACCGAGGCAGTCTTATGGTTGATACCAAGTGCAAGAAAGGCCATGCAAGGTCGCTGGTTGTGACGTGAAGCCGATAATTGTCCTACTTCGCAGGTTCCAGAACAACCACCGTTCACTATTGTCGTAATAGATCGTGGCCATGATGGCCACTACACGCGCCTGATTCTTAATCACGCGGCATGGCTTCGCAGGTGGGTTTGCCACTGCGCTTGTGTCATCATGCTGCGACCGCCGGATAGCACTTTTATACCTTATCTATGAATAGATCCCACGCACTGCTGCTCACCTTCGCCCTGCTTCAGGGCTGCCAAAGCCTGGCCCCGCAGAACGCCGCCGAGCCGCCTGCTGCAGAGGCCGCCAAGGCTGCGCAGGAAAAGCCCGTGGTGTACGGATCGTTCAAGCCGGAAACCCTCTACAGCCTGCTGGTTGCCGAGCTGGCCGGCCAGCGCAACCGGTTCGATATCGCCCTGGCCAACTACGTTGACCAGGCCGAGAAGACTCAAGACCCGGGCGTCTCCGAGCGGGCGTTCCGCATTGCCGAGTACCTTGGCGCCGACGAACCAGCGCTGGATACCGCGCTGATCTGGGCCCGCAACGACCCGGACAATCTCGACGCGCAACGCGCCGCCGCGATCCAGCTGGCGCGTGGCGGGCGCTACGACGAGTCGATGGTGTTCATGGAAAAGGTCCTGCAAGGTCAGGGCGATACCCATTTCGACTTCCTTGCGCTGTCCGCAGCCGAGACCGATCAGAGCACCCGCGATGGCTTGATGCAGAGCTTCGAGCGCCTGCTGGTGAAGTACCCCGAGAACGGCCAGCTGATCTTCGGCAAGGCGCTGCTGCTCAATCAGGACGACAAACCGGAGCAAGCACTGGCTCTGCTCGAACAGCACCCACCGCAAAATGGCGAAATCGCTCCGATCCTGCTCCGTGCCCGCCTGCTGCAGGCCCTCGACCGTGGCCCTGAAGCACTGCCACTGCTGCGCCGGGCAATCCGCGACAACCCGGAAGACAAGCGCCTGCGCCTGACCTACGCGCGCACCCTGGTCGAACAGGACCGCATCGGCGACGCCAAGGCCGAATTCGAAAGCATGCTCCAACAGTACCCGGAAGATGACGAACTGCGTTATTCCCTGGCGCTGGTATGCCTGGAAAACAAGAACTGGGACGAGGCCGAAGGCTATCTGCAAGAGCTGGTCGAGCGCGACAGCAATGTAGATGCCGCGCACCTCAACCTGGGCCGGATCCGCGAGCAGCGCAACGACCCGCAAGCGGCGCTGCGCGAATACGCGCTGGTCGGCCCCGGTGCCGACTACTTGCCGGCGCAACTGCGCCAGGCCGACATCCTCATCGCCAACGGCCGCGGCCGCGAGGCCTCGCGCCTGCTCGCCGAAGCCCGTGAAGCGCAGCCCGACTACGCCATCCAGCTGTACCTGATCGAGGCCGAGAGCTACGGCAACAACGACAAGCCGGCGCAGGCCGACCAGGTCCTGCAGCAAGCGATCAAGCGCTACCCGGACGACATCAACCTGCTTTATACCCGCGCCATGCTCGCTGAAAAGCGTGACGACCTCAGCCAGATGGAAAAGGACCTGCGCGCAATCATCACCCGCGAGCCGGAAAACGCCATGGCCCTGAATGCCCTCGGCTACACCCTGGCCGACCGCACCACGCGCTATGCCGAAGCCAAAGCCCTGATCGAAAAAGCCCACCAACTGACCCCGGACGACCCTGCCGTGCTCGACAGCCTTGGCTGGGTGAATTACCGCCTGGGCAACCTGGACGAAGCCGAGCGCTACCTGCGCCAGGCGTTGGTGCGTTTCCCCGATCACGAAGTGGCAGCCCACCTGGGCGAAGTGCTCTGGGCCAATGGCAAGCGCCGCGAAGCGCGCCAGGTCTGGGCCAAGGCCTTCGAAACCCAACCCGACAGCACTGTCCTGCGCAAGACCGTCTTGCGCCTGACCGGATCAGAGACTCTCTAAGCCATGTTCTTGCGTCATTGCCTTACTTTCACCCTGATCGCCGTGCTCGCTGGCTGCAGCAGCTTTGGTAGCCGCGAAGCCGTGCAGGGCCAGGGCGACCCACAACTGTGGCGTCAACACAAACAACAGCTGAGCAGCCTCGACGGCTGGCAGATCAACGGCAAGGTCGGCATCCGCGCGCCCAAGGACTCCGGTAGCGGCACCTTGTTCTGGCTGCAGCGCCAGGATTACTACGACATTCGTCTGGCTGGCCCGCTTGGCCGCGGTGCGGCGCGTCTGACCGGCCGCCCCGGCGGCGTAGTGCTGGAGGTGGCCAACCAGGGCCGCTATGAAGCACCCAGCCCGGAAGCCCTGCTCGCCGAACAGCTTGGCTGGGAATTGCCGGTGTCGCATCTGGTCTGGTGGGTGCGCGGCCTGCCCGCCCCCGACAGCAAGAGCCAGCTGACTCTCGACCAGGACAGCCGCCTGGCCAGCCTCAACCAGGATGGCTGGCAGGTTCAGTACCTGAGCTACACCCAGCAAAATGGCTACTGGCTTCCAGAGCGGATCAAGCTGCACGGCAAGGACATCGACGTCACCCTCGTGGTCAAAGACTGGCAACCGCGGCAACTGGGACACTGATCGATGACCACGCTGAGCCTCCCGGCACCGGCCAAGCTGAACCTGTGGCTGCACATTATTGGCCGTCGCGATGACGGTTACCATGAGCTGGAAACCGTGTTTCAGTTTCTCGACCACGCGGACCAGCTGCGCTTTGCCCTGCGCGACGACGATCAGGTGCGCCTGCAGACAGACGTCCTCGGAGTAGACCACGACAGCAACCTGATCGTGCGCGCTGCGCGCCAGTTGCAGCAGCAGTCGGGCTGCAAGCAGGGTGCGGATATCTGGCTGGAGAAGCTTCTGCCCATGGGCGGCGGCATAGGCGGCGGCAGCTCCGACGCCGCGACCACCCTGCTCGGCCTCAACCATCTGTGGCAACTGGGCTGGGACCTTGATCGCCTGGCTGCGCTGGGGCTGAGCCTGGGCGCCGACGTGCCGGTATTCGTGCGCGGCCATGCGGCCTTCGCCCAAGGGGTTGGCGAGCAGCTCACCCCGGTCGATCCGGTAGAGCCGTGGTATGTCGTGCTGGTGCCGCAAGTGTCTGTCAGCACAGCGGAAATTTTTTCACATCCGCAGTTGACACGTGATTCCCTCCCCCTTAAGATGCGCCCCGTTCCCGAGGGAAACAGTCGAAATGACTGCCAACCGGTGGTAGAGCAAAGTTACCCGGAAGTTCGCAATGCGTTGAATCTTCTTGGTAAATATACTGAAGCTCGATTAACCGGTACTGGAAGTTGCGTGTTTGGGGCCTTCCCAAGCAAAGCCGAAGCTGATAAAGTTCTGGCCCTTCTTTCAGAGACTCAAACAGGGTTTGTGGCAAAAGGAAGCAACGTTTCGATGTTGCATCGCAAGCTACAGAGTCTGCTCTAGAAGTCGAGTACACAGTGCTCGCAGCAACAGATACAGGGGCGTCGCCAAGCGGTAAGGCAGCAGGTTTTGATCCTGCCATGCGTTGGTTCGAATCCAGCCGCCCCTGCCATTTTCCTATACTCATCCAGGTATACCCTCAGCCTTCAGGTACTGCGCGTGTCCAAGATGATGGTCTTTACGGGGAACGCTAACCCCGATCTGGCTCGACGTGTCGTACGTCAGCTGCATATCCCACTTGGTGATGTTTCTGTCGGTAAGTTCTCCGACGGCGAGATCAGCACTGAGATCAATGAAAACGTCCGCGGTAAAGACGTCTTCATCATTCAGCCGACTTGCGCTCCGACCAACGATAATCTGATGGAACTGGTAGTGATGGCCGACGCCTTCCGCCGCTCCTCAGCTTCCCGAATCACCGCCGTGATTCCTTACTTCGGATACGCCCGCCAGGACCGCCGTCCGCGTTCGGCACGTGTAGCCATCAGCGCCAAAGTTGTCGCTGACATGCTCACTGTCGTGGGTATCGACCGTGTTCTCACTGTCGACCTGCACGCTGACCAGATCCAGGGTTTCTTCGATATCCCGGTCGACAACATCTACGGCTCGCCCGTATTGGTCGACGATATCGAAGACCAGCGTTTCGAGAACCTGATGATCGTCTCCCCAGACATCGGTGGCGTCGTGCGTGCACGTGCTGTTGCCAAGTCGCTGGGTGTCGATCTGGGTATCATCGACAAACGCCGTGAAAAGGCCAATCACTCCGAAGTGATGCACATCATCGGCGACGTCGAAGGGCGCACTTGCATCCTGGTAGACGACATGGTCGACACCGCCGGCACACTGTGCCACGCGGCCAAGGCTCTGAAAGAACACGGCGCTGCCAAGGTTTACGCCTACTGCACGCACCCGGTTCTGTCTGGCCGAGCGATCGAGAACATCGAGAAGTCGGTACTCGACGAGCTGGTGGTGACCAACACCATCCCGCTGTCGGCCGCTGCTCAAGCCTGTGACCGTATCCGCCAGTTGGATATTGCACCGGTTGTCGCTGAAGCGGTTCGCCGCATCAGCAACGAAGAATCGATCAGCGCGATGTTCCGCTAAGCGGAACCCCGTTGACGAAAAGCGCCCCGCCCCGACCCTTATGTCGGGGCGGGGCTTTTTTGCCCACCCCGTTTGGCGCTGGTCGCAAACGCCTGCGGGTGCTGGCTATTTTGGAGAAACAAAATGACTGATTTTACCCTGAACGCAATCAAGCGTACTGACCTGGGGAAAGGTGCGAGCCGCCGCCTGCGTCACACGCAGAGCATCCCTGCCGTCATCTACGGTGGCAACAAAGAAGCTGAGTCCGTTACCTTCGTTCTGAAGGAAATCGCCAAGCTGTTCGAAAACGAAGCTGCCTTCAGCCACGTGATCGAACTGAACGTTGACGGCGCCAAGCAGAACGTCATCGTCAAGGCTCTGCAGCGTCACCCGGTCAAGCAGTTCATCATGCACGCCGACTTCATCCGTGTTGTCGCTGGCCAGAAACTGACCGCTCAGGTTCCAGTGCACTTCATCAACGAAGAAGCACCGATCAAGAAAGGCGGCGAGATCTCGCACGTTGAATCTCAGATCGAAGTTTCCTGCGAAGCCAAAGACCTGCCAGAGTTCATCGAAGTTGACCTGGCTAACGCTGAAATCGGCACCATCATCCACCTGTCGGACCTGAAAGCTCCTAAAGGCGTAGAGTTCGTTGCTCTGGCCCACGGTGATGACAAAGCTGTTGCCAACGTTCACGCTCCGCGCGTTGCTGCTGAAGCTGAAGAAGAAGGCGCTGCTGAGTAATCTACTCGGCGCGCCGGTGTTGACCGGGTTACAGTGCCCAGCACTGTGACCCACCAACTCCAAGGAAGAGCCCCTACGTGACCGCCATCCAGTTGATCGTCGGCCTGGGTAACCCCGGCCCCGAATACGAACAGACCCGGCATAACGCAGGGGCTCTTTTCGTTGAACGCATTGCCAGCGCCCAGCGGGTTTCACTCACTGCTGACCGCAAATATTTCGGCCTGACGGCAAAATTCAGCCATCAGGGCAACGACGTTCGTCTGTTGATCCCCACCACCTACATGAACCGCAGCGGCCAGTCCGTGGCGGCCCTGGCCAATTTCTTCCGGATCAAACCGGAGGCCATTCTGGTGGCTCACGACGAACTCGACCTGCCTCCGGGCGTCGCCAAACTCAAACGAGGTGGCGGCCACGGTGGGCACAACGGGCTGCGCGACATCATCGCGCAACTCGGCAACCAGAACGACTTCCATCGCCTGCGGCTTGGCATCGGCCACCCAGGTGACGCCAAGCTGGTCTCCAACTTCGTCCTTGGCCGCGCACCGCGCGCCGAACAGGACAAGCTCGACGCCAGCATCGACTTTGCCCTCGGCGTGCTGCCGGACGTGCTCGCCGGCGACTTCGCCAAGGCCATGCGCGAGCTGCACAGCCAGAAGGCCTGATCTCACCAAGAGGGGAATTTCCATGGGTTTCAATTGCGGCATCGTCGGCCTGCCCAACGTCGGCAAGTCCACCCTGTTCAACGCGCTGACCAAGTCCGGCATCGCGGCTGAGAACTTCCCCTTCTGCACCATCGAGCCGAACAGCGGTATCGTGCCGATGCCGGATGCGCGCCTCGCGGCCCTGGCTGAAATCGTCAAGCCGAACCGCATCCTGCCGACCACCATGGAGTTCGTCGACATCGCCGGCCTGGTTGCCGGTGCCTCCAAAGGTGAAGGCCTGGGCAACAAGTTCCTCGCCAACATCCGCGAGACTGACGCCATCGCCCACGTGGTGCGCTGCTTCGAAGACGAGAACGTGATTCACGTTTCCAACAGTGTCGACCCCAAGCGTGACATCGAGATCATCGACCTCGAGCTGATCTTCGCCGACCTTGACAGCTGCGAGAAGCAACTGCAGAAAGTCACCCGCAACGCCAAGGGCGGTGACAAGGAGGCCCTCGCGCAGAAGGCCATCCTCGAGAAGCTGATCCCGCACTTCACCGAAGGCAAGCCAGCGCGCAGCCTGATGAAGACCATGGCTGAAGATGAAAAAGCGGTGATCCGTGGCTTCCATCTGCTGACCAGCAAGCCGGTGATGTACATCGCCAACGTTGCTGAAGACGGTTTCGACAACAACCCGCACCTGGATGTAGTGCGCGCGATTGCTGAAGAAGAAGGCGCAGTGGTGGTACCGGTGTGCAACAAGATCGAGGCCGAGATTGCCGAGCTCGATGACGGCGAAGAGAAGGACATGTTCCTTGAAGCCCTAGGTCTGGAAGAGCCTGGCCTGAACCGGGTGATCCGTGCCGGTTACGAACTGCTCAACCTGCAGACCTACTTCACCGCCGGGGTGCAGGAAGTACGCGCCTGGACTGTGCGCATCGGTGCTACCGCTCCGCAGGCGGCTGGGGTGATCCACACCGACTTCGAGAAAGGCTTCATCCGCGCTGAAGTGGTCGCCTATGACGACTTCATCCAGTTCAAGGGTGAGAGCGGTGCCAAGGAAGCGGGCAAGTGGCGTCTGGAAGGCAAGGAATACATCGTCAAAGATGGTGATGTGATGCACTTCCGCTTCAACGTCTGATTGATTTCAGCTTGATGTGAAAGAATCCGGTGCCTAGGCGCCGGATTTTTTGTTTCTGGCGGGTTCAACAAGGAAGCAGAACAGCATGGAACAGCAGATTATTCTTATGCGTCATGGCCAGCCGCAACTGGCTGTGACCGGTCGAGTTGCCCTCGGTGATATGCAGGGTTGGATCGAAGACTATGATCGCTCAGTCATCACCCAAGACCCGGCACCTGCTGCCAGCGTGCAGTTGGCGGCTGGGGCGCAGGTCATTGCCTGCAGCAGCGCGCCGCGTGCACTGAGCTCGGCGCAGGCGCTTGGGATCGAGCCTGGCGTGGTCGAAGCGGTATTCTGCGAGGCGCAGCTGCCAGGTGGTCGTGGGCGCTTGGCGAAGCTATCGCCGTTTACCTGGGCGGCTGTGCTGCGGGTGCTCTGGTTGTGCGGGTATTCGCCGGGGGTTGAATCGGCCAAGGCAGCCGGTGCACGGGCGGATGACGGGGCGCGGCGGTTGCAGTCGATGGCTGAGGGTGGGCCGGTGTTGCTGGTTGGGCACGGGATCATGAATCGGTTTATTGGCAAGCGGTTGCGGGCTGCAGGCTGGGTGCGGCAGGAGTCCGGTGATAGTGGGTATTGGAGTGCTGTGGTATATCGGCGCGGGGCGCAGTCATTGTAGGAGCGGCCTTGCGTCGCGAAAGGAGCGCGTAGCGGTCCCTCGATGGGCACACCACAGCACCAACGCCTTGCAAAGTCACTGTAGGAGCGGCCTTGTGTCGCGAAAGGACCGCGTAGCGGTCCCTCGATTTGTGTACCACCGCAAGATTGCCCCGCCCCCAAAATTTCAGCTCCGCCACTGACATCGCCGGGCCAGCTTCGCTGGCCTTTCGCGACACAAGGCCGCTCCTACCCTGATCGCGTCCAGCCTGGCGCGCCTGCGAAGCAGCTATGGCGGGGTAGCAGAGCGACCTCGGCTCTCCCGCTCGGCGACCTACTGGCCTTACCACCATAAACACCGATAAGCCCATAGCAACGGTTAGCGTCCCACAAGCCAACTGGTGCCTACCCTCGCGGTACAACACACCACCCCCATCCCCCAAAATCACTTCACAAATCCCTGAACTAATTATTTCACCCAGCAGATTCTTCCCCCCACCAACCCTGCGCAAACTGCCACCACCATAATCACAATAACCGTGAGACCACCGCAGTGGACCAGACCCTCCAGGTAAGCCAGGCCGCCGCCGAGCTGGTTGCCGCCTTCGCCAGCAACGATACCGAGCGCTACTTCGCCTGCTTCAGCGAAGACGCAACCTTCGTCTTCCATACCCTCCCCCAGCCGCTGCTCTCGCGCCAGGCCTACCAAGCCCTTTGGCAACAGTGGCAAGAGGAAGGCTTCAACGTGCTCGACTGCCAATCCAGCAACGCCACCATCACCCTGCAGGGCGACCTGGCAATCTTCATCCACGACGTCGCCACCCGCATCAGCGTCAACGGTGAAGAACAACAACTGGCCGAGCGCGAGACCATCCTGTTCCGCCGGCACAGCACTCACTGGCTAGCCTGCCACGAGCACCTTTCGGTGGTTTCGCCTGCCTGAAGCAACATTAAGCCTTGCGGCCCTGCCGCCCCTGCCAACGCACCCATAAAAGCGTCGCGCCTTGCGCCGACCACAACAACCGCGCTGGAGCATCACCATGAGCAACTCGACCGGTATCGAGAGCAATGGCGTCGAGCAAATCCCCGACGCGCAACGCCATGCCACCCCGCTGGACCTGTTCCGCCTGATCTTCGGCGGCGCCAACACCTTTGCCACTGCCGTGCTCGGCAGCTTCCCGGTTTTGTTTGGGCTGTCGTTCCAGGCCGGCGTCTGGGCGATTTTGCTCGGTGTCGGTATCGGCGCCTTGATCCTCGCCCCGATGGGCCTGTTCGGTGCGTTGAACGGCACCAACAACGCGGTCTCGTCCGGCGCACACTTTGGCGTACACGGGCGCATCGTCGGCTCGTTCCTGTCACTGCTGACCGCCGTGGCGTTCTTTTCCCTGTCGGTGTGGAGCTCCGGCGATGCCTTGGTCGGCGGCGCCAAGCGCCTGGTCGGGCTGCCGGAAACCGACCTGACCCTGGGCCTGGCCTACGGCTTGTTCGCGGTGCTGGTACTGGTGGTGTGCATCTACGGCTTTCGCTTCATGCTGTGGGTCAACAAGATCGCCGTGTGGGCCTCGAGCCTGCTGTTTCTGCTGGGCATCTTCGCCTTCGCCGGACCGTTCGATGCGGGCTATGCCGGCAGCGTCAATGCCGGTCAGGCAGGTTTTTGGGCGGCGTTTGTCGGCGCGGCGATCCTGGCCATGAGCAACCCGGTCTCGTTCGGCGCGTTTCTCGGCGACTGGTCGCGCTACATCCCGCGTGAAACGCCAAAAGCACGGATCATGCTGGCGGTGATCGGCGCCCAGGTCGCTACCTTGATCCCGTTCCTGTTCGGCCTGTGCACCGCGACTCTGGTCGCCAGCCAGGCACCGGACTACATTGCCGCCAACAACTATGTCGGCGGCCTGCTGGCGATCTCGCCGAGCTGGTTCTTTTTGCCGGTGTGCCTGATTGCGGTGATCGGCGGCATGTCGACCGGTACCACCGCGCTGTATGGCACCGGGCTGGACATGTCCAGCGTGTTCCCGCGCCTGCTCAGCCGCGCCGCAGCCACCTTGCTGATTGGCGTGGCAGCAATCGGCTTTATCTTCCTCGGCCGCTTTACCTTCAACCTGGTGCAGAGCGTGTCGACTTTCGCCGTGCTGATCATCACCTGCACCAGCCCGTGGATGGTGATCATGATCCTCGGCCTGATCACTCGCCGTGGCTTCTACCATGCCGACGATCTGCAGGTATTCACCCGTGGCCAGCGCGGCGGCCACTACTGGTTCCTGCATGGCTGGAACTGGCGCGGCATGGGCGCCTGGCTGCCCAGCGCAGCGCTGGGCCTGTGCTTCGTCAATCTGCCGGGACAGTTCGTTGGCCCGCTGGGTGAACTGGCCGGCGGCATCGACGTGAGCCTGCCGGTAACCCTCGGCGTCGCCGCCCTGCTCTACCTCAGCCTGCTCCGGCTGTTCCCCGAACCCGCTGGCGTGTATGGGCCGAACGGCCCGCGCTGGGTGCACAGCAAAGACAGCGCACCGCAACCGGTAACTTCTGCCGCCGAAATGGCCTGACTGGAATCTGCCCATGAACACGTTCAACTACATCGATGGCTGCTGGGTCGAAGGCCAAGGCACTGACTGCATTACCGTCCACGACCCCGCGCTGGGCGTGCCGTTCGCCGAGCTGATGGCCGCCAGCACGGCCCAGGTTGACCAGGCGGTTAGCGCCGCACGACAGGCGCTGCCGGCCTGGAAAGCCACCCCGGCAAGTGAACGTGCCCGCCTCTTGTACGGCTTCGCCGAGCAGCTGACGGCCCGTCGTGAAGCGTTGATCGCCCTGCAGATGCGCAACAACGGCAAGCCCCGCCACGAGGCTGAAGTGGACCTCGATGACGCCGTGGCGACCTTCAGCTATTACGCAGCGCTGGCCGAGCAGTTGCCGGCCAGCAATCGTGAAGTGCCGTTGGCGGCGCCGGGCTTTACCTCGCGTACGCGGCTGGAACCGATCGGTGTGGTTGGCCTGGTCGTGCCGTGGAACTTCCCGCTGGTAACCAGCGCCTGGAAGCTCGCTCCGGCCCTGGCGGCAGGCTGCACGGTGGTGCTCAAGCCCTCCGAAGTCACGCCACTGGTGGAGCTGGCCTACGGCGAAATCGCCAGCCAGATCGGCCTGCCAGCGGGCGTGCTGAACATCGTCAACGGCAAAGCCGAGACTGGCGCCGCGCTCAGCGGCCATCCTGGCCTGGACAAGCTGTCATTCACCGGCAGCAATGGCGTTGGCAGCCAGGTCATGCGCGCCTCGGCGGCGCACTGCCGGCCGCTGACCCTGGAGTTGGGGGGCAAGTCGGCGATCATCGTGTTCGACGATTGCGACGTGCAGCAGGCAGTTGACTGGATCATTGCCGGCATCACCTGGAACGCCGGCCAGATGTGCTCGGCGACCTCGCGCTTGCTGGTGCAGGATGGCATCGCCGACGCGCTGCTCAGCCAATTGCAGGGTGCTCTGACAAAACTGCGGGTGGGTAATCCATCCAGCGAAGAAGTCGACATGGGCCCGCTGACCAGCCAGGCGCAGTGGCTGAAGGTGGCGGGTTACTTTGCCAGCGCGCGTGATGAAGGCCTGCGCTGCCTGGCCGGCGGCAAGGCACTTGACCGTGACGGCTGGTTTGTCAGCCCGACGCTGTATGTCGATGTGCCCGCAAGCAGCCGCCTGTGGCAGGAGGAGATCTTCGGGCCGGTACTCTGTGCGCAGCGCTTCAGCACCGAACAGCAGTCAATTGAGCTCGCCAATGACGGCCGCTTCGGCCTGGTCGCGACGGTATGTTCCAACGACCTGCAACGCGCCGAACGGGTCGCCGACAGCCTCGAAGTCGGCCATGTCTGGATCAACTCGGTGCAAGCGGTGTTCGTTGAAACGTCCTGGGGCGGTACCAAGGCCAGCGGCATTGGCCGCGAGCTGGGGCCATGGGGGTTGTCGGCGTATCAGGCAGTCAAGCATGTGACCCGCTGCCTGGGCTAGCGGGCGCGCCCCTTGGCCAGCAAGGGGCGCGCCGCTACCGCGATCAGGCGGGTTCGTCGGCGGGCTTGGGCGCTTCCTGCACCAGCACCATGCTCTGCGGCGAAGACAGCGGGATGTCGGCATCGCGCAAACGCCCGAGCACGGTGAACAGCAGGTCGCTGCGAGTGCCGGAGACCTGCCGCGGGCTGGCCACATAGCCACTGACGCTCAGGGTCATGCCGCTGGCGGTGAGGTCCTTAAACGTCACCGAAGGCGCCGGCGCATCCAGAATCGCTTCGTGCTCGTGGTACGCCGCCATCAGCAAGTCACGCACCTGATCAGGGTCGGTTTCCAGCGGCAGGGTCAGGGTGATACCCACCACCCCCAACGCATTGCCCATGGTCACGTTGCGCACGTTCTGCGAGATGAACTGCGAATTGGGCACGATCACCGTCGAACGGTCGGACATCTGGATCTCGGTGGCACGCACGTTGATCCGGCGGATATCGCCTTCGACGCCAGCCAGGCTGACCCAGTCGCCCACCTTGACCGGGCGCTCGGTGAGCAGGATCAGGCCGGAGATGAAGTTCTGCACGATCTGCTGCAGGCCGAAACCGATACCTACCGACAACGCACTGACCACCCAGGTCAGGCTGGTCAGGTTGATGCGCAGGGTCGTCATCACCAGCATCGCCAGGAACAGAAAGCCCAGGTAGCCGACGAGGGTCACCAGGGAGGCACGCATGCCGGCGTCCATATCGGTCTCGGGCAGCAGCCGCTCGCTCAGCCAGCGCTTGACCACACGAATGGCAAACAACCCACCGAGGAACATCGCCACAGCGATGAAAATGTCCTGCGGCACGATATTCAGATTGCCGAGTACCTTGCCGCCGCTGCCGTCCCAATCGGCCAGGCTCATCAGCAGCTCGCTGGGGCTGGTGCCGGATGGCATCAGCGCCAGCAGCGCCGCGAAGAACAGCAGCAGGGTGCGACCAATGCCGGCCAGAACGGTACTGGCCTGAGCTTGGTGACGCGGCTTCAAGCCCAGCGTCGAAGCCAGCGCCAGGCCACCTGGCTGGCGTGGCGAGAGCAGGGTTTCGCAGAGGTCGCCAAACACCGTCACCAGCAGGTAGGCGCAGGTTACGACCACGCTGATCCAGAGCATCTTGGCCGCGAGGAAGTACGCCAGGGTCAGATAGCCCGCCAGCAATGCCAGCAGAATCAGCAACACCCAGACCACAATCACGAACGGGATCAGCCCAGCCAGACCGGAGGGGCGCTCGATCTGGTGCTTGCGCCGCGTCCGGCGATAGCGCACCAGAGCGGCGAAGAACACCAGCGACACCACCAGTGCGGTCAGCCCATTGGTGGCGACGGTCAACGCCAGGCTGGTGCCGATCACGCTGTTGATCCGCTCCTGGGTCAACAGCACCATCAGCGCTACGGCCAGCACTTTGGGGAACCAGCCCAGCGCACTGGCCACTTCGTCGGGGATCGGCGGCAGCCGCCACGATGGCCGTTGCAGCATCAGCATGGCCCGGCCCAGGCCGGTGATGAAGGCGCTGAACACTACCAGCGTCAGCACGTGGTTGATCAGGCTGGCGATGTCGGTGCCCAGCTCGGCACTGTTCTCAAGGCCCCAACGCACCAGCGACACCGAACCGGCGATGGTCGCCAACGTAGCCAGGCTGACGCCCAGAGCCAGGGCACTGCGGCGCAGACGCCCTTCAGGTAGCCAGCGAATCATCGCATCGGCCAGCAGCCGCTCAACCACCAACCGCACCAACGTCCACACCAGCAGGGCGGCGACCAGGCTGGCGATGAACAACCAGCGGTGTTCAGGGCTAAGTGCACTGGCCAGGGCATCACTGGCCTCGGCCTTCAACGCCTGCAAGCGGGCGACGTCATCATCGGTCGGGCGAATCATGCTCGACCAGAAAGCCGGGCTCAGCGGGCTGGCGGCGCGGCTGGTGACCTGCGAGTTGAACTGGCTGCGGCGCAGGTTGACGATCTGGGTCGACAAGTCACGCGCAGACTGGGTCAGCTGGTTGGCATTCTGCTGCTCGGCCAGCAGCTTTTTCTTGTCGCTGGTGAGCTGCTGACGCTGGCGGGTGATGCTTTCGCCCTCGTCGGGCAGTACATCGCCGAGCACCTTGAGCTGATCATCCAGGCGGCTGATGTCGGTGGTGCGTACCGCGGTCAGCGCATCGGCCTGACGCTGCACCTGCATGGCGGCCTGACGCAGCTGCGACAGCTGGTCGTCATTGGCATTGCTGGTGACGCCCTGGCGGATCTGGTCGAGCCGATCGGTCAACTGCTCGAGGCTGGCGTTTTCTTCCAGCGCCGGCATTTCACCGGCCAGCAGTTGCGCTACCGGCGTAGCGCCTGCCGACCAGGCCGGGGTCGCCACCCACATAAGCAGGGCCAGTAACCCCACACACAAACGGTCAAGGCTTACACGCCTCATCGAAATCACCTATAGACAGACTCTGCTGGCGGCGAATTCTACGCCGCTCACCGGCTTAGGGAAGTGCCGTTTCTCGCTCCAGCAGCTGCCGCTTGCGCTCTACGCCCCAGCGGTAGCCGCTGAGATCACCGTCCCGGCGAACCACTCGATGGCAAGGAATGGCCACGGCGATGCGATTGGCTGCACAGGCCAGTGCCACCGCCCGCACTGCCTTGGGTGCGCCGATGCGTTCGGCGATGTCGGTATAACTGACGCGCAGGCCTGCCGGCACCTCACGCAAGGCTTGCCAGACCCGCTCCTGAAATGCCGTGCCTTGCACATCCAGCGGCAGATTCAGGCCCAGCGCGGGTTGCTCGACAAAGCCCACCACCTGCGCGATCAGTTGCTCGAAGCGGCTATCGGCACCGATCAGTTCGGCATTGGCGAACTGATCCTGCAGGTCGTTGAGCAACTGCGCCGGGTCATCGCCGAGAAATATCGCGCAGACCCCACGCGCACTCTGCGCCACCAGAATCGCCCCCAGCGCACACTGACCAATGGCGAAGTGAATAGTCGCGCCAGCACCGCGCGCGCGGTACTGCTTGGGCAACATGCCAAGGCGCTGACCGGCGCCTTCGTAGAAGCGGCTGTTGGAGTTGTAGCCGGCATCGAACAGCGCTTCGGTGACTGTCGCCGCCTCACCCTGCAAGCGCTCGCGCAGGCGCTGAGCGCGAAACGCCGAGGCATAGGCCTTGGGGGTCAGGCCGGTCTCGGCCTTGAACAGGCGATGCAGATGAAACCGGCTGACTGCGAGCTCGACTGCCAGTTGATCGAGGCTCGGCAGCGCCTCGCTGGTTTCGATCAGGCGGCAGGCGCGCGCGATCAATGCAGTTCGCCGGGCGCTGATAGTGTCGACAGGCTGCATGGTGCAGTCTCCTGGCTGGAATGGGCAAAGCGTGGCAGAGCAGCTGCCAGTGTTCACTCCGATTCTTGCGCTTGTTCGTGAATTCAACTGCCACAGCCAGGCTTGATCAACCCACCGCACGCCACAGATACCACGCCGCTGCCGTCCGATAAGGGCTCAAGGGCAGCCCCAGCGCGCGCATCTGTCCAGGCGTCGGCGCCTTGTCCAGGCCCTTGATACGCCGATAACCCTCGCGCACGCCAAAGTCATCGACCGGCAGGATATCCGAGCGCTCCAGGCAGTAAATCAGCAGCATCTCCACCGTCCAGCGCCCTACCCCACGCAACGTCACCAGCCGTTCGATCAACTCGTCATCAGCCATACCCAGCGCCTCGGCCCGGCTTGGCACCAGGCCGTCGAGGCGAGCCTGGGCGATGCCCTGCACTGTGGCCAGCTTGTTCGCCGAAAAACCACACCCGCGCAGTGCCAACGGAGTGGTTGCCAGCACCTGCTCGGGGCTGGGAAACGCCACCTGCGGGTACAACGCGAGCATCCGCTGCAAGATCGCCTCGGCCGCGCGCGCGTGCAACTGCTGGTGGGCAATCGCCCGCACCAGCGCCTCATAAGGCTCGCGCCCGGGCGTAGCACGATGCAGGCAAGGCCCTATTGCCGCAACATGCCGCGCCCAGTCAGCATCAATGCCGGCCAGATGAACGCTGGCCTGCTGCAGCCCTGCCGCGCTGAGGTCGGACACAATCATTGGCAAAAAACCTGCGTTGAGCGTGATCGCTCATCTTAGCCCAGGCCTTTACCTGAACCCTAGTTCACCCATAGAATTGAGAACCATTAACAAACGCATATAACTCCAGTTCAGGGCCATTGATCCGATGCAGATGAACGACACGCTCAAGCCGTCCGAGGTCGATCTGCTCTATCAAACCCATCACGCCTGGCTGCGTGGCTGGCTGCGGACTAGAGTCGGCTGCATGGAAAACGCCGCTGACCTGGCCCAGGACACCTTCGTGCGTCTGTTGCGCGCACGCCAGGTAGCCCCGCTGAAAGAACCCCGGGCGTATCTGAGCAGCATCGCCCGTGGCCTGATGATCGACCAGTTTCGCCGACGTGCGCTGGAGCGTGCCTATCAGGACAGCTTGGCCTGCCTGCCCGAGGGCGAAGCGCCCAGCGAAGAATACCGGCTGATCATTCTCGATACCCTCGAACGGCTGGATCGTGCCCTGCAGCAACTCAAGCCGCGGGTGCGCCAGGCGTTTTTGCTGGCACAGCTGGATGGCCTGAGCATCACCCAGATTGCCCTGCGCCTGGAGGTTTCCCGCGCTACCATCGAACGCGACCTGGCCAAGGCACTTGGCGTTTGCTATCGGTTGCGCTATGCCGACCTCTGAGCGCACGCCGGCACAGGCCCAGGTCGATCAGGCCATCGACTGGCTGGTCAAGCTGCGCTTCGACGAGCCAAGTGCACGCACCCAGCGCCAGTTCCAGCAATGGCTGACCAGCCATCCGCACAATGCACTGGCCTGGCAACGGATCAGCGAGCTGAGCGAAGAGCTGGCCGGCCTGCCCAGTGATCTGAGCCGGCGCACCCTCGACGGCAGCCGCCGGCAGCGCATCAGTCGTCGCGATCAGCTCAAGCTGATGGCCGTGCTGGCGGTTGGCGGCAGCCTCGGCTGGGCGGCACGCGAACCCCTCGGCCTGCAGGCGCTGCTCGCCGACAGCAGTACTGGCACCGGTGAGCAACGCCACGTGCAAGGCAGCGACGGCAGCTCAATCCAGCTCAACACCGCCAGCGCCATCGACCTGCGTTATAGCAGCGAGCAACGCCAGTTGAGCCTGCTGCGTGGCGAGCTGACCCTGGACAGCAATGGCGACGATAACCGGCCCTTCATCATCAACACCCGTATTGGCCAGTTGAGCACGCAGAGTGGCCAGCTGCTGATACGCGAGAACGACGACGGCCTGCTGCTGGCCGTTCGCCGTGGAGTGGTCAACGTCGCCTCGCAGAGCAAGCAGGTGCAGGCGGGACAGGTGCTGCAATTGTCGATGTCGGGCGTCGCCTCGCCGGCGCAGCTGCATGGCGACCCCTGGGCCTGGACCGACGGTGTGCTCAGCGTGCAGCAGATGCCCTTGGGCGAGTTCATCAGTGAGTTGTCGCGATACCGCCCAGGGCTGTTGCGCTGCGCCGATGAGGTCGCTCAGCTGAAGGTCTCTGGTACCTATCAGCTGGCCGATACAGAACAGATTCTGCAGCTGCTGGCGCGTACCCTGCCGCTGCGTATCGACTACCGCACACGCTATTGGGTCAGCATCGGCGCGACCTGAAAAAAGCCTGAAAATAAATGAGGTGGAATCTCATTCTCGCTCGGCCTGAAGGAACAAAGCCCGAAAAGTGGACTTGAACATCTTCAGGAGCGCTGCATGATTCACCGCCGTCCCCACCGCCCCGATCGCCTGCGCCGTGCCGTGCAGGCCGCCCTGCTAGGCCTCGGCCTGAGCGCCGCCGCCCTGCCCGCGCAGGTCCTGGCCGCACCCGCCAGCCAGAACCAGCAGCGCGACTGGAACATCGCCGCCGGCCCGCTGGCCAGTGCCCTGGACCAGCTGGCCCGTCAAGGCGGCCTGAGCCTGTCGTTCGACGCCAACAGCCTGCAAGGCAAGACCACCCGAGGCGTGCAGGGCCGGTATGACAGCGCCCAGGCCTTGTCGATCATGCTGCAGGGCAGCGACGTGCAGGTCCAGCAGGAGAGCGCCAGCAGCTTCTTGCTGATCCCGGCAGTCGACGCCGGCGGGGCGCTGGAGCTGGGCGCGACCAGTATCTCCAGCGACCGCCTGGGTGAGACCACCGAGCATTCCGGCTCGTACACCACCGGCGCGGTGACCATTGGCAAAACCGCCCAGAGCATCCGCCGCACGCCGCAATCGGTCACCGTGGTCACTCGCCAACGGATCGACGACCAGAACATCACCAACCTGACCAACCTGCTCGAGCAGACCCCAGGCGTGGTGGTGAACATGACCGACAGCGAGCGCGTGCAGTACTACTCTCGCGGTTACGCGATCGACGCCATTCAGTACGACGGCGCCACCGTAGTGCAGGGCAGCGGCGGCGGTTCGTTCATCCAGAGCGACTCGGCGATCATCGACCGCGCCGAGATCCTGCGCGGCGCCACCGGCATGCTGCGCGGCGCCGGTAACCCTTCCGGCACGGTCAACCTGGTGCGCAAGCGCCCAACCGCCGAGTTTCAGGGTGAAGGCAGCGTGACCCTGGGCAGCTGGGATGCGCAGCGCTATGTAGCCGATGTATCCGGCCCACTGACCGAAACCGGCAATGTACGCGGGCGGATGATTGCCGTGCACGATGACAAGGACTTCTCCCAGGACATACGCACGGAGCGCAAAGAGGTGCTGTACGGCGTACTCGCCTTCGACCTCAGCGACAGCACCACCCTGACCACCGGCCTGGAATGGACCAAGCTCGACGCCACCGGCGCCTGGGG
Source organism: Pseudomonas shirazensis (assembly GCF_050496565.1). GTDB lineage: Bacteria > Pseudomonadota > Gammaproteobacteria > Pseudomonadales > Pseudomonadaceae > Aquipseudomonas > Aquipseudomonas shirazensis_A. The sequence goes on from NZ_JBNWAE010000027.1 coordinate 31,116, forward strand.
CAACCTCCCCGCCGACTTCGACGGCAAGCCCCTGCCGTTTGGCCGCAGCACCTACCTGGGCTCGGACTGGAACCGCTGGGACCGCAGCAACCTGCAGACTTTCGCCGAGCTGGAGCACCGCTTCGACAACGACTGGAAGCTCAAGCTGATGGCCCAGCGCACGCATTTCGAGCTCGACGACCACGGCTTCAAGCAGACCTTCTTCAGCCGGCCCACTGGCACCAGCAACCCCTACCTGATGAATTATCAGGTCACCGAAGGGGACGGCGGCGAGAGCATCCAGAACAACCTCAGCGCCACCCTCAACGGCCCGTTCGATCTGCTCGGTCGCACCCATGAACTGATGCTCGGTGTCGAACGCATCCGCAACGACTCCTACGCTTCGGCCACCAACAACGTCGCCTCCGGGCAGTTCGATCTGCGCGACTGGGACCCGAAGACCAGCCTGCCCGAGCCGGATATCACCATCTTCGCGCACCCGGTGCGCACCCGTACCACCCAGCAGGCGGCTTATGCCACCTGGCGCATTTCCCTGGCCGAGCCGCTCACGGCGATCATCGGTGCGCGCAACAACTGGTACGACTACGAGCAGGAAAACAACGTCAAATCCAACGGCAAGTTTGCCGTCGACAACAAGATCGTGCCGTATGCCGCGCTGATCTATGACATCAACGACAACTTCAGCACCTACGCCAGCTATACCGAGATCTTCAACCCGCAGACCGCCACCGGCGTCAGCGGCGCGGTGCTCGAGCCGACCACCGGTGAAGCCTACGAGACCGGGATCAAGGGTGAGTTCTACGAAGGGCGCTTGAACACTTCGCTGGCGTTCTTCCGCATCTATCAGGTCGGCAACGCGCTGGACGACATCAGCGGGCCCAACCCGTGCCTGCCCAACTACACCAGCGGCTACTGCAAAGTAGCGGCCGGCAAGAACCGCAGCCAGGGCTTCGAGCTGGAGATTTCCGGCGAGGTGCTACCGGGCTGGAACGTCGGCGGTGGCTACACCTACAACACCACCGAGTACCTGAAGGACACCACCAACAGCACCGGCAACCCGATCCGCACCACCGACCCCAAGCGCATGTTGCGCCTGTTCACCAGCTACCGCCTGCCCGGCGAGCTGGAGGCGTGGACCATTGGCGGTGGCGTGCAGGCACAGAGCGATATCTACAATCGCAACGGCACCGCCGAAGCGTCGCAGGCGGGTTATGCGGTGTACAACGGCATGGTCAACTACCGCTTCAACCAGCAGTACTCGCTGCAGCTCAACGCCAACAACATCTTCGACAAGAAGTACTACCGCCAGGTCGCGCCGACCCCAACCGGCTATTACTGGGGTGATCCGCGCAACGTCTCGGTGACCCTGCGCGGCAGCTTCTGAGGCTACGCCGAGCGCTTACTCGGCGACCGTCTTGAGCTTGCCGGCGCGGCGATACGACTGCCGGGCAAAGCACACGAACAGCCCGGCCATCAGTGCCAGCGCCATCGGCAGACCATGCGGCGCGGCGCCCATCGCGGCGCCGCTGAGCAGCGGCCCGATCAGGCTGCCGACACCCCATAGCAGGCCGACGCTGGCATTTGCCGTGACCAGGTCGCGACCCCTGAAGCGCTGGCCGATCAGCACCAGCGCCAAGGTGTAGATGCCGCCAGCCACCGCGCCCAGCAGCACCAGCATCGGCCACAGCAGCCAGCTCATCTGCAGCAACCACGGCAGGCCAATGCCGATCAGCATCGCTACCACCCCGCACACCAAGTGCAAACCGGTGCGCTCGACCCGATCCGCCAACCAGCCCAGCGGCAGCTGGAACAGCATGTCGCCGGCAAACACCACAGTCACCATCAGCGCTGCCACGGCCACGGCAAAGCCATGGCTGGTGGCGTACACCGGCAGTAACGACAGCACCACCGCATCGAAGAACGAGAAAAACAGCACCGCCACACACAGCGCCGGCGCAACCCGGAAGAAACCAGCAAGGGTAAAGCTCTTGTCGTCTTCTTCCGCGTGTTCGACATGGTCGTTGGGTACGGTCAATCCGATGCACAGCAGGGCCAGGCCATAGCAGGCCGTGACCACCCCGGTGATCCACGGGCTGTGCGCGCCGACCAGCGCCAGCATCGCCGGGCCAAGCACCTGAAAGCCGGTAAAACTGGTGGCGTACAGGGCCATGATCTTGCCGCGGTTGTGCTCCGGGCACAGCTCGTTGACCCACGACTCACCCAGAATGATGGCGATGCCCATGCCCAGGCCAAGCCCCAGCCGCAGCAGGGCCAGCAGCCAGATCGATGAGAACGCCCACTCCAACAGACCGATAGAAACAGCGCACAGACTGAAGCAGAGTAAATAGATGGTGCGTCGGGTCAGGTAGCGGCAGCAGGCATCGACCAGAAACGCCGAGAGCATCATCCCCGCCGCCGGGATCGCCGCCATGATGCCGATCTGCAGGGTATTGGCACCACTGTCCTGCAGCCGCAACGACACCAGCGGCAGGCTCGCCCCAAGGCTGAAACCCACGACCGATACGGCGAACAGAAGGCCCGCCAGCAAACGCATGTTCATTACCCACTCCTTGCATGCCGGCACGGCGGCACCCGCGGCCGTGTCGGCTGATAACCCTGAAAAATGACTGCACACAGGCGCCCGCGGCCAGACGCAAGGGCGCTGGTCGCAGCGGCACGAATCAGTTCAGGGCAAGGTGTGGCGAGAAGGTGAAGGCAAACAGCACGCTGCGCCGCCGCTTGAGCACCGTGTCGCTCGGCCAGGCACGCCGACAGGCCTGAGCTGCAGGCTGAAGGGCTTGGAGGAGACGCTGACTACGGCGCATTGCATCGACTACGCAGGTAAAGAGGAAACAGCACTCTAGGCCAAGGCTGCCGCGCGCGTCAATCTGCGTGGGGCCGCGCTGCAGCCCCACGCGCACTCAACGCTTGCCGGTAGACGGCAGCAATATCGCCAGCAAACCAAACAATGGCAGGTACGAGCAAAGCGCATACACGTACTCGATGCCGCGCAGGTCAGCCACGTAGCCCAGCAGCGCCGCACCGATCCCGCCAAAGCCGAACATCAGGCCAAAGAAGATCCCGGCGATCATGCCGACATTACCCGGCACAAGCTCCTGGGCGTAAACGACGATGGCCGAGAATGCCGAAGCGAGGATAAAGCCGATCACCACGCTGAGGATGGTGGTCCAGAATTGATCGGCATACGGCAGCGCCAGGGTGAACGGTGCCACGCCGAGAATCGAGAACCAGATCACCGCCTTGCGCCCGAAGCGGTCGCCAATCGGCCCGCCAAAGAACGTCCCCGCCGCCACTGCGCCAAGGAACAGGAACAGGTGCAACTGCGAGCTGGCCACCGAAACGTCGAATTTCTCGATCAGGTAGAAGGTGAAGTAGCTGGTGAAGCTGGCCATGTAGAAGTACTTCGAGAACACCAGCAAGCCCAGCACCACCAATGCGCCGATCACGCGCTGGCGCGACAAGCCGTGGGTTGCTTCTACCGCCTTGCGCGCCTTGGCCTGGTTGAGGTGCTCCTTGTACCAGCGGCGCAGCAGCAGGGTTACGCCAAAGAAGAACAACCCAGCCAGGCCGAACCAGGCGACATGGGTCTGGCCGAACGGGATGACGATTGCCGCTGCCAGCAGCGGGCCCAGCGCCGAGCCGGCATTACCACCAACCTGAAAGGTCGATTGGGCCAGGCCGAAGCGCCCGCCCGAAGCCAGCCGGGCAATCCGCGATGTCTCTGGGTGAAACGCCGAAGAGCCGATGCCAACCAGCGCCGAGGCCACCAGAATCATCGGGAAGCTGCCAACAAACGCCAGCATCACGATCCCCACCAGCGTGCACAGCGTGCCCAGCGGCAGCAGGTTCGGCGTCGGCCGCTTGTCGGTGAAAAACCCCACCCACGGCTGCAACAGCGACGCGGTGATCTGGAAGGTCAGGGTAATCAGGCCGATCTGGGCAAAGCTCAAGTTGTAATTGGCCTTGAGCATCGGGTAGATCGCTGGCAGCACGGCCTGGATCAGGTCGTTGATCAGGTGCGCCAGCGCACAGAAGCCGATGATGCGCATCACCAGGGGGTTGGCACCTGAAGCCGTAGTTGCGCTGGAGGTGGTTTGAGAACTGCTGATGGCCATGGGCTCGACATCCGTCCGCGGGTTTGGGATCCGATTATCAGGAAACAAATCGATACATAGCTAGCTTTTTTACCATCGGTCCGAAGCGCGCTTGTAAATGGTTCTCAATATAATTAGCATCCATGGCACATTGCCCTACTCCCTATCGCCGCTTCCGCCTCACCTGCGAGCAGACCGATCCATGAACCCAATGCCCGCCCAGCAGCCCACACCCGACGCCGATCGCGAGGCACTGGAGTGGTTTTCCACACTCCGTCAGCCAAGCTGCGATGAGCAACAGCGGCAGGCATTTGCCATTTGGCAGCAGGACCCAGCCAACGCCCGCGCCTACGCTGAACTGGGAGCCTACTGGCAGCATCTCACTCCGCCTCCAGCAAGGCCGCGCCCGCGTCAGTTGAAAACCCGCCGCAGCTATCTCGGCAAAACCCTCGCCGCGCTGTTTCTGTTGATCCTCGCTGCCCTCGCCTACCTCTACTGGCCACTGATGCAGCGCCTGGCCAGTGAACTGCACACCGCCAGCGGCGAGCGCCGCAGTGTGCGCCTGGCAGACGGTTCAACGCTGCACCTGGACAGCGCCAGCGCGATGAACGCCGACCTGCGCGGACGCACCCGCCAGTTGCAGCTGGTGCAAGGTCAGGTCTCGCTCGAAGTGGTGCTCGATGGCCGCGCCATGGAAGTGCAAGTTGGCCAGGCGCGCATTCAGGTCTATGGCACTCGCCTGATGATCGCCCGCAGCAGCCAGCATGACGAACTGGTCGTGCTCAACGGCAAAGCCATGATCATTCAAGGCGGCGACCAACGCCTGCTCTCGGCCGGCGAACGGGTGACCTTCACCGAACAGCGCATCGACCCTGTGCAAAAAATCGACGTGCAGCGCGTCGAGGCCTGGCGCAGCGGGCACTTGCAGGTCAAGGATCAGCCCCTGGCCAGCGTGCTCGAGCGCCTGGCCGGCTATCAAGGCCAGCGCATCTGGCTGATGGATGAGCAAACCGCTTATCGCCGGGTGAGCGGTGATTTCAACCTCGACCGCGCCCAGGCCAGCCTCGATCAGCTCGCCGCCGAGCAGCAATTGCAGCTGTATAGCCTGTTCGGCCAGTGGCTGATCGCCCGCTAAAACTGCGGTCGCAGGCTAAGCGGTTGAAACCGTGTAAATTTTTTTTGATTCTGGTGTTGACAGAGGGCCGTCTGAAGCGAATAATGCGCGCCAGTTGGCTACATAGCTCAGTTGGTTAGAGCATAGCATTCATAATGCTGGGGTCCGGGGTTCAAGTCCCTGTGTAGCCACCACCCTTCAGATGTACAGATTTCTCACGAGGTCTGTAGATCTAACAAGAAGCCCGCCTAGTGCGGGCTTTCTTGTTTCTGGCGTTCCCTAAATTGGGCTTGGCTTGAATGCGCCGGGGCTGCTTTGCAGCCCATCGCGACACAAGGCCGCTCCTACAGGGACCGCGTTCCATCGACATGCTCAGTCAACTGTAGGAGCGGCCTCGTGTCGCGAAAGGGGTGCTTAGCGCCCCCAGCTTTCCCACTGAAGACAAGCAGAACCAGTCGCACGCCAACCGAACTCAACGCGCACCCGCAACCAACACAGTCAAACCCAGCCCGATCAGCGCCACACCGATCACGCGATCAACCACTCGCTGGCGCTCGATCATGGCCAGGCGCAGCGCTGCGCTGGAAAAAAACACCGCCACCAGGCTGAACCACAGCCAATGGGCGAAGGACATGAATGCGCCGTAGGCAAAGTCCCGCGCCAGCGAGCTGCCCGGCTGCACCACCTGGGTGTAGGCGCTGATCACAAACAGCATGGTCTTGGGGTTCAGGGCGTTGGTGAAAAACCCTGTACGTAACGCCCTCAAGCTACCCCTGCCCTGCCCCTGGCGGACGTCGTCGAGGCGAATCCGCTTGGTATTGGTCAGCGACTGGTAGCCCAGATAAATCAGGTAGCCCGCGCCCAGCACCTTCATTGCCATGAACAGCGCCGGACTTTGACTGATGATCACGGCAATGCCCAGCACCGTGTACAGCACATGCACCTGCACGCCCAAGGCAATGCCGACCGCAGCGGCCAGGCCGGCCTTGCGCCCCTGTGCATAACTGCTGCGGGTGACCATGGCGAAGTCAGCGCCGGGGCTGATCACGGCAAGTACGGTAAACACGGCGACAGCAATCAGTTCATTCACGCAGGCAACCTCGATAGGCGATGAAAATCCACAGTTCGCTGATTATCGAAGGCTTATCCACAGGTCAAAATCGATTTATAGTCGCGTAGATCCGCTAGTTTTCCTCACAGATAGCCAGCGTTCACTTGCGCCGAGATTTCAATGAAACTGCCGCCGCTCAACACCCTGCGTTTTTTCGACGTCGCCGCCCAGACCGAGAGCTTCGTGCGCGCGGCCGAGCGCCTGCATGTCACCCATGGGGCGGTTAGCCGGCAAATACGCTTGCTGGAGCAAAGTCTGGGGGTCGAGTTGTTCGAGCGGCGCAACCGGGCGCTGTTCCTGACGGCGGCCGGGCGCGCCCTGCACAGCACTACCCAGGCCATCTTCGAGCAGGTCGAAGACACTGTGCAGCGCTTGCAGCAACCGGCTCAGGACAACGTGCTGGTGTTGTCCTGCGAGCCGACCATCGCCATGCGCTGGCTGATCCCACGGCTGCCGGACTTTCACGCAGCGCAGCCGGATATCCAGCTGCAACTGGTCGCTGCTGGCGGCGCAGTGGACTTCGCCCGCAGCGGTATTGACCTGGCCTTGCGGCGTGACGATTTTCACTGGGAACGCACGCTGCACAGCGTGAAGATCTGCGATGAATGGGTGGGGCCGGTGTGTCGCGCGGGCAGCCATGAAGCCGTGCACAACCCTCGCTTGTTGCACAGCCGCAGCCGCCCGACGGCCTGGCCTGACTGGCATCGGTTGCGCGGCGAAGCGGCACGGCACCGCGCTGGCAGCGACTACGAGCACTTCTACCTGTCGATCCAGGCGGCCGGCGCCGGCCTGGGCCTGGCCATGGCGTCAGCCTTGATGGTCAGCGACGAACTCGCCGGCGGCCAGCTGCACGCGCCTTACGGTTTTGTCGCAGATGGCTCGGCGTATCACCTGCTCAGCCCACAACCGTTCATGCCCGGCTGCAAACGGCAGCGTTTTGCCGATTGGGTACACAAGCACTGTCAGGACTGCTTGGCTGAGCTGGGCTTGGCACAAAACGACGAGTCGGCGCTGCCATCACCGCCCCAGGTGCGATAACCGGCCGTGTCGATGTGGATGCGCCCAGACGGATAGCGGCCCAGGCCCATGTTCCAGGCCTGGCCATGCTGCTGCCAGAAGCGGCATAGCGGATTGGGGTCGGCCCATGCCGGCAGCAATACATCAACGGCAAATGCTCGGGTGTGGGCACTGCCCAACGCTCCGCCAGCACAGGCGTTGAGCTGCGGATCGCGGTACGCCGACACCACCTCGAACTGGCGCAGAACATCCTGCTCAGCCAGCGTTTGCAGCAACGCCAGTGTCGAGCGCACTGCCGGCCACTGCGCCGCCGGCGGCACCGCGAACGGCGAGGCACGACACTGACGCCAGTCCGACGCCGAGCGCAGCAACTGATGAATCGGCACCACGCCATACAGCCGCGCCTCGACCAGCATCTCGCGAAACGGCCGAGTCTGATGGTCGCCGGCCCACTGGGCGAACATCCACAGATCGCGCGGGTCGGCCTGGGCAGCGCTGGCGATGCTCAAGCCCGCTGCACAGAGCAGCATCCTTGTAGTGTTCATTGCTTCCTCGGGTTGTTGAACTGCGCTGCAAAGTTGTTGTGGAATCCAACTGTCTTTCATGACCTCTGATGAGCGCTGGGGGCCGATCTGCTAACCCTGTGGGAGCGGGTTTACCCGCGAAAAGTACGACGCGGTGTACGGCACCGGCTTCGCCGGTGTTCGCGGGTAAACCCGCTCCCACAGGGTTT
>NZ_JBNWAE010000028.1:0-38691 GCF_050496565.1 Pseudomonas shirazensis
CTAACAGCAAACACAACAAACGGATAAGCCCCCAATCCCAGCCAAGACTCAACGCCGCCCCCCCCGCAACCCCACAACCCGCTCCCGCAACATCTCCGGCCCCACCCCATCCCCCACAACAGCCTCGCCAGCAACAACAGTCACCCGCGACCACAACCGCCTGAACACCCCCTTCCCCGGATCCCGACTAAAGAAACTCCCCCACAACCCCTGCAACGCCAAAGGCACAACAGGCACCGAAGTCCGCTCCAGAATCCGACTCACCCCACCCTTGAACACATCAACCTCACCATCCCCCGTCAACTTGCCCTCAGGGAAAATACACACCAACTCCCCCGCCTCAAGGTACTGAGCAATCCGCTCGAAGGCCCGCTCGTAGGTAGCCTCATCCTCCCCGCGCCCAGCAATCGGCACCGCCCCAGCCGTGCGGAAGACAAAGTTGAGCACCGGCAAGTTATAGATCTTGTAGTACATGACAAACCGAATCGGCCGACGAATCGCCCCAGCGAGCAACAATGCATCGACGAACGACACATGGTTGCACACCAGCAACGCCGCCCCCTCATCCGGAATACGCTGCAGGTCCCGATGCTCGACCCGGTACATCGAGTGGCTCAGCAGCCAGATCAAGAAACGCATGGTGAACTCAGGCACGATGCTGAAGATATAAGCGTTAACGGCAATATTAAGCAGCGACACCACCAGAAACAGCTGTGGAATAGTCAGCTCGACCACGCTCAACAGCACAATGGTGACCAACGCCGACACCACCATGAACAACGCATTGAGAATGTTGTTGGCAGCAATCACCCGCGCCCGCTCACCCTCGGCTGTCCGCGCCTGAATCAGCGCATACAGCGGCACGATATAGAACCCGCCAAACACCCCAAGGCCGACGATCGACAGCATGATCCACCAGGCCTGATGCATGCCCAGCAACGTCAGCCAGTCGTGCGCCACGTCGCTGCTCGGCACATCACCCGAATGCCACCACCAGAGCAGGCCGAACAAGGTCAGGCCAAACGAGCCGAACGGCACCAGGCCGATTTCCACCTTGCGCCCGCTGAGCCGCTCGCACAGCAGCGAACCCACCGCGATGCCTACCGAGAACAGCGTCAGTACCAGCGTCACCACCGTCTCGTCGCCGTGCAGCCAGTCCTTGGCGTAGGCCGGGATCTGGGTCAGATAGATAGCCCCGACAAACCAGAACCACGAGTTGCCGACAATCGAGCGCGACACCGCCGGCGTCTGCCCAAGCCCCAGGCGCAAAGTCGCCCAGGACTGCTTGAAGATGTTCCAGTCGAGCTTCATCTGCGGCGCCACCGCCGCAGCGCGGGGGATCCAGCGGCTGGCCAGGTAGCCGAGCACAGCGGTGCCGACGATGCCGCCGGCGACCACCGTTGCATAGCTGCTGGACGACATCATCACCCCAGCGCCGATGGTACCCGCCAGGATCGCCAGGAAGGTGCCCATCTCGACCAGGCCATTACCACCGACCAGCTCGTCCTCGCGCAGCGCCTGCGGCAGGATCGAATACTTGACCGGGCCAAACAGCGCCGAATGGGTGCCCATGGCGAACAGCGCCACCAGCATCAGCACCAGGTGGTTGCTGACAAAGCCCACCGCGCCGATCGCCATGATGACGATCTCGGCCAGCTTGATCGCGCGGATCAGCGCATCCTTGGCGAACTTCTCGCCAAACTGCCCGGCCAGTGCCGAGAACAGGAAGAACGGCAGAATGAACAGCAGCGCGCACAGGTTGACCCAGATCGAGCGGTCGCCCTCCAGGCTGAGCTTGTACAGGATCGCCAGGATCAACGACTGCTTGAACAGGTTGTCGTTGAACGCGCCCAGTGACTGGGTGATGAAAAACGGCAAGAAGCGCCGCTTGCCGAGCAAGGTAAATTGCGAGGGGTGACTCATCAATCGATTCCCTGAGTGATGCCGGTGGCTGTTTGTTGATTAGAATGCACCTGAGCGTCATTGCGCCACATCCAGATGCAAGTCACCTGCACTCAGGCCGCACTGCGACGACACGCCACTGCGACCATGGTCGACGCTGACGACGCGCAAGGCACATGCCAGACTTGTTCACCGGGCCCACGCTCTACCCTATTGCTGCGGAGTTTTCATGTCGTTGTCCAGCGGGCTGATCGCCGTGGTCGCCCTGGTCTATATGGCCATCATGTTCGCCATCGCCTTCTACGGCGACCGCCGCAGCACACCGCTGCCGCCGCGTCTGCGCGCCTGGGTATATAGCCTGTCGCTGGCCGTGTACTGCACAAGCTGGACGTTCTTTGGCGCGGTCGGCCAGGCCGCTGAACAGCTCTGGGCGTTCTTGCCGATCTATCTGGGGCCGGTGCTGCTGTTGGTGTTTGCACCGCAGGTCGTGCAGAAGATGGTGCTGATCAGCAAACAGCAGAACATCACCTCGATTGCCGACTTCATCGCCGCACGCTATGGCAAATCGCAGAGCCTGGCGGTGGTGGTGGCGCTGATCTGCCTGGTCGGGGTACTGCCCTACATTGCCTTGCAGCTGAAGGGCATCGTGCTTGGCGTCAACCTGCTGATCGGCGCCAATGCCGATGCCACCGGCACCCGCGTGCAAGACACCGCACTGGTGGTGTCACTGGTGCTGGCGCTGTTCTCGATCGTGTTCGGCACGCGCAGCCTGGACGTCACCGAGCACCACCGCGGCATGGTCCTGGCGATTGCCTTCGAGGCGCTGGTCAAGCTGCTGGCGTTTCTTGCCGTGGGCGTGTTCGTGGTGTTCAACCTGTATGACGGCTTCGACGACCTGTTCACTCAGGCGCGCCAGTCGGTGCAGTTGGAGAGTTACTGGCAGGAGACCATCAACTGGCCGTCGATGGTGGTGCAGACCGGTGTGGCCATGATGGCCATCCTCTGCCTGCCGCGGCAGTTCCACGTGACCGTGGTCGAGAACATCGAAGCGCAGGACCTGCGCACAGCGCGCTGGGTGTTCCCGATGTACCTGGTACTGGCGGCGCTGTTTGTAGTGCCGATTGCCCTGGCTGGGCAGATGCTGCTGCCGGGCACGGTCATCTCCGACTCGTTCGTGATCAGCCTGCCGCTGGCCGAAGCGCATCCAAGCCTGGCCTTGCTGGCCTTTATCGGCGGCGCCTCGGCGGCCACCGGCATGGTCATCGTGGAGGCCGTGGCGCTGTCGACCATGGTTTCCAACGATATGCTGCTGCCGTGGCTGCTGCGGCGTAAAAACGCCGAGCGCCCGTTCGAGGCGTTCCGCCACTGGATGCTCTCGGTGCGCCGGGTGACCATCGTGGTGATCCTGCTGCTAGCGTACGTCAGTTACCGCCTGTTGGGCTCCACCGCCAGCCTGGCGACGATTGGCCAGATCGCCTTTGCCGCCGTCACCCAACTGGCGCCGGCGATGCTCGGCGCGCTGTACTGGAAACAGGCCAACCGCCGTGGCGTATTCGCCGGGCTAGCGGCGGGGATCTTCCTCTGGTTCTACACCCTGGTGCTGCCGATTACCGCGCACAGCCTAGGCTGGTCGCTGCAACTGTTCCCGGGCCTGACCTGGCTCGACAGCAACCCATTCAACCTGCCGATCACGCCGCTGACGCAAGGCGTGGTGCTGTCGCTGGCGGGCAACTTCATCCTGTTTGCCTGGGTCTCGATCCTGTCGCGTACGCGGGTATCGGAGCATTGGCAGGCGGGCCGGTTCATTGGCCAGCAAACCAGCGAGCGACCCAACAGCCGTTCGCTGCTGGCGGTGCAGATCGACGACCTGCTCAACCTCGCCGCCCGCTTTGTCGGCGAAGAACGCGCCCGACAGAGCTTCATTCGCTTCGCCTACCGCCAGGGCAAGGGCTTCAACCCCAATCAGAACGCCGACGGCGATTGGATCGAACACACCGAACGGCTGCTCGCCGGCGTGCTTGGCACCTCCTCGACCCGCGCCGTGGTCAAGGCGGCCATCGAAGGCCGCGACATGCAGCTGGAAGACGTCGTGCGCATCGCCGACGAAGCCAGCGAGGTGCTGCAGTTCAACCGCGCCCTGCTTCAGGGTGCCATCGAGAACATCAACCAGGGCATCAGCGTGGTCGACCAGAACCTGCACCTGGTGGCCTGGAACCGGCGTTATCTGGAGCTGTTCAACTACCCTGAGGGGCTGATCAGCGTCGGCCGGCCGATTGCCGATATCATCCGTTACAACGCCGACCGCGGCCTCTGCGGCCCGGGCGAGGCGCAGGTGCATGTGGCGCGCCGGCTGCACTGGATGCGCCAGGGCCGTGCCCACACTTCCGAGCGGCTGTTCCCCAATGGTCGGGTGATCGAGCTGATCGGCAACCCGATGCCCGGTGGTGGTTTTGTCATGAGCTTTACCGACATCACCCCGTTCCGCGAGGCCGAGCAGGCCCTCAAGGAGGCCAACGAAGGCCTCGAACAACGGGTCGCCGAACGCACCCATGAGTTGTCCCAGCTCAACCAGGCGCTGACCGAGGCGAAGAGCCGGGCCGAAGCCGTCAGTCAGTCGAAAACGCGATTCCTCGCCGCGGTCAGCCATGACCTGATGCAGCCGCTCAACGCTGCACGGTTGTTCTCGGCAGCACTGTCACAGCAAGCCGAAGGCATGAGCAGCGAGTCGCAACAGCTGGTGCAGCACATGGACAGCTCGCTGCGCTCGGCCGAAGAGCTGATCAGCGACCTGCTGGACATCTCGCGCCTGGAAAACGGCAAGATTACTCCAGACGTGAAAGCCTTTGCCCTTAGCGATCTGTTCGACGCGCTGGGCGCCGAGTTCAAGGTGCTGGCGGCAGAAAAGGGCCTGGAGTTCCGCGTGCGTGGCAGCCGCCTGCGGGTGAACAGCGATATCAAGCTGCTGCGCCGGGTGCTGCAGAACTTTCTGACCAATGCCCTGCGTTACGGCAAAAGCCCGATCCTGTTCGGCGTGCGCCGCCAGGGCGGCCGGCTATGGCTGGAAGTGTGGGACCGCGGCCCGGGCATCACCGACGACAAACTGCAGGTGATCTTCCAGGAGTTCAAGCGCCTGGACAGCCACCAGACCCGCGCCGAAAAAGGCCTGGGCCTGGGCCTGGCGATCGCCGACGGCTTGTGCCGGGTACTCGGCCATGCCCTGGAAGTGCGCTCGTGGCCGGGCAAGGGCAGCGTATTCCGCGTCAGCGTGCCGATTGCCAGCGGCAGCGTGGCGCCGGCAGCAGCCGTTGAACAGCAGCCGGGGCAACCGCTGGCGGGCCTGCAAGTGCTGTGTGTTGACAACGAAGACAGCATCCTGCTCGGCATGAACAGCCTGCTCAGCCGCTGGGGCTGTCAGGTCTGGACTGCGCGCAGTCGCCAGGAGTGCGAAGCGCTGCTGGCCAATGGCATGCGCCCGCACCTGGCGCTGGTCGACTTCCACCTCGATGAAGGCGACACCGGCACCGAGCTGATGGCCTGGCTACGCACGCGCCTTGGTGAGCCGGTGCCGGGTGTGGTGATCAGCGCCGATGGCCGCAGCGAAACCATTGCCAAGGTCCACGCCGCCGGCCTCGATTACCTGGCCAAGCCGGTCAAGCCAGCCGCCTTGCGCGCCCTGCTCAACCGCCATCTGAGCCTGGTTCAGTAAGCGTTTCGTCGCTCAAGGCGCGCTCCAGCAAGTCCGCCGGCAGGCTCTTGCTGGCCCGCGCGCCGAGCAGCTTGAGCTGCTCACTGCGGCTGATCAGATTGCCGCGCCCTTCACAGAGCTTGTTGCGTGCGGCGGAGTAAGCCTTGTCGACCTGCTGCAAGCGGCTACCGAGCTCGTCCAGGTCCTGGATGAACAAGACGAACTTGTCGTACAGCCAACCGGCCCGTTCGGCAATTTCGCGGGCGTTCTGGCCCTGGCGCTCTTGCTTCCAGAGGCTGTCGATCACGCGCAGGGTGGCCAGCAAGGTGGTTGGGCTGACAATCACGATCTGCCGGTCGAAGGCTTCCTGGAACAGGTTCGGCTCGGCCTGCAACGCTGCTGAAAAAGCCGCTTCGATCGGCACGAACAGCAGCACGAAATCCAGGCTGTGCAGCCCTTCCAGGCGGCTGTAATCCTTGCCGGACAAGCCTTTGACGTGGCTGCGCAGCGACTGCACATGCTGCTTGAGCGCCGCCTCGTCATTGCCGCTGACCCACTGCTGATAGGCCGTCAGGCTGACCTTGGCATCGACCACTACCTGCTTGTCGCCGGGCAGCATGATCAGCACGTCAGGCTGAAAGCGCTCGCCGTCGGCGCTCTTCAGGCTGACCTGGGTTTGGTACTCGCGGCCTTTCTCCAGCCCGGCGTGTTCGAGCACCCGTTCCAGAATCAGCTCGCCCCAGTTGCCTTGAGTCTTTTGCCCTTTGAGCGCCTGGGTGAGGTTGGTGGCTTCGTCCGACAGACGCAGGTTGAGCTGCTGCAGACGCTCCAGCTCCTTGCTCAGCGAGAAACGCTCGCGGGCCTCCTGTTGATAGGTCTCGTCGACGCGCTTCTCGAAGGCATGGATGCGCTCCTTGAGCGGATCGAGTAACTGCCCGAGTTGCTGCTGGCTGGTCTGAGTGAAGCGCTGCTCGCGCTCGTCGAAGATTTTTGTAGCCATCTCGGCGAACTGTGCGCGCAGCGTGTCGCGGGCCTCTTGCAGGTCTTCCAGGCGCTGCTGATGGCTTTCCTGCTGCTCGCGCAGCTCGGCTTGCAAGCCGGCGGCATGGGCTTCCAGACGACGCAGCTCGGATTCGCGGTTGCTGCGTTCAAGTTGCCAGGCATGGGCGGCGTCGCGGGCATTGTCACGCTCGATCTGCAGCAGCTCGACCTCGCGGCCCTGGGCGGCCAGGCTGGCCTGCTTGGCGCTGTTGGCCTCGGCCAGGTCGCTGATCTCGTCACGGCTGGCGTCAAGCTGGGCTTGCAGCCCTTGCTGGGCCAGCAATGCCGTGCTCAGGCGCTCTTCGAGCAAGGCCCATTGCCGTTGCTGGGCAGCATGGCGCTGCTGTAGGTGCCAGACCCAGCCCAGGCAAGGAATTGCCGCTGCTACCAGGCCCAGCACGATGCTGAGCAGATCGACCGCCATAGCTACCTCAATTGCGTCTATCCAGAGGCAGGCAGCTTAACAGGCCGGCGCAGCGGCTTCAGGAAGGATTGTGCTCGCTGGCCGGGTTCAACCGAGCGTACTCGGCCTGGGCCTGCAAGTCGCCAGCGCGAGCAGCCTGGCGTAGCAGCTCGTGACCGATACGCCGGTCGCGGGCTGTGCCGCAATCGCGACACAGGATCTGACCCAAACGGCTCTGGGCAACCACCACACCTTGCCGCGCGGGCTGCTTGAGCAGGCGTCCAGCCAGGTGTTTGACGCTGTGCTTTTCGCCCAGGCGCGGGCTATCGAGCAGCCACAAGGCGACCTTCAAGGAAAAACGCTTGGGTGCAGGCGCAGGAACAGGAGATGGAGCGAGATTTTTACCGCGAAAATTCATAACCAACAGCGATGGCAATTCGTGAGGCGCGCCACTCTACCGGATTTTTCACTGAAATGGCTGCGGCTTATTTGATGAAATTTTCAAAATCTGCCGTTCCTTTATTGACCTTTGCGAACGGGCCACGCTGCCTCGATGTTTGCGCAGGATTGTCCGACAGCAATCGAAACTGCTGGCACGCCCGTGCTAGAGCGAGCGCCTGGGACAATCCACAGAACCTGTGGATAACTCGGTGGACAACCACTTCATGATGTCTTCAAACCCTTGTGAAATGGGGGCTGCAGTCAAGTTGACGATTTTTTCACCAGCTCAAATAAGTGTTTTTTTTCATTGACTTAAGGACGCAGCCCAGGCATTGCCCGAGCTATCCGAACGAATGGCGCTACCTGACAAAGGCTGCGCTGAATGTGTACAAGTGCACCGCAATGCTGCAACCAAATGAGCCAAAGTGGCCCATCACGACTCATGAAGGCTTCACAATTGCCCCTTCACAGGCGAGTGCATAACCGCCATAATGGCCGGCTTCGCGGGTCATTCTTAAATAAATTTGCCAGCCTTGGATTAATCCTGTAGGGTGGCCCTCGTTAGTACCCAGCTGAAAGTCAATTCTGGCCAGTAAGGTCCCTGCAGTGTCCGGCTCCCCCCAAGAGCACGAACTGCTGAAACAGGACCGGCCCTTTCGATGATTCACTCGGCAGCCCAAGCTGCTCCAGCGCGAATCACCCTTGCAGATTGATCGGGATCTTCACCCAGAGGCCATGAACCTTTGCCTCGGTGTGCCTGCCCGCCTTTTGACGTACCTACCAGTCAGCCAAGCGCCTACCTATTTTGATGCGCCATCTCTGGCTGCCCTGTTCCAGTCAGGTTCAGCGCCACTTTAATAAAGGCGTCACTGGAACGTTTATAAGATGCACGGATCGAATCCCGTGTCCAAAGCAGGAACATCCACATAATGACAAATCATCATCAGTTTCAGAGTGCCGTTGGCACCCTCTCTCAGGCTTTCGCTCCACTGAAGTGCCTTATCGTTGCCCCACGCAAGGGCAGCTTCAGCTTCACCCTGGTTGACGAGCATGGCATTGCTTGCCACAGCGAACGTCTGTATCCAGAGCAGTACAACCGCGCCGGCCCACTCCAAGCAGTGATCGACCGCACGCGTCAGTCGCTGGTCGCGTAAGGGCTGAATATCAGCCCATTCGCGCGCTGAATTTGCCATCGAAACTACTGCCGGTTGGCTCTTGGCTTAATTGCTGCAAAGCATATGGCCCCCAACCTCTGGCAGTAATCGATTTAAAAACAGGCCTTTACACCGTGATTATCACACTACACTTCAACTCGAGCGGTGCGATCCGCTTCCGACGGGCCTGACCCTTCTCCAGCTGCCAAGCTCCAGCGCCCGTCGGCCCTTAATTGAATGAGGGCATCATGGGTATCGCTGCCAGTGAATTGTGTCGGTATGTAATCAAACCCACCCTGGTTTACCTCGGCCGGCATTGTGCCAGCGCCGAAGCCTTGCTGCTGGGCGTTGCCGCCAGCCAGTCAGCCTTGGGCTCTGCCCTGCACGACCGCCGCGGGCACGGCCTGTACAGAATTGGCGAAAGCCGCCATCAGGCGCTCTGGGACGAGTTTCTTGCCCAAGACCCGGAACTCGCCAGCCTGATCCGTGGCCTGGCCAGCCAGCATGCCTTCTTGCGCGGGCCGCACCTGGAGCTGGCCGTCAACCTGCGCTACTCCACCGCCATTGCCTGGATGCTGATCGAACAGCGTGCGTTGCCCTTGCCGGCGGCAGACGACCTACTCGGGCACGCGCGAATATGGCGGCAGATTTTCCATCCGCAAGGCCGGCTGCGTGACTTTACCCATGCCTGGCATACCTGCATCGAGCCAGTGATGGCGCCGGAGTCGTAGGACTGCTCCTACAGAAATAGAGAAAAAACACGAATCTGGTTGGATTGTCCTACAAAACCGCTCTATCTCCTGCGTTTGGGGCTATAGCGCGGCGCGCGATTTGTTGGTAGCTTTTCGCCCCGGAGATCCCAAGGAGTTTCACAATAATGAAAAAATCAATGCTCAAAACCTCCCTCGGCGTTGCTGTTGCCCTCGCTTCCAGCCAATTGCTGGCCAGCGGCTTTGCGCTCAACGAGCAGAGCATCAGCGGTATGGGGACAGGTTTCGCGGGTCGTTCTTCTTCTGCCGAAGACGCCAGCACCGTGTTCGGCAACCCTGCCGGCATGTCGCGGCTCAAGCGCGAACAAGTGACCGTTGGCGGTGCAGCGGTCATTGCCAAAACAGACATCAAGGGCCAGAGCAGCTACGGCGGTGAAACCGATGGCGATATGGTGCCGGTCGTCGGCGTACCCATGGGTTACTACGTCAAGCCGATCGATGATCACTGGAGCGTCGGTTTTGGTGTCTATGTGCCGTTTGGTCTGGTTACCGACTACGGTAGCGACGACGCTGCGCGCTACTGGGGCAAGAAAAGCCACGTAGAAGTGGTCACCTTCCAGCCGACTGTCAGCTATGCCTTCAACGACAAGGTGTCGATTGGTTTCGGCCCGACCATCAACCGTATCGAGGGTGAGCTGGGGTCCAACCTCAACCAGCGGTTCATCGGTCAGGGCGATGGCGAAGTGAAAATCAAGGGCGACGACGTTGCCATTGGTTACAACGTCGGCGTCTTGGTCCAGGCAACTGATCGCACTCGCCTCGGCCTGACCTACCACTCGATGGTCGACTACAAGCTGGAAGGCAAAACCCGCGTCAGCACAGCACTGATCGGCCCGTACAACGGTGACAAATTCGACGCCAAGTTGAATATCAAGACGCCGGAATCGGTGGACTTCTCGGTCACCCACGAGCTCGACGACCAGTGGACGCTGTACGCCGGCAGCACCTGGACCCGCTGGAGCCGACTGAAGGACATCACTGTCGAGAACGACGTTCCGGCCGCGCTGCGCGGTTCGGCGTTCCAGACCATCAGCGAAGAGCAGAACTGGCACGACACCTGGGCGCATGCCATCGGCGCATCGTACAAGGTCAACAAACAGTGGACCCTGCGTACTGGCTTCTCGGTCGATCAGTCGCCGACCAACAACGAAAACCGTTCGCCGCGGATTCCGACCGGTGACCGCAAGATCTTCAGCCTTGGTGCAGGCTGGAGCCCGAACGAAGACATGACCATCGACGTGGCTTACTCCTACCTGTGGGAAGAAGACACCAAGGTCAACAACCAGCCGGGCACGGCGCAGGAAGGCCTGTTGAAAGGCTCTTACCAGGCCAAGTACGAAAACAGCGCTCATGGCGTAGGTGCATCGCTGACCTATCGCTTCTGAGGTTGAGGCTCGGGGGCCGCTCTGCGGCCCCCAATTCACCCTGGCACAGGCCAGACATCACCTAGGCACTCCTGCAGATAATCCATGAACGCACGCACCTTGGCGGTCATGGCAGAGCGGTCCGCCACGCACACAAAGACATCCATCGGCTCGGTCTGCGCATAGGCCTGGCCTGCATCGCGGTTTTCAAACAACGCCACCAGCGCGCCCGACTGCAAATGCGGCCTGACGATAAACTCGGCCAGGCGAGTGATACCCCCGTCGTTCAAGGCCATTTGCGCCAATGCATCGACGTCGTCGCTGACCAGCACCTGGCCAAACTCGGCGTCAAAGCGCAAGCCGTCACGGACAAACCCCCAGCGCAGGTAACGGCCATCAACCGGATACCGGAACACCAGGCAACGGTGCGTGCGTAGCGATTCGGGCGCAGGCGGCATGCCCATGTTGGCTAGATAACCGGGCGATGCACAGCAGACGAAAGGAATCTGCGCCAGGTGCCGTGCGACCAGATTGTCTTCAAGCTGAGCGCTGATTCGCAGGCTGACATCGACCCCTTCCTTGGCGTGATCGACACGTCGATCAGTCGTTACCAACTCTATTGAAAGCTGCGGATATCGCGCACTGAACGCCGGGATCAGCGGCGCCAGCACATGCCGGCCAAATGCCGAGGTTGAGGCAACGCACAGCCCCCCCTGGGGCTCGCTGTCAGGCGTGGTCACCGCCAGTTCAGCCAACGCCAGGTCATGCTCGATTTGCCTGACCCGCTCGTAATAAAGGCTGCCCGCCGGGGTCAGGCTCATGCTGCGCGTGGTTCGCGCCAACAGGCGGACTTGCAAGTGCGCTTCCAGCCGGGCCAGATTCTGGCTGACCGCGGCAGGCGACAGGCCCAGCGTGCGTGCGCCAGCGGCAATGCTGCCGGCCTCGACAACCTTGATGAAGCTGCGAATGGTATTGAGCAGGTCCACAGTACAGATCCCGGTATTCGTAAGATTCTCTTTATAAAGAACTCAATGAACCCGGTCTACAGGACCAACCAAGCACTTGCTAGTCTGCAGGCCTGAATCGGCTAACCAGCGAGAGCTCTCTCATGCAAGAACTGACTCAAACCCGCTCTAACCGCAAATTGCGCCCCGCCGCTACGCCTTATGTATTCGCCCTGTATATGTCGGCGATCATGGCGTGCCTGATGTGCTTCGTGATCACCGCTGCCAACTCCGGCATCAATGACGATTACCTGCGCAACGTGTTCAAGGCCTACCAGCTCGCCATGCCAGTAGCATTCCTCTGTGTGCTGATGGTAAGGCCAATAGTAGTGCGCCTGGTTGCAATTACCGTGCACCCGCACTGACATCACGGCTTGGACGCGATGGCCTTGGCGATCGCAGCCTTGAATTCCGGATCGTCCGGTTTGGTCAGGCTGGAGAAGTTACCAATCACCTTGCCCTGGCGATCAACCACGTACTTGTAGAAGTTCCACTTTGGCGCGCTGCTTTGGTCGGCCAGCTCGGCGAACAAGGGCGTTGCGTCGCTGCCGCGCACGTGCTGCGCCTGGGTCATGGTGAAGGTGACACCGTAGTTGGCGTAGCAGACCTTGGCGGTTTGCTCGCTGTCTTTGTCTTCCTGTTTGAAGTCGTTGGACGGCACGCCTAGGATTTCCAGGCCTTGCTCTTTATTGGCCTGGTAGACGGCCTCCAACCCTTCGAACTGGGGGGCAAAACCGCAGTAACTGGCAGTGTTGACCACTACCAGCGGTTTGCCGGCGAAGCGCTGGCACAGCTCAATCGGCTTTTTGCTGCGCAACTCAGGCAGGCTGCCCTCAAGCAATTTCGGGCAGTCCGCCGCCCAGCTCGCGGCCAGCGGAGCAAGGCACAGCAAGGGTATCGATAGCCAGCGTGCACGCATCATTGTCAGACACTCCTGCAAGTTCTTGAACCTGCAGGGTAGCCCTTAACAGACGCCCATGCCCAGCTGCATCAATGCCAGACCGCCCTGCTGCCATCCCCACCAGGCCAGCGCCAGCAGCAGCAAGCCTGCCCCGGCCAGCAAGCCCTGCAGCACGTAGCGCCTCATGCTGGCTGCGCCTGCAGGCGCGCGACAGGGCGTTCGCGCACTGGCCAGTTGAGCCCAGCCGCGACCAGGCTGAGCACAATCGCGATCTGCCAGACCAGGTCATAGTTGCCCGTCTGGTCGTAGACCACCCCGCCCAACCAACCGCCGAGGAACGCCCCGATCTGGTGGAACAGGAAGACGATCCCGCCCAGCATCGACAGATTGCGCACGCCAAACAGGGTTGCCACCGTGCCGTTGGTCAGCGGCACCGTCGACAGCCACAGCAGGCCCATGGCGATGCCAAACAGATAGGCACTGAACTGGGTCACCGGCGCCCAAAGGAACAGGACAATGACCACCGCACGCAGCAGGTACAGCGCGGTCAACAGGCGTGGCTTGGACATCCGCCCACCGAGCCAGCCGGCGGTATAGGTGCCGACGATATTGAACAAACCGACCAGCGCCAGCACCGTTGTCCCGGTCGCGGCAGGCAGGTGCTGGTCAACCAGATACGCCGGCAGGTGCACACCAATGAACACCACCTGGAAACCGCAGACGAAAAAGCCCAGCGCCAGCAGCCAGAAGCCCGAATGTGAACAGGCCTCACGCAGCGCCTGGCCGAGCGTCTGATCGGCGCCCTGGCTGGGCATGGGGCGATCCTTGAGCATGGCCACGAACGGCACGATCAGCGCCACCATCAGGCCCAGCACCAGCAGCGCCGCCGACCAGCCCAGCCACTGAATCAGGCCTTGGGTGCCGGGCAGCATGGCGAACTGGCCGAACGAGCCGGCGGCGCTGGCGATACCCATGGCCATGCTGCGCTTTTCCGCTGGCACCGCACGACCGACCACGCCGAGGATGACCGAGAACGAGGTACCGGAAAGGCCGATGCCGATCAGCAGGCCGGCACTCAGCGACAGCGACCAGAGCGAGTCAGCCATGCTCATGGTCAGCAGACCAGCGGTGTAGAGAATGCCGCCAATGATCACCACCTTGGCCGCGCCGAGGCGGTCGGCCAAAGCGCCGGCGAAGGGCTGGGCGAGGCCCCAAATCAGGTTCTGCAGGGCAATGGCAAAGGCGAATACCCCGCGCCCCCAGCCAAATTCGGTGCTCATGGGGTTGAGGAACAGGCCAAAGCCATGCCGTACGCCCAGCGATAAGGCCAGGATCAATGCTGCGCCGAGAAGCACCCAGCCGCTGGTTCGCCACACCGATGTCATTATTGTTTTCTCCAGCAGGTCGCAAGGTTAATTACAGGTATATACCCGCTTATAGTCGAACCACGTCAGGCCAAAACGCCCAGCAAGCGCACCAGTTCATCACGCTGCCCGGCGCCGAGCTTGTCCAGCAACGACAGTTGCGCCTGCTCCCAGGCCGGGCTGGCGTCACGCAAGCATGCAGCGCCCGCCTCGCTCAGCAGCACCACTCGATTGCGCTGGTCGGCACCCTCGGCCAACGTCACCAGGCCTTCGGCTTCGAGTACCTTGAGGTTTCGCCCCAGGGTGCTGCGGTCCAGGCCCATGGCTTCAGCCAGAGTGGTTATGCTCGGGCGGTCCAGCCGCTGCAGCTGACGCAACAGGGAAAACTGGGCGACGTTGATGCCGAAGTCAGCCAAGGCCTCGTCATAGTGTCGGCTAACCCCGCGGGCGGCACGACGTAGGTGGGTGCAGATGCATTCACTGGTCAACATAATTACGTGTATATACCCGCACCCCATTTGTTGCAATAGATTTCATCTGCACCGCTAAGCACCGGGGGCGCCAGCCTGGGGCTGCAAGCGTCGTCGAATCGGCTCGAATGCGGGGGTAGCCTTGCGCGCTATTGGATCTGCCGCGCCCTCATCGATGGCTTGCCAGTAACGCCATGGCACCTTGCCGGTGCCGAGTTCGTAGTCCATGCCATCCCAGCTGTCTTCACGAAAGCTGTAGAACGCCCAGTGCAAGGCGTTGTTGTCGGTCACCGTAAGCACGTCTTCCAGGTATTGCTGGCAGCCGGCCAGACGGCGCATGCAGCCGAACTCGCCGACCACCAGGCGTGAGCGCGGCAATTGCATGGCATCGACCCAGTCCAGCGACTGCTGCAGGTAAGCCGCCACGCGCTGGCCGTCCCAATGTTCCTCGCGCCCGGCGAACGGGACCGTACCCGGATAGGCCAATGGCACCTTGCGGGTCATGTTGGGCGCGCTGGTGGCTGCGTACGGTTCGTACATATGCACGCTGTAGAGCACGCGCTGATCGGCCAACGGCTCTGGCCAGTAACTGAACGCATCAGCCGCGGCAAACCAGCCGGCATCGAGCATGATCGGGGTGACGCTGTCGACTTCTCGGATGGCTGCAATGATCTGCTTGTACAGTGCTGGCAGGTCGCGTGCGCCGCCCTGTTGCGCGGCGTACCACTGGCGCATCTGCTGGCGGTCGGCATGCTCGGCCAGCCCGCCCTGCTTCTCTGGTGCTGGTTCGTTGATCAAGTTGTAACCAGCGACTGCCGGATGGTCCTTGAGCGCGTCCGCCAGGTCGAGCCAGAACGCAGCGGCCTGCTCCCAATAGCGTTTGTCTTGCCACAGGCGGTCATCGAACTGCCCTTGGTTGTTCTGTGACCAGCGCATGCCCGGCAACGAGAGCGGCGCGATGACTACCTTGAGCCCGGCGGCATGGGCACGGTCGAGCACCTCGCGTAGTTGGCTGACGTCGGCAGCCGCCAGACCTTGATAGGCGTCGGCATCGCCGAGCAGGAAGTCGCGTTGCTCCGGGCGCCATTTGTCGTAGGACAACCGCACCCAGGTGGCGCCGTAGCCATGCAGGGCTTCGAAGTAGGCTTGGGTCGGCGGGAGCCGATTGAAACTGTTGCCGCCATGGCGCGGTGTATCCCAGAAGTTCATGAGATCGGCCGCAGTAATGTGCGCGCTGGTCAGGAGCAACAGGCTGGCGAGAATCCACTGACGCATGAGCAGCGCCTCCAAGCTAGAGGTTAACGGGCGGCCGAGGATACGCCCGCCCCTGCTCAGCGGCATCTAATGAACGATTGCCGCAAATTGCTTGTTATTTCCAAACATGTAACGACCGCATATGACTCAGGCCAGTGGCATCAAGGCCAGACCCAGCACCACCGTCAGCTCCAGCAATTCCAGCACGGCACCAGCAGTATCGCCGGTGGTGCCGCCCAGCCGACGGCACATCGCCCGGCGCAGGCCGATAAACACCAACAACGCCAACAGCCCTGTCCACAACGCAACCCAACCGCCGAACAGGACGCAACCCAGCACAGTGGCGAGCAGCACACCGTTGCCAGCCCGGCGCGGCAAATGCTCGGCCAGGGCTTGCCCCAAGCCACCTGCGCGCACATACGGAGTACTCAGGAACAACCCAAGCATCGCCGCCCGTCCAACAACAGGCGCCAGCACCAGCCAAGCCCCCGCACCGCGCTCGAGCAACACCCACAGCGCGCAGAACTTGAGCAGCAGCACCAGCATCAGGGTGACCACGGCAATCGGGCCGCTGCGCGGGTCTTTCATGATCAGCAGGGTGCGTTCACGATCACCGAAACCGCCCAGCCAGGCGTCGGCGCTGTCGGCCAGGCCATCCAGATGCAGCGCCCCGCTGAGCAGCACCCACAGTGTCAGCAGCAGGGCCGCCTGCAACGGCGCCGCGGTGCCTTGCAAGAGGTAGCTGGTCAGCCACAGCAGCACGCCAAACAGCAAGCCCACCAGTGGATAGAACAGCAACGAGCGGCCTATCTGACGCGGCTCAGGCATGCCTGCCAAGGTTACGGGCAGGCTGCTGAGAAACTGCAGGGCGATCCACCAGGGCAGCATCTCAGAGCACCTCGTGGAAGGTGCCAGCCTGCCAGTGCAGCCGCGCCCGCGCACCGTGGCCGACCTCGACCTTAAGCAACTGCTCACGCGGCAAGCCCCGCGCTCGCGCCAGCAGCAGGCGCATCACACCGCCGTGGGTCACCAGCAATACATGCTGCCCGGCATATTCGAAGGCAAGGCGGTCGATGGCTGCCAGCACCCGTTCAGCGAACTCAGCCACGGGCTCGCCGCCGGGCGGCGTGTAGGCGTAAGGATCGGCCCAGAACTGGCCGAGCTGATCGGCCTGGCCCTGCATGATCTGCAGCGCTGTGCGCCCTTCCCAATCACCGAAGTGCAGTTCACGGATCCCCGCTTCGCGCTGCACCGGCAGCGCCAGTTGCTGCCCCAACTCGTCGGCAAACAGCGCACAACGCTGCAATGGCGAGGTGATCAGCGCCTGCCACGGAGCGGTCTGCTCCACTGCCGTACGCATCTGCGCCCACCCCTGGGCCGTAAGGGCGTCATCCAGGCTGCCACGCAGGCCGCCGCCCAGTTCGGTTTCGCCATGGCGCAGCAGGTCGATGATCATGCCGAGCGATCCGCAACCGCCGCTTCGGCAAAGGTCGCCATTTGCCCGTGTAGCGCGCAGGCCAGCCGCAGCAGCGGCACCGCCAGGGCTGCGCCACTACCCTCGCCCAGACGCAGGCCGAGGGCCAGCAACGGCTCGGCCTGCAGTGCTTCGAGCAGCACCTGATGGCCAGGCTCGGCGCCCTGATGGGCAAACAACAGCCAAGGCCGGCACTGTGGATTGAGGCGCACTGCAACCAGTGCCGCAACGCTGCAGATAAAGCCGTCGACCAGTACCGAAACGCCCTGCTGGGCGCACCCCAGATAAGCCCCCACCAGCGCGGCAATTTCAAAGCCGCCAACACAGGCCAGCGCCCGCAGCGGGTCATCCGCCTGCAAGCCATGCAGCTTCAGCGCACGTTCGATGACTGCGGCCTTGTGTTGTACGCCTGCACTGTCCAGGCCAGTGCCCGGACCACTCAACTCACGCGCTGAGCAAGCCAGCAGCACGCTGGCCAGGGCCGCCGCCGCGGTGGTGTTGCCGATGCCCATCTCACCGCCGATAAACAGTTGAGTACCCTGCTCGGCAGCACGCTGGGCGCTGTCGCGGCCGGCCTGAAGGGCAGCCTGCAATTGCCCGTCGGTCATCGCTGGCTGCTGCGCGAAGTTGGCGGTACCGGCCCCCAGTTGCAAATGAAGTACACCTGGCAGCTGCAGGCTCGGCTCGATGGTACCGAGGTCGACCACCTCAAGGCTCGCACCGAGTTGCCGCGCCAGCACGCTGATCGCCGCACCGCCGCCGACAAAGTTGCACAGCATCTGCCCGGTCACAGCCTGCGGATAGGCCGAGATGCCCTCCGCGACGACGCCATGGTCACCGGCGAAAATGCTGATGGCGACCTGCTCCAGGCTTGGCCGTTCGCGCCCCTGCAAACCGGCCAGGGTCAGCGTCAAGGTTTCCAGCTGGCCCAGTGAGCCGGCCGGTTTGGTCAATTGCTGTTGACGCGCGCGGGCCTGTTCGATGGCGGCGTGGTCAACGGCTTGGCAGGCGTCACGCCACCAGAAAGGGTTCATAGAGCAGGTCCTTTGAGCATGAGAGGGAGGCCAGCAACCGTCAGCACCACGCGCTGGCAGCGCTCCGCGACGGCCTGGTGCAACAGGCCGGCCAGGTCGACGTAGCGGCGGGTCAGTTCGCCCATGGGCACCACGCCCAGGCCGCTTTCGTTGCTGACCAGAATAAGCGTGCCCGGCAATCCCGGCAGGCACTCTAGCAGCGCGTCGCGCTCGGCGGCGAGGCGCTCGGGGTCGTCGAGCATGAGCAGGTTGGTCAGCCACAGGGTCAGGCAGTCGACCAGCAGGCAGCGGCCTTCAGCGGCTTCGGCGCGTAGCACAGCGGCGAGCTGTACGGGCTCTTCGATCAGGCCCCAATGTGCCGGGCGGCGCTGGCGATGCAGCTGCACGCGCTCGTTCATTTCGCCGTCGAGGGGCTGGCTGGTGGCGATGTAAGTCACCGGCAGTCTGCAGCTGTCTGCCAGTTGCTCGGCCAGGCGGCTCTTGCCCGAGCGGGCACCACCCAGAATCAGGCTATGCATGGCCGGCGACTCCACACAGTTGGCGCAATAGTTCAGTGTCCAGGTGCTTTTCGATCAGGTCAGCCAGGCGCTCGATATCGCGCTCGCGCAAGGCTTCATAGTCGATGTTCTGCACGTCCTCCAGGCCCGCCCAGCGCAGCAGCGCCGCGCAGGACTGGCTGCCTTCGAACAGGCCGTGCAGATAGGTCGCGAGGATCTGCCCGTCAGCGCTGATCGCACCGTCGCTGCGGCCATCGGCCAAGACCACCGCAGGCCGCTCCAGCGCCGCGCCGTGGGTGACGCCGGCGTGAATCTCGTAGCCGGCCACCGGTGACTGCTCCAGCAGCAGGCTGCCGGCAACGTTACGCAGTTGTTTGTCGGCTGCAAGTTCGGTGACATAGTCGAGCAGGCCCAGACCCGGGCTGGTACCGGCCGGGCCCTCCAGCCCTAGCGGATCGCGCACTTCATCGCCGAGCATCTGCAAACCGCCACAAATGCCGATCAGCTTGCCGCCGTAGCGCAGGTGACGGTCGATGGCCGTGGCCCAGCCGCGCTCGCGCAGTTGGGCGAGGTCGGCGCGCACGCTCTTGGAGCCAGGCAGGATGATCAGGTCTGCTGGCGGGATCGGCTGGCCGGGGCCGATGAACTGCAGGTCGACCTGGGGGTGCAGGCGCAGCGGGTCGAAATCGGTGTGGTTGCTGATCCGCGGCAACACCGGCACGATCACTTTGAGCACCCGCTCGGCCTTGGCCGGCTGGCGCGCATCGATAGCGTCCTCGGCTTCCAGGTGCAGGTCGGTAACGTACGGCAGCACGCCCAGCACCGGTTTGCCGGTGCGCTGCTCGAGCCAGTCCAGGCCCGGTTGCAGCAAGGCAATATCGCCGCGAAAACGATTGATGACAAAACCTTTGACCCGTGCCTGCTCGCTGGCCGAGAGCAGCTCGAGGGTGCCGACCAGATGGGCGAACACACCGCCGCGGTTGATATCGGCCACCAGAATCACCGGGCAGTCGACCGCCTCGGCAAAGCCCATGTTGGCAATGTCGCCAGCACGCAGGTTGATCTCGGCCGGCGAGCCGGCACCTTCGACCATCACCACCGGATACGCCGCTTGCAGGCGCTGGTGCGAGGCCAGCACGGCCTGCATGGCGATGGCCTTGTAGTCGTGATAGGCGACCGCATTCATGCTGGTCACGGCGCGGCCATGGATGATCACCTGGGCGCCGGTGTCGCTGTTGGGCTTGAGCAGAACCGGGTTCATGTCGGTGTGCGGCGCCAGCCGGCACGCTTGCGCCTGCACCGCCTGGGCGCGACCGATCTCGCCGCCGTCGGCGGTGACCGCGCTGTTGAGCGCCATGTTCTGCGGTTTGAACGGCACCACGGCAACGCCCTGGCGCAGCAGCCAACGGCACAAGGCAGTCACCAGGGTGCTCTTGCCGGCGTCGGAGGTGGTGCCTTGCACCATGAGCGTGGTCATGCCGATTCCTTTTGATAGTCAGCCAGCGCCTGGGCCAGGCGCTGCTCTTCTGCAGCGCAGGCGGGCAGGCCGAAGCGCAGCGCTGCGGGGTGCTCGAACAGGCGCACGAGGATGCCGCGGCGAGCAAGAAATGCGTGCAGGTGGCGGGCTTGCTCACAGCGCAGGTACTGGAACAACTCGCACCCGCCGGTCGGCGCCAGGCCTGCGTCGTCGAGCAAAGCCGCCAGGCGCTGGCTGGCCTGTGCGCAGCGGGCGGTCTGGGCCAACTGCGCAGCGCCGTCGTTGAGGCAGGCTTGGCCCAGGACGCGGGTCGGCCCCGGCACGGTCCACGGTCCGAGCAGTTCGGCCAGGCGCGCCAGCAGGCTTGGTTCGGCCATGACAAACCCCAGCCGCACGCCGGCCAGACCAAAGAACTTGCCGAACGAACGCAGCACGATCAGCCCCGCTCGCTCGGCACAGTCGACCACGCTTTGCGCTGGACTGGTATCGATGAACGCTTCATCGATCACCAGCCAGGCGCCACGCCGAGCCAGCCGTGCATGCCAGGCAAGCAACTGCTCGCGCGTGAACAGGCGGCCGCTGGGGTTGTTGGGGTTGACCACAACAAGCACGTCGAGGCTACCCAGCACCTGCTCGACGTCATCCTCGGCCAGCTCGATCAGTTGGTGCCCGGCACGCTGCCAAGCGTAGGGATGTTCGGCATAGCACGGCGTCAGCACCCCTACCCGGCCCGCAGCGCGCAGGTGAGGCAGGGCTTGAATGGCGGCCTGCGAGCCTGCCACGGGCAGCAGCTGCGTGGCGCCGTAGTAGTGGCGCGCAGCTTGCTCCAGGCCATCTTCGCTCTCCGGCAGGCGCGCCCAGGCAGCCTGCGCAATCGGCGGGATTGCAAATGGCCACGGGGCAATGCCGCTGGACAGGTCCAGCCATTGCTCGCGGGCAATCCCGTACTCACGCACTGCGCGTTGCAGGCGGCCGCCGTGTTCAAGCATTCAGATACGCTCCCAGACAGATCAGCAGCAGCCACAACCAGACGCCGCGTTGCACCAGGCTCCAGCCGCGCTCGATGGCGTCGGCATCGGCCGGTGGCCCCTCGCCCAACTGCGGCCGCTCGTGCAGTTCGCCGTGATAAACCGCAGGCCCACCCAGCTCGACACCGAGCGCGCCGGCACCGCTGGCCATCACCGGGCCTGCGTTGGGGCTGTCCCACAGCGGCGCCTGACGGCGCCAGCAGGTCAGCGCCAGGCGGGTCTTGCCGAGCAGCGCGTAAGTCAGGGCGACCAGCCTTGCAGGAATGTAGTTGAGGACGTCGTCGATGCGCGCCGCCGCCCAGCCGAAGCGCTCGAAGCGTTCGTTGCGATAGCCCCACATGGCATCGAGGGTGTTGCTCAGGCGGTACAGCACCACCCCGGGCGCACCGGCGATGATGAACCAGAACAAAGCAGCAAACACTGCATCGCTGCCGTTCTCCAGGACTGATTCGCTGGCAGCGCGGGCGACGGCAGTTTCATCCAGCTCGGCCGTCTCGCGGCTGACCAGGTAACCAACCCGACGCCGGGCTTCGGCCAGATCACCGCGGCGCAGTGCGTCGGCTACCGGCATTACGTGCTCACCGAGGCTACGCAGCCCTAGCGCGCAATACAGTGCCAGTACATCGACCAGCCAGCCAATCAGCGGCAGCCAGGACAGCAACAATGCCAGCAAGGTCAACGGCACCACAGCCAGGAACCAGGCGCTGACGCCATGGCTGCGCCAGCCGCGACCACCGGCATTCAGGCGCTGCTCCAGGCGTGCGGCAAAATTGCCGAAAGCAACCAGCGGGTGGCGCCGTTTTGGCTCACCCAGCAGCGCGTCGAGGGCAACACCGGCGACGGTCAGCAAGGCCACGCTCATGGGCGTTCTCCCCATTGGTTTTCATAAAGCATGGCGCTCAGTGGCTGTTGTTCGGCCCAGTTTTCCAGGGCCAGCAT
The DNA here is from genome assembly GCF_050496565.1 of Pseudomonas shirazensis. Taxonomy (GTDB): domain Bacteria; phylum Pseudomonadota; class Gammaproteobacteria; order Pseudomonadales; family Pseudomonadaceae; genus Aquipseudomonas; species Aquipseudomonas shirazensis_A. The sequence goes on from NZ_JBNWAE010000028.1 coordinate 22,203, forward strand.
CGGTGCTGGGTAAAACGCCTCGACCGGGCCCAGGCAGAGCACCGCCACCGGCTTGGCATCGGCTGGCATGGCCAGCAGCTCGGCCAGTGCCTGCGGGTTGAACAACGATACCCAGCCCATGCCCAGGCCTTCGGCGCGCGCGGCCAGCCAGAGGTTCTGGATTGCGCAAGCGAGCGAGGCCAGGTCCATTTCCGGCAAGGTGCGGCGACCGAAGATGTGCGCTTCGCGCTTGTCCATCAGCGCTGCCACCCAGACCTCGGCGCAGTCGTTGATGCCTTCGACCTTGAGCTTCATGAATTCATCGGAGCGCTCGCCAAGCGCTTCGGCGGTGCGTACCCGCTCCTGCTCGACCAGCGTCTGGATGCGCCCGCGCAGATCGCGCTGGCTGATGCGAATAAACCGCCACGGTTGCATCAGGCCAACACTGGGGGCCTGATGCGCGGCCGTCAGCAGACGGGTGAGCACCTGCGGCGCTACTTCGCCACCGGCAAAGTGGCGCATGTCGCGGCGCTCGCCGATCGCCCGGTAGACCGCGGCGCGTTCGGCATCGGAGAAGGCATGCTCGCTCATGGTCGCAACAGCGCCGCCGCCGCGTGGGGGTCGGAGGGGAAATAGAAGTGCACGTAAGAGGCCGTCAGCCGGCCCAGGCGGTATACCGCCTCGTTGCCGCGGCCGCCGTTGGGGCTGAGGCCACGGGCGATTGGCTCCAGCTCGCTGGTGGTCAACGAGTGGTGATAGGTGTGCCCACGCAGGGTGCCTTCGGGCAGTTCCACCGCTTGCAGGGCCAGTGCTGCCAGGCGCTTCTGCATCACCGCCTCGCCAGTCAACAAACCAACCAGCGCGGCCCGTTCACCGGCAACGTCGGTCAGCGCTTCAAGCAGGTAGAGCATGCCGCCACACTCGGCCAGCAGCGGCTTGCCGGCACTGTGGTGAGCGCGGATCGCGTCCAGCATCGGTGTGTTGGCGGCCAGTGCATGATGGTGCAACTCGGGGTAGCCGCCTGGCAGATAGAGGCTGTCGACCTGCGGCAGCTCGCTGTCGTGCAGCGGTGAGAAAAACTCCAGATGAGCGCCCATTGCCCGCAACAGGTCAAGGTTGGCGCCATAGATGAAGGCAAACGCTTCGTCCTGCGCTACACCAATACGTACCCCGGCCAGCGAGGGCAACGGTGCTGGCAAGGCGGGGCCATCGAAGCTCACCGCTGGCGGCAGCGCTGCATCGCAGCTGCCAGCCAGGGCCTCGGCGGCGGCGTCGAGGCGTTGGTCAAGGTCGTTCAGTTCGCTGGCCTGCACCAGGCCCAGATGGCGGCTGGGCAGCTCGATGCCGCGCTCGCGCGACAGGCCGCCGTACCAGCGCAGGCCTTCGGTCAGGCTGCCTTCAAGTAGTTGCGCGTGGCGCAGGCTGCCAACCCGGTTGGCCAGCACCCCGGCAAACGGCAGATCGGCCTGGTAGCGTGCCAGGCCCAGGGCCAGCGCACCAAAGGTCTGGGCCATGGCGGTGCCATCGATCACCGCCAGCACCGGCACGCCGAAGTGGCGCGCCAGATCAGCGCTGGACGGCGTGCCGTCGAACAAGCCCATGACCCCTTCGATGAGTATCAGGTCGGCTTCGGCGGCGGCTTCCCAGAGCAGACGCCGGCTCTCTTGCGCGCCGATCATCCACAGGTCGAGCTGGTACACCGGCGCGCCGCTGGCCCGCTCCAGAATCATCGGGTCGAGAAAGTCCGGACCGCACTTGAACACCCGCACCTTGCGCCCGAGGTTGCGGTGCAGGCGCGCCAGGGCAGCAGTCACCGTGGTCTTGCCCTGCCCGGACGCGGGCGCTGCGATCAGCACCGCCGGACACTGGCGCGGGTCACTCATAGTTCCACGCCCTTCTGCGCGCGGATACCTGCCTGGAAGGCGTGCTTGAGCATGCCCATCTCGGTAACGGTATCGGCCAGCTCGACCATCTCTGGCTTGGCGCCGCGGCCGGTGACGATGACGTGCTGCATCGGCGGGCGGGCCTGAATGTCGCTGAGGACCTGGTCCAGATCGAGATAGCCGTGCTTGAGGGCGATGTTCAGCTCATCCAGCACAACGAAATGAATCGACGGGTCCTGCAGCATTTGCCGCGATACCGCCCAGGCGGCTTCTGCCGCGGCGATGTCGCGCTGGCGATCCTGGGTTTCCCAGGTGAAGCCCTCGCCCATCACGTGGTAGCGCACCTGCTCGGGGAAACGGCGGAAGAACAGCTCCTCGCCGGTGCTGTTGCGGCCCTTGATGAACTGCACCACGCCGCACTGCATGTCGTGGCCCAGCGCGCGGGCGAGCATGCCGAAGGCCGAGCTGCTTTTGCCCTTGCCATTACCGGTCAGCACCAGCAGCAGGCCGCATTGATTGGGAGAGTTGGCGATACGCTCGTCGATGATCGCCTTTTTGCGCTGCATGCGCGCCAGGTGGCGTTCGTCGCGTTCGGGGTTGTCGCTCATAAGGTTCTCCGCAAGTGCCTGCGCGCGCACCGGGCGGCGACAGATCGAAAGGCAGGCAAACGGAGAACGCGCAGGCGCCGTGGCGCAAACCACAGTGAACTGTGCATCACCCTCCGTGATGCCGTTGGCAGTAACAGGCCGGTCTCCGGGCTCGTGAGCGCTACTTGCGCGGCTCACCTACCGTTGCGGGGGCAGCGCCGGACTGGTACCGGCTTCCCAGTTTCACCCCGCCAGACCGCAGTCCGCAGGGCACCTGAAACACGCCGCGAAGGTTAGAGGGTTGCACCGGGAGCGTCAATGAAACAAGGCCGGTTTGGCCTGGATCAATGGCCGATTCGACAGTACAGCGCAGACTGCTAGCATTGATGTCATATCGCCATCACTGTAGCTGACCGCGATAATCACAATAAGGAGTGCGCAGCATGCAAGGTCTGATCATCAACAACCCGCGCCTGGAGTTTTTGCGTCCTGCCCTGGAGCGCTGGGTCGACTGCATCGATCGCTTCGCCGAACTCAACCATGCCAGCGACGCGCCCTACTGGCATGGCGCAGCGGCCAACGTCGGCCTGCTGGCTGCCGCCGCCTGGCAAGCCGAGCTGGTCGCGCTGACCCAGTTTGCCAGCAGCAAGCAGCGCGAAGAAGGCGAGCGCGAAGGCCGTTGCGACCTGGCCATCAGCACCGCCGATGAGTCGATCCACCTGCACGCCAGCCAGCGCTGGCCGCGCATCGCCCGGCTCGACCTGACCGCCGCCCTGCAAGAAACCACCAGTGCCGCCAAGCCGATTGCCTATGCCAGCCAGCTCAAGGCCGGGGCGCTGTTCGTCAGCCCGTGGAAAGCCGGCCAGCATGCCAGCCCGGAAGAACTCCAGGACCTGGTCGATGACCTGCAAAAGCACACCGCCTGCGCCGTGGCCTGGTACTTCCCGTACGCCTATCGCAAGCTGCACAACGAGCTCGGCCAGTATTTCCCAGGTGTAGCGTTGCTGTTCAAGCAAGCGTGAAGCAGCCCTGCGCCGCGCCGGGTTGAACCTCGCCCAGCGGCTATGGTTCTGTATGCCATAGCCCTTGTCGAGAGCCCGCCCATGGACAGAATGCGCAGTGCCGTTGTGCTCGCCTTGCTCGCAGGCCTCGGCGGCTGCGGCGAGACCGCGAGCCTTAGGATCAACGATGGCGTCGGCCCCACGCCGCAGTTGCCGGCGCCAAACAAAACCCTGCTGCCAACCGTCAACGTCGCGCCGGCGGTCGGCTGGCCGCAGGGTGGCAAACCGGTTGCAGCGGCCGGCACTCAGGTTGCGCTATTTGCCGATAAACTCGACCACCCGCGCTGGCTGTATGTGTTGCCCAATGGCGACGTGCTGGTCGCCGAAACCAACGCACCGGCCAAGCCGGACGACGGCAAAGGCCTGCGCGGCTGGTTCATGAAACGCGCCATGTCCCTGGCCGGTGCCGGCGTCCCCAGCGCCAACCGCATCACCCTGCTGCGCGACCGCGACCATGACGGCGTTGCCGAAACCCGCAGCCGCTTCATCGAAGGGCTCAACTCGCCGTTCGGCATGGCGTTGGTAGGCAATGACCTATACATCGCCGACACCGACAAGCTGCTGCGCTTCGATTACGTGACCGACGCCTTGCAGATCGACGGCCGCGGGCAGAAGGTCACCGACCTGCCGGGTGGCACTCTCAATCACCACTGGACCAAGAACGTCATCGCCAGCCCCGACGGGCGCAAGCTGTACGTCACAGTGGGCTCCAACAGCAACGTGGCAGAGAACGGCATGCAGCAGGAGCAAGGCCGCGCCGCGATCTGGGAAGTAGACCGCGCAACCGGCAGCCACCGCATCTTCGCTTCCGGGCTGCGCAACCCGAATGGACTGGCCTGGCAGCCGCAATCCGGAGCGCTATGGACGGCAGTCAACGAACGCGACGAGATCGGCAGCGACCTGGTCCCGGACTACATCACCTCGGTCAAGGATGGCGGTTTCTACGGCTGGCCGTACAGCTATTACGGGCAGAACGTGGACGTGCGGGTGCAACCACAAGACCCAGTCAAAGTAGCCCAGGCGTTGGTGCCGGATTACGCCGTGGGGCCACATACCGCTTCGCTTGGCCTGGCGTTTATCGAGCCGGGTTTGTTGCCAGCACCGTTTGGCCGTGGCGCACTGATTGGTCAGCACGGCTCGTGGAACCGTAAGCCGCACAGTGGCTACAAGGTGATCTTTGTGCCGTTCGATGCGAATGGCAAGCCAGCGGGTCAGCCTCTCGACCTGCTGAGCGGTTTCTTGAATGAAAAGGGTGAGGCCATGGGCCGACCAGTCGGAGTTGTCAGCGATCAGCGCGAAGGGGTACTGGTGGCGGATGATGTGGGCAATGTGATCTGGCGAGTGAGCGCAGCGAAGTAATTGGCCGCTGCCAGCCCTGCTTCTGATGTTCGCTCTTGATATGCGCCAGCGCAGCCGGGAGCAAGACCGCAGCGAAGGGGCCGGATGCGGACTATCCCTTTCAAGGTCTTTGGAATTAACTCTCTACTTGAGCCTGCCGGGGCCGCTGCGCAGCCCTTTCGCGACACAAGGCCGCTCCTACAGGGACCGCGAAAATCTGGGCGGACACGGTCGGGGTAGGAGCGGCCTTGCCGGGGCGCCGGACCGGTCGGAAAGGGGCGCGCAGCGGCCCCGGCAACCTTACGGCCAGGCACCATAGCGAACCCCACACTGACCCGCTCTGCGCCAGCGCAGCGAAGCGTGCTCTTGATCTTGATCCACCGGCGACTCAGGAGGCCGAGCGCAGGTCTTGCGAAGGGAGGTGCCGGCCATGGATGGCCGGCAAGCGCTGCGGGCCAGGATGGCCCGTTCAGCGCGGTCCTCCCGGGAGCAAGACCGGAGCGAGGGAACCCCGCAGCGCAGCGAAGGGGCCGGATGTGGAGCCAAGCATTTTTTTGGTTACTTTTTTGGGGCGTTTGCCAAAAAAGTGACTCGCCGTAAGGGCGAAAGGGGCCCGCAAGGCCACCAAAGAGAATGGATAAGCACACAGCACCAGTGAACGAGCAGAGATCGCTGGGGCCGCTACGCAGCCCTTCGCGGCTAAAGCCGCTCCCACAGGGGCTGCGTAATTCGCTTTGTCAGGGATTCTGAGCCAGATGCCCAGCCGGCAATATCCGCTTGGCCTGCAAATAAGCCTTGGCCCAATAGCTATTACTCAGATAATCCAACCGCACAGTCCCGCCAGTCCGCGGCGCATGCACAAACCGCCCTTCCCCGACATAGATCCCAGCATGGCTAACCTGCGATCCCCCACCGGTAGCAAAGAACACCAAATCCCCAGACTGCAGCGAATTGACATCAATGCTAGGCGCGCGCATCACAATCATCTCGCGCGTCGACCGCGGCAAGCTGATACCCGCAGCATCCCGGTACACATAGCCAATCAACCCACTGCAATCAAACCCCGAATCTGGCGTATTGCCGCCCCAGCGATAAGGCGTACCCACCAGCCCAATAGCCCGGAACAACACATCGGCAGCAACCGGCGAAGAGTTGGGTTGCTGATTGAAGGTGATTTGTGGCTGAACCACAGGCGCCGGTGCCGGAGCACGGCTGGAGCAGGCAGCGAGCATCGCCACCAGCGAAAGAAATGCGAAGCGCGCCACTGTCACCATGGCTGAAACTTCCTGTAAGAGGCCGATCGACCGCAGTCGAAAAGAGTTGAGAAATTAGATTAGACGCTTTCTGTAAATGCGCACGGCGGCGAGCTTTTTAAGCATCGCCGCCGTGCGAATATAGCAACTGGCTATCAGTTACGCGAGATCATTGTTGGCGCCATGGCCAGGGCGCGCTTGGCCTCGATAAAGGTCTTGCTCCAGTAGCGATCCTGGAGATTATCGATGCGCACACCACCGCTGCGACGGCTGCTCGAATGGATGAACTGATTGTCACCCAGGTAGATGCCGGCATGGCTTACGCGACCGCGACCGTTAGTGCTGAAGAACAGCAGGTCGCCTGGCTTGAGCTTGTTGCGGGCTACTTTGGGTGCATCGACGTTGATCATTTCGCGGGTCGAGCGTGGCAGGTTCATACCAGCCTCTTCGCGGAACAGATAACCGATGAAACCGCTGCAATCGAAACCGGACTTCTCCGAGGTGCCGCCAAAGCGATAGCGGGTGCCGATCAACGCCATGCCGCGCTCCAGGATGCTGTCGGCAAGGGCAGGCAACTGGTAAGGCTTGCTGCTGGAGAATGCCTCGAGGTCTTCCTCGGTGGCCATTGGCTCTTCGCCGAAGACCGAAGAAGCGGAAGGTTTGATCAGGTTTGCAGAATGTGCGGCAACCTGTGGGTGATCCTGGGGCTGGGAAACCGGGCTATGCGCGGCGCAGCCAAAAAGCAGGGTCACAAGTGCGAGTGGCACGAGGGGTGCGAAGTGCTTGAGCATGTGCACGACCGTGTCTTTAGTTCTAAAGGAGGCAGCGACTATGCCCTCTATCAGGGTCATTTGCAAATTTTATCGAAAAAAATGTGACTTTTCCGTTTTTGCGTTGTAACGCCCTGTCTTGAGGCCTTTACCAGCCAAGCGTTTCCTTCAAAAAAGGGATGGTCAGCTTGCGCTGAGCCTGCAGCGAAGCCTGATCGAGCCGTTCGAGCAAGTCGAACAACGCACTCATGCTGCGTGCACCGCGAGTGAGGATGAAATGGCCGACTTCGTCGGTCAGGTGCAACCCCCTGCGTGAAGCACGCAATTGCAGGGCGCGCAGCTTGTCTTCATCGGACAGCCCGCGCATCTGGAAGATCAGCGCCAGGGTCAGTCGCGACTTGAGGTCGGCGAGCTTGATCGGCAATTCGCGCGGCGAACTGGATGCGGCCAGCAGCAAGCGTCGGCCGCTGTCGCGCAGGCGGTTGAACAGATGGAACATGGCCTCTTCCCAGTCGGCTTTGCCGGCGATCACATGCAGGTCGTCGATGCACACCAGCTCGTACTGTTCGAGGTGATCAAGCAGCTCGATACCGCGATCGAGCAACTGCGCCAGAGGAAGATATACCGCCAATTCACCGCGCTGCTGGAAACGCTGGGTAGCCGCCTGCAACAGGTGGGTGCGACCCACACCCTGCTTGCCCCATAGATAGATGAGGCTTTCGGTCCAGCCGGCGTCGGCTTCGCACAAGCGCTCGACATAGCCCAGTGCTGCGGCATTGGCGCCCGGATAGTAGTTGATGAAGGTGGCGTCATCTCGCAGACGCACACCCAGGGGCAACTGGATCGGTTTCATGCTGGGCTGACGGTCACGAGGACCACGGGGGCCTTGGAGGAAAGTCTGCAAAGTCTATACCTGCAGCGCGGGCGGCACAATCAGCGGCGGCGAGAGGGCAAGTAAAATCAAGGGCTTGCACTGAAGCGGGGGCTGCACTCGCAGCCCCCTCCCCCCGTTAAAGCTGAGGGTCTTCTTCGCCGCCGTACAGATCCGACTCCTTGTACATCTCATGGGCGTGGCGCAGCAGCACCATGATCACCGCGGCTACCGGCAAGGCCAGCAGGACACCGGTGAAGCCAAACAGCTCGCCGCCGGCGAGGATGGCAAAGATCACCGCCACCGGGTGCAGGCCAATCCGGTCGCCTACCAGCAGCGGCGTCAGGACCATGCCTTCAAGCGCTTGGCCAACCATGAACACGGCAACGATGCCCAGCATCGGATAGAGGTCGCCGCCGAACTGGAACAGCCCGGCAATCAACGCCGCACCAATGCCAATGATGAAGCCCATATAAGGCACAATTGCAGCAAGGCCGGCCAGCAGGCCGATCAACAAGCCAAGCTCGAGACCGACCAGCATCAGGCCACCGGCATAGATAACCCCCAGCGCCAGCATCACCAGCAGCTGCCCGCGAACGAAGGCACCAAGCACTTCATGGCATTCGCCCGCCAGCTCGACGATTTGCTCCTCGCGTTGCCGCGGCAGCAGGCTGCGCAGCTTGGCCATCATCAGGTCCCAGTCACGCAGCAGGTAAAAGCCCACTACCGGGATCAGCACCAGGTTCGCCAGCCAAGCCAGCAGCGCCAGGCTCGACGCCGTAGCCTGGCTCAGGACCGCACTGACAATGTCGGTGGTCTGGCCCATATGCTCGCTGATGGCGGCCTTGATCTTGTCGAACTTCCAGAAGCCATCGGCCAGGCCCAGGCGGGTTTGCACCCACGGCAGCGCCACATGCTGCAGCCAGTCGAGCATCTGCGGCGTCAGCTCGTACAGCCGTACCAGCTGCTTGGCCAGCATCGGGATCAGCACCAGCAGCAAGGCCATGAAGATCAGCGTGAACAAGCTGAACACCACCACTACGCCCCAGGTGCGAGACAGACCCGCCCGCTCCAGGCGGTCGACCAACGGGTCGGCCAGATACGCCAGAAGGATGCCGACCAGAAACGGCGACAAGATGTTGTGCAGGCTATATAGCAGTACCGCCACTACCAGGGCCACGCCCAGCCATACCCAACGACGCTGATCAGTCATCATGTTCATGTTTTCTCTTACCAGGCAAAGCGCAAGCCATCGAAAGGTTTCGCTGCCGGAGCTTGCACAGCCCCGGCGGGTTCATTTGTAACAGGGGCTGCAGGTGCGGCGGCGGGTTCGGCTGGCAGTTCACGGAGTTTGGCCAGGCCCAACTGGGCGCGCAGTTGCTCGCGGTTGCCGCTGACCTGATAGGTCAGCTTGTCGCCATCGGCCAGTTGCAGCCGCGGGCCGTAGGGTTCGAGCACGCGACTGAGCTCGGCATAACGTTTGAGGGTCATGCCTTGAACCTGCACCTGCAGCTCGCTGCTGGCACCCGGTCGAGTGACATAGCGCGGCGCCAGACGAGTACTCACCGCCAGCATCACCGCGTCGGCCAAGGCAGCCTGATCAGCGCCCTCGGCATCGCCCTGCTCCCTCTGATCACCCAGCCACAGCTGCCATTTGCCCTGCCACTTGCCGTCGGCTTCATGAGCGTGCACGGCCAACAGCGCATCGGCAGCGTAACGCTCGGAGGCTTCGCGCAGCGCGCTCGGGTCCTTGCCTTCCAGCTGCTTGGCATTGGCGACCAGTTGTTCCTGCAGGTCGGCCAACGGCAAGCGCAGCGGCAGGCCGCGATGTTGCGCAGCGCGGCGCAGCGGCTCGGCGGCGCTCTGGCCGTCGCCGACCAGGCTGCTGCCGTCGACGCTGTCGTTCAGCCACCAACTGATGATCGACGGCCGATTGCTGCCCCACAAGGCCAGGCCAGCCTGACGCAGGGCACGCTCGGTGCTGCCTGCGTCAAACTCGACCAGCACGCTCTCGGGCGGGCCGGCCTCGTTGCCAACCTGATTGATGATTTGTTGCGGGTCCTTGCGCAAGGCGGCCAGGGCCGGCGATTGCGGCGCCTTCGGGTCGCCGGTCAGGCGCAGAATCAACGTATCAAGGGCACGCGCGGTAGCCTGGGTGCGTGCTTCGCTGCCCTGGCCGTCGACCGTTTCACGTACTTGATAAAGCCCGGCAACACTTTCGGCCTGGGCCGCACTGGCCAGCAAGGCGAGGCAACCGGCAGCCAGGTAATTGAGAAGACGCATGAAGGATTCCTGTCCAGATGAACGAGGGCGCGGAGCCCTGTACCTGCTGGCTGTGACCGCAGCGCCCGTCGATCGCTCCGTACCGCCGGCAGTTTTGTCCCCGCGCCATACCTATACCTTATACAGCGACCGGCCAGGCAACCAGTCGCGGCCCATGAAAGGATGTTTTTAAACATTTACCGCCCTGCCCGTCGGCCTGAGGATGGCCGCTGCCCGGCAACCCTGATAAAATCGCGCGCCTTCGCAGACCAGTGACGAACAGGCAGCCGCCGCTGCAACAGCCGGCCTTGGCCGTCGCGGTCGTTTTTCCGTATCCCTACCTCTAAAGGCCTGGATCAATGAGCAAGCAACCCTCCCTGAGCTACAAAGACGCCGGTGTAGACATCGACGCCGGCGAAGCACTGGTCGAACGCATCAAGGGCGTGGCCAAGCGCACCGCACGCCCTGAGGTCATGGGTGGCCTGGGCGGCTTCGGCGCCCTCTGCGAGATCCCGGCCGGCTACAAACAGCCGGTGCTGGTCTCCGGCACCGATGGCGTCGGTACCAAGCTGCGCCTGGCACTGAACCTGAACCGCCACGACAGCATCGGCCAGGACCTGGTCGCCATGTGCGTCAACGACCTGATCGTCTGCGGCGCCGAGCCGCTGTTTTTCCTCGACTACTACGCCACCGGCAAGCTCAACGTTGACGTTGCAGCGACCGTGGTAACCGGTATCGGCGCAGGTTGCGAGCTGGCTGGCTGCTCGCTGGTCGGTGGTGAAACTGCCGAGATGCCTGGCATGTACGAAGGTGAAGACTACGACCTGGCCGGCTTCTGCGTCGGTGTGGTGGAAAAAGCCGAGATCATCAATGGCTCGAAAGTCGCCAGCGGTGACGCCTTGATCGCCCTGCCTTCGTCCGGCCCGCACTCCAACGGCTACTCGCTGATCCGCAAGATCCTCGAAGTCTCCGCGACCGACATCGAGAGCACCCAACTCGACGGCAAGCCGCTGGCCGACCTGCTGATGGCGCCAACGCGCATCTACGTCAAGCCGCTGCTCAAGCTGATCAAGGACACTGGCGCCGTCAAAGCCATGGCCCACATCACCGGTGGTGGCCTGCTCGACAACATCCCGCGTGTTCTGCCGAAAAACGCCCAAGCGATCATCGACGTGGCCAGCTGGCAGCGTCCTGTAGTGTTCGATTTCCTCCAGGAAAAAGGCAACGTCGACGAGCACGAAATGCACCGCGTGCTGAACTGCGGCGTGGGCATGGTCATCTGCGTTGGCCAGGACCAGGTCGAAAACGCCCTCAACGTGTTGCGTGCAGCCGGTGAGCAGCCATGGGTGATCGGCCAGATCGCCGATGCCGCCGAAGGCGCACCTCAGGTCGACCTGCAGAACCTCAAGGCGCACTGATGCCGGGCAAGACCTGTAATGTTGTGGTGTTGCTGTCGGGTTCCGGCAGCAACCTGCAGGCGCTGCTCGACAGCTGCAAGCCAGACGGCCCGGTGCGCATCTGCGCAGTGATCTCCAACCGCGCCGATGCCTATGGCCTGGAACGGGCCAAAGCGGCCGGCATCGCGACTGCGGTGCTGGAGCACCAGGGTTTCACCGGTCGTGAGGCCTTCGATACAGCGCTGATGGCGCTGATCGACGGTTTCACCCCGGACCTGGTGGTGCTGGCCGGTTTCATGCGCATCCTCAGTGGCGGTTTCGTGCGTCACTATCAAGGCCGCCTGCTGAATATCCACCCTTCGTTGTTGCCCAAGTACAAAGGCCTGCATACCCACCAGCGCGCGCTGGAAGCGGGTGATGGCGAGCACGGTTGCAGCGTGCACTTTGTCACCGAGGAACTCGATGGCGGGCCTCTGGTCGTACAGGCAGTGGTTGCGGTGGCAGCAGATGACACCGTGCAAAGCCTGGCAGCCCGGGTTCACCACCAGGAACACCAGATCTACCCGCTGGCGGTGCGCTGGTTCGCCGAAGGACGCTTGCGTCTGGGCGAGCACGGTGCGTTACTGGATGGCCAGCCGCTGGCGGCCAGCGGTCACTTGATTCGTCCCTAGGAGATTTTATGCGTCGCGCCCTGCTGATGGCTCTCGCCGTGCTTGCCCTGCCTCTTCAGGCAGCTGATCTGAAGCCCTTCTCGGCCAGCTACACCGCCGACTGGAAGCAGCTGCCCATGAGCGGCACCGCCGAGCGTAGCCTGGTGAAGAATGCCAACGGGACCTGGAGCCTGAACTTCAAGGCTTCGATGATGATTGCCAGCTTGACCGAGCAAAGCACCGTACGGGTGGACAAGGATGCGCTGTTGCCGCAGACCTACCACTTCGAACGCGGTGGCCTGGGCAAGGCGAAGAAAGTCGACCTGGACTTTGACTGGGCGAGCAAGAAGGTCACCGGTAGCGACCGTGGTGATGCGGTGAGTCTACCGTTGAATCGTGGCGTGCTGGACAAGTCTTCGTATCAACTGGCGCTGCAGCATGATGTAGCTGCGGGCAAGAAGAGTGTGTCGTATCAGGTGGTCGATGGCGACGAGATCGATACCTATGACTTCCGGGTTTTGGGCACTGAAAAGGTGATTACCAAGACTGGGCAGGTCGATGCGATCAAGGTCGAGCGCGTGCGTGATCCTAGCCAGAGCAAGCGGATTACCGAGCTTTGGTTTGCCAAGGATTGGGATTATCTGCTGGTGCAGTTGCGTCAGGTCGAGACTGATGGCAAGGAATACGTGATCGTGCTGCAGGATGGTACGGTTGATGGGCGGTCGGTCAAAGGCAATTGATGTTGTCTTGAGCTGAATCCGCTGTGAAGAACCCCACTTTGATGTGGGGTTTTTTATGGGTTGAATTTGAGTGCTCTTGCGCTGGACGTGGGGGCTTATCGAGAGTGTTCATCAGAACGATGGAGTTCATCGGTGAAAGACTCCTCAGCTCTGGTGGATCGGTTGTCGGCTTTCGCTGGCCTACGGGCAACACGTGTTTTTTTGGCCGGCCGCTGGCCTGGGCGCACGGCCCAGAGATGGGCGTTTTCACGCAGGCGTTCCTGGATGTGAGGCGGCCTGTCGGTCAAGGTCGTCAGCGGTGGGATGGGTTTGCCTGGCTGCCCTGCTTCGCGGATGATTTTTGGCCAGCGAGGTTTCCAGCACAGCAGCAGACTTAGCCAGTGGCCTAGGCCGAGGATTAGGAAGGCGGGCGAGATAAGGATGAGGCCTAACTTGATGATCAATGAAGAATGACGGAAGTAATGGGTAAGCCCCTCGAATTGCGGGGTGAATGCCTGCCAGGGCCAAGGGAAGTGTGAGGTAATTCGTGGGCGCGGGAGGCCGTCAGGGCCTGACTCCATAAAACGGCGGATGAATTCCCACTCGTCGTGCATTTCAGATGAGTTGTTGCACATCTTACCGACGAAAGCGAACTCTGGGTGCAAAGTGCCGGTTACGCTGACCGGCCAGTGGAGACTTAATGGAATACCCACTCCTGCAGCATTGGATTTCATGGCGATCCCGGAATAAATCACACCCTCCCAAGGCAAAGTGACAATACCTCCGCAATAACTTGGTCTATGAAGATGGACCTGCTGAGTCGTGCGATTGAATCTGATTAGCATGTGCCGTGAGGTGAATGTTTCGAGCCGAGTGAAGCGCAGGCCGTACTTCAAGTAAAGATACCCTCCTGCCAGCGTAAGAAAGCCTAACGCCATTATTAACAGTACAGTACTCCAGTGCTGCTCTCCGGTATTTCCCAATACGGCGTTAACATGTTCAATGGAAAGTGTAATAAGGATGTACAAGAAGCCTGAAAGCACCCGTACGACGGTAGCCGTCAGAATGGTGAGCAGCCCTCTTTTGGCTTCCCACAAACCGCAGCGAAGCTCCAATATGTGATTCCCACAGGCGAAGACTGGACCTCTTGTCCTAGGTGTAGTGCTTACACTTAACCGGGACGCGATATTTTCTTCCGAGATATCGCTCTCGTACAGAGCCTTTCGCGGTTTTTTATGTATTCGATCACTGACACTGTCATTTTTTCTTGAGGCTGAAGTTTCCAGCATGCCCTGCCACGACAACCATTCAAGAAAATACATTACAGCACACCTTGCATGGCCCTGAATAATTCCGAAAGCTCTTCGCTATTATTGCCAAATCTCTTCCCATCGGCTCGACTGAAGAAACTCTAACATACGCGCGCATGGCCAGATTGCTCGCTTCAACTTCGCCGCTCTGCCACCAGCGGCTGAGCAATTGCGCGCCTTGGAGAACGCCCTCCATACTCAATACGCACAGGCCGGACTGGTGCGCAAAGCACAGACCGCTGGTGAGCTCTTCCTGGTCATAGAAATCAAGCGCTGCAAACAGTCGCGGATGCTGCCGCCACATCATGTAATCGCCTGATCGACCTTCGGCCTGGCGTTGCGCTCCGCGACAGAAAGTCTCGAACAAGCCCAACTGAACGTATGTACTGTCTCGAACAAACGTTACTTCAACGCTCACGGTCATAGTGCTCAGTTACTTGATCGGAGGATGGATTTTGTGCCGAGGCGCTCGTCTCATCCCGGATGGATGTTCCGGATGGCGACAACCGTGAATCGTCCTTAGGGCTACGGCGAGTGCTCCGTGGTTTTTTGGCCGGCCGCTGGCCTGGGCGCACGGCCCAGAGATGGGCGTTTTCACGCAGGCGTTCCTGGATGTGAGGCGGCCTGTCGGCCAGAGTGGTTAGCGGCGGTATGGGTTTTCCGGGCAGCCCCGCTTCGCGGATGATTTTTGGCCAGCGAGGTTTCCAGCACAGCAGCAGACTTAGCCAGTGGCCCAGGCCGAGAATTAGGAAGGCGGGCGAGATAAGAACAAGGCCTAGCTTGATGATCCACGAAGAGCGTCGGAAGTAGTGGGTAAGTCCCTCGAATTGGGGGGTGAATGCCTGCCAGGGCCAAGGGAAGTGTGAGGTAATTCGCGGGCGCGGGAGGCCTTCGGGGCCTACTTCCATGAATCGGCGGATGAATTCCCATTCATGTCGTAATTCAGCGTGATTATTGGCGACTTTGCCAACCCAAGCAGTTTCTATATGTAAGGTTCCAGTCCAGCGCGGGAGCCAGTAAAGTGCAAGGGGCATTCCGATACTGTCATCAGTGGAATGTATCTTGTCAGTAGCTGAGGCGTTGATCCCGGCCCAGGGCAAAGTCACGATCCCGCCACAATTGACCGGGCGATGTAAGTATACTTGCTGTGTTTTTCGGTTGAAACGAATCAATAAGTGACGGGAAGTGAATAATTCAAAGCAGGTGAAGGTAAACCCATATTTCGCATAAAACCATGAGACAGACGAAACAAGAATGGTTAGGAATGCTGAAACATACCAGTGCGTGAACGACCATTTGTTCTGTTCGTATAGGATGTCAATCGCGGTGATCAGAAAGTCGGCCGCCCCCACGCCTCCCAGGATTAGTACTGCGATCAGTGGCGCGGAGATAGTCGTAATGAGCCCTCTCTTGCTTTCCCACATACCGCATCTAATTTCGAGCGTCTGGTCGTTGAAAATGTACACCGGACCTCGACTTTTTGGAGTATTGCTCACAACCTTTCGAGCAGCTACCAGCGCTTCAGCTTCATCGCTTTCATAAATATCCGGGATGCGCTTAGTGTTGATATGCTTGTATTTTTTCCGAGTTTCTGCTGATTCTAAAATGCTTCTCCACATCATCCACTCAATAAGGTACATTATAAGACCTCGCTAGTGGCGTTGAACAAGGCTGACAGCTCATCCGAGTCTTTCTTGTATCTGTCCACTTCTTTTTTTAGGCTGAAGCAGCATCTGTCGCACCACTTTTCAAAAGCATCTTCATCCAGCACTATTATGATTACAGTGGCCGCGAGGATGATCACACCTGCTTGCCAGCCTATTCGGCCGAGGAGTGTTAGAGCTACACGATTGGCTGCTAGACGCGCAGACGTGTTTGACAGACCTTGGATCGCTGCTGTGAGTGCGGGGTTTCCTGTTCTGGATGCCCACCATGTGAACAACGGTCCAGCTTGAGAGAACGCCAGAGCACTTTGTGCGCCTAGTAATAAAAAGGTCGCTGTCACTCTGGACGCGTAAGCAGTAAAAAGTAAACCTCTTCTCGGTGTTAGATCAGTGCTCGCCTCTCCTGCTAGTTTGATACCATCTTGGATATCCCACCAAATACTTATCAGCCCGCCGGCATTTGCCATCGCTGCCCCCCAAAAGCGATAACGACCCAAACTGATATATGCTCCCCGCGCTGATGCGCTCCTTTGGCCAAGAGTTGCTAATACCTGCTCTGTCCCCACCGCCAACAACTCCATCCCCGCCGCCGCACTCGTCAACGCCCCCGCAGCCACTTCGCTCCAGAACCGTCGATCCTTGTCTTCTCGCCTGCCTTGCAGCAGCAACAGACTCGCCTCCAGCAACAGCAGCGCGCTGCTGACCCGCAGGCGGTAGAAGCTGTTGCTGTGCGCGCCGTTCAAGC
>NZ_JBNWAE010000029.1:0-25240 GCF_050496565.1 Pseudomonas shirazensis
CCCAACCCTCATCTCGGTGAAGGATGACAAGGACAAGGACGTTTCCAAAGACAGCTCGACGGTGTCGACCACGCTGAAATTGGTCGGCAAGGCGTCGCCCAGTCAGAAGTTGGAAATCCGCAATGGGAATGACAAGGTGGGAGAAGCGACCGCCAATGCCAGCGGCGACTGGCACACCACGCTAACCGGCCTGCCCGCAAAGGCCTATGCCCTGAAGGCCCATGGCATGTACGGCAGCAATCCTGCATCCGATGCCTGGAATGTGACCGTAGTGGTTGCGGTGAAACCGATCATCAATTCGGTGATAGATGACAAGGGCAAACCGGTGCCCAATGGTGGCTCGGTAATGTCGAGGAGCCTAATCTTGAGTGGGACGGCGTCAGCTGAGCAGCAAGTGCAGATTGTTGATGGCGACAATGTGCTCAAAACAGAACGAGTGGGAGCCGGTGGAGCATGGACGAGCCCCCTAACAGGGCTGACGTTAAAGGCTTATGCGTTCAAGGCTAGAGCCGTATATGACACAAATCCGGAGTCGGACGTCTGGGATGTTTTACAAAACCTGGGTTGTGAAGATTTTTCCAATGTACCGTTGGGCAGACGCCCTGATAATGTGTGGGTTCCTTTGACTTCAATGCTGTCAATGTATGGTGTGCTGGGTAGTTATGGTTCGCCCACTGCGCGGGCTGAAATTGTACAAGTTGGCTCTGCTCGTGAGTTTCAATGGGATGATAAAGTTGAGCCCTCTGGCTGGAGTAGAGTGGATTTTGCAATAACTGATTTCACGACCCCACTTGAGCAACCAGTTACGGTGACGTTTGAATACTACATTACTGATACTAATACTTTCGGTGCGTACCTTTGGGGTAATTACCTCGGGTCGGATGGTAAACAGTCAATGGTTAAGAGGGAAAGTCCATCGAACCTTGGATCATTATCCATAACCTATCCAGTTGGTGCGCAGTTTCACCAGCCTAGTTTTGTGCAAGGCTTACATATACAGTTCGGTCGCAATGGGGGTACGGAGGGGAAGAGAGGTGTCATGCATCTAAAATCAGTGTGTTTCTCTTAGCGGGTTATTGCCTGTCGAGCCGAAGGTTTGCATTGCATTGACTTTATGGTTTAGGGCCAGTTCTATTAACGCACTCAATATCTTCCGATTCTTACTGGCATCGTTATTGGAGTCGGCGCGGGATACCCCCGCGCCTGTTTCAGCGATCAGCGCACGCCCTTGCTGCCCGTACTCGATACCCATTCCTCACTGCGGTTATGCCCGCTGGTGCGCAGCAAGCCCAGATTCAAGGCATTCTCACCATCAGCGCGAGTGCTGTTCTTGATCACGTCAACCAATGCCGTACCCAGATCGACCGGCGAATTGGACGCATCCACAGCAACATCGCGGCGGTAGTCGCGGCCATAGAGGGTCTGCTCGGTGACGGATGCCGCCTGCACCTCCACGTGGCCTTTGCCTGACTGCAGCTTGGCTCCTTCCAGTTTCAGCTTGCCGCCGACGTTGAGCTGGACTCCATCGCGTCCACTCAAACTCGCTTGCTCGCTGACGGTGTCGCGCTGAACCTGCGACACGTCCAGTTTCAGCGTAGGCGACAGGCTTGGGTCGACCTTGCTGACCTGCTTGCCGAACTTGCCGGTGAGCTTGTCGCCCGCAGGACCTGCCAACGCAGCCAGGGCATTGTTGAAGCCCTGCGGATTGCGCTCGCGGCTCAAGCGCGCATCAACATCGACGCTGAGGTTGTTGACCTGATCCTTGCGGCTGGCAACCAGCAGATCGCCACCGATGTCGGCGTCGATGCGTCCTGCATCCAGGCGCGCGCTCAGCAAGCGACTGTCGCCGCTGCTGGTCAGGACGATGTGGTCGGCGCGCAGGTTACTGGTGTTCCAGGTCTGGTTGTCGCGTTGGTCGAGGTTGACCTTGACCCGGCCGTGCAAGCCTTGGCTGTCGAGGCTGCCGCTGGATTGGGCGAAGCCGGCGCCGGCAGTGACGGCGAGGTTGTCCCGCCGCTCGCTGTTGGATGAGCCTTCCAGCAGCAGGCCGCCGTTGTCTGCGCTGATCGCGATCTGCCCCGCTGTCGCCTGCAGCCCTTGCAGGTGCACTGCAGTTGCTTCGCGAGCGCTGCTGGCCAGGGCCAACTTGCCGGTGGTATCGATCTGCGCATCCACTGCCTGGCTCGACGACTCATCCACACGACCACTGTTGAAGTGGCCACCGACTGCACCACCGCGGCTATCGCCTTGCTTGAGGGCCAATTCCAGGCCGCCGCCGAGGGCGTTGCCGTGGGCCTCGTGACTTGAGGTAGCGGCCTTGACCTGTAACAGCCCGGCGCTGTTTATATCGACGTTGGCGACCTTGGCCGCACGGCTGCCGATACGCGTGCCTTCCAGCAACAGGTCGCCAGCACTGCTCAGGCTGACGTCGCCCTGGGCGTCGATCTGGGCTACCTGCGCAGTCGTATCGTCGAGCGTGCGTTGCTCGCCCTTGAGATAGCCGCGCACTTCACCCCCCGTGCTGCCGGGGCGGTTGCCGCCTTTGGCCCAGGCGTTGCCCTCGACCCCGTTGAGCTGCTCGCTGTGCCGATCAGTGGCCTGCACCAGGCTCAGTTGCCCGCCGCTGTGCAGGCTTACCCCCGCATCGCCACCGTCGAAGCGGCTGCCCTCATAGCGACCTTCGCTGCCCAACTGAACCTGAATGCCTTGCTTGCCATAGAGGCTGCCTGGGCGCGCCGTGTCCTTGCTGACAAAGCTCGCCAGTGAATCGCCTTTGGCCGAGGCACGGACATTGATGTCTGAGCCACTGCTGGTGTCGAGCCGCAGGTCGCCGCCATAGGCCAGGCGGTCGACCTTGCTCTGCTGCTGATCAACCGCCGCTGCCATGTGATGACGGTCGGCATCGATCTGCAAGGTGCCGGTATTGGCTCGCCATGCGGTGCCTTGATCATCGATACGGTCTGCCTTCACCACCACCGAGCCACCGCTCAGCTCGCTGACCTGCGCATAGCCGCGGCGTTGGTTTTCCAGGCGTTTGAGATGCTCGACAGTCATGTCGGCGCCGGCACTCGGGGCGACCAGTGCATCCTCCACAGAGGCCTGCTGGAAGCGCTGACCTTCACCGCCTGCGATCAGTTGCTCGATCGGCCGGGTGAGCCCGCGGTATTCCAGGCTGCCACCCAGGCTGGCGCTCCACTCGTTACGGTTGTGCTCGCGTTCTTCAGTGTCATGCACCGCCCGGTTGTCGATGTGCTCGGCGTTGATTTGCAGGGCATCGCCGGCAGTCACCCGTGCGGCTTCGGTGACCAGTTGCTTGCTGTTGATATGAAGGTTGCCCGTGGCAGAGAGTTCGCTGCGTTGCACCTTGCTGTCCTTTTGCTGTTGCGTATCGCGGTTGTGGTGGCCTTCGAAGGCCGCGCCGAGCTTGTCGATGCCGCCGCTCAACAGCAGGCCGCCGCCGCTCTGGCTGGAGCTGTCCAGGGACTCGTGCTGATTGTGGATGGCGCCCAGTGTGGTCTGCTGCGCGGTGATGTTCAGATCGCCTTGGTTGGCCTTGACCTGTGAGCCGTTGATTTGCAGGTGTGCGCCGCTGTGCAGCTCGACGCTGCCGGCTTGCAGCTCACTGCCCAGTTGGGTGGTGTCTTGCTGCTCATGCTGGTTATTGACCACCTGATAGCCCACGCCCGCCTGATATTGGCGCGAAGCAGGCTTGCCATCCTCAGCCTCCTGGGTCTGCTTGGCAGATGCAGTGAGGCCGCGTTGATGAGTCGAAGTCTGCTGCTGGGATCGAGACTGGGCACTGTCGATCAGCAGGTCGCCCTTGGCCGCGACCTTCAACTGCTCGCCCGCCTTGAGCCTGGAACCGTGAATGCGCATCTGCTCGGCACTGGCCAGGTGCAGGTTGCTCTGCGCTTGCACCTCGCTGCCCTGGGCTTGTTCGTGTTGCTCGGCGTTATCCTTGCTGTTGCTGAAGATGCCGAACAACTTGCTGTCGCGGTTGTGCGAGTTGGAACTTGACTGCGTCTGCGCGCTGGTGACCTCGAGGCTGCCCTGGCCACTGTGCAGAAGTGCATCGCTTTTGCTGTGCACTTCACTGCCGCGTACCGTGATCGCGCCGCTGGCACTGGCGCTGACCTGGCCGGCCTGAAGACGGCTGCCGCGGGCGGTTTCCTGGTAGTCATCGCTGTCACTGTCGCCATTCCACAGGTGCTTGCGATGGAGGATGCTCTGTTCCACGCGCTTGCTGTCGACCCCGGCATCGATGTCCAGTTTGCCGCCGCTGGCGAGGTTGATCTGGCCCTCGCTGGTCAGCGTTGCGGCGACCATGCGCAGGTCGCCGCCTGACTGCAACTGGACCGCTTCTTCAGCCTGCAAGGTGGTGCCTTGCAAGGTGCGCTCGGTGCTGGTGCGGTCGCGCTTGTAGGTTTCGGTGGTGACGAACCACCAGCCCTTGTCCCAGTTCTCCTGCTCGCGGGCGATGGTTTCGCGGGTAGTGGTGTCCAGGGTCAGCTGCTGCCCGGCCTTGACTTCGATACGTTTGGCCTGACCATCAACGGCGCGCAAGGTCAGGTTGTCGCTGGCCTGCAGTGCCAGCAGACCCTGCTCGCTGCGCAGGGTGGCGACCTGGCCGGGCTCACCGCTGATGAACAGGTCGCCTGCCGAACTGATGCTGACGCCGTCACGGCCCTCTACCGGCACCGCGCCGACCCGCACGCCGGCACCTTCGCCGGTACTGACGACGCGGATACGCCCGGCGTGCATCGCGCCGAACAGCTGGGCATCGATGCTCGAAGGCGTCGCTGCGAGGTGCTCGACGACGCTACCGGTCACCGCATCCAGACGATTGCGGCCAACGGTGATGTTGAGGTCGTCCTTGGCGCTGAGCTCGCCCTTGCTGTGAATCTGCGGTGCGATCAGGTCCAGCGCACCGCCATCGTTGCGTTGACCGCCGTCCAGTACCTGCAACGAGCCGCTCGCCTGCAAGGTATCGAGCAGTTTCAGTTGCTGGTCCTGAACCTCTGCGCTGCCGACCGCGAAGCCGGCCCGGGTAGTGTTGATGAAGCTGCCGCCGTTGAGGGTGATGCCGTTGGGGTTGGCGAGGATGTAGTTGGCTGCGCGGCCAAAGATTTCCTGCGGGCCTTCAATCAGCGAGGCGTTGCGGCTGACCACCTCGTTGAGGATGGTCGAAGCGGCCTGACCTTGAAATTGCGGGTTGGCCGCGAGGGCGCCGGCCAGTTGCGACTGGCCCGCCTGCAGCGCGTTGTTGAGCACCAGCCCGGGCTTGCCGACGTTGTAGTCGATGAACTGGTTGTGCGACAGGCCATTGGCATTTGGCGCAACGATTTCGATCACCGGCACGCCGTGGGCCGGATTGATCACGGGCGTCCCGCCGGGGCCGGTGCTGGGCTGCAATGCAGGTTGAGCAAGGGCGGCCCCGGTGCAGAACAGGCCGACAAACACCGCCCAACGCAGTGTGTCTGGTTGAATCAGAGAGAGTTGCGCAAGGTTTCTCATTGTTTTTTTTCTCGTTGTGGTGGGTGAATCACAGGGACAGGCTCCAGTCCAGCACCCAGAAACCCGACTCTAGTGCCTGTCGAGAACGGTCACTGACGTACAGCGGATACTGGTAATCGAGGCGCAGGCGGCTGCCCGGCAGGCTGACCTCGACGCCGGCGGCGGCCCCGGCCAGTCGTTGCCAGGGGCTGCCGCCCGCGAGGCGAGCCCAGCCCAGGTCGAGGCTGAGTTGTGGGCGTAGTTGCAGGCCGAAAGGGAGGGGGACGGCCAGAGGTTGGCTTACGCTGTTGCGCCAGACCGCGCCGCTGGCGCCGGCGACGCTGTAGGCTCGGAAACCGCGTACCGCCGAGTCGTCGCTGAGCAGCACCTGTTCGATGGCCGGCAGCACATCACGGCTGTACTGCAGGTTGAGTTCGCTCTGCCAGCGCCAGGGGCTTTGCGCTGGCCCTTGGCGCACATGCAGGAGATTCGCCCGGTACTTGAGAAACTGTGGTTGGGGGTGTGCGGCTGCGCTGGCCGGTGGGTCTGCGCCCAGCCAGGCCAAGCCGCGGGCAATGCCGAGGTAACCGTGCCACAGGCCCGCATCCAGCCACAGCAGGTTGACCCCGGACTCAAGCGTGGTCAGGGTCGGGCTCTGTAGTTGCAACAGGCTGTCGTCGAGGCGGTTTTGCAGTTGCTTGCGGTCAAGCCGCGCGCTGGCGCTGAGCATGCCGTGCTGACCGCGCCAGAGCACGCGCTCGGCGCTCACGCCCATAAAATTACTGGTGCCATTACTGGTGTAACTGGCACCCGGGATAGGCGCTCGGTAGCTCAGCTGGCTGGCGTTGACGGCGAACGTCCACGGGCCGTAGGGCACGCTGTAATACAGGCTGGCGCCCTGGCTCTGGCCCGGCGCATCGAGCACGGCGGCGTTGAGGGTCAGGCGCAGGTCGTCGTTGACCTGCAGCGGGCTGTCCACGCCGATGCCGAGGCTCAGCCGGTGGCGACCGGTAAGCGGGCTGCCGCGGTTGTCCAGGCGGCTGTCCAGGTGCCAGCGTGAAGCGACTGCGCGTGGCTCGATGAGTATCTGGGTGCCGCCTTGCAGGGTGCCCGGTACCAGCGCGGCAGTCAGGTCGTAGGCGCGCAGGCGATTGAGCTGATCCAGCCCCTGTTCCAGGTCGGGCAAGTACAACGGTTTGCCAAGCATGTCGGGAAAGGCGCCGCGCAGCGACAGCGGCAGGTCAGGATCGGCAAGCTGGATCGACTCGACGAAGCCTTCCAGGATGACCACCTCGAGTGGCTTACCCGTCGCTGGTTGCCGGGCCAGGTACGGTCGGCTGGCGGGATAACCTGCGTGCACATAGAGCTCGGTGATCGCTTTGAGCAGGCGATTGAGGTCGGCCACGCCCATGCAGAAAGGCAGCAGTGGCCGCAGGTGCTGTTCAAGGTCGGCGCTGGAAATCTGCTTGTTGCCGGTGATGCGCACGCCGGAGACGGTCCAGCACACGTGATCGGGCGAGTCTGATGACTGCGAATCGACAGCGCGGTCGACCCGCCCCCGGCGCTGCCACTGCTGTAAACGCTGATGCTGCTCGATTTGCTGCAGCGCGCGTTGTTGATCACGTATCTGCTGGCTGGCGGGGTCGTCGGCGAGCACCTTTGCTGTACCCGTCAGACCCAGCATGAGGGTGATAAGCATCAGTCGAGCTACATAGGGCAGGCAAGTAGGCATGGTGAACTTCCGCAACTAAGGCACGGTTTGCGTGCTTCTTTGCGGAAATTCTAAAAAGTTGGGTGGGGGAAAATATGCCGTACCGCACCGACAAAGGGTGTCAGGCAAATGCGCGAATCATGTAGGAATTATCTTGCCTGGAGCCGTAACCTCAGGCCCATCCCTTTCACTCTCATTCGATTGCACGCTGCCCCCTGTAGGAGCGGCCTTGTGTCGCGAAAGGGTCGCGCAGCGGCCCCAGGATTTGTGCAGCACCCCAAATTGCCGGGCCCGCTTCGCGCGCCTTTCGCGACACGAGGCCGCTCCTACAGAGACCGCGCTGGTCTGGGCGTCTTACGGCCGGATCTCGATCATGGTGCCGTCCTTGACCATGCTCCAGACCTCGCGCATATCGGCATTGCGCATGGCAATACAGCCCTCGGTCCAGTCCAGGGTATGGAAATACCACTCCGGGTATTCCTCATCCAGCGGCGTGCCGTGGATCATGATCATGCTGCCGGCGGGTACGCCTGCGCGGCGGGCCTTGGCGGCGTCGGTGATGTTCGGGTAGGAGATGTGCATGGCCAGGTTGTAGCGGTCGCTGGCCTTGCGCCAGTCGAGCCAGTAGAAACCTTCCGGGGTGCGCTTGTCGCCTTCGCGCTCCTTGGCGCCCTTGGGCTGCTTGCCCAGCGAGATGCGGTAGGTCTTGAGCGGCTCGCCGCGGCTGATCAGTTGCAGGCGGCGTTCGGACTTGAGCACCAGTACCTTGTCGATCAGCGGTTGCTGGGTCTGCTGCTGTTGCTGTTGCACGGGCGCCTGGGTTTGCACCTGGCCTTGCGGCTTGCGAATGATGACTTCGGTAAACGCCGCTTGCGACACCGAAGCGACACCACAGCAGATAAGGGCTAGCAACCAACGCATGAAACGGTATCCCTGCAGACTAGGTAATGGGCGGCGCAACGGTCATCGGCGCCACGTACTCATGGCCTATGGGGAAGTGCTGCTCGATGCGGTCGCGATAATAGCATTCTAGTGTGCGTGCGACTGTGCGAAAAGCCAGCTGGTCCCACGGGATCTCATGCTCCTCGAACAAACGCACCTCCAGGCTTTCGACGCCGACGGCATAGTCCAGATCGGCCAGTTCGGCACGGAAGAACAGGTGCACCTGATTGATGTGCGGCAGGTCGAACAGTTGATACAGGCTCATTTTGCCGACCCTGGCGCAGGCTTCTTCGACGGTTTCGCGACGGGCGGCCTGATCGATGGTCTCGCCGTTCTCCATGAAGCCTGCGGGCAGGGTCCAGAAGCCGCGGCGCGGCTCGATGGCGCGGCGACACAGCAGCACCTGGCTGCCATGGGTCGGCAGCACCCCGGCGACGATGTTGGGGTTTTGGTAGTGGATGGTCTGGCAATGATCGCAGACGTAGCGCAGGCGGCTGTCGCCGTCGGGGATGCGCTGGATGACCGGCTTGCCGCACGCGCTGCAGAAATTCATGCGTTGCTCCCTTTATAGACGCCTATCTTGGCGCGCCTTGCCGTCGCCCAGCAAGTGCCGGTCGGCCAGGGCTTGGGTGGCCCGCAGCTTTTGGTGCATCATGCACGGCAGGCCTTGCAATCGAGAGTGCGTATGCTGGACGAGCTGTTGCGCCGAATGAGCAACCATACCCCCGCGGCCATGGCGGGTGACCGTCGTTTTCCGGAAGCGGCGGTGCTGCTGCCCATCACCCGCAGCGACGAGCCTGAGCTGGTCTTGACCCTGCGGGCCAAGGGCCTGTCGACCCATGGCGGCGAAGTGGCGTTTCCCGGTGGCCGGCGTGACCCGGAAGACCCCGACCTGGTGTTCACCGCCCTGCGCGAAGCCCATGAAGAGATCGGCCTGCCGCCTGGCCTGGTGGAAGTGATCGGGCCGCTCAGCCCGCTGATTTCGCTGCATGGCCTGAAGGTGACGCCGTTCGTCGGGTTGATCCCTGACTATGTCGAGTACCGGCCCAACGACGCCGAAATTGCCGCTGTATTCAGCGTACCGTTGGAGTTCTTCCGTCAGGATCCGCGCGACCACACCCACCGCATCGATTATCAGGGCCGCAGTTGGTACGTGCCCAGCTATCGCTACGAGGGCTACAAGATCTGGGGGTTGTCGGCGATCATGATCGTCGAGCTGGTCAACCTGTTGTATGACGCGGGCATCAGCCTGCATCAGCCGCCTGAACGCTTTATCAATATCTGAGTGGGGTCGACCCCACCAAGCCGCCGACCGTGAGGAGCCAACCATGAAGTACCGCCTGGGTGACATGCGCGTAGAGACCCATCCCACCAGTTGGACGGCACCGACCGCCATGCTGATCGGCAAGGTGCGCCTGCAGGCGGGGGCGAGCGTATGGTTTGGCGCGGTGCTGCGCGGCGACAACGAGCTGATCGACATCGGCGAGGGCAGCAATGTCCAGGACGGCACCGTGATGCACACCGACATGGGCTCGCCGCTGACCATCGGCAAGGGCGTGACCATTGGCCACAACGCCATGCTGCATGGCTGCACGGTTGGCGACCACAGCCTGATCGGCATCAACGCGGTGGTGCTCAACGGCGCGCGTATCGGCAAACACTGCATCATCGGCGCCAATGCGCTGATTGCCGAAGGCAAGGAAATCCCCGACGGCTCGTTGGTAATGGGCTCGCCGGGCAAGGTCGTGCGCGAGCTGACCGATGCGCAAAAAACCATGCTCGAAGCCAGCGCCGCTCACTACGTGCACAACGCCGAGCGCTATGCCCGCGACCTGGCTGTGCAGGAAGACTGACATGAGCGAAGTCGAACGCCCGGTCAGCTCGCCCTGCGTCAACATCTGCGCGCTGGATGAGCAGGATATCTGCACTGGTTGCCAGCGCAGCGTGGTCGAGATCAGCCGCTGGGGGCGGATGGATAACGACGAACGTCGCCAGGTGCTCAGGCTGTGCCATGAGCGGGCGCTGGCATCCGGGATGATTGTTGGCCTGTGAGGCTGGCGTTGACTTGAAAATCAAGTAATCTGTGCGGCTTGCCCGAAGGTCGCCCGCCATGTTCTATCTGCTCGCCTATATCAGCAGCGTAGTGCTGATCAACTATGCGTTTTCCAGCGCTCCGCACCTGGACGTGATCTGGTCTGCCTGGGGCGGGCTGGTGTTCATCTTGCGTGACATGGTGCAAACCCGCTTTGGCCACGGCGCGCTGGTGGCGATGCTGGCCGCGCTGGTGCTGTCGTACATCACCTCGGAGCCGGCCATCGCCCTGGCCAGCGCCACCGCGTTCTTTGTCTCCGAACTGATCGACTGGCTGGTGTTCAGTATCACCAAACGGCCGCTGCGCGATCGCCTGTGGCTGAGTTCGGCGCTGAGCATTCCGGTCGACACCTTCATCTTCTTCGGCATGATCGGCGCGTTGACGCCGCTTGTGGTCGGCACCGCCATGGCCTCGAAGTTTGCCGGCGTCAGCGCCGTTTGGCTGGCGATGACCTGGCGGGCTCGCAAGGCAGCGCTGCTGCGCTGAGCGCCACGGCTGTTGTAGAATACCGGTCCTTTTTCAGCGGGTAGCGCTCAGCCTGACGCCGCCCCGCACGCCCACGAGGACCTGAAATGACCCGTATCGGAACTCCACTGTCGCCGACCGCGACCCGTGTACTGCTGTGCGGCTGCGGCGAGCTGGGCAAAGAAGTGGTGATCGAGCTGCAGCGCCTGGGCGTCGAAGTGATCGCCGTCGACCGCTACGCCAATGCGCCGGCCATGCAGGTCGCGCACCGCAGCCACGTCATCAACATGCTTGATGGGGTTGCGCTGCGGGCAGTCATCGAGGCAGAAAAACCGCACTACATCGTCCCTGAAATCGAAGCCATCGCCACTGCGACCCTGGTCGAGCTGGAAAACGAAGGCTTCAACGTGGTGCCAACCGCACGCGCGACTCAGCTGACCATGAACCGCGAAGGCATTCGTCGCCTGGCCGCCGAAGAGCTGGACCTGCCGACCTCGCCGTACCACTTCGCCGACACCTTCGAAGACTACGCCAGCGCCGTCAACGACCTCGGCTACCCGTGCGTGGTCAAGCCGGTGATGAGTTCGTCGGGCAAGGGCCAGAGCCTGCTGCGCAGCGCCGATGATCTGCAACAAGCCTGGGACTACGCCCAGGAAGGCGGCCGCGCCGGCAAGGGCCGGGTCATCGTCGAAGGCTTTATCGACTTTGAATACGAGATCACCCTGCTGACCGTGCGCCACGTCGGTGGCACCACCTTCCTTGCGCCGGTCGGCCATCGTCAGGAGAAGGGTGACTATCAAGAGTCGTGGCAGCCACAGGCGATGAGCGCCAAGGCTTTGGCCGAGTCGCAGCGCGTCGCCCAGGCAGTCACCGATGCCCTCGGCGGGCGTGGCCTGTTCGGCGTCGAGCTGTTCGTCAAAGGCGATCAGGTGTGGTTCAGCGAAGTCTCGCCGCGCCCGCATGACACTGGCCTGGTCACCTTGATTTCCCAGGACCTGTCGCAGTTTGCCCTGCACGCACGGGCGATCCTCGGCCTGCCGATTCCACTGGTGCGTCAGTTTGGTCCGTCGGCGTCGGCGGTGATCCTGCCGCAAGGCAAGTCGCAGCAGACCAGCTTCGCCAACCTTGGCGCTGCCCTGAGCGAGCCGGACACGGCGATCCGCCTGTTCGGCAAGCCCGAAATCGACGGCCAGCGCCGCATGGGCGTGTGCCTGGCGCGTGACGAGTCGATCGAGGCCGCACGGGCCAAGGCGACCCGTTCAGCGCAGGCGGTCAAGGTCGAGTTCTGATCCCGCAATGGGGCTGCCTTGCAGCCCCAACTGCTATCAGAGGTGCGCGTTGCGCGTCTCTTTCAGGCACAGCACAGCCAGCAGGCTGATCAGCGCTGCCGCCGACACATAGCCGCCAACCCAGCTCAAACCGCCCATGCTCACCAGCTTCTGGGCAAAGAACGGTGCCGCCGAGGCGCCGACGATACCGCCCAGGTTATACGCCGCCGACGCGCCGGTATAACGTACCTGGGTCGGGAACAGCTCGGGCAGCAGTGCGCCCATCGGCGCGAAGGTCACCCCCATCAGGAACAGTTCGATGGCCAGGAACAGCGCCACCCCGGCGGTCGAGCCCGAGGTCAGCAGTGGCTCCATGGTGAAGCCCGATGCAATGGCCAGCAGTGCGCCGACGATCAGCACCGGTTTACGCCCGTAGCGGTCGCTGAGCCAGGCCGACAGCGGCGTGGCCAGGGCCATGAACACCACCGCAAAGCACAGCAGGCCGAGGAAAGTCTCGCGGCTGTAGCCAAGGGTGCTCACGCCATAACTGAGCGAGAATACCGTCGAGATGTAGAACAGCGCATAGCACACGACCATGGCCGCAGCGCCGAGCAGGGTTGGCCGCCAGTGTTTGGCAAAGACATCCACCACCGGCATCTTCACTCGCTGATTGTCGGCAATGGCCTTGGCGAACACCGGGCTCTCTTCAAGCTTGAGGCGCACATACAGGCCGACCAGCACCAGTGCGGCGCTGAGCAGGAACGGGATGCGCCAGCCCCACTCACGGAACTGCTCGTCACTCAGGCCCAGAGCGAGGCCAAGGAACAGCCCGTTGGCCGCCAGAAAACCAATCGACGGGCCAAGTTGCGGGAACATGCCAAACCAGGCGCGCTTGCCCGGCGGGGCGTTCTCTGTGGCCAGCAGTGCTGCGCCGCCCCATTCGCCACCCAGGCCCAGGCCTTGGCCAAAGCGCAGGATGCACAGGATGATCGGTGCCCATACGCCAATGCTGTCGTAGCCCGGCAGTACACCGATCAGCGTGGTCGACACGCCCATCAGCAGCAGCGAGGCAACCAAAGTCGATTTACGGCCGATGCGGTCGCCAAAATGGCCGAACAGGGCGGAACCCAGCGGCCGCGCCATGAAGGCGATGCCGAAGGTCAGAAACGCCGCGAGCATCTGCGCGGTGCCCGAGCCGGACGGGAAGAACACCGGGCCGATCACCAGCGCCGCGGCGGTGGCATAGACATAGAAGTCGTAGAACTCGATCGCGGTGCCGATAAAGCTGGCGGTAGCCACTCGCGCGGGCGAGTTGACCGGTGCTGCCGGGGTCGATTCGGAATAGGTACTGCTGCTGGTGGTCATCTGCGTAGATCCCTGACAGTCGAAGCTGCATGGCCGGCGCAGGCCAACCAGGCAGGTGCGCGCGCACAGGCGCTGCAGCGAATTGTTGTGGGTCGCTCGACTGATCAAAGCCCTGGGGGTAGGCGAGGGGGAGCGGGCACTGTTCAGGATGGTGAGGCAGGCGCGCGGGGTGCATCAGTGGAGCGGACTGGCCGTGTGGCGCCACATGCGGGTAGCGGGCGCGACGGCAGGGCTGGGTAAGCGTGACCCGAGTATAGCTAGCGGGTCACGGTCCAGACCAGTACCTTGCTCGCACAATTGTCTTCGGTTTCAAGGATTTCCAGCCGGTAGCGGCCAATCTTCAGGCACACGGCACTGGCCGGGATGCTTTCCAGTGCCTCGGTGACCAAGCCGTTGAGGGTCTTCGGCCCGCCGTCACAGGGCAGATGCCAGCCCAGGCTGCGGTTGACCTCGCGCAGCGAGGCGGCGCCTTCGATGACAAAGCGGCCATCGGCCTGCGGATGAATGTGCGGGTTCTGCGGGCTTTGCTCGTCTTCGAACTCGCCGACGATTTCTTCGAGGATGTCTTCCAGGGTGACGATGCCCAGCACTTCGCCGTATTCATCGACCACCACGCCAAGGCGCCGTTGCTGCTTGTGGAAGTTCAGCAACTGCATCTGCAGTGGCGTGCTTTCGGGCACGAAGTACGGCTCGTAGCAGGCGGCGGCAATCGCTTCCAGGGTCAGCTCGGCGTGTGGCAGCAGATGGCTGATCAGCTTGGTATTGAGGATTGCTTCGACCTGGTTGATGTCGTTGTGAAATACCGGCAGGCGGGTATGCCGGCTGACGATCAATTGTTCGATGATGCGTTCGATGGGGTCGTCGAGGTTGATCCCGTCGACTTCGTTGCGTGGCACCAGAATGTCATTGACGGTGATCTCGTCAAGTGAGCGCAAGCCATCGAGCAGGCCGTGGCGCTGGGCTTCGAACTCGTCCTGATCGTCATCGTCGTTATGCTGTGGGTGCAGCGCAACCGCGGTAGGCGCCGGGCGGAACGGGCGCAGGATGAGCTTGGCGATGCCGTCGAGCAGGCACGCCAGCGGTTGCAGCAGGGTCAGCGGCAACTTCAGCAGGTTGGCGCCAAGGCTGACGAACGCTTCCGGATTACGCCGCACCATCCGCCGCGGCAGGTACTCGGCCAGTACCAACACCGCTACCGCAGCCATCAGGCCGCCGAGCCAGAAGCCGTGCTCGCCGCTGTAGCGCTGACCCAGCAGGCAGCCCAGGCCAAACACCAGCAGCTTGCCCAGGCTGGCGCCGAACACCAGCGCCTGAGCCGGCAAGACCGGTGCGGCAGGCTCTGTGCCGCGTGGTTGCGCGTTGAGTTGTTGGCGGGCGCTATCGACCGCAGTGAACAAGGCCGCCCACAGCAGCGCCAGGGCCAGGCAACCCAGCAGTGGCGCGTGCAACTGGACGAACAGCGGCAGACTATCCATGGACCACCGTCAGATATGCAGGATGAATTCGCGTACCAGCTTGCTGCCGAAATAGGCCAGCATCAGCAGGCAGAAACCGGCCAGGGTCCAGCGGATCGCCTTGTGTCCGCGCCAGCCCAGGCGGGTGCGGCCCCACAGCAGCACGCTGAACACCACCCACGCCACGCAGGCGAGCAAGGTCTTGTGCACCAGGTGCTGGGCAAACAGGTTGTCGAGGAACAGCCAGCCCGAGATCAGCGACAGCGACAGCAGTGCCCAGCCGGCCCAGAGGAAGCCGAACAGCAGGCTTTCCATGGTTTGCAGCGGCGGGAAGTTGCGGATCAGCCCGGACGGGTGCTTGTGCTTGAGCTGGTAGTCCTGCAGCAACAGCAGCAGCGCCTGGAACACGGCGATGGTGAACAGCCCGTACGCCAGGATCGACAGCAGGATATGGGCAAGGATGCCCGGTTCTTCGTTGACCAGCGGCACTGTACCGGCGGGGGCGAACTGCGCCAGCAGGGCGGTGATCGCACCGAGCGGGAACAGCAGGACCAGCAGGTTCTCCACCGGAATGCGCAGGCACGCCAGCAGGGTCAGGGCGATCACTGCGACGGCGATCAGGCTCGAGGCGCTGAAGAAGTCCAGGCTCAGTCCCAGCGGGGTGATCAACTGGAAGAACAGCGCGCCGGCCTGGGCGATGACCGCGATCGTGCCGAGCAGGCCGAGCAGGCGCTTGTCGGCACGCGTGCCCTGGGCCAGGCGCATGCTGTGGTAGATCGCAGCGGCAATATAAAGGCCGGCGGCGAGCAGATTGGGGATGAGGCTGGGTGAAGAGAGCATAAGTCCTGATAGGCAAGCCCGGGAAGACCGCGAGTTTGGCATAGAACGCGGGTGCCAAGGAAGGCCGACGCACGGCTCTGGCGTTGATCCAGCGCAGACCCTGCGCTGCGGGTGATTGGGCCGATGGTCCTGTACATGGTGTGCGCGGCGTCAAGTCTCCGCTATAATCGCCGGCTTGCTGTTCCCCGTGCGTGTCGATTGCCGCCGGGGCGCCTGACAAATCGCGGCTTTGCCAAGCCTGAAAGGATCACCATGTTCGAAAACCTGACCGACCGCCTGTCACAGACGCTGCGCCATGTCACCGGCAAGGCCAAGCTGACCGAAGACAACATCAAGGACACGCTGCGCGAAGTGCGCATGGCGTTGCTCGAAGCCGACGTTGCGCTGCCGGTGGTCAAGGATTTCGTCAACAGCATCAAGGAACGTGCGATCGGCACCGAGGTGTCGCGCAGCCTGAGCCCTGGCCAGGCGTTCGTGAAGATCGTCCAGGCCGAACTCGAAAGCCTGATGGGCGCGGCCAACGAAGACCTCGCCCTGAACGCCGCCCCGCCTGCCGTGGTGCTGATGGCCGGCCTGCAGGGTGCGGGCAAGACCACCACTGCCGGCAAGCTGGCGCGCTTCCTTAAAGAGCGCAAGAAAAAGTCGGTGATGGTGGTATCGGCCGACGTCTACCGTCCGGCAGCGATCAAACAGCTGGAAACCCTGGCCGGTGAAGTCGGCGTGACCTTCTTCCCGTCCGACATCAGCCAGAAGCCTGTGGCCATCGCTGAAGCGGCGATCCGCGAGGCAAAGCTCAAGTTCATCGACGTGGTCATTCTCGACACCGCCGGTCGTCTGCACATCGACAGCGACATGATGGACGAGATCAAGGCGCTGCATGCCGCGGTCAAGCCGGTTGAGACCCTGTTCGTGGTCGACGCCATGACCGGTCAGGATGCCGCCAATACCGCCAAGGCCTTTGGTGATGCGCTGCCGCTGACCGGCGTAGTGCTGACCAAGGTCGACGGTGACGCCCGTGGCGGTGCCGCGCTGTCGGTACGCTCGATCACTGGCAAGCCGATCAAGTTCATTGGTATGGGCGAGAAGAGCGACGCGCTCGAGCCGTTCCACCCTGACCGTATCGCCTCGCGCATCCTCGGCATGGGCGACGTGCTCAGCCTGATCGAGCAGGCCGAGCAGACCATCGACAAGGCCAAGGCCGACAAGCTGGCCAAGAAGCTGAAGAAGGGTAAGGGCTTCGACCTTGAAGACTTCCGCGATCAGCTGCAGCAGATGAAGAACATGGGCGGCCTCGGCGGCCTGATGGACAAGCTGCCGAGCATCGGCGGGGTCAACCTGTCGCAGATGGGCAATGCCCAGGGCGCGGCCGAGAAGCAGTTCAAGCAAATGGAAGCGATGATCAACTCGATGACCCCGGCCGAGCGCCGCGATCCCGATTTGATCAGCGGTTCGCGCAAGCGCCGCATCGCCCTCGGCTCCGGCACCCAGGTGCAGGACGTCGGCCGGCTGATCAAGCAGCACAAGCAAATGCAGAAGATGATGAAGAAATTTTCCACCAAGGGCGGCATGTCGAAGATGATGCGCGGCCTTGGCGGCATGATGCCAGGTGGCGGCATGCCCAAGATGTAACCCTACTCAGGCCAGTGGCGCTAAGGCGCGGCTGGCCGGGATCCCGCTTCGGCGGGGACACCGCTGCCTTGCGAGAGGCAGCATTATCGCAGATCGGCAGGCAGGTCTTTTTTCAGGGTGAACAGCCTGGTGAAAAAGGCATTTGCAAATGTCCGGATATTCCTTGAGAATATGCGGCCTTTCGGGCACCCGTGTGCCCGCTGTGCATCATGATTTGCAGCACCGACTACAGGAACGATGTTCAATGCTTACCATTCGTCTTGCCCGTGGCGGCTCCAAAAAGCGCCCGTTCTACCAACTGACCGTAACCGACTCGCGTAACCCGCGTGACGGCTCCCACATCGAACAGGTTGGCTTCTTCAACCCAGTCGCTCGTGGTCAGGAAGTTCGTCTGTCCGTTAAACAAGACCGCGTTGCTCACTGGTTGAGCGTTGGCGCGCAGCCGTCTGAGCGTGTTGCTCAGCTGCTGAAGGAAGCTGCCAAGGCTGCTGCCTGAACAGTATGAACGCGACGCCAGAAAAGGCTGACGACCTCATCGTCGTTGGCAAGATTTTTTCGGTACACGGCGTTCGCGGCGAGGTGAAGGTTTATTCCTTTACCGATCCGATTGAAAACCTGTTGGATTACCAGAACTGGACGCTTCGGCGCGAAGGGACGGTCAAACAGGTCGAGCTGGTCAGTGGCCGTTCCAATAAAAAGGAGCTGGTCGCCAAGCTCAAGGGCCTCGACGATCGTGACGAAGCACGTCTTCTGAGCGGTTACGAGATTTGTATCTCGCGAAGCCTTTTGCCCAACCTGACTGACGACGAGTACTACTGGTACCAGTTGCAAGGTCTGAAAGTCATCAACCAGGACGAGCATCTGTTCGGCACGGTTGATCACCTGTTGGAGACCGGCGCGAACGATGTAATGGTGGTCAAGCCTTGTGCAGGCAGCCTGGATGACCGTGAGCGTCTGTTGCCCTATACGGCGCAATGCGTGCTTGCAGTCGACCTTGAAGCCGGCGTGATGCGGGTCGAATGGGACGCGGATTTCTAACTGATGGGTAACCTTCGCGTAGAAGTCATCACGTTGTTCCCCGAGATGTTCTCGGCCATTACTGAGTACGGCATTACCAGCCGCGCGGTGAAGCAGGGCTTGTTGCAAGTCACTTGCTGGAATCCGCGGGACTACACCACAGATCGTCACCATACGGTGGATGATCGGCCGTTTGGCGGTGGTCCGGGGATGGTGATGAAGATCAAGCCTCTGGAAGATGCACTGGCTAGCGCCAGGCAAGCGACCGGAGCAACGGCGAAGGTGATCTACCTCTCGCCACAGGGCCGCAAGCTGAATCAGCAGGCGGTTCAAGGCTTGGCCGAACAGGAATCTTTGATCCTGATCGCCGGCCGATACGAAGGCATTGACGAGCGCTTTATTGAGGCTCATGTCGATGAAGAGTGGTCGATTGGTGACTATGTACTTTCCGGTGGCGAGCTGCCGGCCATGGTACTGATCGATGCGGTTACGCGGCTGCTGCCCGGAGCTTTAGGGCATGTAGGCTCGGCGGAGGAAGACTCCTTCACCGATGGCTTGCTGGATTGCCCGCACTACACCCGACCTGAGGTGTATGCGGATCAGCGTGTACCCGACGTGTTGCTAAGTGGCAACCATGCACATATCCGGCGATGGCGGATGAAGCAGTCCCTTGGTAGGACCTTCGAACGTCGCGCCGATCTTCTGGAAAGTCGCTCACTTTCTGGAGAAGAGAAAAAGCTGCTCGAGGAATACCTCCGCGAGCGGAACGATAGTTAACGTATCGATGGTGGATCACGTTTTCCACCTTAGGAGCACAGCATGACTAACAAAATCATCCAGCAGCTCGAAGCAGAGCAGATGAGCAAGGAAATCCCTACCTTCGCACCAGGCGACACCATTGTCGTTCAGGTTAAAGTGAAGGAAGGTGATCGGTCCCGTCTGCAGGCATTCGAAGGCGTTGTTATCGCCAAGCGTAACCGCGGTCTGAACAGCGCTTTCACCGTGCGCAAGATCTCCAGCGGCGTTGGCGTTGAGCGTACCTTCCAGACCTACAGCCCGCAGATCGACAGCCTGGCCGTGAAACGTCGTGGTGACGTGCGTAAAGCCAAGCTGTACTACCTGCGTGACCTGTCCGGCAAAGCCGCTCGCATCAAAGAAAAACTGTCCTGAGTACAGTTTGACTGGCGGCTGCGGCCGCCATGCGAGAAAAAAAGCAGCCTTCGGGCTGCTTTTTTGCTTTCTACAACCTTGCCTTAGTGATGTGACATGACCATGACCAATACCCGCGAGCAGGAAATCCAGCGCCGCACCGAACTGTCGGTAACCCGCGTGACCAAGGCGGTGTTCCCCAACACCACCAACCACCACAACACCTTGTTTGGCGGCACCGCGCTGGCCTGGATGGACGAAGTATCGTTCATCGCCGCCACGCGCTTTTGCCGTTTGCCGTTGGTGACCGTGTCAACTGATCGCATCGACTTCAAGCACCCGATCCCGGCCGGGACCATCGTCGAGCTGGTCGGCACTGTGATCAAGGTGGGCAATACCAGCCTGCAGGTACAGGTCGATGTGTTCGTCGAGAACATGTATCTGGATGGCCGCGAGCGCGCCATTCATGGGGTCTTCAGCTTTGTCGCCATCGACGAGGACAAACGCCCGGTGCCGGTCCTGGCCGGGTTCTGACGGCTGCTATGCCGAGCACCGATGACAGCCTGTCGGCGGCTGTGAAACACTCAGCCCATCTTCACTGGATAGCGACTGTGCATGCCCGCCCTTGACCACCCCTTGATCGACCAGTTTCTCGATGCGCTATGGCTTGAGAAAGGCCTGTCCGACAACACCCGCGTGTCCTACCGCAGTGACCTTGCGCTGTTCAACGGCTGGCTGCAGGAGCATGGCGTGGCCCTGCCGGATGCTGGTCGAGCGTTGATTCTCGATCACTTGGCCTGGCGCCTGGATCAAGGCTACAAGCCGCGCTCGACAGCGCGTTTCATCTCCGGCCTGCGGGGCTTCTTTCGCTACCTGCTGCGGGAGAAGCTGATCGCCGTCGATCCCACCCTGCAGATCGACATGCCGCAACTGGGCAAGCCACTGCCCAAGTCGCTGTCGGAGGCTGACGTCGAGGCGTTGCTGCAGGCGCCCGATCTCAGTGAGGCTATTGGTCAGCGTGATCGGGCCATGCTTGAGGTGTTGTATGCCTGTGGTTTGCGCGTTACCGAGCTGATCAGTCTGACCCTTGATCAGGTCAATCTGCGCCAGGGCGTGGTGCGGGTAATGGGTAAGGGCAGCAAGGAACGGCTGGTGCCAATGGGTGAGGAAGCGGTGCTGTGGCTGGAGCGCTACATGCGTCATGGCCGCCCCGAGCTGCTCAACGAGCGGCCCAGCGATGTGCTGTTCCCCAGCCTGCGCGGCGAGCAGATGACCCGGCAGACCTTCTGGCACCGGATCAAGCACCAGGCCAAGGTTGCCGGAATCGACAAGGCCCTTTCGCCGCACACCCTGCGTCATGCCTTCGCCACGCACCTTCTCAACCACGGTGCAGACCTGCGCGTAGTACAGATGCTGCTGGGCCACAGTGATCTGTCGACCACGCAGATCTACACCCATGTAGCCAAGGCACGGCTGCAGCAGTTGCACGCACAGCACCACCCGCGTGGATGAAGCAAATTCATGTTGCGCCGAGCGGTCGCTGAGGGCTCATTCAGCACAGCCTGATGTGGTAGGCTTGGGCGGTTTGCACCAAGGGCCGCACGGTCGCCGCGGTTTTTTACCCGCAGGTGACGTCTTCGGCCCGGTCCGTCTTCAGGAGTACCCCATGCGCGTGACCCGTATCATTGCCGCCGCCGCCCTGGCGCTGGCCAGTACATTTGCTGTGGCTGCAACCAGCGAGACCACCAGCGGCGCCGAGCAGGCAATCCGCAAGAGCCTGCAGACCCTCGAGCTGGAAGTGCCGATCGAGAGCGTCGCCAGCAGCCCGCTCAATGGCCTCTATGAAGTCAAGCTGCAGGGCGGCCGCGTGCTCTATGCCAGCGCCGACGGCCAGTTCGTCATGCAGGGTTACCTGTTCCAGATCGCCGACGGCAAGCCGGTCAACCTGACCGAGAAGACCGAGCGCCAGGGTATCGCCAAGCTCATCAACGGCATTCCAGCTGCCGAGATGGTGGTTTATCCTGCCAAGGGCGAAACCAAGTCGCATATCACCGTGTTCACCGATACCACCTGCCCGTACTGCCACAAGCTGCACGCCGAAGTGCCCGAGCTCAACCGTCGCGGTATCGAAGTGCGTTATGTCGCCTTCCCGCGCCAGGGCCTGGGTTCGACCGGTGACGAGCAGTTGCAGGCCGTCTGGTGCTCCAGCGACCGCCGCGCGGCGATGGACAAGATGGCCGACGGCAAGGACGTCAAAGCGGCCAAGTGTGTCAACCCGGTGGGCAAGCAGTTCCAGCTGGGCCAGTCGATCGGTGTCAACGGCACGCCAGCCATCGTGCTCGAAAGCGGGCAGGTGATTC
This sequence comes from Pseudomonas shirazensis, assembly GCF_050496565.1. Lineage (GTDB taxonomy): Bacteria > Pseudomonadota > Gammaproteobacteria > Pseudomonadales > Pseudomonadaceae > Aquipseudomonas > Aquipseudomonas shirazensis_A. The sequence continues at coordinate 21,786 of NZ_JBNWAE010000029.1, forward strand.
CGGGCTACCAACCGGCCCCGCAAGTGGCCAAGCTGGCCCTGGCTGCCGGCAGCAAGTAATTCAATTCAGTGCGCCGTCGCCATGCGGCGGCGGTAGTTTTCACGGTCGGCCGAGTGCCGGCCGTTCTATGGGGAGTTCACAGTGAAACCGGTCAAAGTAGGCATCTGTGGGTTGGGGACCGTCGGTGGCGGTACCTTCAATGTACTTCAACGCAACGCCGAGGAGATTGCCCGTCGTGCCGGGCGCGGTATTGAAGTTGCTCAGATTGCCATGCGCTCGCAGAACCCGAACTGTCAGATTACCGGTACCCCCATTACCGCTGACGTATTCGAGGTTGCCAGCAACCCGGAAATCGACGTCGTCATCGAACTGATCGGCGGCTACACCATTGCCCGTGATCTGGTCCTCAAGGCCATCGAGAACGGCAAGCATGTGGTTACCGCGAACAAGGCGCTGATCGCCGTGCATGGCAACGAGATCTTTGCCAAGGCGCGCGAGAAGGGCGTTATCGTTGCCTTCGAAGCCGCCGTTGCCGGTGGTATTCCGGTGATCAAGGCGATCCGCGAGGGGCTTTCGGCCAACCGCATCAACTGGCTGGCCGGGATCATCAACGGCACCGGTAACTTCATCCTCACCGAGATGCGCGAAAAAGGCCGGGCGTTCCCCGATGTGCTGGCCGAAGCGCAGGCGCTCGGTTATGCCGAAGCCGATCCGACCTTCGACGTCGAAGGCATCGATGCCGCGCACAAGCTGACCATTCTGGCCTCGATTGCCTTTGGTATCCCGCTGCAGTTCGACAAGGCCTACACCGAGGGCATCACCCAGCTGACCACTGCCGACGTCAACTATGCCGAGGCGCTGGGCTATCGCATCAAGCACCTGGGCGTGGCCCGTAGCACCGAGGCCGGTATCGAGCTGCGCGTGCACCCGACGCTGATCCCGAGCGACCGCCTGATCGCCAACGTCAATGGCGTGATGAACGCGGTCATGGTCAATGGCGATGCCGCTGGTTCGACCCTGTACTACGGCGCTGGCGCCGGCATGGAGCCGACTGCTTCGTCGGTGATCGCTGACCTGGTCGACGTGGTACGGGCGATGACCTCTGACCCGGAAAACCGCGTGCCGCACCTGGCCTTCCAGCCGGATTCGCTGTCGGACCACCCGATCCTGCCGATCGAAGCCTGCCAGAGCGCCTACTACCTGCGCATCCAGGCCAAGGATCACCCTGGTGTGCTGGCTCAGGTCGCGAGCATTCTCTCCGAGCGCGGGATCAACATCGAGTCGATCATGCAGAAGGAAGCCGAGGAGCAGGACGGCCTGGTGCCAATGATCCTGGTTACGCACCGCGTGGTCGAGGAGCACATCAACGACGCGATCCTGGCTCTGGAGAGCCTGCAGGATGTAGTCGGCAAGGTCGTGCGCATCCGCGTCGAGCAGCTCAACTAATTTCGCCATCGGGCCGCTTCTGCGGCCCGGGCCCCAGCATTGAAGGTTTGCACCATGCGCTATATCAGCACTCGCGGCCAGGCACCGGCCCTGAACTTCGAAGACGTCCTGCTTGCCGGTCTTGCCAGCGATGGCGGCCTGTATGTGCCGGAGAACCTGCCGCGCTTTACCCATGAAGAAATCGCCTCGTGGGCCGGCCTGCCGTACCACGAGCTGGCCTTCCGGGTGATGCGTCCGTTCGTGGCCGGCAGCATTGCCGACGCCGACTTCAAGAAGATCCTCGAAGAAACCTACGGCGCCTTCGCCCACGCGGCAGTGGCGCCGCTGCGCCAGCTGGGCTCCAACGAATGGGTACTGGAGCTGTTCCACGGCCCGACCCTGGCGTTCAAGGACTTTGCCCTGCAACTGCTCGGCCGCCTGCTCGATCACGTATTGGCCAAGCGCAACGAGCGGGTGGTGATCGTTGGTGCTACCAGCGGCGACACCGGCTCGGCCGCTATCGAAGGCTGCCGCCGTTGCGACAACGTCGACATCTTCATCCTGCACCCGCATCAGCGCGTATCGGAAGTGCAGCGTCGGCAGATGACCACCATCTTTGGCGAGAACATCCACAACATCGCCATCGAAGGCAACTTCGACGATTGCCAGGAGATGGTCAAGGCCAGCTTCGCCGACCAGTCGTTCCTCAAAGGCACGCGCCTGGTGGCGGTGAACTCGATCAACTGGGCGCGGATCATGGCCCAGATCGTCTACTACTTCCACGCAGCCCTGCAGTTGGGCGGGCCGGCGCGTTCGGTGGCGTTCTCGGTGCCGACCGGCAACTTCGGCGACATCTTTGCCGGTTACCTGGCGCGCAACATGGGCCTGCCGATCAGCCAGCTGATCGTCGCGACCAACCGCAACGACATCCTGCACCGCTTCATGAGCGGCAATCAGTACGTCAAGGAAACCCTTCACGCGACGCTGTCACCGTCGATGGACATCATGGTGTCGTCCAACTTCGAGCGGCTGCTGTTCGACCTGCATGGGCGCAACGGTGCGGCGATTGCCGAGTTGATGGCCAACTTCAAGCAGGGTGGTGGTTTCAGCGTCGAGCAGGACCGCTGGACCGAAGCGCGCAAGCTGTTCGATTCGCTGGCGGTCAGCGATGAGCAGACCTGCACGACCATTGCCGAGGTGTTTGCCAGCACGGGTGAAGTGCTTGATCCGCACACGGCGATTGGCGTGCATGCGGCGCGTGAGTGCCGGCGCAGTCTGGATACGCCGATGGTGGTGTTGGGTACGGCCCATCCGGTCAAATTCCCCGAGGCGGTGGAGAAGGCTGGGGTGGGCAAGGCATTGGAATTGCCGGCGCATCTGACTGATCTGTTTGAGCGGGAAGAGCGCTGTACGGTGTTGGCCAATGACCTGAAAGTGGTGCAGGAGTTTGTCAGCCAGCATGGCAATCGTGGCAAGCCTTTGTGATGGCGTAGATGGGGCCATGGTTTGCCAAGCGCGGTCTTTGTAGGAGCGGCCTTGTGTCGCGATTGGGTCGCGTAGCGGCCCCAGCGATCTCCGGGTCGTTCACCATTGCTGTGGGCTTATCCGTTTGCGATGGTGGTCATATGGGCCCCTTTCGCCCTTACGGCGAGTCACTTTTTTGGCAAACGCCCCAAAAAAGTAACCAAAAAAACGCTTGGCTCCACATCCGGCCCCTTCGCTGCGCTGCGGGGTTCCCTCGCTTCGGTCTCGCTCCCGGGAGGACCGCGCTGTACGGGCCTCCTGGCCCGCAGCGCTTGCCGGCCTCCATGGTCGGCACCTCCCTTCGCAAGACCTGCGCTCGGCCTCCTGAGTCGCCGGTAGATCAAGATCAAGAGCACGCCTCGCTGCGCTGGCGCAGAGCGGGTCAGGGTGGATTTCGCGATGGTGTTTGGCCGTTAGGTTGCCGGGGCCGCTGCGCGCCCCAATCGCGTCACAAGGCCGCTCCTACAGGCACCGCGCATCGCCGACATGCGCGGTCTCTGTAGGAG
>NZ_JBNWAE010000030.1:0-14912 GCF_050496565.1 Pseudomonas shirazensis
AACCAGCAGCGTACCTTTGCCGGAAGCGTCGATATCAACGGTGTAGTTAGTGCCACCGACGTTCACGGTCAGGGTGGTGGTGCTACCAGCCTGCGGCGGGTTGCTCAGCTGGAAGTTGAAGGTAAGGTTTGCATCACCTTCCTTCGCAGGCTCGGCAGTCACAGCAACAGTGGTGGTATCGATGGTGTCTTCGACAGCAACAGTAGTGGTCGCGCCGGTCAGATCGACCGCTTCGAAGTTACCGCCGTTGACGGCAGTCACGGTCGCAGTGACTTCACTGCCGTCTTTGTAGACGTCGTCGCCATTGGTGTTCGGAACCAGCAGCGTACCTTTGCCGGAAGCGTCGATATCGACGGTGTAGTTAGTCCCACCGACGTTCACGGTCAGGGTGGTGCTGCTGCCAGCCTGAGGCGGGTTGCTCAGCTGGAAGTTGAAGGTAAGTTTTGCGTCACCCTCCTTCGCAGGCTCGGCAGTCACAGCAACAGTGGTGGTATCGATGGTGTCTTCGACAACAACGGTGGTGGTAGCGCCAGTCAGGTCAACCGATTCGAAATTACCACCGGTGACGCCCGTGACGGTGGCAGTTACTTCGCTGCCATCTTTGTAGACGTCTTCAACGTTGGTATTCGGAACCAGCAGAGTACCCTTGCCGGACGCATCGATATCAACGGTGTAGTTAGTGCCACCAACGTTAACGGTCAGAGTCGTGGTGCTGCCGGCTTGCGGCGGGTTGCTCAGCTGGAAATTGAAGGTGAGGTTGGTATCGCCTTCCTTTGCTGGCAGCGCGGTCACGGCAACAGTCGTGGTGTCGATGGTGTCTTCGACAGTGACGGTGGTGGTCGCGCCATTCAGGTCAACTGCTTCGAAGTTGCCACCATTTACGCCGGTCACGGTTGCGGTAACCGAAGACGGATCGATGTAGACATCGCTGCCGTTGGTATTCGGGATCACCAGCGTGCCTTTACCGGTGGCATCAACGGTAACGGTGTAGTTGGTGCCACCCACGTTCACGGTCAAGGTGGTCGGGCTACCAGCCTGGGGAGGATTGCTCAACTGGAATTCGAAGGTAAGGCTAGGGTCGCCTTCTTTCGCAGGCTGGCCGGTTACCGATACTGTCGTGGTGTCGATAGTGTCGACGATCTGGGTGACCGCTGGGGTTGGATTCGGCGTCACGACCAAACCACCACCACCGGTGGTGCCGGTAATGACTACAGAAATCTCACTGCCATCAATGTAAGGCGTGTCATTGGGCGGAATATCGACATTCACCGTGCCGGTGGTCTGGCCAGCGGTTATGACAATGACCTGGCCATTGGAGAGTGTGATGGTCAGGTCAGTCAGCGGTGGTTGGCCAACGGTCGCAGTGTAGACAATGACCCCGCCCGCTTCGGTGATCGATGGGGTAGCCGTCAATGTCACCCCGGTGGCGACCGGCGGAGTTACAGTCGGATCGGTCGGCGGGGTGACCGGTGGAGTTACAGTCGGATCAGTCGGCGGGGTGACCGGCGGAGTTACAGTCGGATCAGTCGGCGGGGTGACCGGTGGAGTTACAGTCGGATCAGTCGGCGGGGTGACCGGCGGAGCTACAGTCGGGTCAGTCGGCGTGCCGTCGTTGACATTGGTATCGACAGCACCTGGCTCAAGGTCAGCCGCAAGAGTCTGGAAGCCGATCGGGCCAGTCGGGAAGCCGATGGTTGGATCGACCGCGCCAGCGACTTCCTCAAGCATTACAAAGGAATGACCACCGCCGGCTGCACCACCATTACCGGCTGCGGTCGGGCCCGCCGCCGTCGCTTCGAGCTCGGTGGTGGGGTCGAGACCAGCGGCGATTGCCTGTTGCAGTTCTTCGACCGAGGGCGCTGCCTGTGCGGTGGCCTGACTCAGATCGGTACTGCTGTCCGGAGCGTCCGCACTCCACTGCGAGTCGCGGCCCAGGTCGAGCATGCGGCCATCGGCCAGTTCCAGGGTCACCGCGCCACCTGGCCCGGTCAACACCTGCTCGCCCGCCATCAAGCGGTCGCCTTCGATCAGAACGCGACGAAAGCCTTCTGGGGATACTGCGATGACCTGGCCAACAATGCTTTTGACGATGGCAACAACACTGCTCATTGGACTCTCCGGATCTAGCCAATCTGTTGGCTTCATGCCTAGCAGGCGGAAATTGCTGCTAATGCAAAGTAACTTTTAATATAACTTTTTGACGTCAAATATATGTCTATTACTTTTAGCTATTAGGTATATGCCAAAGTATTGACCTAAACAGCGTCATCCTAAACAATCACACGGGTAATGTCACATTGATATTTTCACCACCCGTCAGCTGCCAGTGGCCTCCCGTAAAAAAACCGCTTAGCCCACGTATTCCGATGCCTTGCGCCATCTGACATAGCAGTCAAAAGCGACCTGCCCGATGATTTGGAACAAGGTTTGCAGACAACAAAAAATAAAAAACGTGCCGTTGTTTTGACTGCTATAAGGCGGCGCTGGATTGTAAGCATTGCGCATGCCAAGCTGACCGCGAAATGGCCCGAAAAAACCCGGGCCAGGCAGCCCAATTGATGAAGATTCCAAGTATTCAGCCGATAAACACTCAATTGGCTGGTCTGGTAAACCGATGGCAATCCGATTGCTATCAAGCTGTACACTGGCCGGCGCTGTAGTCATCAGCCTGCCGTGCCTTATCGCGGGGTGGTCGCGCCCATGGCCATCAGTGCAAAATGACATCAAACCGCATGTGCACCGCCCGGCCGAGAGCCAGGGTGGGCATCGTCCCAAACACCGCAAGGTCTGAAGAGAGCGCCGCGTGGAATCCGAAGTCAGTCGAGTCCAACTCAGTCACGATCCACGCAGCCAGCATGACGATCCTTTATTGGACAGCCTGCTGACCCTGTGTGTCCTGCACCAGAAGCCGGCCAGCCGGGCCATGTTGACCACCGGCCTGCCCTTGCCTTCCCAGCGCCTGAACGCCGAGCTGCTGCCCCGTGCCGCCGCCCGAGCCGGCCTGCAGGGGCGCCTGCTGCAACGCAAGCTGGAGCAGATCCCGGCCATCGCCATGCCCGCCATGCTGCTGCTCAACGAGGGCCGCAGTGCGGTGCTGCTGGGTTGGGAAAACGACGACACCGCGCGCCTGCTGCTCAGCGAGAGCGACGGTGGCGAAGTCCTGGTCAGCCGCGAGGCGCTGCTGGGTGACTACAGTGGCAAAGTCTTCTTTGCCCAGCCACAGCACAAATTCGACGTTACCCACGGCAACCTGATCCCGCGTACCCAATCGTGGTTTCGCGACACCCTTCTGCGCAGCAAGTGGCTGTACATCGATGCGATCGCCGCCAGCCTGGTGATCAACATCATCGCCCTGGCTGCACCGTTGTTCGTGATGAACGTCTACGACCGAGTCGTGCCCAACCAGGCCACCTCGACCTTGTGGGTGCTGGCCATCGGCATTGCCGGTGCCTACGTGTTCGACCTGGTGCTCAAGTTGCTGCGCAGCCTGTGCCTGGACCTGGCCGGCAAGAAAACCGACTTGATCGTGTCGGCCACGCTGTTCGAGCGCATCGTTGGCATGTCGATGAAGCATCGCCCGGCACGGGTGGGCAGCTTCGCCCAGAACATCCACGAGTTTCAGAGCCTGCGTGACTTCCTCGCCTCGCTGACGCTCACCAGCCTGATCGACTTGCCGTTCACCATTCTGATCCTGATCGTCATCGCCATGCTCGGCGGCCATCTGGTGTGGATCCCGATCATTGCCTTCCCGCTGGCATTGGGCATCGGCTATGCGCTGCAAAAGCCGCTGATGTCGACCATGGAGCGGACCATGGCGCTGGCCTCCGAGCGCCAGTCGAGCCTGATCGAAACCCTCGCCGGCCTTGATGCAGTCAAGGTCAACAATGCCGAGAGCGAGCGCCAGTACATGTGGGAGCAGACCCTGGGCACCCTCAGCCGCCTCGAACTGCGGGTAAAAGTGCTGTCGGGCCTGGCGATGAACATCACCATGCTGATCCAGCAACTGGCAGGCGTGGCGCTGATCTGCTTCGGCGTCTATCAGATCATCGATGGCAACCTGAGCATGGGCGGCCTGGTCGCCTGCTACATGCTCAGCGGCCGCGCACTGGGCCCGCTGGGCCAGCTCAACGGCTTGCTGGCACGTTATCAACAGGCCAGGGTAACCATGGTCGCCACCGACCAGATGATGGACCTGCCGCAGGAGCGCAATTTCGAAGAACGCCCGCTGAGCCGCCAGGTCCTGCAGGGCTCGATCGAGTTCCGCGGGGTCGACTTCACCTACCCGAACCAGCAGAACCAGGCGCTCAAGGGCATCAACCTGAACATCCGCCCGGGCGAGAAAATCGGCATCATTGGCCGCAGCGGCTCGGGCAAGAGCTCGCTGGCCAAGCTGATCGTCGGCCTGTACGAGGCAGACAACGGCTCGCTGCTGGTCGATGGCGTAGACATTCGCCAGATCGACGTCAGCGAGCTGCGCCACAACATCGGTTACGTGCCGCAGGATATCCAGCTGCTGGCCGGCACCTTGCGCGACAACCTGGTCAGCGGTGCGCGCTATGTCGAGGACGAATTGATCCTGCAGGCGGCCGAGCTGTCCGGGGTGCACGAATTCGCCAGGCTGCACCCGGATGGTTACGAGTTGCAGGTTGGCGAGCGCGGGCAGAACCTGTCCGGCGGCCAGCGGCAGAACGTCACGCTGGGCCGAGCATTGCTGCTCAACCCGCAGATCCTGCTGCTCGACGAGCCTACCAGCGCCATGGACAACACTGGCGAGGAGCGCCTCAAGCAGCGCTTGCAGGCGTTTGTCGAACACAAGACCGTTGTTCTGGTCACCCACCGCGCCTCGCTGCTGTCGCTGGTCGACCGGCTGATCGTGATCGACCGTGGACAAGTAGTTGCCGACGGCCCGAAAGCCTCGGTCATGGATGCGCTGAAAAAGGGGCAGATCAGTGTCGCGTAAGTTGGATGTAAACGGCTTCAAAGAGAGCTTGCGCAGCTACTTCAAGGGCTCGGAGTCACTGGCCGGCGCGCCTTTGCCCGAAGTGCGCAAGTCGCTGGTCGAGGATGCGCCACGGGTGGTGCGCATGACCATCTGGGGGGTGATCGCGTTTTTCCTGTTCCTGATCATCTGGGCCAGCTTTGCGCACATCGACGAAGTAACCCGCGGTGAGGGTAAGGCCATCCCGTCTTCCAAGCTGCAGAAGATCCAGAACCTTGAGGGCGGTATCGTTTCCGAGATCTTCGCCAAGGAAGGGCAGATCGTCGAGATCGGCCAACCCTTGCTGCGCCTGGACGAGACCCGCTTCGCCTCCAACGTCGGCGAGACCGAAGCCGACCGCCTGGCCATGGCCATGCGAGTCGAGCGCTTGAACGCCGAGATCGAAGGCCGTGCGCTTGAGATCGACGACGTTCTACGCAAGGCTGCGCCGCAGCAGGCGAGCAACGAAGAGTCGTTGTTCCAGAGCCGTCGCCAGCAATTGCGCGATGAAATCGGTGGCCTCGAGCAGCAACTGGTGCAGCGCCAGCAAGAGCTGCGCGAGTTCACCTCCAAGCGCGCCCAGTACGCCAACAGCCTGCAGTTGCTGCGTCAGGAAATCGGCATGTCCGAGCCTCTGGTAGCCCAGGGCGCGGTGTCTCAGGTCGAGGTGCTGCGCCTGCGCCGTTCGGAAGTCGAGGTGCGCGGCCAACTGGACGCCACCTCTCTGGCTATCCCGCGCGCTGAAGCGGCGATCAGAGAAGTGCAAAGCAAGATCGAAGAGACCCGCGGCAAATTCCGCAGCGACGCGCTGACTCAGCTGAACGAGGCCCGCACCGAGCTGAGCAAGGCTACCGCGACCAGCAAGGCCCTGGATGACCGCGTCAACCGCACCCTGGTGACCTCGCCGGTGCGCGGCATCGTCAAGCAGCTGCTGGTCAACACCATCGGCGGCGTGATCCAGCCGGGCAGCGACATCGTCGAGATCGTGCCGTTGGACGATACCTTGGTAGTCGAGGCAAAGATCCTGCCCAAGGACATCGCCTTTCTCCACCCCGGCCAGGAAGCCACGGTCAAGTTCACCGCCTACGACTACACCGTGTATGGCGGCCTCAAGGCCAAGCTGGAGCAGATCGGTGCCGATACCATCACCGATGAAGACAAGAAGACCACCTACTACCTGATCCGCCTGCGCACCGATCGCAGCCACTTGGGTACGGACGAGAAGCCGCTGCTGATCATCCCGGGGATGGTCGCTACGGTGGACATCATGACCGGCAAGAAAACCATCATGAGCTACCTGCTCAAACCGATTGTCAAAGCTCGTGCAGAGGCGTTGCGCGAGCGCTGATCGGTAGCCGCAACAACGCAGGCCCACGCGAGCAATTAGCTCAAGTGGGCCTTGTTGCCTATGCTGGCTAGTCAGGGCAGGGATTCAGGATAACCGGAGGGATGTCATGTTCTACGTGCAACGCGACGAGAATGGCCAGTTGCTGCGGGTGGAAGCCGCCGAGTTCGAGCAGTACGACGAGATGGTTCCTGCCGACAGCGCCGAGATCCAGGAATGGTTTGCCGGCGATCAGGTTGAAAACAGCCTGAAGCAGCTCAAACAGAGCGACCTGGACATGATCCGTGTGCTCGAAGACCTGATCGAGGTGCTGACCGCCAAGGGTGTACTCAGCATCACCGACCTGCCGGCGGGCGCGCAGTCCAAGCTGCTCAACCGCTCCACAGCGCGCAAGTCGCTGGGCAGCCTGAACAGCCTGATCGACGATGACGACACCAGCGGCTTGATCTGAGGGGCCGGCAACGGCCCCGGTCAGTCAACGCCAGGGCGCAGGTTCACCCACCAGCTGCCCCTGAATACCCTGCACGCCCATCTCGCGCAGTACCCGCAACTCACCCTCGGTCTCGACCCGCTCGGCAATCAGCGGCAGGTCGATGCTGTGTGCTGCACGCTGAATGGCCTCGATGAACAGGCGCTTGTGCTGCTCGCGGTCGATGCTGCGGATATAGCTGCCGTCGATCTTCAGGTAGGCCAGGCCCAGATGGGCAAGGTTGCCGATCATGCTGAAACGGCCACCGAAGCGTTGCAGCGCCAGGCCAAAGCCCAGCGCATGTAGGCGGCGGGTCAGCTGCTCCAGGGCGGCCTGATCGGGCAATTGCTCTTCAGCCAGCTCGAAGGTCAGGCGCGGCCCAAGCGCACGGTGTTGGGCCAGCAGATCAAACACCCGCTGCAGTGTTTGCGGGTCGGCCAGGGTTGCAGCCGACAGGCTTAGCGACAGTGACTCCTGATGGCCTTGCACGTGCTTGAGGACTTTCTCCAGCACCAGCAGGTCAAGCCTTGGCACCCAACCGAAACGCTCCAGCCACGGCAGGAAGCGCCCTGCCGCCAGCGCCTCGCCCTGCTCGTCATGCAGCCGTGAGATGACTTTGTAATGGAGTATCTGCGCAGGCGCTTCGCTGGCAACCACGGGCTGGAAGTACAGCTCGAACTGGCCGTTGCTCAGGGCCTGATCCAGCCGCGCATGCCAGGCGTGCTGACTGTCAGCAGCCTGCGCCGCGACGCCCTGCTCCAGGCACACCCAACCGGGTGCCGGCTGGCTCTCGGCGCGGGCCAACGCTTCGTCGGCCAGTTTCAGCAAGGCCTGTGGCGCGTCACCCGGGTTGTACGGCGCCAGGCCAATGCAGGCGACCGGGTCGACATCACTGGCGCCGGTTTCGTGCAGGCTATGCAAGGTGGCTTCCAGCGCCTGGGCCAGCTGGATCGCTTCTTCGTGGACCATGCCCGGCGCCAGCACGGCAAACTCACCGCCGCGGCTACGGGTGATCAGGTCATTGGTCTGCGGGAAGCTGGCACAGGTGCGGCGTAACTGCTCACCCACCGCCTGCAGCAGCTGGTCGGTGCGCTGGCCGCCCATGCGTGCGTTGAGGCCAGCCAGGTCCATTACCCGCAGCAACAGCAGGTAGCCGGCGCGGGCTTCTTCCATGTTGCTGACGCGGGCGGCCAGTTGCATCTCGAAGTAACGCCGGTTGGCCAGCCCGGTCAGGCTGTCCTGATAGGACTCGGCCCGCAGCTTGTCGCTGCGCTCGGCCTGCTCGGTGAACAGCGCCTTGAGCTTCTCGACCATCTGGTTCATCGCCTGCACCACCCGGCGCAGCTCGGGGGTACGCGGCAGCTCGGGCAGGCTGAGGAATTCGCGCCGAGCGATCGCATGCGACTGCTCGACCATGTAATCCAGCGGGCGCAGCTGCCGGCGCAGCAACAGCGCGCCAAGCACTGCACTCACTGCACCACACAGCAACAGCCAGCCCAGGCTGCCCAGCGCGCTCTGCCACAGCTTGGCCAGGGCAAACATCGGGTGGCTGATCACCTCTACTCGCGCCGCCTGCTGCCAGCCGCGGCTGACGATCGCGTCACCTCCTGCAGGCTCCAGGCCGATCATGCCGATGAACCAGGCGGGGACACCGCCGCGGTCAGGCTCGGCATGACGCTCGACCAGCACCGCATTGGACTGCAGGTCGACAACCTTAATGCTGGAGTAATAGCCACTGTCGAAAATCGAACTGACCATCAGCTCGACCATCGCCGGATCGTCGATATTCGGCGTCAGCGACAAGGCCAGGGCGGTCGCCGCATCCTGAGCATGGGAACGCAGCTGGTTCACATACTGGCTGCGAGAGCTTTCCAGGCTGACCATGAAGCTGCCACTGAAGGCAACGACGAGGAACAAGCAAATGGCTAGCAGCAATTGTTTGAACAGTGACATCGGTGCTCCTTCAGTAGACCGGCTCCGCCGGGAAGCCTTCGGCCTGCATTTTTTTCAGCAAATCCTGCCAGCGCGACAGGCGCTTGGTATCACCGACCTTCTTGTTGCCCGCCGCGCCGGTCAGCCACAGCCCTTCACCGTTGAAGGAATACACCGGCAGCAGGTCGGTACGCTGGCTGGCCGGCTTGATCGCATCCATCAGGCTATCCAGTACCAGCGGCTGCGCCTGTGGATTGGCATAGTAGGTCAGGACCATGTGCGCACGGTTCTGGCGTAATGCCTTGACGTAGGTGATGCGCAGCTTGTCACTGGCAATGCCCATACGCCGCAGGCTGAAGTACTTGGCAATGGCGTAGTCTTCGCAGTCGCCAGCGCCTTTGAGCAGAGACTGGATCGGGGTAGCCCAGTAATCGACCTCATGCCACAGGTCGATATCCTCGGTGTAGCGTAATTGCTGGTTGAAGAAGCGGTTGACCACCTGCAGGCGCTCCAGCTCACTACCCTGCTTTTGCGTCGCCAGCAGGTTCTGCCAGGCATCAATGCGTTCCTTGCCGGCACCCAGTGGCCCGTAGAGCTTCTGCGCCCGCTGGCTGATCTGAGCAAAGTCCCAGTCCGCATGCAAGCCGCCCAGCAGCATGCAAGCCAGCAAGGCAGCAAAGCCGAGCCGACGCATGACAACACTGAGCACGCTGGGTATCGCCACTGCGAAGACCTGTGCAGACCAATCGGGAGCCGCGATGGTGCGGCCTGTGGCGGGAAAAGACAATGGCACCTTGCAATCACTGCGCGCTGGATAACAGCCCGAATGTCGCACCGGCTTCCCCTCGGCACGGACTTCCTTCACCATAGCCGCCTCCCGTAAAACGGGCGGCAAAACTGTTTTGTCACCCGGGTTTGACACCCCTCCAGCAAGCTCCTAACTTGATTGGATCCAATACCGCCAGTTGTAGAGGCAGACGCCCCGTGGCTGAAAAAATCAAACTGTTGTCTGCAGTGCTTGGCAATGAGCAAATCCCGGCACATCTGGCACGCGGTGTCATTGAAGAGCGCTTGCGCAGCGCGATCATCGACGGCCGCCTGCCTCCTGGCACCGCTGTGCGCCAGCAAGAGCTGGCGACCCTGTTCGGCGTCAGCCGGATGCCGGTGCGCGAGGCGCTGCGCCAACTTGAAGCGCAGGGTTTGCTGCAAGTGGTCATGCACAAGGGGGCAGTGGTCGCTCCGCTGATCGGTGAGGATGCCGTCGACAGCTACGCGCTACGCGTGCTGCTTGAGTCGGAGGCACTGCGCCAGTCGATTCCGCTGCTGGAGGCCACCGATATCGCCCTTGCCCGCAGCTACATCGAGCAACTGGAAAACCAGACCGGGCACGCCGAGATCGGCCGCCTCAATCGTTTGTTGCACATGAGCCTGTACTGCAAGGCACACAATCAGAAACTACTGCGCTTGATCGACAGCGAACTCAATGAAGAAGAACGCTTCCTGCGCTTTCACCTGTCTGCGATGGGCCTGGGCAAACTCACTCAGGACGATCACAGCGCGTTGGTCGATGCGGCCAGTGACAAGCGGGTGGATGACGCGGTCGAGATCCTCGCCGAGCATTTGAATAAAGGCGCCCGGACCATTCGCCGCTATCTGGATGCTCAGCAGAGCAGTTGACATTGCGGTTGCAAAATCAGCGCTGACCGCAAACAATGAGACTAATTATCATTCATGCAGCAGTGCTGGCGGCGTATTTTCATGTCTTCTCAAGACTCCGTGCACACGCTCTACAGCGAACACCACGGCTGGTTGCACAATTGGCTCCGGAGCAAGCTGGGTAATGCTGCCGATGCCGCTGACCTGGCGCAAGACACCTTCGTGCGCCTGCTCCAGCGCCGCGACCAGTTACAGCTGAATACCCCACGAGCCTTTCTGCGCACGGTCGCCCGCGGCCTGGTCATCGACCATTGGCGCCGCGAAGAACTGGCCCGCGCCTACTGCGAGGCGCTGTCGCACTTGCCTGAAGCGCAGGCACCTTCGGCAGAAACTCGCGAACTGCTGCTGGAGTTGCTCGAGCGCATTGCGCGCATGCTCGATGGCCTCAAACCGAAAGTACGCCGCGCGTTTCTGCTGGCCCAGTGCGAAGGCCTGAGCCACAAGGCGATTGCCGAGCAGATGGGCATCTCGCTGCGCTCGGTCGAGCGTTACATCGCCGATGCGCTCTACCACTGCTATCAACTGCGCTACGAAGACGAGCAGTAGATCGATGAGCACTGCGCAGCCTTCGGCAACCGTCGTCAAACAAGCGATCCAGTGGATGCTGCGGCTGCGCGAAAGCGGGCCGGATCAGCGTTTGCAGCGCAAATGTGAACAATGGCGCGAGGCCCACCCGGAACATGAGCGCGCCTGGCAGCGAGTGCTCAGCCTGCACCAGGATCTTGACCTGCGCGCCATCCCCGGCGCTGGTCTGGCGTTGCATACACTGGAAACCAGCGAGCGCCGCCTGCATCGGCGCCAGGCACTGAAACTACTGGGGGGAGCTGCGCTGATTGGCTCGGCGAGCTGGTTGAGCAAGGACCTGCAGTTGCTGACTGACTGGCGTTCCGACTACAGCACCGGCACTGGCGAACGGCGCAGCGTCACCCTGCCTGACGGCTCGCTGCTGCAACTCAATACCCGCAGCGCCGCAGACCTCGCCTTTGATGCCCGCCAGCGCTTGATTCGCCTCAACCACGGCGAGCTGATGCTGACCTGCAGCGACGCTCAAGCCAACGGCCGACCGCTGCTGGTGCAGACGCGCGACGCCTTGCTTGAAGGCGTGAATGGTCGCTTTACGGTGCGTCAACGTGACGATTGTACTCAGGTGAGTGTCAGCGTCGGCCAGGTAGCGCTGCAAGGCCCTGGCCCTTCTGCTCTGCATTGGCTGGGCAGCGGCCAGCACTGGTCGATAGACGCGCATGGGCTCCGCGTGGTCGAGCAGCCCGACATGGACGCGGCCGCCTGGGCTGACGGCCTCATCGTGACGGGCAACATGCGCCTGGCGGACTTCGTCGCCGAGGTGGCCCGCTATCGGCCTGGGTTCCTCACTTGCAGCGACGACGTGGCCGATCTGCGCTTGTCCGGCGTGTACCGCCTGGCAGACACCGATGCGTTGCTCGAGCTACTGCCGCAGACGCTGCCGGTGCGCCTGCATCAACGCACACGCTGGTGGGTGCGGCTGGAGCGGGCGGCCTGACACAAGTTTTTTTGGCGGGAAGCGCTGACACGTCCGGCATGGACAGTAAGCACCTTCAACTGCCCTTTATCAGCCTACGGATCCCTCATGCCCGGCCAGCGTTCACCACACCGCATCAACGAGAATGATTTTCGACCTGTCTTGAATTCAGCCCTTCTTGGCAGAGCCATACGCGCTGCCTTGTTCGGCACTGCATTGGGCATGGCCGCCGTCGCGCCCCTGACTCAGGCAGCAGAAACCGCCAGTGCCTCCCAGCAGTACAGCATCGCCGCCGGCAACCTCGATGATGTGCTCAATCAGTTCGCTCGCCAGACCGGTATCACCCTGTCGAGCACCCCGCAATTGACTGCCGAGCTGCAGTCACCTGGCCTGCAAGGCGCGTACTCGACCGACCAGGCACTGCGCCAGTTGCTCAACGGCACGGGTCTGCAAGCGGACAGCAGCGATGGCAGCCGCTATGTACTGCGCGAGCAAGCCGCAGACGCTGCGCTGGCCTTGCCTGACACTGATGTGCGCGGTTTCGCCCTCGGCAACGCCCTGGGTAGCATGGAGGGCTACAACGCCACCCACAGCCAGATCGCCACCAAGACCAGTACACCTATCCTGGAGACCACCCAGTCGGTGTCAGTCGTTACCCGCCAGCAAATGGACGACCAGGGCTCGCAGACGGTTGCCCAGGCCATGCGCTACACGCCCGGCGTACTGACCAACCCCTATGGCGCCACCCACCGCTACGACTATGTAGCCATGCGCGGCTTCAACGACGGCTCGGTGGATAACATCTATGTCGACGGTTTGAAGTCGATGGGTGATAACGGCACCTACAGCACCATGCAGGTCGATCCTTATTTCCTCGAGCGTATCGATATCCTCAAAGGGCCCTCCTCGGTTCTCTACGGCCGCAGCTCGCCAGGTGGCCTGGTTGCGCTGACCACCAAGAAGCCGACGTTCGAGGCCTTCCATCAGGTTCAGGCAACCGTCGGCACCCAAGGCCAGCGCGGCATGGGCTTTGACTTGAGCGGGCCGTTGGATGACGACAAGCGCATTGCCTATCGCCTGACCGGCCTTGCAGACTCGGCTGACACCCAGTTCGACCACAACAAGGAAGAACGCTACGCCATTGCCCCGGCGATCAGCATCGACTTCAGCGAGGATACTTCGCTGACCTTGCAGGCCTACCTGCAGAAAGACCCCAACGGCGGCTACCACGGCGGCCTTCCTGCTTCTGGCGTGCTGCACCAGCGCAATGGTCAGCGGCTTTCCGATCACTTCTTCGAGGGTGAGCCGGACATCGATAACTATGAACGCACCCAGCAGTCGTTCAGTTATCAGCTGGAGCATCGCTTCAACGATGTGTTCACCGCGCGCCAGAACTTCCGCTACCAGGATTCCGACGTGTCGATGGATCAGGTCTACTTCGCCGGCTGGGGCGCGACCGACAGCAACATCATGAACCGGGCCTACACCGGCGGCGACGAGCGCCTGCATTCGTTCATCATCGACAACATGCTGCAGGCGGAATTCTTTACCGGGGCGGCCAAGCACACCGTGCTGCTGGGTACCGACTATCAGCGGCGTAAAGCCGACGTAGCCTGGCGCTATGGCAGCGTCGACAGCCTGAATGCGGCCAATCCGCAGTACGGCAACGGCAACTTGCAGGTCCTGGGTGAAAACAACTACACGCGGCGCCTGCAGCAGACCGGTGTGTACTTGCAGGATCTGGTCGAGCTCGACCAATGGCGCTTCTCGCTGGGGCTGCGCCAGGACTGGGTCAAGGTTTCCGAAGAGAACCGTGACAGCGACACCCGAGTCAGTGACGACCGCTCAAGCTTCACCACTCGCGCAGGCGTGCTCTACCTGTTTGAGAACGGTATCGCGCCGTATGTGAGCTATTCCGAGTCGTTCAACCCCAATACCGTCTCCGACCAGAACGGCCGGCCTCTGGCGCCGACCGAGGGCACTCAGTGGGAAGCCGGGATCAAGTATCAGCCGCCGGGTAGCGATAACCTGTTCACGGCCTCGGTGTTCCGTATCGAACAGGAAAACCTCGCGTCCAAGCAGCCCAACGAGGAGTTCTACCGGGCAGTTGGTCAGGTGCGCTCACAAGGCCTGGAACTCGAAGCGCATGTGCAGGTGACCGACAACCTGAAGCTGCTGGGTGGCTATACCTTCACCGACATCGAGTACGCCAAGTCGATGCCTAGCCTGGCTTCGGCAACTGTCGACAACAAGGGCAATTCGCCCACGCAAGCGCCCAAGCAGATGTTCTCGCTGTGGGCCGACTATGACTTCCGCCAAGGCGCTCTGGATGGGCTTAGGCTGGGAGGCGGCATGCGCTATGTGGGGTACAGCTGGGTAGATGCTGAAAACAGCATGAAGGTGCCCTCCTACACCTTGTTCGACGCCTCTATCGGTTATGACCTGGGTAAAGTCGGCCTCAAGGGTGTGGATCTGCGTCTGAACGCCAACAACCTGACCAATGAGAGCTACATCGCTTCGTGTGCCAGCCTGAGCTATTGCTACATGGGTGAGGAACGCAACGTCAGCGCTACCGTCAGCTATCAGTTCTGACCGCACTGGCTGAAAGCCAAAAGGCCCGCTCCTGGATTCAGGAGCGGGCCTTTTTATTGGGCTGTGGTCTTGGTCGGGGCGTGGCAGCAAAGCAGTCCGCCGAGAAAGACAAAGCCCCTGTCAGCAACGCTGACAGGGGCTTTGGATTTGAATCTTGACGATGACCTACTCTCACATGGGGAGACCCCACACTACCATCGGCGATGCATCGTTTCACTACTGAGTTCGGGATGGGATCAGGTGGTTCCAATGCTCTATTTTCGTCAAGAAATTCTGTGTGCCGAACCGTCCTAAGACGTGTCAGCGAAACTTGAGTCTCTCTACTTAAAGACAAAACCCCTACCTGCTCGCGCAGATAGGGGTTTTGCGAAATGAATCTTGA
>NZ_JBNWAE010000031.1:0-13242 GCF_050496565.1 Pseudomonas shirazensis
GGGGGATGTTGCGCAGTTTACCAGAATGCCTGGGAGGTTTCAGTGACCGCCGCCAGCACACACCGGCGATGCCGGTGCTGCGCCAACCTTGGCCCACTCCTCAGGGGTGTAGGTGTGAATGGCCAGGGCATGAATCTGCCCCATCAGATCGGCCATGGTCGCGTACACCCGCTGGTGGCGCTTGACGCTGTTGAGGCCAGCGAACTGCTCGCTGACCAGCACCGCCTTGTAGTGCGTCTCCAGCCCACGGCTGTGCATGTGGCTTTCGTCGAGCACCTCGAGGTGCACGTCGGCCAATGCCGCCAGTTGCTGTTCGATGCGTTGCTGCATGTTCATCAGCGTTGGCTCACTTCTTCGCAGGAGCGGCTTTGCCAGCGTTCGGGTCGAGCTCTTTGGTCATGTCGTCAAGCAGCTTGTTGACCACCGGTACCGCTGGCTCCAGGCTCTGCTGGGTCAACTGGGCCGACTGCTGGGTGACCTTGGGCATTTCGCGCAGGACTTTCTTGCCCAGTGGCGACTCGTAGAACTTGACCAGGTCCTGCAGCTCGCCTTCGGTGAAGGTCGCGGTGTACAGGTTGACCATCTGCGGCTTGAGCTTTTTCCAGCCAATGGCGTTGTCCAGGGCAGCGTTGGCCTTGGCCTGGTAGCTGTCGAGCACGGCTTTCTTGGAGGCTGGTGCCTTGGTCTGCTCGAAGCGCTGGGCAAACATCTGCTGCACCTGCATGTACACCGGAGTGCCCAACTTGTCGGCATTGGCCAGGGTCAGGAACTTCTCGGCGGCTTGGTTGTGCGCAGGGGTTGCGGCAAGAACCGAACCGCTGGCGCAGGCCAGGGCGACGGCGGCACAAAGGACACGGAGACGGGTCATTGCAAATCCTTCAGGAAAGGGAGGCGAGTACCTCAGAGACGAGCATTCTGCGCCGCGCCGGGCGCTCTACTCAAGTAGCACGATGAGCGATTGAACCGCTCGGTCGAATAGGGGCCTAAACTGCGGATTCAGACGATTATGGAGTGAACGCCGCATGAGCCGTATCGAAACAGACAGCCTGGGCCCGGTCGAAGTTCCTCAGGACGCCTACTGGGGCGCGCAAACCCAGCGTTCGCTGATCAACTTCGCCATCGGCCAGGAGCGCATGCCGCTGGCCGTTTCGCACGCGCTGGCGCTGATCAAGAAGGCCGCCGCACGGGTCAACGACCGCAACGGTGACCTGCCGGCGGATATCGCCCGGCTGATCGAACAGGCCGCCGACGAAGTGCTCGATGGCCAGCTGGACGAGCAGTTCCCGTTGGTCGTGTGGCAGACCGGCAGCGGCACCCAGAGCAACATGAACGTCAATGAAGTGATCGCCGGGCGCGCCAACGAGCTGGCCGGCCAGGGCCGCGGCGGCAAGTCGCCGGTACACCCGAATGATCACGTCAACCGCTCGCAGAGCTCGAATGATTGCTTCCCCACCGCGATGAACATTGCCGCGGCGCAAGCCGTGCACGACAAGCTGCTGCCAGCGATTGCCGAGCTGTCGTCAGGGCTGGCCGAGCTGTCTGCGCGCCATCACAAACTGGTCAAGACTGGCCGCACGCACATGATGGACGCCACACCAATCACCTTCGGCCAGGAGATCTCGGCGTTCGTCGCCCAGCTCGACTACGCCCAGCGAGCGATTCGTGCAGCGCTGCCGGCGGTGTATGAACTGGCCCAGGGCGGCACGGCTGTGGGCACCGGCCTGAACGCACCGCATGGTTTTGCCGAAGCGGTCGCCGCCGAACTGGCGGCATTGTCCGGGCTGCCCTTCGTCACTGCGCCGAACAAGTTTGCTGCGCTGGCCGGGCATGAGCCGCTGGTCAACCTGGCCGGTGCGCTGAAATCCCTCGCCGTGGCCTTGATGAAAATCGCCAACGACTTGCGCCTGTTAGGCTCCGGCCCGCGTGCAGGGCTGGCCGAAGTACGCCTGCCGGCCAACGAGCCGGGCAGCTCGATCATGCCCGGCAAGGTCAACCCAACTCAGTGCGAGGCGTTGTCGATGCTGGCCTGCCAGGTGCTGGGCAATGACGTGACCATCGGATTCGCGGCCAGCCAGGGGCATCTGCAACTGAACGTGTACAAGCCGGTGATCATTCATAACCTGCTGCAGTCGATCACCCTGCTGGCCGATGGCTGCAGCAACTTCCAGCAGCACTGCGTGGCCGGCATCGAGCCGGATGCCGAGCAGATGGCCGAGCACCTTGAGCGGGGTTTGATGCTGGTGACTGCGCTGAACCCGCATATTGGTTATGACAAGGCTGCGGAGATTGCCAAGAAGGCTTACAGCGAAGGGACCACCTTGCGCGAAGCTGCCCTGGCGCTGCAGTACCTGACCAATGAGCAGTTCGATCAGTGGGTGCGGCCGGAGAACATGTTGGCGCCTGGTGCCAAGGGTTAGCCGCAAATCTATCGCTATGCACACGTCCCTGTAGGAGCGGCCTTGCGTCGCGAAAGGGCTGCGTAGCGGCCCCAGATTTCAGCTTCGCAGCTGATATCGCTGGGCCCGCTATGCGGGCCTTTCGCGACACAAGGCCGCTCCTACAAGGGCAGCGCACGCCTTGCGCGCCAGCTGGCCAGCAGCGACGGGCCCAGCGCCACCAGCGCCGAGCCAAGCACCACCGTCACCGCGCCGATGTAACCCAGCGCATTGATCTGCTCGGCATGCACATACTCCGGCCACAGCCACGCAGCCAGCGCTACGGCGACGAACGTCACCAAGGGCGTAAGAGCCAATGTTGCACTGACCCGCGACGCCTCCCAATGCGCCAGCGCCTCGGCGAATGCGCCATACGCCACCAGGGTATTCAAACAGCAGGCCAACAGCAGCCAGCCTTGCAAGGGACTCAACTGCAGCGCCTCCAGCGGGTGCACCCAGGGCGTCAGCAGCGCCGCGCAACCCAGGTAGATCACCATCATCACCTGCTGCGAATTCCAAACGGTCAGCAGCTGTTTCTGGCTCAGCGCATAAAACACCCAGATGCTGGTCGCCAGCAAAATGGTCAAGACGCCCGTGGTGTAAGTGCCCAACGACCCCAGCAGCTCAGCCAGGCGCTGATTGAAAAACAGCCCAAAGCCCATCAGCAGCACGACCAGACCCATGCCCTGGCCCCAGCTGAAGCGCTCCCTGAACACGAACACGCTGGCCACCAGCAGCAGCACCGGGCCGATCTGCACCACCAACTGAGCCGTGCCGGGGCTGAGCAGTTTGAGCCCGATCAGGTACAAGACGTAGTTGCCGAGCAGGCCGAAGATGGCCAGCGCCACCAGGCCGGTACGCTTGCGGCCCAGGCCGGCAAATGGCGGCAGTCGGCGCGTGGCCGACAGCCAGATGAACAGCAGGCCACCGGATACCAGCAGGCGATACCAGGTCACCGTGACCGGGTCCATCACCTGCAGGACCTGCTTGAGCTTGATCGGCAGAATGCCCCAGAGCAGCGCGGTCAACAGTGCCAATAGCAGGCCATGGACCCAGCGTCCGGAAGTGGTGTGCATAACGTCCTCGATCAAAGCCCGTGGTGGGGGTGAGTGCAGTCTAAGGGCTTGGCGGGTGTGACTGGTCGAAAATGACTGGAAAAAAATGCATCAGGTCATTCCGTGGCGGCATGCCTGCCTGCTGCGCACTGGGCGCGACGCCGCAGGCAGGCCGTTTGCGGTTACTTCTTGTGCTTGGCGAACGCTGCTTCCAACGCCTCGTTGATGGTGCGCAGGACCTTCACCCTCGCCCAGCGCTTGTCATTGGCCTCGACCAGCGTCCAGGGTGCGATCTCGGTGCTGGTGCGGTCGACCATGTCGCCGACCGCTTCGGTGTAGACGTCCCATTTTTCGCGGTTGCGCCAGTCATCTTCGGTGATCTTGTAGCGTTTGAAGGGTATTTGCTCGCGCTCTTCAAAGCGCTCCAATTGGGTCTGCTGATCGATCGCCAGCCAGAACTTGACCACTACAACGCCGGCGTTGCTCAGTTGCTCCTCAAAGTCATTTATCTCACCATAGGCGCGCATCCAGTCGGCCGGTGTGCAGAAGCCCTCGACCCGCTCCACCAACACCCGGCCATACCACGAGCGATCGAAGATGGTGAACTTGCCGCGTGCTGGCACATGCCGCCAGAACCGCCACAGATAAGGCTGCGCGCGTTCTTCTTCAGTGGGTGCGGCAATCGGCACGATGCGGTACTGGCGTGGGTCCAGCGCAGCGGCCACACGGCGGATCGCGCCGCCCTTGCCGGCCGCATCGTTGCCTTCGAACACCGCGACCAGGGCATGCTTGCGCATATGTTTGTGGCGCAGCAAACCGGCCAGGCGCGCTTGTTCGGTGACCAACTGCTGCTCGTAGTCCTTCTTGTCCAAACGCCGGCTCAAATCCAGCGCGTTGATCAGGTTGAGGTCGTCGATGCTGCGCCCCAGCGGGGCGACGTTGCCCTTATGCTTGGCCTTGGGGTCCACAGCCAGCGCGGCCTGCATGCTTTCGAGCAGGATCTGGCCGACGGCCAGGCTGCGGTAATGCGGGTCAGCGCCTTCGATCACGTGCCAGGGCGCATAGTCGCGACTGGTACGGCGCAGCACACGCTCGCCGAAGCGCACAAAGCGGTCGTAGGTCTGCGACTGTTGCCAATCCAGCGGGCTGATCCGCCAGCTGTGCAGAGGGTCGTCGCGCAGGGTCTTGAGGCGCGCCTTCATCTGCTTCTTGGACAGGTGAAACCAGAACTTGATGATCAACGCGCCTTCATCGCAGAGCATCTGTTCCAGCCGTTCGGCGCCGGCAATCGCTTGATCGAGCACGGCGTCCTTGAACTGGCCATGCACCCGGCCCTGCAGCATCTGACTGTACCAGTTGCCGAAAAACACCCCCATCCGGCCCTTCGGTGGCAGCGCCCGCCAATAGCGCCAGGCGGGCGGCCGGGCCAGTTCTTCGTCGGTCTGCTGGTCAAAGGTCAGCACGTCGATCAGGCGCGGGTCCATCCACTCATTGAGCAACTTGACCGTCTCGCCCTTGCCGGCGCCCTCGACACCATTGATGAGGATGATCACCGGCAGGCGAGACTGCTGCTTGAGCTCGTACTGAGCGTCGAGCAGCGCCTCGCGCAGCGCCGGTACTGCAGCATCAAAGGTGTCCTTGTCGATATGGTGACCGATTTGCGCAGATTCGAACATGCTGGCGTGGCTCCTTCATTGGAATGACAAGACTAGCGGATCGGCAGCGATTTATGCGCTTGCGTGCAGCCTAAGACCTGCGCAATGGCTTAAAATCCCGCTTCCGCTGCCGCCGAGCCGACCATGCCAGACCCTACCCTCCCCCAGCATGCCCAGATTGACTGGGACGATCAGGGCCGCCCGCACTCGCGGCAATATGACGACGTGTACTTCTCCACCACCGAAGGCAGCCTCGAAACCCAATACGTGTTCATCGAAGGCAACCGCCTGCGCCAGCGCTTTGCCGAGCTGCCAGCCGATGGCTGCCTGGTGATCGGCGAAACCGGGTTTGGCACCGGGATGAACTTCTACTGTGCCTGGCAGCTGTTTGCCGAGCAGGCTGCGGCCGGCGCCCGTCTGCATTTCGTCAGCGTCGAAAAGTACCCGTTGAGCCATGCCGACCTGAGCCGCGCCGTTAAGCTGTGGCCTGAGCTGGCGGCTTACTGGCAGCCGCTGCTGGACCAGTACGTGGCAGTGCATCCGGGCTTCCAGCAATTCAGTTTCGACGGCGGCCGGGTGACCTTGACCCTGCTGATCGGTGATGTACTCGAGCAACTGCCGCTGCTCGATGCGCGCATCGACGCCTGGTTCCTCGACGGTTTCGCGCCGGCGAAAAACCCCGACATGTGGACCCCCGAGCTGTTCGCGCAATTGGCGCGGCTGTCGCATGAAGGCACCAGCATCGGCACCTTCACCACCACCGGCTGGGTCCGCCGGAGCCTGATCGAGGCCGGTTTCAGCATGAAGAAGGTGCCTGGGCTGGGCACCAAGTGGGAGGTGATGAACGGCTACTACAGCGGCCAGCCAGTGGTGACCGCCACAGCACCGTGGTACGCCCGCCCAACAGCCACCGGCTGCCCGCGTCAGGCGCTGGTGATCGGCGCCGGGCTGGCTGGCAGTGCCAGCGCCGCCAGCCTGGCCACACGGGGTTGGCAGGTCACGGTGCTGGAGCGCCATGCTGCGCCTGCGCAGGAGGCTTCGGGCAACCCGCAAGGCGTGCTGTATTTGAAGCTGTCTGCCCATGGCACTGCACTGTCGCAGATGATCGTGGCCGGCTTCGGCTACACCCGCCGTTACCTCGAACGTTTGCAGCGCGGCCGCGACTGGGATGCCTGCGGCGTGCTGCAGCTGGCTTTCGATGCCAAGGAAGCCGAACGTCAGGCCAAGCTCGCTGGCGCCTTCGACAGCAGCCTGCTGCGCCCGCTTGATCAGCTTGAGGCCGAGCAGGTGGCAGGGGTCAGCCTGGCCAGTGGCGGCCTGTTTTATCCACAGGGTGGCTGGGTGCACCCGCCGGCGCTGTGCGCTGCGCAATTGCAGCACACGTGCATTGAAGTAAAGGTGCATCAGGAAGTGCTCGAACTGCGTCGGGTCGATGGCCTCTGGCAAGCCTGGGCAGGCGAGCGTTTGCTGGCCACTGCGCCGGTGGTGGTGCTGGCCGGCGCAGCCGACGTGCGCGCTTTTGCGCCGTGTGCCGAGCTGCCGCTCAAACGCATCCGTGGGCAGATCACCCGCTTGCCGGCCACTGCCGAAAGCCGGTCTTTGAATACCGTGGTGTGTGCCGAGGGCTATGTGGCGCCGGTACGCGATGACGAGCATACCCTTGGCGCCAGCTTTGACTTCCACAGCGACGACCTGACCCCGACCGTGGCCGAGCATCAGGGCAACCTCGAGCTGCTCGAGGAAATTTCCACCGACCTCGGTCAGCGGCTGCAGCTCGCCACGCTGGACCCGGCGCTGCTGCAAGGGCGCGCAGCGTTTCGCTGTACCAGCCCGGACTATCTGCCGATTGTCGGGCCGGTTGCGGACGCGCAAGGCTTCAACGAGGCCTATGCCATGCTGCGCAAGGATGCTCGGCAGCTGCCTGCGGTTGACTGCCCGTGGCTGGATGGGCTGTACGTCAACACCGGGCATGGCTCGCGCGGCCTGATCACAGCGCCGCTCAGCGGGGAGTTGCTGGCGGCCTGGATCTGCGGGGAACCGTTGCCGGTGCCGCGGGCGGTGGCTGAGGCGTGCCACCCGAATCGCTTTGCTTTGCGCGCCCTGATTCGCGGCAAGGCTTGAGCAATGCTGGGGGCGCTGCGCACCCCTTTCGCGACACAAGGCCGCTCCTACAGGGGACCGCGTATGACTTGCTTGCGCGGTCCGTGTAGGAGCGGCCTTGTGTCGCGAAAGGGCTGCAACGCAGCCCCAACGATCTCAACCCAAGCCCGCTAGCCAGCCCACCAACCACTCATCCCTTATAACCGATTGATATAAAACTCTCAGAAACCGCTCCGGTCACTACCTAAGTGCCCGTCATCCGGCGAGGCACCTTCCCCAACGGCAAAACCGGTAAGGACTTATGTGCGGATTAGCTGGAGAGTTACGTTTTACCCCGATCAATCAGGCCCCGCGCCCCGCGGATCTCGCCGCGGTTGAGCGCATCACCCACCATCTGGCGCCACGCGGCCCGGATGCCTGGGGCTTCCATAGCCAAGGGCCGATTGCCCTCGGCCATCGCCGTTTGAAGATCATGGACTTGTCCGACGGCTCGGCGCAGCCGATGGTCGACAACAACCTCGGCCTGTCGCTGGCGTTCAACGGCGCCATCTACAACTTCCCCGAACTGCGCCAGGAGCTGCTCGACCTGGGCTACACGTTCTGGTCCGACGGCGACACCGAAGTGCTGCTCAAGGGCTATCACGCCTGGGGCGCCGCGCTGCTGCCAAAGCTCAACGGCATGTTCGCCCTGGCCATCTGGGAGCGCGACACCCAGCGCCTGTTCCTGGCCCGTGACCGCCTTGGCGTCAAGCCGCTGTACCTGTCGCGCAACGGTGAACGCCTGCGCTTCGCCTCAACCCTGCCGGCGTTGCTCAAGGGCGGCGATATCGACCCGGTGATCGACCCGGTCGCGCTCAACCACTACCTCAACTTCCACGCTGTGGTACCGGCGCCGCGCACCTTGCTGGCCAATGTGCAAAAACTCGAACCCGGCACCTGGATGCGTGTTGACCGCCACGGCGAAGTCGAACGCCAGACCTGGTGGCAGCTCAAGTACGGGCCGAATGCCGACGAGCAGAAGCTCGACCTGGAAGACTGGACCACCCGCGTGCTCGACGCCACCCGCGATGCGGTGGCGATCCGTCAACGCGCTGCGGTGGACGTCGGCGTGCTGCTGTCGGGCGGGGTCGATTCGAGCCTGCTGGTCGGCCTGCTGCGCGACGTTGGCGTGGACGACCTGTCGACCTTCTCGATCGGCTTCCAGGATGCTGGCGGTGAGCGCGGCGACGAGTTCGAGTTTTCCGACCTGATCGCCCGCCACTACGGCACCCGCCACCATCAGCTGCGCATCGATGAACACGAAATCATCGACCAATTGCCGGCGGCGTTCCGTGCCATGAGCGAACCGATGGTCAGCCACGACTGCATCGCCTTCTATCTGCTCTCTCGCGAAGTGGCCAAGCATTGCAAAGGCGTGCAGAGCGGCCAGGGCGCCGATGAGCTGTTTGCCGGTTATCACTGGTACCCGCAGGTCGATGGTGCGGCCGACCCATATTCGGCCTACCGCGATGCGTTCTTTGACCGCAGCCACGCCGAATACCGCGAGACGGTGCAGGCACCCTGGCTGCTGGACAATGACGCAGCCGGTGATTTTGTCCGCGAACATTTCGCCCGCCCTGGCGCGGCCGATGCGGTGGACAAAGCGCTGCGCCTGGACAGCACGGTGATGCTGGTCGATGACCCGGTCAAACGCGTCGACAACATGACCATGGCCTGGGGCCTGGAGGCGCGCACGCCATTCCTCGATTACCGCCTGGCGGAACTCTCGGCGCGGATCCCGGCACGCTTCAAGCTGCCCGATGGCGGCAAGCAGGTGCTCAAATCGGCTGCACGGCGGGTCATCCCGCATGAGGTGATCGACCGCAAGAAGGGTTACTTCCCGGTCCCTGGCCTCAAGCACCTGGAAGGCGCCACCCTCGGCTGGGTACGCGACCTGCTGACCGACCCAAGCCAGGACCGCGGCCTGTTCAATCCGGCCATGATCGACAAGCTGCTGAGCAACCCGCATGGCCAGTTGACCCCACTGCGCGGCTCCAAGCTGTGGCAGTTGGCGGCACTGAACCTGTGGCTCAGTGAACAAGGAATCTGATCAATGAAAGCCCACGAAACAGCCTACGGCCAGCGCCTGCTGCGCGGCCAGGCCCCCTCCTACGCGCGGCTGCAGGCGCGCCTGGCCGAAGACGGCAGTGAGCCGCACGACCAGCCGCGGGCAGTTCATTGCGGCTGGGGCCGGCTGCTGATCGGCCACACCTACCCGGACCCTAGCTGCCTGGCTCAGGCGTTGCTGGATGAGGCGCCCGGCGAACGCGACATTGCCCTCTACGTGGCGGCGCCGCATCAGGTATTGGCGCACGCTCCGCAACAGCTGTTTCTCGACCCCTCGGATACCCTGCGCCTGTGGTTCAGCGACTATCGCCCGGCGCAGCGGGTGTTCCGCGGTTTTCGCATTCGCCGGGCACAGAGCGAAAGCGACTGGCAGGCGATCAATGCGCTGTACCAGGCGCGCGGCATGCTCCCGGTCAACGCCGAGCTGCTCACCCCGCGTCATCAGGGCGGGCCGGTGTACTGGCTGGCCGAGGATGAAGACACCCATGCTGTGATCGGCAGCGTGATGGGCCTGAATCACAGCAAGTCGTTCGATGATCCCGAGCACGGCAGCAGCCTTTGGTGCCTGGCCGTCGACCCGCGCTGCAGCCGACCTGGCGTTGGCGAGGTGCTGGTACGGCACTTGATCGAGCACTTCATGAGCCGCGAGCTGGCCTATCTGGATCTGTCGGTGATGCACGACAACCGCCAGGCCAAGCGCCTCTATGAAAAGCTCGGTTTTCGCAACCTGCCGACCTTTGCCGTGAAGCGCAAGAACGGCATCAACCAGACCCTGTTCCTTGGGCCTGGGCCTGAGGCCGAGCTCAACCCGTACGCGCGGATCATCGTTGACGAAGCCCACCGCCGCGGCATCGAAGTGCAGGTCGACGACGCCAAGGCGGGGTTGTTCACTCTTAGCCTGGGCGGGCGCCGGGTGCGCTGCCGCGAATCGCTCAGCGACCTCACCAGTGCCGTGAGCATGACCCTCTGCCAGGACAAGCGCCTGACCCAGCATGCGCTGGAAAAGGCCGGGCTGAAGGTGCCGGTGCAACAGCTGGCCGGCAATGCCGACGACAACCTGGCGTTTCTGGAAGAGCACAGCGCAGTAGTGGTCAAGCCGGTCGATGGCGAGCAAGGCCAGGGTGTGGCGGTCAATCTGACTACGCTTGAGGAGGTTTCCCAGGCCGTCGAACACGCCCAGCGTTTTGATAGCCGTGTACTGCTTGAGAGCTTCCATCCGGGGTATGACCTGCGCATCGTGGTCATCGGCCATGAAGTGGTGGCCGCAGCCATTCGCCACCCGGCACAGGTGATCGGCGATGGTACGCACAGCGTCAAGGCGTTGATCGAAGCCCAGAGCCGCCGCCGCGAGGCTGCCACGGCCGGTGAAAGCCGCATCCCCATGGATGAAGAAACCGAGCGCACCGTGCGTGCGGCAGGTTATGAGTACGGCGACATCTTGCCGGCAGGCGAGCGCCTGGCGGTACGCCGTGCGGCCAACCTGCACACCGGCGGCATTCTCGAAGATGTCACCGATCGTTTGCATCCGGCCCTGGCCGATGCCGCCGTGCGCGCTGCGCGGGCGCTGGATATTCCCGTGGTCGGCCTGGACTTCATGGTCGGCGATGCCAGCCAGCCCGACTACGTGATCATCGAAGCCAACGAGCGCGTTGGCCTGGCCAACCATGAACCGCAACCCACGGCCGAGCGCTTTGTCGATCTGCTGTTTCCGCACAGCCGGGCGCCAGCCTGAATCACCTGGGGGCCTGCGCGGTAACCGCGGCAGGCCACCCTTCCCCACCGCCTAGGAGTGACTATGTCTGTAACCCACCCCGAACCGGATCTGGACTACCTGAAACGCGTCCTGCTGGAAATGCTCGCCATCCCCAGCCCGACCGGCTTTACCGATACCATCGTGCGCTATGTCGCCGAACGCCTGGATGAGCTGGGCATTCCATTCGAGCTGACCCGCCGCGGCACCATCCGCGCCACCCTCAAAGGCCGGCAGAGCTCGCC
The DNA here is from genome assembly GCF_050496565.1 of Pseudomonas shirazensis. Classification (GTDB taxonomy): domain Bacteria; phylum Pseudomonadota; class Gammaproteobacteria; order Pseudomonadales; family Pseudomonadaceae; genus Aquipseudomonas; species Aquipseudomonas shirazensis_A. Next base: position 11,347 of record NZ_JBNWAE010000031.1, read on the forward strand.
TGACCGCGCGGTCTCGGCCCACCTCGACACCATCGGCGCCAGCGTGCGCCAGTTGCAGGACAACGGCCGCCTGGCCCTGGCGCCAGTTGGCTGCTGGTCGAGCCGGTTTGCCGAAGGCAGCCGGGTCAGCGTGTTTACCGACACCGGCGTGTTCCGTGGCAGCGTGTTGCCGCTGATGGCCAGCGGGCATGCGTTCAACACCGCCATCGACCAGATGCCGATCAGTTGGGACCACGTTGAAGTGCGCCTGGATGCCTACTGCGCGACCCGCGCCGATTGCGAGGCGCTGGGCATTTCAATCGGTGACTTCGTCGCCTTCGATCCCCTGCCGGAGTTCACCGAGAGCGGCCATATCAGCGCCCGCCACCTCGACGACAAAGCCGGTGTGGCCGCGCTGCTGGCGGCGCTCAAGGCGGTAGTAGAAAGTGGCGAGCAGCCGCTGATCGACTGTCACCCGCTGTTTACCATCACCGAGGAAACCGGCTCTGGTGCTGCGGGAGCGTTGCCGTGGGACGTCAGCGAATTTGTCGGCATCGACATTGCGCCAGTGGCGCCTGGGCAGGCCTCCAGCGAGCATGCGGTAAGCGTGGCCATGCAGGATTCGTCCGGGCCGTACGATTACCACCTGTCGCGGCACCTGCTCAAGCTTGCCAATGATCAGCAACTGCCGGTGCGCCGCGACCTCTTCCGCTACTACTTCAGCGACGCGCACTCGGCGGTTACCGCGGGCCACGACATCCGTACAGCATTGGTGGCGTTTGGCTGCGATGCCACCCACGGTTATGAGCGGACCCATATCGACAGCTTGGCAACCCTCAGCCGGCTGCTTTGCGGTTACCTGCTCAGCCCGCCGGTGTTTGCCAGCGATTCGAACCCGGCCAATGCTTCGCTGGAGCGCTTCAGTCACCAGATCGAACATGATGCGCAGATGGAGAGCGATACCCGCGTGCCACCGGTCGACAGCCTCCTGGGTAACAAGCTGTGACGCCTGTGGTGCGCGAATCGCGTAGCATGGCGGGATTGCCGATCAATCAACGAAGTTGCCCATGCTGATTCCTTACGACCAACTCGAAGCTGAGACCCTGACCCGCCTGATCGAGGACTTCGTGACTCGCGAAGGCACCGATAACGGCGATGACACGCCGCTGGAGACCCGTGTGCTGCGGGTGCGCCAGGCGTTGGCCAAGGGTCAGGCGTTTATCCTGTTTGATCTGGAAAGCCAGCAGTGCCAGCTGCTGGCCAAACATGATGTGCCCAAGGAGCTGTTCGAGTGATGCTGTGGGGGGCTGCGCGCCGGCCCCCGCTTTATTGCTCCTGCGCTTCGCGGGCTTTGATTCGTTTGTAGATTTCGCAGCGGTGGACGGGTAGATCGCGTGGGGCGTCGATGCCCAGGCGGACGATGCCGTGGTCGATCGCTACTACCACGATGTGGATGTCATCGTTGATGGCGATGACTTGGCCAACCTCGCGAGTCAGTACCAGCATGGTTTGATCCTCCTCGTTTCAGGGAAGATTGGAGACTGCACTGGGTACATTCGCCTACACAACGTTACTCCTGCTAAATAGATCGGTCCTACGCTTTAGGGTAAAAACTCCTACAGATTTGGGGTGGTTTTTTGGGGAGTTGTGGAGGGGTGTTTCTTGGATGGTGTGGACTTATCCGTTTTTTGTGGTGGGTGGTTGGGCCCCTTTCGCCCTTACGGCGAGTTACTTTTTTGGCAAACTGTCCAGTCCTGAAATAGGTTTACACCTGTTTCGTTTCAAAACGCCTGATGCACGGCATCAGGCGTTTTGTATTCAAGGGCCGCATGTGGCCGCTCGCTGTTATAGATCGACACCGATTCCCCCACTATTTTCACTGCATCTGCCAGGTTTCTTGGTCGACGCAGCAGGAAC
>NZ_JBNWAE010000032.1:0-11553 GCF_050496565.1 Pseudomonas shirazensis
CGCACGACTGTCGTCGAGCATATGGCGCAGGCGCTCGGCTGGGAACTCCGGATCCAGCGGCACGTAAGCACCGCCGGCCTTGAGCACTGCCAGCAAAGCCACCAGCAATTGCGGGGTGCGCTCCAGGCACACGCCCACGCGCACGTCCGGGCCAACGCCGGCCGCTTGCAGGCGGTGGGCCAGTTGGTTGGCGCGGCGGTTCAGCTCGGCGTAGCTGAGCGAACCCTCGCCCTGGTGCACGGCGATTGCTTCAGGCACACGGGCAACCTGCTGCTCGAACTGCGCCACCAGGTCGAACGCGCCGATGCCATGGCCATCGGCAGCACCCGCTGCCAGCAGCTCGGCACGTTCGCCGGCGGTCAGCGACGACACCTGTACCAATGGCAGCCCCGGCTGTTCCAGCAAGGCCTGCAGCAGGTGCAGGAAGTGCCCGGCCAGGCGCTCGACACTGGCCCGCTCGAACAGGTCGCTGGCGTAGTTGAAGGTCAAGCTGAACCCGCCCTCGCCCTGTTGGTCGACGAACAGCCCCAGGTCCACTTGGGCGGTACGCCGTTCCTGCTCAAGGCTGGCCATGCGCAGGCCGGCCAACTGGTCGCCCAGCGCCACATCGTGGCGTTGCAGGCTGAACAGTACCTGGAACAACGGGTTGTGGCTGAGGCTGCGCTCTGGCTGCAGGGCCTCGACCAGTTGCTCGAACGGCAGGTCCTGGTGCGCCTGGGCCGCCAGCACGCTGTCACGCACCTGCTGCAGCAGCGCAGCGAATGGCTGCGCGGTGTCGATGCGGGTACGCAGCACCTGGGTGTTGACGAACAGGCCAATCAGCCCTTCGCACTCGGCGCGCAGGCGGTTGGCCACCGGCACGCCGACGCACAGGTCGTCCTGGCGGGCGTGGCGCTGCAGCAGCACGTTGAAGGCTGCCAGCAACAGCATGAACGGCGTCACCTGCTGCGCCTGGGCCTGGCGCAGCACGCTGGCGGCAAGCGGCGCCGGCAGTTGCAGGCTGAGGTTGGCACCGCGGTGGCTTTGCTGCGCCGGGCGCGGGTGGTCGGCAGGCAGCTCGAGGATGCGTGGTGCATCGCCCAGTTGCGCCTGCCAGTAACCCAGCTGGCGCTCGACCTCGCCGCCGGCCAGCCACTCGCGCTGCCACAGGGCGTAGTCCAGGTACTGGATCGGCAACGCCGCAAGCGTTGCCGGCTGGCCGCTGCATTCGGCGGCGTACAGCTGGCCCAGTTCGCGCACCAGAATCTCCATCGACCAGCCATCGCCAACCATGTGGTGCAGGGTCAGCAGCAGGTGGTGGCGCTGGCGCTCCAGGCGCAACAGTTGGCCCCGCAGCACCGGGCCGTTGACCAGGTCGAACGGTGCCTGGGCCTGCGCCACACGCAGCGCCTGGGCCTGGGCATAGGGGTCGTCGGCGCCGCGCAGGTCGCTGCAGGGCAGCTCGAAGCCGGCCGCCGGCAGCACCCGCTGGTACACCTCGCCGGCTTCGCTGGGGAAGCAGGTGCGCAAGGCTTCGTGACGCGCCAGCAGGCCGCTGAAGGCACGTTGCAGCGCCGCGCGGTCCAGCTCGCCGTCCAGCTCCAGGGCGACCGGCATGTTGTAGGCGTCGCTGTCTGGCTGCAATTGCCAGAGGAACCACATGCGCTGTTGGGCGAACGACAGCGCCGGGCGCGCCGGTCGCTCGCGGCGCTGCGGGCCTGCGGCCAGTTGGCCGCGGCTACGCCCCAGGGCCTGTGCCAAGCCCGCCACGGTCGGGGTGTCGAACACCGCGCGCAGGGCCAGCTCCACGCCGAACACCTCGCGCACCTTGGCCACCACCCGCACCGCCAGCAGCGAGTGGCCGCCCAGTTCGAAGAAGTCATCGTCGCGGCCAACCCGCTCCACCCCAAGCAATACCTGCCAGAGCTGCGCCAGGACGGTTTCGCGCGCGCCTTGCGGGGCGCTGTACTGGCGCGCCTGCCATTGCGGCGCCGGCAGCGCCTTGCGCTCCAGCTTGCCGTTGGGGCTCAGCGGCATCGCCTCCAGGTACACCAAGAGGGCCGGCACCATGTAGTCCGGCAGGTGCTCGCGCACCCCTTCGCGCACCGCGTCCAGCAGCGCCTGCGGCTCGGCCTGGGGGCTATCGCTGGTCAGGTAACCAACCAGCTGCGCGCCACCGGCCTGCTGCCAGGCCACCACCACCGCCTCGCGCACACCGGGTTGCTCGAGCATGCGCGCCTCGATTTCGCCCAGCTCGATGCGCAGGCCGCGCATCTTGACCTGGTGGTCGATGCGCCCGGCGTAGTCGATCACCCCGTCCGGGCGCCAGCGCGCCAGGTCACCGGTGCGGTACATGCGCTCGCCGGGTGCGCCGAACGGGTTGGCGACAAAGCGCTCGGCGGTAAGACCGGCGCGCCCCAGATAGCCGCGGGCCAGGTTGTGCCCGGCGATGTACAGCTCGCCTGCCACGCCCACCGGCACCGGCTGCAACTGGCTGTCGAGGATCATCAGCTGGGTGTTGGCGATTGGCCGACCAATCGGCACGCTGTGCCGGCCCGGCTCGTCGAGGCAGTGCCAGTAGCTGACGTCGATGGCCGCCTCGGTGGGGCCGTACAGGTTGTGCAGCGCGCCGTTGTGCAGCTGCTGGAACTGCTGCTGCAGCTCATGGGGCAAGGCTTCGCCGCTGCACATCACCTGGCGCAGGCTGGTGCAGGCGGCCAGCTCGCCGGCGGCGATGAACGCCTGCAGCATCGAGGGCACGAAGTGCAGCGTGGTGATGGCCTGCTCGACGATCACCTGGCGCAGCCGCGCCGGGTCGCGGTGGGCGCCGGGGGCGGCCATTACCAGGGTGGCGCCGGTGAACCAGGGCCAGAAGAACTCCCACACCGACACGTCGAAGCTGAACGGGGTCTTTTGCAGCACCCGGTCCGCGCCGCCCAGCTGGTACTGGTCCTGCATCCACTGCAGGCGGTTGAGCAGGCCTGCATGGTGGTTGCCCACGCCCTTGGGCCGGCCGGTGGAGCCGGAGGTGTAGATGCAATAGGCCAGGCTCTGCGCCGGGTAGTCAATGGCCGGTGCGTGCTCAGGCATAGCGTCGGTCTGCGCCCAGTCGCGGTCCAGGCACCACACCAGCGCGCTGCTTGCCGGCAGGCGTGCCAGCAGCGCCTGCTGGGTCAGCAGCAACGGCACCTGGCTGTCTTCGAGCATGAACGCCAGGCGCTCGGCCGGGTAGTCCGGGTCCAGCGGCAGGTAGGCGCCGCCGGCCTTGACGATGGCCAGCAGGGCAATGGCCAGCTCCGCTGAACGCTCGGCGAACACCCCCACGCGCACATCACAGCCCACCCCCTGGCTGCGCAGCCAGTGGGCCAGGCGGTTGCTGCGTGCTTCAAGCTCGGCGTAAGTAAAGCGCCGTTCGCCGTCCACTAGGGCGCAGGCCAGCGGCGTGCGCTCGGCTTGCTGGCGAATCAGCTCGGGCAGCATGGGCTGCTGGCTGTAGTCGCGGGCGGTTGCGTTCCAGCCATGCAGCAACTGCTCGCGCTCGCCTTCGGCCAGCAGCGCCAGGCGCTCCAGGGACTCGTCCGGAGCTTGGGCGATGGCCGCCAGCAGGCGCTGAAAGTGCCCGGCCAGGCGCTCGATGGTGGCGTGCTCGAACAGGTCGGTGGCATAGCCAAAGCTGCCCGACAACTGGCCGTCGGCGTGCTCGCGGGTATCGAGCACCAGGTCGAACTGGGTGCTGCGCCGGGCGCTGGGCAGCGGCTCGATGCTGAGCCCCGGCAACGCCAGGTTGTCGACGCCGGCGGTGCGGTCGTGGTTGAACAGTACCTGGAACAGCGGGTTGTGGCTGAGGCTGCGCTGCGGTTGCAGGGCCTCGACCAGTTGTTCGAACGGCAGGTCCTGGTTGGCCTGGGCGTCCAGCACATGGTTGCGCGCCTGGGCCAGCAACTGGTTGAACGAGCCTTCGCCGTCCACTTGCAGGCGCAGTACCTGGGTGTTGACGAAAAAGCCCACCAGGTTTTCGCTTTCCTGCTGCTGGCGCCCGCCAATGGGCAGGCCGATGCGCAGGTCGCGCTGGCCGCTGTAGCGCATCAGCAAGGTGCCGAAGGTCGCCAGCAACAGCATCGACAGCGAGCTGCCACGGGCTTGTGCCAGCTGTTGCAGTTGGCTGGCCAGCCCAGGTGCCACGGCAAAGCCGACGCTGTCGCCGCGCAGGCTTTGCTGCGCCGGGCGCGGGTGGTCCAGGGGCAGTTCCAGCAGCGGGTGTTCATTGCCCAGGTGGGCACGCCAATGGGCCAGCTGGCGCTCGCACTCGCCGCTGGCCAGCCACTGGCGCTGCCACACGGCAAAATCGGCGTACTGCACCGCCAGGGCCGGCAGCGCTGCATCGCGCCCTTCGAGGGCGGCCTGGTAGCAAGTGGCGAACTCGTCCAGCAGCACTTTCACCGACACACCGTCGGCGATGATGTGGTGCAGGGTCAGCACCAGCACATGCTCTTCCCGGGCCAAACGCAGCAGGTTGATGCGCAGCAACGGGCCGCAGGCCAGGTCGAAGGGCGCTGCGCCCTCCTCGGCCAGGCTCTGCACCAGGCGGGCTTCACGCTCGCCGGCCGGCAGTTGCTCAAGGCTGGTTTCGCGCAGGGCCAGCGCGGGGTTGGCCAGCACCTGCTGGCGCACCTGCTCGCCGTCGTCGCTGAATACCGTGCGCAGCGAGGCATGGCGCGCCTGCAATTGCTCGAAGGCCGACCGCAGGGCAGGCACCACCAGCTGGCCGCGCAGGCGCAGGCCACCGCTGATGTTGTAGGCCGTGCTGTGCGGCGCCAACTGCCAAAGGAACCACAGCCGCTGCTGGTTGAACGACAGCGGCGCACCGCCCTCGTGGGCCAGGGCCTGCAACGCCGGGGCACCGCCCGCGTTGCCTGCGACCGCAACGGCCAGCGCCAGGTCACACAGGCGCGGGGTGTCGAACAGCTGGCGTACCGGCACCTCGATGGCCAGGCGCTTTTTCAGCCGCGCCACCACTTGCACCGCCAGCAGCGAATGGCCGCCCAGCTCGAAGAAGTGGTCCAGCGCGCCGACCTGCTGCAGGCCCAGCACCTCGCCCCAGACTTCGGCCAGCAGTCGCTCGTGCTCGCCTTGCGGGGCCTGGTAGCCGTCGTTGTCGCTCTGCCACACCGGCTCCGGCAGCTGGTTGCGGTCCAGCTTGCCGTTGGCGTTGCGCGGCAGCTGGGCCAGCACCATCACCCGGGCCGGCACCATGTAGTCAGGCAGTTGCTCGCGCAGCAGCTGGCGCAGCTCGCTGCCCAGTTGCGGGTCGTCGGCGGCCACGTAGGCCACCAGTTGCTTGCCGCCCACGGTTTCGCGGGCCACCACCAGCGCCTCGCGCACCCGGGCATCGGCGCGCAGGCGTGCCTCGATTTCGCCCGGCTCGATACGAAAACCTCGTACCTTGATCTGGTGGTCGGCGCGACCGAGGTAGTCGATGATGCCGTCGGTGCGCTGGCGCACCAGGTCACCGGTGCGATACAGGCGCCCGCCCGGGGCGCCGAACGGGTCGGCGACAAAGCGCTCGGCGGTCAGGCCCGGGCGCTGGAAGTAACCCCGGGCCAGGCCTTCACCGCCCAGGTACAGCTCGCCGCACACGCCGGTGGGCACCGGGTTGAGGTCACCGTCCAGCACCCACACGCTGCGCGCGCCGACGCGGTCGCCAATCGGCGCGTAGCCGGCCTGGCAGTGGTCGGCGGGGCCGGCTTTCCAGATCATCGGTGTGACCACGGTTTCGGTGGGGCCGTAGCCGTTGATGATCCAGGCCGGGCGCAGCACCTGGCGCACCTGCTCGAAGCTGGCGTGAGGCACCGCGTCGCCACCGAAGCAGTACACCCGTACCGCCGGCACGTCGTCGCGGCCTTCGCCATGCTCGGCGATCTGTTGCAGGTAGGCCGGCGGGAAGGCAGCCACGGTCACGCCGTAGCGGCCCATGGCCTGGTATGTCTGTTCGGGAGTCCACAGGCTGTCGTCACGCAGCACCAGGCTGGCGCCATGGGTCAGGGCGGTGAGCCAGCGCTCGTGGGCACCGTCGAAGGCGAACGACATGAAGTGCAGTTCGCGGTCGGCGGGGGTCATTTCGTAGCGCACGCCGATGGTGCGGCAGTGCATGGCCAGCGGACCGTGGGCCACGGCCACGCCCTTGGGCAGGCCGGTGGAGCCGGAGGTGTAGATCAGGTAGGCCAGGTTGCCGGGGTGCGGCGCCACGGCCGGCGCTTCGGCCGGCCAGGCGCCCAGCTCGAGCAGGTCGAGGTCCAGGCGCTGCACGCTGTCGGGCAAGGCGGCCCGGCGCGGGTCGCGGCTGTCGCCGATCAGCCAGGCAAGGCCTGCATCACGCACCTGATAGGCCAGGCGCTCCTGCGGGTAGTCCAGGTCCAGTGGCACGTAGGCGGCGCCGGCCTTGATCACCGCCAGCAGCGCCACCAGCAACTGCGGCGAGCGCGGCAGGCCGACACCCACCCGCTGCTCGGGGCCGACACCCTGGGCGCACAAGTACTGGGCCAGCTGGTTGGCGCGGCGGTCCAGCTCGGCGAAGCTCAACACCTGCTCGCCACAGCGCACGGCCGGGGCGTCTGGCGTGCGCTGCGCCCAGGCGGCGATCAGCTGGTGCACCAGCGGCTCTTCAGCGGTGATTTCGGGCAATGTATTCCAGGCCTGCAACTGCGCCCAGGCGGCGGGCTCGTGCAGTTCGAAGTCGCACACCCGCGCTTCGGGCTGCGCGGCGATCTGCGCCAGCAAGGCCTCGAAATGCCGGCGCCAGCGCTCGATGCTGGCGGCGCTGAACAGGTCGGTGGCGTAGCTGATTTCGCAGCGCAGGCGGCCGGCGGAGTCTTCGGCGGTGTCCAGAGCCAGGTCGCAGTCCACCGCGCGCATCAGCGGTGCCAGCGACTCCATGGCCACGCCGTCGAGGGTCTGCAGGGCGGCGGTGTCATGCCACTGGTGGTTGTAGATCACCTGAAACAGCGGGTTGTGGCTGAGGCTGCGGTGCGGCGCCAGGGCCTCCACCAGTTGCTCGAAGGGCAGCTCCTGGTGGGCCTGGTCGGCCAACGCGCCCTGACGCACCCGGGCCAGCACGCTGTCGAAGCGCTCGCGGCCATCGAGCTCGGTGCGCATCACCAGGGTATTGACGAAAAAGCCGATCAGGCGCTGGCTCTCGCCGTTGCCACGCCCGGCCACCGGCACGCCGACGCGCAGGTCGGGCTGGCCGGTGTAGCGGTACAGTTGCACCTTGAACGCCGCCAGCAACAGCATGAACAGCGTCGCGCCACGCGCCTGGGCGACCTTGCGCAGGGCACCGGCCAAGGCCTCGGGGATGTCGAAGCACAGCACCGCGCCCTGCCCGCTGGGGCGTGCCGGGCGCTGGCGGTCGACCGGCAGCTCTAGGGTTGGCGCTTCGCCACCCAGGCGCTTGAGCCAGTACTCCAGTTGACGCTCGCCCTCGCCGGCGGCCAGCAGCTTGCGCTGCCAGGCGGCGCAGTCGGCGTATTGCGCGGCCAGCGGCGGCAGCTCGCTGGCCTGGCCACGGCAGTGGGCGTTGTAACCACGGGTGAACTCGTCCACCAGCAGGTTCATCGACCAGCCATCGGCAACGATGTGGTGCACGCCCAGCAGCAGGCGGTGCTCCTCGGCCCCCAGGCGCAGCAGGGTCACCCGCAGCAAGGGGCCGGCGGCCAGGTCGTAGGGGGTCACGGCGCAGGCCATGCCCAGCGCGTCGGCACGCGTCTCGCGCTCTGGCGCTGGCAGCGCGGCCAGGTCTTCGAAGACCACCTCAAGCTCAGCCTTGGGCTCGATCAGCAGTTGCGGCTGGCCTTCCACCTCGTGGAAGCGGCTGCGCAGGTTCTCGTGGCGGGCGACGATGGCGCGCAGGGCTGCGGCCAGCGCCTCGCGGTCCAGCGGCCCGCGCAACTGCACCGCGCGGTGCAGGTTGTAGGTGGGCGCCTGGGGGTCGAGCTTCCAGATGAACCATTGCCGACTCTGCGCCGCCGACAGCGCCAGGGCGCCGTCACGCGGCAGGCTTGGCACCGGCAGGCGGCGCACGTTGACGCCGGCCGCCACCAGTTTGGCCAGGAACAGTTGCTGCTTGTCCTGCGCCAATTGCGCCAGACGTGCGCCGATGGCCTGCAGCTCACGGTCCTGCGCCGCTACCTTGGGGTCGAGGACACTACTCATTCAGCCTGCTCCAGTTCTTCCAGCAAATCGTTCATGAAATCCACTTCCAGCAAGTCGTCAGCGGCCGGGGGCGCGCTTTGCAGGTGTGCTGCAAGGGTACTGACGCTTGAGTGGTCAAAAACTTCATGAAGTGCCAGGTCAACCCCGAGCGCCTCGCGCACGCGCGATACCAAGCGGGTGAGCAGCAGCGAGTGGCCGCCCAGCTCGAAGAAGTCATCCGTGCTGCCGACCCGCTCGAGCCCCAGCACCTCGCACCAGATCGCTGCCAGCTGGCGCTCCAGCTCCGTTGCCGGCTCCACATGCACGCGGGCCTGCCAGTCGGGGGCCGGCAGGGCCTTGCGGTCGAGCTTGCCGTTGGGGGTCAGCGGCATGCGCGCCAACAGCAGCACCTGGGCCGGCGCCATGTAGTCAGGCAACACCTCTTGCAGCGCCTGTTTAAGCTGCACAGCCAATTGCGGCGCGTCGTCCGCCTCGGCGTAACCCACCAGCACCGGGCCGCCCGGGCCCGGGCGCGCCACCACGGCGGCTTCACGCACGCCTGGGCAACGGCGCAGGCAGGCTTCGATTTCGCCAAGCTCGATGCGGTGGCCGCGAATCTTCACCTGCTGGTCGATACGGCCGATGTACTCCAGCGCCTCGCCGCGCCAGCGCACCAGGTCGCCGGTGCGGTACAGACGCTCGCCCGGGGCGCCGAACGGGTCGGCGACAAAGCGCTCGGCGGTCAGGCCCGGGCGACGCTGGTAACCACGGGCCAGGCCCGCGCCGCCGATGTACAGCTCGCCGGCCACACCGTCGGCGGCCGGTTCCAGGGCCTCGTCCAGCACATGCAGCGAGGTGCCGGCGATGGCTTCGCCCAGCAGCACCTGGCTGGCCTGCTGGCCCAGGCGCATGCGCGCCGACCAGATGGTGGTTTCGGTGGGCCCGTACAGGTTCCACAACTCGCCCACCACGCCTTGCAGGCGCGCCGCCAGGTCGCCGGCCAGCGCTTCGCCGCCGCACAGCGCGCGCAGCCCTTGCAGGCTGGCAAAGCGCGGGTGCTCGCTGAGCATGCGCCAGGTCGACGGCGTGGCCTGCACGCAACCCACGCCTTGGGCGACGATGTAGTCGAGCAGGCGCCCGGCATCGCGGGCCATGGCGCGGTCGGCCATGACCACGCTGGCGCCCTGCAACAACGGCAGGTACAGCTCCAGCGCGGCGATGTCGAACGACAGCGAGGTCAGCGCCAACATTTTTTCGCCACAGGCCAGCCCTGGTGCCTCGGCCATGCTCAACAGGAAGTTGGCCAGCGCAGCGTGGCGCACTGCCACGCCCTTGGGCAGGCCGGTGGAGCCGGAGGTGTAGATCACATACGCCAGTTGCTCGGGGTCGATGGCTGGCAAGGCGCTCGTGTCGCCTGCCGGCAGTGCCAGTTGGTCGAGGCACCAGCGCTGCTGGCCGGCAGCGGCTTCAGGCAGTTGCGCCAGCAAGGCGCTGTGGGTCAGCAGCAGCTGCGCGCCGCTGTCCTCGAGCATGTGGCGCAGGCGTTGGGCCGGGAACTCCGGGTCCAGCGGTACATAGGCGGCGCCGGCCTTGAGCACCGCCAGCAGGGCCACCAGCAGTTGCGCGTCGCGCTCCAGGCACACCGCCACCAGGCTGCCGGCGCCCACACCCTGGGCCAGCAGGTGCCGGGCCAGGCGGCTGGAGGCCTGGTCGAGGCTGGCGTAGTCCAGGCTCTGCGCGCCGTCGCTCACCGCGCAAAGCGCGCCATTGCGGCGGGCCTGTTCGGCGAACAGCGCCGGCAGGCTCAGCCCGCTGCCCAAGACCGGCTGTTGCGCGGCGCGGGCCAGGGCCTGGATGCGGGCCTGCGCCGACAACATGGCCAGCTCGCCCAGGCGCCGCTGCGGGTTGCCCGGCAGGCTGCGCAGCAACTGGCCCAGGTGCTCGGTCAGTTGCGCAAGCGTGGCCGCGCTGAAGGCATCGGCGCGGGCTGCCAGGGCCAGTTGCAGGCGCTCGCCGGGGTGCACAGTGAGGGTCAGCGGATAGTGGGTCGACTCGCGCTGGGCCACGCCATCGATACCCAGTTGCTGCATCGCTTGGCTACGCAGGGCGGCATCTACCGGGTAGTTTTCGAACACCAGCAAGGTGTCGAACAGTGACTGCCCGGCACTGCCGGCCCAGCGCTGCACGTCGTACAGCGGTACGTGGGCCAGCTCCTGCAGGGCCAGAGTTTCGCCCTGCAAGGCCTGCAGCCAGTCGCCCAGCACCTGGTGCGGCGCAGGCTCGGCAATCAGCGGCAAGGTGTTGATGAACAGCCCCAGCATGTCGCCGCTGCCGGCCAGCTCTGCCGGGCGCCCCGACAAGGTGGCGCCGCAGCACACCACGCGCTGGCCGCTGTGGCGTTGCAAAAGCAGCAGCCAGGCAGCCTGCACCAGGGTGTTGAGGGTAACCCGCTGGCTGCGAGCGAAGGCGGCCAGGGCCTGGCTATGCGTGGCATCGAGCAGTAGCTCGCAAGCGTGCTGCCCGCTGCCGCCCGCCGCCACCGGCGTATTGCCGGCCAGCAAGGTGGGGGCATCGAGCTGCGCGGTGCGGGCCTTCCAGAAGGTCTCGCCGCGCTGCGGGTCCTGGCGTTGCAGCCAGGCGATGTAGTCGCCGTAGCGGCCGGCCGCAGCCTGCGGGGTTTCGCCCACATAACGGCCGAGCCATTCCTCGATCAGCCGCGCGCTGCTCCAGCCGTCCAGCAGCAGGTGGTGGTAGGTCCACACCAGGCGATGGCGGCCGCTGGCCAGGCGCAGCAGCGCCACCCGTTGCAGGGCCGGCTGGGCGAAGTCGAACGGCAGTGCCCGCTGCTGGCTGGCGAAGGCGTCCAGCGCCTCGCTGCTGCAATCCTGGCCACGCCAGTCGTGCTCCTGCCACAGTTCGGGCACCTGGCGGTAGACCAGTTGCAGCGGCTGCTCCAGGCCGTCCCAGGCGAAGCCGCTGCGCAGGATCGGGTGGCGCGCGATCAGTTGCTGCCAGGCCGCGCGCAGGTGCGCAGGCTCGAGGGCGTCCAGGTCGAAGGCCAGCTGGTTGATGTACTCGCCCTCAGCCGCGCCGCTCAGGCCATGGAACAGCAGGCCTTGTTGCATCGGCGACAGTGGGTAGGCGTCCTCCAGGTCCGCCGGCAGGCGCGCCCGCTCGGCAGCGTTTAGTTGTGCAAGGCCTGTGCTCGGCGCGGTGGCGACGGCGACCGGCTGCCCGACCACCTTGGCCAGGCGGCGGATGGTCTGTTGCTCGAACAGCTCGCGCGGCGTGAATGCCAGGCCAGCTTCGCGGGCACGGGCAACCACCTGTACCGAAACGATCGAGTCACCGCCCAGCTCGAAGAAGTTGTCCTCGGCGCCTACCTGC
>NZ_JBNWAE010000033.1:0-8282 GCF_050496565.1 Pseudomonas shirazensis
GCCGGGTAATCCGGGTCAACCGGCACATAGGCGCCACCGGCCTTGAGAGTGGCCAGCAGGCCAACCACCATCGACAGCCCACGCTCAACGCAGATCGCCACCCGATCGTCAGGCTTGAGACCCAGCCCAATCAGATGATGCGCTAATTGGTTGGCCTGCTCATTCAGCGCGCGATAGCTCAGTGCCCCCTCTTCGGCCCTGACCGCGACCGCATCCGGCGTACGCAGCACCTGCGCCTCGATCATCCCGTGCAGGGTCTGCTCAAGGTCATAATCCACCGCCGTGTCGTTGAAGCCCTGCAGCAAGCGTTTGCGCTCATCGGCATCCGGCAACCCGACATGGCCAGGAATGGCCCGATCGCTCTCCACGAAGGCCCACAGCAGTTGTTCGAAATACCCCGCATAACGCGCGATGGTCGCCCGCTCGAAAAGGCCGGTGGCAAACACGATACCGCCGGCAAAACCTTCGGCGCGCTCACCCATGCTCAGGCTCAGGTCGAACTTGGCAATGCACGCGGCCCCACTCACTGCGCTCAGCGACAGGTCGGCCAATTGCAGCGCCTGCCGCTCTGGGCTGGCGTCCCAGTCCAGGGTGGCCTGGTACAGCGGAGTATGCGCAACGCTACGGCGCGGGCGCAGCAACTCGACCACCTGTTCGAACGGCAAGTCCTGATGCGCCTGCCCGCCTAGTACCACGGCTTTTACCCGGACCAGCAGCGTAGCCACATCCGGCGCCCCCGAGGTGTCCACGCGCAAAGCCACGGCATTGACGAACATGCCAACCAGGCCATCCACTTCGGCCTGTCTGCGGTTGGCTACGGGCGAGCCAATCACCACTTCATCCTGGCCGGAAAGCCGGCTCAATAACACCGCCCAGGCCGCCATGAACAGCATATAAGGCGTGACCCCATGGCGCCGGCACACGGCTTTGAGCTCGCCACTCAGGCGCGGGGCCAGGCTCAGCGCGACGCTGTCACCGGCATACTGCTGACGCTCCGGGCGTGGGTGGTCCCAGGGCAAGCTGAGCAGCGCCGGTGCCCCGTCCAGTTGGCCAACCCAGTAATCGGCCTGCTGGCGCAGGGCATCGCCGCTCAGCCAGCGTCGCTGCCACAAGGCATAGTCGATGTATTGCACGGGCAAGGCCGGCAAGGGGTCGGCGCCGCCGCAACTGAAGGCTTGGTACAACTCGCCCAGCTCGCGTACCAAGACGCCCAGCGACCAACCGTCAGCCACCAGGTGATGCAAAGTCAGCAGTAGCAGGTGGTGGTCTTCGGCCAGCTGCAGCAAGCGCCCACGCACCGGCAGGTCGCGGCTGAGTGCGAAGGGTTGGCTCGCCTCCTGACGGATCAACGCCGCAATAGCGGCTTCATCCAGACCGTTGCAAACGTCGCGGTCAAACTGGAAGCCTTCGCTGCCGGTTGCCAGCACCACCTGCGGCTCGCCTTCCTGTTCGACAAAATGGCTGCGCAAGCTTTCATGGCGCTCGACCAGGCGCCTCAAAGCACGCTCCAGTGCCGCACCGTCCAAACGGCCCTCCAGACGCAGGGCCAGGGGAATGTGATAGGCCGCGCTGGTTTCCTCCATCTGCGCCAGAAACCACAGCCGCTGCTGGGCGAACGAAAGCGGCAAAGTACCATCACGTGGGCCCGGCTGGATGGCCGGCAAGGCGTCACCGTCACGCGCGAGGCAGGCGGCCACCGCAGCCAGACTGTCATCGGCAAACAGGTCGTTCAAGGCCAGCTCCAGCCCCAGGCGTTGGCGAACCTGGCCCAGCATGCGCATCGCCAGCAGTGAATGCCCGCCCATTTCGAAGAAGCGGTCCTGACGCCCGACGCGTTCCAGATGCAGCAGTTCGCCCCACAACGTGGCCAGCGCCTGCTCGCGCTCGCCTTCCGGTGCTTCGTACGCTGTCACCGCCAGGTCCTGGGGCGCCGGCGCCGGCAAGGCCTGGCGATCAACCTTGCCATTGTTGTTCAGCGGCATCCGCGGCAATGCGACAAAAGCGGTAGGCACCATGTAATCCGGCAAACGCCCACGCAGGAAGGCACGCAGGTCAGCGGCCTCCAACGAGGCCTCGTGCCGGGTAAACCAGGCCACCAACCGCAGTGGGCCCTGCTCATTGGGCACAGCCATTACCACGACTTCACCGACACCAGGTGCCAGCGCCAACTGTTGCTCGATCTCGCCCTGCTCGATCCGGTAACCGCGAATCTTGACCTGATCGTCATTGCGCCCCAGGCACTCCAGTTGGCCGTCGGCCTGCCAGCGCACCAGATCGCCGGTGCGGTACAGCCGAGCGCCCGGCTGCGGGCTGAACGGGTCATCGATGAACCGCTGCGCCGTCAGTTCCGGGCGGTTCAAGTACCCCAGGGCGACGCCGTCGCCGCCGATATACAATTCACCGACCACGCCTTGCGGCACGGGCTGTTGCCAGGCGTCCAGCACATACACCTGGGTATTGCCGGTCGGTCGGCCAATCGGTACTTGGGTTGCATCGGGCGCCAGCTCACGCACGTGGCAGGTGGCCGCGAGCGTGGTGGTTTCGGTAGGTCCGTAGGCATTGACCAGGCGCAGCCCAGGTGCCTTGCTCAGCAGCGTGCGGAAGACTGCGGGTTCGGCACGCTCACCGCCGCTGATCAGCACGCGTAGCGCGGCCAGGGCTTCGGGAATCAACTGCACGTACTGGTTGAACAACGCCGTGGTCAGGAACAGAACGGTGATGCCCTGCTCCGCCAGCGCCTTCGCGAAAAGCGCAGGGTCAACCAGCGTGCGGTGGTCGATCACTCGCAACTGCCCGCCATTGAGCAGCGCGCCCCACACCTCCAGAGTGCTGGCATCGAACGCCGGGTTGGAGGCGAAAGCGATGCGGTCACTGGCCAGCAATCCGGCATACCGCTCATTCAGCACCAAACTCGCAACACCCCGGTGCGCAACGCACACGCCCTTGGGTTTGCCAGTGGTGCCAGAGGTGTACATTACAAAGGCCGCGCGGCCAGCGTCCTGGGCCAACCCAGGGTTGTGGCCAGGCTGGTCATCGAGGGCCAGTTGATCGAGGTCGAACCGACGCACCGCATACTCAACCGCTGTGCCAGAAAGCGTCAGCAGTGCGGTGGCCTGGCAATCCTCGACCATGAAGGCCTGCCGCTCGGTCGGTGCATGGATGTCGAGCGGCACACAGACAGCGCCACACTTGAGCACGGCCAGTTGCGCCACCAGCAGGTGCAAGGTGCGCGGCAGCAGCATGGCCACATAGGCACCCGGCGCCACACCTGCACCCATCAAGTAGTGAGCCAGACGGTTGGCGTGTTGGTTCAGTTCGCCATAGCACAGTTGCTGGTCGCCCTGGACTACAGCCAGGGCCAGGGGATGGCGCGCCACGCGCTGCTCGAACAGCTGCTCCACCGTCAAGTCACGGGGGTAATCGCGCTGCGTGGTATTGAAATGGTGCAGCAGGGTCTGGCGCTCGCTGGCGCCCAGCAACGGCACTTGTGCCAACGGCTGTTGATCATCGCCGACCATGGCCCAGAGCAGGGTCTCGAAGTAACCGACATAGCGCCGCACAGTTGCCTCGTCGAACAGCGAGGTGGCGTAGTCCAGGCTGCCGCCCAGCGTGTCACCGAACTCGCCGAGGTTCAGCGTCAGGTCGAACTTGGCGACCTGGCCGGCCTGGACCACGGCCTCCAACTGCAGGCCCGGCAACTGCAAGGCGCCACCTTCGATCGCCTGCCAGTTGAGCGTGGCCTGGAACAAGGGGGTATGGCCGAGGCTGCGCACTGGGCGGACGATTTCCACCACCTGTTCGAACGGCAGGTCCTGGTGCGCCTGAGCCTCCAGCACGCGCGTGCGGACCTGCTCCAGCAGAGTTTGCGCCGTCGGTGCGGCAGCCGTGTCGATGCGCACGGCCAGGGTATTGACGAACAAGCCCACCAGCGGCTCCAGCTCGGCACGGCTGCGGCCCGCCACAGGGCAACCGATGACGATTTCGCCCTGGCCGGACAGCCGCGTCAACACGGCGGCCCAGGCGCTGAGCACGGCCATGTACAGGGTTACCCCGTGGCGCTGGGCCAGGCTGCGCAGGCCGGCCGCCAGGCGGGGTTCCAGTTGCAGTAGCAAGCTTGCGCCGGCAAAGTCCTGGCGTTCAGGCCGTGGGCGATCACTGGGCAGCTTGAGCAGGCTGGGCGCGCCCTCCAGGGCCTGGCGCCAGTAACCGGCCTGGCGCTGCAACTGGGCGCCGGCCAACCAGCGGCGCTGCCACACGGCATAGTCACCGTACTGGATGTCCAGGGTCGGCAACGGATCGTCCTGGCCCTGGCAACAGGCCGTATACAGCGCGCTCAGTTCACGGGTCAGCACGCCCAGTGACCAGCCGTCGGCAGCGATGTGATGCACGGTCAGGGCCAGTACATGATGTTCTGCGCCCAGACGCAGCAAACGCGCTCGCAACAGCGGTCCGTGGGCCAGGTCGAAAGGCGCACGGGCCGCTTCATCCAAGCGGGCGGGCAGCGCGTCGACGCTCAGCTCTTCACGCTGGAACCAATCGCCCCCCGCCGTGGCGGCCAGCACCACCTCGGCACTGTCATCGCGTGGTACGAAGCGGCTGCGCAAGGTCTCGTGGCGCTCGATGATGGCGAGCAAGGCCGCTTCCAGCGCATCGGCATCCAGTGCCCCGCGCAGGCCCAGGGCCAGCGGCACATTGTAGGCCTGGTTACCGCCTTCCATCTGCGCCAGGAACCACAGCCGTTGTTGGGCGAACGACATCGGCAGCGGCACATCGCGCGGCACCGGGCGTATCGCTGGCAACTCACTGCGCCCGGCATTGGCCAGTACCTCGGCCACGGCGGCCAGTTCGGGGTTGGCGAACAGGTCGCTCAGGCTCAGTTCGACACCCAGGCGCAGGCGCACCTGGGAGACCATGCGCATCGCCAGCAGGGAATGCCCTCCCAGGCTGAAGAAATGGTCGCGCCGGCCAACGCGCTCAACCTGCAGAAGCTCGGCCCATAGCGTGGCCAGCCCATGCTCCAACGCCCCTTCAGGGGCCTCATAGCCCTGCTCGAACTGCGCAGAGCGTTCTGGCCTTGGTAATGCGCGGCGGTCGAGTTTGCCGTTTGCAGTCAGCGGCAACGCTGGCAGCTGCACATACGCCACCGGCACCATGTATTCCGGCAGGTGCGCCTGTAATTGGCTGCGCAGGCCTTCTGGGGGGAGCGGCTCGACACCTGCCAGGGCGGTAAAGTAAGCCACCAGGCGCGGCTGGCCGGGCTGGTCCTCGCGGGCCAGGACAACAGCTTCATCGATGCCGACCAGGGCGTTCAGCCGGCTTTCGATCTCGCCCAGTTCGATGCGCACGCCGCGGATCTTGACCTGGTCGTCGTTGCGCCCCAGAAAGTCCAGAGTGCCATCTGCCAGCCAGCGCACCAGGTCACCGGTGCGGTACATACGCCCACGGGCGACGAAGGGGTCGTCAAGAAAGCGCTCGGCGGTGAGCGCCGGACGGTTCAGGTAGCCTCGGGCAACCCCGGCGCCACCAATGTACAACTCGCCTGGTACACCCAGCGCGACAGGCTGCAGCTGTGGGTCGAGTACATACAAACGCGCGTTATCAACCGGCCGACCGATGTGCAGCGCCCCACCTGCTTCCAGCACGCCGGAACTTGCCACCACCGTGGCTTCGGTTGGGCCGTAGTTGTTGACCACGGCAAAGCGCTGGGTCCGGTTGAACTGACGCAGGCGGTCACCGCCGATCAACAGGGTGCGCAGGGTCGGGTGTTCGAGTTGATGGTTGAAGGCGTATTCGGCCACCGGCGTCGGCAAGAAGCTCACGTCCAGGGGCTGCGCTTGCCACCAGGCAAGCATGGCATCCAGGTCATCGTTGCCCTCCGACGCTGGCGCCAGGTGCAACGTGGCCCCGGCGCACAACGCCGGCCAGACTTCCCAGGCCATGGCGTCGAAACCGAAACCGGCCAAGCTCGAAGTGTGCCGGCCATGGCCCAGGTCGAACGTGCGGCAGTGCCAATCGACCAGGTTGTTGACGGTCTGATGCTCGACCATCACGCCCTTGGGCTCGCCGGTGGAGCCGGAGGTGTAGATCACATAGGCCAGGTGGTTGGCACTCAGCCCCGGTACAGCCGGATCGCTATCGCATACAGGCCAGTGCGGCTGGTCGAGCAGCACCACCGGCACCGCGACAGGCCCCAGGCGCTCACGCAGGGCCTGTTGCGTCAGCACCGCTACCGGGCCGCTGTCGTTCAACAGGTACTGCACGCGCTCATCCGGGTGGGCGGGGTCCACCGGTACGTAACCGGCGCCGGCCTTAAGTACCGCCAACAAGCCAACCAGCGTCTGCAGGCTACGCCGCGCCACCACCGCGACGCGGTCGTCAGGCCGCACCCCGAGGTTGATCAGGTGCTGCGCCAGGGCATTGGCCTGGCGGTTGAGCTCGGCGTAACTCAAGCTTGCGCCGTCAGCGGTGGCGGCGATGGCGTCAGGGTGCAGCTCGGCGCGTTGTGCGATGCGCTGGTGCAGGGTCAGTTGCCGCTCATAGGGGGCAGGAAAATCGTTGAACACTTGCAGCAGTTCTTCGCGCTCGCCGTCGGGGAGCATGGCCAGCGCCATGACCGATGACTGCGGTGCCTGCAGCAGGCTTTCGAGGGTCTGCTGCAGGTAGGCGCAAACGCGCTGCGCCGGCACTTCAGCACTGGCCAGCAGGGTCAGGCGAAATGCTTCGCCCAAGTCGTCGACGCTGAGCGTCAATGGGTAGTTGGTAGCCTCGGCAGACTCGACGATGTCAATCCCGGCCAGGGCTGCGCGGCTTGGCTGGGTGCTGTCGACGGCGCTGTGGCGGTAATTGAGCAAGGCATTGAACAGCGGCGCCGGCGCCGGCACACCGCTGCAACGCTGGGCCAGGGCCAGTGGCGCGTGTTCATGGCGCATCAGTGCGCTCAGCCGCTGATGGGTGGCGCGGATCGCCGTCGGCAAGTCAGCGCTGGTCAAGTCAACGCATACCGGCAGGGTATTGATGAAAATACCCAGCGCCCGGTCGGTAGCTTCGGCGCCTTGCAAGCGCCCCATCAGCACGGTGCCGAACACCACCTGATCGCGCCCCGTCAGCCCGCCCAGCACGCGGCCCCAGGCCAGGTGGAACAGGCTGGCGACGCTCACGCCCAGGCTACGCGCCTGGCTGCGTAGCTGCTGGCACAGCGCTAGTGGCAGGTCGAGCGCGTGCTCGTTGTGCACCTCACCCCCGCCTAGCACATCCTGGATGCCGTAGGCCAGGGTCGACGTGTCGATACCCCCAAGCATGTCGCGGAAAAACGCCTCGTGTTCGGCCTCGCTGATACCCAGCACGGCTTGTGCCACATAATTGCGAAACGGCACCGGGGTGCCCAGCCGATCACCCTCGCCGGTCAGGAACGCGATCAGCTCGTGACGTACCACCTCCAGGGCACTGTGGTCCATGGCAATATGGTGGAACTGCAGGGTGGCGGTCAGTGCACCATCGGCCTGCTCGGCCTCACGCAGCAGGCGGATCAGCGGTGCCTGGGTCAGGTCGAGCCTGCCGCGGGAGGGGTCGTTATCGGCTAACGTCGCCACCTGCAGGTCAGCGCGGCGCCAGACCACCTGCACCGGCGTTTCCAGCCCTTCCCAGTGCACCGAGGTGCGCAGGATGTCGTGGCGTGCAATCACACCACGGAGCGCATCGGCAAACGCCTGTAAGCGGGCCTCGCTGGCAAACACGAAACGCGCCTGCATTACGTAGGGATCACTGTTGGTGGCACTGGCATGGTGGAACAGCATGCCCTGCTGCAGCGGTGCCAGCGGGTAGATGTCTTGCACGTTAGCCGCACCGCCGGGGATGCAGGCGACGATGCGGTCAAGGGTATCCTGGTCGAGATCGATCAGGTTGAGGTGCTGCGGCGTAATGCGCGTGCAGCCTGGCTCGATGAGGTTGGACGGCACGTGCACCGCGCCCTGTTTCACGGCCACGTACTCGCCGTGCTCAATCATCGCCATCAGCGTCGGCTTGTGTTCACGCAGTTGCGCCACCAACGCGGGATCGGTCAGGGCCTGGCGGTTGCCCTGAACGGCCAATTGGCCGTCCTTCAACGCCAGTTGTACGTTTTTGGCCGTCAGTGTTGCCAGTAGTTGATTGATGCTCACAGGACGATCTCCATTCTGTCTGTGATGGCTGCGTAGCCCGCCAAGGTCGGTTGGTCGAACAGGGCGCGCACGTCGGCTTCCAGGCCTTGCTCACGCAGGCGCGAGATCAGGGTCACCGCCAGCAGT
>NZ_JBNWAE010000034.1:0-7700 GCF_050496565.1 Pseudomonas shirazensis
TGCGGAAGCCCTGCCCCAGGTCATCCACGTTCAAGCCCAGCGGGTAGTTGCTGCGTTCCTTACTTTCCAGGTTGTCGATACCTTGCATCGCCTGCCGCTGGCTGTCAGTGACCTGCGTGCTGTGCCGATAGTTGAGCATGGCGCTGAACAATGGCAACGGCGCGGCCACGCCACTGCAGCGCTGGGCCAAGGCCAGCGAAGCATGCTCGTGGGCCAGCAACGCACTGAGGCGCTGATGGGTAGCACGGGCCCCTTCACACAGGCTGATGCCACCCAGGTCGAGCCGCAGCGGCAAGGTGTTGATGAACATGCCCAACGCCCGTTCGGCGCCTTCACCGCCTTGCAGGCGGCCCAACAGCACGGTGCCGAACACCACGCTGTCCTGGCCACTGGCGACCGCAAGCAGGCGCGCCCAGGCCAGGTGGAACAAGCTGGCGACGCTGATACCCAATTGCCGGCCTTGCTGGCGCAGGCGTAGGGCCAGGTCGTCACGTAGCCACAGCTGGGCCTCCTCGATGTCACGCCCGTCACCCTGCACAGCACTGAGGCCAAACGGCAGCGTCGGCTCGTCGATATCCGCCAACTGCTCGCGGAAGAACGCTTCATGCTCGGCCTGGCTGATACCCAGCCGCGCCTGGGCCACGTAGTTGCGATACGGCACCGGTGCCTGGGCCGGCTCGGCGGCACCCTGCAGGTAACCGATCAGCTCCTCGCCGACCACTTCCATGGCGGTGTGGTCGAGCACGATGTGGTGGAACTGCAAGGTGGCTTCGATGCGTGCCGTACCCGGCTGCTGCGTGTACAGCAGACGGATCAGCGGTGCCTTGCTCAGGTCAAGCACTGCCTCACCGTCGCAATCACGCTCCATGAACACCAGCGGCGCCTGCCGCCATACCACCTGCACCGGCTGCGGCAAGCCTTGCCAGAGCACCGCTGTGCGCAGTACGTCGTGCCGGGCAATGACCTTGTCCAACGCTGCCGCAAAGTTGTCCAGGTGTTCGCGGCTGGCGAACCCGAAGCGCGACTGCAGCACATAAGGGTCGTGCCCCTGCGCGCTGAGGTGGTGGTACAGAATGCCCTCCTGCAAGGGCGCCAGCGGGTAGATGTCCTGCACGTTGCGGGCACCGTCAGATACCTGGGCAACGATACGGTCGATGGCCGCCTGCTCCAGGGCCACCAGCGGCAGCATGCCAGGGGTGATGTGCGAGCAACCGGCAGGGATCAGGTTGTCCGGCACCTGCACCTGTTGCGCCTGGCCCAAGGTCGTCGCCAGTGCCGCCACCGTTGGTTGGCCAAACAGCGTGCGCACATCCACCGGCACACCATCGCGGCGCAAGCGCGCGGTCAGGTTCACCGCCAGCAACGAATGGCCACCCAACTCGAAGAAGTTATCGTGCCGGCCCACCCGCTCGACGCCTAGCATGTCGGCCCACACCGCGGCCAAGGCCATTTCCACTTCGCCCTGCGGCGCGACATACGCCTGGCCTGCAAGCAGCGCCGGATCCGGCTCGGGCAACGCCTTGCGGTCCAGCTTGCCATGGCTGGTCAACGGCAGTGCTGGCAGGCAGGTGAAGGCCATCGGCACTAGGTGCGCGGGCAGGCTTGCCTGCAACGCCTGGCGCAGTGTCTCCACTGCCACCGGGGAGGTTTCAGTGAACCAGGCCAGCAGCCGCTCGCCACGCACCAGCACCACTGCATCGCCGATACCAGGCTGGGCGGCGAGTACGCTTTCGATCTCGCCAAGCTCCACCCGTACGCCCCGGATCTTCACCTGATCATCGTTGCGGCCCAGGTAATCCAGGGTGCCGTCGGCGTTCCAGCGCACCAGGTCACCGGTGCGGTACAGCCGGGCGTGGGGTTGGGCGTTGAACGGATCGGCAATGAAGCGCTCCTCGGTCAGTTCCGGGCGCTTGAAATAACCGCGGGCCACCCCGGCGCCGCCAATGTACAACTCACCTACTGCGCCCACGGGCACCAGCTGACGGCCCTGGTCGAGCACATACACCTGAGTGTTGGCGAGCGGCTTGCCTATATGCAGCGCCCCCCCAGCAACCAGCTGCCCAGACGTGGCCACCACGGTCGCTTCGGTCGGCCCATAGTTGTTGACCAAGGCGAAACCTGGGTCGCGCTCGAACTGGCGCAGGCGATCGCCGCCGATCAGCAGCGTGCGCAAGGTCGGGTGCTGACGGTCGCGGCGCAGCGCTTGCTCGGCCACTGGCGTGGGTAGGAAGCTGACCGCCAGCGGCTGCTCCAGCCACCAGTCGAGCAGTTCG
Source organism: Pseudomonas shirazensis (assembly GCF_050496565.1). GTDB lineage: Bacteria > Pseudomonadota > Gammaproteobacteria > Pseudomonadales > Pseudomonadaceae > Aquipseudomonas > Aquipseudomonas shirazensis_A. The sequence goes on from NZ_JBNWAE010000034.1 coordinate 2,274, forward strand.
TCGACATGCTCACCGGCGATGCGTGCAGGTGGCACATGCAGCACTGCCCCCGTGCACAGCGCCGGCCAGACCTCCCAGGCCACCGCATCAAAGCCGAAACCGGCGACTGTGCTGGTATGGCTGCCGGCGTGCAAGGCAAACGCCTCACAGTGCCAGTGCACCAGGTTGGCCAGGGTCGCATGCTCGACCATCACCCCTTTCGGCTGGCCGGTGGAGCCGGAGGTGTAGATCAGATACGCCAGTTGGCGATCATCCAGGCCAGCCACGCAGGGATTGCTGTCGGGCGAGTCTTGCCAGGCATCGCGATGCAGCTCGACACGCAGGGTGTCGCCCACCAGCGCCAGGGTCGTCGCATCGACCAGCACCAATGTCGGTGCGCTGTCTTCAAGCAAGTAGGCAATGCGCTCGCCAGGGTATGCCGGGTCGATCGGCACATAGGCCGCACCGGCCTTGAGGACGGCCAGCAGCCCGACCAGGCGCTCCAGGCTGCGCGGTAAGCACAATGCGACCCGGTCGCCGACCTTCACCCCACGACTGATCAGGTAATGCGCCAGGCGGTTGGCGCGGCAGTTCAGCTCGCCATAGCTCAGTGCCTGGCCATCCTGCACCAGCGCTGACGCTTGCGGCGCGCGGGCCGCCTGGGCCTCGACCAGAGCGTGCACGGTCTGCCCTTTCGGGTAGTCGCGTGCGCTGGCATTGAACGTTTCCAGCACCTGCTGGCGTGCTGCCGGCTCCAGGATCGACAGCGCCTCGACCGGCTTGGCCGCTGACTGGTTCAGCGCCTGCAGCAGTTCGACCAGGGCCTGGTTCATCCAGCCGGCGACCCGCTCAGCACCCAGGCCTGCCTGAGCCAACACACTCAAGGCAAAGCCTTCGCCCAGGTCGTCGACACTCAGGGTCAGCGGGTAGTTGCTGCGTTCCTCGCCGCCCAGCAGGCGGACACCCTGGTTGTCGGCGGCGGCAGGCCCCCCTGCCGTGCTGTGGCGGTAGTTGAACAAGGCGCTGAACAACGGCGTGGACGCCGCCACGCCACTGCTCCGCTGGGCCAGGGCCAGCGAAGCATGCTCGTGTGCCAGCAACGCCGAGAGCCGTTGATGGGTGGCACGCACTGCCTGCGCCACCGGTGCGCTAAGGTCGATGCGCAGCGGCAAGGTGTTGATGAACACGCCCAACGCCCGGTCGGCCCCTTCACCGCCCTGTAAGCGCCCCATCAGCACGGTGCCGAAGACGACATCGGTGCGGTTGGCGAGCACACCCAGCACGCGTGCCCAGGCCAGGTGCGCCAGGCTCGCGGCACTCACCCCAAGCTGCCGAGCCTGTTCGCGCAGGCCACGGGCCACGCTGGCGTCAACGGCCAGGTGGGCTTCTTCGATGGCGTGCCCGTCACCCTGCACGTCGCTCAGGCCGAACGGCAACGTCGGGGCGTCAAGGTCCCCCAGCATCTCGCGGAAGAACGCTTCATGGCCGGCATCGTCGGCCCCGAGGCGGGCTTGGGCGACGTAGGTGCGATAAGGCACAGGCGCAGGCAAGCGTTCGCCCTGGCCCGCCAGCAGCAGCTGCATCTCGCTGGCGATGACTTCCATGGCGGTATGGTCCAAGGCCAGGTGATGGAATTGCACAATCGCCACCACGCGCTGGTTGGCAGGGTCATCGGCATGCAGCAGGCGCAGCAAGGGTGCCCGCGACAGGTCGAGGCGCTGGTGACGGGCGTCGAAGCGCGCCTGCAAGGCATCGATCACCGACTCGCCAGCCAGGTCGTCGATTGCGCTCACCTGCATCCGCGCTTCACGCCAGACCACCTGCACCGCGTGTGCAAGCCCTTCGCTGACCACGGCGGTACGCAGAATGTCGTGACGGTCGATGACCTGCTGCAAGGCACCCGCCCAACGCTGCAAGTGCGCCAGGCTATCGAAAGCCAGGCGCGACTGCAGCAGGTACGGGTCGCCCTGTGCGGCGCTCAAGTGGTGGTACAGGATGCCCTCCTGCAGCGGGGCCAGGGGGTAGATCTCCTGCACGTTGGCGGCACCACCCGGCACCGTGGCGACGACACGGTCGATACTGGCCTGATCGAGCTCAATCAGGCTGAGCATGTCCGGGGTGATGTGGCGGGCAGCGTGCGGCACACGGTTGGCCGGCACCTGCACTTCGCGACCGGTGCCCACGGCTGCGGCCAGCGCCGCCAGGGTGGGCTTGGCGAACAGCACGCGCACATCGGCGCTGAGGCCGGCCTTGCGCATGCGTTCGACCAGGGTCACAGCCAGCAGCGAATGGCCGCCCAGCTCGAAGAAGTGGTCGTGGCGACCGACCTGCGCGACCTTGAGCAGGTCGGCCCAGATTGCCGCCAGGGTGGTTTCGACCTCGCCCTGTGGCGCCTCGAAGGCGCGGCTGAGTAGCGCCTCGTTGCCCGGTTGCGGCAGGGCACGGCGGTCGAGCTTGCCGTTGCCGGTCAGCGGCAGTGCATCCAGGCACACGTAGGCCGCTGGCAGCATGTAGTCCGGCAACTGGCCTTGTAGCTGCTGGTGCAGCTCGCCCAGGCCGGGGGCCGGGTTGTTGGCGGTGAAATAGGCCACCAGGCGCTTGTCACCGGGCGCGTCTTCACGCACCACCACGGCCTTGTCACGGACACCGGCACAGGCGCCCAGCCGCGCCTCGATTTCACCGAGCTCGATGCGGAAGCCTCGCAGTTTGATCTGCTGGTCGGCGCGCCCCAGGTAACGCAACGTGCCGTCAGCCTGCCAGCAAGCCAGGTCGCCACTGCGGTACATGCGCGCACCCGGCTCATGGCTGAACGGGTCATCGAGGAAGCGCTCGGCGGTGAGTGCCGGCTGGCCGAGGTACCCCAGTGCAACGCCATCGCCGCCGATGTACAGCTCACCGACCGCGCCAACGGGCAGCGGCTGCTGACGGGCGTCGAGCACATAGCAACGGACATTGCCGATCGGCCTGCCAATCGGGATGCTGCCCTCGCCGACCATGACGATCGGGTGGGTGGTGCTGAAGGTCGTGGCTTCAGTCGGGCCATAGCCATTGAGCAGATGTTGCGGGGCACCTTCGCGCAGCACTCGGCCGACGACGGCCGGGTCCAGCACATCGCCGCCCACCATCAGGTAGCGCAGCCCGGCGAATGCCGGCAGCAGGTCATCGGCAAATTCATGGAACAGGCCAGCAGTCAGCCACAGCACGCTGACGCGCTGCTCCAGCAACACATCACCCAAGGCCTGACGCGACAGCACCTGGTCCTGGTCGATGACCACCACCGTGCCGCCGTTGAGCAGCGGCGCCCAGACTTCCAGGGTACTGGCATCGAACGCAGGGTTGGAGGCGAATGCGACGCGGTCCTGGCAGGTGAAGTCAGCGAAGCCGTTGTTGACCACCAGGCGCACGATGGCCCGGTGCGGCACTTGCACGCCCTTGGGGGTGCCGGTAGAGCCGGAGGTGTACATGATGTAGGCGGCGCTTTCGGCAGCTACCTCCAAGCCCGGCGACTGTGGCGGATATTCACTGAGGTCGAGGCGGTCCAGTTCTATGCGCATGGCATCGCCTACCTGCGGTTCGCTGCTGAGGGTGAGCAGGACCCGCGCCTGGCTGTCTTCGATCATGAAGGCCTGGCGCTCGTCAGGCGCGTTGCTGTCCAACGGCACGAACACCGCCGCGCATTTGCTGGCCGCCAGTTGTGCGGCCAGTAAGGCGACGCTGCGCGGCAGCAGCAAAGCCACACGATCGCCCGGGCGCACGCCCAGGGCCAACAGGTGATGGGCCAGGCGGTTGGCGTGCTGTTCGAGCTGCTCATAGCTCCACTGCCGATCACCGTGCACCACCGCCGTTGCAGCCGGGCTGAGCGCCGCATGGGTGGCAAACAGGGTATGCAGTGCAAGTTCGCGTGGGTAATCGCGGCAGGTGGCATTGAAACCTTGCAACACCAGCTCGCGCTCGACCGGCGCCAGCTGGCTGACGTCATGCAAGGCGGTGGCCGGTGCCTGCGCGAGGGCCTGAGCCAGTTGCTCGAGGGCGGTGCTGAGCAGTCGACACACCTGTGCGCCATCGACTTGCGCGACCGCTTGCACGGTCAGCACAAAGACCTCGCCCAGGTCATCGACGTTGACCACCAAGGGGTAGTTGCTGCGCTCATGCGCGGCCAGTTGCTCGATACCTTGCCAGGCCTCGCGCAGCTCAGCCTTGGCGGGTGCACTGTGGCGATAGTTGAGCAGGCTGGTGAACAGCGCCTGGGACGTCGGCACTGCACTGCAGCGCTGAGCCACTGCCAGCGAGGCTTGCTCATGAGCCAGCAAGCGAGCCAGCCGTTGGTGGGTCAGGCGGACGCCTTCAGCCACGGCCATGGCGCCCACGCTCACCCGCAGCGGCAAGGTGTTGATGAACATGCCCAAGGCCCGTTCAGCCCCCTCGCCGCCTTGCAGGCGACCGAGCAACACCGTGCCGAACACCACTTCTTCGCGTCCAGACAACTGCGCTAGCACCTGCCCCCAGGCCTGGTGCACCAAGCTGGCGACGCTGATGCCCAGCACACGTGCCTGCTCGCGCAAGCTGCCGGCCAACGCCGGTTCCAGGGCCAGACGGCTGTCCAGTACAGGGCTGGCATCACTGTGTGCATCGCGCAAGCCAAATACCGTCGTGGGTTCGTCGATGTCGCCCAGCAGTTCGCGGAACAGTGCTTCGTCAGCCTGGGTATCAGCGCCCAGGCGGGCCTGCGCCACATAGTTGCGATAGGGCACGCTGGCCTGCGACAGGGCCTGGCCTTGCAGCACAGCGGTGATCTCGGCCACCAGCTGTTCGACGGCTGCGTGGTCAAGGATGATGTGGTGGATCAACAGCGTGGCTTCCACGCCACCCTCGCCATGGCCAGGGACCAGGCGGATCAAGGGGGCCTTGTTCAAGTCGAGCGTGGTGCTGCGCTCATCGCCGCGCAAGCTTGCACCGACGGCAGGCACGCTGCGCCAGACGACCTGCACGGGCTCCTCCAGGCCCTGCCAATGGATGCTGGTACGCAGGATGTCGTGACGGGCGATGACCTGGTCGAGCGCTGCGGCAAAGGCATCGAGCTCGGCCCGCGTCGGGAAGGCGAAGCGTGCTTGCAGCACGTAAGGGTCTGCGCCTTCGCTGGCCAGATGATGGTAGAGAATGCCTTGTTGCAGAGGCGCCAGCCCGTAGACATCCTGGACATTGGCTACGCCACCGGGGATCTGCGTGACCAGGTTGTCGATGGCGCCCTGGGATAGCTCGGCGAGCGGCAGCATGTCCGGAGTGATGCGTGTGCCCTCTGCCGGAATGCGGTTGGCTGGCACGCTGATGCGGGTTTCACCGCCTACCGCAGCGGCGAGCGCTGCCAAGGTCGGCTGGCCGAACAGTACGCGGATATCGGCTTGCAGGCCGTGTTGGCGCAGGCGCGAGGTCAGGGTTACCGCCAGCAGC
>NZ_JBNWAE010000035.1:0-3045 GCF_050496565.1 Pseudomonas shirazensis
CCAGCAAATTCGGATATGTGATGTTTGTGTACGAATCTTCGAGCGTTTCGTCTTCACCACCACAATCTGCATGAGCAAATTGCTTGGGTGTTATATGGTCAAGCCTCACGGGCAATTAGTATTGGTTAGCTCAACGCCTCACAGCGCTTACACACCCAACCTATCAACGTCGTAGTCTTCGACGGCCCTTCAGGGGATTCTAGATCCCAGTGAGATCTCATCTTGAGGCAAGTTTCCCGCTTAGATGCTTTCAGCGGTTATCTCTTCCGAACATAGCTACCCGGCAATGCCACTGGCGTGACAACCGGAACACCAGAGGTTCGTCCACTCCGGTCCTCTCGTACTAGGAGCAGCCCCTCTCAAATCTCAAACGTCCACGGCAGATAGGGACCGAACTGTCTCACGACGTTCTAAACCCAGCTCGCGTACCACTTTAAATGGCGAACAGCCATACCCTTGGGACCGGCTTCAGCCCCAGGATGTGATGAGCCGACATCGAGGTGCCAAACACCGCCGTCGATATGAACTCTTGGGCGGTATCAGCCTGTTATCCCCGGAGTACCTTTTATCCGTTGAGCGATGGCCCTTCCATACAGAACCACCGGATCACTAAGACCTACTTTCGTACCTGCTCGACGTGTGGGTCTCGCAGTCAAGCGCGCTTTTGCCTTTATACTCTACGACCGATTTCCGACCGGTCTGAGCGCACCTTCGTACTCCTCCGTTACTCTTTGGGAGGAGACCGCCCCAGTCAAACTACCCACCATACACTGTCCTCGATCCGGATAACGGACCTGAGTTAGAACCTCAAAGTTGCCAGGGTGGTATTTCAAGGATGGCTCCATGAGAACTGGCGTCCCCACTTCAAAGCCTCCCACCTATCCTACACAAGCAAATTCAAAGTCCAGTGCAAAGCTATAGTAAAGGTTCACGGGGTCTTTCCGTCTAGCCGCGGATACACTGCATCTTCACAGCGATTTCAATTTCACTGAGTCTCGGGTGGAGACAGCGCCGCCATCGTTACGCCATTCGTGCAGGTCGGAACTTACCCGACAAGGAATTTCGCTACCTTAGGACCGTTATAGTTACGGCCGCCGTTTACCGGGGCTTCGATCAAGAGCTTCGCTTGCGCTAACCCCATCAATTAACCTTCCGGCACCGGGCAGGCGTCACACCCTATACGTCCACTTTCGTGTTTGCAGAGTGCTGTGTTTTTAATAAACAGTCGCAGCGGCCTGGTATCTTCGACCGGCAAAAGCTTACGGGGTAAACCCTTCACCTTCGCCGGCGCACCTTCTCCCGAAGTTACGGTGCCATTTTGCCTAGTTCCTTCACCCGAGTTCTCTCAAGCGCCTTGGTATTCTCTACCTAACCACCTGTGTCGGTTTGGGGTACGGTTCCCGATTGTCTGAAGCTTAGGAGCTTTTCTTGGAAGCATGGCATCAACCACTTCGTCGCCTAAAGGCAACTCGTCATCAGCTCTCGGCCTTGAGATCCCGGATTTGCCTAAGATCTCAGCCTACCACCTTAAACTTGGACTACCAACGCCAAGCTGGCCTAGCCTTCTCCGTCCCTCCATCGCAACAATCGGAAGTACAGGAATATTAACCTGTTTTCCATCGACTACGCTTTTCAGCCTCGCCTTAGGGACCGACTAACCCTGCGTCGATTAACGTTGCGCAGGAAACCTTGGTCTTTCGGCGTGCAAGTTTTTCACTCGCATTGTCGTTACTCATGTCAGCATTCGCACTTCTGATACCTCCAGCAAGCTTCTCAACTCACCTTCACAGGCTTACAGAACGCTCCTCTACCGCATCACCAAAAGGTGATACCCGTAGCTTCGGTGCATGGTTTGAGCCCCGTTACATCTTCCGCGCAGGCCGACTCGACTAGTGAGCTATTACGCTTTCTTTAAAGGGTGGCTGCTTCTAAGCCAACCTCCTAGCTGTCTAAGCCTTCCCACATCGTTTCCCACTTAACCATGACTTTGGGACCTTAGCTGACGGTCTGGGTTGTTTCCCTTTTCACGACGGACGTTAGCACCCGCCGTGTGTCTCCCATGCTCGGCACTTGTAGGTATTCGGAGTTTGCATCGGTTTGGTAAGTCGGGATGACCCCCTAGCCGAAACAGTGCTCTACCCCCTACAGTGATACATGAGGCGCTACCTAAATAGCTTTCGAGGAGAACCAGCTATCTCCGAGCTTGATTAGCCTTTCACTCCGATCCACAGGTCATCCGCTAACTTTTCAACGGTAGTCGGTTCGGTCCTCCAGTTAGTGTTACCCAACCTTCAACCTGCCCATGGATAGATCGCCCGGTTTCGGGTCTATACCCAGCGACTAAACGCCCTATTAAGACTCGCTTTCGCTACGCCTCCCCTATTCGGTTAAGCTCGCCACTGAATATAAGTCGCTGACCCATTATACAAAAGGTACGCAGTCACCTAACAAAGTAGGCTCCCACTGCTTGTACGCATACGGTTTCAGGATCTATTTCACTCCCCTCTCCGGGGTTCTTTTCGCCTTTCCCTCACGGTACTGGTTCACTATCGGTCAGTCAGTAGTATTTAGCCTTGGAGGATGGTCCCCCCATGTTCAGACAAAGTTTCTCGTGCTCCGTCCTACTCGATTTCATTGATAAGAGATTTTCGTGTACGGGGCTATCACCCACTACGGCCGCACTTTCCAGAGCGTTCCACTAATCTCAAACCAACTTAAGGGCTGGTCCCCGTTCGCTCGCCACTACTAAGGGAATCTCGGTTGATTTCTTTTCCTCAGGGTACTTAGATGTTTCAGTTCCCCTGGTTCGCCTCTTGCACCTATGTATTCAGTACAAGATACTCAGCTTATGCTGAGTGGGTTCCCCCATTCAGAGATCTCTGGATCACAGTCTGTTTGCCGACTCCCCAAAGCTTATCGCAGGCTACCACGTCTTTCATCGCCTCTGACTGCCAAGGCATCCACCGTATGCGCTTCTTCACTTGACCATATAACCCCAAGCAATCTGGTTATACTGTGAAGACGACATTCGCCGAAAATTCGTAC
>NZ_JBNWAE010000036.1:0-2587 GCF_050496565.1 Pseudomonas shirazensis
CCTTGTGTCGCGAAAGGGCTGCGGAGCAGCCCCAGCAGGCTAAAGACGAGTCAAAGACCTTAGACAGTATCCACCTTCAACGAATGATCATTGAGCATGCCGTTGATGATGGTCGCTGTATCATGCCCCGATGCAATCAGACCGCCCGCCCCCGCCGTTACCCCATAGTGCTGGGCAAGGTCGACACCAGCCAGATCGATGGTCTGGCTCGGTGCCGCACCGGCCACGCTGCTGACTTCGATGGTCGAGACTACCGCGCCGCCCGCTGCGCTGACCTTGAAGTGCAGGAAGTCATCCAGTGAGGCCGCCGCGCCGCCATCGCCCTGCAGCAATTGCGACAGGTCAAGATGATCAGCGCCTGGGGTGAAGTCAGTCACAGTGTCGTGGCCGGTGTCACCCTTCTGCCAGACGAAGGTGTCGTTGCCGCCGCCCCCAGTCAGCAGGTCATCACCCCGACCGCCAATCAGCACGTTGTCATTGGCGTTGCCAATCAAGGTGTCGTGGTAGTCCGAGCCGATCAGGTTGTCGATCCTGACCAGGGTGTCCAGCCCACCGCCGCCAGTATCCTGCTGGCCCACCAGGTTAAGGTCGACCACTACGCCTGCCTTGGCCGTGGCATAGCTGACGGTATCGATACCGTGCCCGCCCTCGAGCAGGTCATTGCCTGGGCCGCTCACCAACACCGCGTCACCTTTGCCATCCTCCGCCGCCAACAACGTATCGGCGGTCAGCGCGCTGCCAGTGCTGTCTGCGTGGTAGACGATGTCTGCTGTGCCAGTTGCCGGGGCACTGCCAACTGCCTGGTCGACAGGGCGGCTCTCGCTTTGCACATTGCTCGAATCAATCAGCAGGCTGAGCTTGAAGCTGTCCTGCGCCGGGGCAGTGCTGTCGGTCGTGCTGGTCAGCTGGATGCTGTACAGGCCATCGTGGCTGGCGGTGAAGCTGCCGCCGTCTGCCATTGGATGATAGCTGCCCGCTGCGCCTTTCCATACCATGAGCAAGTTGCCCGGCGCGCGATCGTGGTCAAGGGTGAGCGTCTCGCCCTTGCGCAGGGCCACCGTGTACACATCCTGCTCACCGGCGTGGCTGCCGCCCATCTGCGCCAGATAGCCGGCGACCACCAGTGCGGAGGTCATGGCGCCGCTGTTGGCAGCGAACGCGCTGCGAGCAAGCTCCTTGAGCGAACCGGTGGCTTTGTGTTCGTCAACGTCGAACCGGATCGGCGCCGCTTTGTCAGTGGCCGCCGAGCGAGCACCAACAGCTCCATCAGCGCAGCCCGCCTGACTGGCGTCCTGGACGTTGAAGGTCACCGTCGTGGTGCTTTCATCACCGTCGGCGTCACGGATGGTGTAGACGAAGGTGTCGGTAGCTCCAGCCGGTGACACGCTGTCGGGGTTGGCGTGATAAACGCCATTACCGTTGGCATCCAGCGTCGCGTAGCCATAAGCGCCCTGCACCTCAGTGCCGAGTTGGCCCACAGCAGAGGTCGAGGTGTCGCTGCCAGCGCGGATCCCGATCACATACTGGCCAGCGGCAGAGACGTCGGCGCCAATCACGTCATTCCACAACAGATTGCCGGTCACGCTGCTGCCTTCGACCACATTGGCGAAGTCGCAGTGGGCTTGGGGCACGTCATCGACAATGCTGACGACGATGTTGCTGGTAGTGGTGTTGCCGAGCGAGTCCTTGACCTGATAGGTGAAGGTTTCGGTGACGATGTTGGGGCCATCGTTCTGCTGCGGCGAAGTGCTGGCAGGCGAAGTCAGGGTATAGGTGTAAGAACCATCGCCGTTGACCTGGATCTGGCCGAAATGGCCCTCGGCATTGCCGACCAGGCTGTAGGTCAGGATGCCTACGCCGCCGCTCACAGCGCCAACCAGGGTGCCGCTGGCTGTTTCGGCGGCCGATCCCGGCTGGCTGCCGAGCACAGTGCCGGGAGCCAGGTCGTGGCAGTCCTTGTTCAGGTCCAGAGCGTTCTCATAGACGGTGATATCGTGGTCCGGTGTCGCCACCATCTGGCAGTTGAGCACGTTGATACTGACCGTCGCGGTGCTCTGGTCACCGTCGGCATCACGGATGGTGTAGACAAAGGTATCCGTGGCGCCCTCTGGGGCATTGCTGTTCGGGTACGAGTGGTAAACCCCGTTACCTTCAGCATCGAGGGTGATGTAGCCGTAAGTGCCCTGGACGTTGACGCCGAGTTGGCCAGAGGCAGGCGTGGAGGTATCTGAACCGGCCCGCACACCAACCACGTATTTGCCGTCGGCAGAAACATCCGCGCCAATCACATCATTGAGCAATACGTTGCCGCTGACCTGCCCACCCATTTCTACACGAGCAACATCGCAGTGCGCCTGCGGCACATCGTCAACGATGCTGATGACAATGTTGCTGGTGGTGGTATTACCGAGCGAGTCCTTGACCTGATAGGTGAAGGTCTCGGTAATGACGTTCGACCCGTCGTTCTGATGGGTCGGCGAATTCGCCGGCGAGGTCAGGGTGTAGGTGTAGGAGCCATCAGCGTTGACCTGGATCTGCCCGAATTGCCCTGCAGTATTGCCAACCAGGCTGTAGGTCAGAGCGCCTA
>NZ_JBNWAE010000038.1:0-1658 GCF_050496565.1 Pseudomonas shirazensis
TGCGGCTTCGGCAGTGACGGCCACGGTGGTGGTATCGATGGTGTCTTCGACAGCGACAGTAGTGGTAGCGCCGGTCAGATCGACCGCTTCGAAGTTACCGCCATTGACCGCAGTAACGGTCGCAGTGACTTCGCTGCCGTCTTTGTAGACGTCTTCGACGTTGGTGTTCGGGACCTGGAGGGTGCCCTTGCCATCGGCGCCAACGTTGACGGTGTAGTTAGTGCCACCGACATTTACGGTCAGCGTGGTGGTGCTACCAGCCTGCGGCGGATTGCTGAGCTGGAAATTGAAGGTGAGGTTTGCATCGCCTTCTTTCGCAGCTTCGGCGGTGACGGCCACGGTGGTGGTGTCGATGGTGTCTTCGACAGCGACAGTAGTGGTCGCGCCAGTCAGATCGACGGCTTCGAAGTTGCCACCGTTGACCGCAGTGACGGTTGCAGTGACTTCACTGCCGTCTTTGTAGACGTCTTCGACGTTGGTATTCGGAACCAGCAGAGTACCTTTGCCGGAAGCGTCGATATCAACGGTGTAGCTGGTGCCACCTACGTTTACGGTCAGCGTGGTGGTGCTACCTGCCTGCGGTGGGTTGCTCAGCTGGAAGTTGAAGGTGAGGTTTGCGTCACCTTCTTTAGCTGGCTCTGCGGACACAGCAACAGTGGTGGTGTCGATGGTGTCTTCGACAGCGACAGTGGTGGTCGCGCCAGTCAGATCAACGGCTTCGAAGTTGCCGCCATTGACTGCAGTGACGGTCGCAGTGACTTCGCTGCCGTCTTTGTAGACGTCTTCAACGTTGGTGTTCGGAACCAGCAGAGTGCCTTTGCCGGAAGCATCGATATCAACGGTGTAGCTGGTGCCACCTACGTTTACGGTCAGCGTGGTGGTGCTACCAGCCTGCGGCGGGTTGCTGAGCTGGAAGTTGAAGGTGAGGTTTGCGTCACCTTCTTTTGCTGCTTCGGCAGTGACGGCCACAGTCGTGGTGTCGATGGTGTCTTCGACAGCAACAGTAGTGGTCGCACCAGCCAGATCCACAGCTTCGAAGTTACCGCCATTGACCGCGGTGACAGTCGCGGTTACTTCGCTGCCATCTTTGTACACGTCTTCGACGTTGGTATTCGGAACCAGCAGCGTACCTTTACCGGAAGCATCGATATCGACGGTGTAGTTAGTCCCACCGACGTTCACGGTCAGGGTGGTGGTGCTGCCAGCCTGAGGCGGGTTGCTGAGCTGGAAGTTAAAGGTCAGGTTGGCATCACCCTCCTTCGCTGCTTCAGCAGTGACGGCCACGGTAGTGGCGTCGATCGTGTCTTCGACGGCAACAGTGGTGGTCGCGCCGGTCAGATCGACGGCTTCAAAGTTACCGCCATTGACCGCAGTGACGGTCGCGGTTACTTCGCTGCCATCTTTGTAGACGTCTTCGACGTTGGTGTTCGGGACCGACAAGGTGCCCTTGCCATCAGCGCCAACTGTGACGGTGTAATCAGTGCCACCGACGTTGACGGTCAAGGTAGCAGTGGTACCAGCCTGCGGTGGGTTGCTCAGCTGGAAGTTGAAGATTAGGTTTGCGTCACCTTCTTTTGCTGCTTCGGCAGTGACGGCCACGGTAGTGGTGTCGATCGTGTCTTCGACGGCAACAGTGGTGGTCGCGCCAGTCAGATCGT
>NZ_JBNWAE010000039.1:0-1447 GCF_050496565.1 Pseudomonas shirazensis
TGAGCTGCGCCCCAAATGTTGGACAGTCAGTTAGCCTATCCCAGCCTGAGCCCTGTAAGCCACAGGGCTCAGGCCTTTGAGCTTCATTTTGATTCGGTCATGGTTGTAGTAACGGATGTATTCGTCCAGCCCCGCCTTAAGCTCAGCGACGCTCGCGAAGAGCTCACGGTAGAAATACTCACACTTGAGCGTCCCGAAAAAGCTTTCCATCGCGGCGTTGTCCAGGCAGTTGCCCTTACGTGACATGCTCTGTTCAAGCCCTGCTTCTTTCAACCGCTTGCAGTAGTCAGGGTAGCGATAGTGCCAGCCTTGATCCGAGTGCAGGAGCGGCCGGCTATCAGCTGGAAGCCCTTTGATTGCCGTTTCCAGCATGTCGCCTACCAGGGTAAAACGTGGCCGGGTGTCGGTGTGATAAGCAACGATCTCGCCGTTGTATAGATCCATGATCGGAGAAAGGTACAGTTTCTCGCCTGCCACTTTGAACTCGGTGACATCCGTTACCCACTTCTGGTTTGGCTGATCGGCATGGAAGTCACGCTTGAGGATGTTGGGTGCGGCTTCGCCCATCAGGCCCCGATAAGACTTGTACTTCTTGGGGCGCACCGTGCATTTCAGGTCCAGGTCGGCCATCAGGCGGCGCACCTTCTTACTGTTAACCAATAGCCCTTCGCTGCGCAGCGTAGAGGTGACCCGTCGATAACCGTAGCGGCCACGGTGCCGATGGCTGATGTTTTGGATTGAGGTTTTGAGCGAGGCACACCGATCCCCGGCCTCAAGCATGCCAAGTTGATAGTAATAAGTACTGCGCGGCAAATGAGCCGCTTTGAGCAGCCAAGTAAGCGAGTAGCGCTTACGCAGCGCCGCGACTAACCGGGTTTTTTCTTGGCTATCTTCTTCCTCGCTTTCTCCTCGTCTAGCTCCTCGAGCTTTTTTAGGTAGGCGTTCTCCGCTTCGAGCTGGGCCAGCCTTGTCAGCAGCTGCGCACGAGTGAGTTCCTCAATGGGCATGGATGAAGTGTCTGCAGGCTTGCGTGGTGCTTTAGGCATCGCGGTGATCACTGGCTTTCTACGGGGCGGGCGGGGTTGATGTCCGCCACTGTAATACTGTTCTTCCCAGTTGCGAACCAGCGTGGAGTTGCCAAGGTTATAAAGCGCTGCGGTGGCGCGTAACGAAAGGTCTTCGCGCCATTTGTGGTGGAGAACTGAGAGTTTGAATTCGGCGCTGTAATGGCGGCCTGTCTTCTCCAGACTGGCCTCACCGTGGGCACGATAGGCCACAACCCAGCGGCGAAGAAGCGTCGGATCCATCTGAAGCTGCGCGGCAATGTGGCGAAAGCCGTAACCGCGATCGAGAAAGGCTTGGATGGCCGACAGCTTGAACTGCTTTGAATACTTGCTCATAAAAACCCCAAAAGTGGACGGGTGTCCAACATTTGGGGCGCAGCTCA
>NZ_JBNWAE010000040.1:0-1102 GCF_050496565.1 Pseudomonas shirazensis
TCAGTCTTCAAAATGCCATTTACCCTCTCCGCCATCGCATTCTGATAACAGTCATATCCATCGGTCATTGAGCATCTGATCCCGTGCTTGGCGTGTAACCGTTGATAGAGCTCAGAGCAATATTGGGCTCCGCGATCGGAGTGGTGGATTAGCGGTAGCTTGGTTTTGCGTTGGCCAACGGCCTTTACCATCGCTTGGATTACTGACTCGGTATGCAGGCTCTCATGCACATGATGGCCCACGATTTTGCGCGAGTAAGCGTCTGTCACCAGACTTACATAGACCACGCTCTCCTGCGTCGGCAGGAAGGTGATATCGGCGACCCAAACCTGTTCAGGTCTACTGGCCACTGTTTGCTCTGGGCCGGCTTTGAGCAGGTTAGGATGCCGGCGAAAGCGATGATGACTATTCGTCGTCTTGTGATATGCCCGCTTACGCACGACCAGTTCTCGAGCGTTGCGCAGGATGGCGAACAGCCGGTCCCTGCCCACCCGCAGCGGCAGCTCAGCCTCTGAGCTCATTAAGTAATGCAGCTTGCGCGTACCTAGCCTTGGCTGGCGGCGGCGTTTCTCAAGAACGAAGTCCAACACCGCTCGGTCTTGGCACGCTCTGGCATCAAGCGCTCGATTGCGTTTGTAATACGCTTGGCGCGAAATCCCCATGAACAGGCAAGCCCTGGTGATGCTCAGCTCTGGGATTTGCCCTTGGGAGAGGACTTGCCGGAAGGCTTTTTTACTACGGCAATACCGTAGTCATTTTTTAAGACGTTCACGACGGCTTCGAGGAACTGAGCTTTTTTATTGCTCTCCTTCAGTTGCTCTTCGAGCTCTTTGATCCGCTGTTCAGGCGTCTGTGGGAGGGTTGGTTCGGTCATGGACCTGTTCCTAGGCTCTCTGATTAATGCCCCCTGACTCCAGTCTTGGCGGCCATGTTTGCGTAGCCAGACTAACACCGTGCACCGGCCCTGAATGCCATAGCGCTGCTGTGCTTCTCGATAAGTCAGCTCGCCTCCTTCAACCTGATCGACGACCGATAATTTAAAGGCTAGCGTGTAATCACGCTGACTCCGCCTTTTACCTGAATCCATTGACTCCTCCTGAAA
>NZ_JBNWAE010000041.1:0-1015 GCF_050496565.1 Pseudomonas shirazensis
CAACGTCGGTGGCACTGATTACACCGTCACTGTTGGCGCCGATGGCAAGGGCACTCTCCAGGTCCCGAACACCAACGTTGAAGACGTCTACAAAGATGGCAGCGAAGTCACTGCGACCGTCACTGCGGTGAATGGCGGCAACTTCGAAGCTGTGGATCTGACTGGCGCGACCACCACTGTCGCTGTCGAAGACACCATCGACACCACAACCGTGGCCGTCACCGCCGAAGCTGCGAAAGAAGGCGATGCAAACCTCACCTTCAACTTCCAGCTCAGCAACCCGCCTCAGGCTGGTACCACTGCTACCTTGACCGTCAACGTCGGTGGCACTGATTACACCGTCACAGTTGGCGCCGATGGCAAGGGCACCCTCCAGGTCCCAAACACCAACGTTGAAGACGTCTACAAAGACGGTAGTGAAGTCACCGCAACCGTCACTGCGGTCAATGGCGGTAATTTCGAAGCCGTCGATCTGACTGGCGCGACTACTACTGTCGCTGTCGAAGACACCATCGACACCACCACTGTTGCTGTGTCCGCAGAGCCAGCTAAAGAAGGTGATGCCAACCTCACCTTCAGCTTCCAGTTGAGCAACCCGCCGCAGGCCGGTAGTACCACCACGCTGACTGTGAATGTCGGTGGTACCAACTACACCGTCAACGTTGGCGCCGATGGCAAGGGCACTCTCCAGGTCCCTAACACCAATGTTGAAGACGTCTACAAAGACGGCAGCGAAGTCACTGCGACCGTTACTGCGGTCAACGGTGGCAACTTCGAAGCCGTCGATCTGACTGGCGCGACTACGACAGTAACCGTCGAAGATACTATCGATGTCACAACTGTATCGGTCACCGGGGTACCAGCCACTGAAGCCGACGCCAACGTCACCTTCAACTTCGAACTGAGCAACAAGCCGCAAGCCGGCAGCGCGCCAGTCGTACTGAATGTGCGCATCGGCAGCACCGACTACACCGTCGACATCGACGCTAACGGCAAGGGTTCGATCCAGGTTCCT
>NZ_JBNWAE010000042.1:0-732 GCF_050496565.1 Pseudomonas shirazensis
TAGGCGCTCTGACCTACAGCCTGGTTGGCAATACTGCAGGGCAATTCGGGCAGATCCAGGTCAATGCCGATGGCTCCTACACCTACACCCTGACCTCGCCGGCGAATTCGCCGACCCATCAGAACGACGGGCCGAACATCATCACCGAGACCTTCACCTATCAGGTCAAGGATTCGCTCGGTAACACCACCACCAGCAACATTGTCATCAGCATCGTCGACGATGTGCCACAGGCGCATTGCGATGTTGCTCGTGTAGAAATGGGTGGGCAGGTCAGCGGCAACGTGCTGCTCAACGACGTGATCGGCGCGGATGTCTCTGCCGATGGCAAGTACGTGGTCGGTGTACGTGCAGGGTCCGACACTTCGACGCCGGCCTCCGGGCAGCTCGGCGTCAATGTTCAAGGGACTTATGGCTACATCACCTTGGATGCCGAAGGTAACGGTGTCTATCACTCATACCCGAACAGCAATGCTCCAGCGGGAGCGACCGACACCTTCGTCTATACCATCCGCGATGCGGACGGCGATGAGAGCACCGCAACGGTCACCATCAACGTGCTCAACTGCCAGATGGTTGCTGCGCAGGACCACGATGTCACCGTCTACGAAAATGCTCTGGACCTGACCAAAGACGGCAACGACCTCGCACCAGGCACCGTCACTGGCAGCCAGCCGGGCTCGACCGGCGAGACTGCCAGCGGCACGTTGGTGGGTTCGGTCACAGGCGGCG
>NZ_JBNWAE010000043.1:0-712 GCF_050496565.1 Pseudomonas shirazensis
TGTCGACATAGGCCTGATCAAGTCGGCGCATGATCGGTGCGGCAACGCGGCCGGGTGAGGGGGTATGGCCGGCCTGGGCGTGTTCGGCCAGGCGCAGGTTGAGTGCTTGCTCACCCAGCGAAGCGGTGAGGAGGGTTACCAGGCGCCTATGCAGTGCTCGGTCGACAGTGTTGGGCGCGCCGGCGCTCAGGGCTTCACGCCCCAAATGACCAATCCATGCCAGTGCACCGGCAGTATTGACGTGGCCGTGTTGGGCTAACTGCTCTAAATGGCCGTCGATTGCGCTGAATTGCGCGGCCAGCGTCTTGGCTTGTTGCAGTGCGGTTTCCAGCTTTTTCCAATCGTCCGCGGGCTCGTGGAGAATGCGCAGATCGCTTTGGGTCTTTGCCAGTACCTCGGCAACCGATTTCTGATTGAACACATAAGCGCGCATGGCCAAGTTGCTCGCTTCAACTTCGCCGCTCTGCCACCAACGGCTGAGCAACTGCGCGCCTTTGACGGTGCCTTCCATACCCAGCACGCACAGGCCGGTCTGGTGCGCAAAGCACAGACCGCTGGTGAGGTCTTCCTGGTCATAGAGATCCAGCGCTGCAAGCAGTCGCGGATGCTGCAGCCACATCAGGTGGTCGCCTGCCCGGGAGTCAGCCTGGCGCTGTGCCTCGCGGCTGACGGTCTCGAACCAGCCCAGCTGAACGTGCATGGCGGGCAGGTC
>NZ_JBNWAE010000044.1:0-698 GCF_050496565.1 Pseudomonas shirazensis
GGCAGGTTCAGCACGCTTTGCCAGATCTGCGCCAGGGTGCATTCCACCTCACCTTCCGGCGCCACGTGCTCGCGCACTTGCAGTTCCGGCTCGGGCAGCGCCTTGCGGTCGAGCTTGCGGTTCGGCGTCAGCGGCATGCGCTCAAGGCGCATCAGGCGTGCCGGCACCATGTAGTCCGGCAGTTGCGCTTGCAGGCGCTCGCGCAGCGGCGCCAGCAGCGCGTCATCGTCGGCCACTACATAGCCGATCAGCTGCCCTTGGCGCGCCACCACGGCGGCCTCGCGCACACCGGGCTCTGCGAGCAGGCAGGCTTCGATTTCGCCAAGCTCGATACGGAAACCGCGAACCTTCACCTGCTGGTCGATCCGCCCCAGGTACTCCAGCGCGCCATCGGCGCGGCGGCGCACCAGGTCGCCGGTGCGGTACAGGCGTGCACCGCTGCCGAACGGGTCGGCGACAAAGCGCTCGGCGCTGAGGCCGGGGCGGTCGTGGTAACCACGGGCCAGGCCTTCGCCGCCAATGTACAGCTCGCCGGCCACGCCCAGCGGCAGGGGTTCGAGGTCGTCATCCAGCACGTGCAGCGCGGTATGGGCCAGGGCTTCGCCGAGCATCACTGGCTGCTGGCCTTGAAGGTGGCAGCGGGCCGACCACACCGAGGTTTCGGTCGGGCCGTAGAGGTTCCACAGACTGCCAGCCAC
>NZ_JBNWAE010000045.1:0-563 GCF_050496565.1 Pseudomonas shirazensis
TTCCGCATTTCGGCAGATGGCTCACTGGCCATCACCAGCTTCGATGATCCCTGGCAAGCCCCGCCGGCCTCGCTGACGGCGCAGGACGTGATGCGCAATCTGGCCTGGGCTCTGACTATCCACGATGTGGATGACCTGATCGGGCTGCGGCTGTTCTACAGCCCTGACCCACTGAGCAGGGCCACGCTGATGCGGCTGTTCGACCAGGCTCCCAGCTTGCCGGCTGTGAACGTGGCCAAGTATGCCGCTCCTTCCTGCTCGGTCCCTGAGTCCCATGTACTGACTTACGGTCAACTCGACCTGGTGGCCGATTTCGCCGCAGAGAACGATCCAGACCTGCGCAAGATGCTTGACGCGCAGCTGTCTTCGGCGCCGAAGATCATGTCGCTGGTGGCCTCTCGGCAGATGCTCAAGCCAAAGCCCAACAGCGATACGCCGCGAGGTATCGCCATCGTGGTCGAGGACGCGATCGGCATTACCCAGGATCTCAACGCCTGGCGCAACGCGGGCCTGGAACACCTCAAAGGCTGGCTGGAAACCACCACGCCCGGCGCTGAACCGGA
>NZ_JBNWAE010000046.1:0-541 GCF_050496565.1 Pseudomonas shirazensis
CCTTTCCGACCGGTCCGGCGCCCCGGCAAGGCCGCTTGTGTCTTGGTGGGGGATTAGAATCTGGAGTGAGAGCGGTGAATGGCAAGCTGAATGCCGCAGGTGCCTTGAGCACGAGTAGGAGCACAAGCTGCCATTCACCGTTTCACTTTGGCGAGAGCCCGAACAGTTGGATGCGGCTCTGATCTCGAATCACAAGCGTGGGCCAAGCCAAAGCTCTCTCACTTCGTTGAGTCTAGGAGATTTTGGCAATGGCGTCCTTCTTGGGTATCGATGTTTCCAGTCTTTCACTTGATGCACTGGTGCGGCCTCAGGGCATCAAAATCAATGTACGCAATGACTTGGCAGGGTTTGAGGCGCTGGAGAATAAACTTCGGGGGCTCGACATCAAGCGCATCTTGCTTGAGGCCACGGGCGGTTATGAGCGTAATGTCCTGCGCTTTCTGCAAAGTGCTGGTTACAAAGTCATACGCGTCAATCCCAGGCGAGCCAGGTCTTTTGCCGATTCCATGGGCATCAAGGCTAAAACCGATGCTATCGACGC
>NZ_JBNWAE010000047.1:0-535 GCF_050496565.1 Pseudomonas shirazensis
AGTGACAGTCGCGACCAACTCGCTAGCGTCTTTGTACACGTCTTCGCTGTTCGGGTTCGGGACTTGGATCGAGCCCTTGCCGTTGCTGTCGATGTTGACGGTGTAGTCGGTGCTGCCGATGCGTACGTTCAGAACAACTGGATCGCTGCCGGCTTGTGGCTTGTCGCTCAGCTCGAAGTTGAAGGTGACTTTGGCATCAGCCTCGGTCGCCGGAACGCCGGTTACCTTGACGGTGACTGGAGTCTCGGTGTCAGCGATCTGCGCAGTGCCGGTCGCGCCAGTGGCGATTTTCTCGAAGTTACCGCCGGTGCCGCCGGTGACGGTGGCGACCAGTTGGCTGGCATCCTTGTACACGTCTTCGCTGTTCGGGTTCGGCACCTGGATGGAGCCCTTGCCGTTGCTGTCGATATTGACGGTGTAGTCGGTGCTGCCGATGCGCACGTTCAGTACGACCGGATCGCTGCCAGCCTGAGGCTTGTCGCTCAGCTCGAAGTTGAAGGTGACTTTGGCATCCGCTTCGGTCGCCGGAACGCCA
>NZ_JBNWAE010000048.1:0-481 GCF_050496565.1 Pseudomonas shirazensis
TCGATATCAACGGTGTAGTTAGTGCCACCGACATTTACGGTCAGCGTGGTGGTGCTACCAGCCTGCGGCGGATTGCTCAACTGGAAGTTGAAGGTGAGGTTGGCGTCACCTTCCTTCGCAGCTTCAGCAGTGACGGCCACAGTCGTGGTATCGATAGTATCTTCAACGGCAACGGTAGTAGTCGCACCGGTCAGATCCACAGCTTCGAAGTTGCCGCCATTGACCGCAGTGACGGTTGCAGTGACTTCGCTACCATCTTTGTAAACGTCTTCAACGTTGGTGTTCGGAACCAGCAGCGTGCCTTTGCCGGAAGCATCGATATCAACGGTGTAGTTAGTGCCACCGACATTTACGGTCAGCGTGGTGGTGCTACCTGCCTGCGGTGGGTTGCTCAGCTGGAAGTTGAAGGTGAGGTTGGCATCACCCTCCTTTGCGGCTTCGGCAGTGACGGCCACGGTGGTGGTGTCGATGGTGTCTTCGA
>NZ_JBNWAE010000049.1:0-480 GCF_050496565.1 Pseudomonas shirazensis
CCTGTACCGTACCGGCGACCTGGCGCGGCATCTGGCCGATGGCAACATCGAATACCTGGGCCGCAACGATGACCAGGTCAAGCTGCGCGGCCTGCGCATCGAGCTGGGTGAAATCCAGGCCGGCCTGACGGCCATCGAAGGCGTGAAGGAGGCCGTTGTTGTCGCCCGCGACCAACGTCTGCTGGCGTATTACACCGGTGAGCAGCAGGCCGCAGACGTTCTGCGCACGGCCTTGCTGGCCCACCTGCCGGAGTTCATGGTGCCCACGCTGTTCCTCCATCTGGAGGCACTGCCGCTGAGCCCCAACGGCAAACTCGACCGCAAGGCTTTGCCAATCCCGGACACCGAAGCCTTGCACAACCGCGTGTACGAAGCTCCAGAAGGCGAAACCGAAACCCTGCTGGCCGCGATCTGGTCCGAGCTGCTGGGCGTGGAGCGGGTAGGGCGGCATGACAACTTCTTTGAACTGGGCGGCCATTC
>NZ_JBNWAE010000050.1:0-476 GCF_050496565.1 Pseudomonas shirazensis
GCTCGCTCCCACATACGGCCCCTGCGCTGCGCTTCGGGGTTCCCTCACTCCGGCATTGCTCCCGGGAGGACCGCGCTGTACGGGCCTCCTGGCCCGCAGCGCTTGCCGGCCATCCATGGCCGGCACCTCCCTTCGCAATGCCTGCGTTCGGCCTCCTGAGGTCGCTGGTAGATCAAGATCAAGAGCACGCCTCGCTGCGCTGGCGCAGAGCGGGATTGCTGTGGCTGTCTGATTTTTGTTTGGTTTAAGATCGCCGGGGCTGCTGCGCAGCCCTTTCGCGACACAAGGCCGCTCCTACAGGGACCGCGTAAGTCGCTGGTACGCGGTGTCTGTAGGAGCGGCCTTGTGTCGCGAAAGGCCAGCGGAGCTGGCCCGGCAATCTAACGGCAGACACGATCGCGAACCCCCACTGACCCGCTCTGCGCCAGCGCAGCGAGGCGTGCTCTTGATCTTGATCTTGATCTACCGGCGACTCA
>NZ_JBNWAE010000051.1:0-454 GCF_050496565.1 Pseudomonas shirazensis
ACCGGGTAATCCGGGTCAACCGGCACGTAGGCGCCACCGGCCTTGAGAATGGCCAGCAGGCCAACCACCATCGACAGCCCACGCTCAACGCAGATCGCCACCCTATCGTCAGGTTTGACACCCATACCGATCAGGTGATGCGCCAACCGGTTGGCCTGCTCATTCAGCGCGCGATAGCTCAACGCCCCTTCTTCGGCCCTGACCGCAACCGCATCCGGCGTACGCAGCACCTGCGCCTCGATCATCCCGTGCAGAGTCTGCTCGAGGTCATAGCCCACCGCCGTGTCGTTGAAGCCCTGCAGCACACGCTCACGCTCCTGCGCTTCAAGCACCTGCAAGCGCTGCACCGGCAGTTCCGGCGTCTGCTCCAGCGCCTCGACCATGGCCTCCAATACCTGGTTCATCTGCCCACAGATACGCGCCGCGCCAACGTCGGCAGGGGTCATGGCAACCA
>NZ_JBNWAE010000052.1:0-436 GCF_050496565.1 Pseudomonas shirazensis
CCCACCGACGTTCACGGTCAGGGTGGTGGTGCTGCCAGCCTGAGGCGGGTTGCTGAGCTGGAAGTTGAAGGTCAGGTTGGCATCACCCTCCTTCGCTGCTTCAGCAGTGACGGCCACAGTCGTAGTGTCGATCGTGTCTTCGACGGCAACAGTGGTGGTCGCGCCGGTCAGATCCACAGCTTCGAAGTTGCCGCCATTGACCGCGGTGACAGTCGCGGTGACTTCGCTGCCATCTTTGTACACGTCTTCGACGTTGGTATTCGGAACCAGCAGAGTACCTTTGCCGGAAGCGTCGATATCAACGGTGTAGCTGGTGCCACCGACGTTTACGGTCAAGGTAGCAGTGGTACCAGCCTGCGGTGGGTTGCTCAGCTGGAAGTTGAAGGTGAGATTGGCATCACCTTCTTTCGCAGCTTCGGCAGTGACGGCCACGGTG
>NZ_JBNWAE010000053.1:0-410 GCF_050496565.1 Pseudomonas shirazensis
GTCAAAGGTATCGGCCTAGTCACGGCAAGTAAGTTGGTAGCGCTTCTGCCGGAGATAGGCCGTGTGAAGTCCCGGGAGATTGCCTCGCTGGTCGGCGTTGCGCCTTTTAATCACGACAGCGGAAAGTCCGTGGGCAAACGCTCGATTTCGGGCGGTAGATTTGAAGTCAGGCGAGCGTTGTACATGTCTTGCCTGGTGGCGATGAAACGTAATCCAGCGCTCAAGGCGCGATATGAAGCGCTGCGTGGACGAGGCAAGTTAGCCAAGGTTGCTATCGTGGCGTGCATGCGAGTCTTTATTGTGCGACTCAATGCGATGCTCAGAACGGGCGAGGAATGGCAGGACGTGGTTCTGCCAAGGCCTAAGGGTACTGCTTAGTCATAAGGCTCAGAGCAGTCATGTGGGAGCGG
>NZ_JBNWAE010000054.1:0-383 GCF_050496565.1 Pseudomonas shirazensis
TCAGCTGGAAGTTGAAGGTGAGGTTGGCATCACCTTCTTTCGCGGCCTCGGCAGTGACGGCCACGGTGGTGGTGTCGATCGTGTCTTCGACAGCAACAGTGGTGGTCGCGCCGGTTAGATCAACGGCTTCGAAGTTACCGCCGTTGACCGCAGTGACGGTTGCAGTGACTTCGCTGCCGTCTTTGTAAACGTCTTCAACGTTGGTATTCGGAACCAGCAGAGTACCTTTGCCGGAAGCATCGATATCAACGGTGTAGTTTGTGCCACCGACGTTGACGGTCAGGGTAGTGGTGCTACCAGCCTGCGGCGGATTGCTGAGCTGGAAGTTGAAGGTGAGGTTCGCATCACCTTCTTTTGCTGCTTCGGCAGTGACGGCCACAGTC
>NZ_JBNWAE010000055.1:0-337 GCF_050496565.1 Pseudomonas shirazensis
CGCCTTGCCGACCAACTTCAGCGTGGTCGACACCGTCGAGCTGCCTTTGGACACGTCCTTGTCTTTGTCATCCTTCACCGAGATGAGGGTGGGGGTAACAGACTGGATGATGGTCACATTCCAGGGATCGGAAGCTGGGTTGCTGCCGTACAAACCGTGCGCCTTCAGGGCGTAGGCTTTCACGGTCAGGCCGGTCAGCGTGGTGTGCCAGTCGCCGCTGGCATTGGCGGTAGCTTCTCCCACCTTGTCATTCCCATTGCGGATTTCCAACTTCTGACTGGGCGACGCCTTGCCGACCAATTTCAGCGTGGTCGACACCGTCGAGCTGTCTTTGGAA
>NZ_JBNWAE010000056.1:0-325 GCF_050496565.1 Pseudomonas shirazensis
TACAGCAGCTTCGGTCGGGCCGTACAGGTTATGCAGCTCGACACTCGGCAGTTGCGTGTGGAAGCGTCGCACCAGGCTGCCCGGCAAGGCCTCGCCGCTGCACAGGACGCGCTTCAACGAAGCCGCCGAAGCCTCACCATGGGCCAGGAACACATCCAGCATCGAGGGCACGAAGTGCAAGGTGGTGACGTTTTCGCTGCGGATCACCTGACGCAGGTATTCCGGATCGCGATGACCGCCGGGGCGCGCCATGACCAGGTGAGCGCCGGTTTGCAGCGGCCAGAGGAACTCCCACACCGAGACGTCGAAGCT
Source organism: Pseudomonas shirazensis (assembly GCF_050496565.1). Taxonomy (GTDB): domain Bacteria; phylum Pseudomonadota; class Gammaproteobacteria; order Pseudomonadales; family Pseudomonadaceae; genus Aquipseudomonas; species Aquipseudomonas shirazensis_A. The sequence goes on from NZ_JBNWAE010000056.1 coordinate 313, forward strand.
GAACGGCGTCTTC
>NZ_JBNWAE010000057.1:0-325 GCF_050496565.1 Pseudomonas shirazensis
AAAGACGCCGTTCAGCTTCGACGTCTCGGTGTGGGAGTTCCTCTGGCCGCTGCAAACTGGCGCTCGCCTGGTCATGGCGCGCCCCGGCGGCCATCGCGATCCGGAGTATCTGCGTCAGGTGATCCGCAGCGAAAACGTCACCACCTTGCACTTCGTGCCCTCGATGCTGGATGTGTTCCTGGCGCACGGCCAACTATCGGCTGATGGTCTCAAGCGTGTTCTGTGCAGCGGTGAGGCCTTGCCGGGCAGCCTGGTGCGACGCTTCCACACGCAACTGCCGACGGTCGAGCTGCACAACCTGTACGGCCCGACCGAAGCTGCTGTG
>NZ_JBNWAE010000058.1:0-316 GCF_050496565.1 Pseudomonas shirazensis
GACGTTGGTGTTCGGGACCTGGAGGGTGCCCTTGCCATCAGCGCCAACAGTCACGGTGTAGTCAGTGCCACCGACGTTGACGGTCAAGGTAGCAGTGTTACCAGCCTGCGGTGGGTTGCTCAGCTGGAAGTTGAAGGTGAGGTTTGCATCGCCTTCTTTCGCAGCTTCGGCGGTGACGGCCACGGTGGTGGTGTCGATGGTGTCTTCGACAGCGACAGTAGTGGTCGCGCCAGTCAGATCGACGGCTTCAAAGTTGCCACCGTTGACCGCAGTGACGGTTGCAGTGACTTCACTGCCGTCTTTGTAGACGTCTTCG
>NZ_JBNWAE010000059.1:0-315 GCF_050496565.1 Pseudomonas shirazensis
TCAGCTGGAAGTTGAAGGTGAGGTTGGCATCACCTTCTTTCGCGGCCTCGGCAGTGACGGCCACAGTGGTGGTATCGATAGTGTCTTCAACGGCAACGGTAGTAGTCGCGCCGGTCAGATCCACAGCTTCGAAGTTGCCGCCATTGACCGCAGTGACGGTTGCAGTGACTTCGCTGCCATCTTTGTACACGTCTTCGACGTTGGTATTCGGAACCAGCAGAGTACCTTTGCCGGAAGCATCGATATCAACGGTGTAGTTACTGCCACCGACGTTCACGGTCAGGGTGGTGGTGCCACCAGCCTGCGGCGGGTTGC
>NZ_JBNWAE010000060.1:0-315 GCF_050496565.1 Pseudomonas shirazensis
ACGTTGGTGTTCGGGACCTGAAGGGTGCCCTTGCCATCGGCGCCAACGTTGACGGTGTAGTTGGTACCACCGACATTCACAGTCAGCGTGGTGGTGCTACCGGCCTGCGGCGGGTTGCTCAACTGGAAGTTGAAGGTGAGGTTTGCATCACCTTCTTTTGCTGCTTCGGCAGTGACGGCCACAGTCGTGGTGTCGATGGTGTCTTCGACAGCGACAGTAGTGGTCGCGCCGGTCAGATCGACGGCTTCGAAGTTGCCGCCATTGACTGCAGTGACGGTCGCAGTGACTTCGCTGCCGTCTTTGTAGACGTCTTCG
>NZ_JBNWAE010000061.1:0-315 GCF_050496565.1 Pseudomonas shirazensis
TCGATATCAACGGTGTAGTTAGTCCCGCCGACGTTAACGGTCAGGGTGGTGGTGCTACCAGCCTGCGGCGGGTTGCTGAGCTGGAAGTTGAAGGTGAGGTTGGCATCACCTTCTTTCGCGGCCTCGGCAGTGACGGCCACGGTGGTGGTGTCGATCGTGTCTTCGACAGCAACAGTGGTGGTCGCGCCAGTCAGATCCACAGCTTCGAAGTTACCGCCATTGACCGCGGTGACAGTCGCAGTGACTTCACTGCCATCTTTGTAGACATCTTCAACGTTGGTATTCGGAACCAGCAGAGTACCTTTGCCGGAAGCG
>NZ_JBNWAE010000062.1:0-304 GCF_050496565.1 Pseudomonas shirazensis
ACCGGGCCTGGCTGCTGACGGGCGCATGCTGGCGCTGACTTCGCTGTCGTTCGATATCGCCGTGCTTGAGCTGTACCTGCCGCTGGTCAGCGGCGCCAGCGTGGTGCTGGTGGACCGCGACACCGCCCGCGACCCGGAGCGCCTGTGGGCGCAGATCGAGCAGCAGCAGGTCACTACCATCCAGGCGACCCCCTCGACCTGGCGTATGCTCGCCGACCACCCACGCCTGCCAGCTTTGGCCGGTCGCCAGGTGCTGTGCGGCGGTGAAGCACTGCCGGCGGACCTGGCCGAACGCCTTATCGGT
>NZ_JBNWAE010000063.1:0-304 GCF_050496565.1 Pseudomonas shirazensis
CCCGGGCCTGGCTGCTGACGGGCGCATGCTGGCGCTGACTTCGCTGTCGTTCGATATCGCCGTGCTGGAGCTGTACCTGCCGCTGGTCAGCGGCGCCAGCGTGGTGCTGGTGGACCGCGACACCGCCCGCGACCCGGAGCGCCTGTGGGCGCAGATCGAGCAGCAGCAGGTCACTGCCATCCAGGCGACCCCCTCGACCTGGCGCATGCTCGCCGACCACCCACGCCTGCCAGCTTTGGCCGGTCGCCAGGTGCTGTGCGGCGGTGAAGCACTGCCGGCGGACCTGGCCGAACGTCTTATCGGC
>NZ_JBNWAE010000064.1:0-301 GCF_050496565.1 Pseudomonas shirazensis
GACCTGAAGGGTGCCCTTGCCATCGGCGCCAATGTTGACGGTGTAGTTAGTGCCACCGACGTTGACGGTCAGAGTCGTGGTGCTACCAGCCTGCGGCGGGTTGCTGAGCTGGAAGTTGAAGGTGAGGTTGGCATCACCCTCCTTCGCGGCTTCGGCAGTGACGGCCACGGTGGTGGTGTCGATGGTGTCTTCGACAGCAACAGTGGTGGTCGCGCCAGTGAGATCCACAGCTTCGAAGTTACCGCCGTTGACGGCAGTGACGGTCGCAGTCACTTCGCTACCGTCTTTGTAGACGTCTTCA
>NZ_JBNWAE010000065.1:0-300 GCF_050496565.1 Pseudomonas shirazensis
TGCAAGACCACGTCGTCTGCGCCAAGGTTATAGGCGTCTTGCATCCACAGCAGACGGTTGACCACGCCGGCATGCTCGTTCATCACGCCCTTCGGCAACCCGGTAGAGCCTGAGGTGTAGATCACATAGGCCAGGTGACGCGGGGTCAAGCCGGTGACAACCGGGTTGCTGGAAGGCTGCGCGTTCCAGGTCGGCTGATCCAGGTCGATAACCTGGGCCGAATCCGGTACGTGCCGCGTAGCGCTATGCACCAGCACCGCCACCGGCGCGCTGTCGCTGAGCATATGCCGCACACGCTCT